>CAVPXW010000012.1:0-203961 GCA_963709865.1 uncultured Acidobacteriota bacterium
GCCGACGCCATCTGCGCCACCCGGCGCCCAATGCTCCCCACACCGATCAGGCCGAGCGTCGCCCCGGCAACTTCCCGCGGATGCGTTCCTTCTTTCCAGATCGCCTCCTGCCCCCACACCCCTTTCTGCTGCAGCGCGGCAGCCTGCGGAATCTTCTTCGCCAGTGCAAAGATCAAAGCCAGCACATGTTCCGCCACCACCGGCCCGTGTACCTCTCGTGAGTTCGTCACCACCACCTCGCTGTTCACCACTTCCGCAAACAGCAATTGATGCACGGCCGCCGTGGGCGCATGAATCCAGCGCAACTTCCGCGCCACCCCAAATTGCTCCGGCCGTAGCGAGATCGTGAAGATGATTTCCGCGCCCCGCAGATCCTCTTCGATGCCGTCATAGCTGGTGCGTTGCGTGATTCGCAGTAGCGGAAACTCCTGCGCCAGGCGCTCTCCAAACCACCTCGGCACGTTCCACAAGGCAAACCGGTGATGCACGACGATCAGCAGGTTCATGGTTGTGAGAATTTAATCACAGAACCCTTGCCGGAAGCGGAATCCGGCAAGAATTCCAGCCAGCCCGTTCCTTAATGGCAGGAACTCCGACGCCGCCTCCGGAGTCTCTAGGACTGTAAAATGGACTGTGGCACGGACCGGGAAACGGACCTTTCGCGGGAGGGTGAACATGCGCCAGATCTGGTTGGCCTCGCTTTTAACCTTCGCGGGCAGCATCTCGCTCCTAGCCCAGACCCCGGCCCCGCCTTCGCCCCAGTCCGCCCGCCAGGCCTTGATTGAGATGTTTCTGGGCAAGGGCGAGAACGACTTCGCGAAGCACCTCCCCGAGGCCGCGCACCAGGCATTGATTCACAAGGGCGACAGTCAGGACACGAACATGGTCCTGCGGATTTCTGCCATCGGCCGCCAGATGGTCGCACAGGGTGAACACATCGACACCTTCGACGCAGGCCCCACCCTGCTCGTGACCGAACCAAGCGACGGACACGAGAAGTTCGAAGCAGCCGTCGAGCACGACTTCCTGAACGGTGAGGAGGACGAGATTGAACTCTCCGTCCACTACTACAAGGACGGCCAACTACAGTCGCTTCCTGTCGTGCCTCGGCTGATCTTCACCTTCAAGCAGGAAAAAGAAATCTGGCGGCTCACCGAACTCACCGCGGCGGCGCACGTGCCGCTCACCGATCCCGACTATCTCGAGGGCTTGCGCAAGGACCAGAATGACTCGAACCAGGCGTCCGCTCAAAACCGGGTCACGATCATCGCCATGGCCGAAAAAAACTACGCTGCCCGGCATCCTGATCGTGGCTACACCTGCACCCTGGCAACCTTGTTAGCTTCCGAACCGGGCGCCGCGCCGGGAGAAAGCGGCTTCGTCTACGATCCCGGTCAGGGTAACGAAGAGTGGAGTGGATATCGCTTCGCGCTCGCGGGATGCGACGGGACTCCCGCCGCGAAGTATCGCATTACGGCGCTGCCCCTGGACTCTTCCGCCGGCATGAAGATGTTCTGCGCCGACGAGTCCGGAACGTTCAAATCGCTGTCCGGCACAAAGACTTCAACTTGCTTCAGCCGGGGCGAGTCGGTGAACACCGGCATGAATCTGACTTCCAACCCGGATTAATGTCCGCTGGGACGAACTCTATCCGTACGCCAGTTCCTTGGCGCGCTGCGCCGCCTTGACCACCGCTTTGATCAGCGTGACCCGCAGCTTTCCTTCTTCCAGTTCCATGATCGCGTCAATCGTGCATCCCGCCGGAGTGGTCACCGCGTCCTTCAGCAACGCCGGATGATCCCCCGTCTCTAGCACCACCCGGGCCGCCCCCATCGTGGTCTGCGCCGCCAGCAGCGTCGCGATATCGCGCGGCAATCCCACCTTCACCCCCGCCTCCGCCAGCGATTCGAGAATGATGTAGATGTACGCCGGACCGCTGGCCGAAAGCGCGGTCACCGCATCCATGTGTTTCTCATCCACCACAACGGTGCGTCCCACAACATCGAACATGTGACAGGTCAGGGCCACGTCTTCCGCGCTGGCATGCTTGCCTTTGCAGATCGCGGTCATGCCGGCTCCCAGCAGGCACGGAGTGTTGGGCATGGCGCGAACGACCGGAACATTGGGCGGTAGATTTCTTTCGATCATAGAAGTCGGCACCGACGCCGCCACCGACACGATCATCTGCTTGGGCGTGATGTGGCTGCTGATCTCGCGCACCACATCCTCCACCACCTGCGGCTTCACTCCAATCACAATAATGTCCGCGCCTTTGGCAGCTTCCACGTTGTTGGTTCCGACTTTCACTTTCAATTTCGCTGCCAGCGCCTTGGCGCGCTCTTCATGCGCCACCGTGGCGCACGTGGACTTGGTCGAGAGCAGCCCGTTCTTCAGCAGCGCCTGCAGAATAATGCCGCCCATCTTGCCCGCGCCCAGAAACGCTACTTTCTTCCCTGCCAGTTCATTCGCCATGATTTTCCTCGAAATCTCGATCACACCAAAATCTCAACCGCAGAGGACACAGAGTTCACAGAGGAGAACTGAACCCAAAGAAGAATCCTCTGTGCCATCTGTGTCCCCTGTGGTGAAAAACTATTTTGCCGCAAGCTTGCTCTGCCTCTCCATCCAATTCCACGCCGTCGTCACCACGTCCCGCAGACCGCGCGTCGCCTTCCATTGCAGCAAGGCCTGCGCTTTCGCCGGATTCGCCACCAGCTTCGGAGGATCGCCGGGCCGCCGCGGTACGATCTTGCGGGGCACGCGCTTCCCGGTCACTTCCTCGACCGCTGAAATTACTTCTTGCACCGACGCTCCGGTCCCCGTTCCGACGTTCACGGCAAAGCTTTCCTTCCCCGCCGCCAGGTGATCCAGCGCCTTCAAATGCGCGCTGGCCAGGTCATTTACATGAATGTAGTCGCGAACGCAGGTCCCATCCGGCGTCGGATAGTCCGACCCAAACACCTGCAACTCCGGCCCCAGCCCCGCCGCCGCGCGCAGCGCCAGCGGGATCAAGTGGGTCTCCGGCTCGTGCAACTCGCCGATCTCTCCGCTTTCATCCGCGCCCGCCGCATTGAAATAGCGCAGGCTGGCGAAGCGGAAGCCGTAGGCCCGGTCATACGCCTCCAGCGCCTGCTCAAAAAACAGCTTCGACACGCCGTAAGGATTCACCGGCTGGCGCGGCGTGTTCTCCTCGATCGGAACTTTCGCCGGCTCGCCGTACACCGCGCACGTCGAAGAAAATATGACCTTCTTCACTCCCGCATCCAGCGCCGCGTTCAGCAGTGAAAGCCCGCCCTCAACATTGTTGTGAAAATATTTCTTCGGATTGCTCACCGACTCTCCAACATAAGCGTGCGCCGCGAAGTGCATGATGGCATCAGCCCGCGGCAATACTCGCGCCAGCGCGGCCGTGTCCAGCACGTCGCCCTTCACCAGTTCAAACCCCGCGGCTAGGAATTCATACCCGGTGCTCAGATTGTCGAAGATGATCACTTCATGCCCGGCGCGCTTCAGCGCCCGGGCCGCATGACTGCCGATATATCCAGCCCCACCAATGACTAGAACGACCACGTGCTCATCCTTTCCATCCACGAATTGCACCACGACTTGACTGACGTCCGGGCGCCGACAACTCAAGCGCCCGCGTCTCCTGCGATTTCCAAAGCACCGAGTTGCCAGGGTAAATCCCAGAACCGGGAGGGAGTAGAAGACTATTCTACACAGAAAACGCCGCGCCGAAACCCGAAAGCTCGACCAGCAACGCGCAGCAAAGTCGCAAGAAACTGCGCACTGTCAAAATCCAATCCCTCCGGATTTTAGCTGTCTTCTCCCCCTGCCTCCATCGACCACGGCAACCTGTCAACGTGGAATTATACGGGCTCCCTCACCCTGCATCACGCTGGAACTCCGGCGGTCACTCACAAGTACATCGCCTGCCAAAACCTCTTTTCACGCAACTATTCCCGCGTTACCGTGTTGTTACTGGCAAGTTCCAAGTCTTCAACCCGCGCCCTCGTTCTATCGTCGACCTCGCGCGCCTGCACTGGGGATATTCATGGGTTCACTGAATAGGTCATTGGAGACTGCTACGCGATTTGCGTCTACTGAAGTTTCGCGCACCCGAGAGGGATCGGTTTCACTACTCGTTGTCCTTGTTTCGCTGCTGCTCATTGTCGGCTGCGGTGTCAGCACGCACTCGAATACCCAGCAGTCTCCCAGCTTCACGCTCTCGGCATCTCCCGCGACCGTCACCGTGCCGCAAGGCGCCAGTGGATCGGCCACCCTCACGGTCATCCCGGCGAACGGGTTCTCCGGCGGCGTGAGTCTGACCGCTTCCGGACTTCCCACCGGCGTGACCGCATCGTTCAATCCCACCAGCACGGCCACCACCAGCACCCTGACGCTCACCGTGGCCAGCAGCGCGGCGACCGGCACAGTGAATATCACGGTCAACGGCGTCGCCGGCACCCTGAACACAAACACCACCGTCAGTCTCACCATTACTGGAAGCTCGGGGCCCGGGTTCACCCTCTCTTCTCAGCCCAGCGCTCTGAGCATGCAGCAGGTTTCCGCCCGGACCGCCACCATCACCGTGACTCCCGTCAACGGCTTTTCCGGCACCGTCAGTCTTACTGCTTCCGGACTGCCCACAGGCGTGACCGCGGCACTCAATCCCGCGAGCACCACCTCGACGAGCCTTCTTGACCTCACCGTACTCGCTTCTTCTCCTGCCGGGACTTCCACCATCACCATCACCGGCACTTCAGGCGCGGTCACCCAAACCACAACCATCAGCCTGACCATCCTGGTCGCGACGCCGCCAGGCGGCGTCCCCTCCAGTTTCTTCGCTCTCAACAACGTTGATCCCAGCGACGACCCGACGGCCGATGGCATGAGCTATGGCGGCGTGGGCCACCCCGATCGTCTCGCCTGGCCCTACATCGAGACCGCGCGCGGCGTTTTCGATTTCTCCCTTTACGACCAATACGTAGCCATCGCTCCCCGAGAAGGACCGAACGGAGTCGTCGCGGTGATGGACTTGACTCTCGGCATGACCCCCGGCTGGGCGGTAACCGATCAAAAAGCCGCCTTGTGCCGCACCCTCACCGGCGGCGTAATCGGCTGCCAGGCTCCCCCTGTCAACATTCAGGACTGGCAGGATTTTGTCTTCGCGCTGGTGCACCACTACAACGGCAGTACTCCCTCCCAGCCCCACATCAAGTACTACGAGATTTGGAATGAGTGGAACCTCCAGGACCCCCAGAACGGTTACTGGACTGGACCCATCCCCAGCCTGGTCGCGCTGCAAACCACCGCCTGTGCCATTATTCACAGCGACGCGTTTTCCATGGTTTTGACGCCTTCCACCGTTGGTCCCGCGGCAACACCGAACGATCAGGCAGCGTTGGACCTGGCAAACTATTTCAAGTATGGCGGCAGCAATTGCCCCGGTGGGCCCAACAACTTCATCGACGCCGTTTCCTTTCACGGCATCGTTGGCTCCACCACTCTGAATCCTTATCCTCTGCCCGGCGAAGGCTGCACCGGCCTGGGCTGCAACGGAAGCATCGTCGCCATCACCAACAGCTACCGCCAGGTCGTGAATCAGAATGGACTGCAGGCCGCTCCCTTGCTCGATACCGAAGGCGGCTTTGAGGCAGCCAACATCACCGACATCGACCAGCGCGCAGCTTGGCTCGCGCAGTTCTACGTTCTCCAGGCCGGACTCTTTGCCTCCGACCAGTTGCAGTGGGTTTCCTGGTTCACCTGGGGACTGCCCGGAGTTCCCGGCAACATCGAGACCGCGAGCAAAACGCCTGATGCCGCCGGAGTCGCTTACAACCAGGTCTTCAACTGGCTCTTCGCCCGCACGCCTTCAGTCTGCACCCAGGCTGGCACCGTCTGGACCTGCCCTCTCACCGGAGCCAACAGCTACCAGGCGGAAATCATCTGGGATGATTCGCAGACCTGTAACGGCGGAACCTGCACCACCGGTCAACAGAGCGCTCCCGCTTGGGCCCTGAGTTTCCGCGATCTCACCGGGACCTCAACGAAGATCACCGGCGCCACTGTCCCCGTCGGACTGAAACCGATCATCCTCGAGAATCAATAGCCGCTTCGCTCAACATCTAACGTGGGGCCGCTGCCGTCGCTGCGCTGCCCTCCGCCGGGCTGCTAAGATAGCCCATTCCCCTGGAGGTCTCCGTGGAACTCGAACTGCCACCAGAGCCCGGACCAACTCCTGAACCGGCGACCGAACCAGCCGCGCCCGTGCCTCCAGTTGTCCTCGCCGCTCCACTGATCCCAGAACCGCCGCCCTACCGCGACCGCGGCACAGGCCTGCAGATCTTCGGCGTGTTCCAGATTATTTTGGGATTGCTGGCCGCGCTCATGGTTCCCCTGGTAGCGCTCGGCGCATTCATGTCGCGTCTCGCGCCCGGCGGCGGGATGCGTCCCGGCCAGTACATCTCCGGACTTGCCAGTTACGCATTGCTCGCGGTTGCGTTGCTTGCGCTGGGCGTGGGGTCTCTGCAAATGAAGCGCTGGGCGCGCGCCCTCACGCTGGTCACTTCCGTCTACTGGCTGATCATGGGCGCGCTCATCACCATCCTGCTCACCGCAGTGCTCCCGGTCATCCTGCGCAGCGCTCTGGCCCAGGCGCACCAGAATGGGGCCAGCGCGCCGTCACCGGAAATATCCACGGGCGTGATGGCCGTCTTCCTTACGCTCTTCATCATTTTTGCCGCATTCTTTCTGGTGCTGGTACCGATCGCCTTTGTCGTCTTCTACAGCCGCCAGGATGTCGCCGAGACTTGCCGCCGTCGCGATCCCGTCGAGCGCTGGACCGATCGAACCCCTCTCCCCGTACTGGGCGCCAGCGTCGTCCTCTTCACCGGCGCGGTGTACCTGCTGCTGATGGGAACGACCACTCCTCTTTTCCCCTTCTTCGGCCACTATCTCACCGGCCTTGCAGCCTCGGTGTGCTTTATCGGGATGTCCGCTCTCGACGCGTATCTGGCCATCGCCCTGTTCCGCCGCCAGCCTTCCGGCTGGTGGATTGCAGCTCTCACTGTGCCTGTGCGCCTGTTCTCCATGGTGCTCACCTACTCGAAGGCAGATATGATGCAGGCCTACGCGAAGATGGGTATGTCCGACGCCCAGTTGAAGATGATGAATTCGAATCCCATGTTTCGCAGTCACGTCCTGTTGTGGTGGAGCCTGATTTCCATGATCTTGTTCTTCGGCTACTTGTTGTGGCTGAAGCGCTATTTCAAGACCACGCCCTCCACCCCAGTCGAAGCTCTGCCGGCGCAGGTCGGTTGAACGCTTCTGCATGTGGTTGAACGACTCAGCTCATGAATTCTTGGGGGATCCTATGACTGAACAACTTGCCGACAAGAAATGCGTGCCCTGCCGTGGCGGCGTTCCTCCCCTCCAGGGCAAGGAACTGGAGAACCTGCACCAGAGCGTCCCCGAGTGGACGGTCGCGAAAGAGCATCACCTTCACCGCGAGTTCAAGTTCCCCGACTTCAAGCAGGCGCTGGATTTCGTCAATCGTGTGGGAGCGCTGGCCGAGGAGCAGGGACATCATCCCGACATTCTGCTGGCGTGGGGCAAGGCTGAGATCACTCTGTGGACGCACAAGATTGACGGCTTGACCGAGAGCGATTTCATCATGGCGGCCAAGATTGACCGGGTCAGCCGCGCCTAGGGGCTCCTGCGCAAATCCCAGGGAGCGCAGAGCGCGACGTCGTGCCCTCCAGTTGGCATCACGACGTTGATCGCAGTCTGATGAACCGAAACTGGCGTGCAGGGTACGCGCTTCGGAAGCAATCACGCCACCGCTCCACCCTTGCTGGACTGGGCTGCACGCAGTGCCCACGCCAGGATCGCCGCCGGAACCAGCATCACCACGCCCGTGCTGGTTGCGAGCGTGCGCGCGGAAATACCCGTATCGAGCAGGCGGCCACACAAATACGCCGTCGTGGCAAACGTCAGGCTGGCCAGGCCAAGGTCCGCGGCGAAGACCCGTCCCCGAAAGCGGTCTTCCGTATGAAACTGCAGCAGCGTCGTCGAGAACACCCAGACGGTCGAGCCTCCCATGTGCGCCAGCATCGCACAGGCAGCGGCCATCCAGACCGTGCGGCTCGCGCCCAGTACCCCATACCCGAGCGCAATCGTGAGATAGCCGAACAGGATGCCCAGCCGCAGGCGATGGTCGCTGCGGCCCGCCCAGCGCGCCGCAACTAATGGTCCCACCAGCGCACCCAGACCGCGGCCGCCCAGCAGAATGCTCATGCCGAGCATGGCCCCGCCCGCGGCATCGATGCCGCGCCCGTGCACCGCAAACTCACGCGCTCCCATCACCGTAAAGATGACCCAGCTTGGCCCCACCATCAGTTCTCCGGCTTTGGCAAACACTGCCGGCAGCAGAGTCCGATGACTGCGGATGTATCGAATCCCCTCCAGCACCGGCGAGAAGTCGACCAGGTCGCGGGGACGAAGCGGAGCCGCAGCCTCCGCATGCGGCTCCGCGAATCGCATTCCGCCAATCAGTAACGCTGACGTGAGAAACGAAAGCGCATTGAGGACAAAGACTGTGTCGCGCCCGAAAAACGCTGCCACCACTCCCCCGACCGAGGCTCCAATCAGCAGATTCACCGACCACGTCGCCGATGACAGGGTGTTGGCCACCAGAACTTCATTCTCGCTTGCGATGTTGGGAATCACCGAACTGCGCGCCGGTTCGAAGAACGCAGCCATGCTGGTCTCCGCCAGCAGCAAGGGATACACCAGCCATACGGTCGAGCGCGAACGCACGAACAACATGGCCAGCACCACGACGAAACGAATCAGGTCGGCCGCAATCATCACGTGCTTGCGCTTCAGCCGGTCATTCACCACTCCCGCCGTCGGACCCACCAGGGTCTGCGGCAGAACCTGCAAAACCAGCGCCAGCGCTACCGAGCCCGCGTGCCCGGTCAACTGCAACAGCAGGGTATAAATCGAAAGCGTGTAGAACCAGTCTCCAATCTCACTGACGATCTGCGCCAGCCAGAGCCGCCGGACATTGCGGTTGTTTCGCAGCAGCCGGATGTAGGAGCCGAGCGAAATGGATGGGACGCCGCGTTCCGGTTGAGGCTCCATGCGGGGTTCCAGTGTAACCGTGGGAACAAAACCATCCCAGCGTCCGATTCCTCGGATCTCCTTGGGGAGAAGATCGCCCTTTCGCCAGCCTGCGCCACAAACGCCAGGATGAAGCTAGGGCTGCGGAACAATTCCGTTCAGACCTGGACCGGGCCGCAGGGTCTTCTTCAGGTCCTCCGCGATTTGCTTGCCGTGGAAGCGGCCATTTTCGATGAAAATTTCGTTCGTGCGCGATCCCGCCACGATCACGCCGGCAACATAAATTCCCGGAACATTGCTTTCCAGCGAGACCGGATCGCAAACCGGACGGCATTGCTGCTCCGACAGCTCAATCCCCATGCTGCGCAGAAAATCGTAGTCGGGATGGTAGCCAATCAGGGCAAGCACGAAGTCGTTCTTCAGGCGGATCGGGCCGCGCGGCGTGTTGAGCACCACATGATCCACCCCGATTTCCTGCACCGAACTACTGAAGTAAGCCTCGATATCTCCATTCTTGATACGGTTTTCCAGATCAGGCTTGATCCAATACTTCACGTGATGGTGGAGCTGCGATTCGCGGTGCACCAGCGTCACCCGGGCCCCGTGACGCCATAAATCCAGCGACGCAATCGCCGCCGAATTCTTGCCCCCGATCACCAGCACATCGGTGTCGTAATAAGGATGCGGCTCGCCGTAGTAATGCGAGACCTTGGGGAGATCCTCGCCCGGGATGCTCAACTGGTTCGCCAGGTCGTAATAGCCCGTCGAAACGATCACTTTTTTCGTGCGGTAATCATGCGGCCGCCCCGCCCGGTCGGTGGCCGTGATGCTGAAATCCCCGTCCTCCCCCATGACCGTCTTCACCCATTCGTACTGCCGCACGTCGAGGTGGTAGTGCTCGGCCACCTTCCGGTAGTACTCCAGCGCCTCTTCCCGCGTGGGCTTTTGCTGCGCCGTGGTGAAGGGGATGTCTCCAATCTCGAGCAGTTCCGGCGTGGTGAAAAACACCATGTTCGCGGGATAGTGGAACAGCGAATTCACCAGGCATCCCTTGTCGAGAATGATGACCTTCAATCCGATCTTCTGCGCTTCGATCGCGCACGCCAGTCCCGTGGGCCCCGCCCCGATGACCAGAACGTCTGTCCGCATCTCAGGCCGAGGCTTGGCCTTGGTCTGGGGCAGCGTGTCGAGTTCTTCGGCAGCAAGGAAATCAGGCATGGGACTAATGCAGAGTCGGTCGAGGCGACGAGGGTTCGAGCAACTCGGAAACCGATGATTCTAGCATGCGGGGGACAGCCGCCCATGTGGGGCCAGCCATGTGATGACAGCCCAGGTGGAGACAGCCCATGTGGGGACAGCCGCCCTCGGCTGTCCGTCGAGCGTAGCTCGACAGCCCCGGCCGTCAGCCGACCAGCAGAGCCCATTCGCGTTCCCGCGCTATAATTTTCGGTTGCCTTCATCCATCTGCTCGAATCAGGAGCCATCATGTCTGCTCTTACCGAACCCGCCACTCGCACTCGCATCGAATCCGACAGCATGGGAAAAATCGAAGTCCCGGCGAACGTCTACTGGGGCGCCCAGACTCAGCGTTCGCTCCTGCACTTCAACATCGGCCGCGACACCATGCCCCCGGAACTGATCCGCGCCTTTGGCACGCTCAAGAAAGCCTGCGCGCTGGTGAATCAGGATCTGGGCAAGCTTCCTGCCGACAAGGCGAAGCTCATCGTGCAAGCCGCCGACGAAGTCATCGCCGGCAAGCTCAACGACCAGTTCCCCCTGCGCATCTGGCAGACCGGCAGCGGCACCCAGACCAACATGAACGTGAACGAGGTCATCTCCAACCGCGCCATTGAAATTGCCGGCGGCGAAATGGGATCGAAGAAGCCCATTCATCCCAACGATCACGTCAACATGTCGCAGTCCTCCAACGACACGTTTCCCGCGGCCATGCATATTGCGGCCGCGGACCGAGTGAAGAACGCCCTCATCCCCGCGATCAAGACCGTGCACCACGCCATCGCCGCCAAGGCCAAGGAATTCGACAACGTCGTGAAAATTGGCCGCACCCACCTGCAGGACGCAGTGCCGCTAACCGTCGGCCAGGAGTTCGGCGGCTGGGCCGCCCTGCTCGAACGCGACATCCATCGCCTGGAGCAGGTGCTGGAAGGCCTCTACGACCTCGCCATCGGTGGAACCGCTGTGGGCACGGGCCTCAACACGCATCCCGAATTCGCCGAGCGCGCTGCCAAAAAGATCGCTGAACTCACCGGACTTCCCTTCCGCTCTCACGGCAACAAGTTCGCCGCGCTCTCGGCACATGATGAAATCGTGTTCGCCCAAGGCGCCATGGAAACCCTGGCCGCCTCGCTGATGAAAATCTCCAACGACATTCGCTGGCTGGCCTCCGGCCCGCGTTGCGGTCTGGGCGAGCTGTCGATCCCAGAAAATGAGCCCGGATCGTCCATCATGCCGGGCAAGGTGAATCCCACGCAGTGCGAGGCCATGACCATGGTCTGCGTCCAGGTGCACGGCGCCACGGCTGCGGTCGGATTCGCCGGATCCCAAGGCAACTTCGAACTCAATGTCTACAAGCCGGTCATCATCTACAACTTCCTGCACTCGGTCACTCTCATCACCGACGCCTGCCACGGCTACGTCGAATACATGCTCAAGGGCATCGAAGTCGACCGCGCCAAAGTGGACTGGTACGTGAAGAATTCCCTCATGCTGGTCACGGCGCTGGCTCCGAAGGTCGGCTACGACAAGGCCGCCCAGATCGCCCACACCGCCCACGTCGAGCACTCCAGCCTGCGCGAGGCGGCCCTGAAGCTGGGCTATCTCACGGGCGAGGAGTTCGACCAATTGGTCAAGCCGGAGAAGAATGACGCACCCATAGGCCCCGCTCTCCAAACTCCCTCCCGACGGCGCCTGATGATCTACGCGAGATCCCTCGCCCCGCTGGAAAAACGCGGGGCATCGGGATGACGCCACTCCAAAAAAGATCGATCTTAGTCTGCTTCGCTTACGAGAGGCTTGAGTTCCCGCTTCGCTTTCGGCGTGGTCGTAATCACCACCACGCTCACCAGCACCAGCAGCGTCCCCACAAGGGTGCGCGGTCCGATCGCCTCTCCACCCAGAAAATATCCCACCAGCACCGCCACCACGGGATTCACATACGCATACGTGCCAACCTTCGTTGGCGATTCGTGATGAATCAGCCAGACGTACGCCGTGAATCCCACAATCGATCCCGCCACAATCAAATACGCCAGCGCGAGCCAGGCCCCGCGCGACACGGCCTGCACGCGGAACCCGTGGAATTCTCCCAACAGCGCCGCCGTCAGCGTGAGCAACACGCCTCCCGCCAGCATTTGCGCGCCCGAACTCATGGCTTTGGCGGCGGGCAGCGGCATCTTGCGGCTGAGCGACGCCGCCACCGACCAACTGACGGCCGCGACCAGCAACGCACATGCGCCCGCCGTATCCACCGGAGCCTCTCCCAGACTCATCGCGTGTCCAACCAGCACGGTCACACCGGCCATCCCCACCAGCAACGCCAGCCCCAGTCGCATGGTGAGGCGCTGGGTTCGCAGGAAAACGATCTCTCCCAGCGCCATGAATACGGGAATCGTCGCCATCATGACGGCCGCGATCCCCGATGGCACCCGGCGCTCAGCCCAGAACAACAACCCGTAGTCGAAAACAAAAATCAGCACCGCGAGAAACGAGGCCGCACCCCACTCGCGCGCAGAAGGAGACGGCGTGCCCCTCGCCCGCATCCACCCAAATAAAACAATTCCCGCGACAAGGAAACGCATCCCCGCCAGCAGAAACGGCGGCACCTCGCGCACCCCCACCCGGATCGCCAGGAACGTCGAGCCCCAGACGAAATAGATAATGGCGAAGGCCAGCAGAACCTTCCAGGCACGAGGTTGGGAAGCAGCATCCATGCCATGATCCCTTCGCGAGACCGCGAGGCAATCCCGAGCCTGATTAGATCACCGCAACCCGCTCGGGACGCGGGTTTCCCGCATAAAAAGATTTTATGGGCTTATAAACGCGAGACGCAGTTCCGACCGATAGGGCTCACTCACGCAAATAGTTGTGTGAAGGCCTGGCAGGATTTATTTCTTCAGCAGGCTGGTATGGCTGGCGACGCACTGCCACTTGCCGCCGTCCATCACCCAGGTATCCGTGAAGCGTCCCACGTGGTCATACGACTTGCCCTGGTACGTGCCCTGGGTATGGTAGATTCCCGTGATCACCGCGGTGTCGCCAAAGAAATTCATCTTGACGTCCTGGATGTTCGCCAGGCTGGGCTTGAAGTGCGGGTCTCTGATATCGGCAAGAAACTTCTGCTTGTCGCTGATTTCGCCGTCCCACTCAGTGTTCACAAACCGGCTCGAAACCAGGGCATCGAGCGCGGAGGCATCGCGGTTCACCTGGGCTTCATTCCACAGGCGCTCCAGCACCAACAGCTTGCTTTCGCGTGGATCGGCCTGCTGAGCCGCCATTCTGGCCGTGCCCAAAGCCAGCAGAAGACAGCAGAGGATGTGTGCGTTTCATAGCCGTACACGTTCGCCGGCATCCCTACGTGGGGCGAGCGTTCGAAAACGATAGCAGCCCGATCCAACTCCATGCCATCGAAATGAACGGAACAGCGGTTACGAACGTCACGCACCCTTCGTGGAGACTTTGTCGCAACGTCTCTGCCGGCGGCACCCAGGTTGTCCGCAGAGCCTCGACGTCTCAATCTCAGAACGCCCACCGCAGCAGAGTCGCGCCCACCGTGAAACCCGCCCCCACCGACGCCATCATGACCAGACTTCCCTTCTTCAATTTGCCTTGCTCGATCGCGGTATTCATGGCCAGCGGTATCGTCCCCGCCGTGGTGTTGCCGTAGCGTTCGATGTTGACGATCACCGCCTCCGGCCGCAGGCCCAGCCGGTCCGCGGTGGCATTGATGATCCGCAGGTTGGCCTGATGCGGTATGAAGGCATCAATGTCGGAGCCTTTCAGCCCGTTGCGTTCCAGCAGTTTCTGGCACAGTTCGGTCTGCTTGCGGACGGCAAATTTGAACACCTGCTGCCCGTCCTGGTGCACGTAGTGCATTCGCTTCGCGATCGTGTCTTTGCTCGTCGGGTTCAGGCTGCCGCCGCCGGGCATGTAAAGAAACTGGGATCCCGAACCATCGACTTCGTGAATGTAGTCGATCAGCCCGACAGACTCATCTTCGGCAGGCTCCAGGATCGCCGCGCCCGCGCCGTCCCCGAAAATCACGCAGGTCGCGCGATCGGCGTAGTCGATGATCGACGACATCACGTCGGCGCCAATCACCAGCACGCACTTGTGTGATCCGCTGCCAACGAACTGCGCCCCCACCTGCACCGAGTAAAGAAATGCGGAACACGCGGCGGAAAGATCAAATCCCCACGCCCCCTTCGCCCCCAACTTGTCCTGCACCAGACACGCGGTCGAAGGGAAAAACATGTCCGGGGTCACGGTGCCGACAATAATCGCGTCAATGTCCGTGGGAGCCAGGCCGCGCTTCGCCAGCGCTATCTTTGCGGCGGCCACCGCCAGGTCGCTCGTGGGCACACCCTTCTCCGCAATATGGCGCTCCCGGATCCCCACCCGGGCCATGATCCACTCATTGTTGGTGTCGACCATTTTTTCCAGGTCGGCATTGGTGAGCAGGCGTGGCGGCACGTACGTGCCCAGCGCGCTGATTTTGGCGCGAATCGGTTTCGTCAACAAGAGCTCCTGGAATGAACCTCGGTTATTCTGAAGGATTGCAGGAAGAATGTCTAACGGAGGACGGTCAGACCTCAGAATGCCCAGCGCAGCAGCGTCGCCCCGGACGTGAACCCCGCCCCCACCGCCGCGATCAGCAAGCGGTCTCCCTTTTTCAATCTTCCCTCTTCCAGCGCCGTCTGCATGGCAATGGGGATCGTGCCCGCCGTGGTGTTGCCGAAACGATCGATGTTGATGATCACTTTCTCCAGCGGCATCCCCAACCGCTCCGCCGTTGCCGTGATAATGCGCCGGTTCGCCTGGTGCGCGATAAAGCAATCGATGTCCTTCCCCGTCAGCTTATTCTTCTCCAGAATCCGTTCGGTCATCTCCGCCATCTTCTTCACCGCATACTTGAAGACATTCTTGCCATCTTGATGGATATAATGCATCTTCTTGTCGACCGTCTCGTGTGTGGCTGGGTTCAGGCTGCCCCCTCCCGGCATGAAAAGATACTGCCCACCCATGCCCTCGATCTGAGCCACGTGATCGATGACTCCGACCTCACCATCTTCCGAGGGTTCCAGCAAAACCGCGCCCGCCCCGTCGCCGAAAATGATGCACACCGCCCGATCGGTATAGTCCGTCATCGATGAATTCACGTCCGACCCGATCACCAGCACCTTCTTGTACTGCCCCGACTCCACGAATTTCACCCCGGTATTCAACGCGTACAGAAACCCCGAGCACCCGGCAGACACATCGAAGCCCCACGTATTCTCGATGCCCAACTTATGCTGCACCAGGCACGCCGTCGAGGGATACATCATGTCCGGCGTCACCGTGCCCACCACAATCAAGTCCACTTCCTGCAAGTCAAAGGGATGCGACTCGAGCAGATTCTTCACCGCCGCCACCGCCAGGTCGCTGGCCGCCACCCCCTTGTCAACCAGATGGCGTTCGCGGATCCCCACCCGCTCCATGATCCATTCATTCGTGGTGTCGACCATTTTCTCCAGGTCGGCGTTAGTGAGAACGCGTGGCGGCAGGTAGGTGCCAAGCGCACTGATTTTGGCGCGGACAGATTTGGTCAAATGAGGGCTCCGTGAACGAGGAAACTGAGTATTCTCAAGGATTGAGAGCAGAATGTCTAACAAGAATGTCTAACAATGTCTAACAAGAATGTCTAACACGATCGGAACCTGTGGCGACAGCCGCCTCGGCTGTTCGCGCAGGCGAAGCTAAGCGGCCCAGCTCAGAACTGTAGTCCGGCGGCGTGATTCCCTTCGCCCGCATCACCCCGTCCTCAATAATGATCGATCTGATTTCGCCCGATCCTGACTTTCTCCGCGCCCTCAGCGAATCCTCTGCGAACCCCGCGGTTAAAAGCTTCTCCCCCGGGAGCGCGCCAACCAGATTCTAGGACCGCCCACAGCGTCCGCCATAATGATCGATCTGGATTTCGCCTGATCCTGACTTTCTCCGCGCCCTCAGCGAATCCTCTGCGAACTCCGCGGTTAAAAGCTTCTTCCCCAGAGCGCGCCAACCAGATTCCAGGACGGCCCACAGCGTCCGCCATAATGATCGATCTGATTTCGCCCGATCCTGACTTTCTCCGCGCCCTCAGCGAATCCTCTGCGAACCCCGCGGTTAAAAGCTTCTCCCCTCAAGCCGCAGCCCGCTCCCTCTCGTGCTCCATCCACTCGCGCACAAAATCCGGGCAGGAAACGATACCAAAGTCGCGATTTTCCCCTTCGATCAGGTAGAACAGCGCGGCACGATCCAACTCCTCCAGGCCCGAGAGATTCAGCAGAGGCCATAGGCCGCAGTCTGCCGCCGAATGCACCAGTCGCTCCAGATAGGGCAGATGTCCCTGGAACAGTTTCCCGGATACGCGAATCGTGACATGGGGAGAGAGCTTGGAGGGAATACCGCGATCGTTCATTTTCTCCTCGCGGGCCCGGAAAATTATTTTGCCGTGCCTACTTCTATTGGATGCGCGAGGAATCGTTTCTTGCGAAAAGACTCGTCAATAACCTGTAAATCTCGTAATCAGAAGACCAGAAACTACCAGGCTCCAAGAAAAATAAGCCAGGCACCGGGGACTCACTGCACACGCAAGAGCCCGTTACCGTTGCTTCCTTCCGGACCTGGCGGGGTTGGCGGGAGTACGTCGCGTAAGACCGATGCCTGACCTGATTCATTCTAGCATTCGAGAATTCTCTCCCGCTCGGCAGTATCGCCTGTAGGGATGCTCGCTTGCGAGGACATCCTGCCACCGTCCCCCGCCAAGGGCATGTGACTTTTGGTGCAAGAATCTCTCACCCAAAGCCTTCCCTTCTCGTGCCGGTTGTCGAACAATGGTGATCTAGGGTCTCGAACAACCCTTGGCAGAGGTCGCTCGCATTCCCTCTGCTCAAACCGAAATGGCATCCTCGTCCGCACAATCCGGCGTAATCCCGCTGACCCGGCCATCGACCATTACTTCGAGCTGGCTCTGTATCTGCTTGTTCTAACTGGCTTTGCTACCCTGGCGAGCACCGGCGGACTCGACCTCCCTTCAGTCGTTCTGGTGGGAGCCGGGCTGGCGATCCGTGGCTACCTGCTGGCCAAGCGCCGCCAGTTCATCATTTCTGAGCGCTGGACCACGCCGCTCTCCGTCGCCTACTTCGTCTTCTTCGCCGCCGACTACTTCGTCTTTTCGCGCAGCTTCTTGCCTGCGACCGTGCACCTGGCCCTGTTCGGCGTGGTGGTGCGCATGTTCTCCCTCCGCCGCGAGCGCGATCACGTCACGCTGGCGATTCTCGCCTTCCTCATGGTGCTGGCCTCGGCCGTGCTCACCGTCGACAGCGTGTTTCTGTTCTCCTTCGCCGCCTTCATGCTGATGGCGGTCGCAACGTTCGTGCTCATGGAAATGCGCCGGTCCGGCCACGCGGCCAACATACAGGCGCGGCATTCGAACGATCCCTACGAACATCGGCGCCTTGCATTTTCCCTCGCGCGGGTCGCCCCGGCACTGATGTTGATGATTCTCGTCAGTGGCGCGGTCGTGTTCTTCCTATGCCACGCATGTCCGCCGGATACCTGGGCGGATATTCCTTCGGCACCGATTTCTCTTCCGGCTTCAGCGACCACGTGCAGTTAGGGCAGATTGGGCAGATCCAGCAATCGAACGCCGTCGTGATGCACATCCAGATTGACGGCGACACCGTCGGCCGCTACGACCTGCATTGGCGCGGCGTGGCGCTGGCCGATTTCGACGGGCACACCTGGTCCAATCTCGCGCGACCAGTTCATTCTCGATCGCCACCCGGACAACAGCTTTTGCCGTGCCCCGCCTGGCAACGCGGCCCTGCACTCCTACGTCACTCGCGATCTGGCGCGCGAACAGATCATCCACTATCGCGTGCTGATGGAACCCATCGGCACCAACGTCTTCTTCCTCGCTCCCTGGGCCCGCAGCGTCAGCGGAGATTATCGGCATGCTGGCCAGCCGATTCCAGCGGCGCGGTCTATGACTTCGATACCCAGCGTGCCATCAGCCGCTACGAGGCGGAGTCCGACATCGCGGCCCCGGCGTCCGCGGAGCTGCGCGCCGCCGGACGGAATTATCCGGCACAAGATCGCGGCAGGCTTATCTCCACCTGCCGCCGCTCGATCCCCGCGTTCCCCAGCTGGCAGCGCAGATCACGGCTTCCGCCGAAGAACAACTTCGACAGGGCCGCCGCCCTCGAGAATCATCTCCGGACGCGATTCGGCTATACCCTGCAATTGCCGCGAACTCCGCCGTCAAAGATCCCATTGCGAATTTCCTGTTCGAGCGCAAGCAGGGACACTGCGAGTACTTCGCCTCTTCGATGGCCGTCATGCTGCGCACCCTCGGCATTCCTTCGCGCGTGGTCAACGGATTTCGCACCGATGAATTCAACGACCTCACCGGAAACTACGTGGTTCGCGCCAAAGACGCACATGCCTGGGTCGAGGCCTACTTCCCCGGCTATGGCTGGCAGACCTTCGATCCCACCCCGGCGGGCGACAACGGCACGCCCCAGGGATGGGACCGCGTCGCGCTTTACATCGATGCCATGGCCTCATTCTGGCGCGACTGGATCGTCAGCTACGACAGCACACACCAGTACGTGCTCGGCCAGGCCGCGGTCAGCGGCACTCGTGGCCTGTGGGAGGGCGCCCGCGACTGGGCCCGCAACCAATATGAGTCCATGCTGCAATGGGCACGCCGCAGCCAGGATCGCGTGGAACATTCGCCCACGCCGGTGGGCCGTGCTCGGTGCGGCCATCACGCTCGCTTTTCTGCTGCTCGCAAACTTGGGACGCATCGCGCGCCTGCTGCACGAAAAGTGGTTGCACGCCCATCCCGAGCGATCCCCGGAGCAAGCCGCAGCCATGTGGTACAACCGCATGGCTCGCGCCCTGGCCGGCGTGGAGTAGAAGAAGCCGCCGGCCCAGACGCCCAGGAATTTGTCAGGAAGATTGAGGACACCGCGCTTCGGGAACCGGTCGCACGCTTTACCGAGGTCTACGAGTCCGCGCGCTTTGGAAATTCCGCCGAAGATGTTCAGCGCTTGCCGGAGTTGTACGATGACAGTCGAGTCCGCCACCGGAACCGCCAGGCTCTCCGCTAAACCCGGGAGAGCACGCCCCGCCTAGAACCGCCAGAACGCTCCGCCGCCTACAAAAAAATTGTGCTGGCGCGTCTTCCCCGTGTTGGCCGAGGGAAATCCGGTTCGCCCGACCAGAAGTCGCGGACTTCGCCGCGGATGCTGAGCTTCTGCCAGACCTTCACATCCAGTCCCAATCCGCCCTCGAGCACCGCCGAGTCGTGGATTTGCCCGGGTTGGTGCCGCCATAGACCAAGTGTCGCGCTCTGCGCTGAAGTGTCCGAAACCCGCCGCCGAAGCTGACCCACGGGCGAAACCGCAGTGGTCGGAAACAGATTCACGCCGCGCCGCCGGCGTCACGAATAGCTCGACTTCATGTCGGTGCGGCACGACCGAGAATCCGTACGCTCCACCATTCAGATCGATCATCGTGGTTGTACAGCAGCACAGCACTTCGCCGGAGAGCGAGAAGATCGGAGTCACGATGGAAACGGCGGGCGTATTCCCCTTCGAAGCTCAGACCTTTGCCGAAGTGAATGATGGGATCGTGGAAGGGCGCGCTTTTGATGCCCTGGTCGCTGATAAAGGTGCGGCCGATGATTCCGCCGATTTCATTCTTTTCATCCTGCGCGACCGCCGATGCCGCGAATCATGGTCACCACGCACAGGACCGCAATCCGAGAATCGTTTGCCCAGACATTTCCCCTCCTGCGAGGTGTTCCTAATGTATAACGGCGGTAAGACCTAGCCTAGCACGATCGGCAGATGTTTTGAATCCACAAGTACTATCTTTTGTGATGCCCCGACATCGCAGCAGTCTAAAGGACTTGCGATGCCGGAAGTCGCCCTCGCGGGATGCTAAAATAGAAAGATTGCATGCCCTTGAAGGACCTCACTGTTAGCGGATCTCCGCTGAGTCTGCACCAAAGAGAAATCTCCGGAGAATCCGCACGCACGCCCGCAGCCACGCCCGCAAAAGGTGGGCTTCGTCAGCCTGGGCTGCCCTAAAAATCTGGTGGACAGCGAGGTGATGATGGGTCTGCTGGCGCGCGCCGGAGCCGAACTGACCCGCCGCGCCGAAGACGCCGACGTCATCGTGGTCAATACCTGCTCGTTCATCGAAAGCGCGCAGCAGGAGTCGGTGAACACGATCCTTGAAATGGCCGGGCACAAGACCGGCGGCAAGGCCAAGAAACTGGTCGTCGCCGGATGCCTGGTCGAGCGCTTCCGCGACCAGATTCGCAAGGACATTCCCGAAGTCGATGCGGTGGTCGGAACCGGCGAGTTGGAGAAGATTCTCGCCGCAACTGGTCGTGGCATCCAGCGGATACCGCTCCGGCACCCGGCAATTCGCCATTCGTCGTGCTGCATTCGCGGCCCGAAGGCGATGCCCGCGCCGCGCAGGGCCGCTTCTCCGCGAGTCGGTCAGAAGTGGGACGGCGCCATCGGCGACCTCCCCAACTATCTTTACGACGACGCCACGCCGCGCATTCTGGCCACGCCGCGGCACATGGCCTACATCAAGATTGCCGAGGGCTGCGACCATCCCTGCACGTTCTGCATCATTCCGCAGTTGCGCGGCCAGTTCCGCTCGCGCCGATTTGAATCGGTCGTCGCCGAGGCCGAACGGCTGGCGCAATCCGGCGTGCGCGAGATTACGCTGATCGGCCAGGACACGACCTGCTACGGCGAAGATTTCGGCCTGAAAGATGGCCTCGCGCTGCTGCTGGAAAAACTCGCCGCCATCGAAGATCTGCGCTGGGTCCGCTTCCTCTACGCCTATCCCAACAAGATCACCGGCAAACTGCTGGACACCATCGCGCAGCACGAGAAAATCTGCTCGTACATGGACGTGCCCCTGCAGCACGCCTCGGCCTCGGTGCTGAAGCGCATGAAGCGAGGCGGCGGCGCCGACGTCTTCCTGCGCTCGATTGCGAAGATGCGCCGGACGATCCCAGACCTGACCCTGCGCACTTCGTTCATCGTCGGCTTCCCCGGCGAGACCGAAAAAGAATTCGAAGAGCTCTGCGATTTCGTCCGCGAAGCGCAGTTCGACTGGATGGGCGCCTTCGCCTACTCCGACCAGGACGGCGCCGGCGCTTACGCGCTGGAGAAGAAACTTTCGCCGCGCGAGATCGAGCGCCGCCGCAAGCATCTGATGACCATCCAGCGCCAGATCAGCAAGAAGAAAAAGAAGGCGTTGGTGGGCCGCGAATTTGATCTGCTGCTCGAAGGCGAGTCGGAAGAAACCGAACTTGCTGCTCGAAGGCCGCACCCCCATGCACGCGCCCGAGATCGACGGCAAAGTCTTCGTCAACGATTTCCCCGAAGAAGTCGACCCGCAGCCCGGCCAGTTCTATCGCTGCCAGATCACCGAAGCCCACGACTACGATCTGGTCGCGAAAATCCTGTAGCGGTCAGTTTTCGGCAAATCGTTCCTCAACCGATTGTCCCTCTACAATACGAACCGTATGCCGCGCAAGCGCATCGTCAAACTCCGCTGCCCCATCTGCAAGAAGACGGTGAAGAGCACCGACGCGGACTTCCCCTTCTGCAGCGACCGCTGCCGCCTGATCGATCTCGGCAAATGGGCCAGCGGCGCCTACGTGATCTCGTCCCCCACAGCCGACGCCGACGAGCCGATCCGCGACGTCCAATCCCGAAGATCCGAGGACGAATCGTGAAGCCCCCGTCGCCCAGCCGCTACCGCTCCAGACCGTACCACGCCAGACCGTAGCGCCGCGTCCCGCCGCTGTCGCGGGGGGTCCCGCCTGCGCGGTCCCCTCGGGCAACGCTGGCGGCGACCTTCTTCGGCATCGGCCGCCTGCGTCCCGGACCCGGCACTTGGGGCATCGGCAGCCACGGTACTGCTCTGGGCCGCACATCGCATATCGGCTGCCACCCTCGCTGCGCACGCCAGTCGCCATCGCTCTGGCAGTCCTGGTCACAGCGATCGGCATTCCCGCCGCCACCCGCGTAGCGCGAGCCACAGGCGGCAAAGATCCGCAGTTCGTGGTGATCGACGAGGTCGCTGGCCAACTGATTGCGCTGATCGCCGTCCCCCTCGCGTGGAAAACTTTTCTCGCGGGTTTTATACTTTTTCGAGCCTTCGATATCGTCAAGCCACCGCCCGTGCGCCAACTGGAGAAGCTTCCGGAAGGCACCGGAATCGTGCTCGACGATGTCGCGGCCGGGATTTTCGCGCTGATTGGCGATGCAACTTCTGCTGCATTTTGGGCTACTAAGCTAGTAGAGGCACGAGTGCTGCAGAACTCGTAACTCGGTACTCGCACTCGATCTCGGTACTCTTCATGGGATTCTCCGACCGCATTCTCGGCAAGAAAAACGTCAACGGCGGACCCGCGCATCGAAGCGGTCGCGCCCGGCGCTGGCCCTTGCCGGAGGCGAAATCCGCATCACCGGCTCCGGCCTTCGGCCGCAGGATCTGCGCCGCCCCAAGGTGCAGTTCGGCGACGTTCGAAGGATCAGTCGTCGTCAGTTCCGATGCCTTCCTGGTCGCACGCGTACCTGAAGGCGCTACCTCGGGCCCGGTCGTCGTCGCCACCGACGGCCACGTCAGCAATCCCGCACACCGTGAAGGTCGCCGTGCCCATCGCCGAAAATCTTCACCCCGTGACCAATCCCGCACTCGACGCCGAAGGCAACATCTACGTCACGTTTTCCGGCTCGCGCGGCCAGAAAGTCCCGGTCGCAATCTTCAAGATTGACACCAACTACGACGTGAAGCCGTTCGTGGCCGAGATGATGAACGCCACCTCCATCGCCTTCGACCGCGAGGGACAGATGTACGTTTCTTCCCGCTATGACGGCGCCGTCTATCGCGTGGCTCCCAACGGAACCATGACCACCTACGCGGAAGGCATGGGGGTCGCCACCGGCATCGCGTTCGACCGCGAGCAGAGTCTCTACGTCGGCGACCGCAACGGCACGATTTTCAAGATCGCCCGCGACCAGCAGGTCTTCGTCTTTGCCACCCTCGAACTCAGCGTCTCCGCCTACCACCTGGCGTTCGGCCCGCACGGCGACTTGTTCGTGACCGGGCCCAACCGACCGCGTTTACAAAATCGATCCCAACGGAACGGTGAGCACCTTCTATAAGGGCCTGGGACGCCCGCAAGGCACTGGCCTTCGACGTGGACGGCAATCTCTACGTCGCGGCCTCGCTCTCTGGCAAGCGCGGCATCGTGAAGATTGCGCCCAACGGCTTGCCAATCTTGAAGTCGCCGGCCAGGGACTGGTGGGCCTCGCCTTCGCGCCCGGACGCTCCGTCATTCTCGCGACCACGGCACCGCCAGCAGAGCGGGGCGCCGTGCACCATCTTTCCGTGGAACATTCCGGGCCTGCCCCTCGCTGCCCGAGAAAACGCCGTGACCAGAGGCATGATTTTATTGTTAGGAGAATCGAACGAAGCAGCGGGTCGCGCGCGGCTGATCAGCGGGCCCTGGCTGAAGTGCGCCACTTGAAATTCAAGCCCTTACCCGGCTGCGGGACTGTGCCGTCGGAAATCAGCATCACCATCGATTTTTCGGCGCCGTAGTCGCGCACCTTTGCGCAGCTACACGCCCTTTCCTCTGTGTCCTCCGCGTCCTCTGTGGTTTTCATTTAAACTTTTAAGCGTGAACGCCGAAATCATTGCGGTGGGTTCCGAGATGCTCACTCCCTTCCGCATGGACACCAACTCGCTGTACCTCACCGAGCAACTCAACCTGCTGGGCGTCGACGTCATTTTCAAAAGCATCGTCGGCGACGACCTGCGGCGACTGGTGGCCGCGGCGCAGCACGGCCTGTTCCGCTCCGACATCGTGATCTTCAGCGGCGGGCTCGGTCCCACCGAAGACGACCTGACTCGCGAGGCCGTGGCCGAGGCGCTGGGCCTGAATCTGCGGCGCGATCCGGAAATCCTGACTCGTCTGGAGCAGCGCTTTGCCGAGCGCGGCTGGAAGATGTCTTCTAACAACGCCAAGCAGGCCGACGTCCTCGACGGCGCCACCATGCTTCCGAATCCGAACGGCACCGCTCCCGGACAATGGCTCAGCGGACAGTTCGACGGGCGCGAACACATCATCGTGCTGCTGCCCGGCCCTCCGCACGAATTGAAGGCGCTGTTCGAAACCGAAGTCCGCGAGCGCCTGCGCGCCAAAGTTCCTCCCGCGGCTCTCGCCATCCGCACTCTGAAGATCGCCATGCTCGGCGAGTCCGCGGTCGACGCCCGCGTCGCCCCCATCTACAAGCGTTATCCCGACGTCGAGACCACCATCCTGGCCGGCGCCGGAGAAGTCGAACTGCATTTCAAGTCCCGCGCCGCCACGCTCGACGCCGCCCAGCGCCGCGTCGATGAAGTCGCCGGCGTCGTCGAAGACGAACTGGACGATGCCGTCTTCTCGCGCAACGGAGAATCGCTGGAGCAGATCGTCGGCTACTGGCTCCAGATGCGCAACGCCACTGTGGCCGTCGCCGAATCCTGCACGGGAGGCCTGCTGGCGGAACGGCTCACCTCCATCAGCGGCAGTTCGCGCTACTTCCTGGGCGGCGCCGTCGTCTACTCCAACACCTTAAAGACCGAACTAGCCGGCGTGCCCGCGGAAATGATTGACCGCCACGGCGCCGTCAGCCGCGAAGTTGCCGCCGCCCTCGCCGAAGGCATCCGCTACCGCTGCGAATCAACCCTGGGCGTAGGCATCACCGGCGTGGCCGGTCCCACCGGAGGCACTTCCGAAAAGCCCGTAGGCCTGGTGTTCCACGCCGTGGCCAGCAGCACCGGCACCGAAGTCGTGCAACGCAATTTCCCCGGCGACCGCAAACGCATCCGCCGCTTCGCCTCCACCATGGCGCTGGATATGGTGAGAAAGAAATTGATGTAAGAACGCTTCTAGCTTTTAGCTTCTAGCTTCTAGCTAACAGCTAGGATTTGACGTTTGACTTTTGACTTTTGACTTTTGACATCTGCTCTCTCCGCCGCTATCTCAGCCTGGCAAGCGAGCAGATCCGGGAAGGGCACGGCTTCAGCCGTGCCGTTGAAGGCAATTTCAGAGCTGCGGCTTTAGCCGCTGGGGTCCGCTATAGGAACACTGTCCAGAAGCGCGCAGCCGACACAATGAGATTTAAGCTAGCAGCTAGAAGCTAGGAGCTAGCAGCTGTTCCATGCGCCTCTTCATCGCTCTCGACATCGACGAAGCCATCCGCAGCGCATCGCGCGCTTCCTGGACGGCGTGACCGGATTTGCTCCCGACGCGCGCTGGGTAAAACCGGAATCGCTGCACGTGACTCTGAAATTCATCGGCGAGCAACCCGAGCCCGCTGTCGACCAGATCAAACATGCACTGTCCGACGTCGCCGCCGGCCGCCGCGGAAATTCACTTCCGCGGATACGGATTCTTCCCCACGCCAAAATCGCCGCGCGTTTTCTGGATTGGCATGGAAGCCGGCCCTCAACTCGCAGCCCTGGCAGCGGCGATCGACGACAAAATGGCAGCGCTCGGAATTCCTAAAGAAGACCGCGCCTTCAGTCCGCACCTCACGCTGGCGCGCGGCGCAGGCGGTTCGGGTTCGCCGCGCCGGCGCCAGGTCGGACGGCCCGAATCGCATCTTTCAGCGCCTGCAGGAAAAACTAGCCGCCCTGCCGGCCCCGGAGTTTGGTACCATGACGGCCCGCGAGTTCTTTGTGTACCAGAGCCAGCTGTCGCCGAAAGGATCAAAGTACACGAAACTGGCGAGGCTTGATTTAAAGTAGCGCCGGCGTCTCGCCGGCTGTCGCGGGGGCGTCCCGCCCGCGCCGCCGACAACAAAATGCCAACGCGCTCTAACCATGTCCAGAGTCCTCCTCATCGCCGCCGCAAGCTACCTGCTGGGCTCCATCCCCTTCGGCTATCTCCTCGTCCGCATCTGTTCGCGGCGAAGACGTACGCCGCAGCGGCAGCGGCAACATCGGCGCCACCAACGTATCCCGCAAGTCCCCGGCACTCGGTGTGCTGACCCTGCTGCTGGACGCCCTCAAAGGATCCGCCGCGGTGGCGCTCGGAATCATTCTGTCCCCTCGGCTGTTCGAGCGCGTCTCGATTCCCCACATCCCGTGGCGCCTCGTCCTGCCCGCCTCATCGCCCGACTTCGCCATCTGGGCCGCTTTGGCCGCGCTCTTCGCCGTCGCCGGCCACATGTTTCCCATCTGGCTGAAGTTTCGTGGAGGCAAAGGCGTCGCCACCGGCCTGGGCGCATTTCTGATGATCGCCCCCACCGCGGTGCTGCTGGCCGCCGCCATCTTTTTCGTTCTCGTGCTCGTCTTCCGTTACGTGTCTCTGGGTTCGATCGTCGCCGTCGCCGCCTTCCCCAATATCGCGCTGGTTCTGCACGAATACGGCAACCGTCCCCTCGCGCTGGTGTTGATGGCACTGGCGTCGGTGCTCATCATCCTCCGGCACCACGCCAACATCCGCCGCCTGCTGGCTGGCACAGAAAATCGCTTAGGATCGAAGCACGCATGAGCGAGATCGCAGTCATCGGCGGAGGCGCGTGGGGCACCGGCATCGCCATCGTGCTCGGCCGCAAAGGCACGCACCGCGTACGCCTGTGGGCGCATGAAACCGACGTCTGCGAATCGATCACGCAGCAGCGCGTCAACGAGAAGATTTCTTCCCGGCCGCCGCATCCCGGATCCGTCACCGCCAGCAACGATCTGGCAGCAACTCTCCGCGACGCGCCGCATCGTCGTCAGCGTCATGCCTTCGCAGCATTGCCGCGCCCTGTTCGAGCGCATGCGGCCGCTGATGCCGCCGCAGGCCTTGATCGTCAGCGCAACCAAGGGTCTGGAAGAAGGCTCCCTGCAGCGCATGACCGAGGTGATTACCCAAGTGCTCAAGCGCGACGACGGATCTCTCCCGCGGTGGGCGCCCTCAGCGGCCCTTCCTTCGCGCAGGAAGTCGCCCGCGGCGATCCCACGGCGATCACCATCGCCTCGGAGGATGCCGCGCTCCTGCGCACCGTGCAGCAGGAATTCAGCGACCCGAGTTTCCGCGTCTACACCAACAGCGATGTCGTCGGCGTGGAATTAGGCGGCGCGCTCAAGAACATTGTCGCCATCGCCGCCGGAATCTGCGACGGCCTCGGCCTCGGTCACAACTCCGTCGCCGCCCTGATCACGCGCGGCCTGGCCGAGATGACTCGTCTCGTCGTCGCCTGCGGCGGCCGCGCCGAAACCATGGCCGGACTGGCCGGACTCGGCGACCTCGTCCTCACCTGCACCGGCGGCTTGTCGCGCAATCGCAGCGTCGGCGTCGAACTTGGCCGCGGACAAAAATTGCCCGAGATCATCGCCGGCATGCATGGCATGGTCGCCGAAGGAGTCTTCACCACCTCCGCCGCCGTCGGACTGGCTCACGCCCGCGGCGTCGAAATGCCCATCACCGAGCAGATGCACGCCATCCTGCACGATGGCAAATCGCCGCGCGAAGCGATCCAGGAACTCATGACCCGCAGCGGCAAAAGCGAGACTGGCGCGTAGCGCTGTAGCGCTCGACGACCAGTCGGCTGTCGAGTGCGCAGATCGCTCGTCATTCGCGTCCTTTGCGGCATCTCTCAGCGCGCTTCGCGGTTCAAAGCTCTCTCCGCTCGCGACGACTTTCCTCGCGACTCAATTCGGAGACTCCTACGCCTCTAGCGTCGCTTCCAACCCGTGCTACCCTTAACAGTTTCAACCCGCAATCTCGGAGTCTCCCATGCGTCCAGCAAACTTGCGATCGCGATCGCCTCTTTCCTCTCTCCTATTGACCAGCGCCCTGGCACAAACCAAAACCATCGCCGAGCGCCTCGGCTACCCGCGCGATTCGAAACTGCTCATCATTCACGCCGACGATCTCGCCGTCGCCCACTCCGAAGACACCGCCAGCTTCGACGCGCTCGACCAGCACGCCGTCACCTCCGCCAGCATCATGGTTCCCTGTCCCTGGCTGAACGAGGTGGCCGACTACGCCAAGGCCCATCCCGACGCCGACCTGGGTTTGCACCTCACCCTCACCACCGAGTGGAAAACCTATCGCTGGGGCCCGGTCGAATCGAAAGACAAAGTCCCAAGCCTCCTCGATCCCTCCGGATATCTCTGGCCCGACGTCGAACCGGCGGTGCGCAATTTGAAAGCCGACGAGGCCGAGCGCGAGATTCGCGCCCAGATCGAGCGACGCCATCGCCATGGGAATTCATCCCACTCACCTCGACAGCCACATGGGAGCGCTTTTCGCGCGGCCCGATCTCTTCGCCGTCTACGTCAAAGTCGCCCGCGAATACAAGTTGCCTTTCCTGGCCGTCCTGATCCCCGGATGCTCCTAAAGAACTCCTGTCGCTGCTCTCCGGCAAAGACGTCATCCTCGATTCCGTGGTGATGGCCGATCCCGCGAGTCGGCGCCGCCGACTGGAAGACGTTCTACCTCAACGCCATCAAGAACCTGAAACCCGGCGTCACCGAAATCATTGTTCACCTCGGCCACGACGATGCGGAACTGCAAGCCGTCATGGTGGATCACCCCGACTACGGCGCGGCCTGGCGCCAGCGAGACTACGACGTCGGTAACCAGCCCCGAATTCAAGAAGGCCCTGGAAGAGAATCACATAATCCTCATCCACTGGAAGGATTTGAAAAAGCTCCTAAACTGACAGCGAAACCCAGTCCGCTGCCCTCCGTCGCGGTTCTCGACAGACGGGGCCAGCTGCCCCGCGCGAAGCCCCTAAGCGTCCGAAGGACGCCTGAGAATAGCTCGCTTTCCCGCGGATCCCGCCCACGCTCACCGCATCCCGTTCGAACTTGGTTCTCAGCGCCCTAGCGGTATCTCTCAGCGTCCTCTGCGTTTCAAGCTTTTGACTTGCCTCCCCGACCGTGATGGGAAGCCCCTTCCCCTGCCAAACCCGCGCCAGAAGCCA
This sequence comes from uncultured Acidobacteriota bacterium, assembly GCA_963709865.1. Taxonomy (GTDB): domain Bacteria; phylum Acidobacteriota; class Terriglobia; order Terriglobales; family Acidobacteriaceae; genus Sulfotelmatobacter. The sequence goes on from CAVPXW010000012.1 coordinate 29,403, forward strand.
CTTTCCCAAGGTACTTTGGTAATGCCCAATCCACCAGCTTTTCGTCCCGCCTGCCACATTCCCCATTAAAATTTTAAAGATACCTTTGAAAGCCGCCGCCACTTCGCCTTCGGCGTCTGCGATAAGTGAAGGGAGAGACTTGTCCGCCAGCGCTTCCAACCACGCACGCATCCCGATTCTGTATGTAATCCTCGGTGTGCTTCTGGTGATCAGCATCGTCCCCATGTATTTCTACTCGGCCAAGGTCGAGTCCATTAACGGGGAGCGTCTGAAGACCAACGAGCAGTTGCTGCAGAACACGGTGACGCGCTCGCTGGCGGATGATCTCGCCCAGCACCAACGCTACCTGCGCATGATGCTCGCCAATCTGTCGTCGGCGATTCAGATCGCCAGCGGCGGCGACATTGGCGAGACCAACATCCATTCCCCCGAACTCCGCGCCCTGCTGGAGAATTTCGCATCTTCGTCCGACGACATCGCCTACGCCACCCTCCTCAACTCAGACGCCAAGGGCATCTACAGCGGAACCATCGTTCCTGACGCCTTCCTGCAACCGCGAACTGGAGCGCGCCTATTCCGCCGCCCGCGAGGGCCGCGTCTACAACGGCCAGGCCCTCGTCGTCGGCGAAGGCAAGTCCGCCCGCACCGTGTTTCGTGGTCAGTTATCCGGTGAAATACGGCCAGCGTTTTCTGGGAATGATCGCGACGGTCGTCGATCTGCAATTCCTGATCCGCCGCCTGCAGGAAGTCGCGGCGGAGGCCTCACTCCCTACGTGGTCGATTCTCAAGGGCGCCTCGTCGCCGCAGCGACTCCCGGATTTGCCACCGGGCAGGACATGAAGAACCTCGACATCGTGCGCACCTTTGTCGAACGCGGGAACAAGGCGCGGTTTGCCGAGACCCGCGAGTTCACCGTGGACAACGGCTCCGATCGCGTCGCCATGCTGGGCACCTTCAGTCCGCGTCATGTCGCTGAACTGGGCAGTCGTCGTGCAAAAGCCGCGCAATGATGCCTACCGCGATGTCATCGACATGCAGGGAACCGCGCGCCTGCTGGCTCTGGTGGCGGTGCTGATCAGCATCCTGCGTCAGCATTTTTGCCGCCCGCCGCATCACCAATCCTCTGCAAGTGCTCACCCAGTCCAGCCGCGCCCTGGCGCGTGGCGACTTCTCGCAGCGGGTCAACCTCTGGAGCCGCACCGAAATTGGCGAACTCGCCCACACTTTCAATACCATGTCCGATGAACTCGAGCATTTCGTCGAAGACCTGAAGCGCGCCGCCGAAGAGAACCGTGAGCTGTTCATGGGCTCCATCCAGATGCTCGCCGGAGCGGTCGACGAAAAGGATCCCTACACCCGCGGCCACTCCGACCGCGTCACGCGCTATTCCCTGATCATCGCCAAGGAAATGAACCAGCCCGCGTCTTTCCTGGAGACGCTGCGCATCTCCGCCCAGCTTCACGACGTGGGCAAGATCGGCATCGAAGATCACATCCTCAAAAAGCCCGGCGCTCTGACCGAAGAAGAGTTCGAGGTCATGAAGACGCACACCACCAAGGGCGCCAACATTCTGCGCCCGGTCACGCAGTTGGCGGAAATGCTTCCTGGCATCGAGTTGCACCACGAGGCGCTCGACGGCCGCGGATATCCCTACGGGCTGCAGGGCGATCAGATTCCGCTGCTGGCGCGCGTGATCGCCGTCGGTGACACCTTCGACGCGCTGACCACGAATCGTCCTTACCAGCAGGCGCATACGCCCGAGCAGGCGCTGCAGATCATCAAGAACCTCGCCGGCAAGCGGCTCGATCCCCAGGCGGTCGAGGCCCTCCTCGCGGTCTACGCCCGCGGCGAGATCAAGATTCAGCGCTTCACCATCAAGCGCCCCATCGCGCCTCCGCCCACCGAAACTCCCGCGGCCGCAACCGTAGCGGCAGCCCCCGCAACCCCATCCCTTCCCGCCGAAACTGCGACTCTGGAGCGAACTCGCGTCTAGAACGGACTCGCGTCTAGGAGGTTGCGGAAAAACAAATGCGTGCACGAGTGGAAGAGCGGCCCTTCTAGGGCCGCGTAAGGCATATGGAATCAGTGTGGGCTTCAGCCTCTGTGGTCGCTTGTTCGCAGATGGGCACGTTGTTCCGCAACCTCTTAGAAATTCCCTGGCGCCAGTTGCTGGAGTTGCCGTTCTAGCCGCCGATCCGACCGAGCACCGTCGGCAGCCGACTCCACAGGACCAGATCTTCTCTGCGTTCTCCGCGGATTTTACTCAGCGAGCTTGGCGGTTAAAAGCTTTCACCTGTCAGGGCAGAGCCTTTAACCGCGAAGTTCGACTAAGCATGCGCTAAGCCCGCCGAGGAGGCAGTGACGCCTTCGATCACAGCGCCGCGACCCGCCGCTGCACCAGCAAGAAATACATCGCTACCAGCACCAGCACCAACCCGTTCACCCCCAGCACCACCGGAGCCGTAAACATCGGCACCAGCCATCCCGACAACAAATTCCCCATCGGCATCCCCCCGCGGAATGCACAGTTGTAGACGCTCATCACCCGCCCGCGCATTTCGTTGGTCGTAATCAACTGCACCAGCGAAGTCACCGTCGCGAACACCGCCATCATCGAAGCCCCCACCAGCACCAGCATCGCGTACGACACCGGCAGGAATTTCGAAAGCGAGAATCCCGCAATCCCCGCGCCCAACAAGATCAGCATCGTCAACGCGAAGCGTCCCTTGCTGCGAATGTTGCCGATGCCCGCCACGGCCAGCGATCCGCAGATCGACCCCACCCCCATCAGCGAGAGCAGGTTCCCGTACACCTCGGGCCCGCGATGAAAAATGTCTTTCACGAACACCGGAATATAGGTCCGCATCGGCATGCTCAATGCCGTCATGCAGAAGGCCAGTACAATCAGCGCCTCCATCGACCCCTGCTGCCGGACGAACCGAATCCCCTGCTTCAGGCTGTTGAACATCGACTCCTTGGATTTCTCCGGCAGGAATCGCGCCCTGATCATCGACAGCGAAACGATCGGCGCCAGAAACGAAAGCGCGTTCAGCCCAAAGCACCACTTTTCTCCCAGTCTCGCCAGCGTCACCCCAGCCAGCGCCGGACCCACCGTCACCGCCAGATTGAACTGAATGGAATTCAGCGCAATCGCATTCGGCATGTCCTCGGGCTCGACCAGCGTCGGAATCAGCGCCGAATACGCCGGCCCTCCAAAAGACTGCGCCAGGCCCGACACGAACGAAAGACACAAAATTGGCCACACATGCTGCAGACCCAGGATAACCAGAACCGTCAGCGTCCCCGCGCTCGCCATCTGCACGTACTGCGACATCAGCAGAATCTTCCGCCGCTCAATGCGGTCCGCCACCACGCCGCCGATCAGCGAGAACAGAAAGATCGGAATCCCCGCCAGAAACTGGTCCATCGCCAGCAGGAATGCGGAATGGCTCAGCCGGTAGATCAGCCAGCCTTGCGCCACGATCTGCATCCAGGTGCCGATACTCGAGGTACAGGCCCCAATCCACATCAGGCGGAAGTCGCGATAGTGAAAGGCTTTGAAGATTCTGCGAAGCGTCGAAGTTTGCATGTGCTCGAAGCGGACCTTGCGTCAGCAGTCTATCTTCGCACGAGCCCCGGCTTCTTGCCTCCGTCACACTGGCAACCCAACTCATCCTCGTGCTGGCGTCATCCCGAAGCCCCGCGTTTTCTCGAGCGGGGCGAGGGATCTCGCGCGGGCTAAAAACACGCCTGCCCTGGGCGCAATCGAAGGGCCTCGCCCGCGCACCGCAGCCCGTATAATCAACTTTCAGGCTTTCTATGATTCAGACTCTGTTCGGCAGCCTCGAGGAAGAAAAGAAAACCGGCTTCTTTGACCGCATGAAGCAGGCGGTCACGCGCACCCGCGAGAACCTTGCCGAGCGCATCGAAGAGGTCGTCTCCTTCGGCAAGGAGATCGACCGCAACACGCTCGACGATCTCGAAGCCACGCTCATCGGCGCCGACCTGGGCAACACGACCACGCAGGAAGTCCTCGGGAAACTGCGCGAAAAAGCCGACCGCAAGCAGATCAAAGACGTGCAGGAACTCAAGCGCCTGCTGAAAGAAGAGCTGCTGGCGATTCTGAGCGCGGCCAATACGCGGCCGGTCAGCAAAGTCGAGGGCACGCCGGAAGTGATTCTGGTCGTCGGCGTCAACGGCACAGGCAAGACCACGACCATCGGCAAGCTGTCGCAGGTATTCCGCTCGCAGGGAAAGAACGTCCTGCTCTGTGCCGCCGACACGTTTCGCGCGGCTGCCATCGACCAACTCGAAATCTGGGGCCAACGCACCGGCACCGAAGTCATCAAGACCAAGCCCGGAGGCGATCCCTCGGCGGTGTTGTTCGACGCGCTGCAAGCCGCCGTCGCGCGCAAGACCGATTACGTCGTCGTCGACACCGCGGGCCGCCTGCACACCAAGACCAGCCTGATGTCGGAACTCGAAAAGATGCGGCGCACCGCGCAGCGCATCATTCCCGGAGCGCCGCACGAAACTCTGCTTGTGATGGACGCGACCACGGGGCAAAATGGCTTGCAGCAGGCGCGCATGTTCACCGAGTCGGCGGGCGTGACCGGGATCGTCCTGACCAAGCTCGATGGCACGGCGAAAGGCGGCGTTGTGGTCGCGATCTCGCGCGAACTCGGGCTTGCCCGTGCGCTATGTTGGGCGTGGGCGAAAAGGCGGGCGATTTGCTGCCCTTCGACCCGAAAGAATTTGTGGATTCGCTGTTTGAATAAGGAGAGCGCTATGCACAGAGATTGCTCGGAATGAGCAGGAACGCACTCTGCGACTTCCGAGTCGTACTCGATTTCCTGAAGCGTCTGCTCGGCAGAAAATCCGCGCCTCCCGGCGATCCCTATGCCTACGCGATGGCTCCCGTGCGTCGTGGCCCGAAGGGACGCAGCGGCGCCGCGGTCGCCGAGATCGAAGAGGATCGTACCAGAGTTTTCCTCCGCGCCGCACGATAGTCGAACCACCTTTCTGCTCGGCGATCGCTAGCCAGAATCACGCAAGTCCGCAGTCGAGCCCTGGAAGCCGCAGAAGTACGCTGCCAGTCTCAGAAGCCTGCAGTTCGAGCCTAGCGGTTAATGCTTTGTTGCCGTGGCATGGTAGATTCTCCCTGAATGTCCGCTCACTCCGCCGACGAACAGCTTCTTCACCGCGCTCTGGAACTCGCGCGCCAGGGCATCGGCCTGGCCTCGCCCAATCCCTACGTTGGCGCGGTGATTGCCGATGCTCACGGCAACGTCGTGGGCACCGGAACCTACACCTACGCGGGCGTGAAGCACGCTGAGGTTCTCGCGCTGGAAGCGGCCGGCAAAAGCGCTCGCGGCGCAACCCTCTACATCAACCTCGAACCGCACGCCCATCAAGGCCGCACGCCTCCTTGCACCGACGCGCTGATTGCCGCCGGAATTCATCGCGTCGTCGCTTCCATGCCTGATCCCAATCCGAAAGTGAGCGGGCAAGGGATTCGAACAGCTGCGCGCCGCGGGCGTCCACGTCGAAGTCGGCCGGCTGGAAGAACAGGCTCGCCGCCTGAATGAGGGATTCGCCCGCTACATCCGCCACGGCACGCCTCTGGTGACGCTGAAAGCCGCCATGACGCTCGACGGCAAGATCGCTCCGCCGCCCGCCGAAGCTTTGAGCCGCAGCCGACGGCACTCCCGCCGGCGGATGGGTCACGAGCGAAGTGGCGCGCGCCCACGTGCAGGAACTGCGGCATCAGAACGACGCGCTGCTGGTTGGCGCGGGGACGATTCTTTCCGACAATCCGCTGCTCACCGACCGCAGCGGCCGCGCGCGGCGGCGTCCGTTGCTGCGCGTGATTCTCGATTCGCGCCTGCGCCTGCCGCTCGAATCGCGACTGGTGCAGAGCGTCGCCGCGGAACGAAACAACGACGTGCTGGTCTTCTGCTCGTCGGCGGACGAGCAGAAGAAAGCCCAACTCGAACAACTGGGAATCCGCGTTGAGAAAATCCCCGCGGTCGAGCCCGACGGACGTCCCGACATGCCCGCGATTCTGCGGCGTCTGGGGCAACTGGAAATCACGAGCGTGATGATCGAAGGCGGAGCCACGGTGAACTGGACCGCGCTGGCCTCGAACGTCGTGGACAAAGTTTTCCTGTATTACGCGCCCAAGATTCTTGCGGGTACGGGCTCGATTCCCTTCGCGGCCGGAGCGGGATTCCGTCACATGAGCCAGGCGGCGCAGGTCAAGCACATGCACCTGCACCGCTTCGGCGAGGACTTTGCGGTGGAAGGATATTTGCGCGATCCGTACGGGGAATGATGTTTTCACCACGGAGGCGCGGAGGCGCGGAGAAATCCACTTCTTCGTTGTTTTATTTCCGTGACTCTATGTCTCCGTGGTGAGTTTCGCGTGGCGGGTTTATGATGTGTGGTTCATGCCGGAGGCACTCATGTTTACTGGCATCGTAGAAGAAGTTGGGTCGCGTTACTCGCATCGAGCAGCGCGGCGAAAACCGCCGCATCACGGTCACCGCCGAGAACGCACCCAAGGAACTGAAAACCGGCAACAGCGTGGCGGTGAGCGGAGTCTGCCTCACGGCTCTCGACATCAAGCCCGGCTCGTTCTGCGCCGACCTGGCGCCCGAGACCTGGGTGCGCACTTCGTTCTCGCGCATTCACGAAGGCGCGCTGGTGAATCTTGAACTGCCTATGAAGGCCGACGGGCGCTTTGGCGGACACATCGTGCAGGGACACGTCGACGGAGTCGGCAAGCTGATCGCCTTCGAGCGCATCGCCGAATCGGAAAACTGGTGGCTGCACATTGAACTGCCCGAGGATGTCGAGAAATACACCGTCTACAAGGGCTCGATCTCGATTGAAGGCATCAGCCTCACGGTGGCAAGCTGGAAAAGAACCGCTGCACCATCGCCATCATTCCGCACACCGTGGAGATGACGAATCTGCATTCGCTCCAGCCCGGCGATCCGGTGAACCTGGAAGCCGACCTGATCGCGAAATACGTCGAGAAGATGATGAAGGGCGAGCGCCGGAAGTTCGCTGACGATGGAAGAATTGGTGGAGCAAGGATTTTAGGGACGGTTCTCAGTTCTCGGTTGCGCGGGCCTTTACTGCGACACCGCCCTTCATGACGAACTGCACTCGCTGCAACACGGTGATGTCGGCGAGCGGATCTCCGTCAACCGCGATCACATCGGCGTAGTGTCCCGGTTCGAGCGCGCCCACCTTGTCCTGCCAGCTCAATAGCTCTGCGGCGTTGACGGTGGCCGCGCGAATGGCCTCGAGAGGCCGCATTCCGTGCTTGGTGAGAGCGATCAACTCGTCGACGTTCTTGCCTTGCCCATCGGCCTCGGCGGCATCAAACCCGGATGCAATTTTCACTCCCAGGCTCATCGCCATCTGAATTTCCTGCTGAATTCCCTGCAGAAACGCCTCAAAATGTTGCCGCTGCTCGGGAGTGCCGGGATCGTTCTTGTGCCGCTCGACCAGCGCATCGATTACCCCAACCGTGGGAACCAGGAACGTGCCTTTGGTCTTCATCAGTTCAAGATCGGCGCGGTCGATGCCGTGTCCGTGCTCGATGGAGTCGACTCCGGCGGTCACGGCGTTCTTGATGCCCTCGACCGTGGTTGCATGCGCCGCGACTTTGAGACCTTGCTTATGCGCCTCTTCGACGACGACGCGGATTTCGTCGACGGTGAGAGTGGGATGCTGCCAGTCGGCATAGACCTTGATCAGGTCCGCACCATGACCAATCTGTTCGCGCACAGCGCGGCGGGCCTCTTCCACGCCGCTCACCATCTGCGCTCCAGTAGGAAAGTTTGTGAGGTCGGGCGATAGCCCAAAGGGGTTGTACTGACCCACGGCCGCGATGGCACGAGTCGAGACCTGCATCCGCGGGCCTTCGGCGAGGCCCTGGTTGATGGCATCGCGCAGGGCTACATCGGCGTAGCCGGAGCCTTCGTTCTCAACGTCGCGGATGGTGGTGTATCCCGCTTGCAGGGTGATGCGGGCATTGTAGGCGCCCTCGAGGGCGCGGAAGGCTTGCGACTTGGTCGCGAGATTGAGGATGTAGCCGTCGTCCCCCTCGGGGATGCGCGCCATGATGTGCGTGTGGCAGTCGATGAGTCCGGGCAAGAGGGTGGCGCGGCCCAGATCGATGACCTTGGCGTTCTTGGGCGCGTGTGCCTGCACCTCGGAAGCCTGGCCGACTTCTTTGATGCGATCGCCTTCGATCCAGAGGGCGGCATTTTCGAGGTAGCTGCCTTTGCGGACGTCGAGGAGTTTCGCGGCTTTCACTACCGTAGAGGCTGGCGGTGGCGGCGCGGATTGTGATTGCGCAAGAGCGGCGAAGGCAAGCGCTAGGAAAACTGCAACTGCGGCTTGAGTTTTCATGGGCCTCTTGATTTACCACAGTCTGGAGGAGGCTACAAGCATGGTGGAATGTTTTCGGGCTGGCGGACTTTGTTTGCGACTTTGCCGGCCAAAAAATCTTAAACCGCAGAGGACGCTAAGGACTCGCTAAGGACGCAGAGCAATGCCTTGGAGACGGGGAGATTTCTTTGGCTCTCAGGACGCGTGATCGGTCTTGGGTGCTTAGGCTTCCAGTTTCAGTTCGTCGAGTTCCAGGAATTCCTGGATGATGGGCTCGGGGGACTTTTCCATTTCCGCGTAGGGGCCGAAGAAGATGGCCTTGCCTTCATGGAGAAACACGACGCGCTCGGCCAGTTTCTTGGCCAGACGCATGTCGTGGGTGACGACGATGCTGGTCAGGTTCAGTTGAATTTTGAGGCGTTTGATGAGGTCGCCGAGCAGTTGCGCCATGAGCGGATCGACCATGGTGGTGGGCTCGTCGTAGAGGACGCATTCCGGGCGCGCGGCCAGGGCGCGCGCGATGGCGACGGAGCGCTTCATGCCGGTGGAAAGATCGGAGGGAAGCAGGTCGCGCATTTCCTGCACTCCAACCATCTGCAGCAGGCCGTCGACGATCTGGTAGATCTGCTCTTCGTTTAGTTCGCGGGTTTCGCGCAGAGGAAAGGCGACATTCTCGCCGACGGTGAGCGAGTCGAACAGCGCTCCGTTCTGGAAGACCATGGTGACTTTCTTGCGGATCAATTCCAGTTGCAGTTCGTCGTAGTCGGTGATGTCCTGGCCGGCAACGATAACGCGACCGGAGTCGGGCTTGAGGAATCCCATGATGTGATGCAGCGACACCGATTTGCCCACGCCGCTGCGCCCCAGAATGCAGACGGTCTCGGCCGGAAGCACATCGAAACTGACGTGATCGAGCACGACATTGTCGCCGAAGGCTTTGGAGACATCGCGGAATTCGATGTAGGGAGCGGGTTGTGGGGCGTCGTCGGGCATGATCAGCTTCTGGCTACCAGCTTATAGCTTAACCCGCTTGTCATTTGTGAGCGATGAAGTTTTCAGGGGAGGATCGATCCGACCACGAACCCCCGTTCGCGAGTGTGACCGATATTACAACAGTAGCGAATTAGTTCGCATTCCCAGTGGCATTTTGAGTGTAACCGCGAGGTTACGATAATCAGCTCGGCGGCTCAGCTTTTCTTCGCGAGGTAATAGGTGTTATTCCCGCTGTCAGCGCGGACGTCAACCAACGTGAAGCTGTGATCGCCGAGGATACGTCGGTAGTTGTCGGCACTGTAGGAGAAATACCGAAACGTCACGCCGTTCATCTTGCCCTCTTTGGCATCGAAGCCGTCTTCGTCTCCGGATGTGAAGAGGAACGGCGCACCGCGCTTAAGCGTGTGCGAAACATTTGCAATTGCCCGAATCGCGTCCTCGGGATTCAGATGGAACATGACACCCCACGCAACCGCAGCATCGAACACTCCATCGGCGAACGGACAGGACTCAACAATTCCTCTAACCGCAAACGCTTCGGGGCAGTTCTGCTTAAAGTGTGCAAGCATCGCACTCGAACTATCTAGGCCGATGACTCGGTGGCCCTTGCTCAGTAAGGCCCGCGTGATGGGTATACCGTTGCCACAACCAACATCGAGCACAAGCGATCCACGTGGGACCGATGACGCTATCGCGGCCGCTTCGGGCACTCCGGTCTCATCGACACGTTCCGAGGCATACCACTCCGCAATTAGGTCGTACTCGCGCACGTTGAACCCCTGACTGGTATACGCCTTTTAATTGCAGATTGTCGAAAACAGGCCCCTCACTCATTCACCATTCGCCTGGGTGTCCCTTCCCGTTTGACTTGGGTGAGAAAATGGCCAGATGGATGTATGGTTACAAACCGAGAAAACTGCCAAGAGTGATTCTCTCCGCCTTCGTCTTACCCACAATCCCCGGCAAGCGACCGCAATGAGCCAGGACAAAGCCCGTGAGGCAATGAAGGGAGCGAAGCGAGACTACCCTGAGTACACATGGGAAATGGAATCCGGGTTCAGCAGCGGCGAGTTCATGTTGCACGGACACGACAAAGACGGAAGCTCCAGGAATATAGTGGCGGTCTTGTCGCAAAAAGAAAAGCCCGGTTCGCTACGGAGCCAGGTCGATGAACTGCGGGTCGAGGCCGCCCGCTTGCTGTCGGAATGCGAGAAAACCAAACGCGCTGCCGAGAAACTAGCCGAGCGAATCAAACGCCTCGAAAATACTGCACACTGACGCCACATCGCGGTACTCCTGTCTTCGTTGGGGATTATGAGTGAAACCGCGATTTTTCACCAACCGAGGATAAGCAGCTTCTGCTTTGCCAACCAGCCTCTGGCAACTTCCCAAAAGCTGGTCTCTCGATAACTCTGTTTTGCCGACAAATCTACGATGGCTTGTAGATGAGGCCGATGGCTGCGCCCACGATGACCCACTGAATGAAGTAGGCGATGGACTGGTAGATGGTCAGCGCGAGGCCGATGTTCAGGTTGATGTAGTTGTGGATCGCGAAGGTGCAGACAGAGAAAAGGCCGATGAGTGCGCCGAGGTATATGCCTGATACGATGCCGCCACCAACCATATGGATTTTTGCGTAGAGAATGGCGACGACCACAATGGCGATGAGGATGGCGATCATGCCGTAGGGCATCACCTTCATCATCTCCTCCTTGGGACGATAGACGTTGGGGTACTTCATGAATTCAGTTTTCATGGATGGCCATGCAGCGAACATGGCAAAGCCATAGACAAAGTAGACGACCATAGCTCCGAGGGAGGCCAATGCAATGCGGGCGTAGTTCACGGTCACTCCTGCTGAAGCGGAGTTGATTCGCCGGAGAATTCTACATCAGTCGGTTACTTTCGTTGGATGTTTTCCGGCAAACCGGAAGTCAAACTGATGCCAGCAGATGGGATGAGAAGGCCGGTCTCCGACGGGATGCTGTACGCTCCCAAGTTATCGACGTGCTCAAGGCACAGATAAAAAGGAGACCGGCAATGAAGAAGGTTAGCACCAGGGCAGCAGCGCAGGGCAGGAATATTTCGCAGCAGAAGTTGACCATTGGATTGGATCTGGGAGATCGCAACAGTTGGTACTGCGTGGTGGATGAAGCCGGGCAGATACAACGGGAACAGCACGTGCGGACGACAGCGAAAGCATTGCAAGAAGTCTTCGGCGCCATGGCGCGCAGTCGGATCGCACTGGAAATCGGGACGCATTCACCCTGGATCAGTCGTATGCTGAGCGATTTGGGACACGAAGTGATCGTGGCGAATGCGCGCAAGGTGCGGCTGATCGGGGAGAGCCGCAAGAAAGACGATCGGCTGGATGCGCAAACGCTGGCGCGGTTAGCCCGCATCGATCCGCAGTTGCTGTATCCGGTGAAGCATCGCAGCGCGCAGGCGCAAGCGGATCTCATGATGATTCGGGCGCGCGCTGGGCTGGTACGAGCGCGAACCGGGCTGGTCAACACGGCTCGCGGGCTGGCGAAGTCTTACGGCGAACGATTGCGCGGCTGCAACGTGCGCAACATGAATCCGGAGAAAGCGGAAGGCTTAAGTCCGGAACTGCAAGCCGCACTGGAACCCCTGTTGCATGTCATCGAGTCGCTGAGCGAGCGCATCGTGGAATACAACGAGCGCATCGAGAATCTGGCGCAGCAGAGTTATCCGCAGGTGGCGCTGCTGAAGCAGATCAAGGGCGTGGGCACGCTGATCGCGCTGACCTACATGCTGACGCTGGAAGATCCGCATCGCTTCGGCAAGAGCCGCGACGTGGGCTGCTATCTGGGATTGCAGCCGGGACGCCGAAACTCGGGGCAGAGCGAGCCGCAGCTGCACATCAGCAAAGAAGGCGATCCCTATCTGCGCACGCTGCTGGTGCAGGGAGCGCAACACATCTTGGGACCATTCGGCATCGACTGTGACCTGCGACGCTGGGGACTGAGGCTGGCCGAACGTGGCGGGAAGAGCGGGAAGAAGCGAGCCATCGTCGCCACCGCGAGAAAGCTGGCGGTGTTGTTGCATCACCTGTGGGTGAGCGGAGAAGCGTACGAACCATTGCACAACAGCAGCCGAACGACAGTGGCGGCGGCCGCATAACACAAAAAGGCAAAACAAAAATCAAAACCGTTCCAGGAAGAGAAAAGACAAAAGCCCAAAGCCGAGTTCCGGTGACTGCGTTAATCGCCTGGCCCAGGTTCCACTCGGAAAGAGCAGAACCACAGGGCGCCAAACAGATGGCAGCACCGGCTGAACCGAGAACGCCCAACATGCACCGAGCGAAACGAAATCGCTCCTCGAGAGTGCGGATGGAAGCATGGCGACAGTGGCCCCTCGGCGGGAGAGAAAAAGTGCCTAACAAAAAGAGACACGAATCCACTTGACTCCGACCGGCCTTCTCATGGAAGGCCTTAGAGCTCATTGACCCGCACGGGGCGCCGTGCGTCGAATGCAGCACCCGATACACGCGGATACCGCTAAGCCTGAGGCTCCAAGCCCCACTTGATGCCGGCCCAGACCCGTTCGTGCAAGAAATAGGCAACGGTGGTGTAGATATTGCTCACAATCATAAAAGCTGCGGCCGTCATCACCTTGCCCGTTAGCAAGTAGATCACCAGGAAATCCAAACAGATAATGATGCCGCGGTATGTGACGGCTTTGACAATGGAGCGCTTCCTACTGGCACGATTCTGCATGGTTACCTCTGGTTTCAATCCAGCCATTTCCCGGTACCTACGGCTGTGTGGCTTTTCTTTTTATCACGCCAATATTGGGGCCGTAAGTGTTGTAATCACGTTTACACGATTGACCCGAAAGCGCAGATTTTCGGTCACTCCAAGTTGGTCTTTCCGATCGCTTCAGCTAGTTCTTGCGGCGTGTTCAGGTTGCGGAATGCTTTCGGGGAAAAGCCTGTGGTTCTTAGCTCTTCTTCGCTGATCACCTGCGTGCTTGTCGCTTCGAAAAGCGAGTCGATCTTATAGCGGCCCTCTTGCAGAGCCTGGTCTGCGGCATCCGCGAAATTGCGGCGGTAGACAGCGCAGAGCGGTTGGTAGCCTCCTCCGGTTTGCGCGACTGTAACCACTGCGGTGGAATTGCTGGCGCGCTTCAGAAGATATTGCAATAGCTCTGGCGAGACGAACGGGACGTCGACGGCGAGGATCAGGTTCAAGTCGGTATGGGAGGAGCGGAGGGCGGCGTGGATGCCCGCTAACGGGCCGCAGTTGGGGAAGATGTCTTCGACGGTGGGGGCGAAGGGGGAGAATTTTTGGGGATCGCCGACGATGCGGACGTCGGGAGTGACGGAACGGGCTACGTTCAAGGCACGTGCGAGGAGGGTGCGGCCATCGAGTGTGATAAAGGCTTTGTCAGCACCCATGCGCGTGCTTTTGCCGCCGGCCAGGATGAAGGCGGTGATGGCGGGCGGGAAGACAGTCATGGGGCGATGATACATGGGGTCCATGTTCTTGGGATTGCGCGGAGAAATGTGCCGTCCCTACGGGACTCGATTGCTCACGGATAGCCTCTAACGCGGCGGCGAAGCGCCGCTCTTCCACAGTACTGCACACGGCTCATCTGGCATCGTGAGGGCGTCGATGCGCACGCGGCGCTGCGGCGTCGCTCTTCTTCAGCACAGTGCGCGGGCTCACCCGGCATCGTGAGCCGTCGAGGCGCGCGGCGCAATGGTTTCCACAGGCTAAGGTCTTGTGCTGCGGGCACTTGTGTCGCTGCGGTTGGGGCACACTGCACGAAAGTAACCTATCCAAAGTAAAGTCTTCGCGAGATGATGGGCGAGCATCCGAGGGCTCTTGACCCGGAAGTAACAAACATGCCGCAAAAATTCATGGATGTGCTTATGCTTGGGCGCTGCTCACACGAATTCTCCTGGCCGCGTCGTGGTGGGGATGGCGACTACTACCAGGTCTGCCTGCTCTGTGCCGCGGAATACAAATATGACTGGACCACCATGCGCCGCACGCAGCGCGTGGAGCATGCCAAACCCGAGACCACGGTCCGGCGCAGCCACGCGCGAGAGAAGCGGCCTTCGTGGGTGCCGCGCGCGCGCCGGTTGAAGCTCGATATTCCTCTGCGCTACCGGGTCAACAAGACCAGCACGTGGTATGAAGGAATCATCGAAAACATCAGCCAGAGCGGAGTGCTGTTCAACGGGCCGCAACAGCTTCCGGTGAATGCGCTGATCGAGATGGTGTTTGAGATGCCGGAAGAAATTTCGGGGCAGAAGAACAGCAACGTGGTGTGCCAGGGGCGCGTGATGCGCTTCAAAGACGCGCCGGCGGCCGAGGATACATCCGCGGAAAACGGGGCGCTGGCGGCGTCGATCGTCGACTACAAGTTCATCCACTAGGGCGAGAGAGAGCGCGCGGCCGAGACGGCCCCGCGACAGCCGGCGGGACGCCGGCGCTACGGTCGGGCGGGCATCTTTTCGATCGGACGCCTTCATCTTTCTTGCATCTTTCATGCCTTTCACGTTTCATGCTTCACTCTTTCATCCCGCCAGGATCCTTCCCGTAACGAGCCAGGCGCCTTATTTACATCTGCAAGAACACCTTGATGCATCTAAACTGTAGGTGATGTAGGGAGGCCCTCGGGCCAGGATCAGGAGTGGAGTATGAAAACAAATTCCTTGTGGGTGTCTTCATTCGTTCTTGCGATCATTCTGGGCTTGGGCATGGGCTGCGCGAAGAAGCCCGACGACGCCAAGATTTCCAGCGACATACAAAGCAAGTTCAGCCAGGATTCGGGGCTTTCGAGCAAGCAACTCACGGTGCAGGCCGACAACGGCGTGGTGACGCTCGGGGGGCACGGTCGACAACGATGCCCAGCGGGAGGCGGCGGGCCGGCAAGCAGCATCCATTTCCGGCGTAAAAACCGTGATCAACAATCTGCAGGTTGGCAATGCGTCGACCGCTGTGGCAGCACCGGCAGCCGAGCCGGCAGCTCCAGCGGCCAGCGCTCCGCCTGCCGACAAACCCAAGGCGGGCGCGGGAAAAAAGAGCGCCAAGGTTCGCGCTTCTGAGGATTCCAGGACAGCCAGGAATGACTCCAATGCGAACCAGATGAATGCCGGTAACCAGAGCACCCCCGAGGCCGCGTCACAGACGCCCCCGCCAGCGGCGCAGGACCCTGCGGCAGTCGCGGTCCAGACTCCTCCTCCCCCTCCGCCTCCGGCACCGAAGAAACTGATCATCGACCAGGGGACGCAACTGACGGTTCGCCTGATCGATCCGATTGACAGCGAAAAGAACCAGACTGGCGACACATTCCATGCGACCCTGAACGCTCCGCTGACTTCGGATGGAGAAGAAGCTGTGCCGGCAGGCGTTGAAGTCACCGGCCACCTGGTGCAGGTGAAGAGCGCGGGCAAGTTTGCGGGGCAGTCAGAAGTGGTGCTGCAACTGGACAGTATCGCGTCGGGCGGGAGGACGTACAGTCTGCAAACCGACCAGTACAAGAAGCAAGGAAGTTCGCGGGGCAAGAATACAGCCGAGAAGGTGGGCGGCGGAGCCGCGATTGGCGCCGTGATCGGGGCGCTCGCGGGTGGCGGCAAAGGCGCAGCCATCGGCGCTGCGGCGGGAGCGGGAGTGGGAGGCGGGGTGCAGGCGGCCACCAAGGGCCAGCAGATCAAGCTTCCTTCGGAGACGGTGCTGAGCTTCACGCTGCAAGCGCCGATCACGGTGGTGCAAGCTCCCAGCGCGGACGCGAACCGGCAGAAGCTGGATTCGCAGTAGCGAATCCTGCTACCACAAGAGATGTGTGGCGCGCGCGGCTCAGCCCGCGTTGCAAGCGGCATAGGGTACGGGCACGCGGGCGGGCGCCCGCGCCACATAGAAACTGGGAAACGTTCCTGGCATGGCTTCGATCACGGCGCTGCTGCACACGGAAAACGATGCCCTGCGGCTGGGGCGGGCGCTGGAGACGCTCTACGCTTGCGACGAGATTCTCGTCGTTGACCATGGCTCGAACGACGGGACGCTGCGCGTAGCCCGCGGGTACGGGGCAAAGGTCGTGGGCGCTGAGGCGGAATCCTCGCCGCAGGATTATCTGCGATCCGTGAGCCTGGGATCCGCTGGCCCGGGATGGATTCTGTGCCTCGATCCGCGCGAAGCGCTGACGGAGAAGCTGGCGGCAAGCCTGTTTGAATGGAAGTCAGAATCGCTCCGTGCCAGGGCCCCCGCGGCATCAGCCTTCTCAGTTTTTCTTCGGGAAGAGACGGCGGAGGGCTGGGTGGAAATCCCGGCTGCGCAAACCCGCCTGGTACCACAAACCTGGAAGTTGTGGAAAGGAAGGCTCCCGGAGCACCAGCCTTCGGCGCTGGCGCTGGAGGGAGAACTGCTGCGCTTCGCGTTTCCGTGAGGCTCGACACTGGCGAGGGGATCTGCCAGTCACCCCGAATGCCCATCACATGTTCTTGTGATTCTGGTCACATTCCAGTTAGAGGGCCACGCCCTAGACTGCATGGTTGTGGCAGTTTTGGGCCTCGCAAGGGCCTCAGGAGGAAGACATGCGTGTAATGAAATTCATCAGTCTGGCCGTGATTCTGGTGGCGATCTCGACTTTCGCCGTGGCACAACAGGCCCCGGCTCAGACTCCCCCCACCGTCAAACACGTTCAGATCAGGAACACCCCGTCGAACTCGGGCAAGGACATGTACGACAGCTATTGTGCGGTTTGCCATGGAAAAGATGGCAAAGGCAACGGACCGGCCGCCATCGCCATGAAGACTCCGCCGACCGACCTGACGCTTCTGGCGAAGAAGGAAGGCGGCAAGTACCCGGCGATCACACGTCGCTGCAGTGATTCGGGGACAGGCCAGCACACCGTCGCACGGCAGCCAGGATATGCCGGTGTGGGGTCCACTGTTCTCCAGCATCAGCCAGGGTCACGATTCCCAGGTGCAGCAGCGAATCAGCAACCTGGTCACGTATATCGAGAGCCTGCAGGCGAAGTAGGACAAAAGCGTTCTTGCAGAAGCGCGGGACCATGACTCCGGGGCGCGGATGACGCGCCCCGGGGTGCGGCGCGAAAGAGTCTGACCAAGGAATAGTAGACGCACGCAGGGCGCGGCCTTGCGCCATTGGGAACCTTCCAATCCATCCTGCTGCGGGACGATGACCGGGCGTTAACCGCCCCGTGGTCAATGTCTTGCGGCCCCCCTGTCCGTTCGGGCAGTGACTTCAGTACCTTAGTCCTCCGCGGATGATCGACTTATAATCCAATCAAGAACGGGGAATGGCAGCGTTCTACAGGAGAGGCTCGCGCCGCAGGCGCAGAGGACTTCCTGGGAGATATTCAGAGACCACGTGGATCCTGTGTTGGCATCGGCGATTTTTGTCCTGGGGCTGGCCTTCGGCAGCTTTCTGAATGTGTGTATCTATCGCCTGCCGCTGGGGCTGTCGGTGGTGACGCCACGTTCGGCGTGCCCCAAGTGCAAGCAGCCGATCGCCTTTTACGACAATGTTCCGGTGTTGAGCTGGCTGATCCTGGGCGGACGTTGCCGCCAATGCAAGACGAGGATATCGCCGCGCTATCTGATGATCGAGTTGCTGACCGGGCCTGCTGTTTCTGGCCTGCTACTGGCATTTCGGGCTGACACTTGTCGACGCTGAAATACTGCGCGTTGGCCTTTCTGCTGCTGGGGCTGATTTTTACGGATGCGGAAACCAAGCTGCTGCCGGACAAGATGACGCTGCCCGGACTCGCGCTGGGGTTGGGTTCAGCATGCTGGTTCCGGTGAACGATCTGGCTTCTCAGTTCCTGCCCGGGGCAGTGAATCTGCCCTTCAGCGGCGAGGTTTCGGGGCGGATTCTGTCCCTGTTCGATTCCCTGCTGGGCGCGGCTCTGGGCGCATCGTTCATCTACGGAGCGGGGGCAATTTACCTGCGCTGGCGCGGTATGGAAGGCATGGGCTTCGGCGACGTCAAACTGATGGCGATGGTGGGCGCGTTCCTGGGCATGAAGCTGACGGTGTTTACGATTTTTACCGCGTCGCTGGCGGGATCGCTGTTCGGGTTGACTACCGTTTTCGTAGTGTGGATGAAACGCACGCACCGCTTCATGAAGCGGCTGGCGAATGCGCAGGCGGCGCGGCGGCGGGGATGGCAATCGGCGCAAGTGGTGTACCGCAATTACCAGATGCCGTTTGGCGTCTTTCTGGGAAGCATGGCGCTGGTCGCCTTCTTTTTCGGCAACCGATTCCTGCACTGGTATGGGGGGCTGTGGTGAGAATCCTGGGCAACCCGGTGGTGCTGCGCGCGGCGGTGGTGTTGTTCTGCGCGACATTTGCGTTCTTGCTGGGCTTGCTGTTTATCCGCATGCTGCGGAAAAGTATTGACGAGGAGAGCGACTTTTCGGCCGGAGCCACGCCCTCGTTGGAGACGATGCCCCTGCACCTGTACAGCACGGTGATCCAGCAACTCAAGCAGCAGAAGCATGAACTGCAGGTGCAATCGAAAGCGGAGCAGCATCGGGCGCGCACCAGCGAGAATTTCAGCCAGGCCGTGCTCTCGAATCTTTCCTGCGGCGTACTGGTGTTCGGAACCAACGGGCTGGTGAAGACGTCCAATCCGTCGGCAAAAGCCATTCTGGGCTTCGCATCGTCCACGGGCATGAGCGCGGAAGACATTTTCCGCGGCGCCGTAGTGCGCAGCGCGAAGACGGCGGCGCCGGGCGCCTTCCCGGAGGAAGCCGGCGACGAAGCCGTCTGCCTGGCGGACGAGATCAGCGCGGTGCTGCACGAAGGCAGCAAGCGGCGGCAAGTGGAAGCCGAATATGAGACCCCGGCGGGGGAGAAGCGCTTCATCATGGTTACGGTATCGGCGGTACCGGCGGTGGATGGCGAACTGCTGGGCGTCGCCTGCCTGATCAACGACCTGAGCCAACTGGAGCAGATCCGGCGCCAGCAGGAATTGGATGGCGAGATTTCCGCCGAGATGGCGCTGCAGTTGCGCGCTTCGCTGACCACCATTGCCGGCTATGCGCAACAACTGGCCAACAGCCGCGATCCTGAACTGGCGAAGCAACTGGCCACCGACATCGCGAATGAGGCGGCGCAACTGGATCGCAGCATTGGAGGATTCTTGACCACCGCGCGCGCCGCGAAGCAAGCGGCTGCGGGCGGATCGGCGGATTGATCGGAAGGAACGATGAAACTGGCGCGGCGCAATCGGCCGCTCCGGGGAAACAGACTTGAGCTAAGGGAAAAGGTGGAGATATGAAACATATCGCATGCACTGCAATGGGACTCGTGCTGTTTCTTGGCGTGGCTGGCCTTTCGGCGAGCGCTCAGAATCCGGCTCCGTCGACGGCGCAGAACTCGTCCTCCGGCTCGTCGCTGGGCGACTATGCCCGGCAGGTCCGCAAGGATCCCGGCACCAAGGCCAAGCCGAAAGTTTTCGACAACGACAACCTGCCGCGGGAGGACAAGCTCTCGGTCGTGGGCGTGGCGTCGGCCGCCAGCGACGCATCGGCGCAGTCCAAGGCGCCCGAGCCGCCGAGTGCGCCGGCCGGCGAAGCCGCAGCGGGAACCGTAGCGAAGACGGCGACGGAAGAGAAAGGTGCGGGCGGCGGCAAGCCTGCTGACGAGGACGCGGTGAAAGAAGCCGCCTGGAAACAGTGGGGCAACAAGATCGCGTCACAGAACGATCAGATTGATTTGCTGACGCGCGAACTCGACGTGCTGCAGCGCGAATACCAGATTCGCGCCGCCGCCATGTATGCCGATGCTGGCAACCGGTTGCGGAACTCCGGGGACTGGGACAAACAGGATACGCAATACAAGCAGCAGATTGCCGACAAGCAGAAAGCGGTGGACGACGCCAAGCAGAAGCTCGACGACTTGCAGGAAGAAGCGCGTAAGGCCGGCGTGCCATCGTCGGTCCGGGAGCCGTAAGCAGAGTAAACGCGGCAAAGAATGCGACGAGCCCCGGAGCGAGGCTCCGGCGCTCGCTTTTTTCGGGCGGGTGGAGCGTGGCACGGTGAGAGGTCTCGCCTGAGGTTCCAGGGCCGAGACGCCCCTTCGGCAAGCTCAGGGCGGGCTCCTGGGACAGCCGGCAGGATGCCGGCGCTACCTTTGGCCGGCGCTACCTTTTTGCCGCGCTACCGGGTTCCGGCGCTGTGGGATGCGGGCTACCCGATGAGTGCGGCCTGGCGCAGGCGCCGCAGTTGCTGCAGATGATGCCGGCCGTGGACCAGGTGAAACTTCCTCCATTGTGATCCGGTGAGCGGACCGAGGATGGGGTGGTCCAGCAGCTTACGGCGCGGACCTAGAGCCTGTTCGCAGCGCGCAACGATGTAATCCATCTCAGCGATCTTCGGTCCGATCTCGGCCAGCACTTTCTCGGGGGATAGTCCGCGGGGACGGGCGACAGCCGGGGCTTCGCGGCCGGAGGGTAAGTAACCGAACCCCACGACCACCAGCGTCCGGCCTCGCTGCGCCCAGGTTTGAGTCGTGGCCAGCGGCTTGCCGGCTGCGGCGACGCGCTCAAATCCCTTTACCGTTCCGGTGTAGGTCAAATACAGATGCTCCAGAACTTCAGCGGCACACCATTTTCCGGGCGGGTGCCAGCTCAGTTGCTCGGCCGACAGTTCTGCAACCGCCGCGGCAATTGCATCCTGCAACTTCTGGAGACCAGGGTCCACGAGGGTTACTTACCTTTTTCGCCCTTTCAGTTAGAATGTTGCGCGACATTAAAACTCATTCACGTTATCACAGGAAGGATGCCATGAAGACGGCTAGCCTCACCCCCACGGAGCCCACCGCGACCACAGCGGAAATGTCGGGAACCGCTTTCTTAACCAGTCGGGATCCTCGCGGCAAGGATCGCACGGAAGATCGCAGCGAAGATCAACGAAGCGTCCGGAGCAGGAGTTGGTCTGTGGGTTCCTCGGCCGCGCTCGTCATGATGCTGTTGGCGCTGCTCACCGCATGCTCGTCGGACTCGGGCAAACCGGCGGAGACGGCCAAGCCGGAAGCGAAAGGCCCGGAACTGATCACCGCGCGATCCGCGTTCCAGAAACTTTATGTAGCGGCACGCGGCTGGAATCAGGATTCGAAGCCTTACCGGTTGGAGTCCACCGCGACCAGCGACGGTAACGGTCACGATGGCAAGTGGGCGGTGTGGCGTGCCAGTTTCGCATCGCCGGCGCAGCGGTCGGAAAAATCTTACACGTGGTCGGGGAGCGCGGCCGACGGGGCACCGTCGCGGGGGGTGAATCCCGGAATCGAAGATAGTTACAGCGCGTCGAACTCCTCCACGCAGGTGTTCGATATGGCGTTTCTCAAGATCGATTCGGACCAGGCGTTCGCCACCGCGCAGAAACACGGCGGCGACAAGATCCTGGAGAAGACACCCGACACCCCCGTCATCTACGTCTGTGACTGGAACCACAACACCAGTGAGTTGACTTGGCACGTGATTTATGGGGCGACCCGGGAGGGAGCCAAGCTGACGGTGGCGGTGAACGCTTCGACGGGCGAATTCATCCGGGTGGAGAAGTAGGGGATCTTCGGAGTTTGCGGAGTTGCTTGGGGAGAGAAGGCGGGAGTCGCGGCGCGGGTGGGCTTAGGGGTTCGCGTCTTCCTGGTGGTTGATCTGGGCCTCGATTTGGGAAAAAAAGAGGTACAGTGCCTGGGCCGAAGTGATGGCACGGCGAAGGACGTGCCGGTCCCCATACGCGACTATGTCCTGCGGAGAATACTGGAGACGCACACGGTCGGCGGCGCAGTGCGCGCTCAACAGTTCCACGCCGGCAGCGGCCAGATCCGCCTGGAGGCGGACGACATCAACCTGTTTTCCGGTTCCGTGCACGATCGATAACTCCCCAAGTCGTATTCGAGGGCAACGCAGAAGGGTCCCGGGAACCGTATTGGGAGGACTGCCACTAGCGCGGTTCCGGCGGGACCCACCCTGCGAGGTCATCAGTTCTTGCTTTGTAGATACAGTATACGGTGTTAGTTATACGCAGTTCA
Organism: uncultured Acidobacteriota bacterium; assembly: GCA_963709865.1. Lineage (GTDB taxonomy): Bacteria > Acidobacteriota > Terriglobia > Terriglobales > Acidobacteriaceae > Sulfotelmatobacter. The sequence goes on from CAVPXW010000012.1 coordinate 51,832, forward strand.
AGTAATTATTTTTGGCGTTTTGGAGGCGAGCGTGCCCCGGCATCCCGACCCTGACCTGGAACAGCGTATTCTGGACGCGGCCTCGCGCCTGTGGGCGCGCGGCGGCGAAAAGGCGCTCACCATGCGAGCCGTGGCCAAGGCCGCCGGCACGACCACGCCTACGGTGTACGAGCGCTACCGCGACCGGGGCGACATTCTGCGTGCCCTGCGCCTGCAAACCCGCCGCGAACTGTTTGCCGCGCTCAGCCGCACGCGCACCCTGCGCGAGGCCATTCAGAGTCACCTCGACTTTGCCCTGGAACACAGTCACGCCTACGAAGTGCTATTCGACGGCGTGGCCAAGCCGCCTTCCCTGCACGAACCCTGGCCCTCGTTCAACCTGATGCGCGAGCGCGTAGCCAAGCGACTGGGAGGAGGTCCGCGGAAACACACCCGCCTGATGCTGGCGGTGTGGTCCCTGATGCATGGTACGGCCATGCTCATCATCCGGGGCGGCTTTGAGGGTGTGCTGCGCACCCAGACCATTCATGCGTGCATGGACGCCTGCGACGGCATGCTCGACTCGGCGGCGCGATCGAACAACGCGCATTCGGGGCCGAAGTGGCCGTCCAACCTGATTCTGGGCGAGGGCAAGCAGAGTCGTCTGGGAAATGGCAACGGCGGCAATCCGAAAAAAAAGTCCAAGGCCCGGAAACTGCCCAGCTGAAGGATTTCAGGCCTGCGAGTTGACGCGGGCACAAGCGCAGCTTCCGATCTCGGGAGCGCTGGCCTTTCACTTCGCGGGCTTGGCCTCGGCGGCGGAGCTCTTCAACCGGTCGATCGCCTTCTGGGCTTCTACTGATTGCGGACCGTGGGGCAGGATCCTCAAGTAGTTCTCGTATTCCTTGCGGGCCTGGTCGGGCTGATCCATCTTCTCCAGGCACACCGCCAGGCGGAAAGTGGCAACCGCGTCATTGTCTTTGTAGAGTAGCGCCTCGCGGTAGCGGTCCTCGGCGGCACGGTAGTTCTTGCGTTTGAAATAGTAGTCTCCCACCTCAACATCTTTCGCCGCTTTGTGCGGGTCCCAAGGATGGAACTCAGCTACGTCGGGACTGCCCGAGGCGCCGTCCATATCGGTCAACACATCGGAACTCTGGGGATGGGTTTTAGCGTCGTTCTCCGGCGGACTCAGGTCGATGACAGTATCTTTGCTCGAACTCTGTCCCGGTTCGTTGTCCAAGTCGTTGGCATTGACGCGATCGGACCGTGGCGGCGCCAGACTGGGGGTACGCGGGGTGGCCGCGGGCTTGGAGGCATGGGGCGAAGTGGAATCTGGCGCCTGGGAATTCGCCGGCGCGGAATTGGCAGGGGTGGAATTCTGCGCCCACACTGCTATGCTGGATGCGAGCCACAAAACAAAAAGCAAACGGGGCATAGGATTATTTTACCGCCCTCCGGGTCGATTCAAACGTGGGCCGCGCGAAACGCCTGCAGGCACTTGCTGGCGGTCTCGATCTCAGAGAATCGACTGCCTTCCTGCTCGACGAGGTAATATTCGACCCCACCGACGCTCTCGGCCGCCTGGAAGATACCCTTCCAGTCCGCCACACCTTCCCCGAACAGGACTTTGTAGCCTTTGGCGGGATCCGGCGACCAGTCTTTACAATGGATGGACCGAATGCGTCCCGGGTTGGCTCGAATCCATGCCACCGGGTCAGACCCCGCCTCCAGGCAAGTTCCCACGTCCAACTGCAACATCACGGTGGATTTCGTATTCTTGGCGAGAATCTCGATGGGACGCTGGCCATCGACGGGCGTGAACTCGGCCTGGTGGTTATGGTATCCCGGCTTGAGACCGGAAGGCTCCAGGGTCTCGGCGGCCGAGTTCAGCGTGTCCGCAACCGCTTTCCAGCCGTCGACGCCTGACTTAGGGTCTGTCCACGCCAAGACGACATACTTGCTGCCCAGCATCAGGTTCAGGTCGCGGGCGCGGTTGATGTTCTTGGCGAGGAGAAAGTCTTCGTCGTTGTGGGTCGAGTAGCAGCGGATGCCCAAATCATCCAGCAATTTACGCATCTGTTTGGCCTGGGCGTCAGTCCACTCGAAGTAGGGAGCGTAGAACTCGACCGCCTGATACCCCATCTGAGCCACGGTGCGCACGGTGCCCTGGGGATCCTTCTGGAGGGCATCGCGGACGGAATAGAGTTCCAGTCCGACCGGAATCGAGCTGGCGGCAGCCGCACTCTTGAATGCCCACGGCAACATCGCTGACATGGCAAGAAACGAACGGCGGGAGAATGGGATGGGAGGCATGGGTGCCATCCTACCGCTTTGCGTGGCTTCGGGCGCAAGAAAAAGCTTTTAACCGCGGAGCTCGCAGAGGATTCGTAGAAAACGCAGCGAGAATCTGCAGCGGGTGTTTATGGCCAGGAGATTTTCTTCGCGAACTCCGCGGCTCTCTCCGCGCCCTCTGCGGTCAAAGGCTTTGGCATGCACCTGCCGGGGCGTTTGCAGAAAAAAAAGCAGGCCGCTCAGGGGGAGGTTTGAGCGGCCTGGTTGGCGAAGTCCTCCGGGGAGGAGGGTAAAGTCTGTTGGTTACATCGACGACGGATTGTTCTGGCCGGTGGTGGCTGGCGCAGTCGCGGGCTTGGTGCTGTCGCCCACGGTGTTGGTCATCAAGCGCACATCCACGCGGCGGTTGTCGGCGCGGCCGGCGGAGGTCTTGTTCGACTCCGCGGGTTTATCTTTGCCGAGACCAATCACGTAAATCTTGTGCGCGGGCACGTTGTACTTGGTGGCCAGGTACTGGATCACCGAGTTGGCGCGGCGCTGGCTGAGGTCATAGTTGTAGTCGGCCGGTCCTACGGAATCCGTGCCGCCTTCCAGAGCAATAATGTAGCCCTTGGTCGAGGCGAGGCTGGCGGCGAGTTGGTCGAGCGCTTGCGTGGCCTGCGGCGTCAGGTTGTCTTTGTTGAAGCCGAACTTCACCGAGGTCTCGGCGACGGCGTGATAGTTGTCGAGGTTGGCGACGGTGTTGGTCAGCACGCCCACGCGGCCGTTGGCGGCGTCCGCCATCTGCTGGGCGGAGGCGGCAGTCTGTCCGGCGGCTTGCGCTTTCTGCTCGACGTCGGCCGTCTTGGTATTCACGGCTGCGATGCCAGCTTGGGCGCGCGCGTCGACGTCCTTGATGTCCTTGGAATTCTTGGCGGTGAGGTCATCGAGTTCGTTGGTCTTGTTGATCAGCGGGGTGGTCTGCTGTTTGACATAGTTCTTGCTGGCGCATCCGACGGTGGCCACCATGCTGGCTGCCAGGCAAATCACTAACGAAGTGCGGTTCATAGGGTGAGGCTCCTTGTTTCGATCTTTTTATTAGCTTGTGGCGCGCTCCGGGTTGCCCCTGCGCGCGGAACTTCCAATCTTGAGGCCCTGGGGGATCTCTAGTTATTGCTTACTGGGTCCGCTACTGCTTTTGCACGGCAGATGCCAGTTTTCTGTACTGGGAACGTTCGTGGTAAGTATATACGTTTTCAACGGCTTGCGGAAGGAGAATAGAGGGGTCGGACCGCCTTACCGGCGGGGGCTGGGACGCAAAGGGCACATAGCGAGTGGAAATTTTATATGGTGGGACTCAGATTGCAGGCCGGCCTAGCCGGCCCGGGGTGGGCACAGGAGCGGAATCGTCTCCCTCTTGTTCCGACGGTACACTCGGAAGTCAACGCTGTCGACCGTGATGACCGTGTGGCGAGGATAGAGTTCACTCATGCGAATCAGACACAAATCGGCAAGGTCTGGCTTGCGGTCGGCGTAGCGCCGAGCCAACTCCTGTAACTGGGGCATGTGCCGGGAGCAATCAAACGCCACTCGTAACAACTCGTCTTCCACCAGAGCGAGCACATAGGCGCTTGATTCCAGGTGAAAGGCGGCCTCAGCGAGAACAGCCTCGCAAGTCAGGAAGGGTTCGGTGCTCTGCTTGGCGACGTCGAGAGCCCACTCGTGGTACTCGTCGTTGCGTCGGGCAAAAGCCACGATAAAACCCGCATCCGCGATGGCTTTCATGAGCGCGAGAATCCCTTGCGCGAAGAAACATTCGAAGGACCGCCACCGATCGCGCCGGCATGGCGCAGGAATCGCTGCTTGCCGGCCGTGGATCTGGCCGCCTCAAGTTGCTGGCGGATGAGGCGGCCCACCGGAACCCCGGTTTGGCGCGACTGTTCTTTGAGCCATGCCAGAAGCTCTTCTGTAAGACGAATTGTAAGTGTATGACTCATCTGTCACGATTGTAACACACCCGCACACGCGTCATGATCGACTAAGATTGAATCTTCCCGCTGATGGATCTTCTTCAGAAAATCCGCACCATTCCCGCCGAGCCGGGCGTGTATCTCTACAAGAACGCCGAGGGCGACGTCATCTACGTGGGGAAGGCGAAGAACCTGCGCAGCCGCGTGGCCAGCTACTTCCATGAAGGCCGCTGGGAAGACGCCAAGACGGGCACGCTGGTGCGCGAGGCGGTTGACGTCGACTACATCGTGGTCGCCAACAACAAAGAAGCGCTGGCGCTGGAAAACAATCTGATCAAGCAGCGCAAGCCGCGGTTCAATATCCTGCTGCGCGATGACAAGACGTACCCGTACGTGAAACTCACGCTGGGGGAGCGCTGGCCGCGGGTTTACGTCACGCGACGGCTGCGTAAAGACGGCAGCGCTTACTACGGGCCGTACTTCCCTGCCAACCTGGCATACCGGATTGTCGATCTGATCCACCGCAATTTTCTGATTCCTTCGTGCAAGGTCGACCTGACGCGCTTTCATCCGCGGCCATGTCTGCAGTACTACATCAAGCGCTGCCTGGGGCCGTGCGTGCAGGATTTGACCACGCCGGAGGTTTACCAGGAAGCGGTGCGCGACGTGAAGCTGTTTCTGGAAGGACGGCCGACGGATTTGAGCCGTTCGCTGCACACGCGCATGGAGCAGGCCGCGGCCGAGCAGGAGTACGAGCGCGCGGCTCGATATCGCGACTTGATTTCGACGGTGGAGCAACTGCAGGAACGGCAGCGCATGGCCGCGGCGGAAGGCGACGATGCCGACGTGTTCGGGTATCACTACGAGAGTGGCATGCTGGCGGTGAATCTGTTCCACATGCGCGGCGGGAAAATGGTCGACCGCCGGGAATTCTTCTGGGAGGAACTGCCGGAGTTCACCTCAGATGCAGTCGACATCTCGGACAATGTGGGGACGGCCGCCATCGGCCGTCCGGGCGAGCAAGGCTCGCCGGCGCATTGGCCGACAGTTCCTTCGAGTCCAACGAGAGCAGCCGAGCTGCGCTCGGCCCGGTCAGCCGAGGGCGGCTGTCCCCACATGAACCAGGACAAGCCCAGCAGTCGTTTCATCCCGGGGAATTTTTCTCGGCGCTGCTCAAGCAGCTTTACATCGGGCAGCCTTATGTTCCGCGGAACTTATATGTCCCTGTCGATTTTGAGGATCGTGAAACTCTGGAAGATTTGCTCTCCGAGCAGAACGCGGGCGAGGGCGCCCGCGCCACACGGGTGCACATTCTGGTTCCACAGCGGGGCGACAAGCGCTCGCTGATCGACCTGGCGGGCAACAACGCGAAGCAGTCCTACGACCAGCGCTTTCGCGTGCTCAAACCCAACGCGCAGAAAATTCAGGAAGAGTTGCAGGACGCGCTCAGCCTGCCGGAACTGCCGAAGCGCATCGAATGCTTCGACATCTCGCACATTCAGGGCGCGGAGACGGTCGCTTCCATGGTGGTGTGGGAAGACGGCAAGATGAAGAAGTCGGACTACCGCAAATTCATCATTCGCACCGTCGAAGGGGTGGACGACTTCGCCTCGATGCGCGAGGTGGTGACGCGGCGGTACAAGCGTCTGCAGGACGAAAAGAAGCCGATGCCCAGCCTGGTGCTGATCGACGGCGGTCTGGGACAACTGCACGCTGCCGCGGAGGCGCTGGACGGACTGGAGATTATCAACCAGCCGTTGGCTGCCATCGCCAAGCGCGAAGAGATTCTCTATGTCTACGGGCAGGAGAAGGACCCGATTGCGCTGGACCATCATTCGCCGGTGCTGCACCTGATTCAACTGATTCGCGATGAGGCCCACCGGTTCGCGGTGACGTTCCACCGCAAGCGCCGGCAGATGCGCGACCGGTCCACCGAACTGCTGGAAATTCCCGGCGTGGGTGCGAGCACGACGCGGCGCTTGCTGGAACACTTTGGCAGCGTGCAGGCGGTCAAGCAGGCGGACCCGGCGGCGTTGTCGGCGGTCGTGACCCGAACGCAGGCGGAGGCGATCCGGAATCACTTCCGGAAATAGCTACAGTGTTGGGTCTTCGCATAGATTGGGGATCTTTGAGGAAAGGCAAGAGCAAGTGCTGTAACCGCAGAGTTCGCTGAGAACCGCCCCGCTGAGAGCGCGGAGAAACAACTTACTTCGGTTCGGGGCTGGCGTTTCCCATGTCGAGGACGACTTTCCAGCTTCCATCTTTCTGCTGCTTCCAGATGCTGGTGTACTTGCCGTATTGGACAACCGGCTTGCCTTGCTTGTCTTTGGAGTGAAACTCGAAGTTGCCGAAGGTGTAGCCGAGATCGCCGGAGGCGGAAATGTCGGCGCCGACGGGAGTCCAAAGGAGGCGATTGTTTTTGTCGTCGAGGAAGCCCATGCCCTTGGCGATCTCCGCTTTGCCTTGGATCAAGGGCGCGCCGTTCGGGACTTCGACGGAGTCGTCGGCGTAGTACGACATGTATCCCTGGGAACCTTTTTCGGCGGCGGCTTTCATGAACTCGCCTTCGAGTTGCTTCAACATCTCGGGCGTGGCTTTCGGGGAGGCGGAGACGGTCGGCTGTGGGATGGGGAGGGCGATTATCGCGACCAAAACAACGACGACCAGAACCGGCAGAAATACTTTCATGCGAACCTCCTGGAATGACGCGGCCATTCTACTCTGCGAGACCCCAAGAACCACAGAGGACACGGAGGACACAGAGAAGCGTAGAACGTATAACCGCTTATCTAGGTTCTAACTGTTTCCTCTGAGTCCTTGGTTTCCCCCTGTGTCCTCTGAGTCCTCTGTGGTTACTATTCGAAAGCCTTTGCTACACTAGCGGTCATTCTCATGAAACCGAATTTATTTTTCATTCTCACGCTCGCGTTGCTGGAACTAGCCTTCTGGCACACGAGTTCAGCGCAAACCTCGAACCCAGCCGACATGGCCACGGCGCAGGAAAAGCATCTGCGCAACGTGCGCCAGTTGACGTTCGGGGGGCAGAATGCCGAGGCTTATTTCTCCGCCGACGGCAAGAAGCTGATCTTCCAGTCCTCGCATGGTGACGTGAAGTGCGACCAGATTTTCATCATGAACATCGACGGCAGCGACCAGCACATGGTCTCGACCGGCAAGGGACGCACGACCTGCAGCTTTTTCTATCCCGATGGCAAAAAGATTCTCTACGCGTCGACGCACCTGGCAAGCCCGGAGTGCCCGCCGCGGCCTGATTTTTCCAAAGGCTATGTGTGGGCGGTCTACTCCGGGTATGACATCTTCACAGCGAATCCTGACGGGTCGAATCTGAAGCAACTTACCAGCACGCCGGGATATGACGCCGAGGCCACCATCTCGCTCGACGGCAAGAAGATCGTGTTCACGTCCGTACGCAACGGCGATCTCGACATCTATTCGATGGACGCCGACGGGAAGAATGTCAAACAACTTACGCACGAACTGGGATACGACGGCGGCCCAACGTTTTCACCAGATCGAAAGTGGATCGTCTATCGCGCCTACCATCCCCAGACGGAGAAGGAGATCTCCGACTACAAGGAATTGCTGGCGCAGAATCTGATCCGTCCGACCTCGCTCGAGATCTGGACCATGAAGGCTGACGGCACCGGGAAGAAGCAGATCACGAACCTGGCCGCGGCCAGCTTTGGTCCGGCTTATACGGCGGATGGAAAGCGGATTATTTTTTCATCGAATTACGATCCGGAGACGCATGCCACCGGCGGCATGGGCAATTTCGAACTGTGGCTGATCAATCCCGATGGCAGCGGATTGGAGCGCGTCACCTACAGCGACGGATTCGACGGCTTCCCCATGTTCTCACCCGACGGGAAGAAGTTGGTGTGGGCCTCGAACCGCAACGCCAAGGCTCCGCACGAAACCAATATCTTTATTGGGGATTGGGTGCCTTGAGGACAATTGCTGATTGTTGATTTGTGATTGTGCATGTACTGGTTTGCATTCCTTTGCGGCTTTTCTTCGCGATCTGCGGTTCAGCGCTTCACCGCGAGTGGCCCTCCACCAGTCAAGAACACATCCTTCGACTCTGCGTGGCACGGATCAGTGCGTGCCCTCGCTTACTGGCTTGCGGTTTCCGCTTGTAGCGGCGAACCAGGCGACACAGGCGAGCATCCCACACCAGCCCAGCACTCGCACCACCATAGCAATCTTCGTGTCGTGGTTGAGGACGCCCAGGCTCGAGAAGATGGCGTAGAAGTCGTGCTCAACGAAGTCCGGATCGCCCGTCGTGACCAGGGGAAGCGCCTGCACGCGCGCATCCGCCATGTAGGTCGCGGTGTAGAGCCAGTTCTCGAAGAAGAAGAACAGGCAGAAGACGAAGCCGGCGGCCTGGCGTTGCGTGTAGAAGTATGCCGCCAGAAGGAATGGGACAAGCCATTGCAGCAACGTGCCTCCCCACAATCCGAGCGTGGGACCGAACCAGCCAAACAAATTGTGTCCACCCTCGTGCACAACCAGGTTGGCGTTGTCGATGAAGAGGAATCCGCCATGGGCTGAGAAGGCGTAGGCAAGGAACGCGACATAGAAGATGAGCCACGCCACCAGCGCGGGACGCGAGACGGGCTTCCATGGCTCGTCGAGACACGGTGCATCGAGAATCGATTGGAGTCGTTCGAGCATGCGCCTCAGACGATTCTACGGGGACAGATGTGAGCGCGGCAGATTACGAACGTGCTCTGCGTCTGGATCGAGAATGACTAGGACCTGAGGCTGTCGCCTGATGGGGACATTTCTTGCTAAAGTGATCTGACGTGAGTCGGGTTCTGAGTGCTGGAGCGAACTGGACTGTACAGCGAGACGTGGCAAGCGACGTCTCTACGATTACCGTTTTGGGAGCCTTATGAAACCGCGGCAATGGATAACCGGGATCGTGCTGCTTGTGCTGGTGGTCGCGGCGATTGTGGGCATCGTGTGGACGCGGGAACTGCCGGCGGCGAACGAAGACACACCCACGGCGACGAACAAGACGTTTCTGGGACGGAAAATGCCCGCCGCGCGGCGTTCCCTGGTGGACCAGCGTCCGCTGCAAACCGCCAAGCGAATGACAGCACTCGCGGGCACGCACGAAGAAGAGACGCTGGCGCATGAAGCGGAAAAAGTCGGCGACCACGAAGTGGACCTGGCATTTTTTGACTCGCTGCGCACGGCCCAAGAAAATCCTCCCCCGCTCTCGCCTCAGTCCAAACAACTGGCGATTCGGAAGGAAAAGGCCGCCCAAGCGGTCAAAGACGATCAGGAAGGCATCGCACTCCTGACGCGCAAACTCGCCGCCGCTCCAGAATCACAAAAGGACAACCTGCAGGATCAGATCGATGTCGCCAAAGCGCAGATGGATCTTGATCAGGACGAGTTGGACGATGCCGCGGAGGATCTGGAGCAGTCGGGCGGCGATCCGCAGGCGAAGATCAAGCGGCTGAAAGCGGAACATGACGCGAGCGATCAACTTCCGAGAGCGACCGCAGGTTCGGCCGCCAGCCCGTATGAGCGGGACTACCAGGCCCACACTCTTCTCAGTGTGTTCCGCGCGTGGCGGGCGCTGCGCGACAAGAAGGCTCAACTGGAAACAGCCCGCGATGAAGCAACTACGAAACAACAACGTCTGGCGCTGCGGCATGTAACCCTCAGCGCGAAGGTCGAGAAAGAAAAGGAAAGCCGGGAGGCGGCCAAGCAACAGGCGAAGGGATTCTCCAAGAGCAACAGCGGCGCCAGTCGCGAAGACTCGAAGGCGACGGCGCAGGCGGCCCTGGATTCCCTGAAGCAGTACACATCCGATCAGAAGAATCTGGCGGACCTGGGAAGGCGAATCCAGGACCAGCAGGAACTGAGCGACATCTATGCAAATTGGATGGTATTGGTGGAGAGTCGCGAGCGCGCGGCCCTGCACCGCATGATCGAATCGTTCCTGTGGATTTTGTTGGTTCTGGTGGCAGTGTACCTGGCGGGCCAACTCATTGAACGCCTGTTCACAGGAATGACGACAGAGAACAAGCGCATTGACACGCTGCGGGCGGTTACGAAATTTGCGGCGCAGGCGGTGGGCGTGATCCTGATTGCGTTCCTGATTTTCGGCATGCCCGACCAGACGACGACCGTGCTAGGGCTGGCGGGTGCCGGGCTCACGGTGGCGATGAAGGATTTCATCGTCGGATTCTTCGGATGGTTCGTGTTGATGGGCCGCAACGGGCTGCGCGTGGGTGACTGGGTTGAGATCAATGGTGTTGCGGGCGAGGTGATCGAAGTCGGACTGTTAAAGACGATCCTGCTTGAAACCGGGAACTGGACGGACGCGGGACATCCTACCGGCCGGAGAGTTTCATTCGTCAACACGTTCGCGATTGAAGGACACTTCTTCAACTTCACAACTTCGGGCCAGTGGATGTGGGACGAACTGGAACTGACCATTCCCAGCGACCAGGATCCTTACGCCGTAATCGACGCGCTGCAGAAAATGGTGGAGAAAGAGACAGAGGCGAACGCGCGCAAGGCGGAACTGGAATGGTCGCATACGACGACGCGCTATCGGGTGCAATCGGTCTCGGCGAAGCCCGCCATCAATGTGCGGCCGAGCGGATCGGGCGTGCAAGTGACCGTTCGTTACATCACGCGCGCCTATGAGCGGTCCGAGACGCGGAAGAAGCTGTATGAGGAAGTGGTCGAGTTGATGCAGGGGAAGCGGGAAGCGGTGAAGGTAGAGCTGCCGGCTAGTAGCTCCTAACTTTACGTAAGCTCTCAGTTTTCAGTTCGGATCCCTGAATTCGACGCGGATCTTCTCTTTCTAATCGACATGACCTCTCACCAAGAGCAGTTGGGCACGCTCATCGTCACCGGGGCTAGCCGCGGGATCGGCGCGGCGGTGGCTAGGCTCGCGGGCGAACGCGGATACGCGGTTGCGGTCAACTTCTCCACCAGCGAGGCCGAAGCGGCGAAAGTGGTAGACGAAATTGCGGCTGGCGGCGGGCGCGCGGTTGCGATCCAGGCGGACGTCTCGCGTGAAGCAGATATCGTGCGGCTGTTCGAGACCGCGGAGCGGCAGTTAGGGCCGATCAAGGCACTGGTAAACAATGCCGGAGTCACCGGTGGGTTCGCGCGCGTGGAAGACGTGTCGAGCGCGGCCATCACCAACGTTCTGGCAGTCAATGTGAGTGGGACGATTTTGTGTTCGCGCGAGGCGGTGCGGCGCATGTCGACGCGGCGGGGCGGAACTGGTGGCGCGATCGTGAACATTTCTTCGCGCGCGGCGCACACCGGAGCAGCGGGAGAGTGGGTGCACTACGCGGCCTCGAAGGGCGCGATCGACAGCTTCACCATCGGGCTGGCGCGGGAGGTGGCGACGGAAGGGATCCGGGTCAATGCGGTGGCTCCGGGATTGGTCGACACGGGACTGCACGCCGCGAATGGCGAGCCGGGGCGCCTGCAGAGACTGATGGGCACCATCCCCATGGGGAGGGCAGGCACGCCGCGCGAAGTGGCGGAGGGAGTGCTGTGGCTGCTGTCGCCTGCGGCTTCCTACACAACGGGTGCGATTCTGGAGATTGGGGGAGCGCGGTGAGGGAGGTTACTCAGCTCCTCGCTCCTACGCTAGTCTCTCTGAACGCTTAATTGCTGCAGCTCCTTCGGTCCTTTAGTCTCCAAATCTTTCCGCAGGTAGGCCTTCGTTTTTTCCGGCAATCTTGAGGCGTGCAGAATGTCGCGCAATTGCGCGGGCGGAAGTCGCCGGGCGAATTCGAGGGCGCGGGCCAAGGGAGTATATTCGTTGCGCAACAGCGCGCAGCGGATTTCCGGACGCAGCGACCATTTGGCGTGCTGGCAGACGGCTTTGACGAAAGCCGGGGTCGCGCTCGGGCGCAGGAGTGCCCTGACGATGGCGGCTTCGGAAAGGCGCGGATTCTCCAGCGCGGTCTGCCAGACGCGGGATTCCCGGTCGAGCAGCAGCGCGGCGGCCACCAGGGCTGAGGAGCGGCGCGCCAGCGCAATGCGTTCACCCAGAGTAATCGAGGTCAGGCGGGCCACGAGCAGTTCGTCGGCAACGCGCTTGAGGTCGGCTGCGACAGCGGGGAGCAGCGAGAACTGCATGAGATCGAAGGTGTAGAGTTCGCGGATCAGGCGCAGCGCAATGCGGCGCGGAGCGCGGGGATGGGCGGCAAGAGCCACGCGGACTTTGCGCGATTTCATCAGCGCGTCGCTCTTGCTGATTTGTTCAACCACCTCCGCAGAGAGGCCGCGGTCTTTCAGCTGCGCAAGAGCCACATCTTCGGTAAGCGAGGCAGTGCCGGAGCGAGACTCGGGAGGACTGGCGTCCACCCTGGATAGAAGCGCGGTTTCCGGCGCATCGTCGGCTTGGAATTCTTCCGGCATCCTCAGTACCAGCGGCCAAAAGCTCAGACTCGGACAGCCGCGGCCTGTCCCCACATGAACTCAAATCCCCTTTGCCGCGGCTCTTCGCGCCATGCGCAGGGCTCCCTCGACGGGCTCGACCACTTGCGGATTGACTTCTGCCCGCGGGTGGAGCGCGCGCAGTTCATTGTAAAAAACCTGGCGCACCAGCGGCGCGTGACGAAAGACGCCTCCCGCCATGGCCACCGGGACGGGAGCGGTCTGGTCCTTGGCGAACAGCCGGCGGATTACAACCGCGGCCACGTGGGCGAGTTCCCTGCCCGCGTTCGTAAGAACCTGCGTGGCCAGATCGTCGTTGCTGGCGGCCACCGCCGGAAAGAGAGCGGCGAAGTCGGGAGGAGGAATCGAGTTCGCGGCGCGGGCGAGGTCGGCCAGCGAGGTCACTCCCCAGGCTTTGAGCAGAGCCGCGGTCAATGCGGATTGGGCACCGGTTTCGAGGGCCGCATCGATCGGGTCGGCGGCCCGCAGAACAGCACTCACGGCAGTGCGGCCGATCCAGTGGGCGGAGCCTTCGTCGCCGATGGCAAATCCCCAGCCCCCGGCGCGTACCGTGGTTCCCTGCGGGTCGCGGCCATAGGCGATGGATCCTGTGCCAGCAATAACGATGACGCCTGGACCAGCATCGAAGGCAGCTTCGAGCGCGATCTGCATGTCACCGACTACGTCGATGGGGGTGGCGAGTATTTCAGCCAGACCGCGGCGGACGAGTTCCGCCAACTCGGGGCGAGCTGCGCCCGAACCTCCAACGCAGGTATGAGCAACTTGCGCGGGGGTAATCCCGGCGGCGGCGCAGGCCTGACGCACCGCCTGCTGGAGCGACTCGCGGGCTTGCGCCTGTCCGACGCGGACGATATTACTGGGGCCCGCCGTCGCCGTGGCCAGCAGCTGCGATTCATCGCCCACCGCGCAGGTGGTCTTGGTACCACCGCCGTCGATGCCGAGATAGTAGGACACGGGTTATTTCTAACACAGAGCCATCGCCGGTTGCCGGGTCTTAGATCTTCGGCGGGGCGGGGACTACAGAGTCTCACTCGCGGAAAGGCGGGTTTGCTTCGATAATTAGGAACTGCTCCCGGGATGACGACGCCGCCAAGTCGTGGTGACCGCGAGAACCTCAGCGAAAAGCTTTTAACCGCCGAGTGCGCTGAGTAAGAGCCGCGGAGAACGCGGAGAAGATACGAGTAATTGTTGAGACCAGGCTTTCTTTGCGATCTTCGCGGGTTTTACTTCTGCGATCTTCGCGGTTAAGAGCTTCCGCTCCCGGTCTGAATGCAAATATGGGCCTGAACCACCTCGATTTCGCGATCATCGCGCTGTACCTGGCGGGGATCACGCTGTTTGGGCTGCGCTTCCGCAAGAAGCAGCGGTCGCTGCGCGACTATTTTCTGGCCGGGCGGGATATTCCGTGGTGGGCGATTGCCCTCTCGATCGTGGCGGCCGAGACCAGCACGCTGACCATCATCAGCATTCCTGGGCTTGCCTACGACACGAACTTCACGTTCCTGCAGGTCGTGATGGGATACGTGGTGGGCCGCATCGTCATCAGCTTCGTGCTGCTGCCGCACTACTTCCGCGGCGATCTCTACACAGCGTACGAACTGATCGAACGGCGCTTCGGAACAGGGCTGCGTTCCCTGACTGCGGGCCTGTTTCTGCTGACTCGGGGTGCGGCGGAGGGCGTGCGCGTCTATGCCGTATCGATCGTGGTATCGATTGCGCTGGGGACGGGCGAAGTGGCCTCGATTGCGATCATCACTGCATTGACGGTCATCTATACGTTTGAGGGCGGGCTGGCTGCGGTGATCTGGACCGACGTGGTGCAGACCGCGATTTATGTGGGTGGAACGCTGGTGGGGCTGGTGACGATTCTGCATCTCGTCCCCGGAGGATGGAGCGCGATTCATGCGGCGGCTGCTGGCGCGGGTAAGTTGCAGCTGTTCGATTTCAGCACGAGCGTCTGGATTCCTTATACGTTCTGGGCGGGAGTGATTGGGGGGACGTTCTTTACGGTAGCGAGTCACGGCACCGATCAGCTGATCGTGCAGCGCCTGCTGGCGGCGCGCGGGCAGAAGCAGTCGGCGACGGCACTAGTATCGAGCGGGGTTGCCGTGCTCTTTCAGTTTGCGCTGTTTCTGACGGTGGGCATCATGCTGTGGGCGTACTACCGGGTGCCGTCCTCCACGTTCGTTAGGCCCGACCGGATTTATCCGACGTTTATCGTGACGCGGATGCCGCATGGAATTTCGGGGCTGCTGATTGCGGCGATCCTGGCGGCGGCGATGTCAAACTTGAGCGCCGCTCTGAACTCGCTTTCGTCGACCTCGATCATGGACTTCTACGTGCGGCTGCGTCCGCAGGCTGACGACAAGACAACGATGCGTCTGGCGCGGGTGGCAACCCTGTTCTGGGCTTTGCTGCTGTTTGCCCTGGCAGTGATCGCGCTGCACAAGGTGGGACGGGTCGTAGAGGTCGGACTGCAGATCGCGTCGGTGGCCTATGGAGCGCTGCTCGGAGTATTTCTGCTCGGCGTGCTGACGCGGCGGGCGAATCAGCGCGGGCGCGATGGTGGGGATGCTGTGCGGATTCGGCGTCGAGCTGTATTTGTGGCTGGGGACGCACGTCCCGTGGACGTGGTGGGTGATGATCGGGACGGCGGTGACGTTCGGGGTGGGATACTTCGCAAGCGCGGTCGCGAAGGAGTAGTTCGTCTTTGCGCTCCCTGCGGGTTCTGCTCAGCGACCTCTGCGGTTAAGATGTGTCCATCCGGACACTTTCTGGTCTTTGCGAGGGCCTCTCTATCCCAGCGAAGTTGGCGCTTAAAGGATCGCGCAGAGGCCGCTAAGAGCTATAAACAGACAACGAGTAAATATTAGTACAGCGCCTCTGGCTGACTCCGGTTTCGTTTTGGGAATACGCTTGACATCTTCGAGGGTTGCCTCGCGCAGGGGCAGGCCAGCGGAGTAGAGTTTACCTGAGGACAAGATGTGACTTACCCGGACATCACCTCTCAGATTATCGGGGCGGCGATTAAAGTTCATCGCAAGCTTGGGCCTGGACTGCTGGAGTCGGCGTATGAAGCCTGCCTGGCGTTCGAGCTTGAGCAACTGGGACTCCGGGTGCAACGGCAGAAGGCGGTTCCCCTGGTGTATGAGACAGTGCGATTGGAGTGCGGGTTCCGCGCGGATCTGGTGGTCAACAGCAAGGTGGTGGTGGAGATCAAATGTAAAGAGGCGCTCCATCCCGTGGATCAGGCGCAACTGTTGTCTCACCTGCGATTGCTGGATATCCAAGTTGGTCTCTTGATCAACTTTCACGTCGTGTTGCTCAAAGACGGAATCAAGCGAATAGTCAACCACTACGAGGAACTGCCAGACGATGACCAAGCGTGCGAACTCGTAGTCGAAGCGAAAAGATAAAAGCAAAAGATCTTAACCGCAGAGTTCGCTGAGGAACCCG
Source organism: uncultured Acidobacteriota bacterium (assembly GCA_963709865.1). Lineage (GTDB taxonomy): Bacteria > Acidobacteriota > Terriglobia > Terriglobales > Acidobacteriaceae > Sulfotelmatobacter. The sequence goes on from CAVPXW010000012.1 coordinate 67,977, forward strand.
CGGAGAGCGCGGAGAAGATCCTTATTTTGGGCTTTCTCGGCGTCCTTTGCGACTTTCTTCGCGGCCTTGGCGGTTAAGAGCTGTTTTCTCCTCCCGCGCAGGGTGAAAAGCTTATAACCGCAGAGTTCGCTGAGAAAGACCGCGGAGAGCGCGGAGAAGATCCTTATTTTGGCCCTTCTCGGCGTCCTTTGCGCCTTTCTTCGCGACCTTGGCGGTTAAGAGCTTTTCTCTCCTCCCGCGTAGGGTGAAAAGCTTATAACCGCAGAGTTCGCTGAGAGAGACCGCGGAGAGCGCGGAGAAGATCCTTATTTTGGCCCTTCTCGGCGTCCTTTGCGCCTTTCTTCGCGGCCTTGGCGGTTAAAAGCTTTTCTCCTCCTCTCGCGTATACTGACTCACTTCGACCATGCGCGAGCCATCGACCTCTCGTCCTGAACTCTCCCGCGACTTGGGAGTGAGCCACGCCTCCGCCGTGGTCGTCGGGACGATCATCGGCAGCGGGATTTTTCTGGTGCCCGCCGAAATGATGCAGGCGGTGGGTTCGGCCAAGCTGGTGTATCTGGCGTGGGTGGTGGGCGGACTGCTCTCGTTTGCTGGCGCGCTCACCTATGCCGAACTGGGGGCAATGAGACCGCAGGCCGGCGGGGAGTACGTGTATGTGCGCGATGCGTACGGTCCCCTCGGCGGTTTTCTGTACGCGTGGACGTGGTTCGTGATCGCCAAGCCCGCGTCGGTGGCTACGGTGGTGACGGGCCTGGTGCGAATCCTGGGGACGTTTCCTGTCTTCTCTTTCTTCTCCGCCAACGCCATCAGCGCGCCATTCGCCGTGACCTGGGGGCAGATGTTTGCCATCGCCGCCGCGGTTCTGATCTCGTTTCTGAACTACCTGGGGGTGAAAAAGGCGGGCGAATTTCAGCTCGTGTTTACGCTGCTGAAAGTGGCCATCATCCTGGGAATCGTGGTGGTGTGCTTCAGCGGAATCGGCGATGCGGCCGGCCGGGGATGGAGCAACTTCGCCAGCACGTTCGCGGGTGCGAAAGGCGGGATCGCCGGCTTCATGGCAGCACTGGTCGCGGCGCTTTGGGCCTATGACGGATGGAATGATCTGAATATGGTGGCGGGCGAGGTCAAGCGTCCGGAGCGCAACATTCCGATCGCGTTGATTGCAGGCGTGGCGACGGTGGGCGTGCTCTATGTGCTGGTCAACGCCGGGGTGCAGTATGTGCTTCCGGCCAGCGCGATTGCGGCGTCACCGCGTCCCGCCTCCGATGCGGTGGCGCTGGTGATGGGGCGCATGGGCGCCAGCATTGTCTCGGCCGGCATGGCGCTCTCGATGCTGGTCACGTTGAATGGCACCATCATGAGCGGAGCGCGCGTGCCCTTCGCGGTGGCTCGGGATGGGTATTTCTTTTCGGCGCTGGCGGAGGTTCATCCGCGGTTTCATACGCCTTCGGTCGCGATTTTCGTGCAAGCCGTGCTGTCGATTCTGCTGTTGCTGCTGGGGGCGAATTTCCGGCAGCTGTTTTCCCTGGCGATCTTTGCGGAATGGCTGTTCTACATGATCGCGGGCAGCACCATCTTTGTTTTCCGGCAACGCGAACCGCAGGCGGTGCGTCCATATCGCATGTGGGGCTATCCTTTGGTGCCGGCGCTGTTCGTGGCGGTGGCGGCTGCGCTGTTGTGCTACACGTTCAAAAACGACTGGCCAAATTCCGGGTATGGAGTGCTCGTGATTCTGGCCGGGATTCCGTTGTTTGCGTACTTCTCTTTCTTGCGTCGGCGGCGCGGTGGGAACCAGAGCCTTTGACCGCAGAGGGCGCTGAGAAAAACCCGGAGTGCGCCGAGAGATCGATCTTGTCTTCCAGTTTTCTTGACTACATTTGGGGACAATTGGCTCGGGCAGGGCGCCAAGCATCCTCTACGCGCTTGCCTCTATTTCTCACCCGGCATCTCCGGGTTTCTTCCCTGTTTCTTCGGATCCAACCCCGTGGGATCGGCGCGAAAGGCCTGTCTTCAGCCCGTTTCGGGCCCTTCCACCAAAAGGACACACCCCAGGTTACCTAAGGTCAAGAGCCGTGGACACGTTTACCCCCTGTCCTATCTCCCGTATTTTGAAGACTCCAAGTCCCGGCGCTTCTCCCCAACCGGGTCCCAATGGAGTGAAATTGCATGGCGACGGCTTACCGCGGGTTTCAACTCGGATTATTGCCCGAACGCAAGATCAACAAACGGGCGCTTGGCGACCGCCTACGGACTGGTAACGCTGGCCCTGCTGATCGTAATCAACCTGGGACTGATCCTGCCGGAAAAGCTGCAGATGGTGCAGTACCACGTAACGGAACTGATTCCGCTGCCGTCGTTGCGGCCGGAGCCGGAACCGATCAAGACCGAAGTACCCAAGATCAAGCCGAAGCTGCTTCCCGCCGTCAAGCTGCCGGTATTTGAGCAGCCCAAGCTGGTGGTGCCGCGCGAAGTCCGCCGCGAAGCTCCGCAGCCGGTGGAAGCGCCCAAAGTGGTGGTTAACCAATTCGCGGCTCCGCAGTTAAAGATAGCGTCGGGCGGGGCGCGTCCGCAACTGGTGCACACGGGAGATTTCGGGGGCAGTTCGCAGAAGCCGACGGTCAACGCCGCAGTTGAGAAGGTACAGACCGGCGGGTTTGGCGATCCCAATGGCTTGACGGGCACGGGCAAGCAAGGCGCGAAGTTGTACGCGGCCCAGGCGGGTGGATTTGACATGCCCGCGGGTCCGGGACAAGGCAACGGATCGGGCGGCGCAAAAGGCATCAAGGGCACGGTGGCCAGCGCGGATTTCGGGAACGGCATCGCCACCGGCGGCAATGGAGACGGGCGCAGCAACGGCAAGGGGGTTGCGACCGGCGGATTTGGGTCGGAGCAGGTGGTGCATCAGGGACCGAAGATCGCGCAGGCAGATTCAGGGCCCGCGACCACCCCGGTGGAGATCACATTCAAGCCCAATCCGGTTTACACCGATGAAGCCCGCAGTTTGAAGCTGGAAGGCGAAGTGCTTCTCGAAGTTAGTTTCTCGGCGAACGGAACGCTGCATGTGAATCGCGTGGTGCGCGGCCTGGGCCACGGACTTGACGAGGCCGCGGTGGCTGCGGCCAACAAGATCCGGTTCAAGCCGGCGTTGCGCAACGGGCAGCCGGTGGATTCCACGGCGATTGTTCACGTGACGTTCCAGATGGCGTACTGAAGAATTTTGGCGAAGTAACTCTGGCGATTTGGCAGTAACAGAAATGAACTCGGGTCAATGAAACTGGGTCGAAGAAACTGGGAGAAAAGAGTCATGCGTACTTGGAACTTGCTACTCACTACGGCTCTGCTGGCGTCGATAAGCGCGTCCGCTCAGCAAGCCGCGGAGTCAAAGCCGTCCGCACAGCCGCCTGCACCCGAAGCGACGCAGACCGCGCCACCGTCTGAGCAGGCCGCAGGAACGGCACAGGCGCAGGCTTCGCAACCCGCACCCGCGGCAGCACAAGCCGTCCCGGCACCCGCTGCCACGCCTGCTCCCACCACCATGGATCAGGTCGTGACCCTGTTCATTGAGCGGGAACACGGACTGATCAAAGCGCTCGCGACCCGCACGCCGGTGGTCGAGACCTATCTGCAGAATCTGACCGCCGATCCGCAACTGGGTCCGGTCCCGAGCGGCGATCACTATTTCCTCGGCCGCATGGATATGGGCGAAACCGTGGACCGCAAAGATTATCTGAAGGACGAAGAAAAGGGCATGGAGCAGCGCCTGATGGGCGGCTTTGCCAAGCTCTACAAGGTCCAGTACCAGCCCCTGGGCTTCTCGTGGATGGTGTATGCCGACCGCACCGACTTCGACCGCGAGCATTACGATTTTCGCTACGTGCGCCGCGAATTCCTGGGCGACGTGCGCTGCCTGGTGTTTGACGTCACGCCGAAACCGAAATCCGGCCGCGGCCGCTTCCTGGGCCGCATCTGGGTGGAAGATCAGGACTTCAACATCGTGCGCCTGAACGGAACCTACTACCCGGCGCCGCGCAACTCCTACTTCTTCCACATGGACAGCTGGCGCTTGAACCTGATCCCCGGCTACTGGGTGCCCTCCTACATCTACAGCGAAGAAGGCGACTTCAGCGCGGGCGTGAAGAACAAGATGGCCTTCAAGGCGCAGACCCGCATCTGGGGTTACGACCTGAAGAAGGGCGGCAAGGACGACGAACTGACCCAGATCCGGGTGGACAGCGTGACCGACGAGAGTCCGACCGCGCAGGATGCTTCCCCGCTGCAGGCGGAACGGGTATGGCAGCAGCAGGCGGAAGACAACGTCGTCGAACGCCTGACCAGCGCGGGCTTGCTCGCGCCCGAAGGCGATGTGGACCGCATTCTTCAGACCGTGGTCAATAACCTGGAAGTCACCAACAACATCGACCTGCCCCGGCCGGTGCGCACGCGCGTGCTGCTCACCTCTCCGCTGGAAACTTTCAGCGTGGGCAACACCATCGTGATCAGCCGCGGCTTGATCGACGTGCTCCCGGATGAGGCCAGCCTGGCGGCGGTGCTCTCCCATGAGCTCGCGCACATCGTGCTCGGCCACAACCTGGGCAGCAAGTTTGCCTTCAACGACCGCATGCTGTTCAACGACGACTCCACCTACCAGAACCTGGGCTTCAAGCACATTCCGGAAGAAGAACAGGCTGCTGACAAAAAGGCCGTGGATCTGCTTAAGAACTCGCCCTACGCCCAGAAACTGGACAACGTGGGCCTGTTCCTGAAGGCGCTGCAACTGCGGGCTCCGCAACTGAGCGCGCTGCTGACCACGCACCTGGGCAACCCTCTGGCGGAAGGCGGAACGGTGAGCCGATTGTCCGCTCTGTCCAAGCAAGGCCCGGCGCTGGACAACACCAAACTCGATCAGATCGCGGCCCTGCCCTTGGGCGGCCGCGTGAAGATCAACCCCTGGGACGACAAGGCGGAAATGGTGAAGACGGCTCCGGTCGCCATCACCTCGGCGCGGGACAAGATGCCGTTTGAAGTCACGCCCTTCTTCCCGCGCTTGGCGCGTTACGGTGCCGGCGCCGCTCCCGCGGCTCCGACCACCGCTGCCGCCAGCTCGAACTCGGGAAACTAGGCAAGGCTTCCACTCCAAGTTGAAGTAAGACGTGGGCCGGGATCCGGAACATCCTTCCGGGATACCCGGCCTTCGTTCTTTGAGGGTAGTGCGGCAGCGACACGTACATCGCTGCAGCGGTCCGGCGCATTCCTACTTCTTGTCTTTGGGGTTGCTACTGACGGGCCCGGCTCCGATTTCTTTTTCCTGCAGGCGCTCTTGCCGGCGGAGGTCCTCCCGTTCGGCTCGGTTCTCCTGGCGGAGTTCCGCCACTCTCTGCCTCTCTTCCCGCCAGCGTCTGAGCTTCTGAATGAATGGGGAGCCCACAGCGGCGGTCTTGGCCTTCATTTTGTCTGCTCGCTCAGCGTCTCGTTCTTTTTTCAGAGCATCCCATTCTTTCTTTCGCAGGGCGAAGCGCATGTGCATTTCCTGTTCACGCTCGACCTCCAGTTGACCGAGGAGTCGCCGGTGCGAAGCCACCACGTCAACCAGCGCGCTGGTGGTCCACGCGAAAGTGAACAATCCGGAAATGCCAATGACGCTACTGATGATCCGCCAATGTTCTCCGACATCCACCTTCCCCATGCCCAGCGTTGTGTAGCAGTTGGCACAGAAATAGATCGCATCGTAGGCGTGCACAATCAAACCTGCGCCACGAAGAGCAAATGCCCAGATTACAACTTCCACAAGATGCAAACTGAGCATGAGGAAGACGGACCATCCGAACAAGAACGCAGCCGCGAGAGGGCGGGGCCGCCCCAAGCTCAGACGTCGTTCGCCGCGCATGTCCTGGAGTTGTATCCAGTGCAGACCCGCTCCGTGGAACAGGGCCAGAAAAACCAGGACAAACGCACCGATGCCCAGCGCCGCGAGCGGTTTGTATTCATCCGGAATCTGAGCCAGGAGCGTGGGAATATTGGCCCCGCAGTGTCCCGTGCTGGGTCACACGGACCTACCAGCTATGGGTGTACGGCAATCTCCAGGCTCCGCACAACTGTCGCAATTGACAGGTGCAGCCCCCCATCTCGGACAGGACCATGGTCCCCACCGCCTGTCACAAGTGACAGTTACCACGTTCTCCAGGGCGTGTTGGAATACCTTCGACGATTAACGCGCCTTGCTCCGGTAGAATGGCGTTTGCGTTTCGCCTGGGTTTCTCGGAGCGACAAGAAGCAGTTCATTTCAGTCAGGCCCTAGAGAGAGAGAAAGCGATGAAACTCAAAACTGCGATCCTAATTGCAGCATACCTTGTGCTGGTGTGTGCCTTGCCCTCGCGGGCACAACAAAAAGGACAATGGGTGCCGGGACAGTTTGGGCTCAATGCCGGGGTAATTCCCGATCCCGGAATCACCTATGCCAACCTGGCCTTGAACTACTCTTCCAACCGGTTGAATAATTCCGACGGAAGCAAGATCTCGGGAATCACCGGAAATTACGGTTTTTGGGTGGATGAAAACATTGTCTATTACGTTCCGCACCACAAGTTTCTGGGCGGGTATTTCATGCCCTATATTGCGCTGAACGTCGCAAATGGATCGCTCGTTGCCGACATCAGCGGAACCAATCTCAGCGCCAACGGGGGCGGATCAGGGTTTGCCGATACGTTTGTCGAGCCAGTGAACCTGGGCTGGCACTTCAAGCGCGTCGACTTCAACGTGGGATACGCTTTCACGGCCCCTACGGGCCGCTACACTGCAGGAGCGACCAACAACGTGGGTTCTGGATATTGGGGAAACGATATTACTTCTGGCACCACGTTCTACATCACCAAGAACAAAGGAACCAGCGCAAACCTGACCACCGACTGGGAAATCCACGGACAAAAGACAGTCGCCAGCATACCGGCGGGGCAGTTCAGTAAAATTACGCCCGGCCAAGCCTTCACGGATGAGTGGGGCATTGGACAGGTTCTTCCCTTGAAAAAAAATATGAGTCAACTCCTCCAACTGGGATTGGTTGGGTATGACCAATGGCAAGTTTCGAGAACCGGCGGGAACTATTTGGTGGCTGGAATACCCTTTGCCGCGAGCCGAGTGCCGTACTACTCCGTTCATGGGATTGGGTTTCAGTCCAATTACATTCTCCCGGCGAAAGGTTTCGTTCTCTTCTTCAAGTACTACGGCGAGTATTCGGCGAAGGCCCGCCCGCAAGGCCGCACGATTGTGTTCGGCGGTTCGTGGACGTTGAAGATTCCGAAGCCGGCACCGGCAAAGAAATAGCAATCGAGCGTGGCAGGAGAGCGGGATGTAAGCAAGCGAACTCCCTTGGCTAGCCCGGCTGGTTTGCTAAGACGCCGCGACTAACGACCTCTGTTACGGCGTGCAGTGGAAGATCAGCGCAGGCAGGATGTTAAAGAGTTGGAAGTTGAGCTTGACCGAGCTGAAGCTGGATTTGAGGTACGGCAACAGCGTGCGATTGTACTGAAACACCAGCAACGACCCTTGCGCCTTCAGCGCCAGGCGGGACTCGTCCACGATCTGCTGGCGCAGCGTCTCTGAAAGCAGGCTGTAGGGAATGCTGGAAATGATGTAATCGGCGGGCGCAAGGCCCTGCTCGGTGAGAATGCGGCGCACCTGCGCCGCCGAGCCGTGGACCACGCGAAGCCGCGGGTCGCGGATGGTGGTGCTCAGGTATTCCACAAAATCTTCGTTGAGTTCGATGACCAGCAGCACCGCATCGGGCCGCATGCGCTTGAGCACTTCCCGCGTGATGGTGCCGACGCCGGGACCGAATTCCACCAAGACCCGCGCACGATCCCAGTCGACCTGGGCCATCAGATCCTTCACCAGAAAGGGAGAACTGGGGATCACGGAACCCAGCATGGCTGGGTACTTGAAAAAGTTGCGGGCAAATAGAGCGACGGCGGAAGTTCGCACGGCGGACTTCTTAGCGGCCTGGCTGGGCATCCCGAAGTGTCCTCAGAGACAGCGCACATCAAACAGCAGTCTTCATCGTAGCTGATGGGAGGCTCATCTCGACCGACAACTCCCCAAACGGAAGTAGTGGCGAGGCAGGTACTTTGGTCACACGTTGGGCAAGCTCGGACGAAACTTGCCCCGCTACGGTAACTTGCCGTGCCCGAACCTGGTGGTTGAGAATCAAGGTATATTCTGCCGGGGATTCGTGTCGCTCTGAGGGCTGGTTCCATTGAGGTTGTTGACACACACACTGCTGCGGCTGGTCGCGGGAATATACTTCGTCCTCACGTCGCTGTACTGCCTGCTGGCTTTTTTGCCGTACACCTACTGCGCATTCATCAAAGCACCACCATATCCGTGGATGCCATGGTTCACCCACCATCAAGCTGGGCTGTATTGGGCAGCGGCCGCGGCAGGGCTGGTGGCAGCGAACGGTTCGTCCCTGATTGCAAATTGGAAAAGCAAGAACGCCCCTTTCCTCGCAGGCATCGGTCTGCTAACTGGGGCTGGCGTTTATCTAAGCGTGCGGCCGTTTCTTCCGGGCCTGCAGAGTACGCGCGCGGCCTATTGGTGGAGCCTGGCGGCTCTGCTCCCGGTCATTGGCCTGGCGTTGTGGCCAAGGGAAGGTCTCGCAAAACGGGCGCCCGACGCACCGGCCGACGCGGGTGGAAACCGTGTCTACGGATATTCCGGAGGACTGTTGGTGGCCTTTGCGGTCAGCGGGATCTACACAGTCGGGGCACGAATGCGCGTCTACAGCGAAAGCCACGCGCTGGGCCTTCGCTCTCAAGATCTTGAACTGGCACTGTGGAGTCTGATCTCCCATTTTGCGGTGGCGGTCGCCATCTTGTCCGCCCTGAATCTGATCTTCCTGGTTGCGGCGAAGACCCCAAAACCGCGGGCGGTGCGGCGGGGGATGACCGGGGCCTTGATCTGCACCGCATTGACGATCGTGCTGGCACGCTTCCTCGATACCGCGATGAGCTTCGACGGTTGGGGAGCTGTCGCGTACGCGGCTGTTCTGGCGCTCGCGCTCACGTTGTGGGGATTCTCACTGGTGCTGCCCTGGCTGGCGGGGAATAGCGCGAGGGAAAGTTCGCCGGCGGCGAAAACCACACCATCGCGTGGACGAACCGTCGCCATCTGGATCGCGATTGTGTTTCTGGTTGGACTGGCGCTGGCATCGCGCTCGATCATCGGCGGAGAGGACTGGAACGGTTTTGTCGCCAGCACCTGGGCCCTGATTTTCTGGGTTGCGATGAGCCTGTGCGTCTATCGCCTCCGTCCAGTCCGGGCGCATTACTCAGCCGCGGTCATCGTGGGAATCCTGTTGGCCAGCGCGTTCGTCTACAAGGGACTGCAGGCCACGGAGATTTTCTGGGGCGAACCTCTGGGCTCCACCGACGACGAGATATCGCTGAAGCTCGAAGAGTACGGAGACCGGGACGCTTCTTTTCAGCTGGCTCACCACGTTCTCGGCAATAGCCGAAACCAGGCTTGCGGCGACCTTTGCCGCATCCTGCGGGAATATACGAATATCCGAGATACCCACATCGGCCAGGGAGTCCGGTTAGTGGACAACCTTGCTCCGGCGCAAAACGCGCGGCCGAACATTTTCATTTTTGTGATCGACTCGATGCGGCCGGATTACCTGGGAGCGTATAACCCGCAGCGGGTTCACTACACGCCAAATCTGGATGCGCTGGCCCGCGACAGCATTGTGTTTCGCAACGCGTATACGCAGTACGCCGGAACATCCATGTCGGAGCCTGCCATCTGGTCCGGAGCCCTGCTGTTACATACGCACTTTCCGCAGCCCTTCGATGAAGTCAACAGCTTGCGGACGCTGGCCGGGACGGATCGCTACCAACTCGTAGCCAGCTACGACACAGTGTTGCGCCAGATCTTCACGCCGTCCGATGCGCTGACCAAACTCGACGGAAACACGGAATTGTGGAATCAGTATGAAGCCTGCTCCACGGTCGACCAACTGGAATCGGCACTGGATAGCCGGCAGGACAGATCGAAGCCCGTTCTTTTTTACGCGCAGCCGATGAACGTGCACCAGTTCGCGCGCAATGACGTACCGTCGCCGACTTCGCAACACTGGCAGGGTCCAGCGGGATTGAACGGACGCATCACGTACGAAGTACATTGGGTGGATTCGTGCCTGGGCAGGTTTTTCGACTATCTGAAGCAGCGCGGAATGTACGACGACAGCATCATCATCGTAACCAGCGACCACGGTGATGCTACGGGCGAGTTCGGGCGAACCAGTCATTCCACTTCGATCTGGCCGGAAATCATGCGGGTGCCGCTCATCGTCCATTTGCCACCGGGGATGCGGGAACACCTGGTGTACGATGACAGCCGCCTTTCGACCTTGACCGACATTGCGCCGACGCTGTACTACCTGCTCGGACATCGACCGGTACGGCAGAACCCGCTCTACGGGAGACCTCTGTTTGCGGAAACGATGCAGGAACTGGAGCGCTATCCCAGGAAAGATCTTCTACTAGCGTCGGACGTGCGCGCGGTGTATGGAATCCTGACGGCGGACGGGCGCTACTTATATACGACCTACGATGCCCCGGCGCAGAGTTATCTGTTCGACCTCGTGGCGGATCCCAATGCCGAACACGACATTTTGACCCCACCTCTCAAGCAACACTACGACGAAGAGATCATCGAACATCTGCACCTGGTCGGCGACTACTACGGCTACAGGCCAGGAGTGGGATCCCTGCTGGCGTCGGCGGGACGTTAGATCTGGGCTGGAGGAAACACTTTAACCGCCAAGGTCGCGGAGGAACGCCGCGGAGTGCGCGGAGAAAACCTCAGAGTGAGGTGCGCCTTTATCGGCGACTACTACGGCTACAGGCTAGGGGTGGGATCGCTGCTGGCGTCGGCGGGACGTTAGAGCACTGGACTGGAGGAAATACTCTAACCGCCAAGGTCGCGGAGGAACGCCGCAGAGTGCGCAGAGAAAACCTCAGGGCGCGCCGATTCTCAACAACTTCTTCAAGTTTGTGACGCCCTTCGCCCGCAGCAGGTACAACATCTTTTGCCAGATTCGGGCGGTGAGGAACGCGTCGGAGAGCGCATGGTGAGCGTCTTGCACGTCAAGGCTGTAGAACTTCGCCAGGGTTGCGAGGTCTAGCTTTTCAAGTTGAGCGGATAAATCCTCAGAATACGGGCCGTGACGCAGGATCCAGTGATGAACCCGCGCGGTATCGATGGCAGGGTTGCTGAACTTGAGCCCGATCTGGCTCATTTCTTTTCCGAGGATCTTCAATTCGATCTCCACGCAATGGCCGACCAGCACGTCGCCTGCCATGAATTGCCGGAGTTCATCGAGAGCCTTCCCCGGATGCTCGCCGCCTTCCACATCTTCAGCGCGAAGTTTGTGAATGATGACGGTTTCCGCAGGAATGGGGACGCGCGGGTTGACCACGCGGTAGAACTGAGTTCCCATCTGAATGCTTGGCCCATGCATCGCAATCGCGCCGACGGAAAGCATGCGATTGGTGCGAGGGTCGAGGGAGGTCAGTTCGGTGTCAAGCACCACGTAGCGCAGGGCATCGAGGGCGGTGTCGCTCGACGGTGCCGGCTTGTCCCCCTCGTGTGATCCAGAGACGCGCTTGAACCAACCAGGCATTCATCTCCCTAATTGCGACCAGATCGCGGTGCGGAATCTTTCTTCGATCAGAGTCTGCGCGCGCGTGGCGGCGCGGAATGATTCTTTGAGCAAGCTTCTCTGCAAGTGCGTGAGGCTCTCGGGAGCGATGTAGTTGCTCACTCCTTTATCCATCGCGGACTTGACCAAGCTGGCACTGCAGGCGCAACAAGGTGAGGAATTCAAAAGCCTCTTGCATATCCTGAAAGATGGTTGGGTCTTGCTCAGGTCCGGAGGACAGGGCGGAGAGACGATCCGACGTGTTGGTGTGCTCGATTCCCGCATCGAGAGCGAGCAAGCGGGCCGCATTGACGATGGGACCGGTGCCGAAGCGCTTGAGATCGAGCTGATTCTTGTGCTCGCCGCTGCGCTCAAGCACCAAATTCCGGAAGAATCCCAGTGGAGGTTTGTCGGTGGTAGAGATGAAGCCCAGCACCGACTTGAACATGCCGGCTTCCTTCAACCACTCGCGATTAGCGGCGGCGAGTTTCTGGTAAAGGGAAAAGTCGCCAGCTATGGGACGCATGTCGAAGAAGATGAGGGCATCCTCGGTGCCGTGGAGTTCGGCTTCGCTGATCCACTGATGGAAGTAGTTCGTCCATGTCTGGAGCGGCTGCCGCCAGCGCGGATTGCTGGCCATGTAGTTTCCGGTGCAAAGTGGGTAGCCGCAGGTTGACAGGGCATCCTGGGCGAAGGTGGCGAACTGGGCGAAGTACTCGCGGGCCGAGGGTTCGTCTTCGGAATCTGCATAGAGGAGTGCGTTGTCCTGGTCGGTCTTGAAGGTCTGCTCACGGCGGCCTTCACTGCCCAGCACGACCCAGCAGTACGGAACCGGAGCCGAGGTCCCAGTTTCGCTTCAGCAAATTGCAGAATCTTGACGACGAGACGGTCATTCACCTCGGCGACAACCCGGGTCACGTGACTGGCCTTGGCGCCTTCCCGCAACAACAGCGGCAGAAGACCGACGATGCGGGCATTGGCGGCGGCCAAGTCTTGCAGGTTGGTTTGCGCATCCACGAACCGCACCACGTTGAGTGGAGACTTGCCCTGTAGCACCATCAGATCGTGAGCGGTAAGAACGCCTATGGGAGTACCCTGGCGCGTGACCAGCACGTGGTGAATGTTGCGGCTTACCATGGCCAGCAAAGCATGGAACAGGCGTTCACAGGCTTCGATCGCGACCACAGGACTGCTCATGATGTCTTTCACCGGGCGATCAAGAGGCAGTGCCTTCGCGACTACCTTTTCCGCGAAGTCACGGTCGGTGACGATACCGACCGCCGACCCGGCGGCATCGACCACGAACACGCAGGTCGCCTTCGAGCGGGCAAGCATCTGCGCGGCTTCACGGATGGTGGTGCCTTGGTTGCAGAGCAGTGGAGGAGAACCCGGGACGTCGCTGACGGAAAGCGAATAGAGCAGGCGTTCGGTGTCGCCCATGAGCCCGGTCTGGGTGCGCAGTTCCTGCAGGCTGCGGTCCATGTAGCGAGTTACCGAGGTTCGAAGCAAAAAATTGGACACCTCGGCATTGGAGGAGATGAGACGCTGCACCTGTTCGGCGGGGACGCGGTAGCAAAGCGTGTCTTCGATGGCGGTGACGTCGAGGCGGGCGAGGTCCTTGCTCATGAGAGAGAGCAGGCCGAAGATTTCGCCCTCGCTGCGCATGTCGAGTACTAGTTGCTTGCCGACCTGCGACCGGAGCGCGAGTTTGACCCCGCCCTTGTGCACGACGTAGAGCGACTCCGACGCGGGATGTCCGGCGGTGAGGATGACAGTGTCTTTGGGGAAGAATTCCAAAGTCATCGTCGAAGCTAGCCGGAAAAGCTCGGGGATGGAAAGAAATTGGAACGGGGGAACGTTTCTGAGGAAGGAGACGACGGAATCTGTAATCACGGAATCGGGGGAAGAGTGCGACGCCACGGCCAGACCTCACGAGGGACGAGGAAGGACCCCTGATGGTAGGTGGCGGCGTGGGCGAAAGTCAAAGCGAGGCGCGCGGTGAGTCCAGCGCTCTTTGCGACTTGCTTCATTGGCGATCTTTGCGGTCAAAAGCCTTTAACCGCAAAGATCGCTAAGGGATCGCGGAGGGCGCTGAGAACAACCTTCCACCCTGATTACTTTGCTCCCAGATCGTCGTGCTCGTGGTAGTTCGGGTAGGGTGGACGTTTGATCTCGGGTAGGGGATGATCTTTCAACTGCTGCATCACCACCTCAATGGCTTTTTCCAGTTGCGCGTCGTGTCCCTGACGCCACGCCGCCGGCTCAAGATCGACTTCGACATCCGGCACGACTCCGTGGTTTTCGACTTCCCATTCGCCCTTGAGGCCGTAGATGGCGGCGCGCGGCGCGGTGACATGGCCGCCGTCAATCAATTCCGGATAGCCGCCGATTCCGACCAGTCCGCCCCAGGTCTGTTTGCCGATCAGCGGACCGATGCCGGCCTTGCGGAAGTACCAGGGCAGGGCGTCGCCACCGGAACCGGACATTTCGTTGATGATCATGACCTTGGGTCCGTAGATCGCTTCCGACGGGCTCGACCAGTCGTGGCCTTCGCGAGTGACGACCTTGCTCATCATGTTGCGGCGCAGGTTGTCGACGATGTAGTCGGCGAGTTGGCCGCCCTCGTTGAAACGTTCGTCGATGATGGCGCCTTCCTTGCCTACCTGCGAAAAGAAGTAGCGGTTAAAGCTGGTGTAACCAGCGCCCGCGGTGTTGGGCACATGCACATAGGCAATGCGGCCTCCGGTGGCCTGATCGACGCGGCGGCGATTGCTCTCGATCCAGGCGAGGTGCCGCAGATTCTCTTCACTCTCGACGGGAATGACCGTCACGTCGCGGGAATCCTTGCCATCCGGGTTCGCGCCAACCTTGAGAACCACCTGCTTCCCAGCAGTCTCCTCGAAGAAACTGTAGAGGTTGTCGGAGGCATGCAGATCGCGGCCGTTGACGGCAAGCAGGTAGTCTCCCGGTTTCACGTTGACGCCAGGCTGGGTTAACGGGGCTTCGTTACCCGGATTCCAGTTCTCGCCGTCATAGACTTTGGCAATGCGATAGCGGCCATTTTCCAGGCTGTAGTCGGCGCCGAGGAGGCCGCCTTTCACCTTCTTGGGTTCCGGCTTCTCGCCTCCACTGACGAACATGTGGCCGACGGTTATCTCGCCCAGACACTCCTGGAACAGATAGGTGAGTTCGTCGCGGGACGCGATGCCCTCCAGATAAGGCGCGTATTTTTTCTTGGCCTTGTCGAGATCGAGGCCGTGATAGTGCGGGTCGTAGAAGAAATCGCGCTCGATGCGCCAGGTTTCGTTGTAGATCTGCTTCCACATGGCGCGGGGCTCGACGTAGACTTCCCAGCCATCGAGCTTGAGCGGACCGAAACCGGGTTTGGGCGGGGCTCCGCCGGAAGGGCCGGCAGGGCCATCGTCGACCGAAGCAGTCGCCCAGGATTCACCCTTGCGGTAGAGAAGTTTTTCGCCATCGAAGGAGACGGTGAAGTCGTTGACCTCATCCATGAGCTTGTCGACCTTGCGCTTGCTGAGGTCGAATTTCTGGATGGTCTGGCTGATATTGGGGTTTTCGTCGTCGGACGCAAAGACCATCGGGCCTTCGGAGAGGAACAGGATGCCGGACTTGCCCGGAAGCATGTTGACGTAGTTCCTGGCGGGAATGGGCAGCGCGAGGATGCGCTGGCCGATGCCGTCGAGGTCGATCTTGACGACGACGGGCTCTTCTTTCTTGTCTTTGTCTTTGTCTTTGTCTTTGTCTTTGTCAGTCTTGGCCGATTTGTCGTCCGCTTTGCTTCTTGTCTTTGTCTTTGTCTTTGGTCTGGTCTGGTCGGCCTTGTCCTTCTCCGCATCGGGTTTCTTTTCGTCTTTCGGCTTTTCCTCGTCGCTTTCGGGCGCGAGCGGCGACTTCTCATCTTTGCTGAGGACGGCGACGTAGACGCTGCGCGAAACGCGATGCTCGTCGCTCGACATGTCAAGCCCGGCAGTCGAGAGAGCGACGTTGGTCGAGGCCGTGAAGTAGAGATACTTGCCGTTCTTGTCAAAGCAGGGATAGAGCGCGTCGCTCATGCCGTCGGTGATCTGGAAAGCCTTGCCCTGATCGAGCGAGTAAACAAATACCGCGTGCATGCCGCTGGGAAGTTGCTTGGTGTAGGCGATCCACTTGTTGTCGGGAGACCAAGTCTGGTTGAGCTGGGTGGGGCCGAATCCGCCGAAATAATCGGCGTCGACGAGTTTGGGCGCCGGGTTGTCGAGATCGACGTACCACAACTTCAGGCGCTTGTCGCTGTACGCGATCTTCTTACTGTCGGGAGACCAGGTCGGCGCATAGAAAAACGATGGCGGATTGCCCAGATTGATGTGGCGAACCGGTCCCAAGCCGTTCTGATCGCGGATGGCCAGCTCGTATTCTCCGGATTCGTCGGAGAAATAGGCGATGGACTTGCCATCGGGCGACCACGCCGGATCGCGATCGGCGACGGCGGGACTGCGCGTGATATTGCGAATGTCGCCTTTGTCGGTGGGAACGGTGAAAATCTCTCCCCAAGCTTCGAAGACGGCGCGGGCGCCGGTGGGTGAGATGCCGAAATTCTGGATGCGCTTGGGATCGACCTTGGCAAAGTGCGGCCGGACCGCATCGATGTCGCCCGCCACATGGATGGTCATGTTCTTTGCCTGGCGAGTGTTCAGATCATAGAGTTTGATGGCGCCGAACTGTTCGATCACGATGGCATCGGGGCCGGCCGAGGCGCGTCTTGAAGTCCAGGCCGTCGCTGTGGAGGGCTTCCGAGACCTGTTTGGTCTTGGTGTCGTAGGCGAACAGGCTGACCGGGCCGTTGCGGTCGGAGAGGAAATAGATGGTGTCGCCGACCCACATGGGATGGTGATCGTTGGAGTTGTCGCGAGGAACCTTGACGCATGCTGGAATCTTTGAGATCGGCAATCCAGATGGGCGTGGTCTGGCCGCCGTGATAGCGCTTCCAGGCCTCCTGCCACTTGGGGTGCGGGACGTAGGCGATGTGCGTTCCATCGGGCGAGAAGGAAGCATCCTCGGCAATGGGGAGAGGCAGTTGCGTGGGGAGTCCGCCTTCGACGGGGACGGTGTAGAGCTGATCCTCGAAGTGCATGAAGCTGTTGCCCCAGGAATTGAACAGGATCTTCTTGCCGTCGGGAGTCCAGCCCGCAACGTACTCTTCGGCGGGATGATAGGTCAGGCGGCGCGGCACGCCACCGGCCGCAGGGAACAACATAGACATCGCGATTGCCGTCGTATTCGCCGGTGAAAGCGATCATCGAGCCGTCGGGGGAGAAGTGCGGGAAGAACCTCAACGCCGACGCCGGAGGTGAGGCGGTGGGCGTCGCCGCCGTCGCGGCTGACGATCCAGAGATCGCCGGCATAGTTGAAGACGATCTGCGTCTTGCTGACGGTGGGAAAACGCAGCAGGAGCGGAGGATCGGACTGGGCGACGGTGGTTTGCAGGAAGAGGTCGAGACGAAGGCGAACAACAGCAGAAGAAGTTGGCGCATGTGGGCTCCAGAAGCCGATCAAATGGAAGGGGAATCTTAGTGTGCGGGGTGGAGCATGGTCAAGACGGGCGGAGCCGCGTGGTCGCAAAGAGAGTGGCCGGGTGGAATCCAGGGTTCGTGATTCTTGCTTTTGGAGAACCGAAGCGAGCCACGCGCATCTAATGGGACTATGTCAGCAGTACAGTCCGGCTCCAGTCTTACTCCGCGCGACCTGGTGCGGGCGTGGTGGCGTGTCCTCAACGGTCATGTCCCGATGTTGTCGATTGAGATCACGCGAGAGTGTCCCCTGAGCTGTCCTGGTTGCTACGCCTACGGAGACAGTCATCTGGGTGGCGGGACCACGCTGCGCGAGCTCAGCGATTTCCGCGGGGACGAACTGGTCGAAGGCGTGCTCGAACTGGTACGCCGTCACAGGCCGATGCACGTATCGCTGGTGGGAGGAGAGCCCATGGTTCGCCATCGCGAACTGGGACGAATTCTTCCCGCTCTCAGCGAGATGGGCGTGTTCACGATGGTGGTGACCAGCGGCGTGATTGCGATTCCGGAAGAGCTGGATGGAAATTCCGCGCCTGCGCGTTGCGGTGTCGGTGGACGGACTCCCCGAGCATCACGACGAGCGCCGCAAGCCGGCGACCTACGAGCGCATCCTCAAGAATGTTGCGGGGCGATCCATCAATGTGCATTGGGTGATCACGCGGCCAATGTTGTCGAGGAGTTCTTATCTGGAGGAATACGTTGCGTTCTGGAACGCGCGACCGGAGGTCGATCATATCTGGGTGAGCCTGTATAGCCCGCAGATCGGCGAGGAGTGCGCGGAGCGGCTGACACCGCAAGACCGGGAACGCGTGGCGCGGGAGTTGCCGCAGTTGGGCCGCTCATATCGGAAGTTGCTGCTGCCGGAGGGAATGGGGAGGGCGTTTGTAAGCCGCCGGCAAGCCCGGACGATGCCTGTTCTCCAAGATGTCCATGAATTATTCTGCGGACTTGCGGACGCACGTCGAGCCTTGTGTCTTTGGTGGAACTCCGGATTGCAGCCAGTGTGGATGCAGCATCAGCAGCGCGCTGCACTGGATTCGGGACGTGAAGATTGCCGGGCCGGTTAAGGTCGGGCACGTGGTCGCGAGCTTCGCTGAGCGTGGGTTCGGCGATGCGGAAACTCCGCGGGGACATCGACGCGCCCAATCGCTGGGAAGAGGGAGTCCGCTTTGTGGGGGAGAGGACTCCGCTGGTTCAGATTGGCTCTGGGGAAGAGACGCTGTAGAGGACGGCTGGATTCCTGCTCCGGGCGGGCTTTCGCGGGCGGGGGCGCGCCCGCGCCACATATCCTTATAGGAGCGGACTAGGTGGACTTGCCTTTGCCCTTGCCGGGAAGGCTGGCGGGATTTTCGTGGATGCGCTCGCGGAAGTTTCCTCGCATTCCGGCGGCCAGTTTGACGCTGGATTCGCCGAAGCTGTCACGCAGGCGGTCGGCGGCGGCCATCGCATCTTTCCAGCGCTGCTGGCGGTTGCCCTCGAGCAGATCGATCTGATCGGGCTCGCGACGTGAATGAGGACGCCTGCACGCCCAGCAGGCGAACGGGCGCCCTTTCTTCCAGTTCTTGCGAAACAGCGCGCGGACCTGCTCGAAAATCTCGGTGTCGAGCTGGGTGGACGCCGCGCAGAGTATGGGCGCGGGTCAGGGTCGTGAAATCCTTGTAGCGCAGTTTGAGTTGAATGGTGCGCGCGTAAAACTGGGATTCGCGCAGGCGGCGGCCTACCATTTCCGAAAGGCGCATCAGTGTGGCTTCGAGCTGGCTGAGGTCGGCCGTGTCTTCGTTGTAGGTGTGCTCGTGGCTGATGGATTTGGCGCCGGCGTCGGCTCCGACTTCGGAGTCGAACCATCCGCCGGCGTCTTCTCCGCGGGCCTTGCCGGCCAGCGCCAGCCCCCATTTTCCGAAGCGATCGCTCAATTCGGATTCGTCGAGACGTGCCTAAGTCTCCGACTTTCTTGATGCCGAGCGCGTGCAGGTGTTTCTCCATCACTTTGCCGACGCCGGGAATTTCGCGCACGTCGAGCGGCGCCAGAAACTTCGCTTCTTCGCCGGGAACAATCCAGAGCACGCCGTTGGGCTTGGCCTGCGCCGAGGAAACCTTGGCGATCAGGCGGGAGGTCCCGATGCCTACCGAACAGTTCAGGCCGGTGTCGGCTTTCATGCGCTGGTGAAGGGCGTGCGCGGCTTTGAGCGGAGGGCCGTGCAGGCGCTCGGTGCCGGTCATGTCCAGATAGGCTTCGTCGATCGAAGCCATTTCGACTTGGGGCGAGAACGTGCCGAGGACTTTGTGGACTTTCTCTGAGCACTCGCGGTAGCGCTCCGGGTGGCCATTAACGAAGATGGCCTGCGGGCACATCTTGGCCGCGGTGCGCAGCGGCATGGCGGAGTGAACGCCAAATCTTGCGGGCCGCATAGGAAGCCGCAGAAACGACGCCGCGCTCGTCGCGCTGTCCGCCGACTACGACCGCCTTGCCTTTCAGCGTGGGATCAAAAAGTTCTTCCACGGAGACGAAGAAAGCGTCCATGTCGACGTGGAAGATGGTGCGGGTGAAAGCGGGCATCGGATCAGGCGCGGCCATGCTTCAGCGGATTGTAGCAGTCCGGCGAGCGTAAAGTTTTTCGTACAAAAGGTGGAATGATCCGACCACTAAATTGCAATAATTTTTTTATACTAGTCTGCGATTTCTTCTAGTGTGCAATCCTGTTTCGGGACTATAAGGGGGGCATACGTGGAGGTGAATGGTCCGCTCCCAGGCGGACACGAGCCTGCACGAAGACCGCACGGCGGGCTGCTTGGGCCGTCGCCTCCGGTTCTCCCCCGCTTCGCGTTGCAGGCTTGGGATCGCGCCTCCCAAGGGATCCCTGTATGCGCAAGAGTCTCCTTTTTATTTTGATCCTATCCTTTACTACTACCATTGGGCTGATGGGCTGCGGCGGGAGCGGCAACAGTATCAGCGGAACCAAGGATCGGCCCAGCATCAGCATCTCACCCATGAACCCCAACGTTCTGGTGGGCCAGAGCATGCAATTCACCGCGAACATCCAGAACCTTAGCGACACCCGCGTTGCGTGGTCCATCCAGGAAGAGAACGGCGGAATAATCGCATCGACCGACACGGGCGGAATCTACACCGCGCCGTGGCCAACGGGAATCTACCATGTGGTCGCGACGGCGGTCGCTGATGCCAACCTCACGACGAACACAATGGTCTCCGTCACAGCCAAGTTCGCATTCATCGAGGAACTTCCGGGCGGCGACGCGATCCCATTCTCGATGACGCCGATGCTTGGTACGGTCGGCACTGACGGGAACGTCGGCATTAGCGGAATCATCGATCAGGGCACGGGCAACCCTGTGTCGGTAGCGATGGAGTCGTTGACTCTGTCGAACGACGGCACGAAGGGGACGTTCAACCTGGTGACGCCAGACCATACCTATGACGTCTACATCGCGAACGCCGATGGGACGGGGAGTCCAACTCAATTGACGCAGGACGGCGATTCCTGGTGGCCGCAGTTCTCCTCGGACGGCAAGCAAATCCTCTACATGAGGAACGTGAACAACTGGAGCAGCATCTGGATGATGAATGCCGACGGCTCCAATCAGCACGAGGTGTTCTCGGGTGAGGCGTGGGGTGCTGATCCATACTCCGCGACGCTTTCCCCAGACGGCACAATGATCGCGGCGGAACTTGATTGGGCGCCGAACGGAGTGTGGCAAGACGGAATCGCGATCATGGCCGCGGACGGGACTAACCCTACTCCGCTGACTGGCTCTAGTATCGCCTGCATGGGATATGACGAAATGCCGGCGTTCAGCAATGATGGCACGAAGATCATGTTTAGCCGCTGGTGCGGCGAACAAAACGGTAACTCGTCGATGTACACCATTAACACGGACGGAACGGGATTGACTCTACTCGGAACTGCCGCTCTCGACGGGATATGGAATTACAATCCCCTTCCCGTGGGCGACAGAATCGTGTTCCAGTCTAATCAGGCCGCCCCGAACACTGCCGCCTTCGAAATCTACACCATGAAGGCAGACGGAAGCGCGGTCGTCAAACTCACCAACAATACAGTCTTCGATGGCTTCGACCTATGGTGGTGGGCAGGCCCGAGTTCGGCAAATGCGCAGCGGACTTTGCAGTCTTCGCGCACCGGCAAGTCGGCTTTACATGGAACCGCCGCAAGGGCGGAGAAGATCAAGAGACTCCAACAGCACCGCAAGTAGCAACAAGATGCCGCGCTCCGGCCTGAGCGCGGCATTGTTCTTCGTGGGTTGCTTAGACCAATACTTTTTCGGTCACCGGCGCTGCGTGCGCTTGCCGCACCCGCTCGTAGATCTTGCCGTACTCGCGGGCCGAGGCGTTCCAGGAAAAATCCTTGTTCATGCCGTTGCGCATGAGCGTCTGCCAGGAGTGTCTGGTCGCGATAGGCCGTCAGCGCCTGCTTGATGGTCGAGCAGGAGCGACTCGCCGTTGTATTCGGTGAACTTGAAGCCAGTTCCCTTCCCGGTGCGCGCGTCCCAGGGCTCGATGGTGTCGTCGAGGCCGCCGGTGGCGCGCACGATGGGCACGGTGCCGTATTTCAGGCTGTAGATCTGGTTCAGGCCGCAAGGCTCGTAGCGCGACGGCATCAGGAACATGTCGGCGCCGGCTTCGATCTTGTGCGCGATGGCGTTGTCGTAGGCGACCTTGACCGCAATCTTGTTGGGGAACTGCTTGTTGAGGCGCAGGAACATTTCTTCGTAGGTCTTGTCGCCGGCGCCGAGAGCGACCACGATCATCTCTTCGCGCGCCAGCCGGTCCGCGATCTGCGCGATCAGGTCAAAGCCTTTCTGCGCGGCGAAGCGGGAGACGATTCCGATCACCGGCAGTTTCGGGTCGGCGTTCTTGACCCCGAATGCCGCCAGCAAATCTTGTTTGCACTTGGCTTTGCCGCGAGAGGTCCTGCGGCGAATACTTCGCGGCGATGAACTTGTCGGTTTGCGGACTCCACTCGTCGTAATCGACGCCGTTGAGAATCCCGGTCACGGTCGCGGCGCGGTCGCGCAGCACGCCTTCCAGGCCGAACCCGTACTCGGCCGTCTGAATCTCCTGGCTGTACTTGCGGCTGACCGTGGTGATGAAGTCGGAATAAGTCAACGCGCCTTTCAGGAAGTTCACCTGGCCGAAGAATTCCATCTTCGACATGGTGAACAGATCCCAAGGCAGCATGAGCAGCGGAAGCGTGTCGGGCGGGAACAATCCCTGGTAGCCCATGTTGTGAATGGTGAAGACCGTGCCCACGTCGCGGAAGGCAGGGTCCTCAGCGTAGATGGTGCGCAGCAGAACCGGCACCAGGGCCGATTGCCAGTCGTGACAATGAAAAATGTCCGGGACGCCGAGGATCTTCGACGCCTCCAGCACGGCGCGCGAGAACAAGGCGAAGCGCTCGGCGTTGTCGGGATAGTCCCCGGCGGGCGTGCCGTAGAGAGCCTCGCGGTCGAAGTAGGGGGGATATTCGACGAAATAGAACTTTACCCCGCCTTGACTGCCGCCACTCACGACCGAAGCAAAGCGGTACTGGTCGTCGAAGGGAACGGTAATGCTGCGAACCGCGGTCGTGGGGTCGCTAAGCTTGGTCTGGCGATAGCGCGGCAGGTAGACGCTGACTTGATGGCCCAACGCGGCCAGGGCGCGGGGCAGGGCGCCGACCACGTCGGCCAAGCCGCCGGTCTTGGAGAATGGAACACCTTCAGAAGCGGCGAATGCGATGTTCATGAGTGCGGAACCTCCAGAAGCGCGCACAGTTGCTGCGGCGCACGCTATTATGAATGTGCCTCGGGGCCTGAGGGTCCAGCAACCAAGGATGCGAGGACCGACTTCAAAGTCTACTTCTCGAGGCAGTGAGGGTCAACGTGCCAAAGGTCGTATCTGCCCGCCGTCCGCAAACCAAGCCTAAAATGGGACAGCATTTTCTGGCCAGCGAAGACCTCGCCGCGCGTGTGGTTGAGGCTTTGGGGGACGTGTCGCAGAGCACGGTGCTGGAAATCGGCCCCGGGCGTGGAATCATGACGAGTCTGCTGGCTCGGCGTGCGCGGCGTCTGATCGCGGTAGAACTCGATCGCGTGCTGGCGGCGCAGCTACGGCTGAAGTTTGGCATGACGCGGAACGTAGAGATTATCGAGGCCGACGTTTTGGCCATCGACTTCGATTCCCTGTTCGGGCCGAAACCGGGGCTGAGCCGCCCGGGCATCGAGCTCAAGCCGCAGCCGGTGAAGGTTGTGGGCAATCTTCCTTATTACATTACGTCCGACATTCTGCTGCGGCTGTTTGAGTTTTCGAAATACTTCGACAGCATCGTGATCATGGTGCAGCGGGAGGTGGCGGACCGGATCGCGGCGGAGCCGGGCGGCCGTGATTATGGCATGCTCTCGGCCACGGCGCAGTTGTATGGCCGCGTGGAAAAGCTGTTCACCCTGCCGCCGGGGGCGTTTGTGCCTCCACCCAAAGTGCATTCCACGGTGCTGCGGTTGACCATCGACCCGCAGCAGGAAAAGCTGGGAGTGGCTGGAGACGGATTCATCGATTTCCTGCGGCTGTCGTTTGGGCAGAAGCGGAAAACTCTGTGGAACAACCTGAAAGCGAAGTACCCGGGAGCGGAGTTGAAGCGCGCCCTGGCGGAAGCCAAGGTGAAAGCCACGGCGCGGGCCGAGACGCTGAGCCTGGAGGAAAGCGCGGCGCTATATCGCGCCTTGCGCAAGGCACAGAACGAGCCGTAGCATTACCTTGTCGGTCCCACCGTGGGCGAGGAGGGGCTATGGCTACCACCATCCTGCGTCATCCCGCAGTCGCGGGGCGCTTCTATCCTGGCGATGCTGACGACCTGCGCGCCGAAGCGCGCGGCTATCTCTCCCCAGCGACCTCCACCAATCAGGCTCCGGTGCGCGCTTTGGGATGCATCGCTCCGCATGCGGGATACATGTACTCCGGGCATGTGGCGGGCGCCGTGTTTGCGCGCGTGGAAGTGCCCCAGCGCTGCATCGTGATATGTCCGAACCATACGGGGAAGGGCCACGCGCTGGCGATTATGAGTGAAGGCGCGTGGGAAACGCCGCTGGGCGACGTCCCGATCGATACCGAACTGGCCGGACGCGTTGAAGGCGCGATTCTCTGCGTTGCAGGAAGATTCGGCCGCGCACCGCGCCGAACATGCTGCCGAAGTGGAGCTTCCATTTCTATTGCTGCGCCAGCCGGAGCTCAGCTTCGTGCCCATCGCCCTGGGGACCGGACAATTCGAAATTCTGGAACAAGTCGGCAAGGCTTTGGCCGATGTGATCGCAGCTCAGAAAGATCCCATCCTGATAGTCGCTTCGAGCGACATGAATCATTACGAGTCCGACACGGTGACGCGCGTAAAGGATCACCGGGCGATTGAACGAATTCTTACCCTGGACCCGCGGGGGCTGTTCGACGTGGTCACCCAGCAAAACATCAGCATGTGTGGATTTGGGCCGGCGGTGGCGATGCTGACGGCGGCGCGACAGCTGGGGGCGAAGTCTGCCGAACTGGTGAAGTACGCGACCTCGGGGGATATTTCGGGGGATCGGGACATGGTGGTGGGGTATGCGGGGGTCGTGGTGGTTTGATCGGCATCTGTGGTCTGGCCGCCGGGCTTCGCGTCGGCGGGACAGCCGAGAGCCTGCCCTGAGCGCAGTCGAAGGGCGGCTGTCTCTACATGAGCAAGCGCCCGCCATCGCGAGGGCAAGGTGCCCTCGCGACAGCCGGCAAGATGCCGGCGCTACTTTTGCCGGCGCTACGTCTTAGTGACGCGAGCCGCTGGAAGAATGCCCGGACGACGGGCTGCTGGCATGGCCCATCGACGACGATGGAGACGCCATCGTGCTACGCGGCGCGCTGTATCCCGAATTTCTCACCGAACTGGTGGAGAACTGCGGGGCCGGTCGCACCTGAGCGAATCCGGTCCTGGCAACCTGGTGGTTCAATTGGTGGAGGTTCCCGAGCAGAACCACGGGGAATTCCCATCCCGGCTGAGCCGGCATTGACCACTAAGCGCGATGGCAGCATCGTTCCGACCGTTGCAGCCCTCCCGACTAAAACCGTCTTCACCGTCCCCGCCACAGGCACAACCGGTGGGTGGAAATTGGTGGGCAACGTTCCCGCGTAGCGCGGTACGGTGACCCAGGTATTGAATCCTCCCGGCTGCCACATCCAGCCCATGCCCGGAACAAACATCCAGTTTCCGTAGCGGTAGGGCATCCATCCCCAGGGATACGCCGACGCAAACATGTAACCGTAGCCGGGATACCAGGACCAGGCGCCATCCATGAACGGATCCCAACCGACACCGGTAAAGTAGGGCTGCCACATCATCCCGTAGCCGGGGACGTTGGAGTACGCGCCGTAGTAATTCAAGTCGCTCACACCATAGCCGTAGGGAGTCGAATTATTCTTGGCGTACTGCTCGTGGTAGGAGCTGGCTTCTTTGTCCCAGGAATCAAGGGGAGCATCTTCGACGTTGTTGGCGAGGGTGTACTTGTCGTCATCGGCCCCGTCGAAGTTCGCAGTTTTCTTTTTCTCGACCGTGACCTTGCCGGCGGCACCGTCTACATCGACATTGCCTTTGAAGACGGCCAGATTGGAGGACTGAGGAGAGGCTTGCACGCGGAAGTGGGCGGCGTGGGTGAGGGCGATTTTTTCGCGGGAGAAATTCAGGCTGAATTCGTCACCGCTCTTGCCCAGCCAGTTGACGTAGGCCATGCCATCGACCAGATTGATCACCGAAATGCGCTTGCCCGAATCGTTGAGGCTGAGCGTGCTGAACTCCACGGTGGTGTTGGGAGTCAGGCGCAGCGTGCTGCCGTCTTCAAACTCGATTTCGGCGCGGCCGCGGTCGAGGGTCTTGACCTGCGTCCCCTGGGTAATGGGCAGGTTGAGGAACGCGCTTTCAAATCCCATGCCCGTGTTTTTGTCGATCTGGACCGAACCCTTGAACGTCGCTCAGGCGCACGATGCGCGCCTGCGAATCGGCCAGAGCGGGCAGCGTCAAAAGCGCGCAGGCAACGACTCGACAGAACAACCAAGCCGAATTCGGACCGAGATAGCTTGAACATGGCAGCCCCCGAAGATCTTCCTTAGTTATTAGAACACGGTTTAGAGGCGGGAGTTGTAAAACTTGGTGGCCCGGGGTACGTCGGCCAGTCGGCCTAGGACCGCCGGCCAAGGGCCTCCGCGAAAGTGGCCATCAGGGCATGTCAAGATTCCTGGACGGGTCAGCGTCCGGCCACCGGGCCGGAGCCCATTTCCATGATCCGCTGCGCCCGCGCCCGTACTACGTTAATCACCGCAGCTATCGTCGTAAATCTCCTGCAGCACCGGCTTTACGGTCTGCAGTTCCATGAGTTCCCCGCGCCGGGCCTGATCTTCCATGCGCTTCAACTCGTCGTCGAGGGCAAGCTTCTGGTAGCGATGGTAGTGGGCGAGGCGCCGGCCGAACTCCAGGGTGGCGCTCACGCTCTGAAATAAGGTCGTCAGCTGCTGGACCGGCAGGCAGCGAGGAGAAATTGTAGGCCGCCGCGGTTTCCCGCTGGCCGTCTTTGTAGACCAGTTTCTTGGCCCCGGTAAACGCCAGTTTGTGATTGCCGGAATCGACCTTGCCGGAAAAATAATGGGCTTGCGTGGCCAGCTCGAAAATCCGGGCGCGGGTGGCTTCCGAGAAGACGAAGTCGGTCTGGTAGGTCTCGCGGTCGTCGGAGTCGGAAGAGATCTTCGCCGAGCATTCGTAGCGGGCGTGGCCGTCGGACTGCACGACGATGGAATAGTGCTCGGGATCCGAGTTGGGAAAGTCGAGCGAGAAAGTGAT
Organism: uncultured Acidobacteriota bacterium; assembly: GCA_963709865.1. Taxonomy (GTDB): domain Bacteria; phylum Acidobacteriota; class Terriglobia; order Terriglobales; family Acidobacteriaceae; genus Sulfotelmatobacter. The sequence goes on from CAVPXW010000012.1 coordinate 95,099, forward strand.
GGTGGCGGGCTCGGCAGCGCGAGTGGGGAGACTCAAGAGCAGGACGAGGCCCGCGACGACGGCGAGCGACGCGCGGTCAAACTGGCAACGCCGCGCACGCGATTTTTCCTTCCCCGCTCCGATCATCGGTCCTCAGAGCTTCGTTCTCGTAGTGAACTCACACTCAGACTGCAACACGCAATTATGCCAAAAGTGGATGCCTGTGAAAGTTTATCGTGCCACCGCACGCTGGCGGCTGAGGGTCCCGGCCGTATGCAGATGGCAGATGGCAATGGCGAGCGCGTCGGAAGCGTCCATGGGCTCTGGTGGCGTGGCCAGCTCCAGGAGGCGGGTCACCATGTGCTGCACTTGCTGCTTTTCGGCGCGTCCATAACCGACGACCGACGACTTGATGGTCAGCGGCGAATATTCGGCCACCTCCAGTCCAGCGGTCGCGGCGGCCAGCATCGCGACGCCACGGACCTGCCCCAGTTTGAGCGCCGACTTCACATTGAGAGCGTAGAAGACATCTTCAATGGCAACCTCATCGGGCTGGTGCTGGGCAATAATCTCGCCGAGCTGGGTGAAGATGCGGGACAGGCGGCGGGGCAGCGCCTCGCGCGGAGAAAGCTTGATCGCGCCGCAGGTCAGGCAGCACAGCTTGCCGCTGTCATACATCTCGACCACGCCGTAGCCGGTGTACTCTCCGCCGCAGTCGATGCCCAGGACTCGCATGTGCAAGCAGTGTATCGCGGAAGTGGCGGACAGTCCTAGTGGGCAGGGTTATGCTGCTAGCCGGCAGAAGAGCATTTAACCGCGAAGGACGCTAAGGGCTCGCAGAGGGCGCGAAGAAAAACGGCCGTCGATGAAAGCCGGACATCATTTTGATGTTGTTCTTCTTGGCGTTCTTCGCGGACTCTCTCAGCGAACCTCTGCGGTTAAAGGCTTCTGCTCGTTGGAAAATCTCACCACGCCCAGGCATAGGCATCGACGCGGGGATCGGCTCCGGCGCTGAGAACCCCGGTGTTCACGTCAACAATGATTCCGGCGTTCGAGCCGAGCGACCACGGGGGCGCGACGTGCAGTTTGTGGCCGCGGGCAATCAGCGCCTGCCGCGTCGACTCCGGGATGCGCTCCTCGACCGACATGTCGCCGGGATACATGGTGTGCGGGAACGGTGAGGCCGGGAAAGCGCGCGACGACCAGCGCGGCGCCTCGATGGCCTGCTGAATGTTCATGCCGAAATCGATCATGTTGATCAGCGTCTGCATGGTCCGCATCACCTGATCGTCGCCACCCGGGCTGCCCAGGATCGCGTAGGGCTGCCCATCTTTCATGATCAACGTGCTCTGCAGCGTGCTGCGCGGCCGCTTGCCCGGTTCCAAGCGCGTTGGCCTCGCCGCGGACCAGCGAGTAATAGTCGCCGCGGCAGTTGAAGATGATGCCAGTGTCTCCCATGACGACGCCAGTGCCAAACAAACTGTGCAGGCTGGGCTCGAAGCTGACCATGTTGTGATCCTTGTCGACGACTGCGATGTAGCTGGTATCGCCGTTGTGGCTGGCATCGCCCGTCGAGGACCTCGTGCACCGGGCGGTCCAGCTCTGAGGCGTCCGCGCGTGAACTTCTCGGGCGCACCCGGTCGCAGTTCCAGCGATGCTTTGGCGGGATCGATCAGCTTTCGGCGTTCGCGGGCGTAATCCTTCGAGAGCAGGCCGTCGTAGGGAATCTTGATGAAGTCCATGTCGCCGAGATATTTTTCGCGATCGGCCATGGCGAGTTTTACCGCCTCCACGCTGGTGTGGAGAAAGTCGGGGCTGTTGTGGCCCAGCGCTTTCAGGTCGTAACCTTCGAGAAGATTGAGCGCAATGAGTTCGGTTGGGCCCTGGCTGGCCGACGGATTCTTGTAAATCTGGTAGCCGCGGTAGTTGATGGAAACCGGCGTCTCGACTTCCGCGGTGTATTCGGCGAAGTCTTCGTAGCGGAACAGGCCGCCATTGGCCTCGGAGAACGCAGCCAGATCCTTGGCAATGTCGCCTTTGTAGAAGCGATCGCGCGCCGCTTTCAGCGCTTCGTGCCGGCCTTTGGCGTGGTTCGCCTTCTCGGCTTCGACCAGTTTCTTCAGCGTGCGCGCGAGATCGGGATTTCGGAGGATTTCGCCCGCCTTCGGCGGCCGGCCGTTGGGCAGGTAGATTTTGACGGTCGTCGGATACTTGAGAATCTTCTTCGATTCCGCGATGTAGGACGCGCCATATTCGCTGAGCGGGAAGCCATTCTCGGCGAGGTCGATGGCGGGCTGCAGAACCTGCTCGAAGCTCATCGTGCCCCAGCGGTCGAGCAGGGTGTACCAGGCGTCCACCACGCCGGGCAGGCCGCCGGAGAGCAGGCCGTCACTCTCGGGAATTTTGCCTCCGTTGTTTTTCTCGTACCAGCTCGATGGTTGCCAGCTTGGGCGCGCGCGGTTCGGCGTTGACGGAATAGACCTTCTTGTCGCGCGCGTTATAGACGAGAACGACGGCGTCGCTGCCCAACGCCGTTGAGGGAGAAGTCGGTGACCCCCAAGCGCGGCCTGACCGCCGACGGCGGCGTCGAAGGCGTTGCCGCCCATCGCGAGAATCTGGCGCGCGGCTTCGGTAGCCTCGGCTTTCATGGAAGCGACGGCGGCATGGCGTCCGCGGATGACCGGGCGCATGGTCTGGGTGGAGTCGGAGGTTTGCGTCAGGGATCGGGGAACAAGTGCGAGCAGAACAACGAACGCGACGGCTAGTGGTGATCTGTGTGACATCGGATTCTGTCACCTCGGGGCATCTGTGGAATCCCATCTTTCGCAACGAACGCGAAAGATGAGCCACCCCAGTTGTATTGGCTCAAGAGACTAAAGTCAAAAGCGGCGGACAAGGAGTGTCCGCCCCACACCTTAGCAGCATTTTGGCCGCCGCGTCTTTGCCTCTTCGAATTCTTGGCGAAACGCGGCGTAGGCCGCTTGGCGACGACCGCATCCGCTTTCGACTCAGGAAGCGCTCGTAGGCGGCCTCATCGAAAATCTCGCGCAGCGTGGCCAGCAAATTCGGGCTGCCTTCAGGAAGCGGCTCATCCTCGCTCCTCCGCCAGGCGTGTCATCACGAATGGGACCTCTTTCACGCGGGCCTCTTCCCTTCCGCTCAAGACGCCGATCCATTGCCGAACGGATTCGATCAGGACCAGTGCGACCATCACGACCAGAACGGCCGTGACCGCGGCATCCAGTCGGTTGTTGAAGATCAGGCGCGCGGTTGCGTTGGTGCGCGGCCCCGCCGCCAGAGCCCGGGCCTGCGCCAGAAATCCGACTCGCGGATTGGGATCGAGAATCTTGTGCCACGAAGCAGTAAATGTGACCGCGACCAGCCAGGCCAGCGGCACCAGCGTGACCGCGGCATACCGGGTTCGGTGCATCTTGATGATGATGGTCGTGGCCACGCACAGAGCCACGGTCGCCAGCAACTGGTTGGCGATTCCGAACAGCGGCCACAGCGAATTGATGCCGCCCAGCGGGTCTTTCACGCCTTGCCACAGGAAGAATCCCCAGGCGCCGACAATCAGGGCGCTAGTGGCGAGAATGGACGGATACCAACTGGTTCGCCCCAGAGGTTTGTAGATATGCCCCAGCGCGTCCTGAATCATGAAGCGGGCTACGCGGGTTCCGGCGTCGAGGATGGTCAGGATGAACAACGCCTCGAACATGACGGCAAAGTGATACCACAGCGCCATCACGGTGGCGCCGCCCAGGCTCTGCGAGAAAATGTGCGCCATGCCCACGGCGAATGCGGGAGCGCCGCCGGTACGATTGAACAGACGTCTGCTCGCCGACGGCATGGGCCAGGGCTTGCATGTCGGAGGCGGTCACGGGAAATCCCCAGCTGGAGATGGTCGCGGTCGCGGCGTCTGCGGTCTGTCCGACCATGCCCGCGGGACTGTTAATCGCAAAGTAAACTCCGGGCTGGAGCACGCAAGCCGCGATAATCGCCATCACCGCGACTGCAGACTCGGCCATCATGGCGCCATAGCCCACCATGCGAGTTTCGGTCTCGCGGGCGATGAGTTTGGGCGTGGTTCCGCTGGAGATCAAAGAATGGAAGCCGCTGATGGCGCCACAGGCGATGGTGATGAAGGCGAAGGGAAAAATCTTTCCGGCAAACACCGGACCGGAGCCGTCCACAAACCGGGTGAGTGCGGGCATGTGGAGCGTGGGATGCAAAGCGACAATGCCGATGGCGAGAAGCGCAATCGTCCCCAGCTTCACGAACGTGCTCAGATAATCGCGCGGCGCCAGAAGCAGCCACACCGGCAGAGCCGACGCGGCGAATCCGTACACAATGATGAGAATCGCCAGCGTGGGGGCGCGCAAGGTGAACACGCTGCGCCATGGCGGGATTCTGCGATGCCCACTGCCCGCCCCAGATCGCCAGCAGCACCAGGAAGAAGCCGAGGATGGAGACTTCCAGCACTTTGCCCGGCCGAATGCGCCGCAGGTAGAGTCCCATCAGCAGGGCGATCGGGATCGTCATGGCAATCGTGAACGTGCCCCAGGGACTGTCTTTCAGCGCATTGACGACGATCAACGCGGCCACGCCGAGCAGAATGACGAGAATCGCGATCACGGCGGTGTAAGCCACAAAGCCACCCACGCGCCCGATTTCTTCTTTCGCCATTTCGGTGAGTGACTTGCCGTCGCGGCGCACGGAGAAAAGCAGGATGACGAAGTCTTGCACGCACCCGGCAAAAACGGCGCCGGCCAGCACCCACAGCGTTCCCGGAAGGTAGCCGAACTGCGCGGCCAGCACCGGCCCGACCAAAGGACCCGGCCCGGCGATGGCGGCAAAATGATGGCCAAACACGACCCACTTATTGGTGACAAGAAAATCCCGTCCGTTTTCCAGGCGCTCGGCAGGGGTGGCGCGGAGGGAGTCGAGAGCGAGAATCCTGGCTGCAATGAACTTGCTGTAGAAACGGTATCCCAGCGCATAGCAGCAGGTCGCGGCCACGACCAGCCACAAAGCATTAATGGGTTCTCCGCGGTGAACGGCGATCACGCCCAGCGCCAGGGCGCCGAGCAGGCCGACCGCCCCCCAGGCAAGATCGACACGGTCTTGTTCATGTCCGTCGAGCATTGTGTCGAATCCTGGGCCGGAGCGCAATGCCAATCAAACGGGCGCAGAGAGCCGTACCTGAACGATTTTCTCTTGGCTCTTTGGCTTTGGGGTGCATCGATTTGGTGTTACTCTATTTATTCCGGCCGAATTTTCACCCTGCGTTCTGGGCTTTCCGTCATCACCCGTGCACCCGGGGTGCATTCGGAGGACTTCATTCTGAACTCATACTGAGCAGGAGCATACGATGAAAATTGGCATGTTAACTGGCGGGGGCGATTGCCCTGGGCTGAACGCGGTCATTCGCGCCGTGGTGCGCAAGGGCGTGTTTCACTATCACGATGAATTTGTGGGCTTTCTGGAAGGCTGGCGCGGCCTGATCGAAGACCAGAGCATGGCCCTCGACCTGGACGCGGTCAGCGGAATTCTGCCCCGCGGCGGAACCATTCTGCGCACCTCGCGGACGAATCCCTCCAAGCGTCCCGATGGCATCGATCGCTGCATCGCCACAATTGACAAGCACAAGATCGATGCCCTGGTGGCGATTGGCGGCGACGACACGTTGTCGGTCGCCCAGAAGCTTCACGAAAAGGGAATCAAAGTGATCGGCGTGCCCAAGACCATCGACAACGATCTGGGGGGAACCGACTACACTTTCGGATTCGATACGGCCTGCAATGTCGTGTGCGAAGCGATTGACCGCGTCCACACCACGGCCGAGGCGCACAACCGCGTGATGGTGGTCGAGGTGATGGGCCGGGATGCAGGCTGGATCGCCCTGTACAGCGGCATCGCCGGCGGCGCCGACGTGATCCTGATTCCGGAGCGGCCGTTCGACGTCGACAAGGTGGCGGAGTCGATTCGGCAGCGGCACGAGCGCGGCCGTTACTTCTCCATTGTCGTGGTGGCCGAGGGGGCAAAGTTTTCGTCGGATACCGGCTCCGGGGCTCCCATCCTGCAGGACATGGGCAAGGATGAATTTGGCCACGCCAAGTTGGGTGGCATCGCGAACATTCTGGCGCGCGAGATTGAGAAGCGTACGGGCTTCGAAACGCGGGCAGTGGTGCTGGGACACATCCAGCGCGGCGGTTCGCCCAGCGCTTTCGACCGGGTGCTGGCGACACGCTACGGCCTGGGCGCGATCGACATGGTTCATCGCGGGGAGTTTGGCTGCATGGCGGCGTTGCGGTCGAACAAGATCGTCTCCATCCCGCTGAAAGAGGCGATCTCCAAGAACCGCGTGGTCGACAACGAAATGATTCAGATCGTGGACGGCCTTTTCGAAGAGATCGTCGAGAAGGAAGCCGCGGGCAACTAGCGATCCGGGGTTGCGGCCTCCACCCTGCTTGTCGGGTGGAGGCCGTTTTTCTTTGTCGCTTGCGCGGGCCGAGACGGTTGCGGAAAAACGTACAGTTCTACGGAACAAGCGACCACAGGGGCTGAAGCCCACACTGATTCCATACGCCTTAACGCGGCCCTGGAAGGGCCGCTCTTCCACATGCCTTACGGCACTAGAAGGGCCGCTCTTCCACAGTAGTGCACGCATTTGTAGTTTTTCCGCAACCTCCGAAACGGCACGGTACGTTAGACTTTCAACCATGGAGCACGGCCACCCGGACAGACTCTTCCTCACCCTCGCGCCGTGGCTGCTGGTTATCATTGAGTTCGTTCTCGTCATCGCCGCAGTGGCGCTGACATTCCTCGCCCAGCGAAAGAGCGCGGCTCGGGATAAGAGTCCGGTGTTCTTATCGTGGCAAAGCGCTTTTTCGCGCCTGGCTCGCCGAAAAACTCTAGCCATCGTCGCAGTCGGCACGTGCACGTTGGCCCTCCGGGTGGCGATCATTCCGCTATGGGGCATACCTCAACCCATGTGGCATGACGAGTTTAGTTTTCTGCTGGCCGCCGACACGTTTGCCCATGGCCGGCTGACCAATCCCACCCACCCGATGTGGATCCACTTCGAAAGCTTCCACATCATCCAGCACCCGACTTACATGTCCATGTATCCGCCGGCCCAGGGACTGATGCTTGCAGCGGGCCAGCTTCTCGGGCATCCCTGGATCGGCCAACTGCTCACCACCGCGTTGATGTGCGCGCTGTTGTGCTGGATGCTTCAGGCTTGGCTCCCACCGGCTTGGGCGCTGTTGGGAGCATCGCTGGCCATGCTGCAAACCGGGCTTCTGGGCTACTGGATGAACAGCTACTTTGGCAGTTCGCTGCCGGCCGTGGGCGGCTTGCTGGTGCTGGGCACGCTGCCGCGTATCGAGCGTCACGCGCGGCTGCGCGATGCTCTGCTGATGGGACTTGGCCTGGCGATTCTGGCCAACACGCGGCCGTATGAGGGTTTTGTCTTCAGCTTGCCCATCGCCGCCGCCATGCTGGTTTGGCTGCTGAAACAGAAGAAGATTCCAGCCGCAACCGTTTTCCGCCGCGTGGTCTTGCCGCTGATCCTCGATCCTCGGCGCAACCGGGGCCGCGATGGGCTACTACTTCTGGCGGGTCACTGGCAACCCGTTCGTCATGCCCTACCAGGTGAACCGGGACACCTATGCCATGGCGCCGTACTTCGTGTGGCAGAAGCCGCGCCCGGAGCCCGTCTACCATCACGCCGAGATGCGAGACTTCTACCTCCATTGGGAACTGAAGGACTTTCAGGCGGGCAGGACGCCCGGGGATTTGCGCTCCGGCTGCTGCATAAGTTCCGCATGCTGTGGACGTTTTACATGGGGCCGATCTTTACCTTGCCTTTCCTTGCCTTGCCCTGGCTGTTTCGTGATCGCAAGATGAGGTTCCCCTTGATCCTGGCAGCAGTGATTGCGGTGGGAGTGGTGATCGAGACCTGGACGCTGGTTCATTACGTCGCTCCAGCTCTCGGGCTGTTTTACCTGTTCCTCGTGCAATGCATTCGGCACTTGCGTTTGTACAGATGGCGGGAAAAACCGGTTGGTCACGGACTGGCTCGCGCGATTCCATTAGTTTGCGGAGCGATGATCGTGCTCCGCCTCACGGCGGTAGCGTCTGGCACCTATATCGAACCTCTTTGGCAAAGGGGAAATCTGACCAGGAACGTGATTGTGAGCGAAGTGGAGAACATGCCGGGCAAACATCTGGTCATCGTGCACTATGGTCCCACCCACGTCTCACACGTGGACTGGATCTTTAATCGAGCTGATATTGATGGGTCCAAAGTCGTGTGGGCGCGCGATATGGGGGACGAGCGGAATCAGGAACTGCTGCTTTATTTCAAGGACCGCCGGGCCTGGCGGGTCAATGCCGATGATCCGTCGCCCGAAGCTTGAGGCCTATCCTCCCAGCCCTCCTGCAAATTAACCTGATATGGTCGTGCAGGCGGGCGGATTTCGTGCCTTCGCAATGGCGACTGGGACCAACCCGGGTGGGTGGCTGACCGCGAGGCGCTTGCGCGCTCATGGCACGATTCTTGCCGTGTGTTTGTGGTCGCTTTATGTGTGGAACCTGGCGACCCCGGGCTTGCGCGACCGCAACGAAAACCTCAAAGGAACCGACTTCCTGCATCTCTACACGCTGGGCTCGCTGGCGGCGGCTCATCGAGGAGCCGATCTGTACGACATGCGTGCCCAGGCTTCGCTGGCTGCAGCAGCGCGTGCCGGAAGCTGCGGGCATCCGCTATTTGCCTCTGTATCCCCCGCAGGTGTCGATCCTGTTCGCGCCGCTGGCGCATCTCTCGTATGGCTGGGCGCTACTTCTGGTGGTGGAGTTGCAGCGCGGTTGTCTACGCGCATTTGCTGCTACAGCGTGTGGCGTGCCTGCCCGAACTTGCGCGAGCACGGCGGGACCGTCGTTCTGCTGGCGGCGGCGTTTCCTGCTTTCTTTCACCTGATCGCCTGGGGCCAGACCTCGGCCGTTGCGCTGGCCTGCTTCACGCTGATGTTTTTCCTGCTGCGCGACCGGCGCGAGTTTCTTGCCGGCCTGGTGCTCGGATGCCTGATTTTCAAGCCGCAGTTGGGACTGGCTGCTGCCATCGTGTTCCTGGCGATTGGCGCCTGGAAAATTGTGGTTGGAGCTGCTCTTTCCGCGACGGCGCAACTCTGCGCGGGAGTTCTCTACTACGGAGCCGAACCACTCCGTCAATGGATGCGCATGCTGCGGAATGTCCGCGGCAGTGTTGCCCATGCTGGAGCCCAAGCTGTATCAAACGCACTCCTTGCGAACGTTCTGGTCCATGCTCGTGCCTTGGGCGACTTATCTGCTCTCGCTCTTATGTTGTGAGCGCAGCCGCTGTCCTTGGCTTGACGATCGCATGTTGGAAGACGCGGTCAGGCTGTGCCCTGCCTCTGCGGTATTCAGCGCTGCTGTTGGCGAGCTGTGCTGGTGGCGCCGCATCTCACGGTTTACGATCTGGTGATTTTGGCGCCGGCATTTATTCTGCTGGCGGACTGGCTGGTTGGTCAGCCGCCCACACCCGCGACTCGCTGGCTTGGGAACTCTCCTTTATCTGGTTTACATGTTGCCGCTGCTGGGACCTTTCACGCGGTGGACGCACGTCCAGCTTTCGGTGATCGCGATGGCGATGACGGTGTACCTGATCTGGAGCATCTCCCGTGGAGCCAACGCTCCCGCCTCGGCCTCGCTGGGAGCGGGATCGTAGAAGATGTCCTGATGACGGGCGACGCTATCCTCATCCTGCCTGACCGAACCCGCCTGGCCGAACAGAAATGCCAGAGCCTCGGGAAAGCGCCGTGCCCAGGCGGATTCGTGATGCGTGGCGCCGTCGTCGATGACCAACTTCAGCCGCTTGTCGTCCAATCCCGCGCGGCGAAAGATCGCGGCCAGTTCGCGCACATCGTCGACCATGCTGTGATCTCGATCCTTGCGCCCCGCTTCGGCGCGTGCCGGTCGCCAGAAAGATTCGTTCCGGCCAGCGCTTGACTCCGCGGCTCTGCCTGATCAACTGCCGGTTCGAGGCCCACAGCGACGGACTCTCCAGCAGCAAACGGCCAATCACTCCGGGACGCACGGCCGCGGTGTAAAGCGCAATCAGGGCTCCGAGGGACGACCCGCCCAGACCCGTATTCTCAGGCCCGGTTGCGACGCGGTAATTGCGGGCCATGAACGGCATGACTTCCTTGATGAGAAAGCTGGGATAACGCGTGCCCTGCGACCCGCAGCATCATCGGATGCAGCGAGCGGTGCGGCATGTATTCGCGGATGCGGTCTCTGGCAGCATTGTCGATGCCGACAATAATCATGGGCGGAACCGCGCCTTCGCGGATCAGGCGGTCGCCGGTTTCATCCACCTGCCATTCGACGCCGGTGAAGGAGGTCGACGGCTCGAACAGATTCTGACCGTCATTGAGATAGAGCACCGGATAACGCCGGCCGGCGTTTGCCGGATCGTCGTAGCCGGAGGCAGCCACACGCGCAGGAAGCGCGTGTTGCGGAAGATGCGGCTGCGAAATTCGTGCAGGCGCAAATCTCCGGTCGCCGACTGCGCGCGGATTACGCCGGCAGCGGGCCCGGAGCCGTGGTTTTCAGTTTTCTGGATTTCTTCCATCCGGAAAAGTGCATCTATCAGAATACAACGGAGGGCCCGCTTCATGCTCTCGCGCTCTCTCACTTTCACGCGATCGGCGAGAAGGCTGATCAGAGAAATCAGCGCGAGCGAGATCAGGCACAGGATGCACCACGTCATCAGTTCGTAGGCTTCGATATAAGTGAGGTACAAGGGCAAAGGCCAATCCCGCAATCGCCGCTCCCAGCAGGCGGTTCGGCGTCTCGGCGCGCGACTTCCAGAATGTAGCCAGGACGAACAGGGCGGCGTAGCCGGCGACGCCGATGCCGGCGACCGGGATTCCCATGAGTGTTCGAATATTCGCTGCGGTTCACGATGTCGCAATTGAACTTCTGGCTGAAATCGCAGAAGGCGGTGGCCGACTTCGCGTAGTGCCGTTGCAACGAAACGGCCGACACGATCACTCCCGCCAGCGACAGGACCGCGATGACGGCAAAGAGAACGCGGTTTCTGGGCGCGGCTGGTGTTTCAGAAGATGGACTCAGCGCCGTCACGGCAGGCTGCACCCGGTCTTATCGCTCAGGGCTTCCAACGACAGAACGCCTTCTTTCGGTGGTCCGTCGCCAAACTGCCAACTGGGAAACAGCTTGACTCCGGCGACCTTGCACGCCGGCGTCAATTCCGACGACCCTTTGATCGCGCACTCCACATAGGGGACATAGTGAAAGGCTGCGCCAAACATCTCTTTCTGGTCGATGCAATGCGGGCACCAGTAGAGGCCATACATCTTGGCCTGCTTCGTCGCCAGGCACTTGGCGAAGGAATCGTACTTGTGGTTCCTGTAGTACCGGCCCGCGATGAATGCGCCCGCCAGCAGGACCAGGATGACGCCGTAGTCAAGCATCTTCTTGGCTCTTCCGTCACTCGGCTGCCATCGCGCTCCTGCTGCCGTTTTCGTCGTTCTTCAGACATGACTCATCCTTATATCACGGCAATCAGCAGCACGATCAGGCACGACGTTCAGCGCTCCGGGAAGCACGTCCAGTTCCTCGCAATGCAGCGTCAGAACTTCGCCGTCGACCATGACATCGACCGGAGCATCGAGATTGAACTCGATGCGCTGCGCGGCCTTGCGCTCGGCCAGCGGATGCTCGATGTGCGTGCCGTCATAGAGGCCCGGCAGATTGCGGATCAGTCCCAGCCGGCCGATCGGCCCCCAGCGAACGTATTCCACCAGGCCGTCGTTGATCTCGGCCTTGGGAGCAATCATCATCGTCCCGCCGGTGAACTTGCTGTTGTTGAAAGTGAGGAACAGGCAGCGGCGGCTGTCGAAACTCTTCTGCGCCGTCGACTCGCACCGGGAAAGGGCGGCGGTTGAATCGGGCCAGCGTCAGAAAGATCGAGGTGAAGTAGCCCAGTTCTCCCCAGGCGCTGAAACGCCGCGCGCGCAGCGTGGCGACGTCCGCCGAGAAGCCCATGCTGAGCAGATTGATGTAGTGGATGACGCCGGCGCGGTGGCGCAGGCGCATCACGTCGCAGGCGCGGCTGCGCTGCGCCAGTAGAGATTCGATCGCGTACTCGACGCCCTGATCGCTGAAGTCGCGCAGAAAGGAATTGCCGGTGCCGAGCGGAAGGAATCCCAGGGTCGGGCGCTCGCCGCCGAGCGGCCTGCGGGAAAAGGCCGTTCACGATTTCGTAGGACGTGCCGTCGCCGCCGACTGCGATAAAGTGCCGAACGCCCCGCCCGTAGGCCTCGCGCGCGATCTCGGTGGCCTCTCCCGGAGCGCGGGTCGTGCGCGACCTTCGATCTCGAGGCCGCCCGCGCGCAAGCGCTCGAGCGCGGGGCCCAGCGAGCTTGCCGGCTCCGGCCGCCTCCGGCCGCCGGATTCACGATCGCGAGATAAGTTTGTCCCAAGGTTCCAGATTCCACTTTTCACGACTGAATGCAGACGCGCCGCAAGAATTCGCGCTGGCAGTCGAACTTCAGTGGCCAGTCACAATCCCACGATGGCTTCGCGCTCCACCGACTTTGCCAATCTCCTCGGCCAGCACCTGCCGCTTGATCTTCATCGAAGCGGTGCGGGGAAAGTCTTTGTCCCAGACAAATATCCGCCGACCCGCTTGAAATCGGGCAGGCGGCGGTTGCGCGCCGAGATCTCTTCCAGCAACTGCGCTGTCGAATTTCTGGTTCTGCTCCAGCCGCAGCACGAGGACCAGCGTCTCGCGCCCCAGTTCTTTTTTCGGCCAGATGTAGTTCGCCGCAAACACCGCGTATTCCTTCACCGGCAGGCCGTCGAAAACGGTTTCAATGTCCTCCGGGTAGATGTTCTTGCCGCCTTCGGTGACGATCATGTTCTTCTTGCGCCCGAAGAGCTGAAGATGGCCGTCGCGCTCGAACCGGCCCAGATCGCCGGTCAGAAGCCAGCCATCGACGATCGTCTCCAGCGGTAAGTTCGGGATCGTCGAGATAGTGCGACATCACCGTCTTGCTGCGCACCGCGACTTCTCCCACGCCGTCGGCATCCGGATTCAAGAATGCGAATCTCAACTCCCGGAAGCGGCTTGCCGACGGTATCGGCGCGAAACGGTTTGAGATCGTTCAGCGTGAGCGCGGTCCCGGCTTCGGTGAGACCGTAACCGTTGACCACCGGAATGCCGAGATCGTAGAAGAACTGCATGGTCGAGGGCTCCATGAATGCGCCGCCGGTGATCAAGGCCAGCAACTCTCCGCCAAACCCGCGGTGCATATTGGACAGCAGCATGCGGCTGAGCTTCACGTTCGGGCGGCGGCGCGTCAGCAGCCGATTGATCGCGATCATGGCATTCAGGAAGGCCCGCTTCCACGACGGCAGTTCGTCGAACTTCGCGCGCAGGCCGCGTTCCAGATTCTTGACGATCATCGGGACCAGCGAGACATAGGTGATGCGGTAGCGCACAAAGGCGTCGCGCACGAACTCCGGACGCAGCGTGCGCAGATGCACGACGCAGGCTCCGCAGACGAACGGCCCGATGAAGCCGACCATGAAATCGATGGCGTGATTGGTGGGCAGAATGCTCAGATAGCGCACTCCCGGCCAGAAGGGATACCACGCGGTCAGCGCGCGGCACTGCTCCAGATAATTTTCGTGGGTGAGCACGCAGCCCTTGGGACGGCCGCCGGTTCCCGAGGAATAGACGATGCAGGCGACATCGTCCTTCTGCCGCATGACGAAGTCGGGAGCGCCTTTGCGCTTGAAATCTTCCCAGCGGAACGCGCCGGCCAGATCCGCGCCCAGCGGGGCTTCGGTCACCAGAACGATCTTGGTTCCGATCGTTCTGGAAGTCCGGGGACTGCATGATCGCGCGCCAGAGGTGGTACTCGACGATCAGCACCTTGGCCTTGGAATGGGCGAGCAGTTGCAGATGCTCGGCGGCGGTGAGCTTGTAATCGAGCGGGACCAGAACGCCGCCGCAATAGAAGATGGCATAGGCCGAGATCAGCCATTTCGACTGATTGGTCATGATGATGGCGGCGCGGTCGTCGGGGTCGAAATCGGCGTCTTCCAGAGCGCGGGCCAGCGGCAGCGCGATTTCTTTGAAATCGGAATAGGTCAGGCGGAGTTTTTCGCGATCGCGCTCGGCTTCGATCAGGCAGATTTCGGAGGAGAAGCGGTCGAGCGCATCGCGCAGCGCCGCGCCCAGACAGGTGTATTGGCGGAGATCGAGCATATGAAATTGCTGATTTTAGCATAGAGACTGCGAGGACTCGGAGAAAACCTTAGTTATCAATGGTGCATTACCTGGCAATCAACAGCTCGATTGCGACTTCAAGTCGTCTACAAACGCGCCTGAATCTTGCCGGCCAGGGTGCGGAAGTCGGTCACGCCCTGCAGTTCGTAGTCCGGCAGTTCGACGTGAAAGTGATTCTCCAGCTGCGTCAGCAGATCGAGCGTCTGCAGGCTGTCGATCCCGAGCGTCTTGAAGAAATCGTCGTCCGGGGAAAGCTTTTCGCGCGGCACTTTAAAATGCGTGGCGGCCAGGGTAAGGATCTCGTCGAGGGTCTGATCGGCTGTTTGCATATAAGTAACTCTAAACTGTTTTGGGATTTCTGACAGCGCCGCCAGCCTTCACGGCAAATAGGGCTGCGCGTCCGTGCTCTCCACAAATTTCTTCAAGTCCGGCCTGCACCGCCGGCCGCGAGAACAGCTCGCAGAAAATATCGATCTCCCGGCGCAGTTCTTCGTAGCGGAATCGGCTTGATGAATTGCTTGGCGGCATCGCGGTGTTGCCGGTCGAATTTGCCGATCTGCGCCGCAGTGGCTCGCGCCGCGCGCAAAGCCTCGCCTTCCGCAGACAACCTGACTTACCAGGCCGATCTGCTGCGCCTTGGTGGCGTTGAAACTGCGGCCGGTCAGCAGCAGGTCGCGCACGACGGCGTTGCCCAGATCGCGCTTCAGGCGCGGGATTCCGCCGAATCCCGGGAATCAGTCCCAGCCGCAGTTCGGGAAAACAAAAGCGGGCCATCTTGTCGGCAATGATCAGATCGCAGACCAGGGCGAGTTCAAATCCTCCGCCAAACGTCACGCCGTGGACCGCGGCAATCGTGGTCAGCGGGGCGGCATCGATCCGATTCAGCACGCGGTGAATGCGCTCCAGAAAATCGCGCACACCCTGCGCAGCCTGCGACTTCTCCATCGTCTGCGACCGCTCGTAAAGCTCGCGCAGGTCGGCGCCCGCGCAGAAACCGGACTTCAACTCGCTGTGGATGATGAGCGCGTGCGCATCTTTCTCGATACTGTCGAGCGCGGCCGAAAAGTTTTCCAGCTCGTCCAGCGACAGCGAGCCGATTTCGTTGCAGGGATCGCGATGCAGCGCCAGTTCGATGACTCCGTCCTTCAACCTGCCACGACAGCGCTTGCCCTTGAAATTGCTGCGCGCCCAATACCGTCCCTTTCGCCGAACGCCTGGCTATACCGCCTGCTTCACCTGGTACATGTCTTCGATCTCGTTCTTCATGCGCGCCGAAATCAGGTCGCGCTTCAGCTTGCCGTTTGCGGTGAGCATTCCATTTTCGATCAGAGAATGGTTCCTGCCGTCAGGCAAAACGCCCGCACCTGCTTGTAGTGCGGCAGCTGCGGGATTGACGGCATCCAGCGCCGCCTGCACCTGCTCCCCGGCCACGTTTCCCGTGACAATGGCCGAAAGATATCCGCGGCCATTGCCCACGATGACCACCTGCTGCGCGCTCGGCAGATGGCGGGCGATTTCCTCTTCGATGGTTTCGGGCGCGATCTTGTGGCCGGAACCAAGAACGATCAGATTCTTGATGCGCCCCACGATCCGCCAGTTTCCCGAACCATCCAGTCTCGCCCTGATCGCCGGTGTGGAACCATCCGTCGCGCAGCACCTCGGCGGTCTGCTGCGGCCGGTTCCAGTAGCCGGGGAAAACATTCGGGCCGCGCACCACGATCTCATCGTTGTCGCCGAGCCTCATCTCGATGCCCGAGATCGCTGGCCCGACACGGCCGGGCGCGACGTTGTTCGGATCGTCCATGGTGCAGATGCCGGTGGTCTCCGTCAGTCCGTAGACCTGCAGCACCGGAATGCCGAGCATGCGGAAGTAGTCCTGGGTTTCAGGAGTGAGCGGCGCCGAGCCGCAGATCAGGGCCTTCAGATTCTCGCCGACCATTTTCTTGCGGATCGCGGGAAACACCACAGCGTTAGCCAGCCACAGCCAGATGCCGTCTCCGGCTTGCGAATGCTTTTCTTTGCTCCGCAGCCACGCAGCTTGGGCTCGTGAGTAGATCGCCTGCGCCACGCCGCCCTTCTGTGCGATCTGCTCGTCCACACCCCGCCGCATGCGCTCGAGCAACTGAGGGACGTTCAGGAAATAATGTGGAGCCACGGCCGGCATATCGGTTGGAATCTTTGTCAGGTCGGTGTTCAGCGTGACCAGGCTCCCGCGCAGCAGGAAAGTCAGCACCGCGATCCACGACGCGCAAAAACTGAACGGCAGGTAATGGAAAATACGGTCCTGTCCGGAGCGGCCTCCCATCAGCGAATCGAGTCGCGCCGAAGTGCAACCCAGCATGAATCCCACGTTGGCCGCGGTCAGCACCACGCCCTTGGCTTCGCCGGAGGTGCCCGACGTGTAGATGATGGTCACGGGATCGGCGTCGCGGACTTGCGGGCGGTCCAACGAGATGCCCTCTACCCCTGCGAAGATCTCGTCGAAGAGAAAGTGCGGCGGGGCCCCGGACCAATTCTGCTGAATTCCGTCGCGCAGGGACGCATCGCCGCAGCACACCAATGCCGGCGTGCTGTCTTTCATCATCGCGACCAACTCGGCCGGAGCCTGGCGGAAGTAGAGCGGAACGACAATCAGTCCTTCGGCCATCGCGGCCAGGTCAATGGCCATCCAGCGGATGCTGTTCGCCGCCAGCAGTCCGCAGCGGTCGCCCTTCTTCAGCCCCTGCGCCGCAAGAAACGTCCGCGCTTTGCGGATCAACTCGAGCAGTTCGCCACCCGTCACTGCCGTGATCTGGCCGTCGCGAATTTCCTGCAGCACCGTGGTGTCCGCGGCCGCCTTGAGTTGCGAAAAGATTTCTCCGACGAATGGCATGAGGGTTCGAAATCGGAAATCTGGCAGCGTCAGCTATATGCCGCCACCAACTGGCGAAGCGAGTCGTTCATGGGCGGCAGATAATCCTCCCAACTCCATTCGCCGGTGCGCGTCGGGAAATCGGGATAGCGCCGCTGGACTTCTTCCTCGAAGAGAACGCCCATCCGCGCCATCACCTTCAGATTCTTGACCACCGTGCGGGCAATGCCGTCGGCGATGCGCTCGCCCTGCGTGGCCAGGATTTCGAGGGCGGCCAGCAGTTTGGGTTCGAGATCGGGATCGTCCACATTCATCAGCAATTCCTGGATGTCCGCGCTCGCGCATCAGGTTGCGAATGCGCTCGTCCATGGTGATCCCCGCCGAGGGAACGAGCGCCGGCATGGAGGTCACGATGCCGTGATAGCGCGACGAGGCCATCATGTGGCAGGAGCGCAGAATGCTGACCAGTTCGTACATGTTGTACTGGTCCGAAGTCAGGATGGGCACGCCGCCGAGCTTTTCCGAAATGCGATTGGCCGGGCGCGCATCCAGGCGCTCCGTCGCCACCAGAATGACGAACACATTCCGCTGCTTGCGGAACGCATCCACGGCGTTGGCGATCGAAGTCAGATAATGTTCGTAGGCGCGATCGGCAGCCGGACCCGAATTGTGGAAGTAGGGGCCGCGATAGTGGCTTTTCTTGTATGCGCCGGCCAGACTGTGCAGCGCGGCCTTGGCCACCGAGGCCTTCACCGGCCACTCAAACGGATTGATCGGACAAACCACCAGCACCGGAGTGCGTCCGTCCCATCCCACCTGTCGCAAAACGCTCTGGCCATACTCCGCCGGGCGCGGCTCAAAGGTCCAGGCGGTGTCCGTACCCAGTTCGGTCGGAACGCCCAGTTCGCGCAACCGTGTGCGCGACTCCTCGTTACGCGTGATGACCAGCGAATTCTTGCAATAGCGGCCGCACATCTTGGCCAGCAGCGGATCCATGTGGCCGGCTTCTGCGCCGTAGCCGACGGAGAGTTTGTTCTCCGCCGCGGCGATGCCGAGCGAGCCAATCATCATCGTGGTCAGGGCATTGGCGAATTTGCTCTTGAACATGGAGCCTTCGCAAGCCACCACGCCGTGGTGCCGGGGCACTTCGTCCGCCAGGAACGGCGGAAAGATATCGGGCAGATGAACCTGCGCGGTGCCTTCGAAGTAGCCTTTGGAGCGATCGAAATTCGAACGTCATCACGGTGAAGTTCGACCCGCTCGGCGCCCAGGATGTGCCGGATCTGGCGCAGCATCTCCTCCACCCGCACATCCGAACCCATGTTGCGCGTGCCGTTATATCCGGCGAAAAGCAGTTTGAGTTTTTCGCCCGGCTGCCAGGGCTTCCCTGCCCCCAGCATCCAGCCCGCCTTGGCGCGCTCGATGTTGCTGCTGACCCACGCTTCCAGAATGAAAGTCCATCATGCGGCGGTACCTCCTGCGGCCGCGGGCCAGGGCTGGTACTGGTACTGGAAGTTGTTCTCGCGGCTGAACTTCAGCAGCGGAAAGCTGTACTGCGAAAACGGAACCGGCTTGCGCCTCAACTCGGAGGTCACCCGCGTGTTGTCGAACACCGTGTTCCACACCAGATACGGCATGAACACTTTCAACAGCGAAGCGCCTTGGCCAGCGATCCCTTGCGATTCGACAGGAAGTTGACCGAACCGGAGAAGGGCTTTTCAGCAAACGGCAGGAACACCGGGCCGCGCTTCTGCTGTGCGGCGGCGAGCGCAGTGGTCAACTCGCGGAACGTCTGCGACGCGGTCCCCGAGGAAAGATGATAAGTCTCGTACTTCGGCTGCTCTTTCTGGTGCAGGGTGGCAATCGCGTCCGCCACAAAATCCACATTCACGATGTCGATCTTGTCGGTGGGACGAAACGGCAGCACCGGCAGTCCCGCCAGAAATACGAACGCCTTGACCATGTCGAACTGCGTGGTCTCCGCATGCCGGCTGTCGCCCGAGCACGATGCTGGGGCGAAAGACCGTCTTCGGAGTGTCGGGCAGCAGCATCGCGCGTCATGTGCTCGCAGAACTTCTTCGTGCGCGCGTAGGGATCGTAGTCGGAACGGTCCCATTCGATCGAGCGATCCTCGGTCACGACTTCGTTGCTGCGCTTGCCCGCCACCGCCACCGTGCTGACCTCGCTGAAGCGCCGCAGGCCGTGATAGTGCTCGGCGTGCCGCGCCAGGTGCAGCACTTCAAGCGTGCCCCGCAGATTCACGTTCAGGCAGCTCTTCTCCGACTTGCGGTTCAGCGAGGCCGCGCAGTGAATCACCGAGTCCGTGGTATGCACCAGCCGGTCGTATTCATCGCGGTTCAGTCCGAAGCCGGGAGCAGTCAGGTCTCCGCAAAAGATGCGGACCTTCGTCTGCAGGTACTCGTAGAAGCGCGGGAAATCCGAGGTGCAACTGCAGCGCGCGCCACAGCCGCAGCTGCGCTTCCTGCGGATCGCGCGCCCGCACCAGCACATTCAAGGCGGCGCCGTGCCGCTTCAGCAGATTGGCGGCAACGTGCGCGCCGATGTATCCGGTCGAGCCGGTCAGGAATATCGCCACGTGGCTCCGTTGGTCCCAGTCTTCACGGCATCTCCGTTTGCGGCGCGCAAGCTGAAAAGTGCGAGGAGGCCGCGGCTTCCAGGGGCCGCCCTTCAATCAAAGGATACGTCCAGCGCCGCAGCGCCGGGATGTGAATGTTGATCCAGTACTCCCACCAGTCGAGCGAGCGCGTGTCGTAGCCGAAAATGTCCTGCTCTTCCGGGCACCAGCGCGTACGAAAGCTTCTCGATGTTTTCCGCCGCGAAATCATGCTCGTTCAACAGAATGAAGGGCTCGAACAATTCAATCAGTTTTTCCAGGCGCTCCAGATTGCGCTCGGTCTTCACCAGGGGCGCCTTCTTCAGCGGCAAGGGCGACATGATGCGCTGAATCGACTTCACGATCGCCTTCTGCGCCGGCGCCGACATGCGGTTATAGCGCGTCTTGGAAACCGGAATCGCATCGAAGCGCAGGCGCAGCCAGGATTCCAGCCCTTCCTGCGCGCGGTAGTGCTTGCGGTGTGCCAGAGACGTCAACTCGATCGACCGGCCCATGTCGCAAGGATTGGTCACCGAGGTCGCCAGTTGGTAGAGCGGATCATGCCGGCGTTCCATGACCGCGGCGGCAATCAGGGTCATGCCGCTGCACACCGCGTCCACCGGAATAATGTCGAGCCGCTTGCTCTCGTTCGAGGGCAACTGCCGGAAATAGGTTCCCAGCAGATACGACAGCGACGCAGAAGTATTGATGCCTTCATTCCATCCGAGGAACGGCTTGCCGACCGAAGTTTCGACAATCGCCGGACGCACCACCGCAACCGGCAGTCCCGCGCCATGTTTCGCGATCAGCGACTCGGCCAGGCTCTTGGTGAGCGTATAGGTATTCGGCCAGCCCAGTTCCTTGGCGCGCCGCGTCCCCGCCTCGGTCAGATACGTCTTCAGCCAGCGCACGCGGTTCTTGCGAATCTGATTCTCCAGCGCCGCGCCGTGCAGATCTTTCGCCGCGTGTTCCTTGGACTGGGCCTGCATCCGCAGGTCCGAGGTAACCTCGTCGCTCTCGGCTTGCGCCTCGGCCTGCTTCACCAATTCCTGGAGAGAGCGCCATTCCTGCTCGGCGTCGAAGTCGGCCAGCCCGCGCGGATTGTAGTTCGGAGTCAGTTTTTCGCTGACTCGCCCATCCTGCTCCCCGGCGACATAGCAGGTGGAAAGATGCAGAAGTCCCGCGTGATCCGACGCTCGGACAAAATTCAAGGATATTGACGGCCGCGTCCGTGTTGGTGGTGAGCGCGTCGCGCAGGTCGGGATTGAAATCGGTCAGGCCCGAGCTGTTGATGATCAGATCCAGATTCTTCTGCAAGCGGCGGGCGGTCTCGGCGTTGAGTCCAAGGCCCGGCTGGGTGACATCGCCTTCGACAACCTCGATCTTCTCGCGCAGAACATCGAGCAGCCGGTCCCCGTGCCGCTCAAACAGCGGATCGAACACCGGCGAATCTTCCACCATCTTCTCGAAGCGCCGCTCCGCCGGATTCGACTTCTGCCGCCGGATCAGCAGATAGATCCTCTCGACTTCGGGCAAATCCAGCAGCGTATTCGCCAGCCAGACCTTGCCGATGAATCCGGTGACGCCGATCAGCATCACGTGCTTTCCCGCAGAATGCCCTGCGCACCGAAAAACCCTGGGCCTGCCTGATGCCCGTCAAAATGGACAACGGGCCGGGTGGGCGCCACCGCCCGCCGCTCGGCGGGAATCACCGCCGCCGCGCAGAGCTTCCACCGAAATATCCAGTTGCCGCGCCAGGGTTTTCGGAGCCCGGCGCCCGTCCGGATTCTCTTCGCGAATGCGCGCGAAGGCTCCGCGCGGCCGGATCACCGGCTCGAGCAACCGGCCCGTCGCCGTGCCATCGCGAAACTCCAGCCGGTTGGCGACAATCCGCTTCACCCCCAGATGCTGCGCCAGCGGACGCATCACATGCTCCAACCCCTGGCTGACCAGCACGACTTCCGCGCCCGGCCTGCACCAACTCCTGCACCTTCTGCACGCCTCGCTGTTTCAGGCGCGGCTTCAACTTGTAGTGAAAGAATTCTTCGCCCGAGCAGGTCAAGGCGGTCGCGGGTCACTCCGCGCAGGACGGTATGCACCGCCCGGGTGGCGAACTTGCGGTTCGTCGAATACAGAAACGGGCGCAGCAGCGCCATCAGGAAGATCTGCCCGCGCCGCCGGAAGCGTTCGGCGAACGTCTGGGCATTCCAGGTAAAGAACGCCACCGGCTCGACCACGGTCAGGTCGAGCAGGCTGCCCTCTACCCGCCAGTAGACGGTGGGGGCCGTACTGGAATTGTGGTTTGTCGGTTCCAAAATTGGTGTTCGTTCCTCTATGAGGCTTCCGCTGGCCAAGCAGGTCAGACGAAGTTTCTATTGTAAACAATTGACGGGATGGAGCGAAGCGAAACCCTTGGCTTTCTGGTGACGCGACGGGGCGAGGTCGAGAGGCCCCGCGACAGCCGGCAGGATACCGGCCCTACTTCAATCGGGCACCCGCACCTTCTCTACGGCCGGCGGTCGGCCCACGATTAACGCAACTGTCCCACTCAGGGCCAGGGTCGCACCGATCGCCAGCAACCCTCCGCGAAACCCGCCATTCAGCTTGCGGAAGAATCCAATGATGTCGGGACCGTAATACCCTCCCAGATTTGCCAGCGAGTTGATCACCGCGATCCCGGCGGCGGCCGAAAGGCCCGCCATCCGTGAAGTTGCCATAGCCCAGAACGGCCCCACCATCGACTCCGCGCAGACCAGGCCCAGACCGATGCATGCCACCACCACCACCGTTGATCTCCCATACCCCGCCGCCACCAGGCCGGCCGCTCCCACAAATGCCGGGATCGCCGTGTGCCAGCGGCGTTCTCCGGTACGGTCGGAGCGCATTCCCACCAGAACCATCGCCACCGCCGTCACCAGGAACGGAAGAGCCGACACCAGCCCTGTCAGGAAATAGCTCAGTCCCGACAGCGATCGGATCACGCTGGGCAGCCACAGCGTGACTCCGTACATCGTGGTGGAGACCCCAAAGTACACCAGCGATAGCAGCCAGATTCTGGGGCTCACCAGGACTTCCCAGAAACTGCCCTGCCGTAGCGACCGATTCCGCCTGCTGTTCACGCGCCAGCCTGTCCAGCAGCCAGTCTCGCTCCTCGCCCTTCAGCCAGCGCGCTTCCTGCGGACTATCCGAGAGGGCCCAGAACACGGTGGCTCCTAGGAGAATTGCTGGCATCCCCTCCATCAGAAACATCCATTGCCAACCCGAGAGGCCTTTGCCGCTGAGCCCGAGCAAGGCCCCGGAGACCGGACTGCCGACAATGCCCGCGAGGGGATTGGCCGTCATGAACCAGGCCACCGCGCGGGCCCGCGCGTTGGCCGGGAACCAGCGCTTCATATAAAGGATCATGCCGGGGAAGAATCCGGCCTCGGCGGCGCCCAGCAGGAACCGCATCCCGTAGAAGCTGATGGGGCCGCGGATGAAGATCATCAAGCACGAGATCACGCCCCAGGTCACCATCAGGCCTGAAATCCACCGGCGGACGCCGAACTTCTCCAGCACCAGATTGCTGGGAAGCTGAAAGAAGAAATAGCCCGCGAAAAACATGCCGGCCGCCCGGCCATAGACGCGATCGCTGAGGCCAAGCTGGCCTCGCATCTGCAACACGGCGAAGCTCACATTGATGCGGTCCAGGTAGGCAACAATGTAGAGCAGAAAGAGAAACGGCATCAGCCGCCACATGAGTCGGGAAACCACGGCGGATTCAAGGCGGTCGGGAGCGTTTCCAAGGCGCGTTCCAGTTGGTTCGACGGTTCGGTGGTGCGAGGATTCTACGCCAAAGCGAGCTTCTTCCGAATCTCGGCCACGATCTGTTGCGGTGTCGCGGCGATTTCGACCGTCAACGGCGGCCTCGGGCTCTTCCAGGTCGGCGAACTGGCTGGCCAGAATCTGTTCGCCGGCGAAATGTCCGTGTCGCGAGCGCAGGCGCTCGGCGATCAGGCTGGCGCTTCCCTTCAGGTACACAAACCGGACCTCAGGCCCAGCTGCGAGTTCCTGGCGGTAGCTGCGTTTCAGGGCGGAGCAGGCCAGCACGACGTTGCGCTTCTCGGCGATCCAATGGTGCGATGGCTTGCACGAAGGCGCTCCAGCCAGGGCTTGCGGTCCTCGTCGTTGAGTGCGATGCCCTGCCGGATCTTCTCTACATTGGACGGAGGATGAAAATCATCGGCGTCGGCGAATTCCCAACCAGTTCGTTCGCCAGCAGCCGCCCGATGGTCGTCTTGCCGGCGCCGACAACTCCCATCACGATCACGATCATGGATGAAGATTGTAGCCGTAGCGCCGGCATGTGGATGGCGCCACGCGATACCGACTACTTTTTGGAGTAGGTCTTCTGAACGCCCGTGCGGGCGTTGGTCACGGTGAACGTGCCGTCGGGTTCCGCTGCCACTTTGATGTACTTGCCTTCGCAGTTTTCTTTCACGTTCGCAATGCGGTCGTCGGCCACGTTGTGGGCGCGGTCCGATTCGGCGGCATAGTGCAGCTGCCACAAATCTTCCAGCCCCGGAGAATCGTGGACGATCTGCCACGCCGCGGGACTCGATCCCTTGCGCGGGCCATTGTCGATGACCGCGACCCGTGGATGCAACGCCCACACCAGGGCTTTGGGATTCGAAAGGTCCGCCCCGTGGTGCGTCACCAGAAAAAGGTCGACCGTGCCGAGCAGGTTATTCGGACAGGCGATCTCGAGTTCCTTCTTCTTGGTAAGGTCGCCGAGATCGAGGAAGCGGAAGTGTCCGTACGTGATGAGAACGCCCACGGAACGGGCATTCTCAGTATTGTCGGCAGCCGCGGCGGGCTCGGACGCACAATACGAATTCGCTTCTCCCGCTCCCGGCAAGGGACTGGTGATGTGATCTCCGGCAGCGGCCAACACATGCACTTCGATGCCTTTGATCGGAAGCCCCCATCCCGGTTTCACGACTACGTGGGCATGGCCCGCGATCGCTTTCTCGTAGGCGGCATAATCGGTGCGCGTCACTTCGGAGTCTTCCAGATTGGGTCCGTGATCGACGAACGTGCCCACCTTGATCCCGTCGACCAACTGCGGGACGCCGCCCACGTGATCGCGGTGGTAGTGGGTAATCAGGACATAATCGAGCTGCTTGATGCCGGCCTGGTTGGCGGCAGCTACGATCCGGTCGGCGTCGCGGCCTTCATATCCCGGCCAGCCGGTATCGATCAGGAGCGACTGCCCCGACGGGCTCACCACTAACGTCGCCTGCCCGCCTTCCACGTCGATGAAGTAAATCTGCAGCGACTTCGGGCTGTCAGCCGCGGCACCGGGCGTACTGGCACCTGAGACACAAAGGCACAGCGTGAAAACGGCAATCAGAGCTGAACGCATCGCTTGACACCTGGATCGGGAGATGTTGCCGAAGATTATGCCATGCGACAGGGAAAATGCAGCAGGGTTGTTTTCCCCTGCCTGCAGCGCCCCGCACATGCTGCCTCTCCGCAGGGGCAAAACGCTTGTTCCTTGCCATGCTTTGACACAGTAAAATCTGAACTGGAGTCTTTTCGCACCCGCGTCAAGCGATGGGGTTGACAGGCCCGAGCCAGAGTTGAGACTCTTTGCCAACAGGGGATATGGGGAAGCCAGAGATTGGTTCTGAAAAGCTCGATAGGTCCGGCCAGGGAACGAGCCGGGCGTCGACGGTCGGGTGGAAAGTCGGCTTGATCTTGATCCTGGTCCTCGCACTGGGCGCGCTCCCAGTTCCCGCCCGGGAAAAAGATGCCACCCAATATGGCATGGGTCTGGTCGTAAACCTCCCTTTTCCCGAGAAAGAGGTCATTCAAGTCGTACAAGACGTGATTCAAAACGGGCTCATCCGGGGAACCAAGGAGTACAACAAGGACGAATACCTGACCGGCGCGACCGCGGCCAGTTCCACGCGAGTGTTTCCGGAATGGACCGAGGGAGGCGAGGTTTTCTACAAAGTGCGCCTGAAAGCGCTCGACCCGCGAAACTTCAAAGACAGCAGTGATGTGGGGACGCTGGCGGTCCGCTACGTGGTGCAGGCCCAGGGCGACAAGAACACCGTGCTCCGCATCGACGCGCGTTTTGTGGAGGATTTCCGCCACATCGCCCACGCTTCCAACGGATCGGTCGAAAGCGCGGAGTACAAGGACATCCACGACCATCTTGATGCCATCGAGTTGATGAAGGCCCAGACCACGGAGGCGGAGAGAGAAAAGCAGGAGCAGGCTGCGAAGAAACAACGGCCCGGCTTCGCCGACGAGACGCCCGCCACCGTTCCCCAGCCAGCCCCTGCAAACAATGGCGGTACGGAAGCTTCCCCTAACCCGGGTGCTGCGTCCCCTCCGCAGACTCTGGAGCAACGCGTACAGGATCTCCGGCGGCAGGTGCAACGGCTGGTAAAGGCGCCGGGAGCGCCACTCAAATCCGCGCCCTTCCACACCGCAAGCACTCTGCAATCCCTGCCCACCGGCACCGAGGTCTTGATCGTGATTTCGACGACTTACTGGTTGGGAGTGGAAACCCACGACGGCCAACATGGATGGATCTTGCGCGACGAGTTGGAGCAGGTGCCATGACGTCCCGGCGGAGGCTCGTGAACCGGGCGGCACTGTGGGCCCTGACGTGGGGTATCCTGGCCCTAGCTATTGCTCTGCGCAGGCGCAGACCAATCCCTACGAACGCACCTTCCCGCAGTCTAAAGCCGAGGTCGAGAAGGCGCTCGAGCCACGGTGCAAGCCAGTTTGTCCGGCCACCTTCCGGTGTTGGACGGGTTCGCCAAGCCCGGAGAACATCCCCTCGACCGCTACCAGCGCGGCTACTACCAGGCGAACGTAAAGGTTACTTCGACCGCCATCGGGTGGATCGCTGGTGCGAATCAGCACAAAAGTCACGGCTTGGTACGCCGATCCCGTCGCTTCTCGCTCCGGATATCAGCTATTGACCTCGAATGGCCGGCTGGAAACGGATCTGCTGGATCAACTGGCGGAGCAATTCGCCAAGGGCTCGGTCAACGAGTGGCCACCCGGGCCACATCGGCAGCCAGCCCACAGCCGTCCTCCGAACGATGCAGAACGGAGCAATCTCGACGGCCTGCTCCGAAGTTCCCCGAAACCGAACGAACCTTTTCGTCATCGTTGAGCCAAAGCCTGGCAGCCCCGGAACGTGGGCGGCCTCCGGATGCGGGGAATGCCCGACAAATCCAACCGCGCGTTGCAGGCGGAAGCCGACGGCCTGGAAGAGATTCTCAAGAACACGGCTCATCCCAAGAACCTGGTGGCCGTCAGGAAATCGGGCACTCCGGTGGTGGCCACTCCCAGCCTGACGGCCAAGCCGCAGTTTCTGGCCAGCATGCACGATGAATTCGAAATGCTCGACTTCAACGCCGACTGGGTGCACGTGCGCATTTCCGGCTTATCGCGAGGATGGATTTGGCGCAACAGTGTCGAGATGCCCGAAGGCATCGCCAACACTGACGCGCCCACGGCCTCTGCGCTGGCACCCGCGGCCGACTTGTTCCACGTCGTCCGCGAAGAGGCCTCGACCTTCCCGGGAGACTGGGAGCCCCTTCGGAACAAGAACGTGAAAATCATTCACCGTCCAGAAGATCGACGACAATGCCAAGGATGCCGGACCCAAAGCGCGGCTGGAGTATGTGAAATTTCTGCTGGAAAAGAGCTTCCAGGACATGGCGAAGAAACCGCAGAACTGGCGGGCGTGGTGGTGATTTTTGATTCCGCCGACGGCGGCATGATCGCCGCAACCCTGGCCTCTTGCAGCAGTGGCGAGCCGGCACTTTGTCCGATTCGGCCCTCTGGCATAAGTGTTTCTTTGATCCTCCGGAAACCTTTGATTCCTCGGGATCTCGGCAGCGAGTCCATAGGCTTACCGCGGCGTCGGTGGCTCGGTGTGTTACCCTGATTCAGGAAGGCATTTTCCATTTCCCTTGACTTTCGAAAATGATCAGAGTACCTATGCAATCCTTGAGCACGTAACGGAGTGGGGTCCGTACGTGGCTTTTTCTGTAACCGCCAGGAACGGTTTTCCGGAACGCTTTAACACGGCCAAACAATGAGCTCGATGACACTGCCTCTCTCTGGCTTTCGCACCCGGGCAACTTCCCTTCTCCGCGACTATGCCGAACTGACCAAGCTCCGGGTCACGAGCCTGATCGTCATGACCGCATGGTGCGGATACTTCTTCGGCGCCCACCAGGCGGGAGTTTCCTGGATTAGCTGGGGGCTATTCCATTCTCTACTCGGGATTGGACTGGTCTCGAGCGGCACCGCGGCACTGAATGAAGTCATGGAGCACGATGTCGACGGCTACATGCGCCGCACCGCTCTCCGCCCGCTCCCCGCGGGACGCATGAGCCTGTTTCACGCCACCGCAGTTGGCCTGCTGGCAGCGGTCGGCGGCTCGATTTACCTCGCCGTCTTCACCAATCCCTTGACCGGCCTGCTGACCTTCCTGACGTCCGTTGTCTACCTCGCTGCCTACACTCCGCTGAAGCGCATCTCGCCGATTTGCACCTTCGTCGGAGCTTTTCCCGGAGCTATGCCCGGAGTTCTGGGCTGGACTGCCGCTCGCGGCCAACTGGAATGGGGCACCCTGGTGTTGTTCGCCATCCTCTTCGTCTGGCAGTTCCCCCACTTTTTCTCCATCGCATGGCTGTACCGCGACGATTATGCCAAGGGCGGGGTCAAGATGCTGCCGGTGGTGGAAGAAGATGGCCGCTCGACCGCCCGCCGCATTCTGATCTACTCCGTGGCTCTGATTCCCATCAGCCTTCTGCCCAGCTTCATGGGCATGGCTGGCAAGGATCTACCTGGTGGGTGCGGTGGTTCTCGGCTTCGCGCTGCTCTATTTCGGAATCCGTCTGGCGTTCCTGAACCTGCCGCTGGCCAGCGCGCCCTCGAAGATGCGCGCCCGTCACGTGCTGCAGGCGACTGTGATTTATCTGCCTCTGCTGTTCGCCCTGATGATGGGCAACTCCCTGCAGCCGTGAGCTAACCTCCAGCTCATGTAGGTGACAGCCGCCCGGCTGCGCTCAGGGCAGGCTTTCGCCTGTCCCGCCTGGGCGAAACCCAGCGGACCTTCTCGGTTGCCCCGGGTGGGCTGGTTCTCTTTCGTTGCCCGTTCCGCGGTATCACGATGATGACCGTCCGCTCCTCGCCACACTCATCGTAAAATGCTGCGAGGCCAAAATTTGAAACTCACGGAAGATCCTCATCGCCGACTGAATGCCCTGACCAACGAATGGGTGCTGGTCTCGCCCCATCGCGCGACGCGTCCCTGGCAGGGAGAAGTGGCGCCGCTTCAAACCGCGTCCGAGCCGGCCTACGACCCGAATTGCTACCTTTGCCCCGGCAACACCCGCGCCGGGGGAATTCAAAATCCTGCATACTCCACGACCTTTGTCTTTGAGAACGACTTCGCCGCCCTGAAACCGCAAATCTCGCCGTGCTCGTCTCGACGTCGATGGCAAGGGCCTGCTGGTCGCCGAGGCGGAGCCCGGGATTTGCCGCGTGATTTGCTTCTCGCCGCGTCACGATCTCACGCTCGCCACCATGCCATTGGACCGAGATTGAACTGGTCGTCCGCACCTGGGTGGGACAATTCCGCGAACTGGGCGGCCTCGCAGACATCAACCACGTGCAGATCTTCGAAAACCGCGGCGCCATGATGGGCGCCAGCAATCCGCATCCCCACTGCCAGATCTGGGCGACCTCTTCGATTCCCGAAGCACCCGTCCAAGGAACTGGCTGCTCAGCGAGCTGTACGTGAAGTCGCACCATCGCTGCCTGCTGTGTGACTACGTCGCATTGGAAGCACGTCAGCAGGTGCGCGTGGTTTGCCAGAACGACGGTTTCATTGCGCTCGTGCCCTTCTGGGCGGTCTGGCCGTTCGAGATTCTGGTCTGCAGCCGCCGCCACTTCGGAAGCATGCACCGAATTCGCGATCGAAGACATCCGATCTCTGAGCGAGATTCTTCAGCGCGTGACTTCCACCTACGACAAAGTTTTCGGCGTACCCTTCCCGTATTCGATGGGCTTCCACCAGTCGCCGACCGATGGCGCCGATCATCCGGAATGGCATTTCCACGCACATTTCTATCCGCCGCTCCTGCGCTCGGCGACCATCCGCAAGTTCATGGTCGGATTCGAGATGCTGGGGACCCCGCAGCGCGACATCACTCCCGAGAGCGCAGCCGAGCGCCTGCGCGAACTTGCAGGCGCATAGTTACGCGGGACGCCTTTCAGCGGCCAGGCGGTGTATTCTTGCAGTGTACTCCGATCACACGAATTCCTCGAGGTGAGAACGCCTATGAGAATCGCAAGCAGATTCACAAACTCTGTTCTCATTTTCCTGGCAATCGCAGTTTTCTCCCTCAGCTCAGGCAGCCGGTCAGGCAACCTCCATTCCACCGACCCGTCTGATCAACCCGGAGGATCTGGTGAAGCTCCTGCAGACCTCCGGCAAAGAAAAACCGCTCATGATCCAGGTCGGCTCCCACGTTCTGTTCGCACAGGCGCACATCCCCGGGTCGGAATACATCGGTCCCGCCTCAAGCGAGAGCGGATTGCAGCAACTCCGCAAGCGGGTGGAGTCCTTGCCACGAACCAAGCTCATCGTGCTGTACTGCGGCTGTTGCCCCTGGAGCCATTGCCCCAACGTCAAGCCCGCCGACGACGCCCTGCACGCCATGGGATTCACCAACGTGAAGGTGCTCTACATCTCCGACAATTTCGGCACGAACTGGGTGGACAAGGGCTATCCCGTCGCGAAGGGAGAATAGGTTCTGCGACCGGCAATAAGAATGAGGTGGCTGCTGGTCGCGTGCGCCATGGCGCTTGCCGTGCTGGTTGCGCTGCACCTGCGGCGCAGCCGGATTCCGCACGCTGCAGTCGCCAGCCGCAAGGCAGCACCTTCTCGCGCCCGATTTCACGCTTCCGCAGCTAGATGGACCAGACGCTTCGCCTGTCCTCCTATCGCGGCAAGGTCGTTCTGCTCGATTTCTGGGCGACCTGGTGCGATCCCTGCCGCGAGGAGACTCCCCATTTCGTCGAACTGCAGCAAAAGTACGGCGATCGCGGTCTGCAGATCATCGGTGTCTCGATGGACGACGGCCCCGAACCCGCCCGCGCCTTCTATCAGGCAATTCCACATGAACTATCCCGTCGTGATGGGGAACGCGAAGACAGGCGAACTGTACGGCGGAGTTCTGGGATTGCCGATCGCGTTCCTGATCGGCCGCGATGGGCGCATTTACGCCAAGCACATAGGCGCGACGGACGCCGCCAGTCTTTGAGAGCGAAGATCAAGAGCCTTTTGCAGACCCGGTAGGCGCCGCCGAACAAGCCTCGAACCCGCCCAACCCAGCTTCTGAATCTGCAGGCACCCCGTCTCCGCCGTGTGTCAAATCACAGCCCCCTGTGATCTGAATCGTCGTCCCGGCCTCCGCCCTCGCGCTAGCCTGAATGGTTTGCATCGGCACGTGTATGCGGGAGACCATCAAGCGCCTTTGGCCGGAGATCGATTGGATTGAAGATCTCCAATTGCGCGAACAAGTTACCGAGACCTGGATCAAAGCGCTGGAGCGCAGCCCGCTCAAAGCCGACGACCTGAACCAGATCCCCTTCACGCTGCTGGTTCCGAACTGCCCCATCACCTTTATGGAGCACAAGCGCTGCGTGGTGCACATCGCTCGCGACAGCGCCCGGGCCATGCAGGAGTTTCATGGGACGCGCCTTGCCGATCGACATCGACACCGTGATCGCGGGCGCGATTCTGGCCGACGTCGGCAAGTTGCTGGAATACGAAATCGGCCCCGACGGCAAGAGCCGCCAGAGCGAACGCGGCGAGGCTTTGCGCCATCCCTTCACCGGAGTCGCGCTGGCGCTCGAATGCGGCGTTCCCGACGCGGTCTGCCACATCATCGCCGCCCATGCCGCCGAGGGCGATCTGGTCAAGCGCACCACCGAAGCTTTCATCGTGCATCACGCCGACTTCATGGCGTTCCTGCCGTTCAAGAATCCGAAAAACATCAAGCTGACAGCCAGACATAAGGAGACAACCCTTGTCTGCGCCGAAACCGACTCCTCCTGCTAAAGAAACCGTCACCGCGAAGATGTCCCGCTGGGCATCGGCTCTGCAGTTCAAGGACCTCTCTCCCGACGCCGATCTACCAGGCCAAGCGCTTCCTGCTCGATTCCCTGGGCTGCGCGCTGGGCGGCTACCAGCAGCACGACGTGAAGATTGCCCTCGAAGTTCTCGACGAAATTGCCGGGCCGAGGACTCGCCACCGTGATCGGCACCGGGCAGCGCATCGATCCGGTCTCCGCGTCGCTGGCCAACGCGCTCATGATCCGCTGCATGGATTACAACGACATCTACTGGAAGCAGGATCCATCGCATCCCTCCGACATTTTTCCCGCAGCGATCGCCTGCTGCGAGCGCGCCGCGAGTGACGGCAAGGAACTCATCGTCGGACTCGTGCTCGGCCACGAATTCGAAATGCGCTTCTGCGAAGCGGCCTTCCCGGGCATCCGCGAGCGCGGCTGGCATCACGCCACCCTCACCGCCTTCGTCTCTCCCATCGTGGCCGGGCGCGCGCTTGCATCTGCCCTGGGAGCAAATCCAGCATGCCATCGGCATCTCCGCCAGCCGCCACTGCACGCTGGGCGCGGTCACCGCCGGCAAGCTGACCATGATGAAGAATACCGTCGATCCCATGGCGACCCAGAGCGGCGTGTTCGCCGCGCTTGCTGGCGGAAAAAGGCTATACCGGCCCGGAGCACGTGGTCGACGGCAAGGAAGGTCTGACCCACGTCTTCAAGCCGGAGTGGAAGCTCAACCTGCTGACCGATGGCCTGGGCGAGTCCTGGCGCATCACGCAATGCGGCATGAAAGCCTTTCCCACCGAAGCCTTGACCCACACGCCCATCTCGGCCGTGCTCGATCTGGTCAAGAGCAACGACCTGCATCCGGATCAGGTGGAGAAGATCCAGATCCGCTCGCTGGCCCGCGCCGCCGACATTCTTTCCGATCCCAGCAAGTACGATCCGCGCACCAAAGAGACTGCCGATCACTCGCTTGCCCTACGTGATCGCCGCAGCGCTGGTCGACCGCCAGGTCACGCCGGCGCAGTTCACCATGGAAAAGATCATGGACCCGACGATTCGGGCGCAACTGCAGAAAGTCGAGGTGGTCGCGGATCCCGGAGATCGAAAAAGTATTTCCAGCACTACAGAGGGTGATCGTGCACATCGACACGAACAGACGGACGCTGCTTCAACAAACAACTTGACTATCCCAAAGGTGATCCGCGCAATCCGCTGACGGATCAGGAAGTGGAAGAAAAGTTTTCTGCGCTCGCCGAAGGCGTGCTGTCCAACGGCGCGCAGAAGCGAGTGAAGGAAGCGGTCTGGAACCTGGAGCGAGTCGGGTCGGTAAGCGAACTGATGGCCTGATGGAGGCCGACGTTCGCAAGGCGAAGTCCGTGAAAGACCAACAGCAAGGCGAAGCTGCGCGGCAAAGGCCAGAAGAGCCGCAAGCCCGTGCTCGCATAACAGGAATCGCATCAGTGACGCTACGTCGCTCGGCTGGCCACACGTGCTCCGCGAAGCGACTGGAGTTCCACTTATGCCGCAGACAATTGTCGAAAAGATCGCGCAAGCCCACCTCGCCGATGGCCCGCAGCGCCCGCTGCGCACCGGAGACTTCGTTTCCATCCGGCCGTTCCACACCATGACCCACGACAACACGTCGGCGGTGATGAGCAAATTCAAAGCCATCGGCGCAAAGAAGATATACGACCCGAAGCAACTCGTCTTCGCGCTCGATCACGACATTCAGAATCACGACGACGCCAACCTGAAGAAGTATCGGTTCCATCGAAGCCTTCGCCCAGCAACACGGAGTCGATTTCTATCCCGCCGGATCGGGCATCGGCCACCAGATCATGGTCGAGCGCGGATATGTTCTTCCGGGATCGTTCGTCGTCGCGTCGGATTCGCACTCCAATATGTATGGCGCTCTCGGGCGCCATCGGCACGCCCATTGTCCGCACCGATGCCGCTGCGGTCTGGGCCACGGGAGAATTCTGGTGGCAGATTCCGCGCACCATCCAGGTGGTGCTGGAAGGCAAACTGCCCGAAGGCGTCAGCGGCAAAGACGTCATCATCACTCTTTGCGGCCTGTACAACCACGACGAGGCGCTCAACGCAGCCGTCGAATTCTCCGGGCCGGGCGTAGCCAGCCTCTCGATGGACGCCCGCTTCTCCATCTCCAACATGAGCACCGAGTGGGGGCCGATCGTGGCCTGGTTCCCGGTGGACGACGTCACCATCCGCTACCTGCGCGCGCATGCACCAGCGCCTGAAGGAACAGGGCGTTGAGCGCTTCACCGAAGAGAGACATCGAACGATGGATCCAAACTCCGCCGCGGCCCGATCCCGATGCGACTTATGCTGCCCGCATTGTGCTCGACCTGAGTCAGGTCACGCCGCATGTCTCCGGCCCCGACACCGTGCAGACGATGCAATCTCGTCGCCGAGATGGAAAGAACAAGAGTCGCCATCCAGAAGGCATACCTGCGTTTCCTGCGTGAATTCGCGCGTCGAAGACCTCGAAGCCGCCGCTTGGGTCTTGTGCGGCAAGAAGGTCGCCCCTGGCGTAAAGCTCTACGTGGGAGCGGCCAGCGCATGGACGCAGCAGGAAGCGGAGAACCGCGGCGTCTGGCAAGCCCTGCTCGATGCCGGAGCGATTCCGCTTCCGCCCAGTTGCGGTCCCTGCATCGGCCTGGGAACCGGACTGCTGGAAAAAGGGGAAGTCGGCATCTCGGCCACCAACCGCAATTTCAAAGGCCGCATGGGATCGCGCGAAGCGCAATGCTATCTTGCCAGTCCCGAAGTCGTCGCCGCCTCGGCCATCGCCGGCTACATCACGGGGCCTCGTCGATTTGCCGATCGCACGCCGTGCGCCAGTACCAGGAGTTCGCAACCAATGAAGCACTCCGCCGAGCGGGTGGAGATCCTGCCCGGATTTCCCGGAGCGCGTGCAAGGCCGGCTGGTTTTCCTGCCGCCAGGACAACGTCAACACCGACGCGATCTATGGCAAGGATTACACCTATCGCGACGACATGACGCCTGAAATGATGGCCCGCGTGGTCATGGAGAACTATGACCCGACGTTTGCCCCTCGCACTCGCGCCGGCGATGTCATCGTCGGCGGGTTCAATTTCGGCACCGGATCCAGCCGCGAACAGGCCGTCACCTGCCTGAAGGCCAAAGGCATCCCGCTGGTCATCGCGGCCAGCTTTTCGCAGACCTACCTGCGCAACGCCTATAACAACGGCTTCTTGTGCATCGAGGTTCCGGCGCTGGTCAAGCGTCTGCGCGAGCAGTTTGCGAGATGAAATCGCCGGGAAGGAAAAAACGATTATCCCGGGCGAGAGCGTGGAGATCGACTTCACCCGCGGCACCGTCACCTGGCGCACAGAGCGTTTCGCATTCCCCCCGCTCGGCAATGTTCCGCAGTCCTTGGTCATTGCCGGTGGAGCTGAGAACGTGGTGGCCGAGAAACTAGGATTACACCGCAAGCACCAGCACAACGAGGCTGTCGCGTTTCAGGAGACTAAGCACTCATGGCAAAACATACTGTCGTGACCATGCCCGGAGATGGAATCGGCAATCAGGTTCTTCCCGAGGCTTTACGGATTCTGGAAGCGGTCGAGTTCGATGCCGAATACATCCACGCCGACATCGGCTGGGAGTGCTGGTGCCGGGAGGGCAATGCCCTGCCCGAGCGCACGGTCGATCTGCTGGCCAAACACAAGCTGGGACTGTTTGGCGCCATCACTTCCAAGCCCAAGAAACAGGCGGAAGCCGAACTCGCCCCGGAACTGCGAGGCCAAGGCTATTCGTATTTCAGCCCCATCGTCACCATGCGGCAGCGCTTCCATCTCGACACCTGCATTCGCCCATGCATTTCGTTCCCCGGCAATCCGCTGAACTTCATCCGCCAGAAGACCAGCGGAGGTTTCGAGGAACCACTCGTCAACGTCGTCGTCTTTCGTCAGAACACCGAAGGCCTCTACGCCGGCGTCGAGTGGACCAACCCGCCGGAGCAGGTTCGTGCGGCGCTGGCCACCCATTCCAAATTCAAGCCATTCGCCGCGATTGCCGGGCCGGACCTTGCGATCTCGGTGCGCATCATTACTCGCCCAGCGGCACGCAAAATTTGCCAGGCCGCTTTCGATTGGGCCAGGAAATACGGCTACAAATCCGTCACCATCTGCGAGAAGCCCAACGTGCTGCGCGAGACTTCCGGAATGATGGAAGAGGAAGCCAAGGCGGTGGCCAGGGATTATCCGGGCATCGCGCTCTGGTCCACCAACATCGATGCGCAGACCATGTGGCTGACCAAGAATCCGGAAGACTACGGAGTGGTGGTCGCGTCCAACCTTTTCGGCGACGTGATCTCCGACGCCTTCGCCGGCCTGATCGGCGGACTGGGCTTCGCCGCCTCCGGCAACATTGGGGATGAAGTCGCCGTATTTGAGCCCACCCATGGCTCCGCGCCCAAGTATGCGGAACTCGACCCGCCCATCGTGAACCCGATCGCCATGTTCCTGTCCGCGGTCATGATGCTCGAGCACGTCGGCGAGATCGAAAAGGCCCGCCGCATCCGCGAAGCCATCGCCGCCGTAGTGAAGGAGGGCAAAGTGCGTACGTATGACATGATGCGCATCCCGGGCGGCGCGAAATCGATCAGCCAGGGCGCCGCGAGCACCGTGCAAATGACCGATGCTGTCCTCGGCCAACTCGAAACCACAAGAGAACTGGCTTACGCGGTTTCGGAGCGGGAGTCGATGTGAAGACCAACCCTGAGATGGAAGTGCTTTACGACGAGATACGCGCCGGGAACCTTGACGATGCGACGGCGCTGCCGCAGAAACTGGTGACGCTGCTGAATGGAGGTTTCGCGGAAGAAGAGCAGTGTGTATTCTTGTCGGTCCTCAAGAGAGAGGCCCGGTCAAACGGATGGACTTCCCCAATCGCACTTCGTATGAGTGCTTCGTGAACCACATCCACATTGAGGATTACCTGGAGAACGGTGGGCTGCCCCCACTGGAGATGCTGGGCCGAGGAATCGCGCTGGCGCGAGAACTCAAGGCGCGGCTTTCCCAGCAATCCGGTGGCAAGCACTTCCGAATCATCGTCGCATTCCACGGCCCCACCTGCACCGTACGGTTCCACACCATCCGGCCTGATGAAGCATGGATGGACAAGGACGCCGTTGGTCTCGGGGCCGAACCGGTCGCCATCCTGGAAACGCAGGAGGTGGAATCATGAGCGATGTAATGGTGAGCCATGGGATATCGGCGGGCGAAGCCGGGCACTGCGGTGCTGAGATCCGGTCCGATCTCCAGGTACGCATCGAACCTCGCGAGCGCGGCGGCATTGCCGTGGAACTTGAGTCGCGGGTCAAACCTTATTATGGCGACTCGATCCTCAGGCAGGCCGAAGAGGTTCTGGAAGCACTCGGCGTGCGGAACGCACAGGTTCAGATCCACGATGAAGGCGCACTGTCGTTTGTGATTGCCGCGCGCATCGAGGCCGCCGTCCGCCGGGCGGGATTGGGCCAGGGCACACGCGTGCTCCCGGAGAGAACTGCGCTGCCGGAGCCTTCGTCGCGCGATCGCATGCGGCGCTCGCGGCTTTACGTTCCCGGCAGCGAGCCCAAGTACTTCATCAACGCCGCCTTGCACGGGGCCGATGCCATCATTCTCGACCTTGAAGATTCGGTCCACCCCAGCGAGAAAGATGCGGCGCGCTTGCTGGTGCGCAACGCGCTGCGGGCTGTCGACTTTCTCCAGTGCGAACGCATGGTGCGCATCAACCAGCTCCCCCTTGGACTGGAGGATCTCGATGAGATCGTCCCTGAGTCTCCGGATCTGATCCTGATTCCCAAGGTCGAGAATCCGAATCAGATTGCCGAAGCCACCATGCGAGTGGCGGAGATCAAATCTGACTACGGCATCACGCGGCCCATCTGGCTCATGCCCATCCTCGAGTCCGCGCTGGGCATCGAGAACGCGTTGGCCATCGCCCAGGCAAGCGACAAGATTGTCGCATTGACGATCGGCCTGGAAGATTACACCGCCGACCTGGGCGTGGTGAAGACCTCCAGCGGCGCGGAATCACTCTACGCCCGCCAACGCGTCGTGAACGCGGCTCACGCCGCGGGCGTGCAGGCCATCGATTCGGTGTTTGGGGACGTCGGCGACATGGACGGCCTGCGCGCCTGGGGCGTGAATTCTCGCGCTCTCGGTTTTGAAGGCATGGGTTGCGTGCACCCGCTGCAGATTGCGGTGATCCACGAGGCGTTCGCTCCCACTTCGGCGGAAATCGAGCGGGCGCGAAAGGTCGTCGCCGCCTACAACGAAGCGCAACAGAAGGGCCTGGGCGTGGTCAGCCTGGGCTCGAAGATGATCGATCCTCCGGTCGTGCAGCGCGCCCTGAAGCTGATGGCGCGCGCCCAGGCGATGGGGTTGGTCGTGTGAAGGACTGAGCCGCTACACGTCTTGGGCTGTTCGTCGTTAGGGGGCGCAGATGGCGATTCTCGAAAAAACTGAGTTGCTTACGAACGCGGCAGGACGCATCGTTCCGGAAACAGTGAATGGACGTCCTCAGGTCCCTTACATGGGCGTGGGGAAATACCGTCCTCTGGAAGGCAAAGCCACGCCCGCCGTCCGTACCGCGGCCGACTATCCGGCGAACGGCGACAAACGCGTCCCCGATCTTGAAACCGCGCTGCGCAAATGCGGCCTGCACGATGGCATCGTCGTCTCCTCGCATCATCATCTGCGCGACGGAGACCGCGTCGCCCTGATGGCGCTGGAAGCCGCGGCCCGAACCGGCGTCAAAAATCTGGTCTGGTTTCCCAGTGCATCGTTCCCTTCGCAAAAAAGCGCCATTGCGCTGATGGAGTCGGGCGTCATTGACCACATCGAAGGCAGCATGAACGGCCCGCTGGGCGATTACTGCACCCAGGGCAAGATGCAAGGCATGGGCGTTCTGCGTTCGCACGGCGGGCGCTGGCAGGCCATTCAGGACGGCGAAGTGCATATTGATATCGCGGTGATCGCCGCGCCCACGGCCGATCCCTTCGGCAATTGCGATGGCTCACACGGAAAATCGGCCTGTGGATCTCTCGGCTTCGCGCTGGCCGATTCAATCTATGCCGACCACGTCATTGTGGTCACCGATAACCTGGTTCCGTTCCCTTGCGTCCCGTGGCAGATCCAGGGCAACAATGTGGATTACGTCGTCGAAGTCGACTCCATCGGTGATCCCGCCCGGATCGTTTCCGGCACCACGCAGATCACCCGCTCACCCGATCGCCTGCGCATCGCCGAGCTCGTTGCGCGCTTTCTGCGCGATGCTGGCATCATGCGCAACGGCTTTTCCTTTCAAGCCGGGGCGGGTGGAATCGCGCTGGCCTTCGTCAGTTACCTCAAGCAGATGATGAAGCAGGCGGGCGTCAAGGCCCGTTTCGTGCGCGGCGGTTCTACCAAGTACCTGGTCGAATTGCTGGAAGAAGGACTCACCGATTACATCCTCGACGGGCAAACCTTCGACCTCGATGGCGTGCGCTCGATGGCGACCAACCCGCGCCATGTGGCAACCTCCCCGTTCACTTCCTACAACTACCATGGCAAAGGAAATTTCGCGTCGATGGTCGACGCGGTTGTACTCGGCGCAACTGAAGTGGACGCGAACTTCAACGCCAATGTGGTCACGCACTCTGACGGACGACTGCTCCACGGCATTGGCGGATGGCAGAACTGCCTGGCGGCGCAATGCACGATTCTCGCGGTCCCGTCCTTCCGCGACCGCATTCCGGTGATTGTCGACGAGGTCACCACGCTATGCGGGCCCGGCGAATTGATCGACGTCGTGGTGACGGAGCGCGGCATCGCCATCAACCCGCGGCGCCAGGATCTTCTGGATGCGGTCCAAGGCTCGAAGCTCCCGATCCGTCCGCTGCGCGAGATTAAAGAAGAAGTCGAACACATCTGTGGCGGAAAGCCGCAGAGACCAACCCACCGGGATCGCCCCGTCGCCGTCGTCAAGTGGGTCGATGGGACTGTACTGGATACGGTTTGGCAGATTCCGTGATCCATTTTCGCTAGGACAGCAGCAGCCTCTTCACACCGCTCCAGATTGCACCAGCAAAAGTCTTGACGTAGCTCCTCCTCGCCTCTTCGTGGCTCACATATCGGCTCTTCGCGCACACTTGGAGAGCAGCATCCCGTCGATCGCTCCGAGGGACTCCCTCCCTGTGAAATGTGCGGGTTTTGCAGTTGTATACTTTTGAGGCCAGCGGAGTACAGCCGATGTCCACCGTTACGAGACGCTCGTTCCTGAGAATGGCAACGGCCCTGGGCGCCACGGCCGCCTGGGGTAGTCCGTTCGCGACGAAGTCCCACTTGGCGTGGCGTGAACGCCGTGATCTTTTCCCCGAGGGAGTTGCATCCGGGGACCCCGACAGCAACAGCGTTTTGTTGTGGACGCGCCGGGCGCCGGCCGGGGAAAGCCTGCCTCTGAAGTTGAGCGTTGAGGTCGCCGAGGATGAAGCGTTCACTCGTGTCGTAGCGACTGCCGCGGCTCCCGTTTCTGCGGCATCCGACTGGACCTGCCGCGTGCTGGTTGGGGGATTGCGGCCCAGCCGCGTGTACTGGTACCGCTTCACCGATTCCACAGGCTTTGGCAGCCGCGTGGGACGAACGATCACAGCTCCGGAGGCGGACGACGCGCGACCCGTTCGTTTTGCATTTGTAAGTTGCCAGAATGCGAACCAGGGAGCGCAGAACGCGTACCGCAGAATGATTTTTGAAGATGAACGCGCTCCCCATGCTGAACAGATTGGCTTCGTGTTGCACCTCGGCGACTTCATCTACGAAATTGTGTGGTACCCGGAGGACCGTCCGCAGGGCATGTATGACCGCCGCCTGCGAGATATCGTCCGTTATCCGCACGGTGAGAAGATCCGCGATTTTCACATCCCGACGACCGTGGAAGACTATCGCGCTGTTTATCGCGCTTATCTGCGTGATCCCGATCTTCAGGACGCCCGGGCCCGCTGGCCCTTCGTCAACATGTGGGACAACCACGAGTTTAGCTGGCTGGGCTGGCAGTCCCTGCAAAGGTTCGGAGGCAAGAACCTGCCCGCGCAGACCCGCAAAGTGGCGGCCAATCAGGCATTTTTTGAATACCAGCCGGCTCGGATCACGAAACCAGGCGGGCCATCCTTTGATGTCTTCGATCCACCGCACGTCGTCGACACACCGGTCACGCACTTTGACGAACACGGCCTCGGTCAGGAACCGAACAATCTTGCCGCTATCTCGAGCCTCAAGGGTTACCGCGCCCTGCGCTGGGGCCGGAACGTGGAGTTGATCGTCACGGATCAGCGCAGTTATCGTTCCGAGGAACCGACCGATCGCCCCGAGGCACAATCTCTTTCGAGCGATGATTTTCCCGAGTTCATTCCGGAAGATGCCATGGAGATCCTGGATGCGGGGCGAACCTACAATGGCGGCCAGCCGCCCGCGTCCATTCGTTTCGGTGGCCTGGAGATCGAAAATTTCTCCAGAGAGCAACCTGCGCAAACCATTCTGGGAGCTGAGCAGAAGGCGTGGTTTCTTGAGCGCTTGCGCGACTCGAAAGCAACCTGGAAGATCTGGGGCAACACCACCGCCACACTCGACATGCGGGCCGACCTGCAAAACCTGCCGCAGGGGATAGCGAAGCCGTGGCCTGGAAAAGATTACGCCACGTCCCCGCTGGGGGATCACGGCACTGCGTATGTGGAGCGCGGAGAAATCTATGATTTCGTACAGGCCCACGGAATCACCGGCTTTGCCACCGTGGCAGGAGATCGCCACAGCTTTTGGGCCGGATTGGCAGCGAAGACTCTACCGCCAAAACCATTTGTGCCCGTCGGGATCGCGTTTGTGACGGGTTCAATCTCTGCTCCAGGAGTGGTCGAAGCACTGGAACACGCGTTGCCGAAAGATCATCCTCTTCGATCCCTTTATGTTGGCCAGGGGCCGGGGGATCACGCTCCGCAACCAACCTTGAACCTGCTCATTCGGCATGGAGTGCGCTCCTGTCTGGAGTACGCCCAGAGTGGAGACATGGCGAAAGCGCGAGCCCTGTCCAATCGCGATCTGTCGCCACATCTTTCGTTTGTCGACATGGGAGGCCACGGCTACTCGGTGGTTCAGGCCACGAGTAAATTCCTCGAGACTGAATTTGTCTGTATTCCGCGGCCCCTCGAACGCAGCGATCGTCCGGACGGAGGTGCTCTCCGTTATCGCGTTAGAGTTCGAGCCGGACTGTGGAAGAACGGCGAAGCGCCAAAGCTCCAGACGCAGATTCTCGAGGGTGATCCGAAATTTTCGGTGTGATCTGGTTCAGATTTCGGCGTGCCGCCGCAGCCGCTAGGCGGGGAACTCCCAACCTTCTTCTTTCATCTTGCGATTCGTCCAGTATTGGAGCTCTTCGAA
This sequence comes from uncultured Acidobacteriota bacterium, assembly GCA_963709865.1. Classification (GTDB taxonomy): domain Bacteria; phylum Acidobacteriota; class Terriglobia; order Terriglobales; family Acidobacteriaceae; genus Sulfotelmatobacter. The sequence continues at coordinate 137,504 of CAVPXW010000012.1, forward strand.
GAGGGCTGGTTCGATCACGGCAAAGCGGATGCCGACGCGGCCTTCGTCGCCAATCCACATGAGGCGGGCTTTGGCCTGGAACAGAATTTCGCTTTCCGGCAGAAGGAAGCTCACGTCGAGCAATCCTGCGAAACGCAGCGGCTCCTTGAGGCCGTCGAGGCCCATGCCGCCGGTGCTCAGATTCACTCCCTGCACGCAGATTTCTTCTCCTTGAGAATTCTTGATGGTGACCGATGTCTGCACCCGGGCACGGAAGAATTTCTGCTGCTCGTTGCTGATGAAGCCCAGCGAAGCGACGCTTTCTCCCGGAGCGAAACTGATGTTGTATTCCTTGAGCTTGCGGCTGAGGGTGCGGCGGGAAATGCCGAGTTGCTCGGCGGCCAGCGTGCGCTGGCCCCCGGTGCGCTCCAGCGCTTTGATGATCATCTGCTCTTCCATGCTGTCGAGATTGCTGACCGGCATGGACGCGGTTTGACGCAGCGCGGCAGGTTCTCCGGTCAGCGCGGCGCTGAGCCGGGAGAAATCGATTTCAGAGCCGGCGGATTCCATCGCCATTTTAGCGACCAGGTTGCGCAGTTCGCGAATGTTGCCCGGCCAGGGATGCGAGAGCAGTGCGGAAATTGCCTGCGATGAAAAATTCTTGCCCGGAGACTTTCAGGCGCAGAAAATGTTCGGCGAGGGCAACAATGTCCTCGGGACGCTCCCGCAGCGGAGGAACGCGCAGCTGGAACTGGCCCAGGCGGTGGAACAGATCCTGGCGGAAACGGCCGTCGCTTGACTGCGGCTTCGAGATCCTGGTTGGTGGCCGCGACAATGCGGACATCGACTTTGATCTTGCGGTGGCCGCCCAGACGGTAGAAGGGCTGGCCATCCAGCACGCGCAGCAATTTCACCTGAGTCTGCAATTGCAGTTCGCCGATTTCGTCGAGGAACAGCGTGCCCTTGTCGGCCAGTTCAAACAGACCGGGCTTGGAGGCATCGGCGCCGCTGAAGGCGCCTTTTTCGTATCCGAAGAGTTCGCTTTCCACGAGGTTTTCGGGCAGCGCGGCGCAGTTGATATCGACCCAGGGACGGCTGCGGCGGTGGGAAGACTCGTGGATCGTGCGGGCGATCAGTTCCTTGCCCGTGCCGGTCTCGCCCGTGACCAGAACCGTTTCAGTTTGGCCCGCCACGCGGTCGACCACGGCCATGAACCTGTGCATCACGGGACTGGCGAGAATGAAATGGGTGCCATCGACCTTGCGGGAAATCACGCCGGGCGCGGGCGAAGTGTCGATCACCGGACCGGGCTTGGCGGCAAGCCCGTTGGCATCCGCCTGCGGCACCACGATAGCAATAAGCCGCCACCGGCGTGGAGCCCAGGAGCGTGGCCGCAGAACTGCACCGGGAAACTGGGGCCAGTCTTGGGTCGGGCCAACAAGGGGCAGTGATAATCCCCCAGCGCGGAAATGGCCGAAAGAATCGTCTCGCCGCAATTGCGAGTGATCTTCGTCGTTCGCTTTTTCCGGCCGGGCAAAGAGCGCAGCAAAATCGCGCCCCAGCAGATCCTGAGGCGAATATCCGAAGAGCTTGCTGAACGCCGCGTTGCAGGCGCTGAATTCTCCCTGCAAGTCGGCGGAGAAAACGGCCATCTGGGATGCAGCCGCAGCGGCTTTCGCGCCGCCGTCCTCGCGCGCTGGTCGAGCGGCTGTTGCTGGTCCGAACTGCGTTGCGGAGTCGGCATAGTGTGGAGTTTGGGAATGATGGTGACACAGGCAGGCGGGTTCGACCGAGAGACGTGTGACGCCGGGGGTAACGAAGGTAATAGGCTGCGGAAATGTGCCATGGCTAGTTCCGGGAGTCCCCACTTCCGTGTGGTTACCAAAGTAAGCTTTGGAACACCTAATCCTTGCAATACGATTCCGGCAGGCTCGAACCGGGAGAGATGTCTTCCACGAGGGCCGAGCGCGGGCTGCAGAAGTCCGCGCAGTAAATTTTTGTGTGTCTTCGCGCAAAAACCGCGAGGGCATCACCCGGGGACCACGCGCTTGAAGGCCGGGAAAGCCCGGCTGCAGTCAGGGTGTCGATGGAACCAGAGACGGACAGATTATCGATCCAGACGAAGGCATTCGTCGGCATCACCGCGTCGTTAGGCGTGGTGGTGCTGGGGTATGCCCTGTTGCATTGGCAGACGCATGACCTGATGCGATTCACCTGCTACCTGGCGGTGGCGGTGCTGGCGTCGGGCCTGAAGGTGCAACTGCCCGGAATCGACGGCACGATGTCGGTGAATTTCCTGTTCATTCTTCTGGGCGTGCTGGAATTGAGTCTTCCCGAGACGCTGGTCATTGGCTGCACCGCGAGCCTGGTACAGAGCGTGTGGCAGGCGCGCAAGCGGCTGGATCCGGTCAAAGTCCTGTTCAACGTAGCGGGCATGATGGCCAATGCCAGCGCGCTCACCTACCTTAGCTATCACTGGCTGGCGGCAAGATTTGGATCGAACAAGCCCATCCTGCTGATGGTCGCGGCGCTGGTGTTCTTCTTCGCCAACACCTTGCCGATCTCGATTGTGATTGCGCTGACCGAGGGGAAATCAAGCCGCAAAGTTTGGTCGGAGTGCTACTTCTGGTCGTTCCCGTACTACCTGGTGGGAGCGGCTGCGGTCGGGCTGGTGGGAATCGTGAACCGCTCGGCAGGATGGGAAACGTCACTGCTGGTGCTGCCTCTCATTTATTGGGTGTATCGATCCTACCGGCTGTATCTGGGCCGGCTGGAGGCGGAGAAAGAGCGCGTCGAGGTAGAAAAGCGGCACGTAGAACAGATCGCGTCGCTGAACATGCGGACCATCGAAGCGCTGGCGCTGGCCATCGAGGCCAAAGATCATACGACCCACACCCATCTGCAGCGGGTACGCACCTATGCCGTCGCGGTCGCGAAGGAATTGAATCTTCCGGAAGCTGAGATCGAAGCCCTGCGCGCGGCCGCCTTGTTGCATGACATCGGAAAACTGGCGGTGCCGGAACAAATCATCAACAAGCCGGGAAAGTTGACGCCGGAAGAGTTCGAGAAGATGAAGGTGCATCCGCTGGTGGGAGCGGAAATTCTGGATCGCGTCGCGTTTCCCTATCCGGTGGCGCCGATTGTGCGGTCGCATCACGAGCGCTGGGATGGAACCGGATATCCAGAGGGATTGAGCGGACAACAGATTCCGATCGGAGCGCGCATTCTGGCCGCAGTGGATTGTCTGGACGCGATGGCTTCCCACCGGCAGTACCGGCAGGCGCTGCCCTTGAGCGATGCCATGGCGAAAGTCAAGGAGAAGGCCGGGACCTGGTTCGACCCGCAAGTGGTCGAGATTCTTCAGGACCGTTATGTGGAACTGGAGCGGATGGCGCAGATGTCGGAGGACACAGCCGCTCCCCACGGGCTATCCAAGGCAGTGCGCGTGGAGCGCGGGCTGGCGCCGGCAACCGGATTCGAACGAACTGAGCCCACCCACGGTCCGACGGACAGCGCGGACTTCCTGACCTCGATTGCCTCAGCACGCCAAGAGGCGCAGACGATGTTTGAGCTGAGCCAGGACCTGGGTGTGTCTCTGAGTTTGAGTGAGACGCTGTCGGTGCTCTCGATGCGGCTGCGCCGCATGATTCCCTACGACTCGATTGCCGTCTTCGTCAACCGCAATGGGTGGCTGCTGCCGGAGTTGGTGAGCGGCGAGAACTTTCGCATGCTGTCGTCGCTGAAGATCAGGGTGGGCGAGGGACTGTGCGGATGGGTGGCGGCGAACTGCAAACCGATCGTGAACGGGAATCCGCAGGTGGAAGCGGGATATGTGGTCGATCCCGGAAAGCATACAACGCTGCAATCGGCGCTGGTGGTGCCGCTCGAAGGCCTGAACGGCGTGGTCGGGGTGCTGGCCATGTACCAGGCGAACCGCGATGCGTTCACGCCCGATCATTTGAGAATTTTGCTGGCGGTGGCTTCGAAGGTCGCACTGTCGGTGGAGAACGCGTTGAAGTACCAGCAGGCGGAGAGTTCGGCAACCACCGACTATTTGACCGGGCTGCCCAATGCGCGGTCGCTGTTTGTGCATCTGGCGCAGGAAGTGGCGCGCTGCCGCCGCATGAAAACGTCGCTGGCGGTGCTGGTATGCGACATCGACGGGTTCAAGCAGATCAACGATTCCTTCGGACACCTGGAGGGCGACAAGCTGTTGCGCGAGTTTACCTCGCGCCTGAAGGATGTGTGCCGCGGATACGACTATGTGGCGCGCATGGGCGGCGACGAATTCGTGATCACCGCCCCCGGACTGACCGCCGAGGCGGCCAAGGACAAGGCCGATCGGCTGAATCAGGCGGCCATCGAGTCGGGACGCCATGTGTGTGGGCGGGATGTGATCACGCTGAGCGTGGGAATGGCATTCTGTCCCGAGGACGGTTTCGATGTGGAACGCCTGCTGGCCGAGGCCGACCGCAGGATGTATTCCATGAAGCAGCTTCATCACGCCGCCGCGGTCGCGCGCGAGCAGGGCACAAAATCACTCGGAGCAAAAGCGGAATAGGAGACCTTGCACCGTGCTGGGGCGGAAAATTGCGCGGCATGGACTTGCCGTCGTCGCAACAGTTCTGCTGGGAGGACTGCTCTCGGCTGCGCTGGTGCGGCTGGCGCCGGGGTTTGACGTGGATGAGGCGCAGCTTGATCCTCATCTGAATTCAGAAAGCGTGCGGGCACTCCGCCAGGCACGGCTCGATCAACACAACTTTTTCCGTTTTTATTTTCATTCCTTACAACGTGCCGCTCATGGAGACCTCGGAACGTCAATTTCCCTGGGCCAACCGGTCAGCACGCTGCTGCGGCAGCGGGCTCCCCTGACGCTGCGACTGGTAGGACTCGGACTGCTGCTGAGTTGGGCTGTGGCCATGGCATTGGCGCTCAGCGCGGCCTGGCTGCGGGTATCGGCCTACGACGCGCTGACCACCGCGATCAGTGGAACGTTTCTTTGTATTCCGGCGGCCGTGCTGGCGCTGTTGTCGGTGCTGTGGAGTGTGCCCGGAGCGCTGGCCATCGGCTTGATCGTGTTTCCGCGGGTCTACCGCTACGCGCGCAACCTGCTGGCGAAGGCCTATTCCCTGCCCCACATCATTACCGCGCGGGCCAAAGGGCTGAGCGAGTTGCGGATTCTGTTCTGGCATGTGGTTCCGATCGCCGGTCCGCAGTTGCTGGCGGTGGCGGGAGTGTCGGTGAGCCTCGCGGTAGGGGCCGCCATCCCGGTGGAAGCGTTATGCGGGCTGGCCGGAGTTGGGCAGCTGGCGTGGCAGGCGGCGCTGGCGCGCGATCTGCCCTTGCTGACCAATCTGACGATCCTGGTGACGCTGGTAACCTTGCTGGCCAACTCAGGGGCCGATGTAATCGGACATGTGCTTCGAGGTCAGGAGGCATGAGGATCGGGCGCATCAGTCTCTGGCGAAGTTTCGCGTGCGCGGTTTTGCTGCTCGTGGTGGGCGTGTCGCTGGCCGCCAACTGGCTGGCGCCCGCGGGCTATGCCAGGCAATATCGCGAGGCGGCAGATGCGCCTCCGTCGCGGATGCACTGGCTGGGCACGGATGAAATTGGGCGCGACCGGTTCGCGCGCGTGCTGTACGGAACGCGCATTTCGCTGCTGCTGGCGCCGGCCGCGGCCCTGTTGTCGACTTTGCTGGCGGCGCTGGTGGGCGGTCTGGCGGGATATCTCGGAGGCGTCTGGGCCCGGGGCGCCATGGCGGTGACCGACCTGTTCCTGTCGCTGCCCTGGCTGTTCTTGCTGATTACGGTCCGGGCATTGATGCCGTTGAACGTGTCGCCACTGGTTTCAGTGCTGGTGACGTTCCTGATGTTGGGTCTTTTGGGGTGGACGAGCGCAGCGCGTGTGTTGTGCTCGACGGCAGGATCGTTGCGGGACTCGGATTTTGTGCGGCAGGCGCGGGCCTCCGGGATTCGCGGGGCCCGGCTGTTCTGGATTCACGTGCTGCCGAACCTGAAGCCCGTGCTGTATGCGCAGTTCTGGATCTCGATTCCTGCATTCATTTTGAGCGAAGCGAATCTGGGGATTCTGGGTTTGGGTGTGGCCGAGCCCATGCCTTCGTGGGGAAGTCTGTTGAAGGAATTGGAAGGCCTGGTATCGGTGGGCGAAGAACCCTGGAAGTTCGTGCCGCTGGTGTTGCTGGTGGTGGTCGTGACGTCGTTTCAACTTGTGCTTTCGAAGCAAGAAGAAGCATCCGCATGAGGGATCTGCGGGGAAGGTTGGCGGTGATGGCAACAACGTTCAGGAAAGCAATGGTCGTCTCGCTGCTCTGCCTGGGAATTCTGACGGGCTTCGCACTGGCGCAGGGGGAACTGCGGTTTTGCCTGCGCGCGGAACCGAAGACATTTGATCCGCTGAAGGTGGAAGACGACGCGTCGGCGGCGATCCGGTATTTGACCGGAGGCGTGCTGGTGCGCCTGAACCGCCAAACGCAGGCATTGGAGCCGGAACTGGCGCAGTCGTGGAAGGTATCGAAGGACGGGAAGGAGATCACCTTCAAGCTGCGCAGCGGCATCTCGTTTTCCGATGGCACGCCGTTTTCCGCCGAGGACGTCGCCTACACGGTGCGGCAGTTGATGGACCCTGCGCTGCATTCGCCGACTGGAGACACCTTCCGTTCGGGACCGGGCAACGTCGAGACCAAGATTCTTTCTTCCACGCAGATTTCGATCACGTTTCCTGCGCCCGTGGCGGGACTCGACCGGCAGTTCGATCAGGTCGCGATCCTTTCAGCACACTCCGCCAAGAAGGAAATGGCGGTGCTGGGGCCATTCATGGTGGCGGATTACACGCCCGGCGCAACGGTGCTGCTGAAGCGCAATCCGAATTACTGGAAGACGGATGCGCAGGGCCGGAAGCTGCCTTATCTGGATTCGATCCGGCTGGACATTCAGCCCAACCGTGACGTGGAAATGCTGCGCTTCAAGCGCGGCGAGATCGACCTGATCAACTCGCTGGACAGCGAATACTTCGACAAGCTGGCGGCCACCTCTCCGCAACTCGTGCATGATGCCGGGCCGTCGCTCGACAGCGAGCAGATGTGGTTCAACGAAGTCAGCAAGTCCCCACTGCCGGGGTACAAGAAGAACTGGTTCCGCTCGGCGGCGTTCCGGCGCGCCATTTCCCAGGCGATCAATCGCCCGGACCTGGCCCGGGTCGTGTTTCGCGGACACGCGCAGGCGGCGGTGGGTCCGGTGTCTCCCGCGAACAAGCTCTGGTTCAATGCCCGGCTGAAGCCTGAGGCGTATGCCCCCGATGCGGCCCTGAAAGCGCTGCAGGGCGAAGGCTTCCGGCTGGAAAATGGCACGCTCAAGGACATCAACGGCAATGACGTGGTGTTCTCCATCATCACCAACTCGGGGAACAAATACCGCGAGCGCATGGCCACCATGATTCAGGAGGATCTGCAGAAGATCGGCATCCACGTCAACGTGGTGACCCTTGACTTCCCTTCCCTGATCGAACGCATGACGCAGACCTTTGATTACGAAGCCATCCTGCTGGGCCTGACGAATGTGGGGCTGGACCCGAGCGAACAGATGAATGTGTGGCTGAGTTCGTCGGAAAACCACCAGTGGAACCCGCAAGAGAAATCTCCGGAAACTCCGTGGGAAGCAGAGATTGACACTCTGATGCGGGCGCAGGCTTCTTCGGCCGACCCCAAAAAGCGCAAGGAAAGTTTCGACCGCGTGCAGGAGATTGCCGTGGAGCAAGCGCCTTTCATTTATCTGGTGAATCGGAATGCCCTGTCGGCGGTGGCCGCCACGGTGCAAGGCGCGAGCCCGGTCATCCTCGTGCCTCAGACTTATTGGAATGTGGAGAGGCTGACCATTCCTGCGGCCAAGTAGCTTCATCAAGCTTCAGCGCGGATCACAATGGATACCAACATCACAGAGCGCACGAAAAGCCTGACCGAGACCGAGGACTCCGGCGACATTCTTTTGTCGGCCCACTTATGGTTGCGCTATGGGAAAAAACCTCCGGTGCTGTGCGATGTGGACGTGGACATCCGCCGCGGCGAAGTTCTCGGACTCATTGGCCAGAGTGGATCCGGCAAGAGCTCCCTGGCCATGGCGATTCTGGGCCTGCTCGATCGCAAGCGCGCCCAGGTGGAAGGCACGGTCAGGTTTGATGGATCGGACCTGCTGCGCCTGAGCGAGTCAGACCTGCGTGCTCTGCGCGGAAGGAAGTTAGCTCTGGTACTGCAGAGTCCGCTATCGTCGCTCAATCCTGCCCTGAAGATTCGCACCCAGTTGAAGGAGGCCTGGCGGGCCCACGCTTCGGGACCGAAGGCCGATTGCGAGGCTGCGATCCGCGCGGCGCTGGAGAGCGTCAGCCTGCCCTCGAGCCATGAGTTCTTGCGCAAGCATCCCTCCCAGATGAGTGTGGGGCAGGCCCAGCGGGTGCTGATTGCGATGGCCGTCATGCATCGCCCGGCACTGCTGATTGCCGATGAGGCTACCAGCGCGCTCGACGTGATTACCCAATCAGAGATTCTGGCGCTGTTTCGCGAACTGAACCGCAGTTCGGAAATGGCGATTCTCTACATCTCGCACGATCTCGCCTCGGTGGCGGGAATCTGCGACCGGGTTGCGATCCTGCATGAAGGCCAGATCGTCGAGGCCGGAACTACAGAGCAGGTCTTAACCAACCCTCGTCACGAATATACGCAACGCCTGATGGCGGCAATGCCCAAGATGCCACAGCGAATGGCTATGGGCAAAGCAGCCGCGATCTAAGCAGACGCAGGCACCCGGGCTTCGCACGTCCTGCCAGTCTTCATTCGCAACTCTCAATTCACACCATCCTCTTCCGGTACCCAACTCTCGGGACGAAAGTCACGCCTCGCGCGCGACAGAATGTCCCACGCCCACCCCAGCGGGACAGAGTGGCCCAATCGGCCTCTGGCTCCAGTCGATGATCTCCAATAGAAACAATCACTTACATGGTTTCAATTGGCTGCTCCCGTGCAACTGGGACAGCGGGTACGAAGCTCGATCTTTCCCCCCATTCAGAAAGCAGGGTGAGATTTTATGGAGCATACGACGAAACCAACCAAACCTAAGCGAGAGCGGCACAGCGCCGCCTGGGGTAAGCGCTTGAGCATGATGCTGCTCCTGGCAACGGGGATGGCATTCGGACAGCGCTGGACTAACCCCATGGCTGGCGAGACGACCGGCCGGTTCTCCTCTCGGATAGCTCCCGAGCTCTCTGCACTTCTGGCGAAAGCCCATCAGGGATCCGCGAAGGGCCAGACCGTGAAGGTCATTGTGCAATACAAGCAGGTGCCTTCGGCGACCCACTACGCCACCATGCAGGGCAGGGGTGCACGCCTGCATGCCAGACTGCACATGATCAAGGGCGCAGCCTTCACGATTCCTGTGAGCGCCCTGCCGGCCTTAGAGGCCGACCCCGAGATCGCGTCGGTGACCATCGACCACCCCATGCACCTCATGGATGATTATGCGGACGCTGCCTCCAACGTCAGTGCTGCCGTCAGCGCTGGCTTCAACGGCGCGGGCGTCGGCGTCGCCGTGATTGACAGCGGCATCAACGACAGTCATCCCGATCTCCAGGATTCCACCGAGACCACCTCGCGCGTGGTCTACCACCAGGACTTCACGGGCACGCCAACCACCAACGCCAGCGGCGGACACTATGACCTTTACGGCCACGGTACGCACGTTGCCGGAATCGTCGGTGGCAATGGTTACCTTTCCGCGGGCCGGCTGGTCGGCGTGGCGCCCGCTGTGAACCTTATCGACCTTCGCGCCCTCGATGCCAACGGCTCCGGCACCGACAGCAGCGTGATCGCCGCCATCCAGGCTGCTATTACTCTGCAGAACACCTACAACATTCGCGTCATCAACTTGTCGTTAGGGCGCGGAATTCCCGTCAGCTACACGCAGGATCCTCTGTGCCAGGCCGTGGAAGCGGCGTGGAACAGTGGGATCGTGGTAGTTGTGGCCGCGGGTAACTATGGACGCCTCAGCGTCAACGGTAGCCACGGCTTTGGAACCATCACGGCTCCCGGCAACGATCCTTATGTGATCACAGTCGGTGCCATGAAGAGCATGAACACCTACACGCGACTGGACGACCAGAAGGCCAGCTACAGCTCGAAGGGCCCCACCACTTATGATCATGTGGTCAAGCCGGACATCGTGGCTCCACGGACACGGAGTGCTTTCGTTGTCGGCTCCGGGTGCGACGCTGGAAGCCGAATACCCTCAGGATCTGGTAGCCGGAACCGACGGCAACAACGATTACTTCCGCCTGAGCGGCACCAGCATGGCGACTCCGGTCGTCAGCGGCGCCGTGGCCTTGCTGTTGCAGCAGAACAGCGCTTTGACCCCCGACCAGGTGAAAGCGCGTCTCATGAAGACCGCGTACAAGACGGCTCGCCACCACTACCGTCGCGTGGGTTCCGCATCTTTTCCAGAACTTTACCGAGTTCTATGATCTGTTCTCGATCGGGTCGGGATATCTGGACGTGCAGGCAGCTCTGGCGAACACGGATCTGGCTCCGGCCACGTCCGGTTCCGCTTTGTCGCCTTCGGCAGTCTACAACTCAACGACTGGAACGGTAACGATCGTGAACGGGAACGCGACGATCCTGCCGGGCTCCGTGGTCTGGGGCACTTCAGTGGTCTGGGGCACCTCGGTGGTTTGGGGTACCTCGGTCGTCTGGGGTTCGTCGGTGGTCTGGGGCAGTTCGATGCCTTGGAGCGACAGCACCTCCAGCGCCTTCAGCGTGGTCTGGGGAGCGAGTACCGGCACCTCTGCTACCAGCGTGGTGTGGGGGGCGTCGCAGCTGAGTGCGAACAGCGCCTTCTCCGATGCCGGAGATGATGAGCAATAGTGAGCCGTGTGAACTTCAAGGAAAGGAGACGAGATCATGAACAACACACGGCGAATTAAGACCTTCATCGGCGCCATGATGCTGGCAGCATTGGGCACCGCCGGATATGCAACCTTCGTGAGCCACGCGCGGCACACCTACTTTGCCCTGGCAGTTCTGGTGCTGGCAGCGGTTACGTCGCGGATGAAAGTTAAGCTGCCCGGAATTAACGGCAACATGTCGGTCAATCTGCCATTCCTGCTCACGGCCGTCGTGAATCTGAGCGCTGCCGAAGCGGTCGCTATCACCTGCATTTCAACCGCGGTGCAATGCTGGCCGCGCAAGGACGCGAAGTTCAACCCGCAGCAAATGGCTTTCAACGTCAGCATGATGGCGTTTGCCAGTTGCCTGGCCAGCCTGATGTTCCATGCCGACTGGCTGCGTGGCATGCAGTGGAGTTCCAGCACCTTGGGATTGGCGCTGGCAACAGCAACCTTGTTCCTGGGGCAGACTGCTCCGGTCGCCGCGATTGTGGCGGTGAGCGAGGGCAAAGCGGCTGGGCAGATCTGGTGGAGCCTGGCGCATCTCTCGTTCCCGTATTACGTGGTCAGCGCCGGAGTCACCACCATGGTCCAGACCCTCAGCTCTCATCTGGGCTGGGGACTGGCGCTTGCGGTTTTCCCGGTCATGTACGGCATCCACCGCTCTTACCGGTTGTACTTTGGACGGATGGCCGAAACTCCTCGCCCGGAAACTCGGGTGAGAGCAGCGGGTGCGGGAGCGTAAGCGGTTCGACGCGAGCTGATTCATGGAAAGAGTGGCATTGCGGCTCCCGCCGCGCTGCCACTCTTTTTCTTTCGGCTAACAAAAGTGATCGTGGAAGGGCGGGCCCAGGCCCGCCCTTCCACGAATTGCCATCGCCGGCGACGTTGAGCCCACGTCTCCTTATTGCACCGTCAGGTGCAGCGTGGTTGAGGCCGTTACTGTCCCCGAGGTCGCCGTCAGCGTGACGGTAAAGCCCTTCGGTTGTCGTGCGGGAACCTGGCTGGTACCTCCGCAGCCCAACAGGGTGCCCGCCAGCAGGATGGACAGAAGCAAGCCGGACGTCATGCGCCCGCGACCACCCAAGCGCCGGCGGATTCTTCCTCCCCACGGCAACAGCAACATGCTCGCCATAATCGGCGCCAGGGCGGGTCCCATCCTGGCTGGCCAACCGATCGCCGCCACTTGCGCCGGCACCTGGATCGCCACCGTGACATTGGTTGCTCCAGCGCCCGCCGCCAGCGTCAACGGTGTGATGGTTACCACCGACCCCGTCGGAGCGCCCGTCGCGGTCAGCGTTGCCGCCGCCGGGAAAGTCGTTCCCGCCGATGGGCTGATCGTCAAAGAATAGGTGGCCGTTCCACCCGCCGCCACCGTGGCCGACGAACTGCCACCGGCCGCGACCGCAATGGTGAAGTCGGAGACCACTTGCGAGACCGCGGAACTGGTCACGGCCGAGAACTGCGCGTCTCCGCCGTACGCCCCCGTCACCGCATGGGTGCCGACCGTCAGACTCGACGTCGCGTAGCTCGCGGTGCCCGAAGCCAGCGTGCCCGAACCCAGCAATGTCGCGCCGTCATAAAAATCGACCGAACCAGTGGGCGTACCCGTTCCCGAGGAGACCGTTGCCGTAAAGGTAACAGCGTCCGACCGCAACGCGGGATTCGACGAAGCGGCGAGCCCGACGGTGGGAACTGCCCTCACGTAGACCGATCCTGTGTTGCTGCTGGCCAGGAATGAACCACTCACTCCAGTATAGTTCGCGGTAATAGTGTGAGAACCCGGGACATTGAGCGTAACCCCAGCCAGCGTGGCTACGCCGCTGCTGAGAGTCACACCAGTCCCGCCGTTGAGCGACCCTGCCGTGGAACCTACGCTGTCAGTGAAGGTCACTTCGCCCGTCGGTACGGTCGAGGTATGCCCCGCCGTGGTATCGGTCACCGTAGCGGTGATCGTGAACGATTGCCCGAGGTTGACGGTCGCGGCGCTGCTGCCAACCTCTACCCCAGTGGTGTCCCCAGATGTGAGACCGGTGCCGCTGACCGAGACCTGCTCGGTGCTGCTGGCAACGTTCAGCGTATTGTTGGTTAGCGTAATACCGGCGCTCAGACTGCCGACTGATTGCGGCGTGAACTGCACGGAGACGTTGCAGACCGTACCGGAGGTCAGCGAAGTGCCGGAGAGGCATTGGTTGGTGGATCCGGTTGGCTGGGAGAAATCTGCCGTGAACCCTGGATCGGCGGCGAAGACCAACGGCTGATTGCCCAGGTTTGTGACCGTCGCCGTCTTCGGACTGTCGGTACTGGTGAAGCCTTGCTTGGTGCTCGCAAAGGTCAGCGGCGCTCCTGAGACGTTTACGAACACAAGGCGGTTATTCCCCCAATCCGGAATGTAGAGGTTTCCCGAAGCATCCACGGTCACCCCAAACAGGAGGCTGCTCAGACTGGTCGGAGCCGTCAATCCGCTTAGGCTCAAAACAGATGCCACGCCCGCAGTCGTTATTTTGATGATGCGACTGTGGCCGGTGTCCACCACGTAGATATTGCCCATCGCATCCGCGCCCACACCCTGAGGATTGCTGATCGCGGGGGTTATGCCCGGAATCGCCAGTACGGACGCTACGCCCGCCGCCGTGACCTTGATGATGCTGCTGCTGTTTTCGGTCCGGGCGGCCGTGTAGACGGTTCCCTGTGGATCCACCGCCAGACCCGTGAGTGTACTGCCCGTGAAACTGTAGGTGCCGGTGCCCATCACCGTTCCACTGCCCGTCGAAGTCGATCCCACCACCAGGGAAGAAACCCGGATAACCCGGCCAGTGGTGAAGTCCGCAATATAAAGATTGCCAGCTGCATCGAAAGCGAGCGCCGTGGGGAAACCCAGCGATGGGCTAAGCCCGCTGATGCTCAGGACCGAAACCACGCCTCCCGGCGTCACCACCAGGATTCGATTATTCTGATGATCGCCGACGAAGAGATTGCCGGCTCCATCGAGAGCTACTCCCGTGATGCTCCGCGTCGCTGTACCTCCTGGAGTTCCAAAACTCACCACCGAGGCGCTACCGCCGCCAGCCGGGATCTTGGTTACGTTCGGGCCGGCATAGTCCGCGACATAAATGCTTCCCGCGCCATCCAAAGCGATTTGATATGGACTGGATGTTGCCAGGCCGCCCGTGTTGATCACGGTTCCAGTATTCGGAGACAACGCCGCTACGGGCGCGTCTCCGAACCCGTACAAGGGAACGGCAACCACCGGGCTCTCGGGGTCCGAGTTGTCATAAAGCACGACCGCGCCTCTGCGCAGACCGGGAGCCAGGGGAAGAAACTGGACATCCACTGTGCAGGTTGTGTTGGTTGTCCCCGTGGTGCAGGTGGTACCGCCGCCGACGGTGAAGTCAAGGTTCTCAGTGCCCAGGGCAAACGCCTTAACGGAACCTAACGTCGTGGAAAGGTTCACGGTAAACGGCAGCGTCTGAGTTGTACCCGAAGATGTTCCGAGCTGCAGGTGACCAAATCCGACGGCCGATGCCGCCACCGTCACAGTTTGGTTGTTGCTGGTATCGGCGATATAGATGATCCCGGAAATGTCCACCGCCACACCTTTGGGGAGATTGAGCGTCACGCTACCTGTGCTCAGCGGCGAGCCCGCGCCACCAGGTGCGACCGCAACGATGCGATGGTTGTTCGTGTCTGCAATATAGATGTTTCCCAGTCCGTCCACCGCCACGCCCCTGGGAGTGTCCAAAGCCGTCGACAAGCCGGTGATGCTTAGCGCCAGGCCCGCCGTTCCTCCCGCGGCCACGGTGACGATACGGTTATTCACGGAATCGGCGATGTAGAGGTTGCCCGTCACGTCCACTGCCAGGCCGGTTGGAGTATTGAGAGCTGTCCCCAAACCGGTAACTGCGAAGACGGAGGCCGCTCCTGCCGCGGTCACCTCCACAATCCGATTGTTGCCTGTGTCAGCTATGAAGAGGTTGCTCGATTGGTCGAGAGCAATGCCCTGCGGAGAGCTCAGTGTCACGCTCCCGGTGCTCACTGCCGACCCGCTTCCCGACGCCGTGACCGTTACGATCCGGTTGTTGCCCGAGTCCGCAATGTAGAGTGTGCCCGAGCCGTCCACCGTCATGCCCGTCGGGGAACTCAGCGCCGGGCTTAAACCGGTGATCGTGAGCACGGATGCGCTGCCTTGCGGAGTCACCTTCACGATTCGACTGTTGCCCGTATCCGCGATGTAGATGTTGCCTGCGGTATCCACTGTCATATCAGAGGGCAGGCTGAGGGTAGTGCTTCCCGTGGGCAGCGTTGCCGCTACGCCGTTAAACCGAGTCGAAGGAATGCCCCACATCGGTAAGGCCAAGATCAACACCAGCCACGCAACTAAGGAAGAGTGCCGGTAAATCAGGCGGGAAGATTTAGGGACGATCGACAAGGGGACGTTGTTCAGCGCGTGCGACATTAGAACTCCTTCAGAAATAGGAAGTGGAGAGGCGTGCCAACAACCATGAATCGCACGCGGCGCGCCGAACTCTGACAGTCTGGCTGCGGACCGGCGCACTAAGGTCTTGGGCCAAAGCACAGCACTCCACGATCCAGTCCCAAACTTCCCGCCCGACGAACGCGCCGAAAATATCAGCGGCGATGTGCGGGTCGCTCCGAGCACCTGCAGCGCAGTCTTGCAATTTGCGGAACAGATGAACCTAACGGGAAGCCATCAGATCACGGGCAGGGGCAGCATTCGGCACTCGTGAAGAACTCCGAGAAAAGTTCTCGATCAAGGCGGCCAGCATTAGACTATGGCAATCGTCGGAGTAGGCAATTCGAGGTGCCTGTGGCCACATGGTGCCGGGAGGGAGAATCGAGCCCCCAAGACCCGAAGGTCGGCGGATTTTTGAGTCGCTGCCCGAAGGGCAGTTGGTGCGGGCGGAGGGACTTGAACCCTCATGGGCCGTTTAAGCCCTGCGGATTTTCATGCCGTCCACGGCTTTCGCCGCCCGGATGTGAGGCCTTTGGAGGGCTCACGTCAGGTTTGCGGTCTGGACTATCCCTTCACCCTCCTCCGGAAGGTCCGGAGCTTAGGTGCTGCCCGTCTAGTCTCTACACCTTCCCGGCACCGGTGTCTCTCCGGGCTTGGCTCGGGATTGCCATTTGAGGTTTCCCCGAATTTGAGCAGTTCTGCATCGCCGGTTTCCCAGGCGAGCACTCAAGTTTTCCTTAAGTCCGCTGCGTATGCCATTCCGCCACGCCCGCGCGCAGCATACTCGGCTATGTCTAATAGTAGAGCACATCTTTCGACTTCTAAGTCCACTGCGTCCGCCAAAAAAAATATTGATAATGAATGGCATAGCTCTTAAGTAAATGTGAGAGTGGGAAAGCTATTGTGTAAATATTTGCTGTTTTCCACAGATTGAGATGGCCAACGTGATGCCACCTGAGATTCCTCTATCAACGGCATTCACAGCGTAATCTCCGGGAACTTGCTTTGATGGGCCTTCTACGCTACTGATCTGGCTTCGCCTGAGGCCTTTACCTCCCATTCAGACAACATTCACCTTCTTCCGCTACGATGTGGAGCGTGATCTAACAGGGGATCTCCACCTTCAAAAGAAGAGGAGAACGGAAGACCCGTAGCTCGTATGGTCGTTTATGAGGCCGTGACCGGGAAATAGCGGACACCTCGAAGTTCCAAGCGCTCCGAGTAGAGGATCTCTTTTTCTTGTCCGTTTGCCCGTGCTTCGACGCTAAGCCTTCTCAGCTAGGATTCTTCTCATTCCCGCGCTGATGGGCTTACACGCGACATTCAGGTTGCTGTGCCATGCTCCCCTAAAGGGTGTCATGTACTGTGCTCGGTTGAGCGGCATTTAACAGGCTCTAGCATCCGCTGGTGAGGTGAAGGAATTGAGACTCTTGCTACGAATGACTCTCGTTAGTCTTGTTTGGCTGGGCTTTGTTCTGCTCAGTCAACCGGCCAGCTTGGCCCAACATTCGGTCAACCCACCCGAGAGTCCGTTGACTCTGGACCAAGCGGTCGATTTTGCTCTCGCCAACTATCCAGCCGTCCGAGCATCGATGGAGCGGGCGCTCGCCTCCAAGGAAGGCGTGAGCCTTTCGCGCACCGCCTATTTGCCGCGCACGGATCTCCTCTGGCAATCCAATCGCGCAACCAGAAACAACATCTTTGGCCTCCTGCTGCCTCAGTCGGTGGTACCTCCCATTTCTGGTCCAGTGCTATCGGCCACTTCTGACCGCGGTGTTTGGGGGAGTGCAGCCGGTGTATTGCTGTCGTGGGAGCCATTTGACTTTGGCTATCGAGGGGCGAATGTGGATGTGGCGAAGGCGGCAGAAGGCCGCGCCAACGCGGAACTTTCGTTGACGAAGCTGGATGTGGCAGGCGCTGTGGGTGATGCCTATCTGCGGCTTGCAGCGGCACAACAGCAAGTCAAGGTTGCAGAGGCGGACGTCGACCGAAGGCAAGTGCTCGCCACCTCGGTGCATGCGCTGGTCCAAGAAGAGTTGCGGCCCGGCGCCGATGCCTCCCGTGCCGACGCAGAACTGGCGGCGGCCAGGATTCAACTGATTCGATCCCAGGAAGTTGCACGAGAGGGCGAAGCGACGTTCGCAGAATTGTTGGGGATTCCAGGCACCAAAGTTGCGATCAATGCCGATTCTCTCTTAACCACGTCTCCAACGCGCTATCCTTCACCGGCAACGCTTGCAGATCATCCTGCGGCACTGGTCGCAAACTCGACTCTGTTTGAAATCAAAGCCAGAGAGAAAGTGTTGAGCAGATCCTACTATCCGCGCTTTAATCTTCAGGGTTCTTTTTCGGGTCGCGGAAGTGGGGCTAACCCCGACGGCACGTTCGGAACCGGAACGGATGGACTCGACCTGATGCGGCACAACTGGGCGGTTGGCCTGACAGCGACGTTTTCCGTTCTCGATTTCCCCGCAGTCCATTTCAAGAAACAGATTGAACAGTCCAATGAACGTGCCCAGCAGGCGGATTACACAAAGACTCTGCAAAATCTGACTGCACAGGCTGAACGGGCGAAGGCTGCCTATGAGAGTGCAGTGTTGATCAGTCAAAACACACCGGTCGAACTGGAGGCCGCACGACTGGGAGAGAGGCAGGCGAGTGCCCGCTATCAGTCTGCGCTCGCACCAATCGTCGAGGTGGCGGAAGCCCAACGACTTTTGTTGCAAGCCGAAATTGAAGATAATCTTGCCCGCCTCACGGTTTGGCGAGCCCTGCTCGGCGAAGCACTGGCTCAAGGAGACCTTCAGCCCTTCCTCGAACTAGCACGCAAGCCTGCGGCAGGAGGCCAGTGAGATGTGGCTGATTCGCATAGCTCTTCGGCGTCCCCTGACCGTGCTGGTCGCGGTGATTTCGGTTGGCCTGCTATCCGTGCTGGCTTTGTTGCGGATGCCAGTCGACATCTTTCCGAATTTGAACCTTCCGGTCATCTACGTCGCGCAACCTTACGGGGGTATGTCGCCCGCGCAGATGGAAGGCTACCTCGTCTACTACTACGAGTATCACTTCCTCTATATCACGGGCATTGAGAGCGTCGAATCGAAATCAATCCAGAACGTTGGACTCCTCAAACTCACCTTTCATCCGGGCACAGACATGAGCCAGGCCTTGGCTCAGACAATCTCGTATGTGGATCGGGCACGCGCATTCATGCCTGCAGGAACCGTGCCCCCGTTTGTGATGCGGTTCGACGCCGGCAGTGTACCGGTCGGCTTCCTCGTGTTTTCCAGTCAGACACGAGGTCTGGGAGAGATTCAGGATCTCGCTTTGAACCGCGTCCGCCCCTTGTTTGCGACACTTCCTGGTGTTTCAGCCCCGCCGCCGTTTGGAGGTAACCAACGCACGATCGTGATTACGGTGGATCCCGACCGGCTGCGAGCCTACCACATGTCCCCGGAAGAAGTAGTGAAGGCGGTAAGTGCGGGCAACGTCATCATGCCTGCGGGCAACATTCGGGTTGGAGACTTGCAGCCGATGGTGCCCATCAACTCGGTCGTCACGAACATTCAGGATCTCAGCGATTTGCCGATTCGTGTAGGCTCCGGGCCAACCGTCTTTCTGCACGATCTGGGGAAGATTTCGGACTCGAGCGACGTTCTGACCGGATACGCGCTGGTCAACGGTCGCCGTGCTGTTTATCTCTCCGTAACCAAACGCGCTGATGCTTCCACGCTGGCCGTTGTGAGCGAGGTGAAGAGCAGCATGGCACGTTTTCGATCGCTTATTCCGGATGACATCAAAATCAGTTACGAATTTGATCAATCGACATACGTAAAGAATGCCCTGTCGTCTCTGGTGCGCGAAGGCATTCTTGGGGCCGTGCTGACCGGACTTATGGTCCTGCTCTTCCTGAGAGATTTGCGCAGTTCTGCGATTGTCGTGACCACAATTCCGTTTGCCTTGCTGACCGCTGTTGTGGCGCTGTGGGGAGCAGGCCAGACCATCAACACGATGACCCTTGGCGGGTTGGCGCTCGCCGTGGGAATTTTGGTCGATGAAGCAACTGTCGCCATCGAGAATATTCATACTCATCTGGGCCAGGGCGTTCCGCATGCTAGGGCAGTTCTGGATGCGAGTCGCGAAGTTGTGATGCCACGGTTGCTCGCGATGCTTTGCGTTCTTTCGGTCTTCGTTCCGTCATTCTTCATGACCGGCATCGCGAGAAGCTTGTTTGTTCCGCTGTCCCTCTCGGTGGGATTCGCGATGGCCGCATCCTACTTCCTTTCCAGTTCCCTCGTCCCTGTCATGTCAGCGTGGATTCTTCGTGAGGCTGCTCATCCAGCATCCGAGGGCAAGTCGCACATGACTGAGTGGCGTAACCGGCTCGGCCAAGTTCTCATGAAACTGATGGGACACCGCAAGGTCGCATTGGCGGTGTATTTAGGCATCACCTTCGCCGTGATTCTTTTGCTGGGACCGCTCCTGGGACGCGAGATCTTTCCCAGGGTCAATGCTGGACAGTTTCAGCTCCGACTTCGCGCACCGATTGGCACCAGAGTCGGCGCAACGGAGGTCATGGCCCTTCGCGTTCTTGATGAAATTAACAAAGTTGCAGGCGCCAACAATGTTGCTGTGACACTCGGCTACGTGGGGACTCAACCTCCGGCGTATCCGATCAATACCATTTTCCTGTGGACAAGCGGCCCTCATGAGGCCGTATTGCGAGTCGCACTCGAACCCGACGCACAAATCTCCGTCGCGAATCTCGAGGAACGGCTCCGCGAAAAGCTTGCCCGGCATGTTCCCAGGAAGCGAATTCTCCTTCGAAGCCGGCGATATCGTAAGCCAGACGATGAACTTCGGCGCTCCCACTCCGGTCGAAGTCGCGGTCCATGGGCCGAATCTGCAGGATGATCGGGGGTATGCCGAGAAACTACTCGCCGGACTCCGTAAGATCCCAGTCTTGCGCGATCTTCAGTTCGAGCAGCCTCTCGATTATCCGAGCATAGAAGTGAACGTAAATCGGGAACTCGCCGGCCAACTGGGTGTAAGCGTTGAGCAGGTCGGGCGGTCGGTGGTAGCGGCGACCTCCTCCAGCCGTTTCGTCACCCCCAACTACTGGGCCGATCCACGATCTGGAATCGCATACCAGGTGCAGGTCGAATTACCACAATCGCAGGTGGCATCGATTCAGGACATTGCAAACGTCCCGATCACTCGAACTGACGCCCTCCATCCGCTGGTTGGAGACGTCGCCCAGATTCGAAACAGCACCACGGTTGGGGAGTATGACCGGGTGAATGGTCAAAGAATGATCACCATCTCCGCCAACGTGGTGGGCGAAGACCTGGGCCGGGTCGCACGCCGAGTGGACAAGGCGATCGAACAAGTTGGACCCCCACCACGCGGAGTGACGGTGCGAGTTCGGGGCCAAATCGCCCCGATGCGTGAAACACTCACAAATCTTGCCATTGGACTGGCGCTCGCCATTCTGGTCATTTTTCTTCTGCTCTCGGCGTTCTTCCAATCGCTGCGCCTGTCGCTGGTTGTGCTTTCAACCATTCCCGCCGTAATCTCCGGTGTAATTATCATGCTTCTGATTACCGGCACGACGTTGAACATCCAATCCTTTATGGGAGCGATCATGGCCATTGGAGTCGCTGTCGCCAATGCAATCCTTCTGGTTACGTTCGCGGAGCAATCCCGTCGTGGAGGCCTTCCTGCAATCGAAGCCGCCGTCCATGGTGCCCAGAGCCGTATGCGCCCGATCTTGATGACCAGCATGGCAATGATCGTCGGCATGGTTCCCATGGCAGTCGCCTTGGGATCCGGCGCAGAGCAGAGCGCGCCGCTCGGACGGGCGGTAATAGGAGGATTGTTGGCCGCGACCGTCACAAGTCTGCTGATCCTGCCCTCCGTGTTTTCCTTAGTTCAGGAGCGGGCGGGCACCGATTCACCTTCGCTTGATCCCGGGGACCCAGACAGCCGCTATGCTGCTCGGGCAGACTCGGGCGAGAGCCAGAGCGGAGGTGGACAATGAAGCCGGCGAAGGTCATTGCGCTTAGCGCCAGTCTCTGGCTCTTGATCTCCTGCGGAAAGCAAGACTCGTCTTCCGCGAAAGCCGTGCCCTCTGACCCGGCGGCAAAAGTTCAAGCTACCAAGGTGGTCGCGCAGACGCTCGCGATCACAGTTCACTTGCCTGGGGAAATTGAACCATACGAAGTGGTGGCGATTTTCCCCAAGGTGACCGGCTTCGTAAAATCCATTGCGGTAGATAGGGGCTCGCCTGTCAAAACAGGCGAACTCATTGCTCAACTGGAGGCTCCGGAACTGGTCGCACAGCGTTCTGAAGCGCAATCGAAACTTCAAGCGGCTCAAGCCCAGCGAGCTGCAGCGGAAGCAAAGGTCGCATCCGATGAGGGTACTTACGAGCATCTCAAGGCCGCGGCCGCGACTCCCGGAGTGGTGGCAGGAAACGACTTGTTCGTCGCACAAAAGATTTTGGACGGGGATCGAGCTCAGTTGAAGGCCCAGCAGGATAATGTCAAGGCCGTCCAGCAAGCGCTTCAAGCGATAGCCCAAATGGAGGCGTATTTGCAGGTGAAAGCACCCTTTGACGGGGTCGTGACCGAGCGAAACGTGCATCCTGGAGCACTCGTCGGACCCGCTGGAGCTCCTGGAAACGCTGTTCCGATGGTGCGTATCGAGACATTGTCCCGCTTGCGAGTGGTGGTTCCAGTTCCTGACAAGTACGCTGCTGGTGTACCGGAAGGAACCAAGGTTGATTTCACCGTCCCTGCTTTTCCTGGCCGAACCTTCAACGGAACAATCGCCCGCATTGCCCATTCCTTGGACGAAAAAACTCGCACCATGCCAGTCGAATTGGAGGCCGCAAACGCAAAGGGAGAGCTCTCGCCCGGCACTTTTTCTGACGTCTTGTGGCCCGTGCGGCGATCCTATCCCACGCTGTTTGTTCCAACCTCGTCGGTTGCCAACACGCTTGAACGAGTGTTTGTCGTCCGTATTCGCGATGGGAAGTCAGAGTGGGTTGACGTCAAGACTGGAGCAACCGTGGACAAAATGATCGAAGTCTTCGGCGATCTACACCAAGGTGATATGGTGGCAGTTCGCGGAACGGATGAACTTCGGCCTGGCACTACCGTTGCGATTCAGCAAAACGCGGATAAATAATGGCGCTGCGAATCGCGCGTTCTCCCTTTTCTGCTTAGGTACCGGTTGAAGCAGAAGCGGCCTTGCCGCAGGGACTTACAGAGGGCTTTCAGGTTTATCTGGCATGCTGTTTAGCACAGCTTGCAGAGGAACCAGGGATCAACATGGCCGCAACAGGGAGAATCCTCTGAAGCATCAGGCGCGCAAACGACGTGCGTCGGCATCGCGTGCGATCGCACGTCTCTTTGTAGTCATGGTGGCCTCGCTTAACGTTGCGATCGGGCAAAACTCCGAGGTACTGTCGCTCGATGTCCACATCCCACTGTCAGATGTAAAGGGCCGTATCGATCACTTCAGTGTCGACGTCAAGGGCCAGAGACTCTTCGTAGCCGCGGTCGAAAACCATACTCTCGAAGTCATCGATCTCAAATCAGGGCAGCGGGTTCACACCATCGCCGACCTCGCCGAGCCGCAGGGTGTCTTCTATGATCCCGCAACGAACCATTTGTTCGTTGCCTGTGGCTTGGATGGCGTCACGAAGGTGTTGGATGCGACCTCTTTTCAAGCCCTTGCAACAGTGAAGTTCCCTGATGACGCCGACAACATTCGGTATGACCCGCGCAGCAAGGGTGTCATCGTTGGCTACGCGGGTGCAAAGCAATTGAGAAAACGCGAAACCGGGACCGGAGGGCTCGGATTCATCGACCCGAATGGAAGAAAAA
Organism: uncultured Acidobacteriota bacterium; assembly: GCA_963709865.1. Taxonomy (GTDB): domain Bacteria; phylum Acidobacteriota; class Terriglobia; order Terriglobales; family Acidobacteriaceae; genus Sulfotelmatobacter. Next base: position 160,788 of record CAVPXW010000012.1, read on the forward strand.
CAGGAGATGTCGTCATCGATGCTCATCCCGAGTCGTTTCAGCTGGAACCATCGGGGTCGCGTCTGTTTGTGAATGTACCCGAGAAGAATGAAATCGAGGTGATCGACGGCGCTAGACATTCCGTACTGGCGCGCTGGCCGGTATCTGCGGAAAACAATTTCCCCATGGCGCTGGACGAAGCACATCATCGCCTGTTCATTGGGGTATGGAAGCCCCCGCAATTGCTAGTCTTTGATACCGCTGCCGGTAAACAAGTCGCAGCCGGCGAAATCGCTGGCAAGACGGACGACCTTTTCTACGATTCGGACCGTCGCCGCGTGTACGTGCTCACAAGCGAAGGATACCTCGAAGTTTTTGAGCAAAAAGATGCCGACCACTATGAGCGGATCGCGCGCTACCCGACTCCATCGCGCTCCCAGACCGGTCTTTTTGTTCCAGAGTGGGGAAAGCTGTTCGTTGCCGTCCCCGCCCAGAATGACCAGCGTGCTGAAATTCGTGTGTACCAGGCGCACTGAAAAGGTGAACCACTTCGACCAAGACTAGTCGCTGATTTTCGATAAAGAAGGAGGCACAATGACCGCAGTCAAGAAACGCAAAGGAATTCTTACTCTGTTGTCCGCGATCTTTATCGCCGTGTTCGGACAATTTTCAGAAGCCCAGGAAGTCCCGAGCGACTATCAGCAGGTCCTGAAGATTGTCGGTAAGCAAGGAGACTACAAGGCGAACGTACTGAAGGTAAATATTCCCCGCAATGATCTGCACATGAAGATTGCAGACTATTCGGTGCCAACTCCGTTCGGTTTTGGCGGTTGGTTCGCGATGACGAAGGGCGACGGGGGAGAGGATGTTCTCATGGGGGATTTGGTTCTCACACAGGACGAGGTCAATCCGGTGATGTCGGCCTTGCTTGATCACGGACTGGAAATAACCGCTCTGCACAATCATTTCTTCTGGGATGAACCTCGTGTGTTTTTCATGCACATCCACGGTCACGGGAAGGCCCTCGATCTCGCTAAGCAAATCCAACCCGCGATCGATCTGATGGGCCAACATAGACCGGTTGAGAGCGGCCAGGCTTCGAGCCCCGCGCCAAAGGAAAGCACGCTGGATACGGAGAAGATCGCCAAGATCGTCGGCCATTCCGGGGACACCAGTGGCCCGGTCTACAAAATCACGGTTGGGCGAGATGATCTCGATGTGAAGGAGATGGGCGCCAGCATCAATTCGCGCATGGGATTGAACACTTGGGCTGCCTTTGTTGGAAGCAATGAAGACGCGGCGGTGGCCGGCGACATCGCAATGCTGGAATCGGAGGTGCAGCCCGTGCTTAAGGCACTGCGGGCCCACGGGCTAGATGTTGTCGCCATTCACCACCACATGATCAATTCACGGCCGGTCATCATTTTCCTTCACTATTGGGGCCGAGGGTCCGCCGACAAGCTCGCGACCGGATTCAAGTCCGCTTTGGACGAACTGGGTAAGAGGAACAAAGGTGCCTCCTGAGGAAATCAGTCACGACGCGCGATGAACGCGAGGTCCAATAGGTAGAGACTCGGCAGGCCTAGGCGCCCGCGGCCGACGCGGCACTGCCCGTGACCGCGGGTGGCACGGCTCGCTGCTTGCGCAGTTCTTGGTGGAACTCTTCTGCCGTGAGGGAATCGCCTCGGAACAACTGCAGTAATGGATCGTCCGCGTCAGAGGACAGTGGTAGGGCGGACCTGAGATCTGTTTCCAGTCCTTCCGGTTCGACCAGCAACTCGGGCAACAGGGTGCGATTTTCGTTGAGCACTGCCAGAAATTTTTCCACGGACGCGCGATGCTCCGGCGTCGCTTGCGTGAATTCGACGCCCATACCCTTGTCCGGATGCATGATCCGCACCACGCCCTGGGCTCTGACCTCGACCCCGGCGGCGCGCATGGACAGGGCCACGCGGCTCGAAGCGGGAAAGGGCGACGAGATTTCCAGATAGCATCCGCCGACACTCAGATCGGTCAGCTGGCAACGAATGGGCGGATCGTCCTGCTCGGCTTCGGGAGAATTCTGCTTGAGCCAATCGCGCAACTGGCGCGTGGCTTCCGGCGAGATCTGCTGGAAGCGCAGACCCGCTTGTTCGCCCGAACCTTCCCAGGCAAACTCGGCGGGAAGTTCGAGAGAAGTCTGCGTCCCGGGCAAGGAGAACACGGCCCGCCAGTGCCCGGTAGGACGGCGGCCCTCAGGAACGCTGACCGCCATGCCGCCTTCGCTCAGGTCGATGGTGGTCACCTTCATGTTGGTGCCCCCGGCCAGATTTCTCATGACCACGGGAAGTTGCACCGCGACGCGCGCGTTGCGGCGGCGCTCGCTCTTCATCAGCGCCCGGGCGGCTCGGAAACTCGTCTTGGCCCGCTCGATCGACACCGGCTTATACAGCACGAAATGCGCTCCGATGTTGAACACGGCCTTCAGGCCGATGATGGGTTCGACGATCGCAACCGCAACCGCCTGCTTGTTGCAGGGAGCGTTGCGGGCGCTGCGCAGCACATCGGAGGCGCCGTCGTCAATAATGTCGACGATGATGGCTTCAAAGCGCTGGCGGGTCAGCTTGCGCAAAGCGCTGTCGGAATCGGCGCACAACTCCACGGCGATGTCCAGATCGCCCAGCACGCGGCGCAATACTCGTACGATCTTTTCGTCCGAACACAGCACCAACGATTTCAGGCTCATGGCCGCGCCTAATCCTAAGCAGTGAACTCTGGGAGCCGAGGGGTCGGGCTGTGCTTTCGCGCGGACACCAGACGCAGCCTGGGGACCGCATTAACAGGACTCCCTGTCTGCACTTTATGTCCATCGACGGACAGGAGCAACGACTCTCCTGCCAGCACTGGTTACGACCGTAATCTGCAAGTCCTTGCAGGCTCAACCCGCCGATGGGAACCGTGAGAACACGCCAGAAACAGGCGCGCCGACCCTTCCCAAGAGGACCTTAACTACCCTATTTACATGCGCTTGAGCGAAATCCATTCGAGGTTCCGGGAGGAAATTTCCGTTGACTTCCGGGCAAATTGACCGTAATATGTTGAGTCTCCGATTAGCTTTGGGTGCGGATCAGTCTTAGGTCCTAGCTTTGTCTACAGCGATTCTGCGCTCCAGTTTGCATCCCGAAGACGACACGGAGAATCATATAGTTACACGAGTTTTGTAGTTTCATCCCCTTCAGTGGAAAGGCATTTTTCATGGCCAAGCGACGCGGAAATCCGAACTGGGGTAAGCCTGAGCCGATCGGGCCCATCACCCCCACTATCACCGAATTTGAACAGGTCGTGCGCGAGTACAAGCTCAGCCCTGACCAGTACTTGCGGTCGACTCGTCTGCGCGAGTGGGCGCGCCGCAACAAAAACTCCAAGTACATTCCCGAGCCGCTGCTTGAGGCTTGGGGCTTCGAGATTGAGTCCACTCTGTAACCGCAAATATCACAATACTTTGAGGGTCGCTTCTTCAATCAAGGAGCGACCCTTTGTATTTGAAGTCACGCGAGAAGTTGTTCTTGACTCATGCGGAAGTTGCTCTTGACTCATGTGGGGACAGCCGCCATCGGCTGTCCGGCCGGGCAAAGCCTGGCAGTCACGCCACTGCGCACCCGGTCTGAAATTTCGCCCGACCCCCTTTCGAAGCGCTATCATTCCCCTCGAACCCGCTGCTCCCTGAATCCATGCTCGACGTCCTCAAAATCCCGCCCGCTGAACTCTTCTCTCTCCTGGTCGCCATCGGCTTCGCCGCCGGCCTGAATCTCTACGCCACGGTCGCCGTCCTCGGCCTCTTAGCCCGCTTCGGCCATCTTCCGCTGCCCCCGGGACTGCAACTGCTCGCGGGCTGGCCAGTGATTGCCGCCAGTATCGCGCTGTTCGTAGTCGAATTCTTCGCCGACAAGATTCCCGTTTTCGACCTGCTCTGGAATGCGCTGCACACGTTCATCCGCGTCCCCGTGGCTGGGCTGCTTGCTTATCGTGCGACCAGCCAACTTTCTCCCGAGCACCAACTGCTGGCGACGCTGCTGGGCGCAGCCGTCGCCTTCATCGCCCACAGCGGAAAGACTGCAGCGCGCGCCGCCGTGACCCCTTCGCCCGAACCGTTCTCGAACATCACTCTCAGTCTGGGAGAAGATGCCGTCGCCATCGCGCTCACCTGGCTGGCCACGCGCCATCCCTACGTCGCGGGAACTCTTGCCACAATCTTCGTCGTCATCATCGTGCTCCTGACACGCTGGGTAATCCGCGCCATGCGCGCCCTGTTCCGCGGCGCCGAACACGAACTGGCCGGATAATCTTATGTTCTGATCTATGTAGGGACAGCCGCCCTCGGCTGTCCGTCGCGCAGAGCGCGACCAGCAAATGTGGGACGGACGCTCCTGTCCGTCGCCGAGGAAGATTGGAACCGCGTTCAGTTCTTCGTGGAATGGGGCAGGCATGCAAACTTTCGGCCCGTATGCTTTTTCCACAGCCTTTCACAGCTCCACAGTGTGACGAACAACCTTTACCGAGGATACAGAAGGCGCATACTAGCCTCGTGCGTGCAACCTCTCCCGAATTTAATTCCAGCGGTCGGCCGGAAACGACGCTGCACCAATGCTCTAACTCCTTACCTCGCAATATTTTGCCAGCAACCCATTCATTTTCAATATTTTGCCGCCCGTCGTTGATACCCCATCTCCCTAAACCAAACAAAGCAAGGATTTTACCCAGCTCCGCAGAAAAAAAATTCAATCCACTATCCAACTCCGCCCTGTTGCTACAATCGCCTCAATATGAGCCCCCAGCACCCATTCACCGATGTACCCGAGGCGATTGAGGAAATCCGCGCCGGCCGCATGATTATCGTGGTCGACGACGAAGACCGCGAGAACGAAGGCGACCTCACCCTCGCCGCCGAAAAAGTCACGCCCGAAGCCATCAACTTCATGGCCAAGTACGGACGCGGCCTGGTCTGCCTGGCCATGACCGAGGAGCGCCTCGAGCACCTGCACATCGGTCCCATGACGTCGGAGAACACCTCGCAGTTCGGCACCGCCTTTTGTGAGGCGATCGACGCGCGTCAGGGCGTCACGACTGGCATCTCGGCTCACGACCGCGCCCGCACGATTCAGGTGGCGATCGATCCCGCGACCAAGCCTTCCGATTTAGCTCGTCCCGGACACATGTTCCCTCTGCGCGCCCGCAAAGGCGGAGTGCTGGTGCGCGCCGGGCAGACCGAGGCCTCGGTCGATCTGGCGCGGCTTGCGGGCATGGTCCCGGCGGGAATCATCTGCGAAATCATGAAGGACGACGGCAGCATGGCCCGCGTCCCCGACTTGATCGAATTCTGCCGCCAGCACCAGATGAAGATGCTCACCGTGGCGGAGTTGATCCGCTACCGCATGGAGCATGAGCGCTACGTGCATCGCGTGGGCGAGGCCCTGATCGACACGCGTTTTGGCGAGTTCCGCTTGATCGCCTATGAAAGCGAAATCGACGGCGGCGAATCCCACGTGGCCTTAGTTCGCGGCGACATTGAACACAGCGAAACCCCGGTCCTGGTCCGCATGCACGCGCACTGCCTCATGGGCGACGTATTCGGCGCGACCGGCTGCGAGTGTCACGCCACGCTGGAAGGCTCGCTGCGCCGCATTTCCCAGGAAGGCCGCGGCGCGCTCATCTACCTGCACCAGACTTCGCAGGGATTCTCCGTCGAACGGGTCGGCGATCGTACCGCGCTCAGCTTTCACCGTGGACGGAAACTGCCCTCGCTGTTCGAAAGCGAGAAGCAAATTCAGCGCGAAATCGGCATCGGCGCGCAGATTCTGTCCGACCTGGATTTGCATCGGATTCGACTGCTGACCAACCGCCCGAAGAAAGTGGCTGCACTGGAAGGGTTCGGGATCGAGATTGTCGAGCAGGTTCCCGTGGAGTTGAATACGGTCTCAAAGCCGTAGAGATGTTGCCTGGAAGGTTTCGGCCTGCGGCTCGACGAATTCTGACAGTGGCTTCCTCGTCAGATGCTGAGGATCTTGTAGAGAGACGTAGCAAGCTGCGTCTCTACGAGTGCTCGGTTAGAAAGGTTTTCGCACGACGACTTCGGCGTCGCGGATGAAGAACTGCGCGGAGCACTGCTCGGAGCCGCAAATGACGGGTAGCAGGCCGTTGATCTGTTTGCGCGTGATCAGGCCCAGCATGCCGCACGAGGGACAGGACAACACGGCCCAGTAGGGGTCTTCCTTTTCGCCGATCTCCCCGGCATTTTCCAGCACGAAGACGGTACCCGGCTGCATCTGTTCCGGAATCCACTCACTGAGAAGATCCAGTTCACCGACCATGTCTTCCTCCTGTGCTCCTCGCCCTAGTTGGTGATGCACCCACAAACGCCTGCCCTATGAAACTTTTTTAGCACGCCGGCGGTAATCCGGCGACGTTACCGAAGTATTCGCCTTGCCGGAGATGACCCCAGCCCGCACCTGCCGCACCGCGTCACTCAGGCATACGCCTAGAATCGGCTGATCCGAATTCTTCAGAATGTCGACGATCTGGCGCGCAGAAGTCTCCAGATACAGATGGGTTCCGTCGGTCAGCAGGTGGTAGTCAGAGCCGCGGCTGACGATCTCGGCTAGCCCCTTCCCTACCTCGCGATCGAGGAAGCGCATGACCTTGCGTACGCCCTGCAGCGAGAAGCCCTTGCGCCGCAATTCGCAGATCACCGCAACTTCGGTCAGATGATTCATCGAGTAGAGGCGGCGATGCCCTTCCCGCTCGGGCTTGACCACGCCGCGCTCATCCCACCACTGGAGCTGGCGGGGCGTGATCCCTGTCAAGGCAATCACCTCTTGTGATGTGAACCGATCTTGCATCATCCCCCAGATATGTTTGAAACAATTCTTAAGTCGAATGTTTCAAACATTTTAGGCATGGTAGGGCGAAGGTCAAGGGGAGAATCGGTGGAAAAGGGGTGACTAAGAGAGTTCCTGCCAGGCCCGGTTGACGGCGAAGGAAAGAGCCCTTAACCGCTGAAAGCGCGAAGAATATCCGCGGAGATCGCCAAGAACGCCCTCTGGACTGGGCATTCTTCGGAGGGGGCCGCAGGGGAATCAGTCATTTTCAGATCGTTCTTCGCGGGCTTGCTGTTTTTCTCAGCGAGCCTTGCGGTTGAAGGCTCTTGACGGCATCGGAAGAGCCGGCGCCGCTCCCGCCGCCGACGAAGTGGACGATCTCGAGCCGGTCGCCTTCGTGCAGAGGCGTGTCAGCCCAGCGCTCGCGCACCACGATGTCGCGATTGAGTTCGACGGCAACCCGGTCGGACTTCATGCCGAGAGTTTCGATGAGCGCCGCGAGGGTAAAGGACAGAGCATCGCTGCTAACGTCCCGCTCTTCCCCATTGATGTGAAGGTTCATTTCGCAGAGCCTGGTTCATCGCTGTCACTGTAGCGCCGCCGTGGCATCCTCCGACAGCGATCTTGCTGAACGAGCCGAGGCCGAGCCGCTCGGGACAGCCGGCAAAGCCTGCCCTGAGCGAAGTCGAAGGGATGCCGGCGCTACTGTCGGTCGCTTTGAATTATGGCTAGGCCTTGCGCAGAGCGAACTTCCGGGTCGCAGTCCGCCCTTCGAAGTTGGCCTGCACCAGCAGCGAAGAATCCGGCAAATCGGCTTCTTCGACTTCAATCTTGATCTCGGCCGCGCCGCCGGAATCGGCCACTGCCTGGGTGTAGAACGGCGCCGCACCGGGACGGGCAAAGCGGAAGGTCAGGCGCGCCCCGGACGCCGCCGCGCCTCCCTCGGTGACGCGCAACTGCATGGTCAGATTGCGATCGGCATGAACCGACTCGGAGTTCAGCCACTGCACATCCAACTCCTTCACCGTGGCCAGGGCCTCCGGTTCAGGATGGTCCAGAACATTGTCGAGCTTCCCTTCCCGGATCGCGTCGAGCACCAGGCGGTGTTGCTCGCGGAGTTGCTGCTCTTTCTGAGCGTCTCCGAGCTTCACCTCGCTGGTTTTGCTGCCGTAGGAAGTAGCTTTCTTGCCAATGCAGCGGCCACGCACGAAGACCTGGGTCTGCAGCAGAAGTTCGCTTTCACGCGCTTCGCTCTGCACGTGGTAGATGGTGTCGCCGTGCTTCACGTCGGTATTGAAGCCGAAAATCATAGGGATTGGGGCGATTTGGTAATTGTGCAATTTTGCAATTGTGTAATTGGACGGCCAGCCCGCAACCGTGCCGCATTGAATTTTTCAATTACAGAACTACCCGATTACTCAATTACAAAATCTTCTTCTCCATTTCCACAGGATGGCGCGGCTGCTGGCTTGACACTGTTCGTGTAAGCCCATAATCTAGAACGTTTAAGCAACGCTTGGCGCGAATTATATATACCTCGTCCTATGCCCGACAATTACTTCGCACGCTACCTCCCGTTTTTGATCCACATTCTGATGGCGGGCGGGATCGCGGCTGCGATTGTCTCGCTTTCCTGGCTGATTGGGCAGCGTAAACCCACCCGCGCCAAACTCTCGCCTTACGAGTGCGGCATGACCCCGGTCGGCGACTCCCGGCAGCGCTTTTCGGTGAAGTTCTACCTGGTCGCCATGCTGTTCATTCTGTTCGATGTAGAGGCGGTTTTCATCTATCCCTGGGCGGTCATTTTGCGCAACCTCAAGGCCGCCGGCCAGGGCAGATTCGGCTTGGGGGAAATGTTGTTATACATCGGGATTTTCCTGGTTGGCTTCTTCTACGTATGGAAGAAGGGCGTATTGGACTGGGGCGAGACCGGGACCGGACAGGGGAAAGCCTGATGCCGCTGGCCCCCGCCATTACCGATCTGGAGCAACTGAAAAACCATCCGGCCGTGGCCCGCTTGGTGGCTTGGAACGCCGCCGCGGTGACGGGAGTGAAGTTCGATCGCGAGGAAATGACGATTTATGTCGATCGGGCCTACATCCGCGAGGCCTGCGTTGTTCTGAAAGACGATCCCGCCTGCCCGTTCAACTTCCTTTCCGACGTCACCTGCGTGGATTGGTACCCGGCGGAGCCCCGGTTTGAGGTCGTCTATCACCTGCTTTCGATTCCCAACAAAGAGCGCATTCGGCTGAAAGTTCGCCTGAACAGTGCCAGTCCGGCGGTCGAGTCGATCACCTCGGTCTGGCCCGGAGCGAACTACTTTGAACGCGAGGTTTTCGATCTGTTCGGCATTCGTTTCACCGGGCATCCTTATCTACGCCGCATCCTGATGCCCGAGGACTGGGAAGGCCACCCTCTGCGCAAGGATTATCCGGTGGAGGGCTACCGCTAAATGGCCCACCTGAACCCCACGCCAGTGCTGGAACCCGGACAGGATCGCACCATGATCCTGAATATGGGTCCGCAACATCCGTCGACCCACGGGGTGCTGCGCGTGTTGCTGGAAATTGACGGCGAAACCGTCGTGCGCCTGATGCCCGACATCGGCTTCCTGCACACCGGGATTGAAAAGACCTGCGAAGCCAAGTTCTACCAGCAGGTGGTGCCGCTCACCGACCGCATCGACTACCTCTGTCCCATGACCAACAATCTCTGCTACGTGCTGGCGGTGGAGAAATTGCTGGGGCTGGAGATTCCTCCGAAAGCGCAGTGGCTGCGCGTGCTGCTCAACGAACTGACGCGCATCAATTCGCATTTGGTATGGCTGGGCACGCACGCCATGGACATCGGCGCGCTGACGGTCTTTTTATATTGTTTCCGCGAGCGCGAAGAAGTGCTGCGCATGTTCGAGATGGTCAGCGGCCAGCGCATGATGACCTCCTACTTCCGGGTGGGGGGAATCGCGCTGGAACCACCACTGGGATTCTTCGACCGCGTGCGCGACTTCGCCGGGTACTTTCCCGAGAGGATCGATCAGTACGAAAATCTGCTGACCGGCAATCCCATCTGGACGATGCGGACCAAGGGCGTCGCGGTGATGTCGGCGGAAGATGCCATCGCGCTGGGCGCGACCGGGCCGACTTTGCGCGGCAGTGGCGTGGACATTGATCTGCGCCGCGACATGCCGTATTCGAGCTACGAGAAATTCCAGTTCAAAGTGCCGGTCTCGCAGGAAGGCGACGTGTTCGCGAGGTATATGTGCCGCGTGCAGGAATTGCGCGAATCGATCGGGATCGTGAGGCAGGCGCTGGATGGCATGCCGGAAGGCCCGATCAAGGCCGATGCTCCCGGAATCGTGCTGCCCGACCGCGAAAAGATGAAGACGCAGATGGAATCGCTCATCTACCACTTCAAGATCATCACCGAAGGATTTGCGGTGCCGCCGGGCGAGGTGTATCAGGCAGTCGAGTCTCCGCGCGGTGAGATGGGCTACTACATCGTCAGTGACGGAACGGCCAAGCCCTACCGCGTGCACATGCGGTCGGCGTGCTTTGCAAATCTGCAGACTCTGCCGACGATGTGCGAAGGACGACTACTGGCGGATGTAGTGGCGGCGATCGGCAGCATCGATATCGTGCTGGGGGAAATAGATCGGTAGAGGTTTATTAACAACATGAAAAGGATCTACTGGCGTTGCAATGGAGGCCACTATTTCAGTTCCTTGCACTGCCCGTTCGACGGTTGGACTTCGGACGAACTGCTACAGCTAAACAGTGCCACCGAGCAGCTGAAAATCAAGCGGGCAAGTCCAAGCATCGCTGGCCTTCGCAGCGAAGGAGCCAGCGAATCAGCTTTGGGGCGAGCGATTGTGGTGGAGTTCGGAAGTGACCGCTCAGCTTTCGATGCAATCTCACCCGACTATTACGTCATACGTGATGAGAGCGTGCGGTTGCACCAAGCTGGGGTTGATTTTCACTAATCTGACCATGAGATTTTCAGACGAGTTCGAAACGCGCTTCGCCGAGATGGTGCCGCACTATCCGACGAAACGGTCGGCGCTGGTCCCGACGCTGCTCTACGCGCAGGACGAGGTTGGCTACCTGTCGGACGAAGTCATCGTGGAAATTGCGTCTCGCCTCGATCTGACCGAACTCGAAGTGCGCAACGTGATCAGCTACTACTCCATGCTGACCACCAAGCCGCGTGGCAAGTTCAACGTGCAGGTTTGCACCAACATCAGCTGCATGGTGCGCGGCGGCGAAGACATTCTGCATCACTGCGCGAAAAGGCTGGGCATCGGTCACAAGCAGACCACGGCCGACGGCCTGTTCACGCTGGAAGAAGTGGAGTGCATCGGGGCGTGCAGCTGGGCTCCAGCGGCGCAAGTGAATTACGACTTTCACGAGAACCTGACCACGGAGAAGATGGACAGGATTCTCGACGAGTATCAGAAGAAGGGAACGCAGTAAGAAAGATTGGGTAATTGGGAAATTTGGTAATTGAATAATTGAAAATCTTTGGTCCGTGTTAGGAGTCTGATTTTCAATTTCCCAATTACCAAATTACTCAATCACTCAATTACTGAATTTCCCCATGGCTGACTTGGTCTCCCATCCCGACGAGGTAAAGGTCGTCTCCCGGCGTTTTGGCCAGGGTGCGGCCAATATCGACCGCTATCTCGAACTGGACGGCTACAAGGCCGTGCAGAAGGCGCTCGCCATGGAACCGGACGCCATCATTAATGAGGTCAAGAATTCCGGTCTGCGTGGGCGCGGCGGCGCGGGATTCTCCACCGGAATGAAATGGTCGTTCGTGCCCAAGCAATCGGCCAAGCCCAAGTATGTGTTGTGCAACGGCGACGAGAGCGAGCCTGGCACCTGCAAAGACCGCTTGATTTTCGAGCACGATCCGCACTCGGTCATCGAGGGCGTGATGATCGGCGCGCTGGCCGTGGGCGCGAAGAGCGGCTACATCTATATTCGCGGCGAGTACCGGTATCTTCTCAACATCATGCAGAAGGCGATCCGCGACGCTTACGCGAAAGGATTCATCGGCAAGAACATCTTCGGGAGCGGGCGCGATCTGGATATTTACTGGCACGGTGGCGCCGGGGCTTACGAAGTCGGCGAAGAATCGGCGCTGATGGAATCTCTGGAAGGCAAGCGCGGCATTCCGCGCATCCGGCCTCCCTTCCCTGCTGTGGTCGGACTCTGGGGCGGGCCTACCGTCATCAACAATGCCGAGACGCTGGCCAATGTCCCGCACATTATTCTTGGCGGTGCGGACTGGTACGCCAAGCTGGGCACGCCGAAAAACGGCGGTACGCGCCTGTTTTGCCTGAGCGGCAACATCGCCAAGCCGGGCGTGTATGAACTGCCCATGGGCTACAACCTGAAGAAGATGGTCTACGAGGTGGGCGGCGGCATTCCTGACGGGCGTAAGTTGAAAGCGGTCGTGCCGGGCGGAGCGTCCTGCCCCTGCCTGACTGCAGATGAAGTTGACGTCGCCATGGATTTCGATTCGGTCGCGAAGGCTGGGTCCATGCTGGGTTCGGGCGGTGTGGTGGTGATCGACGACGCGCAGTGCATCGTGAAATTCGCCCTCCGTACTATGAAGTTCTACCAGCATGAGAGTTGCGGATGGTGCATCCCGTGCCGCGAGGGCACCGACTGGATCAAGAAGACGCTAGTGCGTTTTCACGCGGGTGGCGGTATGAAGAAAGACATCGACAACATTCAGTATCTGGCGGAGAACATGCTGGGACGGACGTTCTGTCCGCTCGGGGATGCGGCGGCGATGCCAACGATCGGTTTCGTGAAAAAGTTCCGTAAAGAGTTCGAAGATCACCTGGAAGGCAGGCCGTGCCCGTACGAAAAAGAAGGCGCGGCGGAACGGCTTCCTGTGATGGCGCACTAACAATTAAGTCATTGGGCAATCGGGAGATTGAGCGATTGAAAAATCTCATATTCGCAGCTTTTTCAATCGCTGAATAACTCAATCACACAATCGCAAAATACTTCATGGCTGACGTAAATCTCACGGTCGACGGCAAGAAACTCACGGCTCCCGCGGGCACTCTGCTCATCGAGGCCTGCAAGAGCGTGGGCATCGAAGTGCCTTCGTTCTGCTACTACCCCAATCTTTCGCTGCAGGGCGCTTGCCGCATGTGCCTGGTGAAAGTTGAGAAGATGCCCAAGCTGCAGACCGCTTGCACGACGGTTGTGGGCGAGGGCATGATCGTGACCACCGACAGCGACGAGATCAAGCAGGCGCGCAAGTCGATGCTGGAAATGCTGCTGGGCAACCATCCGCTGGACTGCCCGGTCTGCGATGCGGGCGGCGAGTGCGAATTGCAGGACATGACGTTCTCCTACGGCGCCGCCGAATCGAAATTCATGGAGGCAAAGAACCATAAGGAGGAGCAGCAATGGTCTCCCGTGGTGTTCTTCGACCGGCCGCGCTGCATTCTCTGCTATCGCTGCGTGCGAGTTTGCGGCGAGGGCATGGATGTCTGGGCTCTGGGCGTGCAGAACCGCGGCGTGAGTTCGCTCATTGCTCCCAACAAGGAAGATCATCTGGAGTGCGAAGAGTGCGGCATGTGCATCGACATCTGCCCGGTGGGCGCGCTCACTTCCGGCGCCTACCGCTACAAGACCCGCCCGTGGGAAATGAAGCACGTGGGCACAGTCTGCACGCATTGCGGGGACGGCTGCAAGACCACGCTGGGTGTGCGGCGGTCTGACACTGGCATGGAGATCGTTCGCGGCGACAATCGCGATAAGAGCGGAACCAATGGTGACTTCCTCTGCATCAAGGGTCGCTACGCTTTCGATTTCGCCAATCACGAAGAGCGCCTGACGCAGCCCTTGATCCGCAAGAATGGCAAGCTGACCCCCTCGACGTGGGAAGAAGCCTTTGAGTTGGTCGGAAAGAAGTTCGCCGAAGTTCGAGATAAAGATGGCGGGGCGGCGATCGGCGTGATCGGATCGACACGCACCACGAACGAAGAAGCGTACCTGCTGTCGAAGTTCGCTCGCGTCGTGTTGAAGACAAATAACGTCGATCATCATCGTACGGCCGACTTCCCTGCTCTTTCGGCGGCGCTCTGCGGCAAGCCCGATGCCACTGCCAGCATGGCGGATGTTTTTACGGCTCCGGCGATTCTGCTGATTGGGAATGATCCGACTGAGCAGCATCCGCTGCTGGCCTGGCAGATTCGTAACAGTGTGCGCCTGCACCGCGCACGGCTCTACGTGGTGAACTCGGCGCCGATCAAGTTACGCCGCCAGGCCACAAGCTTCACGCAGATCCCGGCGGGTGCAGAGGGCAAAGTGGCTCGTTTCTTGTCGGGCGATGACGGAACTGCAGACTCCCTTGCGAACGCGTCGACCAGTTCAGACGCTTGGATTGCGCTTCGCGACAAGCTGCGCGGCGAATCGAATCTCGTCGTCATTTTTGGATCGGAAATTCGCGGCAATGACCTGGCCAGCCTGATCGCCTTCGGTTCCGGCATTTCCGGCGCCAAGTTTATCTGCCTGGCTGACTACGCCAACTCGCGCGGAGCAGCGGACATGGGGCTCTATCCCGACCTGCTGCCCGGTTATCACCCCGTTGCAGGAAGCAGTGACCTCCAGCAGGAGTGGGGCGTCCCACAAACCGCGGGGCTCGACTTTGACGGGATGATCGAAGCGGGCAAGAGCGGCAAGTTGAAGGCGTTCTACGTGGTCGGTTCGAATCCGGTTGGACGGCTGAACATTGACCCGTTCGCGTTCTCGAAGAGTTTCGTAGTCGTGCAAGACATGTTCCTGACCGAGACCGCGGTCACGGCAGACGTGGTGCTACCCGTCGCCAACGCTTACGAGAAATCCGGCACGATGACCAATACTTGCGGGGACGTGCAACTGGTAAAGAAGGCCGGCGAGATTTCGGGCACAAAAGCTGATTTTGAAATGATCGTGCGCATCGCCGATGCCATGGGCTTCGAGGTTCGCAAACTGGTTCCATTCGGTGGTGGCACCCGGGCCGACATGGGACAGTCGCGCGGAGCCCAGTCCGGAGAGGCCGACCGTCATGCCGTCTGGCTCGAAATGCAAGGCCTGGAGCCGAAATTGAGCCCGCTTGATCCCATGGCAATTTTCGACGAAATCCAGCGACTGGTTCCCGGCTATGACGTTTCGCGCGTGAATCTTCTGGCGGGCAACAGCGAGCACACATCGCTGCGCAAGAGCGGTCCGGGAGCAGCGCACAAGCCGGATTCGATTTCTCCTGCGCACGACGGGCTGTTCACCTCCGGCACGCTCGGGCGCTATTCGCGCACGTTGAACTCGGTAATGGAGAGTCACGAAGTAAAACCCGCCGAAGTCGCGGCGGACTGATTTCTAGCTGGGAGCTTTGAGTTGCGAGCGGTGAGAAAAAACTATTCGTTGTTGCTCGTAGCTCATAGCTCGCAGCTCAGTAAGAGAGGAAGTAAGGCGTGGCGTTGCCAATCTGGCTATTCATACTTGCGTCGGTGATCAAGTCGGCGGTCGTGCTGGTGGTGCTACTCACCGCAGTCGCATACACCGTCTGGCTGGAGCGCAAGGTGGTGGGCCACATGCAGAATCGCTGGGGACCCACGCGGGTCGGCCCGTTTGGCCTGTTGCAGCCCGCAGCCGACGGCCTGAAGTTTCTATTCAAGGAAGACCTGACGCCGCCGCACGTATATAAGCCGCTGTTCCTGGCGGCGCCGCTGATTGCCGTCATTTTCGCGCTGACGTCGATCTCGGTGATTCCGTTCGGCAACTCGATCACCATTGGCGGATACAGCATTCCGTTGCAGATCACCGATGTGAATACGGGACTGCTGCTGATTCTCGGGGTCACATCGATCGGGGTATACGGCGTCGCGCTAGCAGGGTGGTCATCGAACAACAAGTATTCCCTGCTGGGCGGTCTGCGCGCCAGCGCCCAGATGGTGAGCTACGAGATTTCGCTCGGCCTCTCTCTTGTTGGCGTGCTGATCATGTCGGGCAGTTTCAGCCTGCGCGAGATTGTGAAGGCCCAGGGAGGGCATTTCTGGGGGTTCATTCCGCACTGGAATATATTCGGCGGCCAGTTCATCGGCTTTTTCTGCTATCTGATGGCGGCTTATGCAGAGACCAACCGCATCCCGTTTGATTTGCCGGAAGCCGAAACTGAACTTGTGGCCGGCTATCACACCGAATACAGCGCCATGAAGTTTGCCATGTTCTTCATGGCCGAGTACGCGAACATGATCACGGTGGCTTGTCTGGCCACTCTCATGTTTTTCGGCGGGTGGAACGGGCCGTTGTTTGGTCCGCCCATCCTGCAGGCGATTTTGCCCGTGTTCTGGTTCGCAGCCAAGGTTTTTGCATTTCTCTTTTTGTATATCTGGGTGCGCGGCACGCTGCCGCGTTTTCGCTATGACCAGTTGATGGCGTTTGGCTGGAAGTTTCTGCTGCCGCTGGCGCTGGCGAATGTGATTGCTACCGCGATCGCGGTGGCGTGGTAGGAAAAACGTTTTCAGTTCCCAGTTCTCCGTTCTCAGTTCCAGGGCACAAGCCGCCTGCTGAGAAGCACGCACCAAGGTTTTACTGAGAACTGACAACTGAGAACTGAGAACTCGATTTCATGTTTAACGTTCATCTGATTCTGTTTCTGGCCTTCGGGGCCGTATGCGTGGCGGGCGCGATCAACCTGCTGGCGCAGACACATCCCATTAACAGCGCGCTCTCGCTGATCGCGGTGATGGCCGCACTGGCGGGCGAATACCTGCTGCTGGGCGCGGAATTCGTTGCCGCCGTGCAAGTCATCGTCTACGCGGGCGCCATCATGGTGCTGTTCGTTTTCGTGATCATGCTCTTGAATGCGGGAGTGGAAGAACGGACTAGCGGCAGCCGCGTCGCTTTTTTGTTCGGCATCCCCGGATTGTTGCTGGGAAGCATCCTGCTGGGCTGGGTCGTGCTGCGGCATTCAGGAACCGAGGCCGTCGCTGCGGGTGCTCTCTATGGCGATCCGAAGACCATCGGACAAATGCTGTTCCACGAATTTCTGCTGCCCTTTGAGATTACTTCCGTCCTGATTTTGATCGCCATCATGGGCGCGGTGGTGCTGGCCAGCAAGCCTCCATCGGCGCCGGCAAGGAAGGTGGACTGATGGTCCCGCTTTCATATTACCTGTTGCTCAGCGGATTTCTGTTCGCTTGTGGCGTGGCCGGATTCCTGATCAAGCGCAATATCATCACGATTTTCATGTCGATTGAGCTGATGCTGAACGGCGTGAATCTATCCTTCGTAGCCTTCGCCGCCCACTGGCATGCGCTGGCGGGGCAGGTCTTCGTCTTCTTCGTCATGGTGGTGGCGGCCGCGGAAGCTGCCGTGGGCCTGGCGATCATCATCGCCGTTTACCGCACGCGCGAGACTCTGAACGTGGACCAGGTGAACCTGCTCAAACTATGACGTCGAATCTCAATCTCTGGCTGATCCCGATCCTGCCACTGGCGGGCGCCGCCATCAATGGGTTTCTCGGGAAGAAAGCTTCGCGGACCGCGGTCAGCACGGTCGGACTGTTTTTCTCCGGCGCTGCCTTCGCCTGGGCGCTCTCGGTTGTGTTCCGGGTGTCGTCCGATGCCCTTCCCTACCAGGAGTACGTCGCTCACTGGATCCGGTCCGGAAGTTTCAGCGCCGACTTCGCTTTGTATCTCGATCAACTTTCGTTGGTCATGCTCCTGGTGGTCACCGGAGTGGGATTCCTCATCCACATTTACTCCGTTGGTTACATGTGGGACGACCCCAGCTACTACCGCTTCTTCAGCTACCTGAACCTGTTCATGTTTTTCATGCTGACGCTGGTGCTGGCCAACAACTATTTGCTGATGTTTATCGGGTGGGAGGGCGTGGGCCTCGCGTCGTATCTGCTGATCGGGTTCTGGTTCACGAAAGATTCGGCAGCATCGGCCGGAAAGAAAGCGTTCATCGTTAACCGCATCGGCGACTTCGGATTCTTGATCGGCCTGTTCCTGATCATCCAGCATTTCGGCTCGCTGGACTTTACCAAGGTATTTTCCCAGGTTCAGCCTCTGGCCTCGGAGACCGCCGGCGCAGGATTGCTGACCGCCATCGGAATACTGCTGATGGTGGGCGCCTGCGGCAAGTCGGCGCAGATTCCGCTTTACGTCTGGCTTCCCGACGCCATGGAAGGTCCCACGCCGGTCTCCGCGCTGATCCACGCCGCGACCATGGTGACGGCTGGCGTCTACATGGTCGTCGCGTTCGCACATGATCTTTGAGCGGGCGCCACAGGCTCTGATGGTGGTTGCGGTGATCGGCACGCTCACCGCGCTGTTCGCCGCCACTATCGGCATCACGCAAACCGATATTAAGAAGGTGCTGGCCTACTCCACCGTATCGCAGCTTGGCTACATGTTCATGGCTTGCGGCGTGGGAGCGTTCTCCGCCGGAATCTTCCACCTGATGACGCACGCCTTCTTCAAAGGCCTGCTGTTCCTGGCCGCGGGCTCGGTGATTCATGCCGTGGGCGGCGAGCAGGACATGCGCAAGATGGGCGGGTTGCGCTCCTACATTCCGTGGACGTTCCTGACCATGGGCATCGCGACCCTTGCGATCGCGGGCATCCCGCCGTTCGCGGGATTCTGGAGCAAGGACGAAATTCTCTGGAAGGCATACTCAAGCCCTCACGGGAGCTGGGTATTCTGGCTGATCGGCGTCATCACTGCTTTCATCACTTCGTTCTACATGTTCCGGCTGCTGTTCATGACATTCTTCGGTGACTATCACGAGCGCCCAGGTGGATGCGCACGGACACAGCAGCCCCGGGCACGGTCACAATGACCACGGCCACGGCGAGCCTCACGAAAGCCCAATGGTGATGCTGGTTCCGCTGATGATCCTCGCAGTGCTGTCCGTGGTCGGCGGACTGGTTGGCATCGGCAACCGCTTCGAGCATTTCCTGGAGCCAGTGTTCGGATCGGGAGTCGCAGAAGCAACCGGAGAGGCCGCAAGCAGCGTTACAGAGTACCTGCTGATGGGCGTTTCGGTGGGGGTCGCGATCCTGGGCTTCATCCTGGCCTACGTGCTTTACGTCAGCAAGCCCTACCTGCCGCAAAAGATCGCCGACGGTCTCGGTGGTTTCTACGAGGCGGTCCTGGACAAGTACTACGTCGATGAGCTCTACGCGAAGTTGTTCGTCAAGCCACTGGTCGACGGATCGACCAGCATCCTGTGGCAGGGAGTGGACCGTAAGGTCATCGACGATACCGTGAACAACGCCGCCGATGGCGCGCGCCACGTTTCCGATGAAGTCCGCCACATGCAGTCCGGCAACCTGCGGTCTTACGCGGGCTGGATTGCAGCCGGAGCGGCCGTGGTGATTGCCTACATGATTTGGATGGGAGTGCGATGAGCACCGATAGCTGGAGCCCCTACATCCTGACGTTCGTGACCTTTGCGCCGCTCGTCGGCGCGTTGCTGCTGGTGATGTTTCCCCGGCGCGATCGCGATATCCGGATTTTCGCTCTGGTCTTTACGCTGCTCACTTTCTTGCTCTCGCTGCACCTGCCGGTGCACTTTCATCGCCCTCAAACCGGATTCCAGTACGAAATCGACCGCCAGTGGATCTCCACTCCCAACATTCACTACCACATGGGCATGGACGGCATCTCCATGTGGCTGGTGGTGCTGACCACGTTCCTCACGCCGCTATGCGTGCTGATTTCGTGGAAGTCGGTGCATGACCGGGTGAAGGAATTTTTCATCCTGCTGCTGATCATGGAGACCGCGCTGATCGGCGTCTTCACGTCGCTCGACCTGTTCCTCTTCTATTTCTTCTGGGAAGCGACGCTGATCCCGATGGCCCTGCTGATCGGCGTCTTCGGCCACGAGCGCAAGGTTTACGCCGCGGTGAAGTTCTTCATGTACACGATGATCGCCTCGGTGTTCATGCTGGCGGCGATCCTGTGGCTCTATGCGCACACCGGCAGCTTCGACTTCGTCACCATCCGCGATCTGATCGCACGCGGCCAGGTACCGAACTTCCCTGCGGCGGCGCAGTGGCTATTCCTCGGTTTCTTCCTGGCATTCGCGGTCAAGGTTCCTCTGTTCCCATTCCACACCTGGTTGCCGGACGCGCACGTGGAAGCGCCCACCGCCGGATCCGTGCTGCTGGCCGGCGTGCTGCTGAAGATGGGCACCTACGGCATGCTGCGCTTTAATCTCGGACTGTTCCCCGAGCAAGCCCGCCACAACGCTCCCTGGATCATGATTCTGGCGCTGATCGGCATCATCTATGGCGCGCTGGTGGCCATGGTGCAGCCCAACATGAAAAAACTGATCGCCTACTCTTCGGTCAGCCACCTGGGCTTTGTGGTGCTGGGCATCTTCAGCTTCACCCAGTTGGGATTGAATGGCGCGATGTTTGTGATGCTGGCTCACGGCGTCTCGACCGGCGCCCTGTTCATGCTGGCGGGAATTCTCCACGAACGCCGCCATACCTACGAGATCTCGGAGTTCGGCGGCCTGGCTTCGCCCATGCCGGTCTATGCGGCTTCGTATCTGTTCATCGTGCTGGCGTCGGTCGGCCTTCCCTTGCTCAACGGATTCATCGGTGAGTTCCTGGTGCTGAGCGGCGCATTCCAGGCCAAGGCGATCTACGGAGTACTGGCGGCCACGGGCGTGATCTGGAGCGCGGGCTACCTGTTGTGGATGTACCAGAGAGTATTTTTCGGCAAAGTGACGAACCCGGTGAACAACTCGCTGCCCGATCTTTTCGGCTTCGAGAAAGCTGCCGTCTGGCCTTGCGCCGTCGCGGCCCTGGTGATGGGCGTGGCTCCGATTCTGTGGCTGGGCGCGATCGATCCCGCGGTACAGGCCGCGCTCACGCCGTTCACGCAGGTCGTCAGCAAGGTGGTGGGACAATGATGCCCGTCCCTGTTCCAGCCGCCTGGCTGCAGACGATTCCGCAGGCGATTCCGCAAGGTACCGATTACATCCGCATCCTGCCCGAACTGATCCTGTCTGCCTTCGGCATCGTGGTCATGGTGCTCGATCCTCTGGTCGACGAGGAAAAGAGCCAGAAGACTCTCGGCCTGATCGCGATTGGCCGGCGCACTCGCGGGCCTGGCTTCGACCTGGTATATGGCGCAGTCTCCCGGCCTGGCTTTTTCGAACATGGTGCGGGTCGACAGCTTCAGCGTGTTCTTCCATTTTCTGGTCATCGCCATCGCCGCGGTGGTCATCCTGAGTTCGTTTGAATACATGGCGGTACAGCGGATTCGCGCCGGGGAATACTACGCACTGATTTTGTTTCGGCGTGGTCGGCATGGCGCTGATGTCCTCGGCCGTCGAACTGGTTTTGATTTTCATCGCCCTTGAAATCTCGTCGATCTCCACCTACATTCTTGCGGGATTCCGCCGCAACGAGGCCTCGAGCAGCGAATCGTCCCTCAAGTATTTCCTTCTAGGCTCCTTCGCCACCGCATTTTTCCTGTATGGCGTGGCGATGATGTTCGGCGCGACCGGATCGACCAACATCGATCTCATCAGCCAGAAGCTGCAGGCCGGCCCGGTCCAACTGCTGGTGTACGTGGCCATGGCCCTGATGTTCGTCGGCCTGGGATTCAAAGTCGCGGCGGCCCCGTTCCACATCTGGACGCCCGACGTCTACGAAGGCGCTCCCGCTCCGATCGTCGGCTTCATGTCGACGGCGCCGAAAGCGGCGGCGTTTGCCGTGCTGCTGCGAGTCGTATTCACGATCAATGCCCCGGGCCGTTTCTGGCTCATCTGGGTGGCGGCGGCCCTCTCCATGACTTTAGGCAACGTGGGCGCTCTGGTGCAGACCAACGTCAAGCGCCTGCTGGCCTACTCTTCGATCGCCCATGCCGGATATCTGCTGGTGGCCTTCGCCATGACCACCTCGGAGAACTCCGTCGCCGGCATTTCCGCCGCCATGTTCTATACCGCCGCCTATGCCGCCATGAACGTGGGCGCGTTCGCCGTGGTCAGCCACTTCGCCAACGCCGGCGAGCGCTACGTGACCCTGGAGGACTACGAGGGGCTGGGCCGCACGTTCTCCGCTGCTGGCGGCCACGCTGACGATTTTCCTGCTCTCGCTGATCGGCATTCCCATGACCGGCGGATTCTTCGCCAAGTTCTACGTCTTCAGCGCCGCGGTGAAAGCGAATCTGATCTGGCTGACGCTCATCGGCGTGGTCAACAGCGCCATCGGCGCCTACTACTATCTCCGCATCGTGGTCGTGATGTACATGCGCGAGTCGCGCAAGCCGGTTCCCGATCACGCCCATCCCCCTGGCATTGGGCGTGGCCCTTGCGGTCAGCATCGTGGCCACCCTTTATCTCGGCATTCTTCCCAACCGCGTTCTGCAATACGCCCAGCAAGTCCGCGCAGGAATTGCTGCCGCAAGCGCCCTCTCCCGTTCCCGCAAACACCCTGCAAACCGAGCCCCGGCGCGGCCATTGCGCAGCCCTGATTTTCTGTGGAAATTCGCAAAACTCGCATTTGACAAGAGCCTCGGCGGCGTGCATGATGTGTGCACCAAGATAAGTTCAGTCCTTCCCTCTCGAGGAACTGACAGCGGCCTGGAGGAGAGCACATGTCCAAAATGATGCAGCGGCTTTGGTCGGAAGATGCGGGGCAAGACATCGCCGAATACGCGGTGATGTTGGCGGTCATTCTGGTGCTGGTGGTCGGGACCGTGCGCTTGATCGGGTCGAATGCCAACAATGTATTCTCAAGCGCGGCCAGTTCGCTTCAGTAGACGGTCCATTTCAGCAGTTCGAAGCCACTTCGTCTGATCGGAATTGAGCAGAACCTTCTATGACACGATTTACTCCAGGCACCGCGTTTACTGCTTACTTCTGGTTTCCAGGAGCAGCGGCTGCGGCGCAGCTTGGGGTGAGGATGAGCCACTAAAGGCCACCTAGACTAAACAAGCTTCCACCGCAAGCCGCGATCCAGGGATCGCGGCTTTTGTTTTATCGACGACCTTACAACAAGGAGAACCAGTCCGATGATTGTCAACATGTCAGAGAAAGCCACCGAGCAGGAAATCAACCACGTCATTGAGCGTATCCGCGAAGCCGGATACCAGCCCCACGTCACGCGCGGGACCGAGCGCACCATCGTGGCGGCGGTGGGCAGCGGACGGCGGCACGAGATCGAGGCGCTGCAGGTCGCTCCCGGCGTGGACAACGTCGTCGCCATTGCGCAGCCCTTCAAGCTGGTCAGCCGGCAGGTCGAAGCCGGAGCGCTCCGTGGTGAAGATCAACGGAGTGACGATCGGCGGCCCGGAGGTGGTGGTCATCGCCGGCCCCTGCTCCGTCGAGTCGCGCGAGCAACTGCTCGATACGGCCCACGCCGTCAAGCGCGCCGGGGCTGCGATGCTTCGCGGAGGAGCGTATAAGCCGCGGACTTCTCCCTACGATTTTCAGGGCCTCGGCCTGGAAGCGCTCAAGATTCTGCGGGAGGCCAAGGAGCAAACCGGCCTGCCCGTGGTCACCGAAGTGATGAGCACCGAGGATATCGACATCATCTGCGAACACGTGGACATGCTGCAGGTGGGGGCGCGCAACATGCAGAATTTCGCCTTGCTCCGCCGCCTGGCTACGGTCAATAAGCCCATCTTGCTGAAGCGGGGGCCGTCGGCCACCGTGAAGGAATGGCTGCTGGCTGCGGAGTACCTGCTTTCAGGAGGCAACCAGCAGGTCGTCCTGTGCGAGCGCGGCATCAAGACCTTCGAAACGGAGATGCGGAACACCATCGACCTGGCGGCCGTCGCCCTGGCCCGAGATCTGTCGCACCTGCCGGTGATCGCCGATCCCTCCCACGGTACCGGCAAGCAGAGCCTGATTGCCGCCGTGTCCCGCGCGGCCGTCGCGGTGGGAGCCGATGGTCTGATTATCGAAGTGCATCCCTGCCCGGAGCGCGCGCTCTCGGATGGTCCGCAGTCTCTCGATTTCGCCGGATTCGGCAAGGTGATGCGGGCGCTGGCAGAGCCGCTGCGGCAGACGGCCAGAATGCCGGCCGCGGTGCCGGCGGCATCGTAGAACAGGTCTACGAAGGCCCAGCTTTGCTGTCAACGATGCGCGGCGAACTCGCCTACTGCCGCCGAAGGTCTTCCGGCTCAGTGCCCCGCGGGGTTCGCGGAGGGCTGCTTTACGTGCATGGCGGGATCGCCGAATAGAACGAACGTGCGGCGCACATCCCCATCCCTGATGTGCGACTTAGCTTTGACCAAGGCATCTCCCAAGGTCGCTGCCTTCGGACTCAGGGCGCCTTGCACGACGAGTGTGTCGAGGTTGGTCTGCGGCGAGGGCTGGTTCAGCCCGCTCGAGGCCAGCACGGCGACCGCGCCGCCGTTCGGCGCCAGCAGCAGCGTAACGCCCAGCGGCTGCGCATACACATCCTGGAAGAATCCATTCAGACAGTCCATGATCAGGAAGACGGGAAGCTGCGATCCATTGGTCAGGGAGCTCACCGAATTGGTATCGAATATGTCGGATCCGGACCACTGCTCTTCGGACCCGTGGCCAAGGTAGTTCACCAGCAACTGCCCCGAGTTGATCGCGTTGAGGATGTCCCCTCGGGCCGTCGGTAGTTCCCACTGTATCGACGAATATGTCAGTAACCTGCATCGTCGCAGGCAGTTTCGCTTGCACCGTCTGGCTATCCTGCGTAAAGCTTTCCGTGTCGTCCTTATCGGCAACCATCAGCGCGTTCGCGGTCCAGGGACCATTGGTCGACTGTCCTTCGTAGGTGGCAATCTTACCCACTACGGTCGTGGCTTCGCTCACGGTGCTGACCGGCAAGCGGCCCGTGGCGATCGTGGGCATGCCACTGTCGGTGAAATCAGAGAACCAGTCGTCCGACGCCGTCATCAGGCTGGCTGAGGGCACAATGCGCGTCGGCACCAGGTCCAGATTGCCAATGCCCAGATAGTTCCGCGGATCGAGCGAGGCTCGTCCGTTCAACAGCAGGTAGGTCGGCGCCTTCTTCCAGTTCTGCGTAGCCGTCTGCAGGAACTGCCGGATGGCAAGCGGAGTGCGCTCGCCGAAATTGAACTCGTCATACAGGTCATTGACGGGAACCACGGCAGACGATTTTCCCTCCGCCTGATGAGCGTGAACCAGCGGCGCCAGCGTGGCTGCGAACTCGCCGTAGGTGACCATGGCAATGTCCGCGCCTGCCTGCACACTGTGCCAATGCGATGGGTGGTTCGGCCATACGCCCGCGGCGGATGCAACCCGATCGTCGGCCACCGCCAGCAGCGTATGCCGCACCGGACCGGCTGGATTGGTGGTGGTAAACGGCACCTGCACCGCAATCTCATACTGGCCACTGCTCGAGGTGACTTGCGGCGTCAATTGCACCGGACGATTCGGATCCGTAATGTCGAGCACCGCTGGTGCGCCCGTGAAACCACTCACGCTGAGTTCGTCGCCGGCGCGCCCCGTGAACTTCAACTGATCAGAGTCCGCCACATAGGCGTGCGGATACGTGATGCGGATATGGTCGACCAGGCTGGTGTCGTAGTCGCCGTTTTGCGCGGTCAGCGTGACCGTGTTGCTCCCGGCCTGCAGCAGCCCCGGCGGAAAGCGACGTTCAGATGTCCCTTGTCCTGGCCGGTGAAAATCACGTCGTCCAGCGTTGGTTCCATTCAGCACAACCGTCACATCGTGGGGGAAGGCCGTGATCACGCCCTGCAGAAGTACTTCCAGGTGCGCCGCCTGCGTGGAATTGACATTGAGGTGCGGCACTTCCAGCACCTGCTCGACCGGCGTCGGGCGAAACTAGAGCCCCAAAGAAATTTTCTCCGTTCGAGCTCAGCAGCGCCGCAGAAGTAGATGGTGTGCTGCTGCAGTTCAACGGTGGCGGAATAGCTTGTCGGAGGCTGGTTCGATCCCGAGGAGCCCGGGAGTTGCGGGATCCGGGCGCCTCGTCCTTCGCCTGCAACCAGCCAGTAGACTCGCGTTCCGGAGAAAACGGTGTCGATCCCCGTCCCGTAGAAATTGATTGCCGCTTGCGGCCCGAAGCCGCCCGGACCGGCGGTCGCGCCCGTGATCCGCAAGGGCTGCTCGGTCGCCTCGCGCATAAAGGTGCAGCAGCGCCGGATCCACGTTCGGATCGAGCCCGGCCTTCACCAGTTCGGGCTGCGTCACGCGATACCAGCCTTCGTGCCGCACGTAAATCTTGACTGCCGGATGCGCCGCCAGGTCAAACTGTTTCTGGATCTGGCTCGGGGTCGGTGCAGAAGCTGCACGGCAAAGCTTCGACAGTATGGCTTTCGCTGGCTGCCTGGCGTCGGAGGCAGCGCCTGATTCAGTTGGCTCAACATCCGCGTCTCGGCCACAGGTGCGTACTCCGCTTCCCGCCCGCCGACACGGAAACCGGCCCGTGCATGGTGCGCGTGCCGTTGACGTCAATGTCTTCCAGCCAGTAGGAAGCGCCCGCGAGTTCCCGCGGAAGGATCAATCCAGGCATAACTCCGGCCCGCGTGCTTGGGCAGCGCGCCACTCATGAGCAGCGCCGAGCCCGCAATCATCGACGGATTCATGCGCACCCGGTTTCCGTTCTGTTCGCGGTACACATTGAATCCCAGGTTGTGCGCCTCTCCGCCAGTCTTCCAGGTCAGCACCACGCGGCTCGCCCCGTTCTTGTCAGTGCCAGAGTGTGCCGAGAACGATTGCAGCGTAATCCTGGTCGGAGCCGTGATCGTCTCGCTCTGCGTCGAGGTATTATTCGCTCAGGTTCGGGTCCGTCTGGTCTGCCGAGAGCCACGTTCGCGGTGTTGGTGACCACGCCCGGGCGTTCCCGGGATCGTCAGAATCGAGATCGTCGCCGTGCCCGCGTTCGCCATCGTGCCCAGCAGGCACGTTACGGTTCCGCCGGCCTCGGAGCACGATCCCTGGGTCGTGGTCGCCGAAGATAAGTCACCACCGAAGGCAAGGTGTCGGTCACCGTCACATTCGTCGCGGACGCCGGACCGTTATTGGTCACGGTCAGCGTATAGGTGAGCGGAGTTCCTTCCGTCACCGGATTCGGACTCCCCGTCTTCACGATCGCCATATCCGCGCTGTTGGCATTGGCAACCACCACGGTTGCGCTGGCGGTGTTGGTCGTAATGCCGGGCACCATGTTGGCCGCGGTGGCCGTGACCGTGTCGGTGATGTTCGTTCCCGACGGCGTTCCTGCATTCACCTGCAGCACGAGCGTAAAGGTCGCCGTGCCGTTCACCGCCAGCGTGCCAGCTAGTCGGTGCAGGTAATGGTGCCGGTGCCGCCTACTGGTGGCAGAGTCCCGCAGGTCCATCCCGCCGGAGGAGTCATCGACTGGAAGTTCGTATTCGGCGGCGTGGTCTGCGTAAAGGTCATCCCCGCAGTGGTGACCGCCGGACCAAGATTCGTCACGCTCTGCGTATAGGTGACGTTGCTTCCCGCCGCAACCGAAGTCGGGGAAGCGGAATTCGTCGTCACCAGATCCGCGTCGGTCGCGAGTGCGACCACATCCGCCGCGGTCGCCGTATTGTTCGCTAAGTTGGGATCAGCCGTCGTGGAACTGACCGTCGCGGTATCGTTGATCGCCGTGCCATGCGGCGTTCCCGCAGTGACCTTCACTACCACCGTAAACGTTCCGGCCCCGGGCGCGACGCTGGGATTCGTGCAGCTGATGGTTCCCGTTCCGCCCACGACAGGGGTGGAGCAGGACCACCCTGCCGGAAACGAGACCGATTGGAAGGTCGTGTTCGGCGGCGTCACTTCGGTCAAACTCGCACTGGTCGCGGTGCTCGGCCCGTTGTTCGTCACAACCTGCGTGTAGGTAATGTTGTTGCCGGCCAGCACGGGGACCGGGCTGGGCGTATTCGTGACCGAAAGATCGGCCGAGTCCGCGACCTGAACATTGACGGTGGCGCTGTTGTTGCCGCCGTTCGGATCGACTGTCGTCGAGGAGACCGAATCGGTTTGCGTGATCGTCGTTCCCGACGCCACGGTCGTGTTCACTTTCACCACGAAGGTAGAAGTTCGCGGTCGTGCTGGCCGCCATGGTCGCCGTGTCCGTGCAAGTGAGGGTCGCCAGAACGCATGTCCATCCCGCGGGGCCGGTCAGCGATACGGCGATCGTATTCGCGGGAAGCGTTTCGGTGAATACTGGAGCGTTCGCCGTCGCCGGACCGCGTTGGTCACGCTCTGCGTATAAGTAATGTTGTTGCCGGCGGTCACCGGATTCGGGCTGCCCGAATTGGTCACGCTCAAATCCGCCTGCGTGCCGGACGCCACCGCGATATTCACCGTCGCGGAGTTGTCCGCCGGATTCGTGTCGCGCGTCGTGGTCGCGCCCGTGTCGGTGTCGGTAATAATTGTTCCGGCGGCCGTTCCCGCTGGCACGTTGTAGATCGCCGTGATCGTTCCCGTCGAACCCGGCGGAACGCTTGGGTTGGTGCAGCTAACCGGCGCGGAGTTCGGACAAGTCCACGTTCCTCCACCCGTGGTCACCACCGCCACGGATACAAACGTCGTGTTCGCCGGCGTCGGTTCCGTGAACGTTGCCGTGCTGCAATTGCTGGGACCGTGATTGAACACGGTCTGCGTGTAGGTGATGTTCGCACCGGCGGTTACCGGACTCGGGCTTCCACTGTTGGTCACCGTGCAGGTCGCAGGCGATGTCTTACGTTGGTAGTAGACCGTCGTGCTGTTGTTGGCCGACGTTCGGATCGGAGGTCGTCGCCGACACCGTCGAAGTCGCAGTAATCGTGGCCGCTACGACGGAGGGCGCAACGTTCACCACGACAATAATGTCGGCGGATGCTCCCGCCGCCAGCGTCGGATCGGTGCAGGTAACGTTGCCGGTAGCCGCCGACCGCTGGTGTCGTGCAAGTCCAACCCGGCCGGCGCGAGCACGGACTGATACGTAGTGTTTGGCGGCGTCGCCTCGGTGAAATTCACCGCCGATGCCGACGCGGGACCGTTGTTCGTCACCGTCTGCGTATACGTGATGTTGTTCCCCGCCAGCACCGTGGACGGCGCCCCTGCCGTGCTCAGCGCAAGGTCCGCCTGGGTTGCGGTCGCTACCACGTCAGTCGCCGTCGCAGAGTTGGCGCCAAACGACTGGTTCGTTGCGTTCACCGTCACCGTGTCCGTGATCACAGTTCCGCTGGCCGTGCCTGCGTTGACTGTGTAGACGACGGTAAATGTTCCCGAGACACCTGCGCCCACACTTGGGTTCGAGCAGGGCGACCGCCGGGAATCCGGTGCAGGTCCACCCTGCCGGGGGCGTAATCGAAACGAATGTCGTATTCAAAGCGGCGCGTCGTCTCGCTAAACGAGCCGCCGGTTGCGGCCGACGTCCCGGTATTCGTCACCACCTGCGTATAGGTAATGTTGGATTTCCCGCCTGCACCGGGTTCGGCGAGGCAACGTTCGTCACCGACAGGTTCGGCCCGGTTGTGCCCACGATCGTGCTGACGGTGGCCGTGTTGTTTGAGGAAATCGGATCAATGGCGGAGGAACCCACTGACACCGTTCCGGTGATAACGGTTCCGTTTGCGGTCCCGCTATTGACTTTCACGACCAGCGTGAATGTGCCTGAGGTCAATGCCGGCATGTTGGCATTGCTGCAAACCACGTTGCCGGTCGCTCCAACTGCGTGTATTCAGGCAACTCCATCCTGCCGGTGCGGCCATCGATACCAGCGTCGTATTCGCGGGAATCGCAGCCACGACGGTGGCGTTGTCCGCAGCGCTCGGTCCGTTGTTGGTGACGACCTGCGTATAAGTGATGTTGGCCCCGGCAGCGACCGGGTTCGGCGAGCCTGCGTCGGTCACGCTCATGTCGGCGCTCGAGACCACGTTGGCCGTGTCGGTGGCGATGTCGTTGAGCAGGTTGGCTTCGCCTCCGCCGCCCACCACCGCGGTATTCGTCACCGTCGCCGGAGCCGCCTGCGACACGCTGACATTCAGCGTGATCGACGGATAACTGCTGGCTGCCGCCAGCGAGTCCGCACGCACGCAACTGACCGTCTGCCCTGAAACCGAGCACGACCATCCCGTTCCCGCTGGCGCTGGTCGGAGTAAGGCCAAGCGGCAGAGTGTCGTTGATCGTGACGACCCCGTTGGTGGCGCCTAGGGGCTGACATTCGAAACCGGAATCGTATAGCTGGCGCGCGAACCACGAGTGAAATTCCCCACGTGGCTTTTGCTCAGCGTCATGTCGGGAGAGCACAGCGAAGACGACTGGATCCCGGTGACTTGCGACAGCGTGGCGTTGGTCGCGCTCGTGCCCGCCGTGCCCGGCGTGGCTCCGTAGGCGACGCCCGGGGTCAGCGTCGTCCCATTGGCTCCGCCCGTCACGCTGATGCTGGCCGGAGCTCCAGAAACGAGAACCACTCCGCCACCGCCGCCGCCACCCGGCCCATGTCGGTCGGCCAGACTGTAGGGTTGTGTATCCCAGGCATCACCGCCGCGGCCGCCATTCGCTTGCAGGGTCAGCCCGCTCTCTCCGCCATTGGCCGCCAGGATGACGATCGTTCCGCCCGCGCCGCCGCCTCCACCCGCATCGTTGGAGGTCCCGTTGTACGCGCTCGCGCCATTCGCCGTCAGGGTCGCCGTGCCGGTCAGGCTGTCGGCGCGAATGAAGATGATTCCACCGCCCGCAGCTCCGCTGCTGGCCTGATTGTCACTGTCGGAATTGTTTCGAGACCCGGCGCCGCCTCCACCGCCCAGCGCGATGCGGTCAATGGTCGCTGGAAACGGAGATGCCGCCTTCGCCGCCGTCACTCAGGTTGGACTTCCACGAGTCGCCGCCAAATCCGCCCGTTCCTCCGTTGCCGCCGCCACCACCACCTGCGTTCTGGGTGTTGCCGGCTGCGTCTCCATCCGTTCCGCCTCCACCCGCATTGCCCGGCGCTCCACGCGCCATGCTGCCGTCGGCCGCGCCATTCGGATATCCAATGGTCGTCGTGGTCTGCAGGAAAGTTCCGCCAGACTCCACCCACTCTGGCGTGCCCGCAACGCCCTCGCCCTTGGCAGCATCAATACCAGTCGCGCCCCCAGCGGCGCCCGTGTAGGTGGTGGGCGACGTTTGCCGATAGTCCGTGTTCGTGGCGCCTCCAACTCCACCCGTCAACTGCATTCCGGCGCCGCCTCGGAACCCTTGCCCGTCGACGGATACCGTCGCTCCGCCCAGATTCAGTTGTCCGGCGATGTCCAACGCGAGAATCCCGCCCGTGGATCCGTTCCAGGCAGTCGCCGTAACCGCTCCCAACGTGGCGGACAAATATTGCGGCACCAGCACGACCTGATACGTGCTTTGTCCCTTCGTCGCCGAGGCCGCAGCCGCTGTGTATGCGAACACCAGCCCGCTGCCCGGTCCGGCTCCCTTGATGGGCACACGATCCGCCACTCATCGGCCCCGTCGCGGTCACGAACTCATAGTTGCCGGCGTTATTGATCGTCGTAAAGCCAGTGCCGGTGCTCCCGTTTCCGTAAGCTACCGTATTGGAGGTGTTGATGCTGGCATCCTGCATCTGGATCACGAGCAGCAGACTGCCGTTCGCGATCGTGCCTCCCGCCCCGGTCGATGCGCCCACCGGAATGGAAGTGGCCCCTACCGCCACATTCGCCGTTCCCGGATAATACGTGTTCACCACTCCACTCAGGGTTCCGCCCGCGGCAACCAGCGTGGTCCTGGAACAAACCACGCTCACCACCGGAGCCAGCGCCACGTAAGTGTTGTTGCCGGTGTTGGGGTCGGGAGGAGTTCCAGAGTCGGCGACAGTTGCCGTGTTCGGATAGAAACCGGCGGCCGTAGTCGACACCTTCACCGCGACCGTTGCCGTCGCTCCGCTGGCAAAAGGAGTCGGAAGCGTGCAGACGATGGTGGCCCCGGTCACGCAGGTCGTTCCGGCGCTGGGCGTCACCGACACCATCGACAATCCCGTTGCGGCATAGGTGTCGGTCAGGACAACATTGTTCGCCGCCGACAGACCATTATTGTGATCGTGATGTTGTAGGTGGAGTTCTGCCCCAGCGGCACCGCACTGACGCTGGTCGTAACTCCAATGTCCGCCGTGCTCGGATTGATCGACACCGCACCCAGCGACCAGTTGGAGGTGCCGCTGAACCTCTCCGAGATCGGCACGCTGGGCGCGCCTGTGCGGCTGCTTCCGCTGCCCCTCACTCCAGGGTTCGCGGTGTCCCGCGCTGTTCGTATTCCACTGCGAGACCTGCGGCCCAGGCACGGTGACGGTCTGATTCCCCGCGATGGCGAGCGTGTCCAGAATCATGCCGTTGACCACGCTGGGCACATCAAGCTGCGAAGTTGGGATGAACTGGCGCCGGCCGCTCCGTCCGCGGAAACAAAAGTCCCCAGAGGCACGGTCTGATCTACGCCGGTGAATGTCGTCGCGCCCGCCACCACGCCTTCGGTGATCGCCGTCGGAATATTCACGGTGAC
This sequence comes from uncultured Acidobacteriota bacterium, assembly GCA_963709865.1. Lineage (GTDB taxonomy): Bacteria > Acidobacteriota > Terriglobia > Terriglobales > Acidobacteriaceae > Sulfotelmatobacter. Next base: position 193,099 of record CAVPXW010000012.1, read on the forward strand.
ACCACGATGGGGAGATTGGTCCCGTGAGACCGGGCCAGCAGATACCACATTTCCACCCGGCGCGTGCCGCCCGCGTCATTGTGCGCTCCAATAAAGTTCAGCGGTGTCCCGTTGTAGGTCACTCCTACGACGCCGGTCGTGTTGCGCATTCGTGATGTTGATGGAGACGCCCACGATCAACAGACGATTCGTGCCAGCTCCCGTCGTGTGCGTAAATTGAGAGTCGCCGAGTTCAATACACCAGTCAGGTTCGCGGCGCCATTGGTGCTGGCTCCGTCAACCGCCACCTGTCCCTGCGCGAACGGCACGACGAGGAAGACCAGCAACCCGAATAACCCCAGGCACGGTTCGCATGCGCGCGGCAGTGCGCGAGAGCACCCGCGGGAAGGCGGACCGCCTGACGGAAAAGGGTCGCCAGGACGCGCTGGCCTCGCGCTGCGCCTCGCAGCAGGCGCCCGCCGACTCCGCCGAACTTCGCCGCGAAGTTCTTCCGCCCCACCCGCACTTCTTTGGCCGCCGCGATGCCCACAATCTCTTCCCCGCTGACCGCGGGATCATCCTGCTGGCCGCAATCGCCGCGCGTGATGAAGACATCCTGCTCCGCGTCGGCAACCACCAGGCGGTGCAAGCGGAATCCCATCTCGCCCTTCACCAGAACAATGTCTCCCTTGCGCAACTCAGCCGGCGCAACGGATTTCACATGTACTATCTCGCCATCGCGAATCGCGGGAGACATGCTGCCGCCGCGCGCCTGAAAACGAATGCCATTCCCACTTCTCAGCAATTCCCGGCTGACGCTGTCAAACAACCTCGACTGCGGACGATCTTCGGAGAAACCGGAGAACCCCCGGAATTTGTCATCCTGAGCGAAGCGAAGGATCTCATGCGCGCCAACATCAGCTGCGGCATCAAGTGGAGTTTCCCCCACCGCCTCGGCTCCGCTTCCCTCGCTGGCGAGAAGTTCGTTGAGAGATTCAGTCACGGAATTCCAGAATCCTCTCTACCGCGGCTTCGTTGGGCTCGAACGCATAGTGGTAACAGGGAACCGCACCCACCAGTTCCTGCAAGAATTCCAGCGCGGAATCGACATACTCGTGCCGGTGAAACGGCACAAAACTGCGCGCAAACAATTCCGCCACCGCCTGGCTGGGAGAAAGCCGCGTCAGCACATTCCCGTGCCCATGCTCAAGAATGAAGATCCTGGCCAGCGGCGCACTCCCCGGAGATGCATACGCCGCCTCGCCATGCCACGGCGTCCCATACATCCGCATGCCGCTATTTGTTTTTGGTTTGTCATCCCGAGCGAAGCGGGATTTGTTTTTAGTTTGTCATCCTGAGCGAAGTGACTGTTCCGCGAAGCGGAGCAGTCACGCAGTCGAAGGACCTCGTGCATGCCGGCAGCACCAGCGGCGTGGCGAGGAGTTTCCACGGCGGTCTCATCCCGCCGCACAATAATCCGATCATCGCTCAAAACCTCAACGTCCTCGCGCGCCGTCCACAACCGCGTCGTCGTACTCTTCCCCGCCCCGGAATGCCCAACAAACAAATTCCCCGTCCCATCGGGCCGGACGATCCCGCAACTATGCAGTTCAATCGCTTTCTCCTGCGTGAGCCGGTGCATGATCAACAACTCATCCAAGGGATAGTCCAATGGATCAGCGGCCTCGAGGCGACCCGCAAAAGACTTCTCGCTCATGTGAAGCGCCGCCGAACGAAAGCCTCGATCGACAACGAATCGTCTTGTAGGGCCCTCTCCGAGACTCGGCGTGCTGAACTCGAACTGAAATCCAGCTCCCGCATTCATACAAACGCCACACTGACCCGGAATCGAAAAGTTTTCGCTCTGGAGCCTGCGAGCAAGTTCCGCAATCCACTCGACCCTAATGTCGATATCCGACCTATCTCCCTCAACCCGAAACGGATTCAAGGAAGGTCCGAATGCCACATCGGACATGCGCTCACTGGAAATCTGCACCGACACTCCGCCGATATCAAACCAGCTGCAATGCGCAACCCTGACTCGCTAGCAGAAGTCATAGCCGATCGAGAGGTCATTGTTGAGTTCCTGTTGAGCGCAGCTTCGCCCTCACGATCCAACCGATGAAGCGCAGAAAGGAAAGCAGGTGAGTGGCAGCCGGCCCCCCGCTTGTAGTCGACTTGCAATGCCCCAGAACTGCTTCCTCGGGCCGCAAGCTGATCACCGTCAGTCGCGGTGGCTCATACGTCTTCTTGCCGTCGGCTTCCCTTATTTCGTAATCCATTCAGCCTCCAGCCCCTGTCTCGGCTCATCACTACTAGTGTCCGCAACTTCCACACCCGCCCGCCGCCACGCTTGCATTATTCAAGATCGGCAGAATCTGCTGCGGGCCGACCCAACTCTCCACATCGATCTCTTTGGCAACGATCCGGCGCGCCGATCCAATCAACGCCTCATGCTCGCTTCCCCCGGCACAGAATTCACACTCACCGTGCGCCGGAACTTCCGCCCCGACCGCCGCGGCCCGCAAATGCGCCACCTGACACAGAAACTCCACCGGACTCTCCCTGTCTCCGTTCTCCATCTCGCCATTCGCCGGACACATGCCGCACAGCGATTGAATGCGGCACTCGACGCACTTGGTGACTCGCGTCCGCTTGCGATTTCGCAACTTCAGCAAAGAGTCTTCCCAGACCTGCCGGATTTCACGCCCGCGGATCTCAAAGGTCTCCTGTTGCGAGATCACGCAAATTCCCATCTCTCCGTACGCGTTGATGGCAAATGAGTTCATCCCCCCGCCGCAGTAGTACACCTATCCCTGCGCGCCGAGATTGGGGGTTTCTCTAGATCATGCTTCGCCAGCCTGCGGTATTCACTCATTCCTTTGGGCAGACTCATATCGAGCGCCACAACCTCTTCCGGCGTCAGTCGCACTGCCAGCGGACTCTGCGAACAATCAATCCTCGGATTAATCTGGCCGTCCATCTTGAATTCCACGCCCAGTTCTTCTTCCGCAAACTGCCTCATCGCCAAGACTTCATGCTTGTTGATGCTGGTCGCCACTGTCTTCAACTTCAGCGGCAGCCCTCTCTCCTTCAGCAACCTGATCCCGCGCAGGCACCGGTCATACGATCCCGGAACCGCCGTCAGCGCCTCGTACGTTTCTCGCGTCCGTCCGTACAGCGTGATCTCAATGGCGAACGGAGGCCACTCCGCCAGGTAATCCGCAATCTGTTCGTTGATGATCGTGCCGTTGGTGAACAGCGTGATCAGGAATCCCTTTTTCTTGGCGTAGGTATAAATCTCGAGGAAGTCTTTGCGCGCGAAAATTTCGCCGCCGGTGTAGAGCAGCCAGAAGCAGCCCATCTCGACCAGTTCATCGAGCATGCGGAAGTGCTCTTCCTTGCTCAGTTCCCGCCGCTTGGCTTCCATGTCGCCCATGGGCAGGTTGTTGTAGCAGTGCAGACACTCCAGAGGACAGCGGCGGGTCACTTCAATCGAAACCTGCAGCGGCACCCGTTCGCCCGCCTGGCGCCCGTGCAGATCCGCACTAAACGCACCGTAACTTAACTGCTCCAAGCCCCCTCCATGCTCCGAAGACAAGCCTGAAAACAGCGGACGCGATTCTCCCGCGCCCGCTGCTGCCAGTCCTTCCCGCCCCACTGGTCGCTATTCTTCAGTCCCCAGCCATGGCTACCGATGCCGGGACCTCGACCAGACCAACTGATTTCATCTCACTTACAAAATTCGTCACGTCCTGCTCGGCCTGCGCCAGTTCGACTTCGTATTCCTCGCGACGGCCGCCGCCAGTTGCGCCACGGTTCGCGGCGACTCCAGCAATTTCCAGACCAGCGATCCGGTGCCATTGAAGCTGTAGATTGACGCCAGATCGCCAACTTTGGCGCGCACCGGAACGATGAGCGTTTCTCCCCCGACCACGCGTGCAACCACCGATTGTGACCGAATGAAAATTTCTTCCTTCACCATGGTTGCCAAGGCTACATCTCCCCAGTTCCGGTTTTCGTAACTGCGACTGCGCTTCGAAACTCAGCGCAGTTTCGTCCCAATCTGAGACTACGGTAAAGGCACCCCCTGTGAGCAATCGGACTTTGGGGGCAGGTATTGCGTTGGTTATCACCCCGGATGGTTCCCAACTACGTACAAAAACATGGGTTAGCGGGGTGAACTGTGATCCGCTTTAGGCTGGGATCACAGGCGCAACCTCAGGGTTTGGGGGGTGCCTTCGCCGGCGAAGCGCTGTCAACCTTTGCAGTAGACAAACGAAACCAAACGCTATAAAAAGAAATGCAGCCGCACGAACCGTGGAATTCGACTACGGATTCGCCGCAAAGCTATTCCTGTGCTCAACGAAGAACGTCGCCGCGCCATTCTCGACCTGTTAAACCACCAGGGCCGGGTTCTAGTCACCGAACTCGCCCGGCAGTTCGAAACCTCTCAGGTTACGATTCGCAAAGATCTGGAAATTCTGCACGCCCACGGCCTGGTCCACCGTACCCACGGAGGCGCGCTCCCCTCGCGCGACGGCGCGCTGGAAGATCCGACGCTGCGCGAAAAGGAGAAACTCCACCATCAGGAAAAACTGCGCATCGCGGAAAGCGCCGCGGAGAAAGTGAAGGAAGGCCAGGTCCTGATTCTCGATTCCGGCACCACCACGACGGCCATTGCCCGCGCCCTGCGCAATTTTCAGAACCTCACGATCATCACCAACGCGGTGAACATTGCCGCGGAGTTGGCCGGAACGGCGATCGAAGTGATCCTGACCGGAGGCACGCTGCGCAAGAATTCGTTTTCGCTGGTGGGCCCGATTGCCGAGGAAACGCTGCGCCGCCTCAGCGCCGATCTGTCTGTTTCTCGGAGTCGATGGCTTCGACGTCCACTTCGGGTTGAGCACGCCCAACCTTCTGGAAGCGAAAGTGAACCGCGTGATGGTCGAGGTCGCCAAGAAAACGGTAGCAGTCTGCGACTCCAGCAAATTCGGCCGCCGCAGCCTGTCGTTGATCGCTCCCCCATCGGCACTGCAGGAAGTCATCACCGACCGCGGCGCCCGAAGTCGGACCTGCGCGCTTTGAAGCAGGCCGGCATCGAAGTCACGCTGGTCTGACTTAGCGATTTAGCAACCAAGGATGTCATGAGCGCAGTGGCTGGTTAGCGAAGCGAAGAGCCGAGCCGGAGGATCCGACCACCACTCCTCGAAACCAAGGTGCTCATGCTGGGCTATGCTCCAAGATCGACCAACTCAATTCCCATGCCCCGCTTCGACGTCACCATCGCCGGCGAACTGAATCTCGACCTCATCCTCTACGGTCTGCCTGAACAACTTCCGCCGGAACGCGAACTGCTCGCCGACCGCATGATGCTCACCCTCGGTTCGTCCTCCGCGATCGTGGCTCACAATCTGGCCGCGCTCGGCAGCCGCGTCGGATTTCAATCCCGCATCGGCGACGATCCTCTCGGGACAAATCGCACTCGATCGCCTGCAGCAAGGCGGAGTCGACGTGTCGCGCGTGCGGCGCGTTCCGGCGCAACCACGACCGGGCTGACCGTAATCCTCCATCACGGGGCGTGGCGCAACATTCTCACTTATCGGGAACGATTGCGGAAACTCCTGGGAGGATCTCGACCTCGACTACCTCGCCGACTCCCGTCACTTTCATTTTTCGTCTTATTATTTGCAGCGAGGGTTGCGTCCGCGGGTGGGCGAGCTATTTCGAACGCTGAAATCGAAGGGCCTCACGATTTCTCTCGACACCAACGATGATCCCGACGACCGGTGGGAAGGCGGCCTGCATGAAGTGCTGCGCTACGTCGACGTGTTTCCTGCCCAACGAACGCGAAGCCTGCAAAGCGGCGGGCACCGACGATCTGGAAGCCGCGGTCCATGAGCTTTCTAAGCTGGTGCCGTTGGTCGTCGTGAAACTCGGCCCAAAGGAGCATTGGCTCAGCGCGGCTCAGAGCGTTTCACCAGCCCCTCGCAAGAAGTCGTCCCCGTAGACACCGTCGGCGCCGGTGACAGCTTCGACGCCGGATTCCTGCATCGAGTACGTGCGCGGCGCCGACCTGCCGACTGTGCTTAGCCAGCGGCAACCGGGCCGGCGCGCTCTCTACCACGCGCCCGGGCGGCACCGAAGCCTTCCGCGACGCCGCCCATCGCGAGAAATTCTTTCGACAGCGTTAGCGGTGCATGGGAGGCCGCCTCACGGTCCGCTGGGCTGCCCGGCAGCGGACGGCCAGCCGGCTGTCTCTGTGGGCTCACTACTTCGCGCTCACCTCCAGCAGCAAATGCTCCTTGAACTCCGTCTTCAGCCGGGGAGCATTTCCCTGCCTCCGCCTGCACCGTGCCCAGGTCTTTCCCATCCGCATAATCCAGCACGCGATACGTTCCCGGCTTTAACCCGCGCAGCTCCACCTCGCCAGAAAACTCCTTCTCTTTGCCGGCAAAAAACGCGTAGTACATCTTGCCGTCTTTCTCGATGGCATAGGCCTCGGGCACGTCGTAGCCGTAAACATAGAGATCGCGGAACTCGCCCTTCGACAGCATCTTCTCGTTGTACAGTCCGATCCACTTCTTCCAGTGCGCTTCTTTCTCGCTGGTCAGAGTCACCGGCTTGAACTTCGGTCCCGGATCCGGCCACACAAATTTCGTCCCCGGCACTCCGCCCGCTCCGAGCGTCGAAGCGAAATCGTCGCCATGCTCGCTCCAGTTGCCCTTGCCGACCGGCGTCATCGCCGAGAGTTCCACGTGATCTCCGTATACCGCCGCCTCCGGCCCGAGCAGCGCCTTGTACATCTTGATGCGCCGCCGCACCTGCACCGCGCCCACCGGATCGGCCGTCACCGCCTGATCGATGAACGGCAGCCACGCCAGCGACGGCGGCGTACCGCAGGGACAGGCCTGCGTCACACTCTCCGGCTTGATCGCCCGCGTGGTCTGGAAGATGGTCTTGTACACGTCGCCCATCGCGTTCACCGAATCCTGCGGCGACTTGTGATGATGCGCCGGGTTGTAACAGGCGGGAACGCTGTAGATGTTGTCGAGCTTCGACCCGTCAAATCCCCAGTCGCGAATAAATTTCTCCGTCAGCTGCTTGTAGTAGCTCTGCACTTCGGGCACGGCCGGACACAGCGCCGCCAGATCGCGCGTCATGCGCGCATGCTTGCCGTTCTTGTCGAGAATCAGCCAGTCGGGATGCTCCTGCACCACTTTCGAGACGATGTACTTGTGCGACTCCCATTTTCCCTGCCCATCTTCCACGCCCAGCGGCAGCCACCACAATTGCGCCAGGATTCCCTGTTTGTGAAAGTCGTCGACCATCTGCTTGATCGAATCGCCGGGAAACGTCTCCTCCCGCGGATTCCAGTCGCCATAGGTATCGAACCAGCGATCATCCAGCGTCGCCCACTTGATGCCCAGTTCTTTCAGTTTCGGCACCGTGCCCAGCATCTGCGCCGGCGTCACGTTGAACTCGTATCCCCAGCCGCACCAACTCACGTTGTAGGCTTCGTTCGACGGCTTGGGGATATCCCATCCTTCTTTCTGCAGCACGCTCGACCAGATGCGCAGCGGCTCGTAAAAATCTCCGCCGTACACCGCGAGAAAGCTGCGCGGCGTCGAATAGGTCTCGCCCGGCTTCAGCAGCGTATTCGCCGGGATGGTCACGCTCGCATTCACCCGCCCATCGGCTTCCACCTTCACCGGAATCGACAGAGTCCAGGGCAGCGTCTCCACGTGCCCGATCGCCTCGCCTACGGACGCGGTCCAGAACGCGACCACCGGAATCCCGCCACCGTAGCCGCCTTTGACCGCCTCGCCCATCGCGTTCGGCTGCGAAGAAACCCGCTTCAGTTTCTGCACGTCATCCTTGCCCCAGTCGTAGCTCGATCCCTGAAACGACCACATGTCGTACGGTGTGCTTTCGCTCCGCTTGCTTGGCACTGAAGCGGTGCTGCTGCATCACACCTGGTCGATCTGAAAATCCGCGGTTCCGGCGTTCTTGTATCACCGTGCTGACCAGCACGATGTTGGGAAAATCGTCGTATGCCTCTACGAACAACATGCGCTCGACGCCATTCCCGCCGGGGCCAGCGGACGCGCCGGAATCTCCACCCGTTTTCCGCGCCCAGTTTCCCGCTGCTTCCACCACCTTTGCCTTGCCAAAATCCGGCACGAAATCCAGTTCTTTCCCTTCGTGCACGATGGAGTCGCTGCCGCCCGTAGATCCCACCCGGTTCGTCCAGCGTCAACCGCTTGCCATCTTTCAACAGAGTCGCCTGCAGAAAACCCGAGGGCAGAACCTGAAACTCCGCCGCGCTCGTCGTAATCACGACCGGCCCTCCATCCCGCACCTCCACCTTGATGTCGGAAGGCCGCGACGGCGCCGGCTTCGGCTGCGCCGGAGGCTTGGAGCAACTGAGGGTTAGTCCGGCGAGATCAATCCAAGAATGAAGGAGAACAACTGAGGAAGGTCCCCGCCCGCTCCACCCGATGCGCTTCATAATTTCCCTCCCAAGAACTGCTGGATAACGAAAGTAAACACAATCTTTCGTAACTATACAGCAGCCAGAGAGTTATCGCGCGCTCTCCCGTCAGCGAAGCGGGATGGGTGGACTTCTCGTGATCGCGATTAGCGAATTTCTGCCAGCGAGTGCTCCAGCGCCCCGCGCTTCGGTGCGGGCATGGCGCCCACTTCGCTCGCCACCCATGCTCCGACCAGATTCGCGACTTCGTTCATCAGATCGAGCGACGCACCGTGCAGGTATTCATGGACCAGTCCGGCGGTAAATGCGTCGCCCGATCCCACCGTGTCCGCGACCCGAACTCGAAACCCGGGATGCTCGCTCGACTCGTTGCCGCGCACCAGCAGACTTCCCCGGCCGCCCCGCGTGATGCAGACCAGCTTCAGATCATAGTCGCGATCAGGCGCTGCGCCGAAGATCAGCTCGTCCTTGTGCGGAAAACCGCTCAGGCTCATGATCTTCGGCAGTTCCTCGTCATTGAGTTTCACGATATCCGCCAGCCTCATCGATTCCGAGAGAATTTCCTGCGAATAGAAGGACTGCCGCAGATTGACGTCGAAGACTTTCACTGCGCTGGGCGAGGTGGCACCAAGAAAATGCCGAATCGTTGCCCGGCTTTCGCGATCGCTGTGCCAGCGATCCAAAACAAACCGCATCGGCCTTGGCGGCAAGTGCTGCCAGTCCAGGGTCCATTCCAGAGCATCCCAGGCCGACCGGATGCGCAATCTCAAACCGCGCCTGCCCGTTGCCGTCGACTTCAACCTTCACCGTTCCAGTTGGATGTTCCCGGTCGGTCTGCACATGATCGATGTCGAGCCCCAGTTCCTCCATGCGCCGCAGCGCATCCAATCCGCGCGAATCCTCGCCCACGCGGCTGGCCACAATGCCCTGATCGCCCATGAGCGTGGTGATGTAGGCGAAGTTTGCCGGAGCTCCGCCCAGACACGTGCGCTCCGGCAACAGATCCCAGAACACTTCGCCCAGCCCCACGACTCTTTTTTTCATGGCCGGTTACCGCACAAGCGTCAGCTGGTGTAGCCGCAGCGCAATAAAAGAGGGACTCCCAAAGGAATCCCTCTGTGAATGACGCCGTGGCGGGGTTAGAATGATAACTTCAATGCGAACTCGATCTGCCGCATGCCAGTGGTCGAACCCGGAGAAGAATCGGCTTCGATGTCGGTCACGTTTCCGTTGCCGCCGCAGTCGATGCAAGTCCCCGACCCGCTCTGGTGGTATTGAAGCCCAGGACCGGATGGTTAAACAGGTTGAACATATCCATGCGGAACTGGGCCTTTAACCTGTCCGTAACCGAGAAGTTCTTCATGACGGCCGCGTCGGCGAAGAAAGCCCGAGGCCCGCGGAAACTAACGGGGCCGACGTTACCCAGGGTTCCACTGGCAGGCATCGCCCTCCCGGACCGGAGGGCCGAACGGAGCGCAGTGTCCGTGTTCGCCGTGATCTGGGCGGGGTCGTACGCCACTGTCGTGAATTGGCGTAAAGAACGGTACCGTGCCTGGTTCTGGGGATTGACCCTGCCGGCCCCCCACGTGGAACCCGCCTTCTTGTTGGGACGGCACATCTTAACGTCTTGACCTCGCCGCACTCCTTAAAGCTCGGAGTCCATGCATCCCTTATTCCAGTTCGTCGTGCCGGTGATCTGCCAGCCTCCGATGAATCAAGTCTTCCGCGCTGTCCGGCGTTACCGGCGAACCACTTTCCCTTGCCAAAGGGCAGTTCGTACACCATGCTTGTCACCAACACGTGGTTTCGGACCTGCTCGTCAGGCCCGTATGCGAACGGGTGGTTGTCTGCGTAGTAGTTGCTGTCGTATTTGTTCGCGTGCGCAAACGTGTAGTGCGTCAGCAATTGAAATCCGTGCGAGAAGCGCCGGTCTACTTTCATTTGCAACGCGTTATAGATACTGCTGGCGTCGTTGCCCAGATAGTTGCCCTGATCAGTCGAGCAGCACATCAAAGAACCTGTCGCGCTGCTGGGGTCGGGATAGGCAGAGTAAGTGAATGCGTCCCAGAAAGGACGCCGCTGCACCTGCGGTACATTCGGCGTGAAGCCAGGCGTCGAGCAGTTCGGCGGTGCGCACACCGTGCCTGCCGCTAACACCGCCGTGCCCGCCCCGATGAAAGCTTGGTTGATGTTGTAGGTGTTGCCGTCGCCGGCGAACCCATTTGTTCCCTTATTGCCGATGTAGGCGATTTCGAGGGAGGTCGACCGTTGATTTGCCGCTGTACCGTGGCGTTCCATGCGTCCAAGGTTGGCAGCCGTTGATAGGTCGGCCGAATATGCGGTTGCGTGCAGCTTTGCAATTCGCGTCACCCCGCCAATGGTCACCGTGC
>CAVPXW010000013.1:0-96090 GCA_963709865.1 uncultured Acidobacteriota bacterium
CGGATGTGGCGGCCAACGGAAAGGAGGTCCTGCAGGCCCTGGAGGCGCGGGCGTACGATGTCATATTTATGGATGTGCAGATGCCGGAGATGGACGGCCTGGAGGCGACAAAAGAGATACGCAGGCGCTGGCCAGGCTGCTGCCTCAAAATTATCGCTATGACGGCCTCAGCGCTGAAGGGCGATCGAGAGAAGTGTCTGAATTCAGGGATGGACGGCTACATAAGCAAGCCCACACGAATAGAAGCGATAAGAGAGGCCCTGGAGGCTTGCAGCATAAGGAATGGCGACCTGGTGGGGAATTGAACAAGCATCATCCCGAGGTGATTAAATGCCAAGAAATCCGGGATCGAGGAGAGATTAAATAGTTTTGCTGACACATATCAGGGTGAGCATGAAGATAAAAAATAACGATAATCGGTTCCAGGGTCCATGATGTGGGATATCGCGTATTTCTGATGAAACGGGCTATGAACCTTGCCCTGCCTGGATTGTCTACCTACAACTGGGATGGGCCGTGTACTCACTTAACTGAATAGTTCTTTATACTACCTCACCTCATTCATTAAGTTGGGGTAGAGATGGAGTCCAATCTTGATTTATCGAAGTTCTGGTGCTGGCAGAAAGACTGTCCCGACTATGGCAAGATGGACGCAGGAAACATAGTTTTGAAAGAGAGAGGCGGGAAGGATAACAGGGCGCTTCTCAAGTGCAAAACCTGCAGTCATTGCTTCAGCGAAACTCACGGGACACCATTCTTCGGTCTTCATACACCAATGGATGAAGTCTGTCGAACACTGGCACAGATTCCAGAAAAAGGGAGCATTCGTGGTGCCGCCAGGTCATCAGGTCACGATAAGAGCACGATATGCAGGTGGGTAGATCTCGCTGGCAAGCATTGCAAAGAAGTGACTGATTATTTTTTGAAAGAACTTCGACTTGATCGTGTGCAAGTTGATGAGATATGGTCCTATATAAAAAAAGGAGAAAAACGTCGCCGTAACCGATTTGAAAGAATACGGTGATGTATATAGTTTGACTGCAATAAAACCCGATACAAGATTATTCGTTAGCCATCATGAAGGAAAAAGAACTGCAGAAGATTGCACAGAATTCTTTGAAGACATCAAATGACGTCGCGGTATTCACATCCGATAATTGGGATCCCTTCGAGGAAGGGCTTCTCAATGTCTATGGTTTTCTTGAGACACCGTCCTATTGCGGAATTGGAAGAAAACCCGATCCGATACTGATTCCTTACCCAAACCTGAAGTATGCAAAGGTCTGCAAAAAAATAAAAATAGCCATTTGACATCTCCATCATGCCTCCCTACTCCCTCCGAAGACATGGGCATGATCAATTGCAGGGCGTTCATCAGGCCAACAGTATCCCTGGCCATCTGCTCAGTGGGTACAGGGGCCAAGCTGGTCGCTACCTTTCGTGCGTCCTCCCGCGCCCGTGAGCGAGGAGGCCTTCCGGGCTCCGGCCGCAGCCCAGGGCCCGCATGTCTCAGCCACACTCCTTCCCACGCAAATGGCGCATCGCCCGGCTTCCTGGAATCTACCCCTCTGGCCTCCAACTTTAAACCGATCGGCCTTCAACTAGGCATGTCAGGTGAGTTTCAGGTGATTTGACCATACTATTCAAAGATTATATACCTGTTTTCTCCCAAATTTGGATAACTCAGTCCCGGCTTTAAATGGATTTTTCAATTGGGAAGATACCGGTATAATCGTAAGTTCCTTTGGCGTGGTTTCATTAAGTGCAGTCTCATTGAGTGCAGTCTCATTGAGTGCAGTCTCATTGAGTGCAGTCTCATTGAGTGCAGTCACATTCAGTGCAGTCTCATTGAGTGCAGTCGCATTCAGTGCAGTCTCATTGAGTGCAGTCTCATTGAGTGCAGTCTCATTGAGTGCAGTCTCATTGAGTGCAGTCTCATTGAGTGCAGTCTCATTGAGTGCAGTCTCATTGAGTGCAGTCTCATTGAGTGCAGTCTCATTGAGTGCAGTCTCATTGAGTGCAGTCTCATTGAGTGTAGTCGCATTCAGTGCAGTCTCATTGAGTGCAGTCGCATTCAGTGCAGTCTCATTGAGTGCAGTCGCATTCAGTGCAGTCTCATTGAGTGTAGTCGCATTCAGTGCAGTCTCATTGAGTGTAGTCGCATTCAGTGTAGTCGCATTCAGTGTAGTCGCATTTAGTGAGGTTCCATTTAGCGCGGTCTGCTGCTCGGTAGCATATGCAGAAGCCAGTCCGACTAGGAAGATTAAGAAAAATATAACAGCCTTGATAATATCACACCCATATATTTAAGTTTTTATCAGGCATGGTGTAGACAATCGCCGATATATATAGTTTGCCTACAACGACAAATTAATATTTGCTGGCACGAGATCTCCTGAATCCGGCCTCTTCAACCCAGCCGTGCGATAGCTTCGGCCCTGTGCACTTGCGCTTTTTCCAGAGCCTGGCCCGCGTGTGGTGCCACAACGCTTTGGCCCCGTCTGAGCTTGCCGGACAACCATCTAGATATCTGGGTAAGAGATATATCGGAAGAAACAAATTATAAATCGATGAGAAGACTGGGCCGCCTTTGTCTCAGGAACGGTCCAGAAGACCGGCTATCGTGCAAAGGTAGCAAACCTGGCGAATTTTCTGGGGCTTAAGGGATTTGTGCAGAATATTCCCGACGGCAGAGCAAAGGTTGTGGCTGAAGGCGATGAGCCTGCATTGAGCGTTTCCTCAATGATTTAAGCATCAAAGATCCCCTGATAGATGCGCATGGCATCGAAAGTAATTACCTCTGTCATGGGTGATTTTATAAGATTTGAAAAGATTGTCGCCAATGGTGAAACAGATCCGTGAATCCGTACAGGTACAGGATGTTAGCCAGGAGATCAATTCCTGGAAGGAATCTGTACCGCCAGACTCTTGACAAGCGCCCTTACTTCCTGCCCTCACCATTTCTATCCCAGGAACTCCGTTACTATCGATATAGTCTCCTCAGGATGACTGATCCAGAAGATATGCCCCGCCTCCTCAATCTCTCGGATTTGTGCGCCTGGGATACTTCGGGCAATCTGAAAGCTATTTGGAGGCGGAATCAGTACATCTCGAGTCCCGGTTATCACCATTGTCGGAGCACGAATGGAGCTCAAGCGTTGATCGACATCGAACGTATTGAAGGCCTCGAGCTGGGCCATGTAGGAGGCAAGCGTGCATGGGTATGCAAGGTTGGCCTGGATCTTCTTCTCCACAATATCCGGGTGAGAATCAATGAACTCTCGCGGATAGCATACTGATGAGGTCCACTGTAAGTAATCATGAGCCGAAAGATCCGGCCTGGGGTAGAAGTACTTCTGTATTTCAGTCGGCGGAAAGCTCCTGGATCTTCCACCGGCAGTCGTGGCCCCGAGCACCAGCTTGTCGACACGCTTCGGCCAGTCCAATGCCATTTGCAGGGCAATCATACCTCCCATGCTCCCTCCGAAGATATGGGCTCGATCAATTCCAAAGAAATCCATCAGGCCGACGGTATCGCTGGTCATTTGCTCGATAGTGAACGGCCCTGCGGGCTGGTCGCTGCGCCCAGCTCCACGATTATCAAACGGAATTACTTTATACCGATCTGCCAGTTTTTGAGGCAAGATCCATCCCCAATCAAGAGAGTGGCCTCCAGGCCCATGATCAGAAGCAATGGCTCTCCCTGGCCTTGGACCTCGTAATACATCCTTATATCGCCAATGGCTGCTCTGCCTGCGGAATTCAGCTTGCGGATTTTGGCAGGTGTTGCCGCCCGATCTAGAGGAACATTCATCAAATGCATTAAGACAACCTGATCGTTCTACATTTAAAAAATTTGCTATAAGGATGCTCGCTCACTGTTCAGGGCAAATTGAAATCATTATCCGCATTCTCAAAACTTGAAGGGCTTTGAAAAGAAAGGCTTGACCCGCGGTTCTCAGACTCGTATCATATTAAAGTATAAGGAGATTATGAGACACATTAAGATGGGATGACTGAGGGCTCTTTGAGCGAAGAATCTCCCTACACCTCGAAACTCCAGCAATTATTTGAGAGGAATTATCGCTTGGCATACGGACCATTCCTGTGCCTTTCTGGCTCTGTCCCAGCGTGGCCAGTTCGACCTGCGACCAGAGGTCAATGATCTGAATGCCTCGCATAGCCAGATCGGCTCTATTGGCGGCGGTGATGTCCAGCAGGTGATCATCGATGAAGGCAAGTCCCAGCGGTTTACCACGCGGACCGCCATGCAATCACGCATGCTGAGACTAAATCAAAATGATAAATTATTTATACTTTACGTGATATAGCTAAATTGGTGATCATCAATCTCACTCCTGTGTTTATCCTCCTGACCGGGTTGGCGGTCATGTTGCAGGCAGGCGTCCTGGTGGCCATGTATTTGACCATGCGCAAGAGCACTGCGCGCATGGAAGCGCTGGCCGAGGAAGTAAAGACCAAAGTCCTGCCGACGGTGGAGCAGGCGCAGGCGATGCTGACCGAGGTCCGTCCTAAACTGCAGGTGATCGCCGACAACCTGCAGCAGTCGACCAGCCTGCTGCGCGACCAGGTGAAACGCGTGGATGCAACCGTCAACGACGCGGTGGACCGCGGGCGCCTACAGATCATCCGCGCTGACGAACTGCTCAGCCGCACACTCGATCGGGTGGAGCAGACCTCCGACATGGTGCACAAAACCGTGATCTCCCCGGTCCGCCAGCTTTCCGGGCTGATGCAGGGAATCACGGTGGGCCTGGAGTTTCTGTTTGGAGGCCGCGGCCGCAGAAACGGTGGCAGCCGCGAGGAGCGGCGTCCGGTGCCGCAGGATGAGATGTTCATCTAACGGGGCGGCGCAAACGGATCCCAACTGATTTCTCTCACCCTTTAAGGTATCCCCTTATGCTGCGTTTCCCCTCCGCTTCCCTTCCTGGTGTCGTCACGAAGATCTTGTTTGTCGGCACTTTGATTCTTCTATCTTTCACCCTAGTGGCTCAGGACAAGACTGTCTGGAGCGAGCAGGAGAAGCCCATCGTCGAGCAGATACGCGGACTGCGCAAGCTCGATGACACCGTCCGCGCCCGCACCACAAAACAACTCGCGCTGGAGATTCGTCAATTGCCAGCCGTGCCCAACAAGCTCAAGCTGGCGGGAGCGTTGGCTGGACTGTCGACGGAAGGTGATTTCGGGCGGAACACGTTGCAGGAGGTGACCACGACGCTGGCCCAGGCGCTGCGCGAGCAACCTCCCGTGGGAAAACCAGGCGAGCCTGATTCTTTTTACGTGGAATTGGCCTCTCTGGTGCGCTACGAGCACATGCAGGCAGCGTCGGACAATCCCCAGTTTGCGGCGGCGATGGCAAAACTGGAAGCGGACGATGCCAAGCGGCAGAACGCTGATTTCACGCTTACCGATTTGCAGGGAAACGCGTGGCATCTGCAGGAATTGCACGGCAAGGTGGTGCTGGTAAATTTCTGGGCGACATGGTGCCCGCCGTGCCGCAAGGAAATGCCCGACTTGGACGCCTTGTACAACAAGTTTAAGGATCAGGGGTTCGTGGTGCTGGCGATTTCCGACGAGGAGGCTGCGCAGGTTTCACCGTTTATTGCCGAGCACAAAATCAGCTATCCCGTGATGCTCGATCCCGGGCGCAAGGTGAATGACGCTTTCATCGTGGAAGGCATTCCCAAGAGCTTTGTGTACGACCGGAGCGGCAAGATGGTGGCGCAGTCGATCGACATGCGCACGCGGAATCAGTTTGTCGAGATGCTCGCGCACGCAGGTCTGCAGTAGATCGTGTAACGGCGGACGCATTCGTCCGCCCGCGATGCGAAGCGAGCACCCCGGACGAATGCGTCCGGGGCTACGTGTTCTGGGGTCGAAATGATATGCGTTATCTGGTTCGAGCTCGCGTAAAACCTGGTCGTGAGGCGGATCTGCTCGAGGCCATCGAGCAAGAAACCCTCGGGCAGGGATCGGTTGCCGAAGGCGAGTACCTGCGCAACATGCAGGAGGCGCGGTGGTGCGCAGATCAAACTGCGCGCTGGGTGGAGGTCTGCTACTGTCCTACGCCGTTGCAGGAAGAGCGGCCGTACTGGGAACAGTACTTCGATCTGACCCGGGTGCAGGATGCTCACGACCGCCGCAAATGCCGAGACGAGAACGGAACTGAACCATGGTCCTGCGGCGAGTGCGACTGCACGGCGCGGCTGGAACAGAAACTGAAAGCGTTGGGCACACCGTTCCTCGACTCACTGCGCGCAAGTCGTAGAGACGTTGCTGGCAACGTCTTCCCGCCACGAGCCAAGACGTAGCGAGCTACGTCTCTACAGATGGCTTGAATGTTCTTCAGGTAAGTGTGGCAGCGTTGATGCGGCGGCGACTGCTGCGCAGGTCGGACCGATAGTGCGCTAGAGCGCCGCTTTTCATGATGCGAACCGAGCACCCCGGACGACTGCGTCCGGGGCTACGTGTTCTGGGGTGGAAAGATCATGCGTCTTGCATCGAGTACAACTTTCTACGCGATCCAGCCGCCGCCGACTACGATCTCACCATCATAAAAGACAGCGGCCTGCCCTGGCGTGATGGCGCGCTGCGGCTCGTCGAAGGTGGCGAGGATTTCATCGTCTGCTACGCGCTCGATCATCGCTGGCGCGGGCTCGTGGCGATGGCGAATCTTCACCGTCACGCGCATCGGCTCGTGCAGGTCGTCGACCGAGATCAGGTTCACGCGGCGGGCGCGCAAGGTGCGCGAATAAAGATGCTCTGGCCCGCCCACCACGACCTGCTTGTTCGCGCCGCTGATCTGGATGACGTAGAGCGGCGATCCCGTGGCCACGCCGAGTCCCTTACGCTGGCCCACGGTGAAGTTATGAATGCCACCATGCTCGCCCAGGACTTCGCCGTTGGTGGTTACGAGGTCGCCGGCGGTGTCGGGCAGGGATAAAGAGTCGCCCTGCTCGGCCAAGTAGGCGTCGATGAAGCGCTTGTAGTCGCCGCCAGGAACGAAGCAAATTTCCTGCGAGTCAGGCTTCTCGGCCAGCGCGAGACCGTGCTGGCGGGCGAGTTCACGCACTTCGGGCTTGGTCATATCGCCGAGCGGGAAGATGGTGCGGCTGAGTTGCTCCTGGGTCAGGCCAAAGAGGAAGTAAGTCTGGTCCTTGCTCGAGTCGGCAGGACGCTTGAGCAGCCAGCGGCTTCGAGCTTCGTCAAAGGCCACGCGCGCATAGTGTCCAGTGGCAACGCGATCAGCTCCAATCTGCTGGGCCACAATGAGTAACTGATCAAACTTCAAGTGATTGTTGCACAGACTGCAGGGGATCGGCGTGCGTCCGGAAACGTACTCCTCCACAAACGGGCGAATCACGTCGCGCTCGAAACGCTCCTCGTGATTGACCACATAATAGGGAATACCGATCTGCTGGGCCACGCGGCGGGCGTCGTAGACGTCGTCGAGCGAGCAGCAGCGTCCCTGCACGGACTCGGGCATGCCCTCCTTGCCAGCGAGGCGGCGCTGGTTCCAGAGTTGCATGGTCAGGCCGATGACGTTGTGTCCCTCGGCGCGGAGCATGGCCGCGACGGTGGAAGAATCCACACCGCCCGACATGGCTACAGCAATGGTGTTGTACTCAGCTTCTAGCTCCTAGCTTCTAGCTCCTAGCTCTCTAGCTCTCTCAGCTTCTAGCTCTCTAGCTTCTAGCTCCTAGCCTCTACGAGCTAAGAGCCGCTTTCCGATACACCGGCGACAACTCGCGGAGACGGGCCACCGTTTCCGGCACAAGCGCCAGTGCGTAGTCAATATCCTCTGCGACCGTCTGCTTGCCCAGGCTAAAGCGAATACTCGCGCGCGCCTGATCCGGCCGCAGGCCCATGGCCACCAGCACATGCGAAGGCTCGATCGCGCCCGAGGAACAGGCCGCGCCCGTCGATACTGCGACACCCTTCAGATCGAGCGCAATGACCAGCGCTTCGCCGTCGATGTGGTCGAAGTGAATGTTGGTGGTGTTCGGCACCCGCGCCGCGCCGTCGCCATTCACACCCGCTTCCTCGACCTGAGCGAGGATTCCCTGCTGTAAGCGGTCGCGCATGGCAGCCATCATCTGGTCGTCGCCGCGGTCGAGCGCCTGCTTAGCCAGTTGCGCGGCCTTGCCTAAGCCCACAATACCCGGGACATTTTCCGTTCCGGCGCGGCGCGAGCGCTCGTGCCGGCCACCGTAGAACAGAGGCCGCAGGCGAGATCCCTTCCGGACATACAATGCACCGACTCCTTGCGGAGCGTGAATCTTGTGGCCGGAAATCGAAAGGAGTTGGCAGCCGATTCGGGTCACGTCGATCGCAACTTTGCCCGCAGCCTGCACCGCGTCAGTATGAAAACAAATCCCGGCCTCGGCTGCGATCTTTCCAATCTCCTCGACTGGCTGCAGGACTCCGGTCTCATTGTTCGCCATCATGACGGAGATCAGCTTGGTGTTTGGACGCAGGGCGCGGCGCACATCGGCGGGATCGACCAGGCTGCGGTCGTCCACCGGCAGAACCGTCACCTCCGCGCCAATCTCTTCCAGATGCTTGCAGGCCAGCAGCACGGCGTGATGCTCAATGCTCGAGGTGATGACGTGGTCGCCCGGGTTGACCAGACCGGCGATGGCGAGGTTGTCGGCTTCCGTACCGCCGCTGGTGAAAACGATCTCGGAAGAACTGCAGCCCAGCAAGCCCGCCACTGACTCGCGCGCATCCTCGACCGCCGCCCGGGTCTGCTGGCCGTGATGGTGGATGGAGGAGGCGTTGCCGAACTGGTCGCCGAAATAGGGGCGCATGGCCTCAAACACTTCAGGCAAGACCGGAGTGGTGGCGTTGTTGTCGAGATAAATGCGATGCATACGGAACCCGCTTCTATTCTATCTTGCGGGGGCTTAGAGAGGTAGCTGGCTACGTCTTACGACAGCATTTGTGGATATGCGAGGCGGGCTGCGCCCTGCCCGGACGGCCGAGGGCCTGCCCTGAGCGCCGTCGAAGGGCGGCTGTCTCTACACAGGCATCGCTAGCGCTGGTCGATCGGTACGTAACGGCTGGGGTAGTCCGGACCCAGATAGTCGGCGCGCGGGCGGATCAGGCGGTTGTCGTTGAGTTGCTCGATGACGTGAGCGGCCCAGCCACTGACGCGGGAGACGGCGAAGATGGGCGTGAACAAATCCACGTCAATGCCCAGCGTGTGATAGGTGGAAGCCGAGTAAAAATCCACGTTGGCGTTCAGCTTCTTGTCAGCCTTCACAAACTCTTCAATCTTGTGCGAGATCTCAAACCACTTGCCCTGGCCGCTGGCATTGCCTAGATCGCGGGACATGGCGCGCAGGTGCGTGGCGCGCGGGTCTTCGGTGTGATAGACGCGATGGCCAAAGCCGGGAATCTTCTTCTTTTGGGCCAGCATGCCCTTGACGTAGTCGATGGGGTCGGCGCCCGATGCGTCAATGGCCTCGAGAATGAGAAATACCGCTTCGTTGGCGCCGCCGTGCAGCGGTCCTTTCAAGGCACCAATCGCAGACGTGATGGCGGAATGCATGTCCGACAAAGTTGCCGCCGTAACGCGTGCAGCGAACGTCGAGGCGTTGAGTTCGTGGTCGGCATGCAGGATCAGCGCAATGTCGAGGGCACGCTCCGCCGTCGGCGACGGTTGCTTGCCGTTCAGCATCAGCAGGAAATTCGCGGCATGGGAGAGCGAGCGGTCAGGCTCGACCACGGGATGTCCCTTGCGAATGCGGTCGTAGGCCGCGACGATCATGGCAATCTGCGAGGTGATGCGAATCGCCTTGTCCACGTTGGCCTTGCTGTCGTTGCTTCTTTCCTGCGGATCGTAGAACGACAAGGCCGAGACGGCGGTGCGCAGCACGTCCATGGGCAAAGCGTGGCGGGGCGCATTGCGCAGCAGGGTGATGATCGACGCATCCAGCTTGCGCTCTTCGGCCAGGCGCTCGTGCAGTTCGCGCAGTTCGCGGCGCGTGGGCAGCTTGCCGAACCACAGCAGGTAGCAGGTCTCTTCAAAATTCGACTGGTGAGCCAGTTCGTGGATGTCGATGCCGCGATAGGCCAGGACGCCGCGATCTCCATCGATGTAACAAATCTTGGAAGTGGTGGCAACAACTCCCTCAAGTCCTTTGGGGGCCTGAGTTGTGGTCACGCTGGACATTTAGGTCTCTCGCTTCGATCGCTAGATTTTTTGTTGCCGGACCGCGCGAGGAGGGACGCGGGGAATGCAACCTTTTTTTATACCTGAAACCCACTGATCTTTCCAACCGTCCGAAAGTAACCTCGAGGCTTGGGTACGGGGCCACGAGGCCTTCGAACGGGCCTTTTCGCCGGCGCATTTTGGGTGAAAAGCGACCGCCTGCCCTTTTGCCTCCTGCCATCGCGGGGGCGTATAGTGGGGAGTACACCTACAGTCTTCCCGCTGTTCTGTACTTGCTCGTCATATTCCTCATGGAGGAACCACCCCGAAATGAAACGTTCTTTTTCTGTTCTCCTTGCGCTCGCTTTCATCTTTTCAACGCTGGCCTCAGCCGACGAGGGAATGTGGCTCTACAACGCTCCCCCGAAGGACACCATCAAGGCCCGATACGGCTTTGAACTGACCCAGGAATGGCTCGACCATGTTCGCCTGTCTTCAGTGCGCTTCAACAACGGCGGCTCCGGCTCGTTTGTTTCGGCCGACGGACTGACCTTCACCAACCATCACGTGGGCGCGGGATGCGTCCAACAGCTTTCGACCGAGGGCCACGACTACATCAAGACCGGCTTTTACGCCAAAACGCAGGCGGAGGAAGCCAAGTGCCCCAACCTTGAACTTAACCAACTGGTCGGCATTGAGGACGTGACCGAAAAGGTGAACGCCGGGGTGAAGGCGGGAATGTCGGCAGCGGAGGCCGGACAAGCCCAGCGCGCGGCCATGTCGCAGGTCGAAAAAGACTGTTCCACCGCGACCGGACTGCGCTGCGATGTGGTAATTTTTTATTCCGGCCAGGTCTATAACCTCTACAAGTACAAGAAGTACACGGACGTGCGGCTGGTGTTCGCACCGGAATTTGAGATTGCCTTTTTCGGCGGCGATCCCGATAACTTCACCTATCCCCGCTTTGATCTGGACATTACGTTCTTCCGAGTCTACGAGAACGGCAAACCTGCGCACCTCGACCACTACCTGCAGTGGTCGCGCACCGGCGTGAAAGACGGGGACCTGATCTTCGTCTCCGGACATCCGGGAAATACCGGGCGCATGCTGACCATGGCGCAACTGGATTTCCTGCGGGATGTGCAGTATCCCTCCACGCTGAAGCTGCTGCAGCGGCGCGTCAGTTTGCTCCAAGAGTTCAGCAAACAATCCGAAGAGAACGCCCGCATTGCCAAGGAAGACATTTTCGGCCTGCAGAATTCACAGAAGGCAATCACCGGTTACCAGTCGGGATTGCTCGACAAGGCCATCATGGACGCCAAGGCGGCGGACGAAGCCAAGCTGCGCGCCTCGTTCAAGGCTGATCCCAAGAACGCGGGAGCAGCCGATCCGTGGGACGAGATCGCCCAGGCGATCAAGGTGCAACAATCCATCTATCCCAACCTGACGAATCTGGAGCGCATGCGCGGGTTCAACTCGCGTCTGGCCCAGACGGCGCGGGTTCTGGTACGGGTTGCGGCGGAGAAACCGAAGCCGAACCAGGAGCGCATGCGGGAGTTCCGCGATTCCAACCTGCCTTCCTTCGAGCAACAACTGTTCTCGACGGAGCCGATCTACAAGAATCTGGAAATCGCTCTGCTCACGGACTCGCTCAGCGAAATGCAGGACTCGCTGGGCAAAGATAATGCCGATGTCCAAAAAGTGCTGCAGGGCAAAACGCCGGCCGATGCGGCGAAGGATCTCATCACCAACACCAAGCTTGACCAGGTCGCCGTCCGGAAGCAGCTTTACGAAGGCGGCGAGACAGCGATCGACGCCAGCACCGATCCCCTGATCGTCGTGATGCGCGCCATTGATCCCACCGCCCGCGCGGCTCGCAAGCAGTTTGAAGACAAGGTCGATTCGGTGGTGCGCCATGACGGCACGATCGTGGCCAAGGCGCGCTTTGCCCAGAGCGGCTTTGCCCAACCGCCGGACGCAACCTTTACGCTCCGTTTGAGCTATGGCACGGTGAAAGGCTATCCGGAGAGCGGAAAGGCGATTCCCTTCGCAACCAACATGGGCGGGGCCTACGAGCATGCCGCCGAGCATAATAGCCAGCCGCCTTACAATCTGCCGGAGAGTTGGTTGAAGTCGAAGGCCAGCCTCGACCTGAAGACGCCGCTGAATTTTGTTTCCACCGCCGACATTATCGGAGGAAACTCCGGATCACCCACAGTCAACAAAAAGGGTGAAGTGGTGGGGATCATCTTCGACGGCAACATCGAGTCCCTGCCCTGGAACTTCGCCTTCAGCGATGTCCAGGGACGCGCCGTCTCGGTGGATTCGCGAGGCATTCAGGAAGCCCTGCGCAAGGTCTACGGAGCCAACGCACTGGCGGATGAACTGCTGGGAACCAAGGCGGAAGGGGCAAAGGCGGGAAAATAGCGCTTCTTATTTCCGAACACTTGAGGCCCGCATCTTGATGCGGGCCTTTTTTGTTGCCCTCGCACGCCACGGCGCTCAGGCGGGCCAAATCGTGAGCGCAGTCTTGCTCAGGATTTGCTGCTGGACCGCTGCGCTGAGCGGCAGCGCCCGAAATTCATCGAGATTCTTCTTGATGTCGGGCACGCCCGGCCCGGGCCAGTCCGTGCCGAACAGCGTTTTGTGCGCAATTTCTTCGAGGCGCGGAAAATACTTGAGCAGGGTCTTGGGCGGAATGCCGCTGATATCGAGATAGACGTTGGGATGCCGCCGCACCAGAAAGAATGCGGTCTGCATCCACAGCGGGCGGCCTCCGTGGGCCAGCAGGATCTTCAGGTTGGGAAAATCGACTGCCACGTCGTCGACATAAATCGGGTCGCCGTACTTGTTGCGCGCGCCGGGAAAGATCGACGTTCCCGTGTGGAACATCACGGGCACACCGTTCGCTTCCGCAGCGCGGTAGATGATTTCGAGTTCCTTGGCGCCGCTCAGATAATCGTTGGGGAAAAGCAACTGGTGGGGCGGATGAATCTTGATCATCTGCAGCCCCAGCCGCAGAATGTGCTCTACGTCGGCCAGCACGTTGGTGGTGTGCTTGGGATGCAGGCTACCGCAGGACAACAGGCGTTTAGGGTCTTCCTTCACGTAGTCGGCGACGAACTGGTTCACGCCGCTGGTAAAGCCGATCACTTCCGGGGCCACGTAATTGATGAGCATGGCGCGGTCCATGCCGCTCGCATCGAGAAATTTGAGGAAGGCTTTGGGCGAACGGCAGAACTCGACGATCTGGTCGAAGTTCGGCCGCTTCCTTTTCATCAGCTCCAGCGCGTGGGGCTTGAACATCTCCATCGGCTGGATGTGGATGTGGCAGTCAGTGATCATTCGTTGGTCAGTAGCAATTCGAACGGGCCGCGAGAAGCATATCAGAGGAATCAGTTCGCCGCTGCGGCCAGCACGGCTCTCTTGGTGAAGACGCGAATCATCTCGCGCCGGTACTCGGGCGTTAAGCGCTGAAGTTGTCAGGGGTTTCGCCGTCTTTGCTGCCAAATCTCCAACCGCCTCGGCCAGCGTTTCGTCGAGTGCCTTACCCGTCAGCAACTCGGATGCACCTTTCACCAGCAGCGGCGCGGGATTCACGGCTGTGATTCCTATGCGCGCGTCAGAGACGTGACCGTTGGATCGCTTCATTACCACGGCGACCCCGGCCAGAGGGTAATCGATCGATCCGCGAACTCGCAACTTGCGGTAAATGCCGCGGTAATCTGCCGCCGATGCCGGCAGGAAGACGCGGGTGACGAGTTCGTTCGGCTGCAGCTTGCGGTAGTCGTCTCCCAGCCCGGTGTAGAAATCGCTGCAATGGGATGCGCCGCGTTCCGCCGGCGCCGCGATCTCGATTTCAGCGTTCAGGCAGAGCAGCGCGGGAGGCGTGTCTGCGGAAAACACCGCCCAGCACTTGGTTCCCCCGGGAGCGACGTGGCAAAGATCGCCGTCCTTCTTGATGCAGAATCCGCAGCCTTTGCGCCACGTCAGCGACTGGTTGTACCACAGGCAGCGTGTGTCAAGGCAGATGTTGCCGCCGATCGTGCCCATGTTGCGCAACACGGGCGAGGCCACGGTGGCCGCTGCCTCGGTTAGCACCCGGTAGTGGTGGCGGAGAAAGTCGGAGCGCTCAATCTCGCAGAGAGTGGTCAGGGCGCCGATCTCGACGCCGCCGTCGGGCTGCGGCTTGATTCCTCGCATCGCAGTAATTCTGCGAAGGTCGAGCACGTACTCCGGCTCGAAAAGCTTTTGCCGCATCGAGGGAATCAGATCGGTGCCGCCAGCCAGAACGCGCAGGTTCCCCGCATGCTCGTCCAAGTGGCTAACCGCTTCCTCGATGCCGCGCGGCCGCAGAAGTTTGAATTGTGGAAGGCTCAATCCGCGCTCCTTGAAACCGAAGGCGTTTCTCGCCGCGAGGGGTCGAGCGCGTGCCGTTGCGGTCCTTTCCCCTTGAAGCACAGCGAGCCGCCATGCTCGCGGAAGCGTGTCGGCGAAGTCGGGTCAACGCCCTCAGTCAGATTCAGCACTTTGGCATTGTTCTTCGCGCGCAACGCCGCCAGAACTCGCTCCGGCGTAAACGGCGACTCATGCAAGCGCACACCGACCGCATCGTAGATGGCGTTGGCAATCGCCGGGATCGTGGCCGCCAGTGAGCCCTCGCTGCACTCCTTCGCGCCAAACGGGCCCTCCGGATCGATGCTCTCCACAATGATGGGCTCAACCTCGGGCGACTCCACCGACGACGGGCTGCGATACTCGAGCAGGCCGGGATTCATCAGCATGCCATCTTTCCAAATCATCTCTTCGGTAAGCGCCTGGCCCATGCCCATCCAGACTGAGCCGATGATCTGCCCTTCCACGGACACCGGATTCAGGGCGCGCCCGCAATCGTGTGCCGCCCACACTTTGTGTACCGTCACTTCGCCGGTGTCTTCGTCGACGCTGACCTCGGCGACCTGCGCGGAGTACGAATAGGCCGGGGAAGGCCCAACGCCCGCGCCTTTGTGTTTGCCGCCACGAGCGTCCTGCGGAGGGGCGTAGGATCCGGTGCCGGTGAGGGCGCCATGAAAGTCGATAGCTGCGACGACGGCCTCTTCGAAGGTCATCCGGTCTTTCGGGCCTTCTTCCTTACGTTTCTGTTGCAACGATCCTCGTAGAATCTGGCCTTCTACATGGCCCGAAACTGACGTCCCCGGGCTTTCCTCGGCTGGACGGCCGAGGGCGGCCGTCCCCACATGGCCATTTCTCTTTAGAACCAAATCCTCACGGAACACCAGATCCTCGGGCAGGCAATTCATCTTCTTCGCGGCCGCTGCCGCAATCATTTTCTTTACTTCTGTGGCGGCACGCAGCGTGGCATTCCCCGCCATGAAGGTCACACGGCTCGAATAGGAGCCGATGTCGATCGGCGTCAAGTCGGTGTCCGCTGCAATCACTCGGACACGCGGCAGCGAACATCCGAGAACCTCGGCGGCAACCTGCGCGGTCATCGTATCTGATCCCTGCCCAATTTCCGACGCGCCGGTGTAGACAACAACGCCGCCATCGCGATCGATCTTGATGTTCACCGTTGAGTGGGGCATGTCGGATCGAATAATCGAATTGGCCGCGCCGCTAACGTAGTGGCTGCACGCTATGCCTAGCCCGCGTCCCTTGGGCAGCTTGCCCTTGCGCTGTTTCCAGCCGGAGCGCTCCACGGTCTTTTCGATGCACTCGGGCAGCCCGTAGCTTTGAACCCTGAGGCCGTTCACAGTAATGCAGGGCGGCTGGAGCAGGTTACGCTGGCGGATTTCGGTGGGGTCCATGGCGATTTTCGCCGCTAACTCGTCGAGTTGCGATTCGAAAGCAAAGCGCACGTTGACCGTGCCGTGCCCGCGCATGGCGCCACAGGCAGGCTTGTTGGTCAGCACCCGGTATCCGTCGTACTGAATGTTCGGAATGTCGTAGAGCGCGCCCAGCAACGCGCCGGAATAAAGAATTGTCACCACACCGTAGGAACAGTAGGCGCCGCCGTCCTGCACCACGCGCGCTTTCACCGCGGTGATGCGGCCGTCATTCTTCACGCCGGTTTTCAAATCGATGATGGTGCGCGGCCGTCCGCGATGCGCCCAGAAAACTTCCTCACGCGTGTAGGTGATCTTCACCGGAGCCTGGGCCTTGCGCGCGGCCACGGCAGCAATAATTTCCAGCGGAATGACTTCGCTCTTGCCGCCGAAACCGCCGCCCACGAGTGGCTTGATCACGCGAATCTGCGACATCGGCATTTCCAGCACCAACGACAGCTTGTGCTGCAGGTAGTACGGTACCTGGGTCGAAGACCACACGGTCAGGCGCCCGGGCCTGCCAGTGTGCGGATCGACTTCGAACGACGCCAGCGTGGAGTGCGGTTCCATGGCGGCGTGCGTCACTTCGTTTGCGATGAAGCGCGCCTCAGCTACATGATCGGCCTCGGCAAAGCCCTGGTCGGGATCGCCGAAGACGTGGTGGTAGTCCTTCTCCAGATTGCCCGGTTTCGAATCGTGGATAAGATTCGTCTCGGCCTTCATCGACTCTTCGGGGTCGAAGTAGGCAGGCAGAACTTCGTATTCGACGTCGATCAACTCGAGTGCCTTCTCGGCGATCGCTTCGGAAACGGCAACCACGCAAGCTACGTTGTCGCCCACGTAGCGCACTTTGTCGAGAGCCAGCGGATATTCGTCATGGCCCACCGGAAGGATGCCGTAAGGGTTGGGTGCATCCTTCCCTACTGCAACCGCAACCACGCCTTCGCACTTCTCGGCGCGGCTGGTGTCGATGCGCTTGATACGCGCATGCGGGTACTGAGAATGGAGGATCTTGCCGACCAGCATGCCGGGCACGCTGAGGTCGTCGGTGTACTTGCCGGCGCCCGTGGTCTTCCCGGCCGCGTCGATCATGGCGGTGGGCTTGCCGATAATGGAGAAATTATTGCTCATGTTGTCATTCCGAGCGAAGCCAGGAGTCCGCGCTTCGCCAGCCGTGTGACGCTACTTCGCCACCTGTCCTTTTTGTTCGGCCGCAATCGCTGACCGGATCGCTTCATACATCTGGCTATAGCCCGTGCAACGGCAAAGATTGCTGCTCAATGCCGCTCGAACCTCGGCTTCCGATGGATCCGGATTCTCAGCTAGCAGGGCCTTCACCGTCATCATGAAGCCCGGAGTGCAGTAGCCGCATTGCGCTCCACCCCAGTCGCCGTAGGCTTTCTGGATCGCCGCAAGACTGCCGTGTTCGCTGACTCCCTCGACCGTGGTGATCTCTTGCCCCTCACAGCTGGCTGCCAGCAACGTGCACGACATCATGGCAACACCATCCACCAGCACCGTGCATGCGCCGCAGGACGAATCATCACAGCCACGCTTCGATCCCGTGAGCAGCAGTTCCTGCCGCAAGACGTCGAGCAGAAGAGCGCTGGGCTCGATCGCAACCTCCCGAGCGCGACCGTTGACGCGCAGTTCGATGAGTTCTTTTTTCATAGGAAGCTGTGAGCTTCGAGCTACGAGCCATGAGCCGAAGCGCTTGCTCGTAGCTCACAGCTCATGGCTCGCTGCTAATACGTTGGCACTTTCCCATCCACGCGCCTTGACCAGGCGTCGATGCCGCCACGCATGGATTGTGCCTTCTCGAATCCCTGCTGCCGCAGCCACACCGTCACATTCATCGAGCGCACGCCGTGGTGGCAGACCACGACCACGTGATCCTCTGGATCAAGTTCCTGATGCGCCCGTGAGGGCACCTCGCCCATCGGCATCAACCTGGCGCCATCGATGCGGGCCGTCTCGTACTCCCACGGCTCGCGAACGTCGAGCAGCGTGAATGACGCTCCTGCGTCCCGTCGGCGCTTCACTTCTTCGGGAGTGATTTCGTAGTCCATCGACGCCCTCGCTACTTCCCTGTCCACTTCGGTTCCCGCTTCTCCATGAACGCGCGGAGGCCCTCCTGCGCGTCTGCGGTCTTCATTAACTCGTCGAAGTAAATCCGCTCGGCTCGCGCCAGGCCTTTATCGAAGTGCATTGAATCCCACGCGTAGGACGCCTTTTTGGCGGAGGCCAGTGCCGCCGGGCTGAGCTTGCGCAAATGTCCGAGACATTCCTCCACCGCGACCTGCAACTCATTCTCAGGCACGGCTCGATTGGCCAGTCCGATCTCCGCCGCTTCTTTGCCGCCAATCGTCCGCCCGGTCAGAATCAATTCCGCGGCACGCTTTGGGCCAACTAGCGCAGCCAGCGCGGTACACGCCACCGGCGGATAGCAGCCCAGCTTGATCTCGGGAAATCCCCATTGGGCCGATGCCGTGGTGTAAACCATGTCGCACACCATGGCCAACTCCGCGCCGCCACCCAGACAATGCCCATGCACCGCGGCGATGGTGACTTTTTTCGCGGCGACAAGCGCGCGGATGACGGCGTGAAACTTCGCCAGCATCTCCTCGACTTTGTCCGGAGTGTGAGCAGCCACGTCCACGCCCACGGAAAACGCTTTGCCCTCTCCGCTCAATACAATCGCAGACACATTCTCGTGCCGCTCGATCTCCGCCAGAGCCTGGGCCAACTCCTCCATCATCGCGATGTCGATGATATTCAGTGGCGAATGGCGCAACCCGATGCGAGCCACGGGAGCTTCTATCTCCAGCGCGATTCGGGCGAGTCGGGTCTCTGTGGATGTGCTTGTCATGTGCGAGCTAGAGATTGATGGCCGATTTTCGCACTTCTCCAATGGTCGAGAGCGGATCGCGCGCCCCAGTCTTCTCGGCGATCCACTTCTTCTCGTTGTTGATGATGTCGAGCAAAAGCTTCTTGTCCGCCGCGGATGGCATGTAATCCTTCAGGTGCTCTTCGTAGGCTCGATCGTCCAGCGCTTCGCCCGTCTGCGCGTGGAATTTCTGTCCGGCCCATTTCCCAATGGCGCGATTGAACTTGATGTTTGGGGCATACAGCTTCGGCTCGCCCGGCTTGAGCGCGCTGTTGAAGCGCTCGATCAGTCCGGCTACTTCGTCGCGATAGAGATTCCGGTTGTAATCGTTCAAATCATCAAGATCAGGAGTCTTGTCGTTCTTGGGTTCGTCGTAACGTCCCTTCACGCCCCACACATAGGCCCAATGCGCGGACGAGGAGTGATCCGTTCCGAACAAGTCATACGAACTCGAGATCCATTTGTTGAGATATTTCTGAATCAGCCAAGCGGGGATCACGCCGGCTTCCACGATGCGGCGCAGTCCGTCGTTGCCCGTGCCCATATGGAACGCTTCTTCGCGCAGCATGTACGACATGGAGCGTCCCAGCGGAGCGAAGGCGGAATATTTGAGCATTTGCAGCTGGAATTTCCCGTCGCGATCGACGAAGTCGGTGTAAGTGAAGAAGTCCATCCAGTTGTCGACGTCGACGTTGAACGCGCCCAGCAGGCGCTTGTTCTCAAAGGCGCGCCGCTCCAGCATTTTCTGCGCTTCAACCTTACCGGAATATCCGAAGTGGTCGACCAACAGAGCGCACATCTGCCAGCCGTGACGCATTTCTTCGATCATGACGCGGGTGATGGCGCGGCGGTCCCACTCGGTGGGAGCGTTCGCCAGCAGGTTGCGCTGCTGTTCCACGCTGGCGAACTCGGTGTCGCCCTGGTAGACGATCATGTTCATGAGGGCGTCGCGCATCTGCTGAGTGGGAATCTGGCGCAGGTTCTCCCACTTGCGGCGGCCCTTGTAGGAGCCGAACTCAATCTCCTCGGTGTCGATGGCGCCATACAGCGTGTCGAAATGGAAGGCATCGATGTCGGCGGTGTTCACGCCAATGTCTTTGCGCCAGTCGTTGAACAGACCGATCCAGTCACTGAAGGTTCCGATTTTTGCTACTTTTCCCGGCATAATTCAAACCTCTTCCAACCACAGAGAGCACGGAGGAACACCGAGGACAATCGCGATCTCCGTGTGCCTCTGTGTCCTCCGTGGTTATGCTCGTCACGCCATGTTCAGCCAAACCGTTTTCAATTCTGTGTAATGTTCCATGGCGTGCGCTCCGAGTTCGCGGCCAAAGCCGGAACTCTTGTATCCGCCGAACGGCAGCGACGCATCCATCAAGCCATAGGTGTTGATCCAGACTGTTCCCGCCTTCAGCCGGCGCGAGACGCTGTGTGCTTTCTTCACATCGCGCGTCCAGACTGCCGCGGCCAAGCCATACGGATTGTTATTCGCCTGGTCAATGACCTCGTCCACGTCGTCGAACGTCAACACGGAGAGCACGGGGCCGAAAATTTCTTCCCGGGCGATCTTCATCTCGTTCTTCACGTCACCAAAGATGGTGGGCTCGATGAAGAATCCCTTGCTGCCATCGACCGCCACGCGATTGCCGCCTGCGACCAGCTTCGCGCCATCCTTCTTGCCGGCCTCGATGAAGCCCAGGACGGTCTGCATTTGCTCCTGGCTGATGATCGCACCCAGCCGTGTCTTAGGATCGAGCGGGTCAGCCGGACGCATCTTCGAAGCCCGGGCCACCAGCTTCTCAGTAAATTCATCTTTCAGTTTGCTCTCAAGAAACAGCCGCGAACCGGCGTTGCAGACTTCCCCTT
The DNA here is from genome assembly GCA_963709865.1 of uncultured Acidobacteriota bacterium. Taxonomy (GTDB): domain Bacteria; phylum Acidobacteriota; class Terriglobia; order Terriglobales; family Acidobacteriaceae; genus Sulfotelmatobacter. Next base: position 20,756 of record CAVPXW010000013.1, read on the forward strand.
TGCCATAGAAGATGCCGTTAATTGCGCCCTTCACGGCGCTGTCGACATCGGCGTCAGCAAACACGATATTCGGGGATTTGCCGCCAAGTTCCAGGGTCACGCGCTTGAGCGTATCGGCTGCGCCGCGCATGATTTCTTTTCCCACCGCGGTGGAGCCGGTGAATGCAATCTTGTCGATCCCAGGATGCGCCACAATGGCCTTGCCGGTCTCCGGACCGCCCGTAAGAATGTTGACCACTCCGGCGGGAAAGCCCGCTTCTATGGTGAGTTCTCCGAACTTCAAGGTCGTCAGCGGAGTCTGCTCGGCCGGCTTGAGCACGATGGTGTTGCCGCAGGCCAGAGCCGGGCCGACCTTCCACGAGGCCAGCAGCAAGGGGAAATTCCAGGGAACGATCAGACCGACCACGCCCACCGGTTCGCGCAGAGTATAGGTGAAGGCGGTCTCGAACGTGTTGACTGTTTCCCCGTGAATCTTCGTGGCCAAGCCGGCGTAGTAGCGCAGGACGTCGATCACCATCGGCATATCGACGTAGCGCGACTCGAAGATCGGCTTGCCGTTGTCGAGGGTTTCGAGTTCGGCAAGCTCATCCATATTCTTCTCTACGAGGTCGGCGAGTTTCCAGATCAGGCGGCCGCGCTCGCTGGCGGAAACCTTGCGCCAGGCCCCGTTGCGGTCTTCGAACGCCCGGCGGGCCGCGGCAACAGCGCGGTCAATATCCGCAGACGAAGCTTCTGCGATCTGCGTCAGGACTTCGCCGGTCGCCGGATTGATGGTGTCAAATTTCTTGGAGCTGTCCGTCCATTGGCCGTCGATCAGCAGCCGGCCCGGCGCGATTTTCACTTTGGTAGCAGCAAGCATTCCTGGTCCTCACCTCAAAAGCCGAACTGCGCTCGGCGGACGGGCGAAGGCGCCCGTCCCTACACGAACTGTTTCCGCAGCGACCGCTATTTCGCTTTGAAGACCGCCGGACGCTTTTCCACGTAGGCTGCCAGGCCTTCCTTGGCGTCTTCGCTCTGGAACAGCAACTGCTGGTTCTCGCGTTCGACGGCCAGCGCTGACTCCATCGGAATCTCCCAGCCTGTCTGCACCGCACGCTTGATGCGTCCCACGGCTTTCGAGGCCTTGTTGGGCGGGCAGAATTGTTTGGCGTACTCCATGATGTTCTCCATGAAGCCGTCGCGCTCGAAGATATCGTTGACGATGCCGAGTTCTTGCGCCTCTTCGAACGAGAAGGTGTTGCCCGTCACCATCAGTTCGATGGCTTTGCTCTTCCCTACCATGCGTGAAAGCCGCTGCGTGCCGCCGGTGCCCGGCAAAACCCCAAGGTTCACTTCCGGCAGGCCGATCTTGCCCGCCTCCTTGCGCGCGATACGCAGGTCCGCCGCCATGGCGATCTCCAGACCACCGCCCACGCAGTGTCCGTTAATGGCCGCGATCACCAGCTTGGGCGTGTGTTCGAGCCTCAGCAGCATTTCGTTGGCGTGCAGGCAGAAGTAGTACTTGAAAGTCGGATCGACGCTGGTCAGCATCTTGATATTCGCGCCGGCGGAGAAGAATTTTTCGCCAGCGCCGGTCATCACGATCACATAGACGTCGTTGTCCATCCGCGCCTTGAGGATCGCTTCGTCCAGTTGCCGGTTCATTTCGTAGGTGTAGGTATTCGCCGGGGGATCGCACATCTCGATCACGGCTACGCCGCCGTCGGTGCGATAGTTGACTAGCTGTTTGGTGGTTTCGCTGGTTGCCGGCTGCACTGTAGTTGCCATTGTGGACGCTCCTTGATCTTCGATACTCGGCTGCCCTCAGGGACTAAAGCCCCAAAATCTTTCCGAACTCTTACGGCACGGCTGAAGCCGTGCCCTTCCCAAACCCTAGCGCCTCAGCGCTCTTTGCGCGCCTTGCCACCTGTCGTCACGCCGCTCAGGAAAAGATCGCCCATTTCGCGTGCGATCGACGCCGCATCCGCGTCCACGCGGGGATTGTGCCAGGTGTAAATCCAATTCATCATCCCGAACAGGCTCAACACGGCGATGCGCGTGGAAAATTGCAGGCCGCGCCCGGCCTTGAGGGCGTCGAGCAGGCCAACGCAAATCCGGTAATATTCCCGCTTGATCCCGGCTACCTCGGAGGCAAAACCATTCTTCAACGCCTCGGCCTCATGCGAGAGGACTTTCATGGCCGCCTGATTCGCCAGAAAATATTCCAGGTGATTGAGGATGAAAATCCGGATGCGCTCTTCCGCGTCGGTTACGCCTTCCAGTCGGGCCTTCAGCCGCTGCACAATCGTGGTGAACGTGTGCTTCTGGATCAGGTAAAGTAGCCGCTCCTTGGATTCGAAGTAATAGTAAAGCCCCGCCAGCGACATGCCGCTCTCGCGCGAGAGATCGCGCATCGAAGCTCCTTCGTATCCCTTCTTGCAGAAGACTTCGGTGGCATGAGCGAGGATCTCCGCCAGGCGCCGGTCGTAGCGCGTCGCCGGAGCGGGCGCGGCGCGATGTCGCCGCGCAGTAACTCGAGTTGCGGTGGACGGACTCCCCATAATCCTGATGCGGATCGCTATTCGAACGTTCGTTCGAAAAGAGTATAACTCGATGTGATCCTGATCACAAGTGCAGGGCAACTAGCTTGATTTCTTATTCTTGCCGGCCGCCTCATAAGCCATTCCAAGCCATTCGAGGGCGCCATGCAGGTCCGAGTCGGACGAGAGTTCAAAGGTAAACCAGCGCGCCTTCCCCATCTGCTTTGACCCTATGTGTGGATCTTCCTCGAGACGCGCGCGGACTGCTGCTGTTGGCGGATCCAACTTGAAAGCCAGCGAGTTCGCGGTTTCCATCCCGCGAGTGCGAGGCAAGAGGGCGAAAATCCGATCTCTGCGGTAGAAGGCCGTGAACCCGAAAAACGAGCGCATGCTGACTTGCGGCCAGCCGCTGACTTCGCCGGACTAACGCGGCAGACCACGCCTTCATCTGCTCGGAGACCTTAGGGAGCTTGGGCCGTGAGGATGGCTTCTTCTTCACCGGCGCTCCAGCTCAGTTCCTCACATCCGCCAGCACGCCCTCGATCTCAGCCTTAAGATCTGCGGTCAGTGGCAGGAACGGGAGCCGCGACGGGCCGCCGTAAGTAGCCGTTGAAGTCCATGCCGTGCTTGATGCCGGGCACTCCAAGATCGCTGACCACACGCTGCGACGCTTTGACAATCCGTTCCTGCTTCAGGCGTGCCAGGTTGGCGTCGCCTTCTTTCCACGCAGCATAGATCTCGTAGCAGGCCGTCGGCGCAGGACAGGCAAAAGCGAGGATCGCTCCCACCGCTCCGGCTTCGAGCGACGGATGCAGTTTCTGCGCCGCCCCGACCATCACCTGGAATCCGACTTCTTTCTGTCGCGTTTTCATTTTGCCCACAACGGTGACCGCGGACGAAGACGGCTTGCTGCTAGAACTCTCCGACAACCCTCCCACCTGCACCAGTTCCCCGCCCTCGACGCTCGGATCCCGCGGCCGCGGCGGCGAGCATACGCGGCGTGACTGCGTCGAATGTTTCCGTGACGGTGGCGCTGCGCTGGATGTGGCGCGTGCCTTCCACCATCTTGCGAACTTTTTCCACGTCGCCGCTCGACTCCTTGATTCCGATCAGGTTGGGATGCCCGGCTAGCTCGATCACCACCTCCGCCGGCATGTCGTATCCGGTGGCCTGCGGGAAGTTGTAAATAATGACGGGCAGCGGTGAGCGGTCGGCCACGGTGCGGTAGAAGGCCAGGAGGTTAGCCGTCTGCATCTGCTTCTTGTAGTAGTGTGGCGTGCGCACCATGGCGACGTCGTAGCCGAGTTCGGCGGCGTATTCGGTCAGGCGCAGCGTTTCGATCGCCGATTCAATGCCCGTACCGGCGATCAGAACTTTGTTGGGCGCGGCGGCCGCGCGCGCGACTTTCAGCACATCGCGCCGCTCCTGATCCGAAAGCAGGATCGCCTCGCCCGTCGAGCCCAGCACGACAATGCCCGCCACGGGCGTGCGCGAATAGCGCTCGACGTTGGATTCGAGCTTTTTGTAATAGACGTTGCCGTCGGGATAGAACGGCGTGGTGATGGGAGGAAAAATACCGTGTAGCAGCATGGCTAATTCTACCCGGAAACGGGCCGCCAGAGCAGGTCATCCCGCTAACGGCCGGACATTAGCGCCACGCTCCGCGTGCAAATGCTGCAGCGCCTTCACGTTCACTTCTCCGCGCTGCAGTGCCGCGATGCCTTCGGCGGCGGCCCGGGCAGCGGCCAGAGTCGTGATGGTCGGAATGCGCGCCGTGACCGCCGCGCGGCGGATCGCCTTCTCGTCGAACCAGGGCTCGGGTCCGTGGGCGTGTTAATGATGAGTTGAATGCGCTGGCCCTTGATGAAGTCGACCACGTTGGGCCGTCCTTCTTTCACTTTGTAGACGCGCTCCACGTTCATGCCGGCGTCTTCAATCACGTCGGCTGTGCCGGCGTGGCGACCAGTTTGAATCCCATGTCCACGAACTTGCGCGCCACGGGTGCGACGTGCGGCTTGTCGTGGTCGGTCACGCTGATGAAGACGGCTCCCTGCGTGGGCAGCTTCTGGCCGGCGGCAAGTTGCGCTTTGGCGAAGGCTTCGCCGAAGTTGTCGGCCACGCCCATGACTTCGCCGGTGGATTTCATCTCCGGGCCGAGCACCGTATCGACGCCGGGAAATTTGTTCCACGGGAACACCGGAGACTTCACGTAGTAGCAGCTGCCCGGTGTCGAGATCGGCGCGGCGCTCGATGTACTCCGGCAAGAACTCGCGCAGCTTGCGGCCCGTCATCAGCCGCGCGGCAATCTTGGCCATCGGAACGCCCGTGGCCTTGGAAACGAAGGGCACGGTGCGCGAGGCGCGCGGGTTCACTTCGAGCACATAGACCTTGCCACCGTCAGCCGTTGCCGTGCGCCGTTCCCGCGCGGGATCGCGAACTGAATGTTCATCAGCCCGATGACCTTCAGCGCGCGCGCCAGCTTGAAGGTGTAGTCGCGCATGCGGTCCAGCAGTGGCTGCGGAATATCGACCGCGGGCAGCACGCACGACGAATCGCCGGAGTGAATGCCGGCTTCTTCGATGTGCTGCATGATTCCGCCGATCACCACGTCTTCGCCGTCGGAGAGCGCATCGACGTCGACTTCAATCGCGTCTTCCAGGAAGTGATCGATCAGCACGGGGCGGTCGTGCGAATACTCCACCGCCTCCTTCATGTAGCGGATGATCGACTCTTCGTCGTAGGCGATGACCATGGCGCGGCCGCCGAGCACATAGGAAGGCCGCACCAGCACGGGATAGCCAATCTGCTTCGCGCCCTCGACGGCTTCTTCAATCGAAGTGGCCATGGCGCCGGGCGCTTGCGGAATGTGCGAGTTCTTCGAGCAGCTTGTTGAAGTGCTTGCGGTCTTCGGCCAGATCGATCGACTCGGGCGACGTGCCGATGATGTTCACGCCCGCGGCTTTCAGCGGCAGCGCCAGATTCAGCGGCGTCTGCCCGCCAAACTGCACGATCACGCCGACCGGCGCGCCTTTCGAAGTTTCGTGCTGGTAGATCGCCCAGACGTCTTCGAAGGTCAGCGGCTCGAAGTAGAGGCGGTCGCTGGTGTCGTAGTCGGTCGAGACCGTCTCCGGATTGCAGTTGATCATGATCGTCTCGTAGCCGTCTTCGCGCAGCGCGAACGATGCGTGGCAGCAGCAGTAGTCGAACTCAATTCCCTGCCCGATGCGGTTGGGCCCGCTGCCGAGAATGATGACTTTCTTCTTGTCGGTCGGCGCGGCCTCGTCTTCTTCTTCGTAGGTCGAGTAGAGATACGGCGTGTAGCTTTCGAACTCCGCGGCGCAGGTATCGACGCGCTTGTACACCGGCATCACGCCGTGCTTCTTGCGCAGGTGGCGGACTTTCTCCTGGCCTTCCAGCCGCCAGACCCCGGCCAGGCGCCCGTCGGAGAATCCCATGCGCTTGGCTTCGCGCAGCACCTCGGTGGGGATCGACTCCATCGGATGCTTTTCCAGTTCCAGCTGCATGTCGTTAATTTCCTTGAGCTGGTAGAGGAACCACGGATCCATCGAGGTCATCTTCGCGATCTGCTTGACCGTGTGTCCCTGGCGCAGCGCGTAGTGCACGTAGGTCAGCCGCTCCGGATGCGGCGTGACCAGCCGCTGCGTCAGAATCTTCGGCTCGATTTTTTCGGCGCCGACGCGCTTGCCGGTATCGAGCGAGCGGATGCCCTTCATCAGCGCTTCTTTGAAGGTGCGGCCGATGGCCATCACTTCGCCGACCGACTTCATCTGCGGGCCGAGGGTGTCGTCGGCGCCGGGAAATTTTTCGAACTGCCACTTCGGAATTTTCACGACCACGTAGTCGAGCGTCGGCTCGAAGCACGCCGGAGTCTTGCGCGTGATGTCGTTGGGAATCTCGTCGAGCGTGTAGCCGACGGCAAGTTTGGCGGCAATCTTCGCAATCGGGAATCCGGTGGCCTTCGACGCCAGCGCCGACGAGCGCGAGACGCGCGGGTTCATCTCGATGACCACCATGCGTCCGGTCTCGGGATTCACGCCGAACTGAATGTTCGATCCGCCGGTCTCGACGCCGATTTCGCGGATCACGGCGATCGAGGCATCGCGCATCGCCTGATATTCGCGGTCGGTGAGCGTCTGCGCCGGGGCGACGGTGATCGAGTCGCCGGTGTGCACGCCCATGGGATCGAAATTCTCGATCGAGCAGATGATGATGACGTTGTCTTTGGTGTCGCGCATCACCTCGAGCTCGTATTCTTTCCAGCCGAGCACCGACTCTTCGATCAGCGCTTCGTGCACGGGAGAGAGATCGAGGCCGCGGGCCAGCACTTCCATCAGTTCTTCGCGGTTGTAGGCGATGCCGCCGCCCGTGCCGCCGAGCGTGAACGATGGCCGGATGATGACCGGGAAGCCGATCTTGCCGGCGAACTCGAGGCCGTCTTTCAGGTTGTTGACCAGCGCCGATTTCGGCACGTCGAGGCCGATGCGCTGCATCGCGTCTTTGAAGAAGAGGCGGTCTTCGGCCTTCTTGATGGCGGCGACGTTGGCGCCGATCAGGCTGGACGTTGTATTTTTCGAGCACGCCGCCGTCGGCAAGTTCGATGGCGAGATTGAGCGCGGTCTGTCCGCCGACCGTGGGCAGCACGGCAAAGCCCGCGCTGGGCGACATTTCGCGCTCGATGCGGATGATCTCTTCCAGATATTCGCGGGTGAGCGGCTCGATGTAAGTGCGGTCGGCCGACTCGGGATCGGTCATGATGGTGGCCGGGTTCGAGTTCGCCAGCACCACTTCATAGCCCTCGGACTTGAGCGCCTTGCAGGCCTGCGTGCCGGAGTAGTCGAACTCCGCCGACTGCCCAATGACGATGGGGCCGGAGCCGAGGATCAGGATCTTCGAGATGTCAGTGCGTTTGGGCATTTATGCAATGTTGCTCATCGCTGCTTGGGGCGCTGCCTCGGCAGTGACGCCAGTAACCCTCTACCTTGCGCCCGAAGGTGCACTCTTTCAAACCACTCGGGCAGGTGTCCGACGTGGCGATAGCTGCGACCAGTACCCACTACGCACGAAAACGTCAGACGCAAACTCACCTTTTCCACTCCTCCATCATCTTCACGAAATCCTTGAACAGATAATGCGAATCATGCGGCCCGGGCGCGGCTTCCGGGTGATACTGCACGCGTGAACAGCGGCAGATTCCGGTGGCGCAGGCCTTCGAGCGTCTGGTCGTTCAGGTCCATGTGCGTCAGCTCGACTTCGCTTTGCGGCCAGCGAATCCGGATCGACGGCGAAGTTATGGTTGTGCGCCGTGATCTCGATCTTGCCGGTCTTCAACTGCTTCACCGGATGATTCCCGCCGTGGTGGCCGAACTTCAGCTTGAAGGTCTTGCCGCCGAGCGCGATGCCCGGTCAGCTGATGCCCCAGGCAGATTCCGAAGATCGGCTGCCGCCCCATGAGCCGGCGAATCGAATCGACCGCGTAGGTGCACGGCTCAGGATCGCCGGGGCCGTTCGACAGGAACACTCCGTCAGGCTTCAAGGCCAGCACATCTTCCGCCGGAGTCTGCGCCGGGACCACCGTCACTTTGCAGCCTTCGCCGCGCAGCTTGCGCAGAATGTTCTGCTTGATGCCGAAGTCGTACGCGACCACGTGAAATCGCGGCGGCTCGTCTTTCACTCCGACCACTGCGACCGGCTCGTGCGAGCGCTCGCCCACTTCCCAGACGTAGGGGCGCTTGGTGCTGACTTCTTTGGCCAGATCCGGTCCCGTCCATCTTCGGGATCGACCGCGCCTTGGCGATCAGCTTGTCGGCGTCGCTCTCGATGGTCGAAATCACGCCGCGCATCACGCCGTGGTCGCGCAGATGCCGCACCAGCGCGCGCGTGTCGATGTCCGCCAGCACCGGCATCTTGAACTGTTCCAGATATTCCTCGGCGACCTGCTGCGAGCGCCAGTTCGAGCTGACTCGCGAGAACTCGCGCACGATCAGGCCTTCGATCCACGGACGCGTGGCTTCGTTGTCTTCGTGGTTGGTGCCGTAGTTTCCGATTTCCGGGTTGGTCAGAACGACGATCTGGCCGGAGTAGGAAGGGTCGGTGAAAATTTCCTGGTAGCCGGTGATGGAAGTATTAAAAACGACTTCGCCGTAGCATTCGCCTTTGGCGCCGTAGCCTTTGCCTCGGAAGACTCTGCCGTCTTCCAGCGCAAGGATAGCCTGCATTCTCGCTCCGGGGAGTGGATTTTACAGAATTTTATCAGGGAATGAGACGCGAGGGCCAAGTAGTATGGACGCGGAATATCGTGAAGAGAAACTCGTGTCGAGATTCGCAATTTGCGGATCGAATGGCCGAATAGAAGCTGCGATTAAGCCTCTACCGCACCCGTCCCAGCTTATCCATCGGCCAGTAGCCGAACACGGCTTTGCCGTAGATGAAGCTCTGGTCGACCGGGCCGAAATCGCGGCTGTCGTTCGACATGGAGCGATGGTCGCCGAGGACGAAATAGCTAGTTCGGCGGCACGACTTGCGCTCGGATAGGAGCGCGCATCGGTATAATCCGGCGGAACATAGTCTTCGTCGAGCGCCTGGCCGTTCACATAGACCTGGCCGCTCATCGATGCGGATGCGGTCTCCGGCCACGCCGATCACGCGCTTGATGTAGCTCTTAGAGGGGTCGCGCGGATAGCGGAACACCACAATATCGCCGCGCTCAATCGGTTCCAGCCGGTAGACAAACTTGTTGACGAAGATCCGTTCCTGATCTTCGAGCGAGGGCATCATGCTGGTGCCTTCCACCTTCACCGGCTGGTAGAGGAAGATGATGATGAAGGCGGAGATCGCGAGCGAAATGATCAGGTCGCGCACCCAGACGCCGAACCCGGTCCGGCGCGGAGCGGGAGCCACCGGTGCCGGCTCGAAGGCTGAGCACGTGACAGGGGCGTGGCGCACCGTCGACCTGGCTGGTGAGACTTCGGGTCTGACGAACGTCCCTGGCATGTTTTCCTATTGTATACAGAACCGTACTCCGCGTCAGCGGGTTGTATTTGAGACTCCGGCGGCTCATTAGCACATGGCCCTCGTCCGCGCACTTCCAGCCCTCTTCAGCATCGGGTTACAATAATCGAACTGCGAGGGAACCTCATGACACGCCGTCTGCTCCAGAACAAGATCGTGTACCGCAGCCTGACCCTGGCCTTCCTGTTCCTGGTAACCCTGAGCCTGTCGGCCCAGTGGGCCGCGCCGCAGGAGGAGGAGGAGGCGTTCCGGCCTACAACGCCGGGCCTCCGCCAAGGGGACGAAGCTGCCTCCGCTCCTGACCAAGGCCGACCTGTGGGGAGCGGACGCGCAGAATCCCTACCAGACCCACGCCTACGAACTGGCGGCGAAGATTCCCAACCGTGCTGCACCAGCAGCCTTGCTACTGCTATTGCGACCGCATGGGCCACAACAGCCTGCACAGCTGCTTTGAAAACACCCATGGCGCGCAGTGCTCCACCTGCCTGAAGGAGCTTTACTACTCCTACCAGCAGCACCAGAAGGGCAAGACCGCCGCGCAGATCCGCGCCGGCATCATCAAGGGCGACTGGAAGCAGATCGACCTGCAGTCGGCGGCCGCAATCAACTGAAGCGGCAGTGCCAGAAATAGCGGGACTCGCGACGTCACTCGGTACCCGCCGGGTCAACTGGACCTACACCCACTGTTTGAGTGATACTTTACTGCTCGGCTCGGAACATGCGCGAGTTTAAGGAGTTCCCCATTACCAAGAGCACAGGAAGAGTTTTGCACATGGCTCAGAAACCTACCGCGAAGAAGACCGTGGCGGAAGATCCGCGTTACACGCAGGCGCTGCAGAGCTACGAGGCCGGACTGCGCGCCATGCAGGAACACAAGTTCGACAAGGCGAAGCCGCATTTTCAGAAGGTCATCGCCGGCCCCAGCAAGGAACTGGCGGACCGCGCCCACGTTCATCTCAACATCTGCAACCAGCATCTGGACCGCGCCGCCGCCACTCAGTTCAAGACTCCCGAGGAGCATTTCGACTATGCGGTCTCGCTGATGAATGTCGGCGACTACGTGACGGCGCGCGAGCATCTGGAAAAACTGCTCAAGCAGAATGCCAAGTCCGACTACGTGGTCTACGGCCTGGCGGCGCTCGATTGCCTGACCGGCCACGTGGAGGATTCCCTGCGCACGTCTGGACGAAGCTCTGCATCTGAATGCGCAATTGCGCTTCCAGGCGCGCAACGATTCCGATTTCCAGAACCTGGCGGAGGATCCGCGCTTCACGGAATTGCTCTATCCCGATCCCGGGGCGGAACTCGGCTCCGCGGACGGCGACCTCGGCGAAGACGAGCCCGCGTAGCCGGCCTGCGAGGCCACCCGCGATGGAAACCAAGACCGTCTGAATTCCTCGTCGCCTGGAGAAGACCGCGCGCGAGCGCGGTCTGCGCGTGGTCGCCATCGGCGGCGGCACCGGACTTTCCACTCTGCTCAAGGGACTGAAGCGCTTCGTTCTCTCGCCAGCGGAGATCCTGCGCCCACGCCTGACGCGCCGGTCATCCGCGATCTGAGCGCGGTGGTCACGGTCAGCGACGACGGCGGCTCCAGCGGCCGGCTGCGCAAAGAACTCAACATGCTTCCGCCGGGCGACATCCGCAACTGCATCGTCGCCCTCAGCGAAGACGAGGCCCTGCTCTCCAAGCTTTTCCGGCATCGCTTCGACAAAGGGTCCGGCCTCGAAGGCCACAGCTTCGGCAATCTGTTTCTCGCGGCGCTGACTTCCCTGACCTCCGATTTCTCCGAAGCGGTGCGACTGTCGTCCGAGATTCTGCTCACCCGCGGCCACATCTATCCCGCCACCACGTCGAACATTGAACTCGAAGCGCTGATGGAAGACGGCACGCGCGTGCGCGGCGAAACCAAAATCACCGCCAGCAAGGGACGCATCCGGGAATTGTTTCTGGTCCCGCCGGACGTGGGACCCGATGCCGCAGACCCTGGAGGCCATCGCCCACGCCGACCTGATCACGATCGGTCCCGGATCGCTGTTCACCAGCCTGATCCCGAATCTGCTGGTGCGCGGGAATTGCGCAGGCGATTGTCGAATCGCCGGCGACCAAGGTCTACATCTGCAACCTGATGACGCAGGCCAACGAGAGCCTCGGCCTGACTGCTGCCGACCATATTCGCGCGCTGAACCGCCATGCCCAAAAACAGATTTTCGACTACGCGCTGATCAACCGCACTCCCGCCTCGGACGAACTGAAGGCCAAGTATGCGCTCGAAGGCGCCTGCCAGATTGTCAACGATCTGGAGGCGATTGAAGCCCTCGGCGTGATTCCCGTCCTCGGCGACTATCTGGAAGAAGCTGGCGTCGCGCGCCACAATACCGCCCGCGTGGCCCGCGACCTGATGCAACTCGCCACCGAACATCCACCGATCGGCCGCAAATCTGCGACGGGCAACGGGGCGTAGCCTGGCGGTCGTGTCATTTTCCGGAACCCAGCTGCAGTTGGCGGTCGGTGCTCCATTCCTGTATCGTGAGTCTTCCACTTCGGGCCCGCACTCGGTCTCGAGGTGCAATCAAATCATGCGACATTCCCTGCTCATTTCCTGCATCTTGCTGATCGCATCCGCTTCTGTGCTTGCCCAGGCCGGCCCGGAGAAAGGCGGCCACGAAGTCCAGATCTGGGCGGGCGGCGGCCACTCCGTCAGCGGGGGACGCGGCGACACCGGCGCCTTCAACGCCGGCCTGCGCTATGGATGGATCCTGACTGGCCCGCATCTGCCGGGTTTTCTCCGCGGACGCTTTGAGTATGCGGTCGACGCGGTCCCGGTGTTCCTCGTGTTCCAGCCCGCCAACACCGCCTACGGCGTGGGCTTCGACCCGCTCGGCCTCAAGTGGAACTTCGAACGCCACGGACGCATTTCGCCCTATCTGGAACTCACCGGCGGCATGCTGTTCACCAATCACAACGTCCCCACCGGAACCAACACCGTAAATTTCATGGACCAGGCGGCGCTGGGCATGCACATCCTCGGGCGCAGCGAAACGTGAGTCTCGAACTGCGCTACATGCACATCTCGAACGCCGGACTGGCGACCCCGAATCCGGGGATCAACACCGTGCAGGTGCGGCTGGGCGTGGGAAAGTTCTTCGGCGGCAGGAAGCGCTGAGCAAGTCCTCGGTGTCCTCCGTGTCCTCTGTGGTGAGTTGCTTCTGCAGCCGTCCTTGCTTCCGCCCTCTGCCCCCAGCTATTCTTCCTACTTATGTCCACGCTCGTCGAATGTGTTCCCAATTTTTCCGAAGGCCGCGACAAAGCGAAAGTTGACGCCATCGTCGACGCCATGAAGATGCCCGGCGTCTACCTGCTCGACCGCGAAATGGACTCCGACCACAACCGCTGCGTCATCACTCTGGTCGGCGAGCGCGAGGCGATTCAGGAAGCCGCCATCCGCGGCGTGGGCAAGGCCGCGGAACTGATCGACCTCAACGTTCATACCGGCGCGCATCCCCGCATGGGCGCGGCCGACGTCGTTCCCTTCATTCCGATCGACGGCGTCACGATTGAAGACTGCGTCGCCATGGCGAACCACGTCGGCGAGGAGATCTGGAAGCGCTTTCAGATTCCCGTTTATCTCTACGAGGCCGCCGCCCGAACTCCGGAGCGCCAGGGCCTGGAAAATATTCGCCGCGGCCAGTTCGAAGGCATTCGCGCCGAGATCGCGACCAATCCTGCGCGCCGCCCCGACTTTGGCGAGCCCCGCGTGCATCCTACGGCCGGCGCAACCGTGGTGGGCGCGCGCAAGTTCCTGATCGCCTACAACGTCTTCCTCAACACGCCCGACGTCGATATCGCGAAGAAGATCGCCAAAGCCGTGCGCTTTTCAAACGGCGGCATGCGCTTCGTGAAGGGCGCCGGATTCCTGGTGCGCGGCCTGGCCCAGGTTTCGATGAACCTTACCGACTTCGAGCAGACCCCGATCCACCGCGTCTTCGAGATGGTCAAGCGCGAGGCCGCACGTTACGGCGTCACGCCGCTGTCGAGCGAGATCGTCGGGCTGATCCCCAAGAAAGCGTTGGAGCAGGCTGCCGAGTGGTTCCTGCAGGTGGAGAACTTCGATTCGTCGCTGATTCTGGAGAACCGCCTCGCTGCCGTCATGGGCGGCAAGATGGCGGTCGGGCGGCCTGCGCGCCGGAGTCGAGCCTTTCGTCGAGCAACTGGCCGCGCCAACCGCCACTCCCGGCGGCGGCAGCGCCTCGGCCGCTGCAGCGGCCATGGCCGCTGGCCTGGCCGCGATGGTCGCCTCCATGTCGCGCGGCAAGAAGGCCTACCTGCAGTACGAGTCGCAACTCAGCGCGGCCATCGCCCGCCTCACTCCGTTGCGCGAAGAACTGAAGAGCCGCCGTCGACGCCGACGCCGAGTCCTACAACTCTGTCATGAAAGCCTACAAGCAGGCCAAGACCGCCGCCGATGAACAGTCGGGCGAGGCTATGATCGAAGCCGCCCTCAAAGAAGCGACCGCCGTTCCGCTGAGCGTCGCCGAAAAAGCCCACGAAATCGCGCAGATCGCGAAGTCACTCGAGCCCATCACCAATCCCAACATGAAATCGGACTTGACCACCGCGCTGGCCCTGGCCCGCGCGGCCATCACTGGAGCCATGGCCAACGTGGAGATCAATCTGGCGTCACTGAAGGATCAGGCCTTCGCTGGAGACGTGCGCCGGCGCACCGCAGCCCTTTCGTAGGGACGCCGGTTGCAACGTCCGCGGCGGCGGCAAGGAGCAGTGAACCAGGCCGCTCCATTTTTTTCCTACGAGCGAGTAGAAAACCTGCCATCCCGGTTACCGCATCATAAGGCTACGTTGCGCCGCCACACAGGAGACGATTGTCTATGGGCCGAACCGCGTTCCTGTGCCTCTCATTGTTGCTGCTTTCTACCGGCGCTCTGTTGCTCAGCCTGAACGGCTGCGGCGCGAGCCGTTCGACCACCACCATGCCTACCGGAGAAATCCAGCATGTGGTCATTATCTTCCAGGAGAACCGTACGCCCGATAATCTGTTTCACGATTCGGTTCTGATGGCCCACGGGGCGGACATCGCCAGCAGCGGGCTCAATTCCAAGGGCCAGACGGTCCCGCTCACGGCTGGTTCCTTGGGGGTCAACTACGACCTCAGCCATGCGCATCCGGCGTTTGTTGCCATGTATGACAACGGGAAGATGGATGGGGCGGACTTGATCACACACTCCTGCCACGCCTCTAACTGCCCGCCCCCGAACCCTCAATTCTGGTACGTAAATCCATCGGAGGTTCAGCCCTACTTTCAGCTGGCCGAGCAATACACCTTTGGCGACCGCATGTTCCAGACCAATCAAGGACCCAGCTTCCCCGCCCACCAGTTCATCATTTCCGGCACATCCGCGCCTTCGGCGACCAGCAACCTGTTCGTGGCGGAGAACGCAGGGGGGGTGCCCGACGCCGGGAGCCAGACGGGCTGTCTGGCCCCTCCCGATGAATACGTTACCCTCATTGGCCCCGCGGGCGATGAGTCCACCACCATGTATCCCTGTCCGGAGCATCCCACGCTAACGGATGAGCTCAACAACAAGGGCATCAGTTGGCGCTACTACACGCCTTCCGCCGGCTCGCTATGGACCGGGCCTAACGCCATTGAGCATATGTGCGGTCCAAACGTCCCGCCGCCCAACGCCACGGCCTGCGTTGGGTCCGATTGGACCAACAGCGTCGTCATTCCTGAGACACAGGTTCTTACCGACATCACCAGCGGAAAGCTCGCGCAGGTGAGCTGGGTCATTCCCACCGGGATGAACTCCGACCACGCCGGCTACACCAGTGCCACGGGCGGCCCTTCCTGGGTCGCTTCGATCGTAAATGCCATCGGCAAAAGCCCCTACTGGTCGAACACGGCGATCATCATTACGTGGGATGATTGGGGAGGCTGGTACGACCACGTTCCGCCGGCTAAGATCGTCAACGATGGCAAGAGTTGGGGATCCGGCTATGCTTACGGCTTCCGCGTGCCTCTGATCGTGGTTTCGCCTTACGCCAAGGCCGGGTATATTTCGCACGTCAACCATGATTTCGGAAGCATTCTGAACCTCGTCGAGAAGACTTTCGGTCTACCTTCGCTCGGCTACGCCGACGCCTACGCCGACGATCTTTCCGACTGTTTCGACTTCACCCAGACCCCGATCCCGTTCAAGATGATCAACGCACCGCTGAATGCGGCCCACTTTCTCAATGACAAAAGCCCGAGAATCGATCCCGACGACGACTAGAGCCAAAGGATGACTGAAGGATCATGAGCAGCCGCGATGTCGGAGCGCCGGCCAGGCCCATTCCTGCCACGGGACTCCAACCGGTCAACGGGCATGTACTTTTGTTCCGTTCTTCTGACCTGCAAGTAAAATAGAATAAAGCGATCTAATGAACGAGTAGGACCGATCGTGCATCCAAGTCAGGGTACCCGCAACCCTAATCGTTGTCGGATTCGAGGCGTTATGAAACTTTTCAAGATTTGCACTGGCTTCTCTACTTCTGGTGAGCATGGCCTATGCCATGCCGCTCAACTCGTCTGCCCGTTCCTGCGTCCCCGCCGATCTGCTGCAATTGATCTCGGTGGACTACCGCGCGCTCAAGGACTCGCCCACCGCGATGGCCCTGAAGCAGCAACTGATGCCCGACAACATCAAGCAGTTTGAGGTCGGCGCTGAAGGCCATCGGCCTCGATCCCGACAAAGATGTCGACACGCTCGACTTTCGCTTCCTTCCATGCCGGCAAGCAAGGCGTAAAGACAGTCGGCGTGGCGGCGGCCCCTTCAACATGAAGGCCGTGCTGAAGAAGATGAAGCTGCAGAAGTTCGTGCCCAAGAAGTACGGCACGGCGGAGATTTATCCCATGGACGGCGGCTTCGTCATGAGCTTCCTCGACGACAGCACGCTGCTGTTCGGCGACTCAACCTCCATCCGCGTTGCGCTCGATACCCGCGATGGCCAGGTTCTGGGCCTCGATACCAACGGCAACATGGCCGACATGATGTCGAGCGTCGATTCCGCGCCGGTCTGGAGCATTCTCGATCAAGCGGGCACGCAGAACATGATGCGCTCCGCGATGGGCGACGCCGCCAAAGTCGCCGACTACGAATCCGTGAAGAAGCGCTTGCTGGGGTCGCGTTACACCATGAGTTTCAACAGCGGCGTGAACTTCGATATGACCGTCCTTACCGTCCGACGCGATGACCGCCGTCAACCGTCTCGTCGCTGCTCAAGGCGGTACTGCTCTACAAGAAGATGAGCGCCACGCCCGCGGAAAAGATTGCGGTCGAGAACACCACAGTCGACTCCGACGGCTCGAACGTGCAAGTGCACTTCAAAGCCAACGACCAGCAATTCCAGTCGCTGATGCACTCGGAGTTGTTCGCCGCGGTCACACACTAGACCAAGACTCGATTCACACGAAGGCACTGAGACCGGAGAAATCCAAGCTCTCAGTGCCTTTTCCGTTCTTAGATGGTCTTCTCCGTGCCATCCGGTGCTCTGGACCAGCCGAGAGATGGTCGATTTCTTTCGCGCCGCCCGCTTCTCCCGCGCCCAGCCTTCCTTCACGATTGCCGCGCGCGCCCGACCGCCAGCGCATCCTCGGGAACATCGTCCGTGATGCACGATGCCGCGCCCACGTATGCGCCCTTGCCCACGCGCACCGGCGCTACCAGCGTGCTGTCGCTGCCGATGAAGACTCCATCGTCAATCACGGTCTTGTGCTTGTGGACGCCGTCGTAGTTGCAGGTGATCGTCCCCGCGCCGATGTTTACGCCCGCGCCGATCTCCGCGTCGCCCAGATAGGTCAGGTGATTCGCCTTCGATCCCTTCCCCAGCTTGATTTTCTTGGTCTCGACAAAATTTCCCACGTGCGCGCCTTCGCCAATCTCGCTGCCCGGGCGCAGGTGCGAGTACGGCCCCACCACCGCCCCCGTGCGCAATCCGCGCTTCTTCCATGATGCATCCCGGGCGGACCATCACTCCATCTCCGATCTCCGAATCGCGAATCACGCAGTACGACCGCACGCGGCAGGCCGTGCCAATCCGCGTCTTCCCCAGCAACTGCACGTAAGGCTCGATCACCGTGTCCGGCGCAATCTCCACGTCGGCATCGATCACGCAGGTTGCCGGATAGAACATCGTTACGCCATCCGCCATCAATTGACGGCACTTGGCCAGCCGCATCTGCTGGTCAATGTCCGCCAGTTCGGCCCGCGTATTTCCGCCTAGAACTTCGCTGGCATTCGCCGTCTTCCACGCCACCACCCGTTGCCGCGCCTTGCGCAGAACCTCAGCCATATCGGTCAGGTAATACTCGCCGTGCGCATTGGCGGTCGAGAGCTTCCCGATGTTCGCGTAGAGTTCTTTCACCGCAAAAACATAGAAGCCGGAATTGATCTCGCGAATCTTTTCTCTGCGCCGCGGTCGCCGCCTTCTCTTCGACGATCGCCCGCACTTCGGCGCTGCGCGCGGCCTTTGCGCAGCACCCGGCCATACCCGGCTGGGTTCTCCAGGTCGGCGCTCAGCAGCGTCATCGCCGCCTGCTCTTCCAGATGGAAATTGCGCAGGTGTCCGATGGTCTCCGGCGTAATCAGCGGAGCGTCTCCCGAGAGCACGATGACGTGGTCGTATTCAGCCAACGCCTCGCGCGCCACCATGAGCGCGTGGCCGGTTCCCCGCTGTTCGGCCTGAAGCACAAAGTTGACGCCCGTATGCTGCATGGCCGCCCGCACGCGGTCGGCCTCGTGCCCGATGATCGCGTACACATCCTTGGCGGGCACAATGCGAACTGCCGCACGGATCACGTGCTCCAGCAGCGGCTTGCCCCCGACTTCATGTAACACTTTAGGAAGTTGCGATTTGAGCCTGGTTCCCTTGCCCGCCGCCATGATGGCGACGGCCACGCGCGGGTTCAGCGACGCCGGGCGAGAAGGGGTACCGCCCCGCGCAGAAATGGCTCGCCAGAGAAGACCTGCCTTTCGATTTCTTCATTGGCCCCAATATACCGCGCCCATGCGGCAATGGCTATTTCCTGCCTCATCGCCTAGAATCCTTGCCCGGCAGACAAGCGCGAGGCCAGGTTCGAACGCCTCCCATCACGGAGAGGAAGACATGCCCAAGTATGTCATCGAGCGCGACATCCCCAACGTAGGCAGATGTAACCCCGGAACAGGTCATCGCCATCTCGCAGAAATCCTGCAGCGTGCTGAACAACCTTGGCCCGAAGATCCAGTGGCTGCACAGCTACGTCACCCAGGACAAAATTTATTGTGTCTACATCGCCCCCAACGAAGAAATGGTGCGGGAGCATGCCCGCCAAGGCGGTTTCCCGGCTAACCGCGTTTCTGAGGTCAAGCTGGTCATCGATCCCACCTCGGCCGAAGTCTAGGGATTCGACCTGAAAACAGGGGGACTTGTATCAGGGTATGCCTTCAGGCATACCGTTTTGTATCAGGGTATGCCTTCAGGCATACCGAGTGTTCAGGAGTAAGTCGCGCCTTCAGGCGCTGCGATTCGGAAGGCAAAGTTCTCGGCACACCATCATGCGTCCCGCCGAGGCTGAAGCTGGCCTGCTTCCGCGCACCGACGGCATCGCTGAAGCGAAGCCCTGATACGAATCGTGAGTTCTTCAGTAAACCCCTGGGGATTGCTCGCTACAGGCCAATCCCTCCGTCTACGGCCAGAATCTGCCCGGTAATAAACTGCGGCGCAGTCGCGAAGAACAACACCGCCGCGGCGATCTCTTCCCCGCGCCCGTTGCGGCGCATGGGCGTCTGTTTGGCCATGCGCCGCATGAACGCCGCCGCCGACTTCTCCCCCAGATCGATCATCCCCGGAGCCACCGCATTCACCGCAATCTCCGGCGCCAGCGCTTTGGCCATCACTTTCGTCAGCATGTGCAGCGCCGCCTTCGACGAGCAATAGTGCGCGTGCGTCGCCCACGGCCTCAGCCCGCCCAGCGATCCCATGTTGATGATCTTGGCTTCAATCGGGCCCTTGCCGCGCTTGCGCCGCATCCACTTCAGCGCCTCGCGCGACACCAGAAACGGCCCGCGCGTGTTGGACGCGAAAATCGCATCCCACTGTCGCACCGTCAACTTCTCGAACTCCACCGTCTCGTAGTTCGCGGCGTTGTTGACCAGAATATCGATGCGTGCCCAGTTCGCGCCCGGCTTCCTTCATCATGGCGCGAACGCTGGCCTCATCGGTCACGTCGCAGCGCAGCGCAAACGCCCGCACTCCCAGACCCTGACAAGATCCACGACCGTATCCCGCGCCTCGCGCGCCGAGTCCCGGAAGGTGATGGCCACATCCGCGCCCGCCTGGGCCAACGCCAGCGCCGACGCCCGTCCCAGCCGCCGGGCTGCGCCGGTGACCAGCGCAGTCTTCCCGCGAAGAGGTTTTGCCTGATGGTCTTGCATGCAGGGATTCTACCGCCTCGCGCAGCCTGGGCTCGGTGGTTCTTGCGAAGCCCAAGCCTGCGACCCCCGCCTCTTACTGGACCGGCAACAAACCTCTCACCGCATCCAGTAAGCTGTCTGCCTCTCGCGACTTCATCACTACTGCATTCGCCTGAAGGGTCGCTCCCTTGGCCAGAGCCTTTGCGTCCCTCACCAGCATGATGACCGGCACGTCCGGTCGCAGGCGTTTCAGCTCTCCCGTGATGAGCGCAGCTTCCGAACCGTCGTCGTTTAAATCGACGACCACCGCATCCACCGCCTCCTGACCAAACCGGATCACACCCTCGTGCCCGTTGCCCGAGCTGAGCACATTCCAGCCCTGGTCGCTCATCAGTGCGCAGCGCAGATTTAGATTCACAGGATCGTTTCCGATACAGAGAACAGAGTTCGTACGTCTCTTCGTCACCGGCATCCTCCCGTCCCCGTCAGGTCCCACATCGCCCAAAGCGCCGGAGATCACAAGTCTCTGCACGAGTATTTATTGAAAGTTCCGGTACTTTGCAGTGATTGCAGAACATGCCGGGGAACTATATTTCGCGGGAAGGCCGAGTTCGGCAGAAGTGGTCCAGCCATCACACCTGCCAGATGTCCCGCCTTTCCCTCCCACCCATTTTGCTGCTGGAAAAACGCGCTTTCGCCGCGCTAGAATCTTCTCGCATGCCGGAGTCCGAAGCGTCGTGGTCTATTCCCGCAAGGGATGCCACCTGTGTGAAGTGGTGAAGGAGAGCTTGTCCAAGCTTTCGCGCCGCGGCGGCTTCACCTGGCGAGAGATCGACGTAGACACCGACTCCGAACTCCGCCGCCAGTTCAACGACGAAGTTCCCGTCGTCTTCATCGATGGCCGTAAAGCCTTCAAGTACCACATGGACGAGCAAGGAATTCCTGCGCAAGCTGGATAGTTAGAACTGGCTCGTTGGAAATCCGCGGCTTTCCGCTACAATCTCTCCCGGCATGCTCCGCACCCAACTCTTCGCTGACGCCCACAACCTTTTCCTCCATCGATCTCGTACTTGACTCCTGCCGCCGCAATGCGCCGAAGACCGCGCTGGTGGACACCTCCTGCGGACGCCGCCTCACCTACGCCGAATACGGAGAAACCGTCGAATCCCTCGCCCGCGGCCTGATTGCCGCCGGCGTCAAGCCGGGCGAAGTCGTCGCCATCTTCCTCGCCAATTCCTGGGAATTTTGTGTCGCATTTCATGCCACCCAGCTCGCTGGAGCCATTCCCACTCTCCTGAACCCAACCTACCGCGAGCGCGAGGTCCGCTATCAACTGGAAAATTCAGGCGCCGTGCTCCTGATTACCGATGGCGGAAACATCGAGGGCATCAACCTCGCAGGACTGCCCAACCTTCGCCGCGTCTACACCACGCGCCAGGCGGCCGCGGGCGCCGAGCCGTTCGCCAACCTGCTCCACCCGGCCAGTGCATCCTATCCCGATCCCGATCAATCTTCCGCACAAACTCTTGCCGTGCTTCCCTACTCCAGCGGGACTACCGGCCTTCCCAAGGGAGTCATGCTCTCGCATTACAACCTGGTCGCCAACGTCTATCAACTGCTCGGTCCGAATGCGACCAAGCTCAACTCCGCCGACAACATTCTGTGCTGTCTTCCGCTCTATCACATTTACGGCTTGAATGTGATCCTCAACCCCGCGCTGGTTCTGGGTGCGACGCTGCGTCCTCGTGCCGCGCTTCAACGTCGAGACTGTGGCCAAACTCCTGATCGATGAGGCCGTGACGATGATGCCCTTGGTCCCGCCCGCGATCAATGCGCTCTGCCAGGCCGCCGAGGCCGGACAATTCCCGCGCGACCATCACGTCCACTGGGTCAAATCCGGCGCCGCGCCGCTCGCTCCCGACCTCGCGCGCCGCTTTACCGCGCTCACCAACATCCTCGTCTGCCAGGGATACGGCATGACCGAAGCTTCGCCCGTCACCCACGTTGGCTTCCTCGAACCGGAGCTCTACCGTCCGGACTCCATCGGCCATCCCCTGGCCCAAACCGATTGCCGCGTGCTGTCGCAGTCCGATATTGATCCCGCCGACACCCCTGATGACCTCACGGAAGCCCCGTCCGGCCAGCCCGGCGAACTCGTCATGCGCGGCCCGCAATTCATGCTCGGCTACTGGAAGGAACCCCAAGCCACGGCCGCCGTGTTGCGCGACGGCTGGTACTGGTCGGGCGATATCGTCACCCGCGATCGCGAAGGCTTCTACCGCGTCGTGGACCGCCGCAAAGAAATGATCAAGTACAAGGGCTTTCCCGTGGCGCCCGCTGAAGTCGAGGCCGTGCTGCTGGAGCACCCCGCCGTGAAGGAGTGCGGCGTGGTCGGTCGTCCTGATGCCGCAGCCGGAGAAATTCCCGTCGCCTTCGTCGCCCTGCGCGATGGATTCGTCGACGACCACAAGCTGGGAGAAGAGCTCTGCGCGTTCGTCGCCGACCGCCTCACCCACTACAAGCAACCGCGCGAGGTCCATTTCGTCGACGCCGTTCCCAAAACTGCCTCCGGCAAGATCCTGCGCCGCGAATTGCGCAAGTCTATCGCCTGACGGGCAGCCCGTATTCCGCGCCGGACGCCACGCCGCGGCGCTCACAAAGAAGTGACACGCTTTTGACACGGCGCTGACAATTCCCTCCTGCCTTCCTCCCAGACTGGCCTGCAGCACGCTCTACGGTGTGGTAATCACCGACCGCGCGTGCCCCGCAAATGCCCAGCCCTGCACGCCGTTTCGCGGGATGGCGGCGCGGAAGAACAATGTACAACTCAGTTGGCATTCGCTACAGGAGGATTGTCATGAATTTGTCTCAACTCAAAATCTGGGCTTGCGCAGCCGCGCTCGTCGCCGCTAGCGCGCTCTCGGCCCAGGCCCAGGGAACTCACTTCAGACCACCCCGGCATTTCTGTCGTCGCTTCTACGGTGCCCAGCAATGGCGATGTAAATCCATATGGTATTGTTCGCGTGCCGCGGAGTTCCGGTTCGCTGGTCGCGGGAAACATCCTCGATCAGCAATTTCAACAACAGCTCGAACCTGCAGGGAACCGGAACAACCATTGTTCAGATTGCTCCGGACGGCACGACCAGCCTCTTCGCTCAAATCGACGCTACCAATTTGCCCGGTCCTTGCCCCGGTGGCGTTGGCTTGACGACCGCTCTGGCTGTCTTGCGCGCCGGATGGGTCATCGTAGGCAGCCTGCCGACCACCGACGGTACTTCCGCCACCGCGCAGGCTGGCTGCCTGCTCGTGCTGGACAACATGGGCAACGTGGCAGAAACGTTCTATGGTTCGCTTATCAATGGCCCGTGGGACATGACGGCGATGGATGCGGGCGGCAGCGCAACTTTGTTCGTCTCCAACGTCCTGAACGGAACCGTTGCCGGCGGAGGCAACGTTGTGCACTGGCGGCACCGTCGTGCGGCTGACACTGTCGGTTTCACCCAAGACAGCGCCGTTCCTGCAGTCGATGACCGTAATAGGTTCCGGCTTCCCTGAACGGACTGACCCGGCGGCGCTAGTCATCGGACCGACAGGCTTAGGTCTGGACGCCAGCGGGAACACGCTCTACGTAGCGGATAGTGTCCGCAATCGCATCGCGGCCATCCCGGTTCCTTGACCCGCGATACCTCCGCCGGAATCGGCGCCACGGTCACGCAGGGCGGCAGCCTCAACGATCCTCTCGGCCTGACCATCTCGCGGCGCGGCACCATTCTGACCGTCAACGGAAACAATGGTTTCCTGGTGGAAACCACGCCCGATGGGGAGCAAATCCATAGAAGCTTTGTTGGACAGCAGCGGTAACCCGCCGGGAGCTGGCGCCTTGTTCGGACTGATCGATCTGCATGGGAGGCGTCTTCTATGTCGACGATGCGACCAACACCTTGAATCTCTTCCACTGAAGGTCGCCGCAGAGTGATAACCCAAGCCGGTGCCCCATCCTTCTCGCGTTCTATGCGAGAGGGTGGGGCTTTTCGATTTTGCGATTTTTCGGTAAGTGCCCCGTTACAAGATCCGAACAAAGATCCGCGATCCACCTAAGAGAATGTGCATCAACAAAATGCCAGCTAGGTGGCTTGGAAGCATCCGCCCCGGCCCGAGTTGGTGCGAATGGAGGAACTTTTCCACTACGCCCTGCGTATCCTTTGTTGAAAGCGATCTCAGCTCCGGCACGCGCGCCAAGCGCCAACAGGAAGGAGAACTACCATGGACGGACTCACTGGTCTCGCAGCAGTAATCATGATTTTCGGAATGCCCACTGCCATCTTGGGCATGTACACCTTTTACCGTGTGCGCAAACTCCGCACCGAAGAGCGGATGGCGGCGATGCAGCGGGGCGTAACCGTCCCCATGGAGCCTGAACTCTCCGAGGCCGCACGATCGCGCCGCGCCGGAATCTTGCTGATCGCCGGCGCTATCGGCTACATGCTGACCTTCACCATCATCGCCAGAATCGAACCCGACGCCATGATAGCCGCCGCTTTCGGCGCCATCCCGTTCACTCTGGGTCTGGGCTATTTACTGGACTCTACCCTGATCCACCGCGACGCTCGCGCCTCGTAAGCTTCCGACCGATCGAGCCGGAACTGGAGCCGGATCGAGAATGAATTGGGCGCCCCACCCTTCTCGCGCTCTTCGCGAGAGGGTGGGGATTTTGATTTCACTCCCCGGTTAGAAACTTGAACTGCGCTTCCGTCAGCGGCACCACGCTCAGCCGTCCCTGCCGCGCCAGCGGAGATTCGGCGAACAGTTTGTTCGCCTTCGCTTCCGCCAGCGTCACCGGCTTCGCATTGGCCTTACCGACCTTGATCTTCACCTGCGGATTCTTCGCGTCCGACGCATCCACCGACACCACGGTCGCCGTCCCCACCGCGCTTTTCTCATCTCCGGTGTGGTAAATGACCAGACGCTCGCCCGGCTTCATCCCCCGCAGATTCTTCAGCGCCACCGGATTCGAAACGCCGTCCCACGTGGTCGTCTTCTCCCGTTGCAGGTCCGCAAAGGAATACGTTGAGGGTTCGGTTTTCAGTAAATAGTCCATTTCACGCCTCTCATTGTGAGAAATCGTCATTGTTAGAAATCGTCTTGCCCGTGCCGTTAGCAGAAGGCTCACGAATCGTATCAGGGCATCGCTTCAGCGATGCCGCAGGAGCCGCAGAATCAGTTCCGGCTTCAGCCGCCGTGGAACACCCGTTCGCAAAGAAATGAGTTTTTCAGCCAACTGCTAGAACTTGAACTTCTTCGCGAACACCAGCTCCTGCCCGCAATAGAACTTTCCAATGTCCCCCAGCCGTTGATCGAACCGCCGCGCCATCGCACCTTCGCCTCTGAGCTCGGCGTACCACATTGCGTCAAAATAGGCGGAGCATCGCGTTCTCTGAGACATGTTCGCCTCCACCGCCGAGTTGAACCCCGTCTCGTCAATTGCCCCCGAGATGAACTGAATCACAGCCTTCGCGGTCGCGGAGTCATCATCCAGGCGGCTGACCGCATCCTGCAGGATGTTATCGTCCCTGTGCCCCCGGGCCAGCTGAAACAGAAACTCATGCACTTCAATCCATGAGCGGGAACACCAGTTTCGGTCGTTTGCGGCTGCTTCAAGTTTATCCAGGAGTTCGTCCGCCTTCTTGGCCCATTCCAGTTCATCGTCTCCGGCACGCCGGACGCCAAGAAAGTAGTTTATTTCAGCGATGTTCATCGCCGAAAACGCACCCGCACACTGGTACTTGACTCCCGTGTTGTACACACTGGTATGCAGGCTGAGGGCTTCATTCACATCCACCTTCTGTCCGCCCTCGCCTGTGACGCGCGCCACGGCGAGGATGTTCATGCATCCAGCCTGAGCGTTGGCTGCACATTTCTCCCAGTATGAGTATGCCGCCGGCTCATCGTGCAACTGGTTGCGCGCCACCATGCCCGCCCAGTACTCCGCATTGGTCGGGCTAACCTCCGGCACGTACGTCAAGGCTGTCCCTGTGCCGATGATTTTGTCGAGGTCCGCCCGCGCGGTGCGCGCGCCCGGCACATCGATTACTTCCCCATCGCGCTCCAGCGCCGCGTTCATCATGGCGAGGGCCTGGGCCCGGTAATAATGAGCCACCAGCGCATCCGCGGCGTCGATTTTCCGAGCGCCGAGAGCGGCACTCAGCACACGCACATCTTGCTTAAGATTCGGAATTTCCGCCTTCCTGTGCCCTGCCTTCCGATGGACGCGCTGCACGTCCTGCACCGCGGTCGGCAAATCCACCGCCGGGATTGGAGTATCGTTGGCCGCCTGGTAGCGATCGGATCCACTCTGCACGCGGCCCACGCTCAGCTGTTGGTCCCGGCTGCTCATCGCGGCACGCCTGCTGGAGTGAGTTACCCCCAAAACCAATCCCATCACAATCAGCACCAGAAAACCGAGTGGGAGCAGGCACGCCAGAACCACGGGCACCTGCACCGGCAAACGTGACCCGGGAACGGGACTCAAAAACGGCGGCGCGGCCTCAGGACCCAGCGCCTCCTTTACTTGCCGGCGCGCAATCCGGTAGGCATCTGCCGCCACCAGCAACTGCACCACAACTAGCGCCAAACCAAGAGATACACCCCAGAACCCTGTCGCCGGAAAAATCAGTCGCGCGACCTGCATCGCGACGAACAGGATGACCCCCTTGGTTCGCTCCCCCAGGTAGAAATATCCGAAGCCCGCGGTCAGCAGATTCAGAGTCACGGCCACACGCGGATTCTGGACGTCCACCAGTTCGTCCTGGCCTTTGTTGATTTCGATGGCGGTGAAATAGGCGTCCAGAAACGAGAATATCCACAGCACGAGCATCACGATCAGAGCCTGACCGAGTACTGCTTCTGGCACGCGTGCGATGCAGAGCACTAACGCCAGCAACCAGAACGCGAGGGTCATTCCCCCGCGTGCCGGCTTGCCGCAATAGAACTGCCCAAGACCGGGGAGCAACAGCGACAGACCAAATGCCAGCCCGGCGCTCTTGTGCCGGGGTTCGGGCGCGAATGCCCCGAGCAGGACGTTATCGTTCAATCCCAGAGACACAGAGTCCCCATTGCCGGCGCGAATCCGGTTTTTGCTCCCCGGACGGGCCTCTAGTTCGGTTTCTTGTTCTGATCGGGTGGTGGTGTGTCTTGCTTTGGCGGTGCGCTCGCATCCTTCGGGTGATCGTCATATACCGAATATTGACCCTGCGGCCGCTTCAGCTTGATCGTGATTTCAGTCTTTGCCTTGTCGACGTCGTAGTCTTCCCCGAAGGTCTGAAATCCCGCGGCCAGCACCTGCACGCGCAGCTTGCCGTAAGGGATGCCGTCGAAATTCGTTTTTCCTTCCGGGTTGGTTTTCAACTCCATGCCGCCGCGTTCTTGCTTGCCCTTGGCGTTGACCGGATGCATGATCACGGCCGCATTCCGCACCGGCTTCCCGTTGTCATCCTTGATGACGAGAAAATAGACAAATGAAGTCGGCTCGTCGTCCTTATCTTTTTGCCCCGACGCCGCGCCCGCCATGGCAAGCATCGCCAGCACCACCCAGGTAACGTAGATCTTCTTCATGCGAGCCATTTTATGCAGCCGGGCGCTCCCTGTCATCCTCGTTCCCCGCCGCCGCCCCTCGCACTCCTGCTCTTTTACAATGCGGAGGTGAAGACTTGGGACGTAATCGTCATCGGCGGAGGCATCATCGGCCTCTCGCTCGCGATCGCCCTGCGCAAACGTGGGGCCGCGGTTCTGGTGGTTGAGCGCGGAGAACCCGGCCGCGAAGCCTCCTCACGCCGCCGGCGGCATGCTGGTCGATTGCGCCCTGGAAACCCCGCCGCCCTCCAGCCTCTGGCCACCGCCAGCGCGCGCCTGTATCCCGAGTTTGCCCATGAATTGGAGATCGAATCGGGAGTGAACGTCGACCTGCGCGATCATGGGACAATCCTGTTTCCGCCTGAGGAGCACGTCCTCAGCCGGCCCGGATTTCTGCCGAGCGAGCCTGCTTCCCACCGCTCTGGCAGAACTGGAACCGGCGCTGGCTGCAGGAACTCAACCTGCTTTCTACCTGAAGGAACGCAGCGTCGATCCCCGCGCTCTGTCCGCCGCGGCGTGGAAGACCGCGAAGACATCGCAGCGTTGATTTCTCCTCCGGGGACGAAGTCATCGCTGTGACGATAACCGAGGGCCGCGCCAGTGGCGTCAAAACCACTAAGACCGCATTTCTCGGCGCCAAAGTCGTCAACTGTGCCGGAGCCTGGTCCGGCACAGATCGCCCCGCACGCCTTCCCCACCCGCCCCGTGAAAGGACAGATGCTGTGCCTCGCTATGCCCTCGCGCACCTCTTGAAGCACGTGATCCGTTCCCCCGAGGCTTATCTCATTCCGCGCAGCGATGGGCGCCTGCTGGTCGGCGCCACCGTCGAAGAAGCCGGATTCGACAAGCGCACCGACCTCGCGACCATCCAGCGTCTGCATCACGCCGCATTGGCCCTGGTCCCGAAGCTGCGCTGACGCCAGGATCCTGGAAGACTGGGCCGGACTGCGCCCCGGAACTCCCGACGCACTGCCCATCCTCGGCGCGACCTCGACTCCCGGCTACTACGTCGCCACCGGCCACTTCCGCGACGGCATCCTGCTGGCTCCTATCACCGCAGAGGTCATGGCGGCAATGATAGAAGGCCGCGTCCCAGAGTTCGATCTCACCCCGTTCTCCCCCGGAAGGTTCCCATGAAATGCGGGTGCCCCATTTCTCGCGCGTCCTTGCGCGAGAAAGCCTGCCCTGAGCGCAGCCGAAGGGTGGGGATTCGGTCCAGTTCTCCGGAACTTCTGTTGTGTGTTATGCGTTCCTCCACTACGCTGTCCCAGCGGAGGACTCTTGCAACTCGCGATCGAAAATGTCAGCAAGCGGTACGGCGGCGGAAACTGGGCGCTGCGCAACTTCACCTGCAATAGGTCCGGGCGTGCTCGGCCTGCTCGGCCCCAACGGCGCGGGCAAGACCACGCTCATGAGCATTCTCGCCACCATCACGCGCGCCACCGAAGGCCGCGTCGTCGTGGAATGGCGCGGATCTCGCCGCCAACCCCGACTGCTCTGCGCTCGACGCTCGGTTATCTCCCACAAGATTTCGGCGTCTATCCCAATCTCAATGCGGTCGAATTCCTCGAGTACCTGGCTGCGGTCAAAGGCCTCGACGCCGCCTCCTCGAGGCAGCGCATCGACGAACTGCTGAACCTGGTCAATCTCACCGACGTCCGCAAGCGCCCGCTGGGCGGCTACTCCGGCGGGATGAAGCAGCGCATCGGCATCGCGCAGGCGCTGCTGAACGATCCGCAATTGCTGATCGTCGACGAACCCACTGCAGGCCTCGATCCCGAAGAGCGCGTGCGTTTCCGCAACCTGCTTTCGGAACTCTCCGGCGAACGCATCGTCATTCTTTCCACCCACATCGTTTCCGACGTGGAAGCCACCGCCACCGACATCGCGCTGATCTCGCAAGGCACGCTGGTCGCCCACGCGTCGCCGGAAGAACTTCTGCAGCAAGGTGGAAGGAAAGGTCTGGGAGTGGGTGCTGCCCAGCGCCGAACTGAACGCCGCGCGCCAGCGATATCTGATCAGCAACACCGCGCGCCGCAGCGACGGGGTCCACGCCCGGGTTCTCGGCGACGCTCCGCCCAACGGCGCTCAGCCCGTCACCCCCAATCTGGAAGACGCCTACCTGTATTGCCTGTCGCAACACCGTGCCGGAGTTGCTGCCATGAGCCCTCCCGCGTCGCACCCCGCGTGCTCTACCACATGGTCCGTGCCGATTTCCTGGAGCGCGTCCGCCGCTACAGTTTTCTGGTCACGCTCGCCGCCGCCTTGTACCTTGCTTATGCCGTCGCTGCCGAGAAGGTCTGGATCGTGGTCGGCAATGGCTATCGCGGCGTCTACAACTCGGCATGGATCGGCATGCTCATGACCATGTGCTGCTCCACCTTCCTGTCCCTGGTAGGCTTCTACATCGTGAAGAATTCCGTGCAGCGCGATGTCGATACGCGCGTCGGCCAAATCCTGGCGGCCACGCCCATGCGCAAGGATTTCTACACGTTCGCAAAAACACTCAGCAATTTCGCAGTGCTCGCTTGCATGGTCGTGGTCCTCATGCTGGCTGCCCTCGTCATGCAACTCGTGCGTGCCGAGGCCCATTCCTTCTCCCTCTGGAAGCTCTGGTCGCCCTTCATCTTTCTTGCGCTGCCTACCATGCTTCTGACGGCAAGCGTGGCCGTGCTCTTCGAAACTCTCCCCGGGCTGCGTGGAGGCGTGGGCAACGTCGTCATATTTCTTCCTGTGGACGGCGGCGCTCGCCCTGGGTGCAACCGGCCTCGACGATCCCACCGGTCTGCAACTTCTCTATCGCAGCACACGCAGCACCCTGCATGCGCTCGATCCCAACAGCCCTGAGAATTTCAATTTCAGCCTGACGATTGGGGGCGAACACGCCGTCCGAACCTTCCCGTGGAATGGCATCGAGTGGACCGTCGCAGTCCTTCTGATGCGCTTGTTCTGGATCGCTGTCGCCGCCGGCCTCGCGCTGCTGGCGTCCCTTTTCTTTCATCGCTTCGATCCCGCCCGATCCTGGCGCAGGCAGAAAGCGCAAGCCGCACCCAGCACCGTCGAACCGTCCTCGGAGGACCGCGCTGTCTCTGTTCCTGCCCCAGTCTCAATGAGCGCCGCTCATCTCACGCCGCTGGTCCGCACCCCGGCGAATTCACGCTTCCTGCAGTTGGTGATGTCCGAACTCCGCCTGATGCTCAAAGGTCAACGCTGGTGGTGGTACACCGGTGCCGCCGGATTGCTGGTCGGCCAATTCGTGTCCCCCGAGCCTGACGTGCGCGCGGATTCCTTCTGGCCGCCTGGATCTGGCCCATCCTGCTCTGGTCGCAGATGGGCTGCCGTGAAGCGCGTCATGCCACCGGCGCCTTGCTCTTCTCCTCCGAGCGCAGCCTTTCCCGCCAGCTTCCAGCTCTGTGGACCGCTGGCGTACTCGTTGCTTTGCTGACCGGAGCGGAGCCGGCATTCGCTTGTTGCTCGGCGCCGATTGGCACAGCCTTGCGGCCTGGCTCGCCGGAGCCTTGTTCATCCCCAGTTTCGCGCTCGCACTCGGCGTCTGGAGCGGCAGCAGCAAGGCCTTCGAAGCGATCTACACCGTTTGGTGGTACATCGGCCCTGGTCATCAAATCCCCGGCCTCGATTTCATGGGCACGACTCCAGCGTCGAGTTCGCCCGCGACTTACGCGCTGGCCGCCTTGAGTCTGCTGGCCGTCTCCTACTGGGGACGCCGCGCCAGCCTCGGCTACGCCTGAGGTTTCTCTTCGTGAACCTTCGTGTCCTTTGTGGTGAAAGGTCTTGCCGTCGAAGCACGCCCTCCCTCTTCGCGCTATACTGATTGGTTTCCATGGCACCCCGATCCGCTATCTTGCGTTGTCCGCCGAGATCACAGAAAGGACTTTACCTATGGCTTCCTCTGCAGTCGATTTTGCCCGCAGTAATCAGCAGCGTTTTCTGAACGAACTGAAAGATCTTCTCCGCATTCCCAGCGTCAGCACCCTTGAAGAGCACAAACCCGACATTCAAAAAGCCGCCGACTATGTGGCCAACGAACTGCGCCGCATCGGCATGGAAAACGTCGAGGTCATCCCCACCAAGGGACATCCCCTCATCTACGCCGACTGGCTGCACGCCGCCGGCAAGCCGACTGCGCTCATGTATGCCCACTATGACGTCCAGCCCGCCGAGCCGCTCGACGAATGGCACACGCCGCCATTCGAGCCCACCGAGCGCAACAACAACATCTACGCTCGCGGCGCGGTCGACGACAAAGGCCAGCTCTGGATGGAAGTCAAAGCCCTCGAATCCCTCATGCAAGCCGGTGGCGGCAAGCTTCCGATCAACGTGAAGGTGATTTTCGAAGGCGAAGAAGAAGTCGGCGGCGAATCCATCGACGAATACATCGTCAAGCAGAAAGCCAAGCTGAAAGCCGACTTCGCGCTCGTCTGCGACACCGAGCTCTTCGCGCCCAATCTTCCCACGCTGTGCGTTGGCCTGCGCGGTCTGGTCTACACCGAAATCGAAGCCAAGGGCGCCAAGACCGACTTGCACTCCGGCGTATACGGAGGCGCTGCTCCGAATCCTTTCTTCGCCCTGATCGAGATCATCAGCAAGCTGAAAGACTCCAAGGGCAAGGTCCTGATCCCCGGCTTCTACAAGGGCGTCAAGGCTCCGACCAAGGACGAACTGAAAGCCTGGAAGCGTCTGCCCTTTAACGAAGAGCAATACCGCAAGACCGAAGTGGGCTCGAAGGTCCTCACCGGAGAGCCCGGCTACTCGGTCCTCTACCGCACCTGGGCGCGGCCCACGCTCGAAGTCCACGGCATGCCCGGAGGCTTCATCGCCGCCGGCGCCAAGACCGTGATTCCCGCCAAGGCGGCGGCAAAGGTCTCCATGCGCCTGGTGCCCAATCAGGATGCCGACGACGTCTTCAAGAAGTACGCAGCCTACGTGAAGAAGCTGACGCCCAAAGGCATCGAAACAAAAATCACAATCCACAGCAAAGGCCCGGCCTGCGTCGTCGGCACCGACAACCCCTACATCAAGGCCGCCACCGAGGCGCTGCACGACACGTTCAAGAAAGAAACAGTCTTCATCCGCAGCGGCGGCTCGATTCCCATCGTCACCGGCTTCCAGGACGTGCTGAAGATTCCCAGCGTGATGATGGGCTTCGGCCTTCCCGACGACAACCTGCACGCTCCCAACGAGAAGTTCCACATCCCGAACTTCTATCGCGGGATCGAAACGATCTGCCGCTTCTTCGAGAAGCTGGGAGAGAAGT
Organism: uncultured Acidobacteriota bacterium; assembly: GCA_963709865.1. Taxonomy (GTDB): domain Bacteria; phylum Acidobacteriota; class Terriglobia; order Terriglobales; family Acidobacteriaceae; genus Sulfotelmatobacter. The sequence goes on from CAVPXW010000013.1 coordinate 53,659, forward strand.
AAGTAGAGAAGTAAAGTAAGGTTCGGAGTTGATCCATGTGGGGACGGCCGCCTCGGCTGTCCCCATCGCGTTTCCGCGATGTCCCCCTTATAAGAGAACGTGATAATCCCTGTGACCTTCAAGGGTCCTCGCCGTCCAACGTGCAAGGACCAAATCGCCATGCACTCTGAAACACTCCCGAAAATCTTTCGCCCTCGGGCGACGGACACCATCCTCGTGGGCGGCGCTATCGCCGGCCTGCTGGACGGCCTCGACGCCGTCATCTTCTATTGGCTGGCCTACGCAGTGCCACCCGCTTTGCTCTTTCAAACCATCGCCAGCGGACTACTCGGTCCGCAATCGTTTCGCGGGGGCTGGCTTACGGTTGCCCTGGGCATCGCCCTTCATTTCTTCATCGCCATCGGTGCAGCCGCCTTCTACTATGCGGCGTCCCTTTTCATTCCAGCGCTCGTGCGTAAGCCTTGGATCTGCGGGCCGGCGTTCGGAATCGGATTGTTCTACTTCATGCAACATGTGGTGATCCCCCTCTCCGCCATAGAGAAGCGCGCGGCTCCGATGTCCTTAGCCGAACTCGTGGATCAGTTGCTCTCCCACGCCTTCCTTGTCGGCCTCCCCATCGCCCTGATGGCTCGACGGTCGGCCCGCCGAATCTAGAATTATGTGGCGCGGGCGCCCCCGCCCGCGTTGTTGGCGAGAGTGCCCGGCAATGCTTTCAGAACATTCGTGTTGCTGTTTGGGCATTTCCGTGGGCCCGATGCTCTTTGCTTCCGGTAGCGGTGGTCCTCAATGCCCCTGGTCGTGGGGAACGGTTACGGTCGTGGCCGCCGAACCGAGGTTGCCGGCAAAATCTTTGGCGCTGACGGTGATCGTGTACTGTCGCCCGTCCCGGTCATTTCCATTTCGTGACGCTTGCAGGGAGACGGTGAACGAGTAGCTTCCCCCAGGCCCCAAGCTCACTGGCCCGCTCGGTTGAACGCTTCCATACTCGTCCACCACAGCGAAAGTCGCGGTGCTGGGGTTCACTCCTGACAAGCTATCGTGATGGCGCCGGAGACTGTGACGGAAACCATCTTGCCGTTAGGCGGCCAGAGCGACGATGGGCTGGCCATAACGTTCACGGCCGGCGGAGTCAGATCAATGTTTACTGCGGCGGTCACCAGCGAACTGATGTTGCCCGCGTTGTCCAGGGCGCGCAGCCCCACGGAGTTCGTGCCCTGGCCACTGATCTGGGTTGAGGCACTGCTCCCGGCGACCACAGTGACCTGACCGTTGTTAATCCAGTAGCGGAGTTGTTCGACGCCGCTGCCGGAATCGGTAGCGCTCAGATTTACCGTAACTGGGCTGGAGTTGATCCAGCCATTTCCGTTCGCGGTAGGGTTCGTGGTGATCGAGGCGGCGGGCGGCACCAGGTCCACATTCACCGGCGATGGCAGCAGCACGACTCCTGTGTCGCGCTGCGAGCGTAACCGCCACGCTGCCTCCGCTCACGGAGTACGTAGCGCCGCTGATGGCATCCTGCAGTTGCGTGCCATCGCTGAACAAACTGCCCACCGGGATGGTTGCTGCGTTGCTGGCCGAGCCATTGTTCAGCGCGACCACCGCTGTCTGAGATCCGTTCAGCACCCGCGCGAAAGCGTAGGTATTGGGCGCGGTGTCGGGCTCCTGGGTATCGCCGGTAAGAGGGTGACGAACGATCCGTCCCTCAGGGCGGCGTACTGTTTGCGCAGGTGCGCCAGCGTCGTGTAATAGGCCTCGACACTGGTGTCTGGCGGACCGTAGATGGTGGGATCGCCCAGCCTGATCCAGCCAGGGATACGGAGGACGCGTGTAGGGATCGCCCATGGGACCGTTACTACTGCTGGCCAGGGACGGAGAATTCACAGCGACCTCGTCACCGTAATACACCATGGGTGCACCGACGTAGGTGAACTGGAACAGCGCCGCCAACTCGAGCCGCTGTTTCGCCTGCACCACTCCGCTGTCGCCCAGCTCTGTCATCACGTACAGCGCGCGATTCACGTCATGCGAGTCGAGCAGGTTCAGCATGGCCGCCGTAGCCTGCGGTGGATAGTCGTCGCGCACCGCGCGGATGGCGTTGTCGAACAGGCTCGGAGTGAGGCCTGGGATGTCGTTGGTCCCGTTGTTGTTGTCGTCGTGCCATTCGGCGTTGCGCACGAACCCGGTGATGTTCTTGCGGAAGCGATAGTTCATGACCGCGTCCATCTGGTCTCCCGCCAGCCACTGGCTGGCATTAGGCCAGATTTCTCCGATCAGCGGACCATTACTGTTGTAGGACTTCGCAAAGGTGCGGTAGTCCACCCACCAGGCGTGGGGGAAGTTGCCATCGTCAGCGACATCAAAGCGCCATCCCGAAGCACCCTGGCTGTACCAGTGTTGGGTCACGTTGCCGGGCGCGCGGTAAAAAAAGTCCTTCACCCCGTCGATGGTGTGGTTGAAGGTCGGCAGGCTGTCGAGCCCGAACCATCCAACGTAGTCGGCGGACTGGCAAGGCACATTGTTATCGGTGAAGTTGAACCACGTCCGCCACTGCGAGCCCAGCGACAGGCAGGCTCCGATATTGGGAGCGGTGCCGCCATAGCGGTCGTAGCGATCGAAGTACATGCCGTCGGATGAGGCATGGTTAAACACGCCGTCCAGGATGAGTTGCATGCCGCGCCGGTTCGCCTCGGTAGCCAGCGAGGTGAAAGCGGAATCACCGCCCAGCGCTGGATCAATGTGCAGGTAGTTGTCGGTGTCGTAGCGATGATACGAACGCGCGGAGAAGATCGGGTTCATGTAGATGGTGTCGATTCCGAGCGACTGGATGTAATCCAGCTCGTTCTGAATGCCCGATCAGGTCCCCACCGTAGAACTGGTTGCTGAACTGGCCGTAGCACCCCGAGCTCTGGCTCCGCGGGTCGCAAATCTGCGTGTTCCACTGGCTGTAGGTGAAGGCCTGCTGGCTTCCGTAGTAAACGGGGCACCCGGTCGTCGATCCCGTACGGCAGTAATCGTTGCTCTGGTCGCCGTTGCGGAAGCGGTCGGGCAGGATGTGATAGACGTTTGCATTCTGCAGCCAGGCCGGCGTCTGGAAGTTGGGATCGTACACCGTGATCTGGAACGAGGGGAACGGTTCGCCGTCGCTCGCCGCTCCGGTGCCGTCTTTGTGGACGTTGTCGTTGTTATCCAAATAGTCGTCGCTGTACCACCCGTTGGTCGTATCCCGGTTGATCTTGAACTTGTAGTAATAAACCGTTGTCGTGGACGGCATCATGGGGGCAGCTTTCCAGACGTCATATTCCGTCCCGTTGACGGTGATGTTCTGGTCAAACGGCATTGCCGTATCGACCGGCCCCGTGGTTGTGCCGGAGGCGGTGTCGAACAGGTAAGCGCGCAGCGTCAAACCCCAGATGCCGCTGGCGTGCAGCGTGCGAAAGCGCAGCGTGACCTGCGTGTTCTCCGGTACGGCGCCTTCCTGATCGCGATAGAACGGGTCAAACGTATTGTGGTAGAAGCCGGCCTTGTCCGCGGCGCTGAAACCCGCCGGCTGCTCCATCGAGAACGGCGGCGTGCTCGTCCCATTCCCCGTATTCCCCACGGCGAAATATTGCGTGGCGGTGGCACTGGTTCCCGCAAATCCTCCGATGTTGTTGTCGGTGGGGACCTGACCGTAGATGTAACCGCCGCTGGAGGTCAGATACCCGAAGAAGACAAAGGAAGCAGGGTATTCCACCCCGCCAGTGATGGCGTTCCAGGGAATCGCGACCTCGCGGGTGTTTTGGTTGCCACCGTTGCTGGCGTAGGCGCCATAATTCGCAGTCTGGGCGCCCCAGCCGCCATTCCCGTCAAAATTGCGGTATTCGCGATATCCGTCTTTGACGTAGGTCACAAATTTGGCTCGAAAGGGCAGCGACGAAAAATCGGTGCCGTCGTAGTTGAAGCCGGTGAGATTGCCGTCGCCATTGTTACAGCACGTGGGCGGATTCTGCGGATTGCCCGCGACGTAAATCACCGCGGCTTCGCTGAGATTCGCGTTCACAATCCCAACATAGAGATTCGTGGCATCCCATGTCATGTACCAGGTCTGGCCGGTGTTGCCGGCATTCGGACAGCGAATTGTTCGATCCATACTCACCCGACGCAATGAAGCCATCGATGGCCGGAGTAGTCCACTGCGCCCAGACAGGCGCGGCAGCAAAAAGCACGACCATGAAGACGAGAGCGAGTCGCAACACAGAACGCGCCATATCATCCTCGCAAATTGTTGGCGATTCAACAGCTAGGAGGGCCCAGATTTCCCCCATAGTGTATACCCGTGGAGGGATCGCAGGGCACCGCATTTTTCCCCAGACGCAGGAACTCGTAGCTCGGTGGCTTGCGTTGGATATCAAGTACGAATGCGGCCAAGTCCGCAGTCGACTTTGTACCGCTCCGGCTGAAGAGTTCTTATCGCCGGTTCGATCGAAGCGCTTCAACTCTGGCGGCGTCGGCCACACCGAAGTCATCGCAACGAGACTCCCGGTGAGCCACAATACTAGTTGCCATGCAGTGCCCTCGTAATTTCAAAGGAAACACGCCATCAATTCCGCGTGTGGGCCCGCTGTTTCAATTCCTCCAGCCAATTCACCACCACTTGCATTTCCCTCGGCCCGGTCTGGGTATCGCTCTCCCTGATCAGAATGAATCCCTTCCCGTCCGGAGTCACTGCGATATCGTGTCCGCTCTCGAAGTACGGCCCCTCAAACAACAGCCGCGGCTGGCCCGCCTTGAACGCGGGCTTCGTCTCAATCGATACAGCCATCACCCGGGTTTTCTGCGCCAGGGCCCGCTGCTCCAGTTCCTCCGGACTCGCACCTGTCCGGTAGTAGAGTTCCCGCCCGTCCGGCGCCCAAAGGGGATGCAGTCCTCCATTGGTCGAAATTCTTTCGCGCGGCTCCATCGCCGGATAGGGCGCAACGTACACCTCTGGTTTCCCTGATTCGATCGAGTCGTAGGCAATCCACTTTCCATCCGGCGACAAGATCGCCCACTCCACGTTGTACTCCGCCGGAAAGATCATCCGCGCATGTTCCCTGTCATGCAGCGGCAAGGCGCCCATGTTCTGTTCTCCACTGAACTGATATTCGGCGTAGAGCAGCGTGCCTCCATCCGGCGAGAAAAACCAAGCATCCACATTCTTGTCGCTCAAGATCAGCGCTTCTTCCGCCGTGCTTCCATCCATCGGTTTCCAAAAAACAGCGTACTTCCCATCTTTGTACCCGCTGTAAGCGATGTGTTTTCCGTCCGCCGACCACGCCGGGTCGCGGTTCTCAATTCCGAAATTAAATCGCGTCTCCGTGTCTCGCGCGATGTCGTGGACCCAGGTATTGGTTACCGGCCCTTCAATCGTCGCCGCAATGTATTTCCCGTCTGGCGAGATCGTGAAATCTTCATAGGGCTTCTTGTTCGCCGTCAGCGGCTTCGCATTTCCCGCCTTGTCCACGAACACAAGTTCGTGCTCCCCGTACGTGACACCACCCGCTATGTACACTAGCAATCCATCCTTCGATATCGCATACTGCCCCGCTCCGATCCGCGGATTCTCCAAAATCTTTTCCACTACCGGCACCGCCGCTCCCTTGATCTCCAGATTCTCCGCGTCAAAGGGCGCCGCCAGCAGAACTCCAGCCCGCATAAACAACAGGTGCCCACTGGAGACGTAGTGCGGATCGGTTCCCTGCTTCACCAGGATCTTTCGCTCACCACTCGCCAGGTTGACCGCCGCGATATCCGCCTCGTCAAACGACGGCTGTTCCATGGTCCGCGCGGTGTACAGCAGCGCTTTCCCTCCCGGCAGCACTTCGGGAAAGACTTGATCGACTTCCCGCCGTTTGACGTCGAGATTGGTTACCTTCTGCGGTTCTCCGCCGGTGGCGGCAACTTTCAGCAGTCCCGCGCCGTTCGCGAAATAAATGGTGTCGTCAGGTCCCCACGTGCCTCCCTTGAATGCGGTCCTGGCAATCGTCACGGTCGGCCCTCCGGCCAGCGGCACCTTCTTGATCATTCCGCCGGAGTAAATTCCCAGCCACTGTCCATCCGGCGAGAAGAACGGCATGTCAGCCCCCTCCGTTCCGGAAACTGCCCGCGCTGTCATCTCGCTGAGCCCCCGCACGTAGATTTGCGATTCGCCTCCGCGATGGCCCACGTACGCGATCTGTGATCCATCCTCCGAAATCGCCACACTCGGATACCAATACCATGTTCCACCAAGAGCATCTCCCGCTGGCAACTCGATGCTGAAGCGCATCACCGGTCTCGCCGTCGTCGCACGGTGCAAACTCATCCAGGCCCATCCCGCACCAATCAGCAGCAGCCCCAGCACGCCGCTCAAGGCCCAACCGAAGGTTCTCCAGTTCCCTCGGTGCTTTGCACCAGGGATCGCGATGCCTGTCCCGGTGCCGCTCCCATCCATGATCCAGATCAACTGGGTCGCCAGGTCGCTAGCACTTTGCCATCTTTCATCCGGGCTTTTCGCCAGGCATTTCCGAATCGTTCGATCCAGTGCCGGAGGGGTCATCGGCTTCAGGCTGGCGATCGGATCCGGTTCTTTTTCCAGGATCGCGCTCGCTACGCTTATCTGGCTTTTCCCTTCAAAGGCGCGTTTTCCGGTAACCATTTCGTACAGCACACCACCGAACGAAAAGATATCGCTGCGCCCATCTACCTCCTTTCCTTCTACCTGCTCTGGCGACATGTACTGAATCGTGCCGACGATCGCGCCGGCCGTTGTCAGTGGAGATATAGGACTGGCCTCGCTCATCGTTCTTGCCGCCGACAACCGCGGTGCGTTCGATGCTGCCGCATCAAAACCTGCGGCCGCAGCCTTGGCCAGCCCGAAGTCCATCAACTTCGCGCCGCCTTTCGTCAGCATGATGTTCCCCGGCTTCAGATCGCGATGCACAATCCCACTGCGGTGCGCGAACGCCAGTGCCTCGGCAACGGCGATACCGATCTTGTAGATTTCAGTCAGAGGCAGCGTGCCTTTTCGCAGCCTTTCGGCTAGGGTTTCGCCTTCGAGGTATTCCATCACCAGGTAATCGGCCCCGTCCTGGCAGCCGATATCGTAGAGATGGCAGATGTGTGGATGGTTCAGCGAAGAAACGGCCCGCGCTTCGCGCTCCAACCGTTGCTTCAGTTCCGACGAGGAAGAGAGGTGGGAGGCTAGAACTTTAATCGCTACCACGCGATCCAGACGCGTGTCTTTGGCGCGATACACTTCGCCCATCCCGCCCGCGCCGAGCGGTGATTGAATTTCATAAGGGCCAAGTTTGGTACCAGAGGCGAGGGCCATGAGCGCGAGAATTATAGCCTGTGCTGCACGTTGGGGACTTTGCGAACAGTTCTGGACGGTTGGTCGGCAACGCGGAAACTGGGGAACCAGGCTCGTCGTTGCCGTTACGTCGCCATTGCACTCACCGATCGAAATGCGCTAGCCTTATCTTGCTCTCGCGGTTCTCCCACCTCCTGTCCTTGCTCCCACTCAAAAACCACTCATCTGCTGCAATGTGTGTGCAACCCAACGCGGTCGCTCGCAAGGCCACACCATATATGGTGTTATATTGCTTGACCCCGCCCCAATTTCACCGTTACAGTAGCTTAACTTTGTGCTCGCCCAATCCAGCCCGGGTTGAGAATGTCGCGCAAAAATGGTCCGATAAGGACCGGAGCATGCATCGAATCGAGGGAGGAATCCCTTTAGTAAACACGCATGCCCGAGCAGTCGCCGCGCCGCAACAAGGCCCAACAACTGGCCACTGACAATCGGCCACTGGTTTTAAGGAGTTCACGTTGCTCAAACTGAAGAGGCTTCAGATTCTGGGGTTCAAGTCGTTCTGTGACCGCACCGAGCTCAAGTTCCATGGAGACGGTGTGGCAGCCATCATTGGCCCTAACGGCTGTGGCAAGTCGAATATTTCCGACGCCATCTCGTGGGTGCTGGGCGAGCAGTCGGCCAAAACTCTCCGCGGCGCCCGCATGGAAGACGTGATCTTCGCCGGAACCCGTGACCGCAAGCCTACCGGCATGGCAGAAGTGTCGCTGACCCTCATCGATCCCGAGGCCTACAACGGTCCTGACGCCAACGCGCCCACCGAAATCGACATTCAGGACGAACTTCCTCAGGACGCCCAGGCCGAAGCCAACATTTCCGACGACTGGGATGAAGCCTCCATCCGCGCTCGCGCCGCGAAAGCAACCGAAGAAGCCGTCGAAGACGCGCAACCCGGCCGCACTGAAGAAGTTGAAGTCCCGCGTTCGAAAATCAATGCCCATGCCGTAGCCTTCCCTGACGACGAACCAATTTTCGCGCTGCCGGCGCACAACCTCACCGCTCCCGCGACCGCCGCGTCCATCGGAACCGCTGCTCCCCACGTGGTTCTCAAGATCCGCCGCCGCAAGTTCAACCAGCAGCAATTCCGCCACGGAGAAATCGTGGTCACGCGTCGCCTGTTCCGCTCCGGCGACAGTGAATATCTGCTGAATGGCAAGCTCTGCCGTCTGCGCGACATTCAGGAACTGTTCATGGGCACCGGCCTCGGGCCTGAGTCCTACGCCCTCATCGAGCAGGGACGCATCGGGCAGATCCTCAGCAGTCGTCCCACCGACCGCCGGGCCATTCTTGAAGAAGCTGCCGGGATTACGAAATTCAAAACCAAGAAGCGTCTGGCTGAAGCCCGTCTTGAAGACGCCAAACTGAACCTCTCCCGCATCAACGACATCTTCGACGAAGTCACGCGCCAGATGAATTCGCTGAAGCGCCAGGCGTCCAAGGCCGAGCGCTATGCCCGCCTGCGCGAGGAAATGCGCGCCAAGCTGCGCCTGGTCCTGGCCAGCAAGTTCGCCGCCATCGAGCAGGAGAGCGCCGAACTCGACTCCCAGCTCAACGTGCTTGCCGAAGAAATGCAGCATCGCACCGAGGCGGTGCAGCAACTCGAAATCGAGCATGCCGAGCGCACCCAGCGCGGCTACACCATCGAGACCGAGCTGCGCGAGAATCGCGACCGGATCAGCCAGATCGCGCTCGAAATTGACCGCGCCCACGCCCGCCGCCGCCACAACGAAGAACGGTGCGCCGAATTGCTGGTGCGTACTGCCTCGTCCGAAGCTGAACTGGCGCAAGCTCGTCACCGTCTGACCGCCCTGGAATCCGAGCGCGAATCCAACCGCCAGGTTCTCGAATCCGCGGCCGCCGACCTCGCCGCTGCGCAGAGCGATCTCGTCCTTTGCCAGCAGGACGCCGCTGCCGCCGCTGCCGGTCTCGCCGAAATCGAGCGCCAGCAGGAGGAATCGCGCGTCGCCATTTTCGACACCGTCTCCTTCGCGTCACGGCTCCGCAACCAGCTGGCGCAAGCCGAAGAGCGCCTGGCTGGAGCCGATCGCGAAGCCCGCCGCCTGGAAGCCGAGATCAGCAACGCCAACACTCAGGTCGAAGCCTTCGGAGGGCAGCGCGGTCAACTCGCTCTCGAATTTGAGACTGTGACCCAGCGCGTCACCGGCATCACCGAAGAGATCAGCCAACTGCGCCGCCTCATCGAACAGAAAAAGCTGGAAGAAACCCGTGCCAAGACCAACCTCGACGTTCTCCGCGCGGAATTTGCCACTGCCCTCGGCAAGAAAGGCTCGCTCGAAGCCGTCATCGCCGAGCACGGATACTCCACCGAATCCGTCCGCCGCCTTTTCCAGTCCGGCGTGATGCACGGAGGCCTGGCGCCCGTGGGCGTGCTCGCCGACTTCCTCGAGGTCGAGCCGCGCTACGAACGCGTGGTCGAAGACTTCCTGCGCGACGAGTTGAATTACGTCGTCGTCAAATCCTGGGACGCCGCCGATGAAGGCTTGCGCATGCTGCGCACCGGCGTCGATGGCCGCGCTACCTTCCTCGTTCATCCCGAAGATGCGCAAGCCAAGTTCTCCTTCGTCCTCGACGAAGCCGCGCACTGCGCGCCGCCCGCGGCGCAGATCGTTCCCCTGAAAAACACCATTCGCGTGCTCGATGGCTTCGGCAAGTCTCTGGAAGTGATCCTGCCCAAGTTGCGCGACGGTTATATCGTTCCTGAAGCAGACGTCGCCCGTGGCCTGGCCCTCGAGAATCCCGACGCCTTCTTCCTCTCCCAGGCCGGCGAGTGCTTCCACAACGTGACCGTCACCGGCGGCAAGCAGCGCGCGGAGGGACCGCTTTCGATGAAGCGCGACCTGCGCGAAGTCCTTCGCCAACTCGAAGAACTGGAGCGCGCCCTGCGCGACGAGGAAATGCGCGTGCTCACCCTGGGCCGCGAAATCAAAGACTTCACTTCCCTGCTTGACCGTCTCGACGGTGAAAAACGGGAAGCCGAACACCAGGCCATGACCTCCGGCCACATGCTGCAGCAGCTCGACTCCGAAATGACCCGGGTCGGCGAACGCCTCGGCGTCGCTCAACTCGAATTGCGGCGGCTGGCCGCAGAGCGCACGGAACAGGAGAGCATCGTCTGCGCCCGGCAGTCCGAGATCGCAACCCTGGAAGAGCAGCGCATTCAACTCGAACAGCAGATCGCGGCCGCGCAAGAATCTCTGACCGCGCTGCGCCAGCGCCGCGAAGAATCGGCCCAGACAACGTCTCAGCACGCCGCCCGCGTCGCCACGCTCGAAGAACGGCACCGCTCGGCGGCAACCGTGCTGCAGCGCATCGAGTCCCTGTTCGCCGAGATGGGCGAACGCATCCACGCTCTGGCCTCGCAAATTGAAGCCGCCGCCGCCGAAAAGTTGCAGCGTGAAGCCGAGAACGAGCAACTGGCGCAGCAAGCCGACGACCTCGATGCCGAGCGCAATGCCGCCCAAGCCCGCGAAGGCCTGCTGCAATTTGAAACCGAACAGCTGCGCGCCCGCCTCACCGAAATCGACGAACTCCTGCGCCACAGCCGCCTGCTTCTCGATCAGGCTCGCGACCGCCGCGGGGAATTGTCCGCCGCCGCCGCCAAGCTTCAATCCGATGCGCAATATATGTCGGAGACTTGCATCAACGAGCTCGGCGTCGAGCGTGCCGCACTCCTGGCCGACACAACCCTGGCTCCGGTCACCGGCGATCAGCTCGCCGCCGAGGACCAACTCTACCGCGACATGCGCGCCAAGCTCGAAGCCATGGGTCCGGTCAACATGATGGCCCTTGAGGAATACAAAGAAACTGCCGAGCGCCACGAGTTCCTGGAAACGCAGCGCAAGGACCTGATCTCGTCCATCGAGAACACCACGGCCACCATCAACGAGATCGATCAAATCTCACGCCAGAAGTTCGAAGAGGCCTTCACCAAGATCAACGAGAACTTCCAGGCCACGTTCAAGAAGTTGTTCGGCGGCGGCCATGCCTTCATGAAGCTGACCGACGAGGAAAACAGCGCCGAGAGCGGCATCGACGTCGTCGCCTCGCCTCCGGGCAAGCGGCTGCAGAGCGTGCTCCTGCTCTCCGGCGGCGAAAAAGCGCTCACCGCTCTGGCCCTGCTGGTCGGCATCTTCCAGTACGCGCCCAGCCCGTTCTGCATCCTCGACGAAGTTGACGCTCCGCTCGACGAGGCCAACATCGGCCGCTTCACCGAGCTGGTCAAGGAAATGAGCGTGCAGACCCAGTTCGTCCTCATCACCCACAGCAAGAAGACGATGAGCATCGCCCCCGTGCTTTACGGCGTGACCATGCAGGAGCCTGGCGTCTCGAAACTTGTGTCGGTGCGCTTCGGAACGCCTGCATAACGGCGGCGGATCCGCTCGACAGTCGCGCTTACAAGCGACTACAGATGATGTAATATGTACACAGGAGGTCTCCATGGCTGGATCTTCTGTGCTCACGCTCCGCCTCGACCCCAAACTCAAGAAACAACTCGACCAACTGTCGCAGGCCACCAGCCGCAGCCGTTCGTTCGTCGCGGCCGAGGCGATCCGTGAATACGTGGCTCTGAACAATTGGCAGATCGAAGAGACAACCAAGGCTTTATCGGAAGCTGACCGAGGGGATTTCGCGGCCGACAAGGACGTACAACGAACCCTTAAGAAATGGACGCGCCGTGCGCGTTAAATGGCTGCGCACGGCGCTGGCCAACTTAGATGCCGAAGCAGAATACATTTCCCGAGACAATCCCGCAGCCGCTGCCCGCGTTGTTACAGCAATCAACCGTGCCGTCGAGAACCTTCGCCGCTATCCAGCCATGGGGCGCCCAGGAAGGGTAATCGGCACTCGGGAGTTGGTTGTCCCCGGCACGCCCTACGTCATTCCTTATCGCGTTCGCAACAATGCCGTCGAGGTGTTACGGGTTTTTCACGGGACTCGACGGTGGCCCGAACACCTGTGAGCCGCGCTCAGTGGCTCTGCACGCACGCCACCGGATTCACTCTCGACCATATCTCCTGCGCCAAATAATTCAGCCGGCCAAACGTGTGGTTGGGCGTGTGACCCATTCGGCGCCAGAAAGGTCGGCCCGTATCTCACGGAAAGCCAACAATTCAATGGAAACATGGGTCCTCGCCTCCACCCAGGTTTTCTTAGCGCCCTTAGCGATCTAGGATTTTTGGTGTTGGAACAATCCATTTCGAAAATTCCCTCCACGATATCCACTCCTATCCTCAGCTTTTCCACAAGCCCGCAACCCTGAACCCCTTACCCATAAGGCGTTCTCGGCCATCCCGTTTGCTGTCAACATCTTTCAACTGAACGGATTTTTCGATCCGCCCGGGACCGTGATCAGAATCGTTGACATTTTTTTCGGACCAGCTAGAATACGCCTCGCTCCTTCCCTGTAAAATTTCATCATGAGCCCCGAACTTCTCGACTCCGTCCTCTTACAAACTGACTTCCCCGATCTCCACCTTCACGCCAGCGGCAAGGTGCGAGACGTTTACAACATCGGCGACCAGCAACTGCTGTTCGTCGCCACCGACCGAATTTCAGCCTTCGACTACATTCTGGCTACCGGCATTCCCCACAAGGGACGCGTGCTCAGCCAGATTTCCCTGTTCTGGTTCGATTACCTCGCCGATATCGTCCCCAACCACCTGATCACCGCCGATGTCGACCAGTACCCGCCGCGGTTCGCAAGTATGCCGACCAACTGCGCGGACGCTCCATGCTCGTCCAGCGCGCCGAAATGTTCCCGGTCGAATGCGTGGTTCGCGGCTACATCTCCGGCTCCGCCTGGAAGGAATACAAGGCCACCGGCAAGGTCTCTGGCATCGCGCTTCCGGCGGGCCTGAAAGAGTCCGACGCCTTCCCCGAGCCCATTTTTACGCCGTCCACCAAGGCCACCACCGGCCACGACGAAAACATCTCGTTCGACCAGATGTGCGAGATCGTAGGCGTCGAAACCGCCAGCCATCTGCGCGATCTGACGCTGCGCGTGTACAAGAAGGCCGCTGCCTATGCCCGCCAGCGCGGCATCATCATCGCCGACACCAAGTTTGAGTTTGGACGCACCGCCAAGGGCATTACCCTCGCCGACGAGGTCCTCACTCCGGATTCTTCCCGCTTCTGGCCCGCCGACAAGTACGCTCCGGGACGGGCGCAGGATTCGTACGACAAACAGTACGTTCGCGATTACCTCGAGCAAATTCACTGGAACAAGCAACCGCCTGCCCCGCCGCTTCCGCCCGACGTGGCTCGCCACACCAGCGAAAAATACCTTGAGGCCTACTTCCAGCTTACGGGGCACAAGCTGGATGTGTAACCGGGTTTCTGGTACGATCTCCACCCGCGGGAGCGCGGTATGACCCTCGCGGATTGGGTCATTTGTGCGTTGGTGCTCGTTAACGTCGTCACAGCCGCTATGCAGGGCTTCTTTTCCGAGGCTCTTACCATGGCGGGACTGGTCGTCGGCTACATCGTGGCTGCATGGCAGTACCGCAGCCTCGCGCAGTGGTTCGAATCGTTTTTGAAGAACCAGTGGTTAGCTGAGATTCTCGGCTTTCTCATCATCTTTTTTGCCATCGTGCTCCTGTTCGGCCTCGCCGCCAGGGTCGCCCGCTGGGTGATGAAAGAAGCCGGACTCAGCGGTTTTGACCGTTTCCTCGGCGCAGTCTTGGGGTTGCTGAAGGGCGGCTTGATGGTGGCGGTGATCCTGATGGGCATGACGGCATTCCAGCCCGCTTCGAAGCTGTTGCAGAATTCGCAGCTGGCGCCCTACTTCCTGGTCGTGGGGCGGGCTGCGATCTGGCTGGCTCCGGCGGAGTTGCGTGCTCGTTTCTATCAGGGTCTGGATCTGCTCCATCAGGCTCCGCAGAAGTTAACCGGCTCCCCTGCTTCCCCGCCGAAATAGGCTGCGGTGCAGTGAAAAAAATCCTGGCAAAGAGAGAGATGCATCGTGAAAGATCAACTGGAAGCACTTATCCTGCAAATGTACCGCAGCAATATTCTTTATTCCGAAGGCGTGCGCGAGTTCAAGAAACGATTCATCCTGACCGTGCTCCAGGAGAACAAAGGCAACCAGTGCCGCGCCGCCCGCGAACTGGGCATGCACCGCAACACCCTCAGCCGCACGATCAGCGAGCTCAAGATTGATGTGCGCCAGCTCCGCGACGGCGTCAAGCGCCCACCGCGCAGCGCCCGCCCGGTCACTCTGGAGAAGAAGATCGTCCGCTGAGAGATCGTCCGATCGCAGGAAGTCCGACCCAGCCGCAAAGCGGCAGAAGCAGAATCGACAGCCCGAAGGCGCCTGAGCCCTGGGTGAGGCATGCGCAGGCAACTGCGGCAAGCCCGGAGTGGGACGTCGAGCAAAGCTACCGCGACCGTGAATGCACGCCCGAAATTTCGCTACCGCTTCTACGTACCAAAACTAAAGGCAGCCCTCGCGGGCTGCCTTATTGTCGTTCAGCGCTGCGGCTTACTGCGCCGCGGGCTTGCGGTGCACTGGCGCCTTCTTCGCTGGCGGCGCCGCCGGCTTAGCGCTTCAGCAGCGTGCCCCTTCTCCATCACCATCATGAACGGATTCGGCGTGTACGAGCGGGTTCGCCCTGGAAGTCGAAGCTGGCTCCGTCTTTCGGAATCACTTCGACCGGAACCTTGTCTTCGAACTTCAGCGTGATGTCCGCCTTCTTCGCGTCGATATCGTCGGAACTGCCGGCGATCATGAACTCGGTCTGGTGTCGGTGCTGATGATACGTGCCATTCATCTGCACCGCCTTGCCCTTGATCGCATTCCAAACCGTGTCCTGATCTTCCTGCGTGCCGTTGGTCAACACGAATTCCCATTCCGCAAAGTCCATCTCTGTCCGGCGTCTTCGCGCCACCATGTCATGGCACTGCTCCGCCGGAGTCGGAGCCGGCTTGATCGGCAATCTGCGGACCGTTCGCCTTGGCCGCGGCCAGCAATTCCGCCCAGCCGTCGTCTCCCGCGTGGAACTTCACGTACTGCGAGCGGGCATACTTCTCGATCTGCGCCTGGGCCGCCGGAGGAGCCACCGCCGCGGCGCGCGCCGCGATACCAGATGCCGTTCTGATAGTCCGGCGGAGTCTGCCCCAGGTACGCCAGCGCCAGAGGATACACCAGCGCTGAAATCCTCTGCGAGTCCGGGATTCGCGTCCACCGCCTTGCTTCAGGTGCCGTGCGCCGCCACGGCATAGTCCTTGTCCTGCAGACACCGCGATCCCGATGGCCGCGTTGAAGATCCCGGTCATCTGGTCCTTCATCTTCGTGAAATCCGCGTCCGAGGTGCCGTCGGGCTTGTTGAACTTCGGCAGGCAATCGAGTCCCTGCTGGCCGTATTTCTTTCCGTCCGCCAGACAGTTGCTTCCCGTTCGGATCTCCGCCTTGCGCCATCACGCGGTCAAAGTAGGCCAGCAGCGTCAGCGCGCGCACGTTGCACGGATCCGCCGTCACCAGCTTGGTGGCCGTCTCCATCGTTTTCTTCGCGTTGTTGGCCTGCTGGTAGGTCCCCATCAGAATTTCCAGCGCCTGATTCTTCATCACGCTGTTGGGATACTGCGTAAGAAACGCCTCCAGGCCGCTGATCTTGGCGGTGGGATCCGTTCTGCTGGACCGCTGCCACATAGGCGTTGTATTCGGCGGGATCCTTAATCACCGGCGCCGCAGACTGCTGGCGCGGCCGCCGGGGCCGCTTGTCCTGGGCTGGCGGCGTGGCCGATTGTCCCTGAGCTGGCTGCGCAGCACTCTGTGCCTACCGCGCCCACCGCAACCCCAAGCACAACCGTAAGCAGAATCTTTTTCATCAGTATGGCTCCTTGAATCTCGGGAAATGGCTTCTTCGGGAAACGTGTTCTTTACTGCTCAGCAGCAACTGCATTCCGTCTGGACCGCTTTCGTCCGGATCCTGCTTTGGAATGCCGGGCTTCCTGGCAGGGCCCCGGGAGAAGGGGTGACCCGCTGAAACGCAAAGGCGCTCTGACCCTTTTTCCCGGTTGGCCGGATTATAAGTACCTCTTCCGCCGAAGGCAAGCGACTTCCCAATCATCCTCCCCTTTATTGTTAAGATGCGGTACATAGCTAGATGCGTCGTGAGATGCGATGTCGGATGTGCATACCGTCGCCGACGCTCTGCTCCCACACGAAACGGTCACAGGAGAGCCTTTTACTATGGACACCGCACAACCCCTGCCGGGCAGGTCGCAGTCGTCACCGGAGCGGGCCGCGGCATCGGCGCCGCCATCGCCCGCAAACTCGCCAAACTCGGCGCCACCGCCGTGCTTTGCGGACGCACCCAGTCCACCCTCGACGCCACCGCGCAGGCCATTCTCGACGCCGGCGGCAAAACCGAGGTCATCCCCTGCGACGTCACCGTCCTGCATCAGCTCGAATACGCCGCCGCCCGCGTCGACAGCACCTTCGGCCGCCTCGACATCCTGGTCAACAACGCCGGCATCGGCGGTTTCAACGAACCCCTGCACAACCTGCTGCCCGAAGAATGGGACCGCATCCTCAACACCAATCTGCGCGGCGTCTACTTCGCGATCCGCGCCTTCGCCCCCCTGATGATTCGCGCCTACTCCGGCCACATCATCAACATCTCGTCCCTGGCCGGAAAGAATGCTTTGCCCAACGGCGCCGCCTATGCCGCCTCCAAGTGGGGACTCAACGGCCTGACCTACTCCGTTGCGGAAGAACTGCGCTCTCACAACATCCGCGTCTCCGTCATCTGCCCCGGCTCCACCGAGACCGAACTCGGCCCCACACCGGCAAAGACCCCAGCAAGATGCTCCAGCCGGACGACATCGCCCACGCCGTAGCCATGCTGGTAACCCAAGCTCCCCAATCGTTTATCAGTGAGATCCTGCTCAGGCCAACGCAGAAGCCGTAAATGTCGCTCCCGTGGGCAGTGTGCTTCGGGTACTGTAGGGACAGCTGCCCCGGCAGTCCGCGGAGCGAAGCTCCGCCAGGCTTCGCTGAGCTGCCAACCTGTTTCCTCCGTGACCTCGTGGTGAACCTTAGTGCCCTCGAGTGGTGATCGCCTAGCCGTTCCTATTTCTTAAACAAATTCTCAAACGCCGCCCGCGCATCGTTCGGCCGCAAGCTAGCCGGTGTCGACGTTTCTTTCTCCCGCGTCACCCGAATCTCATACAGCTCACACTCATTCCGCGCGTCCTTCTTCGCGATCCGCTCCTTCACCGGCTGCATGCACTCGAACCGGCTGCCCGGATCGAAATACGTACACTGCTTGCACGAGTGCAGTTCAAACCCGCATTTCGGACACTGCCCCGCTGGTCGGCATTCCCTGCAGCACTGTGCCGCACTGCGTGCAGCGTGAAACCGCGCGCGTACCCGGCAGATTGACGGGCCTCGGCCCAAAGGTATTGTCTCGCTTCGGCGGCGGCGCGCGCTCCGCCGGACTTCTCTCCTGACCCTTTGCGCGACTCTTCCCGGTCGCGGTCCTGATACCCATGTTGACGATATTTCGCTGCCACAAATCCTCCCCAAGCACGCGGCCCGTATTGTCTCCCCGATGCCCTACCCGCCGGCAAGTAGTCCATGCCAATCGGTGCCGTTGGCGTGTCATTCGCCGAACATGTCATCGATTGTCTTCGCGAGACGTCGGCGGCATTTCTTCGCGTTCTCTGCGAGTCGGCTTTTCGGCGGTCGAGGCAATCGACGTCTCGGCACCGCACTCTCACTCGCTACAATATCCCCATGATCCACGAAATCCTCCCCGTCGGCCCGCTGCAATGCAACTGCTCGGTCATCGGCGACGAGACCACCCGCGAAGCCATGGTCATCGACCCGGGCGACGACATCGACGACATCCTCGCCCTCATCCGCAAGCACAATCTGCAGGTCAAGCAGATCGTCATCACCCACGCCCACATCGACCACGTCGGCGGAGCCATGAAACTCCGCGCCGCCACCGGCGCCCCCATCCTGCTCAACCAGAACGACTACGCTCTGCTGAAAATGCTCGACATGCAGGCCGCCTGGATCGGCATGCCCTCGCCGGGCAAGGTCGAAATCGACCGCAGCGTTACCACCGGAGAAACCGTCTCCGCCGGATCGCACACTGCCCAGCATCCTGCACACCCCCGGCCACACCGAAGGCAGCATCTGCCTTTACTTCCCGGCCGAAAAGAAACTGATCGCCGGGGACACCCTCTTCGCCGGATCCATCGGCCGCACCGATCTGCCCGGCGGCTCCATGCAGAAGATCCTGCGCTCCCTGCACGACACCGTCCTGGCCCTGCCCGATGAAACCGTGGTCGTCCCCGGCCACGGCGAGCTGACCACGATCGGCGAAGAGCGAGAGAGCAATCCGTTCCTGGTAAAGCGCTAGAATCCGTTCAGAAGGGAACGGCGGAGGCCAAGTCTCCGCTGATCTATCGCACAGCGCAGCGACGTTCGCGAAGAGTGCCATTCGAGAGCCTATGCGGCTCGTGCGTGCGCCATTTCCAGAACTCGCGCTGACGTTTGTTCTTGAGGCGGTCATAATCGACATAGCCCGGTGGCGCTCTCCACCAATGCCGGAAAATCGACCTGCCGTTCCATTTGATAGTCCCTGCGATAGGATCATAACCGTCGGGCTTGCTGCTCAAGCCGTTCGTTATCTCTTCATCCTGAGGCGTCGCCAAAGCACCGCCCACGGCGCGATCAGTGCAGCAGACACATACAGCGAAGCAAATACTTTTCCGCGATGATGTCCTCCACAGTGCCCCGATAAGACTGCCGTCGGAGTCTAAGTCGGAAGCTAAGCCGCACCAATTCGCTCCGAAGTAGTGCATCTACTCCAACTCCCGAACTAGCTGATCCCTTCCCCAAACTCCCCCTCCGCCGTAATCAAACTCAGCACCAAATACCCATCCCTCGGAAAATCATAAAAATGTCCTGGATGCACCAGCACCGATTTCTCCCGCACCAGTTCGATCGCCAACTCCTCATCCGACCGCGTCACCGGAACCCGCAACACCGCGTACCATCCGCCTTCCACTCTCAGCCGCTGGCAAGCCTTCTGCCCCGCAAGCTGCCGGTCCAGCTCGGCAAGATTCTGCTGTCACCCGCCCCAGCAACTGCCGCTGAATGTTCTTCCTCTGCTCCAGCAGCGCCGGCACCGCCCACTGAACCGGCGCATTCATCGAAAGATACGTGTCGGCAATCACCTCCAGCCGCCCCATCGCCTCTGCCGCCAATTCCTGCGGCCCGCTCGTCACCACCCACGCCACCTTCATCTGCGGCAATGCCGCAATCTTCGACAGCCCGCTCAGCGTAAACGTCAGCACATCCCGATTCTCCGCAAACGAACATGCGGGACAGCCTCCCCGGCTGTCCAGTCGAGCGAAGCTCGACAGCACCTGTGCTGTCCGTGATGCCATAATCCAGAAACACTTCGTCCACAATCACCGCCAGCCCATGCGCTCGGCAAAATGAATTCAGCAGCTCCACTTCCCCCGCCTGCACATACGACCCCGTCGGATTATTGGGATGCACCACCACCACGCCCCGCGTCCGCGCCGTCACCGCCTTCTCCAGCGACGGAAAATCCATCTGCCACCCGTGGTCATAAATCAGCGGATACGGCACCAGCTTCACATCCTGCAAGTCCGCCAGAAACTCAAACAGCGGATAGCTCGGCTTCGGCACCAGCAACTCATCCCCCGCATTGCACAGCAACCGGAAGACGAACGAATATCCCTCGCTCGTACTGGTGGTCAGAACAATCCGCTCCGGATCCACCTCCACTCGATTCGTAGAGACGTTGCTTGCAACGTCTCTCTCGCCAAAACCACGACCAGCTCTCCGGTAATACCCCGCCACCGCCTCCCGCGCCTCGCGCAGCCTTTCGACTGCGGATCGTAATCCAGCGCTCGCGGCGACCCGAGCGCTCCCAGAATCGCCTGCTCGTCGTAGTGCAATCCCGCCCGCGTAGGATTTGAAACTGTTAGATCGAGAACTTTCGCTCCGCCCGCACGCGACTTCCCCAGCGCCTGCGTAAACCGGTTCTGCGCCAGTTTCCAGTTCGTTCGTTCAGAAAACAGGGGCTCAGAAAACATGGGATTAGAAAACATGGATGGATTCTATTCGATCAGGCAGGAAAAACTGTGTGCTGGCAGGAACGCGCAGTGAGTCGGTGATGCACCGGCGACCATCAACCAACCCCAAGCGCGGCAGGCGCGCCCGAAAATAGCTCGGCGTTTCCAACGCCGGGTCCACGACGCCAAATCGGCATAGGGGGAGTGGTCACCCACTCTCCCCTGCCACACCACCGTACATGCGGGTCCGCATACGGCGGTTCAGTTCGGTTGAGCTAGAGCGCGTCCAACAACCGAGGAAGACCGAGCGCGTCGAAGTAAGCAATCGGAAGTGCGGACTGCAAAGCCGGACTGTTGGCCAAGCGCCAGGGGCCATGGGGACTGCCGGCGGTTTGGGCCGCGAGGTCATGTCCGATGTTTCGCTGGCGTAGCCGAACATACCGCACCTTGCTGCGCTTCCATTGCTTCCAGATCACGGAGCGCAACCTGCGTCGCATCCATTCCTCTAGCTTTCGCAGCACCGAGGGCGTCTGGCTGAAGCCGAAGTAACTCTTCCATCCGCGTACATAGGTGGCGAGTTCCTTCGTCATCTGCTCCAGACTGATGCCCCGTGTTCGTCGCGTCAGTTCCCGGACTCTTTGCTTGCAGCGGAGCAGCGCCTTGGGCGCGATGCGCCGTTTCGGCTCTGGTCCCGCTCGTAAAGCTAAAGCCGAGAAACTTGCGCTCCTGCGGTCGTGCCACCGCGCTCTTCGACTCGTTCACCTTGAGCTTGAGTCGCCGTCGCAGGAAACTGGTCACGCTTTGCATGACGCGCTTTCCTGCCCGCTCGCTCGCCACGTAGATATTGCAATCATCCGCGTATCGCACGAAACGGTGCTGGCGCCGCTCTAACTCGCGGTCGAGTTCGTCGAGCACGAGATTCGACAGCAGCGGTGACAAAGGCCCTCCTTGCGGAGTTCCTTCCTCCACCGCACTCACCAGCCCGTTCTCCATCACGCCCGACTCCAGGAACGCTCGGATCAACTTGAGCATCCTCTTGTCGCTCACCCGCCGCGCCACCGCCGCCATCAGCTTGTCGTGATTGACTCGATCGAAGAACTTTTCCAGATCGAGATCCACCACCCAGCGGTTGCCTGCGACGATATACTGCTGCGCCTTGGCCACCGCCTGATGCGCCGAACGCTGCGGACGAAAACCGTGACTGTGTTCGGAAAACGTCGGGTCCCATCTGCGCTGCAGAACCTGCATCACCGCCTGCTGGATAAATCGATCCAGCACCGTCGGAATGCCCAGCTTGCGCACTCCTCCGTCCGGCTTCGCGATCTCTACTCGCCTCACCGGTTGTGGCCGATACGTTCCGCTCATCAGCTGTTCCCGAATCGCTGGCCAGTGCTGCTTCAGGTAGCCCGGCAACTCCGACACTTTCATGCCGTCGATCCCCGGACTCCCCTTGTTGGCCTTCACTCGTCGTAAAGCCTGCTGACAGTTTTCCCGTCCGCAGACCTCTTCCGTCAGTTGCTCTTCTCTAGCCGGACTTTCGGTTTCGCATTTCGCCGTGAACGCTTCGGTCCCTTCCCGCGGAGCCCTCGGAGCTTCACTCCTCCCCTCCCCGGTAAAGGCCAGCACCATCTGTAACTGGTTCTTCTGCCGCTTGTCGTTCATCGAGTCCTGCGTCCTACTCGCCGCTCCTTGCTGTTCGGGCCTTCGACCTTGCGGCCTACTATGCCCTCTGCTGACTCCCGCCCCACGGTCAGAATGGATCGCTCCACCCTCAGTCACGATGCCGTGACGTGCGGCGGGTCTCCCGAAGTAAGTTCGACCGCCTTCGACGCGCAACCGCCGGATTTACCACCAGTGTGCTTGGTGGACCTGGGCTTCGCTGTCCTTTGCCAGCTCGCCCCACACCGTAGGCCTCATCATCCGGTTCTTGTTCATCGGCTCGCGCCTTTGATCCACGCTTCTTTCAGACCCCGCCTCGCGACGACGCCCTTGCGCTTCTCTAGCCCTTCACCTCCACCAGATTGGGCAGGGGACTTTCACCCCCAAGCTGTCGAACATGTTCGGCACACAAAATAAAAGGCGTCCCGGAGGGGACGCCTGAACCGCAATGCGATGCCCTCTACGCGCCCGGCCCCTTGAACTTCATCATCACTGGAATCTCGCTGCGGCTCACATCGTCCTGGGTCCTTCGCCTCTCCAGGCTCGGCCAGTCGCGAATCCCCACCGCCGGACACATCAACCCCTTGCCCGCCGGCCGCAGCAACTGGCGCAGCGTCTGTACCCCGTAAAACAATCCCTGCCCCGTGTTGGCCGCCACGATCAGGTGCGACTTGTCGGAGAACAGCAGGTAGCCATCCTCCCCCACCAGCGCGTCCGCCTTAAGCCCGTTCCGGGCCAGAAACCGCCGCACCTGCGAGTCCTGCAGCCGGGCCAGCACAATCGCACCGCCCTCTGCCTTGCCCGCGGCCTTCATCCCCAGGATATCGAGTTTCAATCCGGACTGGTCCGCCACTTCTTCCGCCAGGGTTTCGGCGGCAATGCGATCTTCCGATTGATGTCCCAGTTGCACGAAAATCTTGGTCCGCGGCCCCACCTGAAACCCGCCGTCCCGCAACTGCACCTCTTTGGGCGCGGGCACCAGCTTCAACTGCGACCGGTCATCGGAATCCAGCGCCGAAAGTGCCGACGCACAAAGAAGCAACAAAGGAACAACCTGCCAGAGTCTTTTATTCATCAGATCCTTACACTCAACCACCTAGGTCTGTATTGTACCCGGAAGCGGGTTCCGCAGTGCCATGAAACGTTCTGATCCCTTCTAATTAAACCCGGTAACGCGCGTGATTCCTCCCCCGCCCACAAATTATTTTCCAAACCCTTCCTTATTAACGACATAGGGCATTTTTGTAACCTCCCCGCCGTAGTTCCCCTCCAGCACATCAATCAACCCCTGGGCGCACCGCCCCGCCATGCCCTTCTCGGGATCGGTCGAGAGCCGCGTGATCCGAGCCGCGCTGGCAAAATGCGGCAGCAACCGGCACCGGTCCGCAATCGCCGGATCGCGCAGCGGAGAATCCGCCGGCAATGGCTCTTTCTCGTAAACGTCCAGCGCCGCCCCCGCAATCCAGTTCTCCCGCAGCGCCAGCGCCAGCGCCGCCTCCTCCACCACCGGTCCCCGGGAAGTATTCACCAGATACGCGGTCGACTTCATCAGGCTCAGCGTCTTCTCATTGAACAGGTGATACGTCGGCGTCGCGCTCTCCCCTGCCCGCAGCAGCGGCACATGCACGCTCACAAAGTCCGCCCCCCGCAGCGCCTCCTCAAACGGAACGTACTTGATCCAGGCCTTCTCCCTGGTCAGGCCCCGTGCGTGCCGCAAATCGTGAATCTCCTGAATCGTCTGCACGAACTTGTGATTCTCATACGCCGGGTCATAGCATAAAACGTTCATATCGAACCCTACGCATTTCTTGATCAACGCCAGCCCGATCCGCCCGGTCCCAATCACGGCCACGGTTTTGCCCGTGACTTCATCCCCCAAGAACGGCAGATACGGATGCCAGTATCCCCACTGGTTCTCCCGCGTCAGGTGTTCCGCGGACCACATCTTTCGGGCCAGGGTTCCCATCATGAAAAATGCGAACTCCGCGGTCGCCTCCGTCAACACATCAGCGGTATGGGTGAACGGAATCTTGTAGCGATTGGCATCCGCGCGGTTGATGTTGTCAAACCCCACCGCAATCTGCGCCACCACTTTCAACCGGCCCTTGCCTGCCTCAAACACCTCCGCATCAATGGCATCGCGCAACGTCGTGATCAACCCGTCCACCCCGGCCTTCACCTTGTCGACAATCACGCTCTTCGGCGGCGCTTCCGGGTGCGGATAGACTTCCACCTCGTACCCCCGCTTGCGCAACACATCAATCGCTTCTCCGATGTCGCAGGTGGCAAACACGCGAAATTTCTTATCCATAACTTTTGGGGAAAATCCTTCTTGAGGGAAATAACGGCGTCATCGATCAACTCTGCGGCCCACACCGCAGGCAACCGACAAATATCATACGCGATGCAGGTCCTCACCCAGATCGCCCCTTTCCTGGCGCATCGAGCGTAGCCGTTCTTCAGGCGGAGCGAAGGATCTCGCGCGGATTAAGACGAAAAACCGACTCAGCGCCGGGTGCCCCATTTTTGGCGCGCCCTTTGCGCCAAAGGTGGGGATTTTCACGCTAGCTTCGTCTTCCCGCACTCCTTTCATCTAATCTTCAGACTGGCAGGATCTAATCAATCTGCTGTTGAACGGAATGTGGGGGTGGCAGCCCCAAGTTCTTGCCGCCCCCGTTTCACGGAGGACCCCATGCACATCTCGAAGTTTGCCGTGATCGCAGCCCTCGCCTGCACCACGATCGCCCTTGCCCAGGAGAAGAAGATTCCGCGCACCGACCTGCCTCCCGCCGTCGAAAAGACCGTCGCCGCCCAGAGTCAGGGAGCCACGATCAAAGGCTTCTCCCAGGAAAAAGAAAAAGGCCAGACCTACTACGAAGCCGAAATGACGGTCAGCGGCCACAGCAAAGACGTTCTCATCGACACCAACGGCTCCGTCGTCGAGGTCGAAGAGCAGGTAGCACTCGACTCCCTGCCGTCTGCCGTGAAAGAAGGACTCCAGGCCAAAGCCGGCACCGGCAAAATCCTCAAAGTCGAATCCCTCACCAAGCACGACAAACTCGTCGCCTACGAAGCCAAAGTTGAATCCGACGGCAAGAGAAAGGAAATCCAGGTCGGCCCCGACGGCAAACCGCTCGATCACGAAGAATGATAAAAACGGACCCTCGTAGAGACGTAGCTGGCTACGTCTCTGCCTGCGCTGCGATCGGAAACGTGATCCGCAAGATGTCCTTCGCGATCTCCGCGATTCTCTTTGCGATCTTTGCGGTTAAATGCTCTTCCTGCCCAGAGCTCGCACGCAACATGCGTGTGATCTCCGATCACAGAGGCCTCCCCGCACAGTGCTACAATCCTCTCGTAGTCCACTCTTAAATCCCAAAGAGGAGGTTCCTGTGTCCCGATTCACACTGGTTCTTCCCGTTCTCTTTCTCTTCGTATCCGCGCTATCGGCGCAGCAACCCGCAACCCCGACCCCGCAGAAGACTCCGACCTACTCCGCGATCCCCGTGGAGGCCACCAGGCAGCCGAATCCGGTGAAGTCCACGCCCGAGTCCCTGACTCGCGCCAAGAAGTGGTGGACCCTCGATTGCTCTATGTGCCACGGCAAAGACGGCAACGGCAAAGGCGAGACCGCCACGGAAATGAAACTCAAGATCGTCGATTTCACCGATTCCGCCACGCTCAAAGACCGCACCGACGGCGAGATCTTCTACATCATCAAGAACGGCCACGAGGACATGCCCCCCGAAGGCCAGCGCATCAAGACCGAAGAGAACTGGGATCTGGTCAACTACGTCCGCTCCCTCGCAAAAAAGCAGCCCGCCACCGAGCCGAAGCAGTAGACAGAAGGTAAGAAGATCCAAAGTGGGTGCCCCACCCGTCTCGCGCCGTTTGCCAGAGGGTGGGGATTTTGACTCTCAGGGTGAAGTACCCTCACCCTTGCTCCTGGTAGATCCCGATCACGTTTCCTCCCGGGTCGCGAAATCTCGCGGTGATCTCGGGAGCGTCCGCGCCGATGGGCTGCACAATCTCGCCCCCATTGGCGAGGATGGACTCAATCGTCTCGGCGACGCTGTCGACCATGATGTAAACCAGCAGACCAGGCTCCGTAGCAGGCGGGCGCCCCAGAACCCATTCCCCGCTCACTTCGCCCACGCCGTCATCAAACGCCCTAACTCCGTCCTGGCGTTGCCGGATGTTCCACCCGAAGACGCGCTTGTAAAAATCGGCCGAGCGCGCAATGTCGGTCGCAGGGAATCTGGATGTAGCAGATCTTGCCGTTGCCCAGCGTCGGAGGCATGGGTCCACCTGTTAAAGAGTGTTTATTCTAATCCATGAACCCCGTGTCCTCTGTGTCCTCCGTGGTGAAGGGTCTACCCCGCCCGGCGCAACCGGCCCCTCGCATCCGGAACGGGAGAGGAATCCTCGCCAGATCCCAGAAGCGCAACGACGCCGCGCAAACTCTCCCAAGCCGCCTGATTCAACGAAGGCTCCGAACTCACCAGGTCGCGGATCATGTCCCAAGCCGCCATGTTCAGCGCGCCCTCCGGCGGCATCCCCATCGCCAGCGACACCGCACATTGCGGGCAAAAACAAATCCTTTGCGCATTTGATTTCTGCCGCGGCTTCACCCCCACCGTCTGGGCAAACATATATACCGCCACCGACTTGTGCCCCACCTCAATCTCCCGCCTGCAGCGCAGACAAACCATAGGTTGCACCGGCATCCCCCTTCGTTCCTGCGAGTGACTCTATTCACTCTGAGCAATCCTGCCGGCGTCCACAAGTAAGAAGAAGGATTCCCAACCGAGCCGGTCGCAACCGTTTGCCACGGCCGTTATTCTCTGTCTTGGGCAGGACATCAAGCCCTCGCCTCCGGTTCGTCCGCCCGCCTATGATAAGGAAGAACGTCGAGAGTTTTGAGTGTAGAGGCGGGATACGTCAATTGTGACGCTGCGTCTTTCATTGACGGCGGAAGGATGGGCCTGTTTGACACGGCTAGCCGCAGGCTCGTGGCGGCCCAGGAACTGGTGAACCAGTGACCAAGATTTGGGAGCGGCTCTATCTCGGCAGCCTCAAAGATGCTGAGAAACTGGCGCGTTCTAATCCGCAGCGCATCACAACCGTCGTTTCGCTTTGCCGGGAGCAGGCTCTTCACCGTGCTCCGAAAATCACCTACATCCACATCCCAATCCCAGACTTGCGTCCGATCTCTGCGCAAAAGTTTGAGGACATCATGTTCGCGATCGCGATCGGCGTCCGGCGAGGCAACCTGCTGGTGCATTGCCTTGCGGGAATGAATCGCTCCCCAATCATGGTCGCTGCTTGGCTACATCGTTGCGGCTATGCGGGCATCGACAAGGCATTATCCGAGATCGGGGAGCTTCGGGATCTCGCTCCCGCACACCCATTGTTGAGCAGCGTCAAGGACCTGCTGAGCAAATGAAAAAGGCAGTGGCGGAATGAACGAGCGAGAAAGCCGCCTCTCTCACTGACGAAAGTTGCCTCTACACTGGATGACCCTGAGCGGGGTCACCCATCCGCTACAATCTCTTCCGAGCGGCGAAATGCCTACACGCCCCGTATCGCTTGTGCTCCAGTTTGTGTTTGTAGCAGCCCTGCTTCAGGGCTGTCCATCGACCTTGATGGCCGCGAAAGATGCCTCAGGGCGATTCTCACCACACTGCGATGGAGCCTCTTTTTATCTCTCCAAAGTTGATGGTCTACCTGCCAAGCAGAACCTCGATTTGAATCTGCGCCAACCCTTCCCTTGGTGGAATTATCGTCCGCAGGAAGTTTGGCAAAGCGTATATGCGGAACGATGCGCGCCCGCAGGAAAATGTGAGGCCGCCACTCACGGACGAATCTGGCTGGATAAGACGGTCGCTGGAGAAAAACGTGTTTCAGGAAAATACGAAGTGGACTTTGCTGGGGAGCATCTCGCCGGGAACTTCCTCGTCAAATATCGTAATGATAAGACCTGGCTTTGTGAATGATTGTTGCCGCCTGAGCGACTGGGTTGTTGGCGTAACAGCGCGTATCACTCACTGACCCAAGCTGCTCGACCGAACTAAGCTGTCAGGTTCGTCATCCTTTCGCTAGACCTTAAAAACTCTCACTCTGCCAGGGCGAACTGTGGCAATATTTGTTCATCAAGAGGTGATTCCCCATGTACTCGGTTCGCGTAATTCTCTGGACGGTGGCTATGGCCTATACCGGATTCCTCCTGACCGGCCAGGGGCGAACCTTCAACAGCCTCTCCATTACGGAAACATGCCTCGGAGCTTTAACCGGATTTCTCCTGGCGATCATGTTCATTCTCCGAGAGAAGCGGCGACGAAGACCTGCCTTCGTTACATATTCCATTGCGCATATGTTCCCGAACTGGGGCGCGTCCGACGAAAACCGCGGCTCCCAACCGAAGCCGAAGCGCTGATTCCAAACCAGCAGGCTGAGTTCGCTTGCTCGTGCTTAATCAGTTCCGTGAAAACCAAATCTCTCTGTCGACGTTAAATCGTGACCAGCGGTTAGAACGTGGGATGGCCTGCTGACGTCAATTCACAAACAACCGTCTTGGGTTCGGTGCGAGCACGCTGGGCTTGGAGGTGTGCATGCGCTCTTCTTGCTACCGGGACGGGCGGGGGGACGCCGGGTGCGGGAACGTAGCATTGAAAAATGTCATTGCGCTAATCGAGGGCAGCGCCATCTCGGCCGGATGGAGTGACCTTCAGTTGGATCTGTTGTGCGACCGCGCGTGCGATGTCGGTCTGGACCGATAAAATATCGCGGGTATCACGCTCATAGCTCTCTGCCCAGACGTGGGCCTGATTATCTGCTGCGATCAGTTGAACGGTGATGCGCGCCCGGCCGCTCTGTTCGCGGACGCTGCCTTCCAGGATGTAGTCGGCTCCCAACTCCCTGCCGATCTGGCTGATCTTCTTGGAGGTGTTCTTGTACGGCATGATCGACGTGGACGCAATTACCGCTAGCCGACGGGGGTCAACGTGTGCCAGTTGATTCACGATCTCCTGGGTCACACCGTCGGTGAAGAATTCCCGGCTAGAGTCTCCGCTCAAGTTCTGCAACGGCAACACAGCAACCACGATTCTTCCTCCAGATTGTGCCCAACGATTAGACCGCCACGCGAAGTAGGAGGTGACGGAAAGTACGAAAACAAGCCCAATGGAAGCCAACACAGGCCAACTGGGAACGGGAGACCGGGACGAGTGTGTCAGAGATTTTCCCATGAACGGTTCCTGCTGCCCTTCCTCGTTTCCCGTCGCTTCCTCAATTGCAACCATGAGCCGGTAGCCGTGACGGGGAAGGGTCTCGATGTAGCGGGGATGGTCGGCGGAATCGCCCAGGGCAACGCGCAACCGCCTCACGGCGGCGTTCAGGCCGTGTTCGAAGTCAACAAAGGTGTGGTCGGGCCACAGTTGGCGCTTCAGTTCGTCCCGGGTTACAACTGCACCGCGCTGCTCCAGCAGCATGGCGAGCACCTGCAAGGGCTGTTCCTGGAGACTTACTTTGGTTCCATTCCTGCGCAACTCCCCGGCGCGCAAATCCAACTCAAACGCGCCGAAGCGGACCGGGTTGGACGTCAGTGGCATGAGAACCACCCGTGCGTGCGCCGCATTCTTCTCCAATTAAGTCGATTCTAGTCCTTTGGGAATGCTCTGCGTAACCGCTTCGCAGCGTCTTACGGCCACAAGTGTCCTGCGAGCAACGAGATATCTCGTGACTAAGATTTCTCCTGCTCGTCATACGCAGGACATTGCGGTTTGTGTCGGATGGAGTAGTTTCAAAGCAATGGAAAAGCATTGGTGGCTGGTTCTGACAACAGTGGCAGAATCCGCCATCCTAAGGAGGAGATCCTATGAAAGCACACCCCATCATTCCCTTGATGATTCTGCTCGCCCTGTCTCTTGGGCTGCCCTCTGTCATCAACGCTCAGGCGTTAGCCGCACCCATGTTGAAGGTGGACGTTCCTTTCGACTTTCTTGCCGGAGGCTCGCATCTGGCGGCGGGCACTTACAACATTTTTCATACCGACTCTGCGAACGTAATGATGATCCGCAGTATCGATCTAAAAGCGCAAGCTATGGTTCCGGTGATGGTCTCCGATGTCAGCAGTGGAAAGAGCGTTACCAAGCTGGTTTTCAATCGGTATGGAGACCAACACTTTCTGTCGCAGATCTGGTCAGGACCGGACAGCCAAGTGCACCAGTGCATGAAATGCCCGGCAGAAGAGAAGCTGGAGGGTCAGCCGGAATTCACGACTATAACAGCGAAACCGTAGTGACCCGCTTCACCTCGCGCCGGTGAAGACAGAGGAATGCGCTGTATCCGGCGGTGGCGCATGGCACCGCCGAATTTATAAAGTTTCATTGGGGAATCTCCCGGAGCAAATGCGCTCGTTTGCGCCGCATCTGCTGAATATAAGCCAATGCGGAGCCCGCGATCAGATACTTGGCGATAAATCCGTTACACCATGATCGTTTCTTAGCACGAACTACAGGCTGTCTTTTGGCCGTGAAAAGTGTAGATACAACGCAACCGCAGCCGCGAGTCCCCACAGTGGCAGCATCCAGCGCCAAGCAACAACGGTCGCCGCGACCATCAGGGCCGCTCCCGCCAAGACCAGGCGTTGAATCTGCCAGTCGAGGGCCCAGAATGATGTCCTCAGGTCGCTGCCTCGCAGTGCGTACTCTTGGAGCACCCAAACAGCCGGACCTATGAACGCCCAAAAACTCGCTTGAAGCGCGGCGGCATTCACCGGCAAGTACTCA
This sequence comes from uncultured Acidobacteriota bacterium, assembly GCA_963709865.1. Lineage (GTDB taxonomy): Bacteria > Acidobacteriota > Terriglobia > Terriglobales > Acidobacteriaceae > Sulfotelmatobacter. The sequence goes on from CAVPXW010000013.1 coordinate 84,559, forward strand.
CGATGCAGGGAAGGATAGACGTGCCTGATTCCGACAAAATGCAGGTCAAGGAAGGTAAACATAAACGCGAGAATGTAGAAGTAGAACGCCTCGCGGACCAATTGTCGTCGAGAAGCTTGGTGACGAATGCGCCGCAGCAAGGGCATCGTCCGGAAGAATAAGACAGCCTCCTTCCGCTTTCAAGTATTCTCCTGCGTATCGGCCTCCTGGCCTCACGAATCCAGCTAGTTGGCGAAAAATCGCCTTAGCACAATTTTGCGCTTTCCTTTCGCTTGGCTGACGAACAAAAGGCGCAAAGTTGCGATAAGGCTTGTTCTAAATACTTGTCGAATTTCAGCCACTCGGCGTAGCATGTTTTCGCTTTAGCACTGAGCCTCTGCGAAAGGAGTTAGCAATGAAAATCGCATCGATTGTCTTGCTGTCATTGCTCACAACACTTGTGAACGCCCAGACTAAGGCCGATGAAACGGCAATTCGGAAGATTCTGGGAGAGGAAGTGACCACGTGGAACCAGGGTGATGCAGATGGATATTCCGGCACTTCGCAACAGATGGGACATTCACGAATGTGCAGGGCATGTTCTTTTCGGGATATAAAGCCTTCCGCGACCGGCACGAAGAAATCTTCAAGGGACAATTTCGGGAAACCGTGCTCCAACTGGACGTGGTGTCTCTCCGGTTCGTCCGCCCCGACGTCGCGGTGGTTGACGCGCTTACTCGGGTGTCGGGATTCTCTAAGGCAGGTCCACCTCCGGTCGTGCATGCGGACGCAAAAGGACGTCTTCGCACGCGGCTACTCCAGGTACTGGTCAAAGACGGCGACGACTGGAAGATCGTTGTGTACCACAATGTGGATGTAAAGCCTGGAATAGAATCGCCGGAGCCCAGATAAGCATTCGGGCTTCATAACGAGTGAAAAATCCCCATACCGCTCACTGCCCGCGTTCTCGCCGCCAACGAACTGATTCCATCCAAAACTCCCTCCTACTTTCTCCGCTCGATCTTGCTTGACAGCAATCTCGCCAAGTGTTACATCTTGTAACGCTACAATGACTAACACAAGGCAAGCCCGTCTAAAGAATCTGGGAGAAGTCGAGCAACTCGTCATGGATTACGTCTGGACCCATGGTCCTTCGTCTGCTGAAGCCTGTCGCGAAGCGCTGGCCTCCTCCCGTCCCATGAAGGACTCCACCATCCGCACCGTCCTGCGCCGCCTCGAAGAAAAGGGCTACCTCACGCACCAGATCGAAGGCCGGACCTTTATCTACAAGGCATCGGACGCGCGCCAGAACGTCGCCGTCCGCGCCGTGAAGGGCATCATCGACCGCTTCTGCGGCGGATCGGCCGAGCAACTCGTCCTCGGCATGGTGGACAACGCCGTCCTCAATCGCAAGCAACTGGAGCGGCTGGCCCGCAAGATCGCCGAAAGAGAGGAAGAAACCATGACCACGACCGCTGCCCTGCAAGCGTCCACGAACTCTTCTGGTGCAGCTCGCGAATCCTGCCGCACGCGCCCTCGCGCTCGGTGCCGCCGCGGGGCTCGGGTTGGCCGCGTTTCGCGTGAAAGTCGACCTCGACGCGCCTGTTCACCTGGACCGCGGTGCTCTACGCCGCCCTGGCCATGCCCCTGCTTCGGATGGATGCTGCCGCCGCTGCCGATTCCCGACTCCGGCGCTTCTCCAGGACGCGTTTCTTCAGCATGCGGAGAACGGCACGCCGGCACCGCAGAAGACATGCACCGGTTTCGCGGCCTGCTTGCTGCTGCTCGACTGGTCGCTGCGGCGGGTGAAGTTTCCGGCGCGCGTCGCCAGATTGCAGCTAAAGACATCGTCCGCCGAAGCCGGCGGTCAGGTTTTGTCGGCGCCTCGGGTGAACCAAGCGCCGCCAACGAACAGCCACCGATCGTCGCGGCGAACCTCCATTGCGTCTTCGTCGACTCCGCTCCTCGATCCCTTGGAGCGTCGTGGCAGCCGGGATTTATCTCGCCGTCGCTTTGCTGCTTTTCGCGCGCTTCTTCGTCGGGCTCGCATTCGGCCGCCGGCTGATACAAGCGTCGCAAAGGATCGACGAACCGCGCGTAACCCTGAGGCTTGCCTCCCGCGCGTACGCCTCGGGACTTGCCTTCATTCCGCAGGCTGCGGAATCCGAATTCATTTCTGTGCCCGTCACGATGGGCGCGCTCCGCTCCACGATTCTGCTGCCCTCCGGCTGGCGCGAATGGGACGATGCCAAGCTCGACGCCGTCGTCGCGCACGAGGTATCGCACGTCGCGCGGCGCGACGCGCTCACCCAGCGCCTTTCGCTTCTGCATCGCGCCATCTTCTGGTTCAGCCCGCTCGCCTGGTGGCTCGACCGGCATCTCGCTGACCTCGCGGAACAGGCCAGCGACGAGGCGGCCTTGTCCTGCGGAGCCGACCGTAAGCATTACGCCCGATCTTGCTGGGATTTCTTCGAAGCCTTGCACGCCGCACCCGGGACGGGTGTGGTGGCAGGGCGTTTCGATGGCCAAGGCAGGTCAGGCGGAACAAAGAGTAGAAAGAATTCTCTCCTGGAAAGGATCTGTTGCCATGCGTCTCAAGAAATCGATTGCCGTTGTGGTCGTGGCGTTCGCGGTTCCCGTCGTTTATCTCGCGGCTGCGGCGCACCCAGCCCAGCATGTGCCTATGCTGGGATGTGCAATTCGCGCAGGATCAGACACCGCCGCCGGCCCCGCAGTCCTGCGCCCGCGCCAAAGTCACTCAGCCCCAGCCGGCCCCTGCGATCGCCTCGACGCCGGATAGACGACTCCGCCCGAGCCGGCATCCCCCGCCGTCCAACTCCCGCGCCTGACTCCAGCCGCCGCGATCCGCGGAGTGATTTCCGGCCCCGCTCCCGTGCACCCCAACTCCGATGGCGGCGCCCGCACATCCCCCGAACGCGGCGTTCGCGGCGGTCGCTCCGGTCGTCGCCCACCGCGCATTGTACCAGTGGCTCCAGAATGATTCGCAGGCCAATGCCAACAAGGCTCAGGCTGAGGCCCAAGCCTTGGCGAGGCGGGCGCGCCATGCTATCGAGAGCAGCCTCACGGTCCTCATCCGGCCACGGCTATTCCTATGCCTACGGCTACGACGACGATCAGCGCTTCGTCATCGTCTCCGGCAAGTCTGATTCCTTCACCATGTCCGGCTCGTCAGCCGATGCCCGCCATGTCGAGAAACTCCGGAAAAGCATCCCCGGCGACTTCATCTGGTTCCAGCGTCGACGAGAAGTCCTACATCATTCGCGACCAGGCCACCATCGATCGCGCCCGCAAGCTCTGGGCCCCGCAAGAGGAACTCGGCAAGAAGCAGGAAGAACTTGGCAAGCAACAAGAAGTCCTGGGAAAACAGCAGGACGAACTCGGCGCCAAGATGGAGAAAGTCCGCATCAATGTTCCCGACATGACGGCGGAACTCGACAAACTCAAAGCCGAATTAAAAGCGCTCGGCTCCAGCGCAACCATGGACCAGATCGGAAAGGTTCAGGCAGAGATCGGCGAGTTGCAGAGAAGATCGGTGAGATCCAGTCCCACGCCGGCGACCAGCAAGGAAAGCTGGGAGAGGAGATGGGCGCCCTGGGAGAAAAGCAAGGCAAACTCGGCGAACAGCAAGGCGAACTAGGCCGCCAGCAAGCCGAACTAGCGCAAAAAGCCTCCCACCAAATGAAGCTGCTCCTGGAAGAAGCCATCAAAAAAGGAATCGCCCAACCCGAACTCTAAGCCATGGAGCCAGCGTGCCCCACCCTTGTCTCGCCGTTTTTAGGCAGGACGGGTCAGGGGATGTTTGAGCTTTTCCCGAGATCTGCCCAGGAATGGAACGATTTACGGTGCTGCCAGCATTTCCTTCAGCGCACCTCCCGTGCCTTCGGGTTCATCGCTCTTTCCGTCCTGGCAACACTGACCCACCGGGACAGCAAAGTAGCCCACCGCTTGACAATTCCCCGCTCACATCCTACAATTAGCACTCGTTAGGCTTAACTGCTAACAGCGGCGCCTAACCCATCCAAATCATAGGGTTACAAAGATTCAATCAAGCACGTCAACCTTCTAACTACTTGAAAGGAGCAACAGACCATGGCGAAATTTTCACCACTCCATGACCGCATTCTGGTCCGTCGTGTGGAGGAAGCTTCCACCACTCGTGGCGGCATCATCATTCCCGACTCGGCCAAAGACAAGCCCCAGGAGGGCGAAGTCATCTCCACCGGCAAAGGCCGCACCAACGACGAAGGCAAGACCTTCCCTCTGGCCGTCAACGAAGGCGACCGCATCCTGTTCGGCAAGTACTCCGGCACCGAGATCAAGATTGATGGCGAAGAGTTCATCATCATGAAGGAAGAAGAAGTCCTCGGCATCCTCACCGGCGCCTCCACCCCGGCCAAGAAAGAACTCGCCGGCTCGAAGAAGTAGTCAGTCGTAGAGACGTAGCTTGCTACGTCTCCCCCGGCGAAGCGTCCGATTTGGTTAGAAGCGAGTAGCTAGAAGCTTCTAGCTGATAGCTCGTAGCTCAGAGCTCACAGCTAAAGAAATTCATAAGGAGATAAGAAACATGGCAAAGCAAATCGTTCACGGAGAAGAATCCCGTCAGGCGATCCTCCGCGGCGTCAACCTTCTGGCCGATGCCGTGAAGGTCACCCTCGGCCCCAAGGGTCGCAACGTAGTCATCGAAAAGAAATTCGGTTCGCCGACCATCACCAAAGACGGCGTCACCGTTGCCAAGGAAATCGAACTGCGCGACGCTCTTGAGAACATGGGCGCCCAGATGGTTCGTGAAGTCGCCTCCAAGACGTCTGACGTCGCCGGAGACGGCACCACCACCGCCACCGTTCTCGCCCAGGCTATTTTCCGCGAAGGCGTCAAGACCGTTGCCGCCGGCGCCAATCCCATGGCCCTGAAGCGCGGCATCGAGAAGGCCGTCACCATCATCGCCGGCAAGCTCGACAAAGAAGGCAACCGCATCAACGGCGAACTCGACAAACTGTCAAAGCCCGTAACCGGCGAAATGATCGCGCAAGTTGGTACGATCTGCGCCAACAATGACGAGACCATCGGCAAGATCATTGCCGAGGCGATGAAGAAGGTTGGCAAAGACGGCGTCATCACCGTGGAAGAGTCGAAGACGCTGGAGACTCAGCTGGAAGTCGTCGAAGGAATGCAGTTTGATCGCGGGTATCTCTCTCCTTACTTCGTGACGGATCCGGAGCGGATGGAAGTCGCGATCGAGAACGCCTACATCCTGATCAACGAAAAGAAGATCAGCTCGATGAAAGACCTGCTTCCTCTACTCGAGCAGATTGCCAAATCCGGCAAGCCGCTGCTGATCATTGCGGAAGACGTGGAAGGCGAAGCACTCGCTACCCTCGTCGTCAACAAGCTGCGGGGCACGCTGCAAGTCGCGGCCGTCAAGGCTCCGGGCTTCGGCGATCGCCGCAAGGCGATGCTGCAGGATATCGCAATCCTGACCGGCGGCAAGGCCATCACCGAAGATCTCGGCATTAAGCTCGAGAACGTGCAGATCGCGGACCTCGGCCAGGCCAAGAAGATCACCATCGACAAGGACAACACGACGGTGGTCGAAGGCAAGGGCAAGCACTCGGAGATCGAAGGCCGCGTGAAAGAAATTCGCAGCCAGATCGACAAGACCACCAGCGACTACGACCGCGAGAAGTTGCAGGAGCGGTTGGCGAAGCTGGTCGGCGGCGTAGCCGTCATCAAAGTCGGCGCCGCAACCGAAACCGAAATGAAGGAAAAGAAAGCCCGTGTGGAAGACGCGATGCATGCGACGCGCGCGGCCGTGGAAGAAGGCATTGTCCCCGGCGGCGGAGTGGCTCTGGCCCGTTGCGCCGCAACGCTCGACAAGGTGAAGGCCGAAGGCGATGAGCAGATCGGCATTAACATCGTGAAGCGCGCCATCACCGAACCGCTGCGCCAGATCGTCGAGAACGCCGGCGAAGAAGGTGCAGTGATCCTGGGCAAGGTGCTCGAGTCCAAGGAAACGAATTACGGATTCAACGCCTTCTCCAACGAGTACGAGGATCTGGTCAAGGCCGGCGTGCTCGATCCCACTAAGGTCGTGCGCACCGCCCTGCAGAATGCCGGCTCGATCGCCAGCCTGATGCTGACCACCGAAGCCCTGGTCGCGGAGATTCCTGAAAAGAAGGAAGCTCCCGCTCCGGGCGGCGGACACGGCGGGGCGGCATGGGCGACATGTACTAAGAGCAGTCAGCTTCTAGCTACTAGCTCTTAGCTGCTAGCTGGAACCAGAGCCCCGCTCTCACGAGCGGGGCTTTTGCTCGTGTAGGGACGGACGCCTTCGTCCGTCCCGCCGAGCGAAGCGAGGCGTGCCACCGCCATCGAATCTCAGAACCCGCCGGATGCTTTAATCTTTACAGCATGAACAGATCTCGCTGCTTAGCCCTGGTCGGCGGCTTAGGGGTTGGCGCAACCGTTTACTACTACGAGAACCTGGCCCGCGGATGCGAGAAGCTGGGCTTCGCCCTCGACATCGTGATCACCCACGCCCAGACATCGCGCGTGTTTGCGTATGTTGAGGCCAAGGATCGCAACGGGCTGGCGGAGTATTTGAATGGCTACATCCGGCGCATGAAGCTGCCGGAGCTGAGATGGCGGCGATCCCGGCGATCACTCCTCTGTTTTGTGCAAAGGAACTCGCCGCAACTTCTGCGCTGCCGATCGTGTCGCTTCTCGATCCTCTGATCGAGGAACTGGCGACGCGCAAGGCCCGCCGCGTGGCCATCTTCGGCACCCGCTTCGTGATCGAGTCCGATTTGTTTGGGTCACTGAACAGTGTGGAAATCGTGCGGCCGGCGGCGGAGGAAGTGGACCTGATTCACAAGACGTACGTCGAACTGGCGGCGACGGTAAGCCGTCAGCAGAGAAGCATCAGAAGCTGACTGCTCTCGCGCACAGGCTCGTGAGCCGCACGCTATCGATGCGATCATTCTGGCGGGAACTGATCTGACTCTGCTGTTCAATGAAACCAACACTGATTTTCCTCACATCGATTGCGCATCGTTGCATATGCAGGAGATTTCGAGGGAGGTGACGATGGGAGGTACGGGTGGCGAGCGTTGACTCCGCGAAACAGGGAGGGACGAAACGGCCTCTTACCACCAGTAATCAGCGGTTTTGGAGACGTCCCGTGTCCCCGGATTTCTCGGCTCGCAAGAGCGGAGCTTTTCTTTTCTCTTCGGCTGATTCCTGGATTGGGAAATTTCCGGACAATAATTTCGTTCGCTTCCGGCGGACGACAGTGGCGTGTGGAACAATTCTCTCGGAAGCAGTCGTGAGTTCGGACATGGTGCGAAACAGGTTCTGATGGTTGGGCGCGACACGCGAAGTGGCCCCGTAGCTCAGCCTGGATAGAGCACTAGGTTCGCACCTTAGAGGTCGTGAGTGCGAGTCTCACCGGGGCCACACCTAAGTTTGGTTGCGAGTCGCGTTCTTTCTTGACATCGAAGGAAGTGAGGGCGAAACTGTAAATGTAAGGTGCGAACCTGGTCATTCGACTAGGCTGAGTTCAGGGCGGCCGACGAGGCCGCCCTTTTTATTTGCCGGTGGGAAACGTCCTGTCTGTCCGCGGATTTCCCTCCGATCTAATTGGAGAGAGAAGGAATATACTTGTCAGCCAATGGCCGGTGCTCCGGCGGAGGATTCGATGGCCGATAAGGAGATTTTACTGAGTGGTGCAATCAAGCTAGAGCCCTGGGACCCGCTCGCCCTTGAATCTGACGAGCCCGATCTCGTGATAGCCGCACAAAAACGCGAAATCAGGAATATTCTTAAGAGCTACACGGGCTACTACGACTTGTTTTCTGAATTGTTGCAGAACGCGCTCGACGCGGTGGAAAAGCGATCGGTCGAGGGCGAACCTGGCTACACTCCCACGATCTGGATCAAAATCGATTTGGCAAACGAGTCCGTATCGGTCACGGACAACGGTTGCGCAATGTCCACGTCGCAGTTCAAGCAGTTCCTAAAGCCCAATCGTTCGTTTAAAGACGGTGTCACATCACGCGGCAACAAGGGAGTTGGGGCGACCTACTTAGCCTACGGCTTCAACTCCCTGGAAGTGGGAACGAAACAAAATGCAAACAGCTGGTCCAGTGGCATTTTGACGAACGGGCGGCGCTGGTTGGATGACACTGCCGGAATCGTGTCTCGCCCCAAGGTTGAAATATGCGAGATAACTCATGAGCCCTTTAAGTCGATGGATCGTGGTACGTCCGTCACGCTGAAGCTAAATGGTGAGAACGTACGCCCGAAGAGCCTCCAGTACTTCGCGGCCAAGAACAGCTGAGCAGTGGCTGTGCCTATTGAAGGCGCACACGCCCCTCGGAGGCATCTACCTATGCGGTGAGGCACCACCCAAAATAGACATCTTCCTCGAAGTTAGGCTATCAGACACTGCCGTAGCATCTCTGACCGCAGCGAAAGCTGAGTATTTGTATCCTCACACCGTTTTAGGCCGCACTGCGAGCCTTAGAGAATTCCTCGCAGATCAGCTGACACGGGCAAAGAAGGGGCAGGACGTTACAAAAATCCCACCGAAGTTCACCAACCTGAACGGAATTTGGGGCGACTGGAGCGGTACGGAAATCCTAGCAAACGAATCGCCCATAAAGCCTCTCCTCGACGACCACGAGAAAAAACTCATTGCAGCACTTGACTTGCAGATTTATGTATTCATGTGCTACTCCACCGACCTCTGGGATGACTACAATGACAACCGCCTAAAACTTCGTAAACGCAGCAGGATTCTGCGGGGCGGTCTTCAGCAGGCGACCAAGAATATGCCGCAGGGCAGCCCCATAACGATTCCGCTCACCAATAATATCTACTTCCAGAATCTCACCCACGTAATTGTCCATTTTCGAAATGCCGAGCCCGATTTGGGCCGAAAAGGGTTTCAACCCGAGCAAACCGAACTCGCTGAGAAACTGTCGGTTTCGGCGGTCACCGCATTCCGACGCTATTACGACAGTCTCCTTCGACGGAATACGGGTGCCCCTGCCCTGATGCAGGCTATGAAATTGGAAACATGGATTGACTCACAGAAGGAATACGCGAAGACACACCCCCTCATCATCAAAGGCAAAGGCCTGTTTGCCCCTGAAGAGAGTTGCCAATTCGATCTTTGCCCCTAGTCGAGCAGGATGTCGTTGCCCTCTTCAATCAGATGCTCTCCTCGGGAGTCATCAGGGGAATACAGCTACTTTCGTCAAGTCAATTCAATCAATATGACGGGCTCTACAGAATTCGCATGGATCCGCCGTTCTCCAAATTTGTGCGAGACGACCAAAACCCTTTAGGCGTCGATCAGGACCGTTTTGCGGGAGTCAACATCGCCATGGTTTCACCTGTGCGAGTTCTCGAAGATACAAGTACAGCTTGGACGCCCTGATCGGGAGCCCTGGGTACTAGCAGAAACATGCAATGCAGTCGCCTCTTCCTCTGGGATATGGGCAACAATGGAAAGGACTGGCCGCCACGTAATTTCCTATCTGGACGACGAAATGTCCACCACCGTGAGTTTCACGGCATGACGCACCACCTCACCCATTCGGCTTCCGGGTTATCCGCGTTCCCGGTGATCGCGCTCCGGGATCTCGTGTCGTACCTCACCGACGCCGAGGCGGAAAGTAAGCGGCAAAAGAAGCTGTACAGTTCCGACTCCGATCTGTAGGCTGCATCACGCCCACCGTTCGAAAGCGAAGGGTGAGGCAGCCTCGCTAGTGTTGATTAAACCTGTGTCCTTCGCGTGCCGATTAAATCCTTAGAAGCGCGTACTGGAAGCCGAACGCGAGGAAAAGAAGAATGCCAAACAAGCGCTCCGAAGAAAATGAATACGAGTCACAGGGAGCATATTGGAGGAACTCGGACTAGATCGACAAGCGGCCCTCGAGCTGAAGCTGAAAGCAGCTCTGCACCAGAACATTCTGCAGTTGGTGAAACGCCGCGGTTACAGAGCGCGCGATCTGGAACGAATCCTGCAAATTCAGCAGCCGCGCGTCAGCGAACTAATGCGCGGCAAGCTTTCCACACTGAGCGTGGCAAGACTACTGCTCTATGCCGATCTCCTTGGAGCGAAGGCCGAAGTAAAGCTCAAAAAGGCCCGAGCTCACGCTGCGGCGTAGCTCTGGCCCCATCCTTCAGGACTCGCACCCCTATTCCCGATCAAACACAAGGATGCTCTTGGGCCTGCCTTGACCCGCCAGGCGCACGGTCATGGTCAAGGTCTTGAGATCGGTAGAAAGCTCGATCTGCCGCGTGCCCGTAATTTTGCCTTTGAATTTGTCGGTGATTTCCAGACTGCGCTGGTTCACCCGGCGGCCCGAAGATGTAGAGCCTGGATCCTCATTCGGATCGGGGTCTGGATAATCCTTCCCATCGAACTTCATCTTCTTCGTCATTTCCGCATCGGGACCATTCAATGTCAGGCCGTCACCCTCGTAGGGCTGGATATCGAGCTCGATCCCCGCCTTCACTTTCTCGCTCTCGCTGTCCCATGTTCCCGCGAAACCAGTGCCCGGAAAACCGGAACTCCCCGCCGTCCGCTCGTACACATAGGGGATGCTCGACGTCGAACCGTCGGGCGCGAATTCCGTATAGGCGTCGTGGAGCGTTTTGCCGTCTTCGGAAAGCGTCCAATACGCCGTGAGGAGCGTGCGGCCTTTCATCTTGCGGACGACCACCCAGCTGTTGGGTCCCTTCACGGTGACGGACAGGGTGGTTCCGCGCAGGGCTGACTGGTCAGTCCCATCGGCCACGACTGTGTCCACGAAGCCGGGGGCAAAGGTGAAGGCGTATCGGTTTGCGCCCGCGACCTCAACCTTCATTTCATCGTTGAGCTTGCTTTTCAACGGGTTCACCTTCCATTTACCTACGAAGGGATCGTTCGCTGCCCCCACCGAGCTCGCAACCAGACCGGCAACCAGCAGAAACCAAAAGGTCCGACTTACCATTTCGTCCTCCTTACACCTACTGCTGACGAACGGCGCGCCTCCGCGACGAACCGTTTTTGCCACTCAAAACGATCCCCGGAGGCAGCTCACGCGGCCACTCAGGTTTACTTCACGCCCTTATCGGCGTTCCACGATCCCTGTAACTTGCGCACGTAGACGATCTGCCCCACATGGTACCCATTGTGGGTGCAGATATTGGCCACTGTAGTGGCCATCGACGACAGCTTTTGCTCGTCGGCAGATTCGACAAGTTTTTCGAGATCGGTCATCACCTGGTCGAGTTGCTTGACCGTGTCGTTCCATTGTTTGTCGTCAAATTTCGCGAATGTTTCATCGTTGTTGCCCGTGAACTTTCCCGGATTCTCCCCTTTGAGCCTTTGCAGGTTGAGGCGATTCCAAAACAGCAGATGATAGGTGAGCTGGCGGCAGAGTGGGCACCGGACGGAGGTTGCCAACCGGCTTGCTGGGCGGTGAGTCCATCACCGCCACGCTGATCGGAACAAACCAGTCGGCCTGATTGTGGGTGGTATGC
>CAVPXW010000014.1:0-178272 GCA_963709865.1 uncultured Acidobacteriota bacterium
CGCTGCCAAAGTCGCGGCCAAAGACACCGCTAAGGGTACCGAGAAAGCGGTCGATAAAACCGGCGATGCCACGAAAGTTGCGGCTAAAGATACGGCGAAGGGTACTGAGAAGGCTGCGACCAAGACCGGTCACGCCACTAAAGTGGCCGCCAAAGATACCGCGAAGGGTACCGACAAGGCTGCCAAAGACGTGGGGCACGACGTCAAGAAGGGCGCCGAGAAGACCGTCGACGTAATCAAGTAGCCAGCACACAAATCAACCACAGAGGGCACAGCGGCCACAGAGGAATTCATCTTCTGTTGTCCTGTGCCCTTAGTGGTTCAGAGGTTAATTCCTGCATCCTCGGGCGTGCGGGACCTGCTTACGCAACGCCGAAGGGCTCGGTTCATTTAGAATTACTCATCCATGCTGACCGGGTCGGAAATCCGCCGCAAATTTCTGGACTTCTTTGTGCACAAGGGCCACAAAGAGGTGCATTCGTCGTCGCTCGTCCCCGCGAACGATCCCACGCTGCTGTTTACCAACGCGGGGATGAACCAGTTCAAGGATGTGTTTCTGGGACTGGAGAAGCGCAACTACTCGCGGGCGACCACGTCGCAGAAGTGCGTGCGGGCCGGGGGGAAGCACAACGACCTGGAGAACGTGGGGTTCACCAACCGGCATCACACGTTTTTTGAGATGCTGGGAAACTTTTCGTTTGGCGACTACTTCAAGAAGGATGCCATTGCGTACGCGTGGGAGCTGATTACCTCGCCGGAGTGGTTTGGGATTGCGAAGGACAAGCTGTATGTGACGATCTTTAAGGGCGAGGCGGGCGTGGCTCGTGATTCCGAGGCGTATGACTTGTGGGTGGGGCAGGGCGTCCCGAAAGACCGCATCTTCGAGATGGGGCTGAAGGACAACTTCTGGCAGATGGGCGACACCGGGCCGTGCGGGCCGTGCAGCGAGATTCATTACGACATGGGTGTGGCGGCGTCGGATCAAGGGCATACCGACTGCAAGTTTGGATGTGAGTGCGGGCGGTATGTGGAGATCTGGAATCTGGTGTTCATGCAGTTTGACCGGGATGCCAGCGGGAAGCTGAATCCGCTGCCCAAACCGTCGATTGATACGGGGATGGGGCTGGAGCGGGTGGCGTCGGTGCTGCAGGGCGTGATTTCGAATTATGAGACGGATCTGTTCACGCCGCTGATTAAGCGGGCGGCGGAGTTGACGGGGACGGCAGAAAGCGGAGCTTCGCTCCGCCGGACGGACGAATGCGTCCGTCCCCACGCGATGAGTGGTGACTCCGGGCACAAATCCGCGGCGTCTCTGCGGGTGATTGCCGATCACTCGCGGGCGGCGACGTTTCTGATTTCCGATGGTGTGCTTCCGGCGAACGACGGGCGCGGGTATGTGCTGCGCAAAATCATTCGCAGGGCGATCACGCATGGAAGGTTGCTGGGACAGACGAAGCCATTTCTGCACCAGATGGTGTTTGCGGTGCGCGACTTGATGCAGGATGCGTATCCAGAACTGAACCAGTCGGCGGATCGAGTCTCCAAGGCCGTGCATGTCGAGGAAACGCGGTTTGCCCACACGATGGACGTGGGCCTGGAAAAACTCGAGACGCTGCTCAGGGGTTCGGTAGACAGACTCGCGGGCGAGGATGCCTTCAAGCTCTACGACACGTTTGGGATGCCGCTCGACTTCATGCAGGACGCGGCCCGCGACCAGGGCATCGCGTTCGATCGAACTGGATTCGATCGTGCGATGGAGGAGCAGAAGTCGCGGGCGCGTGCTTCGTGGAAGGGCGCGGCGAAACAGACGGCGAATCCTGTTTATCAGCAGCTGCCGAAATCTGAGTTTGAGGGGTACCGGCAGACGAGGTCGGATGGTTGCGAGGTGCTGGCGATCATTCACGATGGGCGGGGCGCACAGGAACTCAAGGCCGGCGAGTCAGGCGAGATCATTCTTGATCACACGCCGTTCTATGCCGAGGCGGGCGGGCAAGTGGGGGATCGCGGGTGGCTTTATTCGGATGATCACAATACCGTGGTCGCTGAGGTGAAGGGGTGTTATTACCCGATTCAGGGCGTGAGGGTGCACCAGGTTGTGGTGAAAGGTGCGAGTTCAAAAACCCCACCCTCTTTCGCACAGAACGCGAAAGAAGGGTGGGGCACCCTCAGGGTTGGTGATCGAGTCGACGCCGTCGTCGACACCGACATTCGGCAGGCGACCATGCGGAATCACACAGCTACGCATTTGCTGCATGCGGGACTGCGGGAAGTGCTGGGGAAGCATGTGAAGCAGGCGGGGTCGCTGGTGGCGCCGAATCATTTGCGGTTTGATTTTTCGCATTTCACGGCGGTGGAAGACGAAGAGTTGCAGGACATTGAAGACTTGATTAACAAGGAACTGCTGCGCAACCAGAAAGTGGAGACCATCGCGGACGTGCCCATCGACGTGGCCGTGAATGAGTATCATGCGATGGCGCTGTTCGGGGAAAAATATGGTGACAAGGTGCGGGTGGTGAAGATCGGCGATTTTTCGACGGAGCTTTGCGGGGGGACGCACACCGCAGCTACGGGGGAGATCGGGCTGATCAAGATTCTGAAGGAAGGAAGCGTGTCGTCGGGGGTGCGGCGGGTGGAGGCGGTCACGGGAGAAGGGTCGCTCCAGCATTTCCGCAAGGATCACGAACTCGAGAAATGTGGTCATCGCTGCCACTTTGCGAAAAGCAAGGAGGGGCACTTCCGAGTCCAGTAGCTCTCACCGGCAGAGGCATTGAAGGCTGAACTGGAGAAGAAGGACGCGGAGATCAAGCGGCTGACGCGGGAACTGGACCAGGTGCGGATGAAGTCGGCTTCGTCTTCGACGGCGAATATTGCGGAGAAGATCAAGGACGTGAAGGGCGTAAAGGTTCTGGCGCATCGCGTCGACAATCTGGAGCGGGCGCAGTTGCGAACACTGGTCGATCAGTTGCGCGACAAGATTGGTTCGGGAGTGGTGATCCTGGGGTCGGCGTCGAATGGCAACGTGGCGCTGATCGTGGGAGTCACCAAAGATTTGACCAGCCGGGTGCAGGCGGGCAAGGTCATCGGCCCGGTGGCGCAGAAAGTGGGCGGCAAAGGCGGAGGACAGGCCCGACCTGGCGGAAGCTGGGGGCAAAGATGCGTCGGCGCTGGATGCTGCGCTGGACGGGGCTTATGGCGTAGTGGAGGGATTGCTCGCATGAACTCAGAAGACACAGTGAGTGATGCTGCCGAGGAGCGACTGCGGTTCATCAAGCACAAGGGACAAACGATATTCGTGGTGGACTTCAGCCATTGCGCGGCGAAGGAAATCCTGTTGCTGATCGAGCAGGTCAAGTTAATCGTTGCCCGGCACGCTCCCGGGTCCATGCTGACCCTGGCTGACTTTACGGGAGCGGAGATCGACAAGAAAGTCGCGACCCGCATGAAGGAAGTACTCACCCTGGATCGTCCGTTACGTGAAGCGGTCGGCCTGGCTGGGGGCGGAGAGCCTGCCGCATGTGTTCCAGGAGAATATCAAGAGCTTCTCGCAGCGCGATTTTCCCGCGTTCCAGACCCGGGAAGAAGCGATGGACTGGCTGGTGAGGGAATGAGCTTTGAGCTTTGAGCTTAGCTTTAGCTTCTAGCTTCTAGCTTGGAGCTTCTGGCTTCTGGCTTCTGGCTTTCTTTCTGCGCTTCTGCTTTCATTCTTCGGGGCTAGGCTGCGCGGGTGGGGCGCCCGCGCCACATAAACATCTTCTCGTTGATATTCAACTTCTCCACTTCAACGTCACGGGACCTGACATCGGGTGCTTCATCTCTGTGCCGGTAGTTTTGGCTTCGAGGTGCGCGGCCTTGAGCTGGAAATACCACTTGGCGGGGCGATCGGCGTCGTCGATCAGCATGAGGTGGGGGTTGTGTTTCAGGCCTTCAGCCTGCAGTTCCATGGTGCGGCGATCCTGCTCTACAAATTTCGCAAAGACAAATTTCAGCAGGCCGGGGACGAACGGGACCCAGCGAAACAGATTCCACGCGGCTACCACATCGATGCGGCAATGATTGCGGGTGATGGGCGTGACCGTCGTCAGGCTGGAGAACCAGTATTTTCCGGCGCGAATGGTTTCGGTGCGCAGGTTGGGCAGAACGAAATCGATGGTGGTGGTGATGGAATCGGCGTCGGCGTAGAGGCGCAGCAGTTTGTAGGGCGCGGAGTTGGAACTGGGCGTGTGCGCGCTCATGCGAAAGCCATTGGGGATGGGCTCGAAGTTCTTCTTCTTCTCGTGAATGCTGTGCTGCGTGCGCCACCACCACGCCTGGTGCACGAACGGGCCGTGCGCGGGATCCATGAGGCCGATGATGCCGTGGTCAATGCTGACGGGCATTTCGGCCTGCAGGTAGGCGAGTTTGTACTTGCCAGCTGAATTTTTCGATCTGCGGGGCGGGATCGGGAGCCTCGGGGGGCGGGGCGAATCCTGCGCCCGGCGGGGCAGGATCGGGAATGTAGACCCAGATAAAATCGTCCTGTTCTTCGCAGGGATAGCTGCCCGCATAGATGCGATCGACTTTGAGCTTCTGATCGGCGGTGAGGGACGGGATCAGTTGGCACTGGCCATTGTGGACATCGAACTGCCAGCCGTGGTATCCGCATTCGAGATTCTCTCCGTCGAAGCGGCCGCAGTGCAGCGGCATGCCGCGATGAGGGCAGGCATCGCGCAGGGCGAAGGGCTGTCCCAGGCGGTCGCGGCCGATGACCAGGGGGGTCTCCAGCAGCGTCGCTTTGTACAACTGCGTTGCGGTGGACGCGATCGGCGGGCAGCGCGCGATACCAGAAACCGGTAAGCATGAGCGCATCGGGCGCCTGGCGTTGCGGGAGATCGAGGTCGGGCATGGGAGATTGTTGATTTCTGATTGCTGATTGAAAGCATATGCTAGCATCCGCAGGACCTTGGCGCGCAAGGAAGAAGGCGACAACCACGAAGGACACGAAGGTCCACGAAGGAAGACCGAACCAAACTCCCAGGCGGACTCATGGAATTCATTGGGCACTTTCGCAGATTGACTCGGGTGCAGCGGAACACGTTTATTGCGTGCTTTCTGGGGTGGTCGCTGGACGCGTTTGATTTTTTCATTCTGATCTTCTGCGTCAGCGCGCTGGCCACGCAGTTTGAGACGAAGGTTTCGGCGATCACGGAGGCAATTTTTCTAACGCTGGCCATGCGGCCGCTGGGTGCGCTGCTGTTCGGACTGATGGCGGACCGGTTCGGGCGGCGTCCCACGCTGATGGTCGACATCATCGCCTACTCGGTGTTTGAGCTGGCCTCGGCGTTCGCGCCCTCGTTGAAGGTATTCCTCATCATGCGCGCATTCTTCGGAATTGCGATGGGGGGTGAGTGGGGCGTAGGTGCGGCGCTGGCGTTCGAAACGCTGCCCGCCGAGGGACGCGGCTTTTTCTCCGGCCTGCTGCAGGAAGGCTACGTCGTGGGATACCTGATGGCCGCGCTGGTCTATGGCACGCTGTTTCCCCTCGTTGGATGGCGGGGCATGTTCGTGATCGGTGCGCTGCCGGCGTTTCTGGTGATCTACATTCGCACCAAGGTGGACGAATCTCCGGCGTGGCTGCAGGGGCGCGTGTCGCGGGCGGCAAAGAGACATTTGGGCAAAGATGTTTGGTCGCACGCCGGCATCTTTGTTTTCCTGGTCGTGCTGATGTTCGCGTTCAATTCTTTCAGTCACGGCACGCAGGACCTTTACCCGACGTTCCTGCAGAGGAATCTGCAGTTCACGCCGAAGACGGTGGGCTTCATCGCCATCGTGTACAACATCGGGGCGTTGCTGGGAGGAATCTTGTTTGGAACGTGGTCGGAACGAATTGGGCGACGGCGGGCGATCGTGATCGCGGCGTTGCTGGCGATTCCGGTGATCCCGTTGTGGGCTTATTCCCATACGGTTCCGATGCTGGCGGCGGGAGGGTTCCTGATGCAGTTCATGGTGCAGGGAGCCTGGGGAGTGATTCCGGCGCATCTGAATGAACTTTCGCCACCCGGGGTGCGGGGGACACTGCCGGGATTTGCCTACCAGATTGGCAACTTCTTCTCCTCTCGCAATTCGGTGCTCCAGGCGAAGCTGGCCGAGAGCCGCTATGGCGGCAGCTTTCCGCCAGTACTGGCGTGGACGGTGCTGATCGTGGCCAGCCTGGTGGCGGTAGTCACGTGGAGCGGCAGGGAGCGGCGCGGAGCGGATCTGTCGAACACGGATTAACGGGGCAAATCGATATTCTAGAGGTGTGCAAGATTTGGCACCTCCGGGAGGGTGGCACGAAGGAAGGATTGTCAGGGGAAAGGTTCCTGTGTTACGGTAGGTAAAATTTCACGCCTTCGCTGAATATATTCCTAGGGACCCCAAGGTGTGGTGGTTTGCGCGAACGCGTGTATCCGAGGTAGCGCCACGATGAAGGACACAATGGATCCCGGTACAAGCCGGAGGACCCTCCGAAAAGGAGAATTTCGCCAACCGCAAGCTGATTCGGCCGACATTGCCGCGGGTGGAGAATTACAATAACAATCTGGCTCCGATGCCGGCGCCGGAACGACGCGAGCGCACGGAGCGGCACGAGCGCGGAGAACGCATGGATCGAGGAGACCGTGGAGATCGCGGCGATCGCGGAGATCGTTCCGTGGGCGGCGGCAGCAAGAAGCCCGCGCCTCCGGAGCAGACCAACGCCGAGAATTTTTATTATCAGAAGCAGATGCAGTCGCGGACACCGATGGTGGTCGTGCTGCGCGACGGTGAGGAAGTGCGCGGCATCATCGAGTGGTACGACCGGAACTGCATCAAGGTGAACCGTGAGAACGGCGAAGCGAATCTGATGATCTACAAACCGGCGATCAAGTACATGTTCAAAGAAGGGGAGAACCAG
The DNA here is from genome assembly GCA_963709865.1 of uncultured Acidobacteriota bacterium. Classification (GTDB taxonomy): domain Bacteria; phylum Acidobacteriota; class Terriglobia; order Terriglobales; family Acidobacteriaceae; genus Sulfotelmatobacter. Next base: position 6,911 of record CAVPXW010000014.1, read on the forward strand.
CGGTAACGCTGGGCGCCGCTCGCGCAAAGAACGCGTGAGAAATGAGGTACCCGGTTCATCCCTTCGCAATAGATCCTCAAAGGTGGGGAGCAAGAATGCCTCCCTCGAACGCAGTCTCCCGCAGGCGGTTTCTCAAGTCGGTGACGCTGGCTTCCGCCGCGAGTGCGATCCCGGGCTGGCGGAATTCGGCTCTAGCGCTCACCGCTCCTCCAGCCTTATCTGATCCAATCCAATCTCCGCTCGAGGAATTCAGCTACGGGGACGTCGCGCTGCATAGTGCCCTGCACGAGCAGCAATTGCAGCAGACGCATGCCCTGCTGATGGAGTTGAGCGAAGACAGCCTGCTCAAACCGTTTCGGCAGATGGTTGGGCAGCCGGCACCGGGGCAGGATTTGGGCGGCTGGTATCAGTACGACGCCCATAACAAGGACTATCTTTTTGAAATCGGCTTCGCCCCGGGATGCACGTTCGGCCAGTGGGTGTCGGCGCTGGCGCGGTCTTACGCGATCAACCGGTCGCCGGAGACGCGGGAGAAGGTGCTCCGGCTGAATCGTCTATACGCCAAGACGATTGGCGGCGATTTTTATGAGAACACCCGCTTCCCTGCCTACACCTACGACAAACTGGTTTGCGGACTGATCGACTCGCATATGTACGTGGGTGATCCCGATGCATTTGCGATTCTGGCGGAGACCACCAAGACGGCATTGCCGCACCTGCCGCCGAAAGCCGTGGAGCACGGGCAAAGCTGGCGCCCGAACCACGCGGATGATGATTCGTATACATGGGACGAGTCGTACACGATGTCGGAGAACCTGTTTCTGGCTTACCAGCGGGGCGCGGGCGAGCAATATCGCGCGCTCGGCCGGCAATACCTGAACGATGCATATTACGATCCGCTGGCGGAAGGGCGCAGTAACCTGGAAGGACGCCACGCCTACAGCCATGTGAATTCGCTGTGCTCGGCGATGCAGGCATACTTGACGCTGGGCAGTGAGAAGCATCTGCGGGCGGCGAAGAACGGTTTCGACTTCGTGGCGGCGCAGAGTTTCGCCACCGGCGGATGGGGAGCGGATGAGACGCTGCGAGCTCCGGGCAGTCCCGAAGTATATAAGAGCCTGACGGGCAGCCACTCCAGTTTCGAAACCCCTTGCGGTTCGTACGCGCATTTCAAGCTGACACGGTACCTGCTGCGGGTGACGCGCGATTCGCGTTATGGCGACAGCATGGAACGGGTGATGTACAACACAGTGCTGGGAGCGTTGCCGCTCGAAGCCGATGGGCGGACTTATTACTATTCGGACTACAACTTTAAAGGACGGAAGGTTTACCACAGGGAGCGGTGGGCATGCTGTTCGGGGACATTGCCGCAGGTGGCGGCGGATTATCGGATCAATACGTATTTCCGTGATGCGCGCGGGGTGTATGTGAATCTGTACATTCCTTCGACAGTGCGGTGGACGCAGGGCAGGGCGCAGGTTTCCTTGACGCAGAAGTGGCGAGTATCCGTACGACGCGCATGTGCAGTTTGAGGTGAAGGCGTCGCGGGCGGCGGAGTTTGCGGTGAATTTGCGGATTCCGGCGTGGGCGGAGGGAGCTTCGGTTTCGGTGAATGGGAAGCGCGAAGTGGTGGTGGCCGGGACGTTCGTGACGGTGTGGCGGGAATGGAAAAATGGAGACCGGATCGAGGTGGAGCTTCCGTTGAAGGCGCGGTTGGAGGCTTTGGGTCCGCAGCATGGGGATACAGTTGCGCTGGTCGTGGGGCCGATCGTTTTGTTTGCCATCACCGACGGAGAGCCTAACGTGACGCGGGAACAGTTGCTAGCCGTGAAGAAGACCGGGGCGCAGAGTTGGCAGGTCGAGACGGCGGGCGGGGCGGTGAAGATGCTGCCATTTGTCGGGTTAGGGGATGAGCAATATTCGACCTACGTGCGCGTTGGCTAGAAACACGACGTCCGGGGCTAAAACCCAATGGATTTCAGGCCGATTAACGGGCCTGGAAGGCCCGCTCTTCCACGTAAAACCGTGAGATGGCGCGGCTGAAGCCGCGCCCTTCCCCGTTTCCTTGTTTCACACCTCTCGAAAGGCTCTCAAAGTTTCGGCAGGACGATTCCCTGCTGCGACTGGTATTTGCCTTTGCGGTCGGCGTAGCTGATTTCACAGAGTTCATCCGATTCGAAGAAGAGGATCTGGCAGAGGCCCTCGTTGGCGTAGATGCGCGCGGGAAGGGGCGTGGTATTCGAGATCTCGAGGGTGACGAAACCTTCCCACTCGGGTTCGAATGGAGTCACGTTCACGATGATGCCGCAGCGAGCGTAGGTGCTTTTGCCAACGCAGATCGTTAACACGCTGCGGGGAATTTTGAAGTATTCGACCGAGCGCGCCAGGGCGAACGAGTTGGGGGGAACGATGCAGATGTCGGTTTGTACGGTGACGAACGAACGCTCGTCAAAATGCTTGGGGTCGACGATGGAGGAGTTGACGTTGGTAAAAATTTTGAACTCGTCGGCCACTCGCAGATCATAGCCGTAGGAAGATAATCCGTAGGAAATCACGCCCTCGCGCACCTGCTTCTCGGAGAAGGGGTTGATCATGTCGTGTTCTTTGGACATCTTGCGGATCCAGCGGTCACTTTTCAGCATGAAACTCCTTGGGGAAAATTTGGTAATTGTGTAATTTTGTAATTGAGTAATTTGAAGAATGGGTGCGGTCGGGCCGCGTAGGGCACACGACAAATTGCACAATTACCAAATTACACAATTACTCAATTTAGTTCGGCTGGGTGCATGCCAGTTTACGGGATAGATGCTCCCGTTGACAATCTCACTTATCTCCCTTAGCATCAATAACTTGAAGCACGATTTTGACCCTGCACCCGGGAGCCCCTTGTGATCAAGCTCGACATCATCAACGAAGTGGTGGCCAAGACCGGCATCACCAAGACCAAGGCCGAGTTGGCGGTGGAAACCGTCTTCGAGAGCATGAAGAAAGCGCTGGCCGGCGGCAATCGCATTGAACTGCGGGGGTTTGGCGTGTTTAACGTGCGTCCGCGCAAGACGGGAATCGGGCGCAATCCGCGTACCGGCGCCGAAGTGTCGATTCCGCCCGGAAGGGCCGTGCGGTTCAAGCCGGGAAAAGAGCTGCAGTCGATCGACTAGGAAGGGCTGGCGGCTTTTCCGCGCGTGCAGCGCCTGAAGGCGCAAGCAGTTCATCGGCACCTGCGCCATGCCTGAAGGCATGGCCTGATACGAATCGGCGCGTGCTGCGCCTCAAGGCGCAACCAGTCCATCGGCACCTGCGCCATGCTTGAAGGCATGGCCTGATACGAATCGGCGCGTGCTGCGCCTCAAGGCTCAATCAGTTTGTCGGCACCTGCGCCATGCCTGAAGGCATGGCCTGATACGAATCGGCGCGTGCTGCGCCTCAAGGCTCAACCAGTTTGTCGGCACCTGCGCCATGCCTGAAGGCATGGCCTGATACGAATCGGCGCGTGCTGCGCCTCAAGGCTCAATCAGTTTGTCGGCACTTGCGCCATGCCTGAAGGCATGGCCTGATACGAATCGCACTGGATGGCCTGATGCGAATCGGATGGCACTACCGGATACGAATCGCACGGCACCGGGCTAGCGCTTCAGGTGGGAAATGATGCTCCGCAAAGTAGGCCGCAGGCGCTTGGCTACGGGAAAAGCGACCTTCCACCACAAGCGAAACCAATCCTCCTTCAACACCACGGTCAGGGGTCCGGGGTAGCTCACCGGACGCTGGCAGAACTGCTGCTTGAAGCGCGCCAGCGAACCCGGGCCCGGGCCCAGATTGTAGCGGTGGGCGCCCAAACGATACATGTCGCGCATGGAGTGCCAGTGCAGAAACGCTGCGGACTGCCGATGCTCGGTATCGAAGGCGGCTAGTTGACAGTGCGCTGTGGTGCGGTCGCGGAGCACCAAGGAACTGCCGACCATCGTGCCGTTGAGATGGACCGAGTAGAGGCGGGCACAGTTATGGGGCTGGGCGAGGCGCATGGTTTCCATGTAGAAGGAAAGCGGGCGCTCGAGGCGGAAATTCTTGCGCCGGGCACAATCCTGATAAAGACTCCAGGCGTTCTTCAGCGCATCGGGAGAAACGTCGGAGTGAACTTCATATCCCAATTCGCGGGCGCGACGGATCTTGCGGCGAGCTTCACGGTCAAAGCTGGCCAGAGTGTCCTCCTCGCTTTCGTGCTGCTCGACGATGTAGTCCGGAGATAGGACTGGGTAGTCCAGGAAATAGGGGAACGCGTCGAGATCTTCGGCGTGGCCGGCGGCGGCGAGCCGGCTCAGAATCTGCGGATCGGAGTGGGTAAAGCGAATGAATACGTAACCTTGAGTGCGGGCCCAGCCGAACAACTCCGCGAACGCCGCTTGGGAAAGATCGGTCTCGGCTTGCAGGAGCGAAGGTCCGCGAAAAACCAACCCGACCTTTCCCGGACCGAATCCGATGGTCAGAATGCATACGAAGGCGAGGGGGCAATCTGGCGAGCCCCAGGCGAGGTAGCGCGGCGTGAGCCAGAGCGGACGATAGGGCTCATTGCAGAAGGGAAACTGGTAGAGGGAAATGTCGGTTCGCAGGAGAAGGTCATTCCAGTGCGGGAGATCCCGCGGGCACACCTCGGACCAGGAGAAAGTGGCGTCCGGAGTGGATGACCGGACCTCGATCTCGGGAATCGGGGAAACCACGCTCATGGGAACGCTAGTCTCGGGGGAGACGGTCCGACACCGTTGAGGCGAATCACTGGCTTTCAGGGCATCAGGTTTGCTTTTAGTCGGGGATTTCGTGCAAACAAGGGCCCGGAGGGCAGTTCGGACGCGTCGCCATATATTAGGCGTTTTGTTATCCGCTAGAAATGGCTCTTTGGTAATGGCCCGAGAGTGCCATTACCTAGGACGCCGAAGTTGAGGGGGCCGGCGGCCCCAAAGGTTCCCGGCTCGTAGTAGCATCAGAGAAGGGTCCCCGAGGGCGGGTCCCGAGCCGAAGAATCGACCGAAAAATTGCATGGCGGACCCGAATCCCCCGATTCCTACTTCCACGCTCGAGTACTACCACGCGCTGCCGGAACCGGTGGGACGGCCGCCGCGGGAACGCTACTGGCTGCACGGGTTGCTGCTGGTGGCGACGTGCTTCACCACGATGGTGGTGGGGGCGCGATTGCAGTTCAACTTTCTGCATAACTTGCCGCCATTCGCTGCCGGCGATGAATGGCTCCCCTTCTTTCCCTTGAGGCTGGGTGGTCGCGCAGCCGTCGCGGCTGCTTCTCGGCATCCCGTTTTCGGCGACTTTGTTGTTAATCCTGTTCTCCCACGAGATGGGGCATTACCTGTTTTGCCGGTACTACGGAGTGCGCGCGACGCTGCCCTTCTTTATTCCGGCTCCGACGTTGATCGGAACTCTGGGAGCGGTGATTCGCATAAAGGCGCCGATCCGGTCACGGGCTGCATTGTTCGACATCGGCATCGCGGGACCGATTGCGGGATTTGTGGTGGCCGTGGTCACGCTGGCGGTGGCAATGACACTGTCGAAGCCCCTGGACCCAGGGATGGGCCCGTCGGAGTTGCAACTGGGGTTTCCGGCGATCTTCCACATCATGCATAGCGTGTTGCGCAGCGCTGCTCCCCATCACGCCATTGCCGCATTGCCACTGCGGCAAGTTTATCTGCACCCGACGGCAGTGGCGGCGTGGGTCGGCATGTTTGCGACTGCGCTGAATCTGCTACCCAGCAGCCAGTTGGATGGCGGACACATTGTTTACGCGTTGGCACCGCGAGTGCACCGCGCCGTTTCGTGGATTACCGTGATTCGTCCTGGTCTTCCTGGGGCACCGATATGTGGGATGGTGCGTGTGGGCCGGATTGCTCATGGTGATGAACGTGATGACCTTCCGCGTGGAGCAAGCGCCCGAATATCCCATGCTTCCGGCAAGCCGCTGGCCGCTGGCGGTGCTGGCAGCGATCATGCTGGCACTCACGTTTACGATCTCGCCCTTCCAGATGAGCTGGCGATAGGTCAGGTGCGGTTGCGCAGCCGGCTGTGGCTTCTGCCGTAGCCGAAGTAGATCAACATCCCAAACACCAACCATACGATGAGGCGGAGCCATGTGCTCCACGGGAGGCTGGCCATCAGTCCGAGGGAGATCCCCATCCCGAGGATCGGTGTTAGCGGAACCAGGGGAGCTTTGAAGGGGCGGTGGAGGTCGGGACGCTTTATGCGCAACGCCCACACGCCGGCAGACACGATGACAAAAGCCAGCAGGGTGCCGATGGAGGTGAGTTGGCCGAGGATGTTAATGGGAAGAACGCCGGCGAGGATGGCGACGAAGAATCCCACGACGATGGAGGAGATCCAGGGCGTGTGGAAACGCGGATGAATCCGGCCCGCCCACTCGGGCAACAAGCCGTCGCGGGCCATCGAATAGAACACGCGCGATTGCCCCAGGAGCATGACCAGCATGGTGGTGGTGAGTCCGGCGAAGGTGCCGAGCAAGACGACGATGCTTCCCCAACGAACGCCGGTGGCCTGAATACCTACTGCGACGGGAGCGGCGGTGTTGAGCCCGGTGTAGTGGACGACGCCGGTGAGGGTCAGGCCCAGAGCGATGTAAAGCACGGTGCAGATGGCCAGGGAACCGAGGATTCCGATGGGCATGTCGCGCTGGGGATTTTTGGCTTCTTGGGCGGCGGTGGAGACGGCGTCAAATCCGATGTAGGCGAAGAAGATTACGCCGGCGCCGCGGGCGATGCCCGACCATCCGAAGGCTCCGAAGGATCCTTGATTGGGCGGAATGAAAGGATGCCAGTTCGCGGCTGCGACCTGGGGATGGCGCAGAAGATAGAGGGTTGCAATCACGACGAAGGTTAGGACCGTGGCCACTTTGATAAAGACGATCAACGAGTTGAAGTTGGCTGATTCTCGGACTCCGATGACGAGGATCGTGGTCATGATCGCGATCACGAGATAGGCGGGGAGATCGAGAAGGCCGTGAGCGGTGGGCAGTTTGGCAGCGTCCACTCCGGCGCTGGCGAGGGCTGGCCCGATGGTCACCAGGCGGGACCATTGTCCGTTGTACAGAACCAGCAGCGTGCCGGGAGGGGCGGTGATCTGGGGCGGGAGTTGGATGCCGAAACTTTGAAAGAGCGCGATTAGATTGCCGCTCCATCCGACGGCCACCGATGCGGCGCCGACGGCATATTCGACGATCAGATCCCATCCAATGATCCAGGCGAAGATTTCGCCCAACGTTGCGTAGCCGTAGGTGTAAGCGGAGCCAGCGATCGGAATTAAAGAGGCGAACTCGGCGTAACAGAGTCCGGCGAAGATGCAGCCGGAGCCGGCCAGGATGAACGAGAGTACGATTGCCGGACCGGTGAAGGTTGCGGCGACGGTTCCAGTCAGAACGAAAATACCTGCGCCGATGATAGCGCCGATGCCCAGCGTGACCAGGTTGACTGGGCCGAGCACGCGGCGCAGGCCGGTGCCACTTTCGTCGCTTGCCTCGGCCAGCAGAAGGTCGAGCGGTTTTGTCGCCAGCAGATCGGACAAGGATTGTCTCCTCGGCGGGATCGGATTGCGTTTGGATTCGATCCAGGACGCGGCTGGCATTGTACCCGGGGCGTCAGGCGGTGGTCATGCGAAAAAAATGGGGAGCGCCGGGACAGGCGAAACTCAGGCTCCGGCGGCCCTGACGGAGAAACTCGAACGCTTGGCCGCTTCCTTGGGCCAATCGCCTTTCCACTCCAGGCGCGGGCGAAACACGAACGCGTAGTACTCGAACAGAATTGTCGGGACCATCTTTGCGCGGACCGCGGTCCGGCGCTGCTGCATGCGGCTTTGGACGCCCCGGAAGTACTCGCTGGCTGAACCCGCCGGCAAAGTGCGGAGACCGAGATCGGAGCTCAATTCCGAGCATTGCTGCTGATGAGCCTGGTAGAGGCTGGCAGGATCCAAACCTGGTTTGCAACGCCACACACTCTGCGGCAGCCGCATGATCCAAGTGCCGCCGTTGGGCTTGCGGGTACCGGTCGACACGACCCAGCCATTTTCGCAGCGCGAGGTGAACGAGCAGGCCATTTCGGTTGGTTTCTTGCGCGGAGGAAAGATCTGATTGATCTCGGCAAAACAGCTGCTGCGCTCATTGACCATGAGGCGGCCGAAGCCGGGAATCGGGATCGCCATACTCGAAACCATGGTGTAGTCCAGGAGGGTTTTGAAGCCGAGGTTTTCCAGTGCCCGGGTAAGTTCCTCGAGGCGACTTCGATCGAGTTCTCCGAACTGCTCGGGCAGTGCGTTGGGGAACGAAGCTTGTTCGGGCAGGTTGGCCAGAAGCTTCGATTTCAGACCCAGGATTGAAATCAGGCTGATGAGGAGAGGCGAAAACGGAATCAATAAGTAGACGAGAGACTGCGCCAGCGTGAGCGCAGCGCGGGCGGGATTGCGTCGTGGACGCGGCGAAGTATCTTGCGCGCGAAGGGCAGCAAATTCCGCGGCGGTGATCTCCTTGGTGCCACTGAACTCCGCGCCAGAGATCTGCACCGGGGACTCCAGACTCGAGGCCTCCAGGGTGACGATCGGAGTGGGAAGCACGTGGGCTTCGACTTTCGGTTGCTCGATCTTGATGGTGGCAGTGGAGGTCTGGAAGGAAACTGCAATCGTCCTCGAGCCGTTGCGGCCCGGGTTGAGAGACGAGCGATGCCAACCTTGCGGAAGGGCGGCGGGCTCGGCCTCTTCATCGTCGCCGGTGTCGGCGCCATCGTCGGCGGCCTTGAGCACCTGTCCGGCCGTGGAACCGGTTACGGCGGCCAAGTGAGACTCCCGCCAGGTCCAGACCTGCCGCTGTTTCGAACGGTCATAGACCACAAAATATAGAGCGTCTTCGAACGGTACAGCTTGTACGGTCCGGCCGGCGAGCGTGTCTTTTTGAACCTGTCCGCCTGCGTATTGAAAGACGGTGAGATTGCTGGGAAGAGTTGCGAAATCGTTGCCGGCGGTAATGCCGACGATCGCCGAGAGCAACGGAAAATGAGATGCTCCCTTGAATTCAGAGCGCGCAAATCCCGACGACCGGACGGTCAAGAACAGGCTGCTGCCATTCCAGACTGCCTCGTCGGCGTAATGGCTTTGGGAGACTACGTAGCGGCGCGGGCCATAGGTGATGAGTGCAAAGGCGAGGGCGAACGCAAGAAGAGCCAGCGTGACACCGGTCGCAACATTTCGAAACAACCGCATCGCAGGCTCCCAAAACAAAACGGTAACTGATGTTGATACAAAGAAATTGCAGCTTCAAGTTACCGTGGTGCAGGAACCTGCTCGCCGACGTCAGCGCAGATCAGTCGCGGGGTAGGCGAGCCAAGGGCGGTATCTTGCGTTGACGGCCTGAGTGGTCGACCAGTTGAGCCAGCCGCTTGAGTCGAGTTTCTTCTTTCTTTGCGCTGATGACCCACCAACTGGAGGTTCTGCGGTACCCGGGTGGTTGGGATTGGAAGAACGTCCACGCAGCAGGATGATTGCGAAATTGTTTTTCGTACGCAGCGGGGAGCTTGGCATTCTTTCGTTGCTCGTAGGAATAGATCTCGGAGCGACTGCCTTCCCGTTTCTCGAACGCGGCGAGGCCCGCGGGATGCATCAGGCCTTGAGTGGAAAGCTCAGTCGCGCGTCTCACGTTTATGGCGCTCCAGATGCTCCGCGGCTTCCGCGGTGTGAATCGAATCTTGTAGCTGATGTCGTCAATGCTCTTGCGGATACCATCGATCCAGCCAAAGCAGAGGGCACCATCGACGGCCTCCGGCCAGGTGATGCTTGGCCGACCGGAGTCTCGCTTGTAGAGGCCGACCCAGAGTTCGGTGGAGCTGGCGTGATGTTTCTCGAGCCAGGCACGCCAAGCGGATAGTGTGGGAAAGAAAAGGGGCTTCGACGGCATCGCGCGAGAATTATCTCCGAATAGATTTACATGAGCCAGAGTGCATCGACATCGACAATCACCTGGGTGCGCGGAATCTTCTTGAGTGCAGCGTGGGCCAGCATGGCACGGAGGGTGGTGTTCAACTTTTCGCGGCTGGGCGACTTGAGCACGAAGTGGTAACGGTAGTCGCGTTTCAATCGCATGATGGGAGCGGGCGCCGGGCCGAGGACGCGCACTCCTTCGTGGCGGGTGGCGTCGAACCACTGCCCCAAGGTTCCCGACCATTGCAGGGCGTCGTCGAGTTTATCGCTGCGCACCAGCACGTTGGCCAGAGCGGAGTAGGGGGGGTAGTGCATCCAACTGCGGAATTGCAGCTCTTTCTCGTAGAAGCCGATGAAGTCGTGGCGGGCGGCATACTGCACGGCGTAGTGGTCCTGGAAATAAGTCTGCAGCACAACCTTGCCGGGAGTCTGGCCGCGTCCGGCGCGTCCGGCCACCTGGGTCAGCAACTGGAACGTGCGCTCCGCAGCGCGAAAGTCCGGGAGGCCGAGGGCGACGTCGGCTCCGACCACGCCCACGAGCGTCACGCCGTGAATGTCGTGGCCTTTGGCGATCATCTGGGTGCCGACGAGAAGGTCGAGTTCGCCCTCGTTCAAGCCGTTTAGTGCGCGCTCGAAATCCTGGTGGCTGCGGACGGTGTCGCGGTCGAGGCGGGCGATGCGCGCCTGCGGGAACATGCCGTGCAGCAACTCTTCGAGTTTTTCCGAGCCAGTTCCGAGAAAATAAACATATTCGCTTCCGCAATGCACGCACGCTTTGGGCACGGGCGCAGTGTAGCCGCAATAGTGGCAGACCATTTTGTGCTCGCGCTTGTGATGGGTGAGCGCGATGGCGCAGTTCTGGCACTCGAGTTTCTTGCCGCAAGTGCGGCAGAGTACGACGGGAGAATATCCACGGCGGTTGAGCAGGACCATGACCTGCTCTTTGCGTTCGAGGCGTTCCTTGATTTCAGCGGCGAGTTTGCGCGAGACGACCTGCTCGTGGCCGGTTTCCTGGAACTCCTGCCGCATGTCGATGATTTCGACTTCGGGGAGCGGCCGCTGTTCGACGCGATCGGGGAGCTCGACGAGCGCATACTTATTTTTCTTCGCGTTGAAGTACGACTCCAGGGAAGGAGTTGCCGAGCCGAGCACAACGACGGCATTCGCCATCTTGGCGCGCATCACGGCGATGTCACGAGCGTGGTAGCGCGGCGTTTCTTCCTGCTTGTAGGAAGAGTCGTGTTCCTCGTCGACAATGATCAGCGCAAGATCGGCTACCGGGGCAAAGACCGCCGACCGCGTACCGACGACCATGCGCGCATCGCCGCGTTTGATGCGGTGCCACTGCTCGGCGCGCTCGCGGTCGGAGAGTGCGGAGTGCAGGATGGCCACCTCATCGCCGAAGATCTGGTGCAGGTCGGCGGCGACTGCAGGAGTTAGCCCGATTTCAGGGACGAGCAGAATGGCGGAGCGCCCGGCTTCGAGGACTCCGCGCATGGCGGCCAGATACACCGCAGTTTTGCCGGAACCGGTGACTCCGTGGAGAAGCATGCCGGTGAATTTGCGGGCGGCGACGCCTTGACGCATCTGCGCGAGCGCGGATTGCTGGGCAGAGTTCAAATCGAAGTCGAAGAGTGCAGGGCGGGGCTTGGAACGGGAGACGGAAAAGTCCGCGGGCACTTCGAGGATTGCGACCATTTCACGGCGAACCAGCGTGGCGAGCGTGGTTCGGGGGACGTCCAGCGATTGTAGAGTGGTGACTGGAACTCGGCTGCCGGCGGCCTTGAGAGTATCGACGAGTTGGCGTTGGTTATCGTTGAGCTTGCCGTCGGCGGATTTCAGAATCGCGACTTTCATCGTGCGGGTGGCGTCGCGAGCGGCCGAAACGTCTTCACGCGCGAGCCATTTCTTGCGGACCATTCCGGCGAGTACGGCTTTGGAGACGCGGGTGGCGGAACGAAGAGTTTCCTCGCGGACGAGGTTGGCTCCCTCAGGGGCTAAAGCCCTGCTCGTTTCGGACGGTAACGGCACGGCTGAAGCCGTGCCCTTCCCGTTCTCGCTTGCGTGAAATTCACTGGTCGCAACTCGCCGCTTGCCTGCCTCAGATTCCGCACCGACGTCGCTTTCAGACATGCATCCCGCCAGGTAATCGAGAACTCGAAACTCCTGTTCTTGTTCTTCCGGAGTGCGCCGCGAACGGGCGGAGGATCCGGACATGCCCGCCAGGTGCAGCGCCATCTGGCCCTGGTCTGTCAGACGATAACCAATCGAGCGTTTGAATTCGGCGTTCAGGGGCAGCATGGTGCGGAACACTTCGCCGAGCGGGGCGAGATAGTAGTCGGCAATCCAGCGGCCGAGTTGCAGCAACTGCTCGTCGAGCACGGGAACTGGGTCGAGGACAGAGTGAATGCTCTTCGTGGTGACGGAAGGTTTGCGGTCGTGCAGTTCGACGACGATGCCGGTCATGCGCTGCTGTCGAAATGGGACGAGGACGCGGCCGCCGACCACGGGCGTGGCATCCGCCGGGACACGGTAAGTGAAGACCATGTCGAGCGGCACGGGCACGGCGACATCACAGAATTCGGGCATCAGTTTCAGAGGAGAGCAGCCTCAGAGGATAGCAGCGACGCCTGAGGAAAGGTGAATCGCGAAGTCTTAGCTTGCCAGCGCCGACCAGCAAAGCAGTCGAGCCTGGCTCGACCGGACAGGCGAGGCGGCTGTCCCCACATGGTGTTTCCTATTCGGCGGTCTTTTTGGGCGGTTCCAGTCCCAGGAACCTCATGACCATCTGCAGATCCTTCCAGGCCTCGCCTTTCTGACGCGGATCGCGCAGGAGAAAGGCGGGATGGTAGGTCACCGCGAGTTTCGTTCCCTGCCAGTTGCTGTGCACGCCAGTGGGCATGAAGTCGTAAAAGCGGCCGCGAAGCTCGGACATCGGGGCGTTGATGGCGAGCAGATTTTTGGCCGCGACCGCGCCCAGCGCTACGACGACCTTGGGCTTGATCACGGCGATCTGCCGCATGAGAAATGGTGAGCAGGTTTCGCACTCGTCGCGCTCCGGGGTGCGATTGCCCGGCGGGCGGCATTTCACCACGTTCGCGATATAGACGTCTTCGCGGCGAATGCCCATCGCCTTGATCATGTTGTTGAGCAACTGCCCGGCGCGGCCCACGAAGGGCTCACCCTGCGCGTCTTCGTCGGCGCCAGGGCCCTCGCCCACAAACATCAAGTCGGCACGGGGATTGCCCACGCCAAAGACAATCTGCTTGCGGCCCTGCTTGTGCAGCTTGCAGCGGGTGCAATCGCCAAGGTCTTCGCGAATAAGTTTGAGCGCGGCGGTGGGATCGGAAACGCCTTGCTCTGGCGTGGAAGTGATCACCTCGAAAATGTTCTCGTCGGCGACCTTCGCTACTACGGCGGATTTTTTGGCGGCCATTTCCTCTCGCAGTTCCTGGGATGTGGAAGACGGATCGTCAACCTCGGCAACGGCGGATGCGACCGCAGCGGGCTCAGAAGATTGCAGTTCTCGACGGTAGAAATCGTAGATGCCCATCTCGTGGCAGTAGCGCAAGCGTTCGGCGAGCGCGCGGCGCAGATCAGGGTCAAGAGTGCGGGACATTGGTTGTTAGATTGTAATGCAGCGGCAGGCGGCTGCGCTTGTGGCGGCAGCGAAGGGCAGCAGATTCCTGGTCGCTCCGCTCCCCGGATGACAGGAAGCCCAAGTCAGGCTTTCACGGGAGACTTGCGGTGCTGGCGAAGGCGCGACACCTGGTCGAGGACGCGCTGGGCCACTTCCCATTTCGTGGTTTCCGGAACCTCGACCACCTCGTCGCGCGTGATGATGGTGACTGCGTTGCGGTCGGAATCAAAGCCCACGCCCTCGCGCGAAACATCGTTGACCACGATGGCATCGAGATTCTTCGATACCAACTTCTGGCGGGCATTCTCCAGAACGTTTTCGGTTTCGGCGGCGAAGCCCACCACGATCTGCGAACCCTTCTTGAGGGAAAGCTCCTTGAGAATGTCCGGAGTGGCTTCGAGTTCCAGGGTCATCGGGCCTTTGCGCTTGATCTTCTGGCCCGCAGCGGCTTTCGGGCGATAGTCGGAGACGGCAGCAGTCTTGATGACGACGCTCGACTGGGGAAGGAGTTTGAGGACAGCGTCCCGCATCTCTTCGGTCGACTCGACTCTTGTAACCTCGGCAGCTCCGGGCGGAGTGAGCGACGTGGGCCCGCTGACCAGGAGAACGCGTGCGCCCCGACGCAAGGCAGCCTCGGCGAGAGCGTATCCCATACGACCGCTGGAGCGGTTGGTGAGATAGCGAACGGGATCGATCTTTTCGCGTGTGGGGCCGGCGGTGATCAGCACAGTCTCGCCGCTCAGGTCCTGAGAGGCGCCGAGTGCTTCCATCACGGCAGCTACGATGACTACGTTTTCCGCAAGGCGACCGGCCCCGGTCATGCCACACGCCAAGTAGCCTGAGCCCGGCTCGACGATCTTCACACCGCGTTGCCGGAGAACCTGTAGGTTCGCCTGCGTGGCGGCGTGATTCCACATGTTGACGTTCATGGCGGGCGCGACCACAACCGGGGCCGTGGTCGCGAGATAAAGCGTGGTTAGAAAGTCGGTGGCGATGCCTTGCGCAAAGTGAGCCAGAACGTCTGCTGTGGCGGGCGCGACAACGAGCGCATCGATGGATTGCGCGACCGCGATGTGTTCGATGGCGGAGTCAATGTTGGGTTCGGGCCCATCGCCCGGTGCGAACATGCCGGTAATTACTTTTTCTCCGGAGAGAGCGGCGAAGGTGAGGGGGCGTACGAACTCCTGGGCGGCGCGCGTCATGACGACCTGCACGTGGATGCCACGGTCCTGCAGCAGGCGGACGATCTCCGCCGCTTTGTAGGCTGCAATGCCGCCGGTGACGCCCAGGGCTATCTTCATAGGTTTTTCATGGTTGATTTTTGATGTTGATTCAAACCAACCCGAGGTTTTGCGATCAACCATCAGCCATCACGAAGTCGACAATTCCCTTAGTCCTGGCCCAGCGCCTTGTCGAGAGCGTCTCCCGCCTGCTCGGCGGCCGTACGGGTCTCCGGAATCTCCCACTTGACTTTGCCGGCGCGGATTTCATCCTGCGCGATGCGGCAGGGCTTGCGGGAATTCGTGTCGACCACGGGCGGCGCCCCGGACTGGAGTTGGCGAGCGCGCCGGGCTGCCACCAAGATGTATCGGTAGTTGCTGTCAAAGCCTTCGATCAACTTCATTGGGACTCTCCCTCAAAAACAGGTTTGAAGTATCAGTGCCGAACGCCGAGCGACGCGTACAGCAGAACTGGCCAGGCTTGTCCCGCGGGTTTGTACCCACGGCTTTCCGGCGCCCGGTTTGGGCGTCTCTAAAATGATACCGCGAAATCTAGGGACGTGCCGAAGGGGGAAGGGTACTAAAGGAATCAAGTATGGGCCGGACCCGGTCCCGCATATTGGCCAGCCTCTGACGGTCGACCAGTTCCACGGTTTTCCTGTCTTCCGCGGAAAGAGGGGCGTTGGTCCGCCGCAAGCGCTCCGAGAGAACAATGGCCTCGAGGCGGTCGATGGATTCCTCGAGATCGTCGTTGATCAGGATGTAGTCATACTTGTCGTAGTTCTCAATCTCACGCTTGGCGGCGGCCAGGCGTCGCGCAATGACTTCTTCCGCGTCCTCGCTGCGCTTGCGCAGGCGCCATTCCAGCGTCTTGCGGTCGGGAGGCAAGACGAAGATGGTAACGGCCTCGGTCAGCTTTCGTTTGATTTGCGCGGCGCCTTGCACGTCGATGTCGAGCAGAAGGTCGTGGCCTTTCTGACCGGTCTCTTGCAGAAAGCGGCGGGCCGTGCCGTAGTAGTTTCCGTCGAACTCCGCGTGCTCCAAGAACTCGCCGTCGCGAACCATCTGTTCGAACTCCTGGCGAGAGACGAAGTGGTATTGCTTGCCGTTTTGCTCGCTGCCGCGAAGCGCCCGCGTGGTATAGGAGATTGAAAAGTCAAGATTCGGAACCAGCTTCAGCAGTTCATTGACCAGGGTCGACTTCCCCGATCCGGATGGGGCGGAGATGATGTAGACGATGGGCGTGTAGGTTGAACTCATTCCAGGTTTTGCACCTGTTCGCGCGATTTTTCGATTTCTGCCTTCATGGCGAGACCAGCCTCGGTAATTTTCAGGGCTTCGCCGGCCAAGCCGGAAGTCTTCGAAAGCAGCGTGTTGGCTTCGCGATTCATTTCCTGGAGAAGGAAGTCGAGCTTCTTTCCGATCTCGCCGCCCGCGTCCAGCAAGCCGAGAAAATGTTGCACGTGATTTTCGAGACGGACAATCTCTTCCTGGATATCGCTGCGATCGACCAGCAGGGCGGCCTCCTGCAACACACGTTCCTTATCCACGGTTGCGCTCAGCAACTCCTGAAGCCGGGACTGCAACCTCTCGCTGTAGTTCTGCAGCACGGCGCGACGATGCTGTTGCACGCTCTTGCCTGCCTCCACCAGGTGGGCCATGCGCTCACGCAGTTCGCGGGCGATGCCGCGGCCTTCCTCTTCGCGCATCTGATTGAGCCGGTCCAGAGCCTCCCCGACTTTCGCCAAGACCGCAGCCTCAATCTCGCCGTCGGCACTGTCGTTGGCGGAATCGAGAGCGCCGGGAATGCGCAACACGGCATTGAGGTCGGGCACCGCTGGCACAGAGAACTCGGCGGCAGCGGCTCGGAAAGCAGCGATGTAACCGCCGACAATCTCCCGATTGAGGGAGAACGTTTCACTGGTCGCGCGCTCCAGGCTGAGGGAAATTTCGACGTGGCCGCGCCCCATCTTCTCCTTGAGCAGACGCCGCAGCTGCATTTCGAGGGAATCGGTGCCGGAGGGAAGCCGGAAGTGCAGGTCCAGGAAGCGATGGTTGACCGATTTCAGCGACAGGGCGAAAGCCAACCTGCCATTGGATTGATCCGAACCCGCGGAGGCGGCGGCGCTGCGATTCTCCGGGCGCTGGATTTCACCTCGTACCTGGGCAAAACCTGTCATCGAGCGTATGGGCATAGGGGGCCGTGTTCTCAAGTTTCCGCAACTGCTTTGGGTGAATCTGCATTGGCGAATTGCAACTCATAAAGACGCCGGTACGTGCCTAACTTCGTCATCAACTCTTCGTGGCGGCCGATGTCGGCAATCGTGCCATTTTCGATGACGACGATCCGATCCGCGCGGCGCACCGTCGAAAGGCGGTGGGCGATCACGAACACGGTGCGGCCGCTCATCAAATTATGCAAGGCAGATTGCACCAGGGCTTCCGACTCGCTGTCGAGAGCCGAAGTGGCTTCATCCAAAATCAGGACGGGCGCGTTTTTCAACAATGCCCGCGCAATCGCCAGCCGCTGGCGCTCGCCTCCGGAAAGGCGCACGCCGCGCTCTCCGATCACAGTATCGTACCCCGCGGGAAGGGCCGCAATGAAATCATGAGCCAGCGCGGCACGGGCGGCGGCTTCGACTTCCTTCTGTGGGACCTGCGGCTGGCCGTATGCGATGTTGTTGCGGACGGTGTCGTTGAACAGAACCGTTTCCTGGGTGACGATGCCAACCTGCGCCCGCAAGGAAGCGAGCGTGACATCGCGCACGTCGTGGCCATCGATGAGCAACCGTCCGCCGGTCACGTCGAAGAAGCGGGGAATCAGGTGCACCAGGGTGCTCTTACCGGCGCCGCTGGAACCGACGACTGCGAGGAGCTCGCCACGGTGGACTTCGAGATCGATGCCGTGCAGAACATCATGTTTCTCTTCCCCGTCGTTGGCATAGGCGAAGCTGACCTGCTCGAAGCAAACGCTGCCGGAAAAATTGGGCAGAACCTTGGCGCGCGGTTTTTCGCGCACGTCATCGACGAGATCCATGAACTTGAAGATCTCCGACGAAGCACCCAGGGCCTGCTGAAAGTTGTTATAAAAAAGCGCAAATTTGCGGACCGGATTGTAGAGACTGAAGACGGCGGCAATGAAGGCAAGAAAGGCCCCGGGGGCCATCTGATTGTGGGCGATGCGTCCGCGGCCGATGAGGATCAGAAGAGAAATTCCGGCAACACCAAGCACGTCCATCAAGGGAGAGCTGATCGCGGTCGCAGCGACCGAGCGGAGATTCGCGCGGAAAAGGCGACGGGCCGCGTCGCGGAATCGGGAAATCTCCCAGTCCTCCGTATTAAACGCCTTCACGATCCGGTTACCGGTGATGGTTTCGTGCAGAATATTCTGAATTTCCGCCAGTTTATCCTGGCCGTGTCGCGTCGTGTGCCTAACCCGGGAACCGATCTTGCGCGATGAAAAGACAATCACAGGGACAAACAAAAGCAATACCCATGCAAGGTTCCCGCCCAGGATGACCACCACGATTGCGACGGAAACAAAGGTAAAGAACTGCTGCAGAAGTTCCGACAAAACGGTCGACATGGCGTACTGCACACGCTCGACGTCGTTGATGATGGTGGAGAGCAAAGTTCCCGTGGTATGTTTTGAAAAAAATGCGGCGGAGCGGCGCAGCAAGGCGGTGTAAAGATCGTCGCGCAGATCGGTGATCATGCCAAAACCTGCGTGATTCACCAGGTATGTGCCGGAGTAATCGCAGATGCCTTTGAGAATGGTGGAGGCAACCAGAGCAAAAGCCACGATAGTCCAGGCATTCGTGAGATGCGATGGCACAAACTTCTGCAAGTAGACCGGATGGTGAGTGCCGGGGATAACGAAAAGCTGGATGTTTTGCGAGCCGGTCGCGGGATGCAAAACTCGATCAAAGACCGGACCGACCAGCAGGTACTTGAAAGCGTCGAGAGCGCCCACTGCGGCCATGAGCAGAACGGAAGACAGGATCTGCCACCAGTAGGGGAGCGCGTAGCGGATGAGGCGGGTCAGTTGCCGCATGGGACTCCCGCGCGGTGCAGGCCGCAATTGCTTGCTGCCGGTGGAATGGGCATGAGGTGCAAGGCCCTATTCTACTTGAGTCGTGCGCCAGAGGAATGGCGTTTCAGTTTCCCGGGCGGTCGATGCAGCCCCGTTCCGGCAGCTTAGGAGGCTGCTGCGAAAGTATTCTCTGGGCAGCAATCTGGCCTCAAGGGCTAGAACAGGTTACTGAGGAACTCCTTTCTTGCCGATGGGCGTTCCGCAGCGGCTGAAGCCGAAACTGATTCTGCGGTCCTTACGGCATCGCTGAAGCGATGCCCTGATACGGATCGCGAGTTTCTTAGCAAACTGCAAAACCGGTAATTGACATAAGCCCGCCATCGCGGCGCCGAAAACGCTGCGCCATCCAAAATGAAGCAGCGACGGGAGTTTTTCAGCAGCGGGCTAGAAGTCTCGTTCTGCAGGCGGCTGGATCGAGAGCAGATCGATGGTTGCGGGCTGGCCCTCCACACTCACCTGCAGGTAGGTGAACCGCCAGACACCCCCGCTCTTATCCGCGACGGCGCGAATCGTACCCTTTCCTCGCGGACCAGAGATGGGGATCGAAAGATTCGCGTTGCCGGTGCTGCCGCTCACGTTCAGTTGCCCGGAGACCAGCCACGCCGCCTGCAGATCGGCTCCCCCAGTTCTTCGCGCACCTGGGAGTTCTCCAGCAGCCCTGGTCATGGCTTGCCGGTAGACGTCGCTGCTGCGGAACGACGTGGTGATGACCGTGATCAGGATGGCCGCAAACCCGCCGAGCAGGAAGAGAAGCGTCAGGCCGCCGAGAGGAATCTTCCAGCCTGGTGTTGTTCGAGCCAGCTCTTCTGCATGGGCTCGGGATGGAGTGGATAGGGAGGCGTGGGCATGGAGGCGCTCGCGGCTACTTCGGGGCTGTCGCGGTGGACAACTTTCACGCGATATCCGGCGCTGCCGAAGGTGCTTGCCCACTTCCTCGGCGATCATGACGGAGCGGTGTTGACCGCCGGTGCAGCCGAAGGCGATGGTCAGATAGCTCTTGCCTTCGTGAATGTAGTGCGGCAGCAGGAGAAGAGCAGATCGGAAACGGTGCGGGAGATGAACTCGCGAGTCTGCGGAAACGAGCGGATGTACTTAGCGACGCGCGGATCGCGTCCGGTCAGAGGCCGGAACTCGGGGACGAAGTGCGGGTTGGGCAGGAAGCGAACGTCGAAGACCAGGTCGGCGTCTTCGGGAAGGCCCTGGCGGAATCCAAAGCTCACGCAGGACACCAGAATGCTGCTTTCGGCGGACTGTTCCTGAAAGCGCTCAGTGATGTGGGCGCGCAATTCGTGAACATTGAACTTGGAAGTGTCGATGACGAAATCGGCGACCGCGCGAATGGCGCTGAGATGACGGCGCTCGGTTTTGAGCGCGGATTTTACGGGGGAGTCCGTACCCAGGGGATGCGGGCGGCGGGTCTCGCTGAAACGGCGCACCAGCACGGAGTCGGAGGCTTCGAGGAAAGACGACCTTCGTCGGAATCATGCGACCGACGGATTTCAGGATCTCCGGAAGCTTCTCCAGCTTGGAGCCTTCGCGCACGTCCACCACCAGCGCGGTGCGGCGAATCTCGCTCGACTGCACGGCCAAGTCGGCAAATTGCGGGATGAGCTGGACCGGCAGGTTGTCGACGCAGTAGTAACCCAGATCCTCGAAAGCCTTCAGCACCGAAGCCTTCCCGGAACCGCTCATGCCGGTGATGATGACCAGTTCCGGCGAGGGCTGCGCGGCACGAGATGGATGTTTTCCTCCGCGTTTCGATTTTTTCTTTGCTGGGCCGAAGGACCGACGGGGCTTCATGAACAGGATAGTAGCATCCGGGCACGGCCCTTGCTGCGCGTTCCGGATTGCCAACTGAGATACCGGCAAGGGCCGGGTTTGCGAGCACGGAGATGGCCAGTCGAAAATCGGAAATCCAGATTGTTTCCGGCGTGCGCGGCAGGTAAGCTATGGCGTCATGAAAAAGTTCGAGGATCTTACAGAACGCGAAGTACTAGCCCTGGCCATTGCCCTGGAAGAGGAAGACGAGCGGGTATACGCCGATTTTTCGGAAGGTCTGCGGCAGGACTATCCCGGAACCGCGTCGATGTTCGACGGGATGCGGGAAGAGGAATCGGGACACCGGCGACGATTGCTCGAGCTGTTCCAGAAGAAATTTGGCGAGCATATTCCGCTGATTCGGCGGCAGGATGTGCGCGGGTTCGTCGATCGTCCGGCGTTGTGGCTGGTGCGGCCTCTGCGGATCGAGGCTGTGCGCAAAGAGGCGTCGACGATGGAGGTGGAGACGCGGCGCTTCTATGAGAAGGCTGCGGCCCGCACGCAAGACGTAAGCATCCGGCAATTGCTGGACGATCTGGCCCGGGAAGAGCGCGAGCACGAAGAACGCGCGCAGGAACTCGACAAGCAGAAACTGCCGGATAATGTGAAGGCCGACGAAGAGGTGGCGCAGCGGCGATTGTTCGTATTGCAGATTGTGCAGCCCGGGCTGGCGGGGCTGATGGACGGATCGGTCTCGACGCTGGCGCCGGTGTTCGCGGCTGCGTTTGCTACTAAGAACAGCCATGAGGCGTTTCTGGTTGGCCTGGCTGCTTCGGCGGGTGCGGGCATCAGCATGGGATTTGCAGAGGCTCTGTCGGACGACGGCAGCTTGACCGGACGCGGACATCCGTGGGTGCGGGGCTTGATCTGCGGAGCGATGACGGCTTTGGGAGGCATTGGGCACACGCTGCCGTTTCTGCTGCGCGACTTCCGTGCGGCACTCTGGGCGGCCGGAATCGTCGTGCTGGCGGAACTGGGCGTGATCACCTGGATTCGCAAGCGCTACATGGATACGCCTTGGGTCTCGGCAGCGCTCCAGGTGGGGCTGGGCGGCGTGCTGGTGTTTATTACCGGAGTGCTGATCGGGAGCTCTTAAGGAACGCCGGCAATTCGCCGCTTTCGGGGGCGGCGGGCGAGACGCCCGCCGCGACAGCCGGCGGGACGCCGGCGCTACGGCTGCGTGTCCAGCGGGTGCGTGCTCTTTTCGTAGAATTCCTTTTGTAATTTGAGGCTGACGTCGTCGGCCTTCACCGCCTGGATCGCCTTCACGACTGAGTCAATCCACCATTTCATTTGAAATTCGCCGAGCTCTTTGGTGGCTACCGATCCGTCGCCGGAATAATGGTTGGGGAAACGGGTGTACCACCAGATTCCGGTGTACACGTCTTCGGGAAGCTTCTGGCGCGCCTGATCGGCGCCGGACTCGTTCGTGGCGCGGTCCAGATGCACTGTGTCGGGGCGGGAGATCATCATCTTGGAGGTCTCACTTTCGCCGGCATGCATGTCAATTTTCGTCTTCCGCGCGGGCCCACCGTGCTGCGGGGTGCGTTCATCGAAAAAATAGACGACGTAGTCGTGAGGCTTGTCGAGCTGCGTCTGCGCGAAATAGGGGAGCAGGCTGTCGTTGCCTCCGTGACCGTTGACGATGAGGACCTTCTTGCAGCCGTTGCGAGCCATCTCGTCGGTGGTTTCCTGCAGCAATGCGAGTTGCAGGTTGCGGCTGTAAGCCATGGTGCCGGGTTCGTGGCGCGCCTCGGCGATCTGGCCGAAATAATATTCGGGGAATACGACGGCGTACTCCTGCTCGGCGGCGTGCAGCGCAGCGTAGCGGACATCGAGCAGATCGGTGCCAAGCGGCAGGTGTGGACCGTGTTTTTCGAGAATGCCAAAGGGCAGTAAGCAGGTTCCCTGCGAACGATGAATGCCGTCGCGGAAGTCGGAGGCCGTGAGTTCCTCCCAGTGGACGGAGAGCTTGGGGGAAGTCTGGGTCTGAGCAAAGCAGGGCGAGGTTAAAAGAGCAGCCACACCGACGGCAAGAAGGCAAAAGAGCTTGTGATAGATACGGATCATCATGGCAAATCTCCTCGGCGGCAAATTCTAGCACGCAAATGGCTCTATTCAAACGTATCAATACAATCGCTACCGATCGAGTGAAAGGCATTCACCACGAAGGACACGAAGGTACACGAAGGAAAAGCTGGCTATTGGAACGCTTTGAAATCGAAGTATGCGAGATTCATGTTTCCCTCGGTGAGAATGTGCACGGTGAGAACGCTTTTCCCGGCGGGAAGTCGCACCTTGATCAGGGCTGGCGCCAGGTTCCAGTGATGCCACTGCCGCCAGGCGATGGGATCGGCGGCATTGAAGGTGGAGGGAATTGTTAGTGGCCCGGTGTCGTTTTTTCCGTTCACGCCCAGTGAGATTGTTCCGCCGCGGTTTGAGGTGTACAGAAAATCGGCGGTATAAACGCCAGCACGGGGGACCTGCACGGTGATGTTGAACCATTCTCCGGGCTCGGTCCATCCGACATAGAGTTGGTTTTCCGGAGGAAGCGACGAGGTTATACGGACTGTCGTCGATCTGGTCATGAAACTTGGTGTAGGAGATGTCGACGCCTTCGTCCATGCGGAACTGATTCAAGTACGTTCCATCGGCGGGATTGAGGCCTCCGCTGCCGTTGTTCTTGGCATCGACGTCGTGGTAGGCGATGCCTTCTCCACCGCGATCGTAGTAGGCGCACTCCACCCGTCCGGGAATCTTCTGCGCGCCGCCTTGATAGCGGCTGTCGTGATAGGGAATTCCCTTGTAATTTTTCAGGTAGTTCGTCTGGGATGCAGAGAAGGAAGCGGCTGCGAAGAAGGTGAACAGGGCTGGCAAGAGCAGGCAAGATCGCAATGTTCTGCTCATGATGTCGCTCCCAGGCTGGCGGACAAGGTATTGTGTGGAGATCAAACTCCCCGCCCTGTCTCTGCAGAGAACACAGAGACAAGGACGGGGCACCCGGCCTAAAGAACACGTCGGATTCTAAGGGGCTTCGATCAATTCCATTTTGCCGTCGCGGGTGCGGTGCAGGACCATGACTTTGCCTTTGGGGTCGCGGAAAACGAACACGTCGCGGTCGCGGAAGTGGGCTTCTTTGATGGCCTCTTCCAGCGTCATGGGGCGCATGGCTACGGCGTCTTCGGAACGAACCAGGTGCACTTCCGTGGTTTTCGCCACGGCGGGATATTTGTGCACCATGACCGGCACGGCCGTTTTCTCCGACAGGCCGACGACGGTCTGCAGGTCCTCCTGCGGCGAGGAATGACCGCCGTTCCACTTCTTGACTTCCTCGCTCTTGCGGGCCGAGCGTTTCTTGGACTGCCAGCGCGTTTTGTATTTGACCGCCTGCTTCTCGAGGTGGTCGAGAGCTTCGTTGACGGCAATGGTCATGTCCTTGGCCTGGGCCAGGCCGACCAGTGGGCCATTGCGCGGGCTGATGGTGATTTCGGCTTTGTGACGGTGCTTCTCGACGGCGAGGATGACCTTGGTATCAAATTGGTCGCCCAGAATTTTGCGGATTTTTGTGAGGCCGGTTTCTACTTCTTTGCGGATGGTGGAGGTAACTACGTACTGTCTGCCAGTGTATTCCACGTTCATGAGCGCCCCTCCTAAGAATTCAAATGATGAGCTAAATCGGGCACTGCATTGGAAATTTGATAGCGTGGCCTTCGCTGGGCTAGCGCGCGGGCGGGACGCCCCGGCGACAGCCGGCGAGATGCCGGCGCTACGGTTATTTTTTTACCCGGCGCTGGTGCGTGCTGGGGATGCGCATGTCTTCGCGGTATTTGGCCACCGTGCGGCGGGTCACCTGGATGCCCTGCGATTGCAGGATGCGGGTGATCTGCTCGTCGGTCAACGGACGGCTGGGATCTTCTTCCTCGATCAGCTTTTTGACGCGGCGCTTGAGGATGAGCAGCGACGTGCCGCCGCCCTCAGGGCCTTGAACGCTCTCGCTGAAGAAATATCGCAGCTCGAATACGCCTTGTGGTGTGTGCGCGTATTTGTTGGCCACGGCACGGCTTACCGTGGAAGGATGCACGCCGATTTCTTCGGCCACCTCCTTGATCATCATGGGTTTGAGTTGATCGATGCCTCTTTCGAGGAATTCCTGCTGGCGGGCGACGATGCAGTAGCAGACCTTGGTGATGGTCTGCTTGCGCTGCTCGATGTTCTTGATGAGCTGGATGGCGCTCTTGTAGCGCTCTTTCACGTAGTCGCGCGTGCTCTTTTCGTTGGTGCCGTCGCGGGTAACCAGTTTCTTGTAGGCGGGATTCAGGCGAAGCTGGGGCAGATCCTCGTCGTTCATGATGACCAGCCACTCGTCGCCATGCTTCACGAAAGCAACGTCGGGCTCGATGAGGCGCGCCTGGACTTTGTTATAGCGCAGGCCGGGGCGGGGATCGAGGGTGCGGATGTAGTCGAGCGCCGCCTGCACGGCCTCGATGGGGCGGCCTATGGCCTTGGCAATCTCTTTGTGCTGCTTGTTCTGCAAGCCGCGCAGGTGCTGGTCGACGACTGCCATCGCATCTTGCAGAATCTGCTCCGTGCCGTTGCCGTTCTTGTGCAGCGCGAGCTGTGCCTGGTGGTAGCGGAGCTGGTAGAGCAGGCAGTCGCGTAAATCGCGGCAGGCCACGCCCGGTGGGTCCAGTTGCCGCACCACTTCCAGAGCTTCCTGCAGATCGGCAGGAGTGAAATTTGGTTTGTAGGTCGATGCGGGCTGGGCCACGGGCTCGGGTGCAGGGGCAACCGCGGCGGCGGAGTCTCCGGAGCGCGAGGCGAAAGACGATTCTGTGCGAGGTTCAGCGGCCGGCACGACGCCTGCACTCTCGCCGTAGGCAGGCTCGGCATCCGCCCCGGCGATGAGATCCGAATTCGTCTCCGTATCGGCGGAGTCTGCAATTCCTGCGCCGGAGGAAAGTTCGCCCTCCTCGGCGCCGGGTTCTGCGGCAATCTCCGTCAGGCCCAAGGCTTGCGCCTCGCTCACAATATTCTTCGCGGTCTGGGCGTCGACCTCGGGAGCAGCAGGCGGCGCCACGCCGAGCAACTCGTCGTCGCTGGCGATCAGGTATCCGTCTTCGTTCAGATTGCCGATGATCAGGTCGGCGGCTTCGCGCACTTCGCGGCGCAGGCTGAGCGCGCCCAACTGCCAGGCCAGATGGTCGGTGAGATTGGTCGGCTTGGAGAGGAAGTTTTCGAACGACGGGCGCTCGATGTCCTCCATCTCGCTGTGGGTGCGGTAGCCAGGGTCGAGATAGTCCTGGAAAAACGAGCCGAAGTCGATCTCCTCGAAGGGATCTTTCTTTTCGACCGCGGTGATGGGGTTCTCTTCGTTGGTAGCAGTTGCGGCGCGCTCGCGGTCTTCTTCTTTCTTGCCGACTTCGTCGAGGAGGGGAACCGAATCTTCCAGTTCTTCGAGAACGGGGTTCTCGACCATCTCAGCGTTGATCATGTCCTTGAGCTCAAGCTTGTTGAGCGCGAGGACAGAGACCATCTGCACCAGGCCCGGGGTAAGGATCTGGCGCTGCGAGAGCTTTACGCTGAGTTTGTGCTGCAGTAAGACCATGAGTTCGGCCGATTCTCCCTAAAAATGCAAAACCATCAACCACTAAGGGCACGAAGGTTCACGAAGGAAACCCTAGAAATGCAAAACCATCAACCACTAAGGGCACTAAGGTTCACGAAGGAAACCCTAGAAATGCAAAACCATCAACCACTAAGGGCACTAAGGTTCACGAAGGAAACCTTTGTGATACTTCGTGTCCTTCGTGGTTTACGACTTAACGTTTTCACACCAGCGAAAAACTCTCGCCCAAATACACGCGCCGCACTTCCGGATCGCCTGCCAACTGGCCGGGCTGTCCGTGACGGAAAATTCTGCCGTCATCGATGATGTAGGCCCGGTCGGTCACGGAAAGCGTCTCGCGGACGTTGTGATCCGTAATCAGGACTCCAATGCCGCTGGCGCGCAGGCCACTGATGATTTTCTGCAAGTCGAGCACGGCAATGGGATCGATCCCGGAAAACGGTTCGTCCAGCAAAATAAACGTGGGGTTGATGCACAGGCAGCGGGCAATTTCCACGCGCCGCCGCTCCCCACCGGACAGGGCATATCCGCGGTTTTGCCGGATGTGCTCCAGTCCCAATTCGTCAATAAACTTTTCCATCTTCTCGCGGCGCTCGTGCCAGGACATCGGCTGAGCCTCTAAGCACCGCGAGGATGTTCTCTTCCACCGTAAGTTTGCGAAAAACCGAAGCTTCTTGCGGGAGATAACTGATGCCATACTGACGGGCCCGTAAGTACATGGGAACGTCAGTGATGTCCTGACCGTCGTACAACACGCGGCCAGTATCGGGAGGGATCAGGCCAACGATGGCGTAAAAAGTGGTGGTCTTGCCTGCGCCGTTAGGGCCTAATAATCCAACAACTTCGCCCTGTTCGACCGTCAGGCTGACACCATTTACAACGCGGCGGCCACGGTACGATTTGCCAATTTCTTCGGTGGCCAGGGTACGCATTTATCTTGCCAATTAACGAGCCACTCGCGTCTGAGTTACCACAGGAGTACTTGCTTCGCCTTCTACGAGCACCCTATCATCGCGTCTGAAGAAAGTCAACGAAACCCCGGTAATCTTGCCTTGTTCGGCATCAAAAATGCTAGGCGGTCCGCCGGTGAGGACGAACTTGTCGTCTGCGGCGGTGTAGACCAGCTTTTGGCCCTCAGCACGGCGGTTGGGTTGCTGGATGACAACGTCGTCTTGGGCCACCATGCGGTCGAGCTGGCCGGGGGCTGCAAACGATTGATTATTAGAGGTTTGACTCCGGGCTAAGAGGTAGGCGTCGACGGTCTTGGCGGAGGCGGTGAAATCTGGGCCCTTGGCGACGACCCCGCCTTCGTAGTGCACTCGGCGCTCGGAATCGGCATAGGTCAACCGTGCGGCAGTGATGGAGATTGGACTCGAGCTGGCCAGCGGACCCGCTTTCCCCAGCCCTTTTCCAACTTTTTTATCGGCTGGAGGAGATGCGCCGGCGGCGGGCTTTTTCGGTCTGGACCCTCTCGGTCTGGACCAGAATCGTTTGCACGGGTTGGGCCGCAGTGCCCTGCGCGGTGACGAATCGGCGGTCGCGGTCGAACTGGATGGTAGGCGCTTCGATAATGTTCGCGTCCTGCCAGAGGCGGGCATTTCCCGTGTAAAGCGCAGTCCCGCGGATTGTTGTGGGCAGTCATGCTGCGGGCGGTAACGTGGATGGGGGAAGAAGAGGCGAGCAGGGCGCCGTCCGGCTGCTCCTTGAGTTCGCTGTAGGTGCTTTTAACGTCACCCTCGGCGAGCGCGTCGCCAGTAGCGCGGTTGATGCGGATGATCCTGGCGGTCGTCGCCATGCCGCCGTTGGCTACGCGCGGATTGCCGCTGAGGACGAGCATCTGGTCCCCCGGCGTATAGTGCGCGATATTTGCCCAGGCTTGCATGCGCTTGTCGGGGTCCTGCCCGTCGGTGTAGGCGACGTTGCCTTGTTGCGTGATGGAATCGATGCCGCCCTGCGGAAGGAAAGTGGCGTCCACGGAATCGCTGGTGCTGACGCGGTCGGGCTGGCCGGGAGTCGAGTTGACGATGCGCGCGTCGGGCGAGCCGTGGACACTGGTGAGATGGTTTCGGCCTTCGGTGGATCGAGAATTGCGCCTGAAACTTGCCCGCCGTCACGACCGTCCGTTGCGGCGAAGAAGCCGGCGCCGAGACGGGACTGGATTCCTGGGCTTGGGCAATCGCGATCTGCGCGGCGCCCGACGTTACCGCATGATCGAGAATGTGGCCTTGCACCACGGTGAAATCAATGATGGGGGCGAGGAGCTCAAAATCCGGCGGGCCGGTTCCTGGGGCCTTAACCGCAGGTTTGCTGCCGGCTACCGCATTCTGCGTCAGGCGGACTCCATCGACAGCATGAACTTTCTGAAGCTGGTTCCGGCCGGCGAAATCGAGAATCACCCGTCCGGCGTCGCCTTGCATGGGCTGAGGTCCGGTTTGCTCGATGTGAACGCTGCCGGTCAGGGTCGCAGTGCGCAGCAAGTCTTGCTTTCCTGCCAGCAGGAACTCGGCCTGGTCGGCACGACTGTGCAATTCCGACGGCTGCGGTGGAGCTGCGGCAGCACTGGGGGCGGAATTCTGATTCCCGCGGGCCATGGGTCGCTTTGCGGCCTCCATTCGTGTCTCCGTGGTGACATTCCCGGTGGCCAGGACGCGCTCCACGTGATTTTCCGGGCCCAGATGAAACACGGCTTGATCCGCCTGCAGCGCTCCGCCTTCGCGGGTAAGGTGAGGATGGTCGAGCACAATCTCGCGGGGATCGTTGGTGATGATGCCGTGATCGGCCTCGATGACGGCCGCATTCGGGCCGTTGAGCACCACATGAATTTGCGAGGATAAGGTCAGCGTGTTGCTCTTGCCCGCATATTTCACGCCGATGGCCCAACCCGTGGCTTGCGGCGTTCGAAATTCGACGCGCGCCGCGGTCATGGCGTTTCCGCTGTCCTTGTTGAAGACCAGGTCTTGGGTCTTCAGGTGGATTGGATTCTTGAGCTGTTTGGGCGTGGATTGATCAGGGCTGGCGAGGCCCGCCGGATTGGCAACCAGATCGATCTGCACGTTTCCTTTGGCGGTGACGTCGCCAGTCTTCTGGTCGAAGGCAAAGTCGTCGCCGTAGATCTGATCAAAGCGGGAGGAATCGCGGCCATAGAGCACGATGCTGACGTTATGCAGCTCAGCGTTGCCGTTGAGCTTGAACTCTTTGACATCGCTGGCCTGGACGGTAAAGAGAGTGCGCTTCCCGTCCGATTTGGAAAACTGAAAGCCGCTGGCGGTCTGCTTGATGTCGTACCCGATCTTGCCCGGGATTTGCTTCAGGACGTTGGTCGCCCGCGAACGCGCATAGAAATACATTCCCGCCACGACCAGCGTGAGCAGCACGGCGGTGGCAGCCAACAGGCGGCGCAGGCGATAGACCTGGAGCGGCATCTGGGTTCAGTGTAATGCAAGGACTGCTGCGTCGTTGGTCGTTTGTCGCTGGTCGTTCGCCGATGGGGCCTGCCGACCGCGAAATGGCGAACGACGAACGGGCCAACAACGGTGTACGCGGCCGCCTCGTCTAAACTGGTAAGGATGGCCGAGGAATCCACACCGCCGTTGCTCGATTTCCATAACCTGCGGGTAGTGCGAGGACAGAAGATCGCGCTCGACGACTTCAGCCTGCGCATTGGCGCCGACGAGCATGTTGCGATTCTCGGCCCTAACGGTTGCGGCAAGTCGACGCTGATCAAGACCATTACGCGCGAGTGTTATCCGGTGGCACGGCCGGAATCGTCGATGGCGATTCTGGGAGAAGAGAGCTGGGATGTGTTCGCGCTGCGCGCGCGCCTGGGCATCGTGTCGAATGACCTGATGCTCTCGTGCACAGGAGACGCCTGCGGCCGGGACGTGGTGCTGTCAGGCTTCTTCAGCAGCATCGGCATATTTTCGAATCACGCCGTGGATGCCAGACAGCGCGCATTGGCCGACGCCGCGCTAGCCGGGTTGAAGATATCGCACTTGGCGGACCGTCCGGTTTGCGAGATGTCATCGGGAGAGGCCCGGCGCGTGATGATCGCCCGCGCCCTGGTACACAATCCGGGAGCGTTGCTGTTCGATGAGCCCTGCAACTCGCTCGATCTGGCGGCGCAGCAGAGTTTGCGGCAAACCATGCGAGCGCTGGCCAACTCGGGGACGGCGATCATTCTGGTGACGCATGAACTGGCAGACATCGTCCCGGAGATTGGGCGGGTGGTGCTGATGAACCGCGGACGCGTGGTCGCCGATGGGCCCAAGGAGGAAATCCTGCAGGTCGAGCGGCTGGCAGCGTTGTTCGGCGTCAAGGTGGAGATGGCCCGGCGGGATGGCCACTATCATTTGTGGTGAGCGCGAACCAACGGCTTCCAGTCAGCCCGCAATGCGCTTGCCGTGCCGTCGCTCCACCGCCGCCGTTGCGAGCAGATACAGAGCCGGTCGTGATCATAATCAGCTCCTCTGTCAAGATATCGTGCGGCTGGCCGTACTTTTCTGCGATCGCTTAGCGGGTCGGTATCTGGAAATCGCGCAGGCTGAGTTCCAGGCCACCATATTCGGGATGGTCGTTGTGCCCGACGGTGAAGGCAACATCGAGGGTGTCGCCCGCCAGGAGCGGCGTCTTTTGCATGCGTTCCGCCATGTGCCAGCCCAGGGCGTCGAAGGTGATTCTGGTTTTCAGCTTCGTGCTCTCGGGTTGAGTGCCGCTCGCGTAGGCTTCGGCTACGGCGGCAGCCCTTTCCTCGCGGCGGATGGCAGAGCCGTCGGGATGGCAGCGGGGAGTCGCCAGAACAGCGGCTGCGGACAGTTCCCGCGATGCAGCGGCTGCTCTTACTTTCAGCTTGATGTGTTTGTCTTTCAGAATCCGCGGAGGAGCGGCTAACTGTACGCAGCGCGCGGCGAACACGGGCTCGGGATTTCCCATGCCGTAAGGTTCCATCAGTTGGAGCGCTTGAAACAGCTCGGGTGTGACTTCAGTCAGATCGAGTTCGGCGTCGAGATCGACGATGGGATCGAAATCCGCAGGGGTCAGGCGTGTGCGGGCAAACGCATCGAGCCTGGCGCGCAGATCGGCGACATTGGCTGAGGGCATGGCGAATCCGCAGGCGTGGGAGTGACCGCCATAGCGCGAAAAAAGACTGCCGCAGGATTCGATGGCCTCCAGCAGGTGAAACGCCCGAATGGAGCGGCCGGAGCCGAACGCCTCTTCGCCATCGCGCGAAATCACGACCGCCGGACGGTTGTAGCGCTCCACGACGCGCGTAGCCGTGATGCCGATGACGCCGCGATGCCAGCCTTCTCCGTCCACGACGATGCAATAGGCATCGCACAGGGCGGGATCGCCCGTGAACCGCTCTTCCACGGCGCGCAGAATCCTCCGCTCTTCTTCCTGACGGTCGGTGTTGAGTTGGTCGAGTTTGGCGGCGAGTTCGCGGGCGCGGGCCACGTCTTTCACGCTGAAGAGCTCGATCACATCGCGAGCCACGTCCATGCGCCCGGCGGCATTGATGCGGGGCGCGATGCGGAAACCAACTTCCCCGGACGTAGGTGGGCGCTTGACGGAAATCTGGGCCACTTCCAGCAGCGCCTTCAGCCCGGGATTCACTGCTTTGCGCAGTGCGTCCAGTCCCAAGGAAGCGAAAACGCGATTCTCGCCCGTCAAGGGCACGGCGTCGGCGATGGTCGCAATCGCCACGACCTTCATAAACGACATCAGCAGCTTGTTTTGAACGCCAGCGTCCAGGCGCCGCTGCATCAATCCCTGCGCCACCTTGAAGGCCACGCCCGCGCCACAGAGTTGCTTGTAAGGATATTCGCAACCCTTCTGATTGGGGTTGACGACCGCCAGCGCGTTGGGAACGCCATCGGGACCG
Organism: uncultured Acidobacteriota bacterium; assembly: GCA_963709865.1. Taxonomy (GTDB): domain Bacteria; phylum Acidobacteriota; class Terriglobia; order Terriglobales; family Acidobacteriaceae; genus Sulfotelmatobacter. The sequence goes on from CAVPXW010000014.1 coordinate 39,152, forward strand.
GGGAGATGGTGGTCGGTCACGATGAGGTCGACGCCAAGGCGCTGCGCTGTCTGCGCGGGCGCGAAGGCGCGGATGCCCATGTCGACGCTGATGATGAGGCGAATGCCCGCCGCCGCCGCGCGCTCGATCACATCGTCGCGCATGTCGTAGCCTTCGCGAATGCGGTGCGGCACGTGGAACTCGGCCGTACCTCCGCAAAGTTCAATCGCGGTCTTCAGGATGATGACCGCCATCGTGCCGTCGACGTCGTAGTCGCCGTAGATGAGAATAGGCTCCTTGCGTTCGAGGGCTGCGTCGATGCGATCGACGGCCGCGCGCAGGCCCGTCATCCGCTCGGGGGCGTGGAGATGAGAGAGCGAGGGTGAGAGAAAAGCACTGGCTGATTCGGGATCGGTGATGCCGCGGTGCACCAGCAGGGGCGCGAGGATGTGGGCCGTGCGCGCGTTGGCGACACCGTGCAACGCAGGATCGGAGCGCAGCCCAGCGATCAGGGGCGCGACCATCTCCTGATCCGTTGCCTTTTGAATCCACCGCATAGTGTGTGATGGAGCAGTTTACTCCTGGAGGGCGTCTTGCAGACTAGCGAGATCAACATCCCGCCGAGCTTCGCTCGGCCCGGCCGGGTCACAGACCCGGCCGTCACACAGAACCAAGGCGAAACGAACCCGACACGCCTAGTTCTCTTCGTCCTGATCAGGCTCGTCCAGGGTCAGGCCGCCGAACTCATCGGAGACTTCGAGCAGGTGCTGGTAGCGGTCGTACCATTCCGTGCTGACCTCACACAGAAACATTGATCCCTGGTAGGCCCAACCCAGCTGCAGGAATCCCACCTTGTCGACGTGAGCGCGGAGCCAGCGGGCATCTTCCACATCGTCCCCGTCGGTGAACTCGGAGTTGGTTAAGCGCTGCACCATTTCATCCAGTTCGGTGCGCTCGAGGGTCCACGCATGCATGGTCAGGAAAGGAGCGCCCGACGCCTTCGCCAGCTCGACGAAATCTTTCCAGCCGTCAGGATTGCCGCCCGTCTCCCACATCACGCATTGCACCTCTTCATAATCCACGTAGCCGTGGAAGCGGCGCATGCCGTGGCCTTCAATGAAGGCAACCATGTCGTCTTTTACCGTGGTGAGATCGTCTGGAATGGGAGACATATTAGGAAATGCGTGCAAACTAGTATTGTATGCTGTTCGCACCTTCGGTGCCAGCGAGCGGCCGGAGGCCATCAGGTCTGTCCTCTCTACCAGCACGGGCACCTTGTGCGCAAAAATTTAAGGGCAGAACGGGCGAGGCCCGTCTGCCCGAAAGTGAGCGCCGCCTTTTTAAGCTCAGAATCTGAGCTTAAGAGCGAACTGAATCAAGCGCGCGTTATTGACCGTGTTGTTGATGACTCCGAAGGTACTCGGAGCATTGATGTCCTGCTCCCCGCTGCCTCCCGCACCTCCCATATAGAACTCGGGATGGTTAAACAGGTTGAAGAACTCAGCCCGGAACTGCAGATCGGTGCCCTCGCGGAACGGCAGCGGAAAATTCTTGATGATCGAGAAATCCGTGTTGACGAAGCGAGGTCCGTAGACCGGAGCACGCGCCGCAGTGCCAAGCTCGCCAGCGGGAGCTTGTGCGAAAGCGCAAGGATTGAACCAGTGCTGAATGGTATGAATCTGCGTGGGGCAGCCTGTCTGACCGCCCTGATCACCAGGCTTGTTTGGGTCGCCGACCTGGTTGGGACGCTGGTACGTGCCTCCGTTATATGAGAAGAACACTCCTGACCCATCTCCGCTGTCCACAACGAATAGGGGGAATCCGGACGTGGCCTTTTGGATGACATTCAGTTGCCAGTTCCCGAAAACCGCGTTGGTGGCGCCATTCCAGTTGCTGCCAAAGTGCTTGCCTTTGCCAAATGGCAGGTCATACAAGATGCTGGCCGTAAAGCTGTCGTTTAGATTCAGCTGCGACAATCCCCAATCGAGCTTTGCATGCTCCCGGAAGCGGGTAATAGATCGCGCCAGGATTTGTGCCCAGACCATCGGGCATACCCGAGTCGAAGGTGCGAGACCACGTGTAACCCAGCAAGGCATAGAGTCCGTGACGGGTGCTCTTGGTTTCCCCCTTGATCTGGAGCGAGTCGTAGCGAGCCCTTCCAACGCTGTTGTTGGCCGAGACCGCCTGGAACGGTGCCGCATAAGGCCACGAAGGGAAGCCGCATCCGACCGTGTAGCCCGGGACCGACGCCGCACGCGCTCGGCGAGGTCAAATTCTCGTTCGACTGGCCGACCAGAATGTGCGTGCTGCGAGTGCCTGCATACCCGGCGGTCAAAACGACATTTCCAGGCAATTGGTGCTCGACGTTCACGTTGAACTGCTGAACCATACCCTGCCGAAAATTGCGATTCATAGACTGAATCGTTCCGGTGTAATTGGCAGGATTCACGGGCCCGGATAAAACGGCACCGCCCGGCACCGGAGTGCTCGAAGGAGTGGATGGGTCCACCAGGAATCCTCCAGAGAGCGAACCGAACGCGCTGTTGTATCCAAGACAGAAGTCGCTGGGGCAAGGATCCACCTCAGCGTAGTAGGGAGGGTTCTGCCACAGGCCTTGCCCGCCTTGGTTCCAAGAGGAATCGTGGAGAATCCCGTAGCCAGCGCGGATTACAGTTTTGTCGCTGCCCATCGGCTTCCAAGACAATCCAATGCGGGGTTCGATTGCGGTCTTGTCGAATTGAATGCCGGCGCTTCCGTCAGTCGGCACGCAGATGGCGCAACTGCCCAACGTGGGGCTGCCTTTCGGCACGTACCATTTGAGCGTCTGGATATCGAAGTTCGCCTGACGGTTTTGCACCTCGGTGGTGGGCGTTGCCAAAGCCCACGCCACACCGAGGTTGACTGTCAGGTCCTTGGTCACCCTCCAGTCGTCCTGCACGAAAGGACGGAACAACTTCCAGCGGCGCCCTGTCGTGCCACCTAGGAACGTCTGATCGTGAGCGGCGAAGATGCCCGTACTGCCTAGCAGCAAGTCCGCAGCGTCATCGCCCGTCAGCGCCGCATTCTCGACGACAAACCCGTCTTGAAACGCATTGTTTCTCACGTTCATCTGACTAGCACGGAAGGTGGCGCCAAAGCGGATGTTGTGCTTGCCGCGAATCAGATCGAGCGTGTCAGAAACCGAATACACGTTGGTTCCACCCTGATACGGAGCGTATCCGCGATCACCGATGGCAAAGTAGTTTGACATCAGGAATGACGTCATCCCGCAACTGATGCAGTCCTTGTTGGACTGGTTCAGGCTAGCTGGGTAGGCCGTGATCGGATCGCACTTGGCGCCAAGGTCCGCGCCGGGGATTCCAATGATCGCAGCTTCACAAGTGCCCGTTCCGAAAGAAAGGATGTGATTGAAGATGCGATTGTAACCGACGGTGACCTGATTGATCGTGTTCGAGGAGAACACGTGGGTTTCCGATATGACTGCATTGCGCCCGTGGTTGTCGATGTACTGGTTGCTGCCGAAAGCATTTTGTTCCGTCCATGTGGGCGAACCACCAGGCACGAAGTTGGTCGCCTGATCGTAGCTGAACCGGGCAAAGACGGAATCTTTGGACGAAAAGTTGTGGTCCAGGCGGATGTCCCACGTGCCTTCATTCAGCCTTCGCACGGGCTCATTCACGTAGTTGTAACCGATAGCATTCGCCGGCGCATTCGGAGTGGGATAAAGCTGCATCACCTTCGCGCCAACTGGATTCACCACACCGGCGGGGACGATGTTGCAGGCAGCGCCGGCGGTCTGGGTTCCATCTGCAGGGTTCACCGGTTCGGGGGTCGAAGTGCCCGGCACGCACTGGAATGGAATGTTTCCGAAAGGATTGTTCAGAAACCCACCGCCGGCCAGCGTCGGGGCACCGCTGAAATCGTAATTACCATTGGCATCCGGCGTCGTCATCCCGGTAGTCGGAACAAAACCAGTGAACGGGACTCCGCGACGCTCCATCTTCGCTTGGTAGTCTAAGAAGAAGAACGTCTTATCCTTCTTGATCGGGCCGCCAATAGATCCTCCAAATTGATTTAAGTTGAATTTCTCCCTTTGGCTTGCGAAGTAGCTGCGAGCGTCCAGCTTTGTGTTGCGGAAAAATTCAAAGACAGAGCCGTGAAACTGATTGGATCCCGACTTGGTCGTCACCAGAACCGTCGGACCCGCGCGCTCTCCGTATTCGGCGGAGTAGTTGTAGGTCAGGACCTTGAATTCCTGGATGTCGTCGATGTCGGAGAAAATTGCGATTCCGCCCTCATCCAGTTGGTTGTTGTCGTTTCCGTCCAGCAGCCAGTCCGTGCTCTGTTCGCGGGAACCACCCACGGAAAGCGAGAATGCTCCGCGAGTGGCAGCTTCACTGCTCGCCGCGCTAGTGAAGAAGCTGTTCGGATTGGTGGACTGCGTAGTGCCTGGGGTCAGCGTCGCCAGTTGCACGAAATTTCGTCCATTCAAGGGCAGTTGGGCAACTTCTTCGGAGGTGATGACTTGACCGAGGGTTGGAGTCGTGGTTTCTACCGCGACTTCGGCGGCACTCACCTCCACGTTTGTGCTCACGGCGGCAGGCGCAAGCTTGAAATCGAGTTCGCGGTGTTCGTCGATCTGCAGGCGGACGTTCTCTGGCTTCGACGGCCTTGAAGCCTGCGGCTTCCACTCGAATCGTGTAATCGGCAACGCCGAGCAGGGGAATGAGGTAATGCCCCGAATCGTCAGTTTTCGACTGGCGGGAGGCGTTCGTGGCCTGAGCGGTCACGGTAACCTGGGCGCCGGAAACGACCGCGCCGGCATTGTCTGAAACCGTGCCCGAAAAACTTCCGGTCGCCTGACCATACAGCAGTGGGTTCAGCAGACAGACCAGCGAACACACGACCGCTGCGAAAAGCCCCCTCTTACTAGACATTTTCAACCCCTTTCGGCGGTCCACCCCAAAAAGAAAAACACCCTCCCCTTTCCCCTGAAGTTGGGAGGTCCCCTGACCGCAGACACGGCTTATAAATTGCCACTTGCCGGTTAGTCAAGAGGTTTCGTAGTAGAAGAGGATTGACCGCCGTCATCTTTTCGCATGGAGTCATTGAGAAGACGGGTTCACGCTGTTGATTGTTACAACATGGTTACAACTCCGCAGGCGCGGGGCACCGCGGGCACATGCGGCACTCGACGAAAGACTATCTGCCGCGAGGCGCCAACGAAGTTGCTGATCGAAAATTTGTCGAGCCACGCGGGCGGAACTAGAGTCAGGACCGAGCCGCCCACTCAGCGTCGAAGCGGGCCCGGTCGTAGAAAGATTTCTGGGTTCCGACGCCCGTCGTGGACAAGGCGGCATAGAGATTCGCGCGCCGCACGGCTTCCTTTTCGGGCACTCCTTCGCCGAGGAAAACCGCGAAACTGCCGATGAATGCATCACCTGCACCCGTGCTATCGACACTCTTTACCGCGAACGGGGGAACATGCTCGCTGACGTCTCGGCCGGCGAGAAGCGACCCATTGGCTCCCAGCGTGATGATCACGCGGCGAATGCCGCTGGCGACCAATTTCCCAGCGCATTGCTTTGCCGCCTTCGACGTCTTTCACCGGGAGCCCGGTGATGGTCTCGGCTTCACTCTCGTTAGGAACGAAGTAGTCGAGATCCTTCAGCGCGCCCAGGTTGACCGGTTGCGCGGGCGCGGGATTGAGGATGCAGCGGATTCCGTGCTTGCGCGCAAATTCGATTGTGTAATAGACCGTCTGCAGAGGAATTTCAAACTGCAGCACGATGCAGTCGCATGCCTTCAGCGTCTCGGCGGCAGCGTCGACATCGGCGGGCGTGAGCGCATCGTTCGCGCCCTTCACCACCAGAATGCGGTTCTGGCCATTGGGCTCGACGAAAATCGGCGCAACTCCGCTGGAAAGTCCCTCGACTTGCTTTACATGGGTCGGATCAATTCCCTGCTTGCGAAAATTTTCGATGGTTGCCGGACCGAAGAGGTCGCTGCCTACACGCGCAACCATAAAGACTTCTGCGCCACAGAGGCGTGCCGCGACTGCCTGATTCGCGCCCTTGCCTCCGAACCCAAGATCGAATCTCTGTCCGAAGATGGTTTCGCCCGGCTTCGGAAACTGGTTGGTGAAGGTCGTCAGATCGATGTTGGCGCTGCCGACTACCGCGATTCGAGGACGCTTTGCCATGGCCGTTGTCGTTGTCTCCGCAAGCGTGGGGAAGGCCGAAGTCTATTCAGCGCGGCCTGATCATGTCAAACACTGATCATGTCAAACACTGAATCATGTCAAACAATGGATCGCGCAATGATGCGGCAAGTGAGGTTTCTGCTATAGTTTCGTTCCTCGATAATTGAGTTCCGGATTGCTAAGAATCTGGGAGGATCCCATGCCCCGCAACGTCCGCTGTGCCTTGATTCAAGCCAGCAACGCGCTCAGCACCGAACGCCCGCTCGCGCAGATCAGGAAGGCGATGATCGACAAGCACCTGAAGCTGATCGAACAGGCCGCGCGCAAGAAGACGCAGGTCCTTTGCCTGCAGGAACTCTTCTACGGACCGTATTTTTGTGCCGAACAAAACGCGCGCTGGTACGAACTCACGGAGCGCGTGCCCGACGGCCCGACCACGCGTCTGATGCAGAAAGTTGCGGCGAAGCACCGCATGGTGATCGTGGTGCCAGTCTACGAAGAGCAGATGCCTGGGGTTTACTTCAACACTGCGGCCGTCATCGACGCGGATGGCCGCTATCTCGGCAAGTATCGCAAGCATCACCTCCCGCACTGCCATCCCGGATTTTGGGAGAAGTTTTATTTCACTCCCGGCGATCTTGGTTACCCCGTCTTTGAAACCAAGTACGCTCGCGTGGGTGTGTACATCTGCTACGACCGTCATTTTCCCGAGGGAGCGCGCATCCTCGGATTAAACGGCGCCGAAATCGTGTTCAATCCCTCGGCCACCGTGGCAGGTCTGTCGGAATACTTGTGGGAACTCGAACAGCCCGCGCATGCTGTGGCCAACGGCTACTTTGTGGGAGCGATCAATCGCGTGGGGACGGAGAAACCGTGGAACATCGGCGAATTTTACGGCAAGAGTTATTTCTGCAATCCGCGAGGGAAGATTATCGCGCAGGCCAGCCGCGATAAAGATGAGGTTGTGGTCGCGGATCTCGACCTCGACATGATCGCCGAAGTTCGCAAAGTATGGCAGTTCTTCCGGGATCGACGGCCGGAGACGTACGGCCCGATTACGACGCAGAGTGGAACCTCTGCTGCCGCGGACTGACGTGCAAGGTTACGCAGAATGCTCTGTCGGTGAACCGAGACACCCATGACCACCCCGGACCCCTCTCAGATCCGCGCGCGAATCGAATTCAGCCCTCTGTATAACGAGGATCTTGCACCGGCCGGTGCGGAGCGACGGCACTGGGGCACATACAACTTCGCGGCACTATGGATTTCCATGTCGGTGAACATCCTCACCTACATGCTGGCCGCAAGTCTGATTCAGGGGGGAATGAACTGGAAGCAGGCGGTCGCTACCATTTTTCTGGGCAACGTAATCGTGTTGGCGCCGATGCTGCTGAATTCCCATCCTGGCGCGAAATACGGAATTCCGTTTCCCGTGCTGGCCCGCGCCTCGTTCGGTGTGCTGGGCGCGAACGTGGCAGCGGTACTCCGCGCACTGGTCGCATGCGGATGGTTCGGCATTCAGGCGTGGATTGGCGGTGAAGCCATCAGCACCTTGCTGGCAACACTCGCTCCCAGTTGGAAGAACTTTGCGTATGGACCAGCCGTCTGCTTCTTCCTCTTCTGGCTGATCAACCTTGCGGTCGTCCTCAAGGGAATTGAATACATCCGCGTTCTGCAGGGCATCAGCGCGCCGGTTTTGCTGGGCGTGGGATTGCTCCTGCTGGGGTGGGCTTATCACGCGGCGGGCGGGTTCGGGCCCATGTTGTCGGTGCCTTCCCGGTTTCAGTCGTTTCCGGACTTCTTGAAGTTCCTGATTCCCGCGCTCAATGGGACGGTTGGTTTCTGGGCTACGGTTTCGTTGAACATCCCCGACTTCACACGGTTCGCACGCAACCAGCGCGAGCAAATCATTGGTCAGGCGTTAGCCTTGCCCACGACGATGACTCTGTACGCCTTCGTCGGAATCGTTGTGACCTCCGCTACCGTGGTCATCTACGGAACTGCGATCTGGGATCCGGTTCAACTGCTGAGCCGTTTTCACTCACCTGTAGCGGTGGTGATCTCGCTGGTCGCGATTCTGCTGGCCACGCTCAATGTCAACATCGGCGCGAATGTGGTTTCACCGGCGAACGATTTTTCCAACCTGTGGCCGCGCGGCATCAGCTTCCGCACAGGCGGCGTGATCACCTGTTTCATGGGAATCGCGCTGATGCCGTGGAAACTTCTGTCGAACTACAGAACATTTATTCTCGGGTGGCTGGGCGGATACGCCGCCTTCCTGGGGCCTGTGGCGGGAATCATGATCTGCGATTACTTCGTCGTCCGGCGGCGGGTGTTGCAGGTGGACGACCTGTATCTTCGCGGCGGACTCTATGAATATTCGCGGGGATTCAACTGGTGTGCAGTGGCTGCGTTGGCGCTCGGAGCGGGCACCGCGCTGGCCGGGCTTGCCGTTCCCTCCATGCGCGCGCTCTACGACTATTCCTGGTTCGTCGGCTTCGCGGTTTCCTTCGTCGCCTATTACGCGATGATGCAGATTCAACGCCAGGGGGTAACTGCTCGGCAGGAGTCCGCGTAACTCTGCCGCTACGCCTGCTTCGCGTTCAAGAACTCAGGCAGCACCTCGCGGTGGTAAATGTCGAGCGTCTGTTCTTCATCCCCGCACATCAAGTAGATATTGAATTGAGTGACGCCAACAGCCGCCAGCGCACGTAATTTCTCGCGGTGAGTGCCGGCGGGGCCAATCAGGCAGAACCGGTCCACGACTTCATCCGAAACAAAATCTGCGTTGTCGCTCTCCACTTCGCAATGATGCTGATAGTCATAGTGGCCGCGATCCTGCACGAATGACGTCAACGCGGGCGGAAGATCTTCCGGCTTGTATTGCCGGATCAGGTCCATCACATGGTTCGACACCAGGGCCGGAAACCAGCGGACTCGTTCGCGAGCGACGCTCAAGTCATCCGATACCCACACTGGGGCGGCCGCCATCACCTCAATGCGGCTGGGGTCGCGCCCGGCGGCGCGAGCGCCCTCTTTCACGAAGCCCATGCACCAGGCAATGAGAGCGGGATCGGCAAATTGCAGAATGATCCCGTCGGCCACTCGCCCGGCCATGTGCAGCACCTTCGGGCCGTATCCTGCGATCCAAACTCGCGGAGAACCCTTCGCCCAGCTGAGGCGCGTAGGTTGACCGTCGTGTTGCACCTCCTTGCCAGAGGTGAGATCGCGGAACTCTGCCACCGCAGCTTCCAACTGTGACCAGCTTACGGGCTTCTTGCCCATCACGCGTCGTGAGCTGTCGCCGCGGCCGATGCCGAGTTCCATCCGTCCACCCGAAATCAGATTCAATGTTGCAAACAAGCTGGCGGTCACGGTCAGGTCGCGGGTCGCGGGATTCGTAACGCACGTCCCCAGGCGCATGCGCTTTGTGTTCGTTGCCATCAGCGTCAGGAGGGGGTACGGCTCCTTCCACAAAACGTGGGAATCGAAAATCCAGCCGTATTCGAATCCGGCGCTCTCCGCCTGCCGCGTCAGGCCCACGATGCGTTCGACGGAGATGTCAGGTTTCAGCGTGATCCCGAATTGCATGGCCGGTCCCTTTCGCAGGAAATTATGAGGAATCGATGATAAACAGCTGAGGTGAAGAACTAAAGTGCGGCAGTGTAGCATAGAATTCTTTTCTCATCCCGGCCAGAGGTGCGGCGTTGAGCCGGCGGAGGACTCGATGGGTTTCGACACGATCATCAGAAACGGTTCCGTCGTGACAGCCGCGGATACATATACAGCGGACATCGCCATTGCCAATGGCAAAATTACCGCCGTTGGAACGGATCTACCGGCGCAAAACGCCACCAAGATTCTGGACGCATCGGGCAAACTCGTCCTCCCCGGCGGAATCGACGTTCATACTCACCTCGACATGCCCTTCGGCGGCACGACGAGCGCCGACGATTTCGAGACCGGCACGCGGGCCGCCGCATTCGGCGGGACGACGACGCTGATCGACTTCGCGATTCAATACAAAGGCCAGCCCCTGCGCCAGGCCTTCGACACATGGATGAGCAAGGCCTCGAGCAAAGCCGTGTGTGACTATGCGTTTCACTGCATCGTGACCGATGTGTCGGGCGGACAACTTTCGGAAATGAACGAACTGGTGCGCGAAGGTGTAACCAGCTTCAAACTTTTCATGGCCTATCCGGGCGTTTTCATGCTCGACGATGGCAGCATCTTCAAGGCGCTGCAAGCCACCGCAAAAAACGGCGGGATGGTTTGCATGCATGCGGAGAACGGGAGCGCGATTGACGTCATCGTGCAACAGGCTTTGGCCGAGGGAAAGCGCGCTCCCAAGTATCATGCCCTCACTCGCCCTACTACTGCGGAGGCCGAGGCCGTGGGACGAGCGATCGCACTGGCCGAGATGGCGGGCGCTCCTATCTACATCGTCCACTTGAGTTGTAATGATGCGCTCGAGAAAATTCGCGAGGCCCGCGACCGCGGACTTCCCGTCTACGCTGAGACGTGCCCGCAGTACCTCTACCTCTCCCTTGAGAACATGGATGCACCCGGTTTTGAAGGCGCGAAGTATGTTTTCACTCCGCCGCTGCGGGAGAAATGGCACCAGGAAAAACTCTGGAATGGCCTCAAGCACGATCATCTGCAAGTTGTCTCGACCGACCACTGCCCGTTTTGTTTTAAAGAACAAAAAGAAATGGGTCGAGACGATTTCACGAAAATCCCCAATGGAGGGCCTGGGGTAGAGCATCGCCTGAGCCTGATCTACTCCGGCGGAGTGGCGAGTGGTCGCTTCAGCGTGAACCGATTCGTGGAACTGGTATCGACCACTCCCGCCAAACTGTTTGGCCTGTATCCGCGGAAAGGAACGATTGCCGTCGGAAGCGATGCGGACCTTGTCATCTTCGATCCGCAACGCAAGCACACCATCAGCGCCAAGACTCACCACATGCGGGTCGATTATTCAATGTTCGAAGGGATCCAGGTCACGGGCATGCCGGACATCGTTTTTTCGCGGGGCCGAGTCGTGGTGGAAGGGGAAAAATTCCTCGGACGCGCGGGGCAGGGGGAATTCCTGCGACGAGCGACGTATGCCCAGGTGAATGGCTAGAACTCGCTGGGCTCATCTCTGAACTTGTGGCCTTCCTGCAAAGAAGTGTACAGTTACTCGTTTTCCAAGGGAGACCGCGATGTTCACGCCGCCGAGTCTGACGATTGCGTTGTTGATGATGATCACCAGCGCCATCTGCTGGGGTTCCTGGGCCAACACCTACAAGGGCGTCAAGAACTATCGTTTCGAACTTTTCTATTGGGACTACGCGATCGGCATTTTTCTGATTTCTCTGATCCTCGCCTTCACAATGGGGAGCAGTGGCCACGACTCCAACAGTTTCGCGACTAACGTCCAGGCCGCGGACACTCTGAACATTGTCTCCACGCTCGTCGGCGGGGCGATTTTCAATCTGGCAAATCTGCTGCTGGTGGCCGCCATCGACATGGCGGGGCTTGCGGTGGCCTTCCCGGTTTCGATTGGAATCGCGCTCGTGGTAGGCGTGGTGCTGAACTTTATCCTGCAGCCCAAAGGCAGCGGCCTGCTTTTGGCCGGGGGCGTGGTATGCGCTCTCGTTGCCGTCGTGCTCGACGGGAAAGCCTACGGAAGCCTGGCGAGTTCCGGACACTCCATTTCGAAAAAAAGTATTGTCACCTGCGTCGTGTCGGGCGTCCTGATGGGGTTGTGGAGTCCGTTCACGACCTACGGCACGACCCGCGGAAACGCGCTGACTCCGTACAGTTCCGTGGTGTTTCTCACGCTGGGCGCGCTGCTCTCGTGTTTTATCTGGAATCTTTATTTCATGAAGAAACCGCTCGCCGGGGAACCCGTCGGCTTCGGCGGATTCTTCACCGCTCCGGCGTCGGGACATCTGCTCGGCTTGCTCGGCGGCGTGATCTGGGGTACGGGAACCGTCTTCAATGTTGTGGCCGGAAAAGCGACTACCTTCGCTATCTCCTACGCGATCGGCCAATCGGCGCCAATGGTCGCGGCACTCTGGGGAGTCTTGGCGTGGAAAGAATTCGCGGGCTCAGGAACCAGCGCGAAGGTCTATCTTGGGCTCATGTTTGTTTTCTACGGGCTCGCAATTCTGCTGGTCGCGCACGCGAATGGCTGATCGCGAACTGAACACATGAAGTCTAGAGCAGCATGCCGGCAATTGAGGCGGACATCAGATTGGCCATGGTTCCCGCCAGCATCGCGCGGACGCCCAGTCGAGCCAACTCGCCTCGCTTGTTCGGCGCCAAGGCGCCAATGCCGCCGATCTGGATTCCGATCGAGCTGAGATTTGCGAAGCCGCAAAGCGCAAAAGTGGCAATCGTGAACGACCGAGGATCGAGTACCGCCCTTTGCGGCCCGAGCATAGAAAACGCCACCAATTCGTTCAACACCATGCGTGTGCCAAGCAGGTTGCCGATGACGCGGCAGTCGTGCCGCGGAACACCGATCACCCAGGCCACGGGCGCGAAGATAACGCCAAACACGCGCTCTAAGCTCTCTGGAAACCAAGCCAGGTGGTTGTGAATGCCGCCGAAGATGCCGTTGACAAGAGCAATCAGTGCCAAGAACGAAATCAACATTGCGGCGATGTTGAGCGCCAGGTGCAGGCCATCGGTTGTCCCGCGCGAAATTGCGCCGAGCAGATTCTCTTCCTTCTCGGTCTTTTCTTCCTCGGCGCTCATGACGACTCGTCCGGCGGTTTTTGCCTGTTCGGTCTCTGGCACGAGCATCTTCGCCATCAGCAGCGTGCCAGGGGCTGTCATGATGACTGCGCTCAGCAGGTGTTTCGGGTCAATACCGAACGAGATGTAAGCCGCCATGATTCCGCCGGAAACATGCGCCATGCCGCTGGTCATCACGGTCATCAACTCCGACCGCGTCAGGTCCGGCAAAAACGGACGGATGGTGAGGGGCGCTTCAGTTTGCCCCATAAAAATGCTGGCCGCTACATTCAAGGATTCCGCGCCGCTTGCTCCCATGACACGAGTCATGACCCAGGCAAAAATCTTGATGATGATCTGCATGATCCCGAAGTGGTAGAGCACGGCGAAAAATGCGGCGATGAAGATGACGGTAGGCAACACTCCGAAAGCAAAGTATCCGAGTTGCGATCCCGGCTTAGCCAGGTCGCCGAAGACGAAGTGGGATCCCGCGTAGGCGTAACTCAGCAGCCTGGTTACGGCGTCTCCAGCTTTCTGGAACACAATCCGCCCGGCGTCAATTCTGAGCACGAAAATCGCGAAGACAAACTGCAAGCCCAATCCCCACGCCACGGTTTTCAATCGAATGGCGCGACGATTCGTGGAGAAAACGTAGGCAAACCCGAGCATTGTCAACAGACCGAGAATTCCCGTGAATCGTCCCATTCAGATCTTCTCCCCAGACTTTCCGATGACCTTGTGGATTAGCGGCCGTTTTGTCGATGGTGCGGCGTCGGTGACGTCGCAAGCCGCCTCCATCAGTTGCCGGGCCTGTACCGCGCGCTCCTCGGCATTGTAGTAAATCGTGGCGAGAGGCTCGCCAGCAACGACCCCATCTCCGACTTTCTTGTGCAGCACAATCCCTACGGAGGGATCCACAGAATCTTCCTTGCGTTCGCGCCCGCCGCCGAGAATTACGCAAGCGGTGCCAATCTGCTCGCACTGCATAGCGGCAAGATATCCGGCCTTGGCGCTTGCAACCTGCATGGTGTGCTGCGCCTGGGGCAGGCGACTGGCGTCGTCGATGACCCGCGCATCCCCGCCCTGCAGTTCTACCATCTGCCGAAACTTCTTCAGCGCCTCACCCGAAGAGATCAGTTTGGCGCTCTGGTGCTTCCCTTCTGCAACCGAGTGGGACGCGCCGCCAACATGCAGCATCCATCCTGCCAATTCCAGGCAAAGTTCGCGCAAGTCTTGCGGGCCGCCGCCGCGCAACACTTCCACAACCTCAACCACTTCCAATGCGTTGCCAATCATGTTGCCCAATGGCTGATCCATATCCGTGATCAGAGCGACAACCTGTTTGCCCATCCGCTCCCCGGTCTCAACCATCAACTCGGCGAGGAAAACCGCGTCCTTCTCGCTTTTCATGAAGGCGCCGGATCCGGTCTTCACATCGAGCACCAAAGCATCAATTCCCTCGGCCAGCTTCTTGCTCATGATCGACGCGCAAATCAGATAGGGACTCTCGACCGTGCCGGTTACGTCGCGCAGTGCGTACAGCTTGCGATCAGCGGGCGCGATTTCCGCAGTCTGCCCGATCATTGCGCAGCCACAGACTTCGAGCACGCGCCGAAATTCTGCGACGGGAAGATTCACGTTGAAGCCAGGAATGGCCTCCAATTTGTCGAGCGTTCCACCGGTGTGCCCCAGGCCGCGACCGCTGATCATTGGAACTACAACCCCGGCCGCAGCGGCCAGAGGAGCCAGCACCAGAGAAGTCTTGTCGCCGACGCCGCCCGTCGAATGCTTATCAACCTTTCGTGCCTGCAACGAAGAGAGATCGAGCACATCGCCCGAGTGCAGCATCGCATCCGTCAGGGCGGCGGTTTCGGGGCGGGTCATACCCTTTAATACGACCGCCATCAGCCAGGCCGAAACCTGGTAATCGGGAATCTCCCCTTTGGTATAGGAGTTCACCAGGCCTTCGATCTCGGCCCGCGCCAGTTCAACGCCGTCCCTTTTCTTGCGGATTACATCAATCGCACGGAACGTCTGCGGCAGCGTGGGTTGGCTCACTGTAAGCGGAATCCTTCCGGAAGGAGTTCAGTGATGTGCGCCTGCTTGGGACCGGTGGCGCCCTGAAAAAAAATGGTCGCGTCGGGGCCGAATTCAAAAATCACCTGGCGGCACGCCCCGCACGGCGAACAAGCAACCCCCTGATCGTTGGCGAGGGCAACCGCCTGAATCTCAATCTTTGGACCCAACTGGGCGACGGCGGAGAAAATCGCGGTCCGCTCCGCGCAGTTGGTCATCCCATAGGAGGAGTTCTCCACATTACAGCCGGAAAACATTTTGCCGTTCGTCAGCAGGATCGCCGCGCCGACACGAAACCTGGAGTACGGGGCATGCGCATTCTTCATCACCTTGAGTGCCGCTCGCTCCAGCTTTTTCCGCATTTTGGCGGAGATTGTATTCCTGGGCATAGGGAAAACTCATGTACCGTGAAAAGAGCAAAAAATGCTTTCGCAGAGACCGCAGAATCGTGCGTCATTGTAAACCCTTGCCGATAATTCTGGGCCATTTCTTGCCGGTGGATGCCCGGAAGGTGGGCGCGGGCAACCGAATTCGACGTTGCAAGATTGCCTGCCGTACAATTGCAACTCAAGAGAACCGGCTGTGCTCGGGGCTCGCGGGCTCGCTCTCAAAGAACGATAGAAGGCACTGCAATGTCGATCGATCGTGACTACTCCAGCCTCGCGCGTAACTCAGGAGGTGAGGTTGCATCCAGTGGCCCGCACGCGTCGAACACGGTCGCCACGCTCGGCGGACGTCCTCTGCTTTCCAACTTGGGTATCCCTCTCGATCTGAATTGGGTGCAGGAAGTTCGGGTGAACACGAGCGCCGTAGAACGCCGCGCCCAGACGCAGGTGGCGCGCCGAACCGTGAAGAAAGAATGGCAGGCCGCATGGCTTCTGCGCGCGATCACTTGCATGGACCTGACTACACTCTCCGGCGACGACACCGATGAGCGCGTGCGGCGGCTATGCGCGAAGGCGCGGCAGCCGATCCAGCAAGAGCTTGTGCAGAAGCTCGGGATCGAGGAGCTCGGCATTAAGGTGGGCGCGGTTTGCGTCTATCACACTTTCATCGAAACCGCGTTGAATGCCCTGGAGGGAAGCGGCGTTCACGTTGCAGCTGTCTCGACCGGGTTTCCCGCCGGCCTGTCGCCGCTCGCCGAGCGAGTCGCTGAGATTCGCCGGTCGGTAGAAGCGGGAGCGCACGAGATCGATGTCGTCATCACGCGCGCCCATGTTTTTGGCGGACGCTGGCAAGCGCTTTACGACGAAGTCGCGGCGTTCAAGCAGGCCTGCGGAGCGGCGCATATGAAGGTCATCCTGGGCACGGGAGATCTGCTGACGTTCCGCAACGTGGCGCGTGCCAGCTTTGTCGCCATGATGGCGGGCGCAGATTTCATCAAGACGTCGACGGGTAAGGAACCGACGAACGCCACGCTTCCGGTGAGCCTGGTCATGGTTCGTGCCATCCGCGAATACGCGCAGCAGACCGGAATGGCGGTTGGCTTCAAGCCGGCGGGGGGGATCCGTACTGCCAAGCAGTCGATCGACTGGCTGGCCATGATGAAAGAAGAACTCGGCCTGCCGTGGACGCGCGCAGAGCTGTTCCGCTTCGGCGCGAGCGGATTGCTGGGAGACATCGAGCGGCAACTGGAGCATCAAGCAACCGGACGCTACTCCGCCGAGTATCATCATCCGATTGCGTAGGCGCTGTCATCGAACCAGAAGAAGCGAGCCGAGCCCAATGAGCATTGCCGAAAAATTCGTCAGCATGGAGTACGGACCCGCACCGGAAGACCCCAAAGAAGCGGGGGCGTGGCTGGACCGCCACGGCCGGCAGTTTGGCCTCTTCATCGGTGGAGCATGGCAACCGCCCGCGGCTGGAGAATATCTCGACACGTTCGATCCGTCCAACGGCGAGAAACTGGCTGCCGTCGCTCAAGGCGGGGCCGCTGACATTGACTCTGCCGTTCGGGCGGCGCGCGCCGCCTCTCCAAAATGGCGCGCCCTGACTCCGCATGCGCGAGCGCGTTATCTCTACGCACTCGCGCGGCTGGTGCAAAAACATTCCCGCCTGCTCGCGGTTCTGGAAACCATGGACAACGGCAAGCCCATCCGCGAGAGCCGCGACATCGACATTCCGCTGGTAGCGCGGCATTTCTACTACCACGCAGGTTGGGCGCAATTGCTCGAGCAGGAATTCCCTGACTATGAACCGTGCGGGGTCGTTGGGCAGATCATTCCGTGGAATTTTCCGCTTCTCATGTTGGCGTGGAAGATTGCGCCTGCGCTGGCGACAGGAAACACGGTGATCTTGAAGCCTGCCGAGTTTACTCCCCTCACCGCACTCGCATTCGCGGAACTTTGCCAGGAAGCAGGCTTGCCGGCGGGAGTCGTCAACATCGTGACTGGAGATGGCTCGACCGGCGAGGCATTGGTAAAGCATCCCGACGTCGACAAGATTGCGTTTACCGGATCGACCGAAGTGGGACGCGCGATTCGCAGTGCGACCGCCTCCAGCCACAAACGACTCTCGCTCGAACTGGGAGGAAAATCTCCGTTCATCATTTTCGAAGATGCCGACCTCGACAGTGCAGTCGAAGGTCTGGTTGACGGAATCTGGTTCAACCAGGGACAGGTCTGCTGCGCGGGCTCGCGCCTGCTGATGCAGGAAAGCATTGCGGAGCCGTTGATGGCGAAGATTCGCGACCGCATGAGCAACCTGCGCATCGGTCCGCCTCTGGACAAAGCGATCGATATCGGCGCAATTGTTGCGCAAGTGCAACTGGAGCGGATTCAGCGCATGGTCGCGCAGGGCATCGCGGAGGGCGCCAGTTGCTGGCAACCGCAGGTCGCGTTACCCTCGCGCGGTTTCTATTACCCGCCGACGCTGCTGAGCAATGTGCATCCCACGTCGATTGTCGCGCAGCAGGAAATCTTCGGTCCGGTTCTTGCAGCCATGACTTTCCGTACTCCGAAGGAAGCGGTTGAGTTGGCCAACAATACGGTTTATGGCCTGGCATCGTGCGTTTGGAGCGAGAACATCAACGTAGCACTGCAGGTAGCGGCGCAACTGAAGGCCGGAGTGGTGTGGGTGAATTGCACGAATCTTTTCGATGCGGCCTGCGGCTTTGGCGGATACCGCGAGAGCGGATACGGGCGCGAAGGTGGCCGCGAGGGTTTACTCGAGTACATGGAGCCCGCATGGTTCCAGCATGCTCCGACACTGCCCGCCGCGAAAGCTCCCGCCGCCGCACAAGTTGCCGCGCCTGTAGAAGGACCGCCCGAGGCCGGCACGCCCGCGATCGACCGCACGATTAAGCTCTATATTGGCGGCAAGCAGGCGCGTCCCGACTCTGGCTACAGCATGGAAGTGCGCGCGCCTGACGGGCGCCTGTTGGGCGAGGCTCCCCTGGGTAATCGTAAAGATATTCGCAACGCCGTGGAGGCGGCTCGCAAGGCTGAATCATGGGCAAAGGCTACGGCGCACAATCGGGCGCAGGTGCTGTATTACTGCGCTGAGAACCTTGCCCAGCGCCAGAGCGAGATCGTGCACCGGCTCGCGGCGGCCGTGGGCGAGAAGCGCGCCACCGAGGAAGTTGGCCTGGGCATCGAGCGCATCTTTTCGTATGCGGCGTGGGCCGACAAGTTCGACGGCGCGGTACACAGTCCTCCGATGCGCAGCATTGCAATTGCAATGAATGAGGCGATTGGAACCGTTGGTGTGATTTGCCCGACGGAAGCGCCGCTGCTGGGTTTCCTGTCCCTGGTGCTGCCGCTTCTGGCCGCAGGCAACACGGTGATTGCGGTTCCTTCCGAGAGGTACCCGCTAGTGACGGGTGACCTCTACCAGTTATTCGATACCAGTGACCTGCCCGGCGGGGCGGTCAACATTGTGACCGGTTACGCCTCGCAGCTGTTGAAGACGCTGGCGGAACACGACGACGTCGATGGCATTTGGTGTTACGGAGACGAAGCCACGGTCGCGGCTGCGAAGGCGATGTCCATCGGGAACCTGAAGCAAGTGTGGACCAACGAAGGCCGCGCCATCGACTGGTTCAACCCGAAAATAGCGGAAGGCCGCTGGTTTCTCGAGCACGCCACCCAGGTGAAGAACATCTGGGTTCCGTACGGCGAATAGTGCGCGCTTCAGACGTCGACTGGATTCAGGCTTGTAAACAGAGCGCGCAATTTTTCTGGGTCCAGCTTTCCGTCGCTGCGGACGCCCGTGCAAACATCGAGCGCGAAGGGCCCGACTTCCTCCACCGCTTGCCGCACGTTTTCCGGCTTCAGGCCTCCGGCCAGGAAGAGCGGAATCGCGATCTGTTCCCGGATCCTGCGGCTCAGAGTCCAATCGTGCCGCCGGCCGGTTCCGCCCAACACTTTCGTGGCCAGAGCTGGATTTCCAGAATCCAGCAAGATCGCGTCAACCTGCTCTGCGACGAGGACCGCGTCCTCCACTGACTCCTCTCCCACGACATGTATGACCTGCACAATCGAAATGCCCGGCAGCGCCCTGCGCAAATCATCATAAGAACCGAGCGACAGGCGATCCACAATCTGAATCGTGTTGGTCCGGCAGCGGCGCTGCTGCTCGATAATGCCCGCCGAATCCTGCCGGGAGGTAAGCAAGAACGTGGCCACCCCTGGCGGCACCCGGGCTGTAATTTCAGCAATGCGCTCTTCCGAGATCACTCCGGGGCCACTGGGCATGGCGGAAACCAGGCCCAGGGCGGCAGCCCCGTACTCAATGGCGAGCGTCGCCTCTTCATAGCTTGAGATACAACAGATCTTAACCCGTGGTCGTTTCGTCGCATGCATTGCAGAAGATTCTCCGACGCCGGTCAATCCGAGCCAACCCGTCGGATCGCCATTGCATTTGTCCCGGCCCGGAGCTAGCATACCCCGGTCGCCTTCATTCGCCCGGCATCATTCTCGCTTGCAGGCATCGGTTCGAACAAGGAGGACGTATGGGCATTGCAGTTTCCCCCCAAATTCATCCGCAAGTTGCGGAGTTCATCGACAAACCACGAAAGATGTTGATCAACGGCAGGTGGGTCAACGCCGCCTCCGGAAAAACCTTTCCTACCTATAATCCCGCCACCGGCGAGGTTCTCGCTCAGGTCGCGGAAGGCGATCGCGAAGACATTGATCAGGCCGTAAAAGCTGCTCGCAACGCCTTTGATAATGGTCCCTGGCGCCGGATGACCGCGTCGGAGCGTGGACGCCTGATCTGGAAGCTGGCCGACCTGCTCGAGCAGCATACCGAGGAGTTCGGCTACATCGAGAGCCTCGATAACGGCAAGCCCCTCAACATTGCCAAGGCCGCCGACGTTCCGCTCGCAGTCGACCTCTTCCGCTACATGGCGGGATGGGCCACGAAGATCGAAGGCAACACAATCCCTCTCTCGGTTCCATACACGCCCGGCGCGAAGTATCTGGCGTACACGCTGCGCGAGCCAGTCGGAGTGGTGGGACAAATCATTCCCTGGAATTTCCCGCTTCTGATGGCCGCGTGGAAACTTGGTCCCGCGCTGGCCACGGGCTGCACGGTGGTGTTGAAGCCCGCAGAGCAAACCCCGCTCTCCGCGCTGCGTCTCGGCGATCTGATCATGGAAGCCGGCTTCCCCGAAGGCGTGGTCAACATTGTCCCCGGCTATGGCGAAACGGCGGGGGCCGCGCTGGCCGCTCATCCCGACGTCGACAAGATTGCCTTCACCGGTTCCACGGAAGTCGGCAAGCTGATCGTCCACGCCGCCGCCGGCAACCTCAAGAAAGTGTCGCTGGAGTTAGGGGGGAAGTCTCCGAACGTCGTGTTTAAGGACGCCGATCTCGAGACCGCGATCCCTGGCTCCGCCAGCGCCATCTTCTTCAACCACGGGCAGTGCTGCTGCGCGGGTTCACGGTTGTACGTCGAGAAATCGATTTACGACCAGGTCGTGGAAGGAGTCGCGGAGCATGCCCGGAAAATTAAGGTCGGATCTGGCCTTGATCCTGATTCCCAGATGGGCCCGCTGGTCTCAGAAGAGCAAATGAATCGCGTTTGCGGATACCTGGAAGCCGGATTCTCCGAAGGCGCAAAGGCTGTGGCCGGCGGCCACAAGGCCGGTGACCGCGGATACTTCGTCGAACCCACAGTGCTCGTGAACACGCAAGAAAACATGAAAGTCGTGCGGGAAGAAATCTTCGGACCGGTCGTGACGGCGATGCCATTCACCGATCCGGAAGAAATCGTTCCTCGCGCCAACAACAGCGACTACGGCCTGGCGGCCGCCGTCTGGACGCGCGACATCGGCAAGGCGCATCGCATGGCGGAACAACTGCGCGCTGGCACCGTCTGGATCAACTGCTACAACATCTTCGACGCGGCGTTGCCGTTCGGAGGCTACAAGCAGTCCGGCTGGGGCCGCGAGATGGGGCACGATGTTCTCAACCTCTACACCCAAACCAAGGCGGTCTGCACGCGGATCGCGTAGCAAATTGCGCCTTCCAACGAGAAAGGACGGTGGCTCAACGCCACCGTCCTTCTGTTCTGTCGATCCCGGTGCTGTGGACGCTCTATTTCTCCATCAGCAGAACTTTCTCCGCATCATCGATCTCGGTCAGCTTGACCTCAATTACTTCGTTCGTCGTGGTTTGCACATTGCGTCCCACGAAGGTCGCCTCGACGGGAATTTCCCGATGTCCGCGGTCAATCAGCACGCACAGTTGCACCCGCCGCGGCCTGCCGTGGGAAAAAAGCGCATCCAGCGCCGCCCGAGTCGTGCGCCCGGTAAAGAGAACGTCATCGACCAGCACAATGTTCTTGTCCTCGATCTCAAACCCAATCTCTTTTTCCTGCACGACCGGCTTGGGTCCTAGCGTCGAAAGATCGTCGCGGTAAAACGTGATATCCAAAGTCCCCACGGGCACCTTGGCGTTCTCGATGCGGGTGATGATCTTGCCCAGCCGTTCCGCGATCGGAACTCCGCGGCGTCGAATCCCCACCAGCCCCAGACCATCGACCCCGCCATTTTTTTCCACGATCTCGTACGCCAATCGCACCAGCGTGCGCTCGATTTCAGATGCGGACATGAGTTGCGCCTTCTGACGAAGGCCGGTCTTGCGCGAAGGATTTTTTGCGTTCATTAGGAGTTGTGCCTCGGCAGCCGTGCAGCCGGCTACTCAATGTAGTCAACGCGCTCTCACAGGTCAAGCGTCTGGGGTTGAAGAAGGCGGAGACCCGGTGGAGTGGAATACTCAGGAGTCGAATTTATACGAGGGGCTTGTCGACAGTATCCGCGGCTTCAAGTTCCGACACCTGTGCAGTACCCTGAGCCGGGCACTCGGTTTTGATCAACCGCGCGAGCGGAGGATTGCCTTCCCGCACTGATCCAAGATCAATGCCCGCGGCATTTTGGCTGGCGGCATCGGTAGCCACGATGCCCACGCCTTGATTTCTGCCCAGAGCCTTGGCCCGGTACAGGGCCGCGTCCGCCAGAGCAATCGACTCCTCCGCACAAAGTGCTTCGAACGCACCGCGGCTCCAGGGATATGCTGCCCAGCCCACGGAGCAGGTCTTTCTCACCGTGATTCCGTGGCCAAGATCGAAGGGCTCTGATGCGATGACCTCCAGAACGCGGCTGCAGAATGCCGGAGTCCCCGACGGATCGGTGGAACGGCTCATGATCAGAAATTCTTCTCCGCCCCAGCGCACCAGCACGTCCGACTTGCGCACCACGGTCGATAGCCGTTGCGCAACCAACTGCAGCAGCCGGTCTCCCGCGGGATGGCCATAGCGGTCATTCACTTCTTTGAAGAAATCCATGTCGACCATGATGAAGACCAGATCGCGATGATCCATCTTCCGGATGTCACTGCCGCGCGCGCGCTGGTAGTTTCGCAGGACCTGGCCGGCCTCGGCCGTGAGAATCTCTTCCAGATAGCGACGGTTCCACACTCCGGTCAGCACATCGGTGAACGAAATTTCCTGCAGCTCCAGATTCTTCCGCTGCAACTCCAGGCCGTGCCATCGCAGGGAATGTTCCTTGTTTTCCAGTTCATCCTTGAGCCGGCACATTTCATCCAGATTGTGCCGCGACAGTCGCAGCAGACTGAGGAATTCCTGATCCAGCAAATGTTGCTTCAGAAACACCAGCGCGCCCATCACCAGCATGACTGCCACGGTCAGAAGGAGCCGGTAGGTGCGAACGTTCTGCGGTGCATCTCCGCCGAATTCCGCCCATGCCACCATTAATGGAGTGATGAACACGGCCACCATGGCGAGACGCGCTTTCCAAATTCCGTAACTGCGGGTGGGAGGCTCCTCCACGGGATTCTGTGTTGCGGCCTCGCGAGCCAGGAACCCAATGCGGACAAACCACGCCATTCCCGCCACCAGCGGAACATCAAACAGGCTGCCCGTGTAATAGAGGTGCAAATCGATGGCCTCGCTGGCCATGAGCGACGCGACGCAATAGAGCAGGGTTGCGCCGCACAAATGGAAGTAGATGCTGCGCCATGCTCCCCGGCTCCGCCGCCACACCAGGACCAGGCCCGCCGCCAGCACAAGTTCTTCGCTGACATAGAGCAGGTCAAAGCTCCTGCCGTATACCGTCTCCGCGGGGTGCACATACTGCCACGGGATGACGACAAAGAGATATAGAAACAGCCACCACGTCAGCAAAAGCGCGAAATCGAGAGTTCCGACTCGTATCGAGCGATCATCCTGTTGCACGTGCGGTTGGATTGCCACCGCAGCCATCATCGGAACAATATGCAGAAAGAGAATTACATCCCCAACAAAGGGATTCGGCGCCTCGTGACGCAGGTAGACTTCGAAATACGTCCACATGACCTGCGAGGCCAGCCACATCCCCAGGCCAAGACCCATGAGCGCCCAGAATAGCCGGGCCTTGGGGGAAGCCGTTCTCACGTTGGCGAGAACTGCGACCGTGGCGCAAAGCAGGACGAGATTTTGCAGGATGTCGCCAAAGGCGGTGAGAGCAAATCCGCGTGGCGCCAGAAGCGACAGCACGACATGAGCGCACACCACGGCGCACACGATGGCCGTCCACTTCCGGGCGTGCTGGAGCGGAGAAGTTCCCACGTACCAAATTGTATGTTCGGGGGAACCCGCAAATGTGTTACCGACGTAATCAAGGCAAGCAGACGGAGGTGGGGTGGATTGGCTTACTAAAGGGCCGCAGAAAAATGCTGCACAAAACGGTAAACATCCTGATATGAGTTGTATAGCGGCACTGCGGCGACTCGGAAAGTGTCCGGTTCGCGCCAGTCTCCGATCACTCCCGCGGCGGCCAATCGGTCGCACAGCTTGCGTCCTTGGCCGGACAATCGAATGGAAAGTTGGGCGCCTCTTCGCTCCGGTTCGCGGGGCGTGATGATGGAAAACTTCTTGGAGCCCTGCTGGTCGAGCAGAAACTCCATATACCCCGTAAGTGCAACGCTTTTGGCGCGCAAACGTTCCAGGCCAGCCTCGAAAAAAATCTCCATCGAGGCGCGCAGTGCTGCCAACGCCAGAATCGGAGGATTGCTCAATTGCCAGCCTTCCGCTCCCGCCATTGGGTGAAAGTCCGGCCCCATCTGGAACCGCGTCTTTTCGTCGTGCCCCCACCACCCGGCGAAACGCGGCAGTTGCTGCGAGCGTGCGTGGCGCTCGTGCACAAAACATCCTGCAACGCATCCCGGCCCGCCATTCAGATATTTGTAACTGCACCACACCGCGAAATCCGGCCCCCAGTCGTGAAGCCGCAGCGGAATATTTCCAGCGGCATGGGCCAGATCAAATCCCACGACGCATCCCTTTCGTTGCCCGGCCTTGGTGATTCCCGCGATGTCGAAGGCTTGGCCCGTGGCGTAGTTCACTCCGCCCAGCAGGATCAGGGCAATCGAATCGCCTTCGCGGTCGATCAGTGATTCGATATCTTCATCCCGCATGCAAGACTCGCCGGCACGAGGCGTCAGCTCGAGCAGCGATGACGCAGGATCAAATCCATGAAAGCGGATTTGTGAGCTTCACCGCATATTGATCGGAGGGAAAAGCTCCGCGTTCGACCAGAATCTTGTGTCTTTCCGCCGTGGGACGGTAGAACGACGCCATCATGAGGTGCAGATTCACGGTCGAGTGAATTCATCACCACGACTTCGTCCAGCTGCGCTCCGACCAACGCCGCGGTCTGCTGGGTCAGCAGCCGGTGATAGGGCATCCAAGGGTTCTTCGCGTGGAAGTGTCCTTCCACGCCGAGTTGCGCCCATGCTTGCAGTTCCTGCTCAAGGTAAGAACTCGCAGTCTTCGGTTGCAGCCCGAGCGAGTGCCCGCACAAGATAAATGCAGGCGTTTCCGCTCTTGGTTTTTGGAAGACAGAAGCGCTCACGAAAATGCGCCAGGGGGTCGCGGGCATCCAATGCCAGCTGCAAACTCTTCGCTGGATTGAAACGGTGGGCCGGTCACGAAACCAACTCCAGCGGCGTGAGTTCGCTGTGAATCAACCTGTCGGCTTTGCTCCAGTCGAGATCTTCCACGCGCTCGATCGGATCACAGAGTTCCGTCAGCATGCGGTCCTGCACTTGCCCTCGTTTCAGGGCAGTGGCGTACGGGATGCGATGAAACGTCACCATCGCGTACTTGGGACAAAAAGCTGCGGATATTTCGCCTCCAATGCCAGCTCAACCTTCTTGCGAAATAGAAACCGCGGGTCGGCGACACGATCTCTCATCTCCACAAAATTCTCGACCGCCAGGTCGGCGATCGCATCGGTGTTGGCTTTCCGAGCTTGTTCGAACTCGCTGAAGACCCGTTCCCAGTCTGCGCCGTGCCGGTCGAGCAATTCCAGCAGGCAGGTGCAATCTTCAAAACCGCAATTGATTCCCTGCCCGAAGAAAGGAACGATCGCATGCGCCGCGTCTCCCAGCAGCAGAACTCGCCCACCAACATGCCAAGGCGAGCATTTGATGGTCACCATGGCACCGGTAGGATTGGCGAAAAAGTTGTCAGCGAGTTCCGGCATGAGCGGAATCGCATCTGGAAACCGCGACTGGAAGAACTTGATCACCGCGGAAGGCGTAGTCCAATTGGGCAAAGCTGTCCGTCCCCTCAAATGGCAGAAACAGAATGCAGGCAAACGTCCCATCAACATTGGGCAGCGCGATCAGCATGTAGTTGCCTCGCGGCCAGATGTGAAGAGCGTTCGTTTCCAGAACATGCTTTCCGCCGGGTGCGGCGGGAATCGTGAGTTCCTTGTATCCATAGTCGAGATACTGTTGCGAGAAGTTGAAGCGGCTCAGCTTCATCATTTCGCCACGAATCGCCGATGCCGACCCATCACACCCGATCGCCACACTGGCCTCAAGCCTTCGGTCCTCCCCGGTTCGCTCATCGCGAAATTGAAGCGTTCCCGTCTTGAGATCGATGCCGGTGCAGCGCTGTTGAAAATGGATCTTCACACCGTGCTCTTCTGCGGCATTCATCAGCGCAATATTCAATTCGGCGCGGGAAATCGAATTGATGACTTCAGCCTCATCCTTCCCATACGGCTGAAACGTGAGCTCGGATGTGGCCGAGTGCATCATCCTTCCCTTCATCGGGAATGATGATCTTCCGCATCTCGTTCCACAATCCCGCCTCGGTGAGCGCGTGAATCCCGCGGGTCGACAACGCCAGATTGATCGACCGCCCAGCGCTCATTCGAACCCGCCGCATATCCGGCCGCCTCTCGTAGATTTCCACCCGGAACCCGCGCTTGACCAGGCCCAAGGGCCAGCAGCGGCCCATTGAGGCCGGCGCCAATCAGCGAAATGGTCTCGTGCTTTAGCAGTCATGGCGAAAAGGGGATGAAGTCAGATTCCAGAGGAAAGTCGCACCCGGCTACTCCGTCAGCAGCGTCCGCGCCTCCCATAATTCCGGGAAAAACTTCTTGTCCAGCGTGTGTTTCAGGTAAGACGATCCCGCACTTCCGCCCGTTCCCATGCGCACGCCAATCACGCGCTCCACCAGTTGAATGTGCCGCAACCTCCAGCTCACCACGAGTTCATCAAACTCCGTGAGCCGCTCGCACACATCAATCCAGTCGCGATTGCTGCGTTCATCGCGGTACAAAGAGAGGACCGCCCGGGCCCGCGCGTCGAATCGCTCGCGCTCAGTCGCATTGTTATCGACCTGCAGTTTGCCCATGGTCCGCAGAGCATCAAAGAAAACATCATGCAGCGAAGGCTCACGCAACCTCCGTTCGAGCAGGGCATGAGCTTCCGGAGTGGGCCGGTGATACCGCAACATTTTCTCGTCCTTCAGGCCGCAGAGGAACTCAAGTTCGCGAAACTGTTCCGATTGAAATCCGCTGGCCGGCTCGAGCTTGCCACGAAAGGCCAGGAAGTGCGTGGGCAGCATGGTTTCAAGGATCGTAAACTGCTCCACCAGCACGCGCGTGATTTCCGTGCAACGCCGCAGCAGTCGCGCCGCTTCATACACCTCGTCGCGTGACTTGGGATTCGTCCCCGCCGCCCTCAGGTTCGCGACCACTGCATCCAGATCATGCAGCAGTTCCTTGAACCACAGCTCGTAAGTCTGATGCACGATGATGAACAGCAATTCGTCGTGATGTTGCGGTGAAGACTGCGAATGTTGCAACTTCAGCAACTCCGGGATCTTGAGATAGGAGCTATAGGTTAGCTGTTCGCCATGGGGCACGATGGGGGCGGCAGGCCCGGGAGTCGCCCGTTCCACGGTGGCCGCGGGCGACTCGCGCTTGAGACCGAGAAACTCGACCGCGTTCCCACCCAGCAAAAGAGCTTTTGCCTGAGGCGTGAGGTGACTCGATCGGATCAGCGTCCCCACCCTATGTTCGCCCAATGGAAACGGATAGTCCGAACCCAGCAGGACGCGCTCGGTTCCCATGGTGCCGACCAGAAACTGCAGAGAGCGCTCGTCGAATACCGCCGAGTCTACATAGAAGCGATTCAATACTGGCTGGGCGGCAACTCGCAAACACCGTGCGCCACGGGATGATGCTGCCAGGCATTCTCCAGCCGTCCGAGCAAGAACGCGAAACTTCCACCTCCGTGCGCGAAGCAGATGCGTAGGCTTGACGGCAATTTGTCGAATGCTCCGCCCAAGATCATCGCGACAATGCCCAACTGAGTCTCGGCGGGCATGCCTACGGTCCACGGCATCATGTATTTGGGCATGCGCTGCGTCCCCAGCATGTCCCAGGGATGGACTAGCACGGCCGCACCTTCATCGGCGCAGTGATGCAGGAACGTCACAATGCCGGGATCGTCGAGATTTTTCTCGCCCACGTGATTGCCAATCTGCACTCCCAGATGGCCTGCACGCATGCAGCGGCTCAGTTCCTTGCACGACGCGTCAATATCCTGCAGAGGAACCTGGCACAGTGACTTCAGGCGGCCTTTCCCCTGGGCGCACAGTTCCAGCGCGGCGTCATTGAACAATTGCGCACAATCCAGGGCATGCTCCACCGGGCGCTCGTACGCGAATAGTACCGGCGTGGCCGAGAGCACCTGCGTCTCAATGCCGTCCCGGTCCATTTCATGGAGCCGAACCTCGGGATCCCAGCACGCGGAATAAATCTGGCGAAAAAAACGATCGCCGACCATGATCTCCGCTTTCCCAGTCTCGGTGTGCTTAATCCACGGCCAGTTGGGAGTGCCGTAGCGCGCCGCCAGATCAGGCCAGGTGCGGGGAAAGAAGTGATTATGGATGTCGATGACTGGCATTTACTGTTTGCCGGGATGAACCGC
The DNA here is from genome assembly GCA_963709865.1 of uncultured Acidobacteriota bacterium. GTDB lineage: Bacteria > Acidobacteriota > Terriglobia > Terriglobales > Acidobacteriaceae > Sulfotelmatobacter. Next base: position 67,868 of record CAVPXW010000014.1, read on the forward strand.
TCCACAGTGTTTGCACTTGCGCAGGCTCTCACTGCTGTAAAACTTCTCAAACAACGGCGGCAGATCGCGCACGATGCTTTTCAGCTTGACTTCCGCGCGATGCACCAATTGATGACAATTCTGGCAATACCATTCGAACCCATCCAGAGCGCCCTCCGGCCGTGGCATCTCCACCACCACGCCGATGCTGCCCTCCTGCAGACGCTGGGGCGAATGCCGCATGTGTTTGGGCAGAAGAAAGACCTCACCTTCCTTGATTGGAATCTCGAGCGGCGGCTTACCCGGAGTCTCCATGATGCGCAGAAAAATGTTGCCCTTCAACTGGTAGAAAAATTCTTCGGTTGGATCGTCGTGGTAGTCGCGCCGGTGGTTCGGACCTCCGACAACGGTCACCATCATTTCTCCGTCTTCCCATACCTGGGCATTTCCCACCGGCGGTTTGAACTTCTCTTTGTTCTCTTCAATCCAAGCCTGAAAGTTAAACGCCTTGAGGTTCTTGATGGAAGGCATAGCGAACTCCTATTTCTCCGGTTGGTACGCCATCGCCCGGATTTCGATGAGCAAATGCGGATGCGGCAACTGATGCACGGCCACGGTGGTGCGAGCCGGTCCATCGTAGCCGAAGAACTCGCCGTACACCTCGTTGTATCCCGCGAAGTCGTTCATGTTGACCAGGTAGGTCGTCACTTCGACGACATCGTCGAGCTTCGCGCCCACACTTCCCAGGATGTCACGAACGTTCTCGAGGACGGCCTTGGTCTGCGCTCGGATATTGAGATGCGTCGTTCCAAGTTCGTCAACGTCTGCGCCAGCAATCGTGTTGTCGGCGCGGCGCGCGCTTGTCCCCGACACGAAGAGGAAATTGCCCGCGCGCTTGACGTGCGGATACTTGCCCCGCGGCTTCGCCTTCCCCGCAATCACCTTGCTTTCGACTTTTCCCATGTTTGCGCTTCCGCTCGGCCCTCACAGACGAATACAGATATTGTTCAGCTCGGAATAGAAATTCAGGGAATGCATGCCGCCCTCGCGTCCGATCCCGGAAAGCCCCACGCCACCAAAGGGCGTTCGCAGGTCACGCAGGAACCAGCAATTAACCCAGGTGATGCCTACATTCATCTGCTGCGCCACGCGGTGGCCTCGTTTCAGATTCGTCGTCCAGATCGACGCGGCTAAACCGTACTTCGTATCGTTCGCCATGCTGACCGCTTCCTCTTCCGTATCGAAAGGAGCGATATGGCACACCGGCCCGAAGATTTCCTCCTTCACGCAGCGCGCCGATTCCGGCAAGCCAGTATAGATCGTCGGCTGCACATAGAAACCTTTGTCGAGCACATTGCCGAACTCGGGAATGCCGCCGCCGGTCACCACTGCGCCTCCCTCGGCACGGGCCAGTTCATAATAGGAGAGGACTTTCTCGCGATGCTGCGATGAAATCAGCGGTCCAATCTCCGTGGTCTTTTCCAGGGGTGCTCCCACCCGCAGACTCTCTGCCTTGCGCTTCAGCGCCTCGACAAATCGGTCAAACATCGGGCGTTCGACGTAGACTCGCTCCGCGCACAAGCAAACCTGCCCGGTATTGAGAAATGCGGCCTCACTGATTCCGTTTACCGCTTCCTCGAAGTCACAGTCGGCGAACACGATCGCCGCGTTCTTGCCGCCGAGCTCAAAAGATACCGGTTTTACCGAAGCGGCGACCGTCTTCATGATCGCCGCTCCAGTTTGCGACTCGCCGGTGAAGGTCACCGCATTCACATCGGGATGCTGCGTCAGGAATTCGCCCGCCGAGTTCGGCCCGAACCCGTGGACCACGTTATAAACTCCGTCTGGAATCCCAGCTTCCTTGATCGCCTCGGCCAGCAGGGTCGCGCTCGCCGGAGTTTCCTCGGAGGGTTTCACGACCACGGTGTTGCCGCAGGCCAAGGCCGGTGCCACCTTCCAAGTCAACAGCAACAAGGGCAGGTTCCACGGAGTGATTATGGCAACGACGCCCAGGGGTTTGCGCACCGCATAGTTGAGCGCGTTTTTGCCGTCCGGAGTTTCGGTCTGAAAAGATTCCAGGCCTGCCGTCTTGATCAGGTCGGCGAACACACGGAAATTCGCTGCCGCGCGCGGAACATCCAGCCTGGAAGCGAGCGTCACTGGCTTGCCTGTGTCCGCCACCTCGGCCGCGACGAAGCAGTCGAACCGGGTCTCGATCACGTCGGCGATTTTATGCAACCGTGCAGCGCGTTCCCGGATCCCCAGCCGGCCCCACTCTCCGTGCAAGGCCTTGCGGGCCGCTCGTACGGCATCATCGACGAGATCCTGATCCGCTTCCGTGACCTGTGCGATCACGCTGCCGTCGGCCGGGTTCACATCGGCAAACTCCCGCCTCCCGCGTACGAACTGCCCGTCGATGTAATTCAGGATGGACTTCAAGCGGCGAGAACCCCGCCGCATCGTAACAGCCTGAGGTGAGCGCAGGCAACGTCGAGCACGAAGCTCAGTTCCCGCGTTCCTGCAAATATCGCCCTAAAGCATCCTGCCACGCAGGCATGGTAATTCCATGCTGTTGCAGGCTCTTCGCCGAAAGGACGGAATAGCCCGGACGCGGCGCTGGACGCGCCATTTGCTGACTACTGACCGGACGCACCTGGGTGGGAAGGCCTGCGCCCTTCACGATCTCGCGCGCGAATTCAAACCACGAGCAATCCCCGGCATTGGTGACATGCACAATTCCACTGGCTTGGTTGCGACATAGTCCGATGATCGCCCTCGCCAGATCCACGGAATATGTCGGACACCCACGCTGGTCATTGACCACATCCAACATTGGCCGGCTGGCCGCCAGTTTCAGAATCGTGTCAGGAAAGCACTTTCCGCCGGTGCCAAACAGCCACGAAGTCCGGGCGATGCAGCACTCGGGCTGCACCTCAAGCAATCGAACCTCGGCCTCCGCCTTCGACCGCCCATAAACGCTCTGCGGATTCCGAACCTCCGCGGTTTCATACGGCGACGTTCGCTTCCCATCGAACACATAATCGGAACTGAGAAACAGCAACTTCGCGCCGGCCTTCTTCGCTGCCTGGGCGACATTCACCGCCCCGTCACGGTTCACCGCAAAGGCCAGATCCGGATGACTCTCGCAGCCGTCCACGTCGGTATAAGCCGCGGCCAGCACAATCCAGTCGGGACGGGCATTCGCCACCACTTCCCCCAGCCTGGCTGGGTCGCGAATGTCCGCATCGCGCGAACTGAGGCCGACAACTTCGTCCCGGCTCCATTCGCGCATGAGCGCCTTGCCCAAAAGGCCGGAGGCGCCAAAAATCATTGCTTTCATTTCGTTATTTTCCGGCGGCTAATCGAAGATCTCCGCGTCGCGAAGAGCTCTGCCATGCTGGTCTTTCGCCGACACGATGGGCTCGCCTTCCAGTTCCCAGTCAATCTTCAAATCGGGATCATTCCAGGCGAGAGTACGTTCGTGTTGCGGGGCATAATAGTCGGTCGTCTTGTACAGCACCTGCGCCTTCTCTGAAGTTACACGGAATCCGTGCGCGAAGCCTGCGGGAATCCATAACATGCGTTTGTTGTCGCCCGAGAGGCGCACTGCCTCCCATCCGCCAAAGGTCGGCGAACTGCGGCGCACGTCTACTGCGACATCGAGAATCTCTCCCTCCACCACGCGGACCAGCTTTCCCTGCGGCTGCCGGATCTGATAATGCAGCCCGCGCAATACATTCCGTCGCGAACTGGAATGATTGTCCTGAACGAACCGCTCCTCAATACCCAACGCCGCAAGCGCGTTCTGGTTGTAGCTTTCCAGGAAGAAGCCCCGCTCGTCGCCAAACACGCGCGGCTCCAGAATCAAGACACCCGGCAGAGAAGTCGAAACTTTCTTGAACGAATCCATGGCTTTTGGCGTTTCAGGAACAGCGGTCACGTCAGAATACCCTTTCCCGTAGAAGCTGCAGCAAGTACGCACCGTAACTGCTGTTCTTCATGGTGCTGCCGATCTTTTCCACCTGTGCCGCAGTGATGTAACCGAAGCGATACGCGATTTCCTCGGGACATGCCACCATCAACCCTTGCCGCTTTTCGATTGCCTGAATGTAGAGCGCCGCATCCATCAGCGATTCATGGGTACCGGTATCCAGCCACGCCATGCCGCGCCCCAGCACTACCACTTCCAGTTGTTTCATCTTCAAGTAGGCTCGGTTGACGTCGGTGATCTCGAGTTCTCCGCGCGGACTCGGCTTCAGCGATTTCGCAATCTCCACGACCTGGCTGTCGTAAAAATAAAGCCCCGTGACGGCATATCGTGATTTCGGCTGCTCAGGCTTTTCCTCGATGCTCAGCGCACGCCCGCTAGCGTCAAACTCCACCACTCCGTAGCGCTCCGGATCGTGCACCCGGTAAGCGAAAACCCGGGCTCCATGAACTTTATCGGCCGCTTCGCGCAGATCCTTCGCCAGATCATGCCCGTAAAAAATGTTATCGCCCAGGACCAGGGCGCAAGGATTGCCATCCAGGAACTTTTCACCCAGCAGGAATGCCTGCGCGATTCCCTCCGGCTTGGGCTGGACCCGGTACTGCAAACGGATCCCGTACTGACTTCCATCCTGCAGGAGAGCCTGAAACTTGGGTACATCTTCGGAGGTCGAAATCACCAGGATGTCCCGGATTCCCGCCAGCATCAGGGTGCTGAGCGGGTAATAAATCATGGGCTTGTTGTACACGGGCAGGAGACTCTTCCCCAAAGCCTGGGTGATGGGATAAAGACGCGTACCCGACCCTCCCGCCAGAATAATGCCTTTGTGCCGCGTGCTTTCGCTCATGGTTCGATCTGTCGTTCGTGTTGCATCACAGTCTCCGCCACTAACCGGAATAGTGCGTGGCCATCCATTGCCGGTAGCTTCCGCTGGTCACATCCCGCACCCAGACCTCATTCTCAAGATACCAGCGAACGGTCTGGCGAAGGCCGGATTCGAACGTGGCCTTAGGCTTCCAGCCTAGTTCGCGTTCGATTTTGCGGGCGTTCATGGCATAGCGGCGGTCGTGGCCCGGCCGGTCCTTCACAAAGGAGATCAACTCCCGGCGAGGGCCGGCCTGGCGCGGAGCCATCTCATCGACAAGGTCGCAGATGGTGTGTACGATCTCCAGGTTCGGCTTCTCGTTCCAGCCGCCAACGTTGTAGGTCTCTCCGGGCTGGCCGCGCCGCAGCACAGTGGCGATCGCCTCGCAGTGATCCTCTACGTAGAGCCAGTCACGGACGTTTTTCCCGTCCCCATAAACCGGCAGCGGTTTTCCGTCCCGCGCATTGAGGATCATCAGAGGGATGAGTTTCTCCGGGAACTGAAATCGTCCATAATTATTCGAGCAGTTCGTAGTGAGGGTCGGTAACCCGTAGGTATGGTGATAGGCGCGCACCAGGTGATCGGAGGAAGCCTTGGACGCGGCGTATGGACTGTTCGGAGCGTATGGAGTGGTCTCGCAAAACGGCGGATCGTCGGGCCCGAGCGATCCGTAGACCTCGTCGGTAGAGACGTGCAGGAAGCGAAAGCGGCGCCGCTCATCTTCCGGAAGCGCGCTCCAGTACGCCCGCGTCTCTTCCAGCAAGGCAAAGGTCCCATCGACATTGGTGCGAATGAAGTCCTCCGGCCCGCGGATCGACCGGTCCACGTGACTCTCCGCCGCGAAATGGACAATCGCGCCCGGTTGGTGCTTCTCCAGCAACTGCCGGACAACATCCCGGTCACCGATATCACCCTGCATGAATGTGTATCGGCGGTCACCCGCGATGCTCTCCAGATTGTGCAGGTTCCCGGCGTAAGTCAGTTTGTCGAGGTTCACGATCGATATGGACGGATCCTGCATCTGCTGCAGGATGAAGTTGGAGCCGATGAACCCTGCGCCCCCGGTGACAAGAATGGAATTTCGCATTCGATAGGTTGCCTGGTGCAAGACGGCCGCCTTACCGCAGCAGCCATCGCAAGGCAACCTTTGATTGTAATAAAAAAAGACGAGGTCAGCCCCGTCCTGTGCTCAGATATCGTTTTTTAGTTCCCGGCAGTGGTGCCGCCATACGCCAGGCGCCGCCGGAGCTAATGCCCTCTCCGCCTCCAGCCCGCTCGCCATTCCGTGAATGACGGAAGCGATGTGCACTGCGGCCAGGATCGATTGTTCCCGGATGCCCTTCTCACGCAGCGTTTTTTCGTGCGCATCCACGCAGGTTGATCGCCGCGGCACCCTTGGCTGCCACCAGCGCCGCAGCCGAGCGAAGCGGATGGGCAGACGGATTGCCGAGGACAGATTAAAGAACAGAGCCGGAGTCCCAGGGAATTCTGCGAATGAACTATTTCCGGATCACGGGAGACGAGCGACTTGCCAGCAAAGATCGCGATCATAACCTTGCTGCAAATGCCGTCTCAAAGTATCCGCCGCAACTAACCCGCCCGCCGTTCGGTTCCTCCGCTCTCCCGGACTGCCACAATCCTGGCGTTGGACTTCTTGGCTGGCGCATCCACCATTTCCCATCCCATCACGTTGAAGTAGGATTTCTCAACCTCGGCGGCAATCTTCTGCCACTGGTACTTCTCCGCGATCCGCCGCTTCGCTAGCTTCCCGGCGGCCTCCCGCACCGCAGGGTTTGCCATCAGGAAGCGCAGCCGGTCTGCCAGGTCTGCCGCACTCCCGCGCTGGAAAGTGAATCCGGCGCCATCGACCACTTCGCGGTTTTCCGGAACATCACTTGTCAGCACGCACAGTCCTGCTCCCATGGCATCCAACAGCGCCAGAGACAGCCCCTCCAAGTCCGACGGCAGCACAAACACCATGGCGTTGGTCAGCAGTTCATCCAGGGTTTCGCCCGAAACCCAGTCGAGCATCCGGATGCGTTGACTGGCGTGACGGCGCAGCTGGCGGGTGTATTCATCGCAGTAACTCGACGCTCCTGCCAGCACCAGTTTTACGTCAGACTCGATCTGCTCAAATGCCTCGACCAGCAAGTGGCACCCTTTCTCAGGCGAAAACCGTCCCAGGAACAGGACGTACTTCCCCGGCTCGAGGCCCCATTCCAGAATCGCCCTCGGCTCCCGACGTTCCCGGAGCACTCCACCGTTGGGCACATAGAACGCGTCCATCCCGTGGGTTTCGAGGTAATGCCGCTGCAGAGTCTGCGACACCACCATCGTCCCATTGGGAAGGTGAACCGACGCACGCTCGCCGAGTCGCAGGACGGCCGATGCCAGCCGGCCCCATTTCTTTCGCTGCCAGTCCAGCCCCTGTACGGTCACGACGGTCTTCCGTCCAAGCACCCGTGGAAGAAACGAAAACAGCGCCGGCCCCAGCGCATGATAGTGCACCACGTCATACCGTTGCGTCATAGCGTGCGCGGTACTCAGCAGCGTGTGAATCACGGTTTCCAGATGCTTGGAGCGGATCGTTGGCAGTCGCACCAGGCGCATGCCTTTGTGTTCCGCCAGCGCCGGGGTGAAGTAGTTGCGGCAATACACTGTGACTTGATGTCCCATCAGGGCGAGCCGTTCCCCCACTTCCTCGTAATAGGCTTCGATTCCGCTGTATTTCGAGATCACGCCTCGCCCACCAATGAACGCTACCCGCAATTCACGCGTGGGCCTGGCCGCAATCGAACCGGCGTTCCGCGCCGCGGACGTTTGTCGGGACAAACCCCATGGCGGCTCCTCGGTAGTTGTAACCAGGCCCCGGTTGTACGCCGCCTTGCGTGCGACCAGGCCTTCATACAAACTCAACAGTTTTTGATAGTATCCCTCGGGCGTGTGGCGTTGTCGCACCATTTCCCATCCCGCGCGGCCCATCTTCTCGGCCAACTCCGGCCTCGAGCCCAACGACTGAATCGCCTTCGCGAGTTGATTCACGTCGCCGATGCGATACAGCAATCCAGTCTCGCCCTCATGAACAAATTCCCGTCTGGAGCCCATATCTGAGGCCACTACCGCGCGCCCTTCGCCATACGACTCAAGGATGGTCTTACCCAAGGTCTCGTACGCATGGGATGGCAGTACCGTGAACCGCGACTGGGCAATCAGAGCATCCCTTTCGGCACGCCCAACGTGGCCCACAAACTCCACGTTGGCAAGATTCAGTGAAGCCGCCAATGCCTGCAACTCTCCACGCTGCGGCCCGTCTCCCGCAACGACCAACCGCATCTGAGGAACCTGTTGCATCGATCGCAGCAGGTCATCGACGCCCTTCTCTGGGGATAGCCTTCCAAAGTACAGCAGCGACCGATTCTTTGTGTCCGGCTCCCGCAATTCGTGAGTCTTCTGAAAGTGCGGCAGCACTTCAAACTGACAGCCATCCCATCCGTGTTCCACAAACTTGTCGCGTACGAACTGACTGGGGGCCAGGAACAGGTCCACGCATTTCTTGTATGAGCCCAGCCAGCGGTGGGTATAGGCCTCCGTCGTCAAAGCCAGACGCGCGCCCATCCCCGGGTAGCAATTTGCCCTTAGCGCATGCCAGAACGCGCCACCTTTGCAGGCCTCGCACGCCTGCCCCTGCGATACCAGGTTGTAGGCCGGGCACAGCAGCTTAAAGTCATTGAGGTGATACAAGACGGGAATTTTGTGAGCTCTCAACTCCCACAGAATCGACGGCGACAAATGGTGATAGATGCCGCGAATATGCGCGACGTCCGGCTGGAACTCCTTGATCATCGCGCGGATCCGGCACCGGGCGTCTGTGGAATAAATCGCATGCCCTACTCGCTGGGCTTTCTGCCACCACCTCGCCTTGGCCTTGAAATCAAGGTTTGGCACGAGGTATCGATCGTACTGAGTCGGCCCTCCCCGCGGATCGGCCATCGAGAATAGCGCTACCTGGTGGCCCTGCTCGCGCATCAGTTCCATCAACTCGAACAGGTAGACCTCGGTTCCGCTAAAGGGATAGTTATATTTGTTGCAATACAAAATCTTCATGGGGAGCGCTTTCTGCTTGCGGACCGACTCGCCGGAGGAAAAAGTCACCAAATGATTGCAGACGTCTCCTGCGATTGAAGTTCTCGCGAACTTGCACTCGGGCCGCATGCCGTATCTGATCCAGTTGCCTGCCTGCCGACAGAGAATCCTCCGGCGCCTGCATCAGCGAACGAATAAGCAGCAGTCGCGCGACAAAATCGTCCATCGATCCGGCTTTGTACAGAAATCCCGTTTTGCCCGCGATTACCAGTTCAGGAATCCCGGTAATCGCCGGCGCCAGCACGATCTTCCGGCGCGCCATTGCTTCCATCAGTACCAGCGGAATCCCCTCGCTTCGGCTGGTTAGCACCACCACGTCGGCACGGTCATACCACGAATTCATCTCCTGGTGCGCCACGTGCCCGAGCAGGGTGACCCGCTTTTGGAGTCCGGACTCCCGAATCAGGGAGTCCAAGTTGTGCCACTCAGGTCCGTCGCCTGCGATGAAACAGTCGAAGGGCACAGCTCTCCCCTGAAGCTGCGCGCAAGCCCGCACCAGAAATGCGTGATCTTTCACCGGGTGTAACCTTCCCACCGCCACACAGGTGAAAGCAGCGCCATTCATTTTCGGCTTCGGGGCAACCGGGGCGGTGGGCTCAAGCACTTCCACCCCGAGGCGCGCCACTACCACTTTCTCTGCCCGCAGCATCGGATAATGCTCCAAAATGTAGTTCCGGTTGTAGTCCGACACGGTAAGGCAGAACCTGCAGTTCTCCAGCTTCGTATCGAGATACGTCCCATGCAGCAGCAGGTCCGATCCGTGCAGCGTCATACTGAATTCGACTCCAAGCAGCCGCGCCGCCACCATTGCGATCCACGATCCCAAATATCCATGGTGAACGTGGATGTGCTCCACCCCGCTTTGCTCCAGCAGCACCGCGTAGCAGGCCCCCAACCAGGTGTGCGCCAGTGCTTTCATCCGTTTGATTGGTCCTTCCCTGCCGTGGAACACGACGCGTGAAATCAGCGGCCTGAGACGTTCCAGTCGCCGGATACAGAGCCACAGGGCGCGGAGCAGAACGACGCCGTGCGGCGGCCGCAATACGATTTGCGGCGCACACTTGGATGCCGAGGCATCCTCCGGAGCAGGTTTCCGCACACTTCCGGCAATCACCCGCACTCCCAGCCTGCGCAACTCCTCGATCTCTTCGCCCACATAAGGCTCGACGGCAGAGGGAAACTCGTTGGCGAGATAGGCAACGGTCAGCATGACGGGCATTCCTTTGCTCTGCGGCCCTGCGCGGCCAGCATGCCGGCCATCGTGAACAATAAGGCGTTCACGAACTGATAGCTCATGACAACCAGGGCCGCATTCACCCAATACACCGCCAGCAGAATCGGCCACAGACGGTGAAATTGGGGATCGAGGAATCCGTTCTTCTCTGTTGCCGGAATCGCGCCTCGACCCAGCCGCCACATCTCCCACATCAGCCACAGATACAGCGCCAGCCCCACCACACCTTCCTCCACCAGCACTTCCAGGTACGTATTGTGCGGATACAAGACCTTGTCCTTGTAGCCACTGACATATCTGGGTAACTCGTCCGGCATCTGATGGAAACCCCATCCCGTCAGCGGCCGATCCAGAAACATCTGCCAGCTGCCCGCATAGACTGCGACGCGAAAATCCACCGGTGCACGTTCTTCCAGCCGATCGCTCAATGCCACGCGCAGTTCGTGCGAGCTGAGAACTACGAATCCCGCCGCCGCCAGCAAGGCAAGTCCCACAGCGGCACGCCGCAGCGCCCGACTCTTCGAAAGGAAAACCAGCGCCACGACGGTCCCGGCAAATGACAGCCAGACCGCCCGCGTCATGGTGGCCAGTATCGCAACCGGCACGGAGGCCAACAGCAGCGCAGTCTTTAGACCTCGCACCCTCCCTCGCTGGTAGGCATGCCAAGCCACCAACCCTAGGATGTTGATTGAGACGCCGTTGGCTACCGCCTGCAGGAACGGTCCCCGCGCCCGGTCCGCATGAAACCCGAGGCTTTGATCCAGAATGAAACGGGGAAAGATCAGGGCGTGCGCGCCTGACAGGAACGCGATAGCAGTAAAGCTCAGGTATGCCAACACGACCAGCGCAAAGACCTCAAACTGCCGGAGTTTCCTTTCCTCGTTGAACACCAGCCCCGCCACGTGAAAAAGGACGAACGGAACAATGAACTTCGAGGCTAGAACGCCCCAGGTCTCGCTCTCGAACGGTTGTCGAAGCACAGTTGCAAGCGCCAGCGCGGTCAGTCCAAGCATCGGCCAAGTGATTCGTTCCACCGCGAACAACCGTTGCCGCAGGACCATCGCTCGTCCCACCACTCCCATCACGAGAAGCACGAACGCCACGCGGTCAATCTCGTAGAACGGTACATTTTGGTGCCGCAGCAACATTGCCGTCAGCGTCGCCAGGAACAGCAGCGCAGGCGCGACCATAAGCGCCTGCAGGGGACGCAGAGGAATCTCCAATGCCCAAACCGAGAGATCGACGCCGATACATGGCCGTGGCGGTCTTAGCGAAGTCGACTCCATCATTCACCGCTCCCCCTGGCAACCGCCAGAAAGGTGCGCAGCAGAATTCGCAGGTCCGCCCCCAGGCTCCACGTCCGGATGTACTCGCGATCCAACTCCATAGCGCGCTCGAAGGAGGGATCGCGGCGTGCCGATACCTGCCACAATCCTGTAATGCCGGGCGTTACGTCGAGCCGCGCCAGATGCTCGATCTCGTAGGCCGCAAAATCCTCCAGCGGATGCGGTCTGGGCCCCACGAGACTCATCTCCCCTTGCAGAACGTTCCATAGTTGCGGCAGTTCATCCAGGCTGTAGCGCCGCAGAAGACGCCCGAGCCGCGTAATCCGCGGATCATCCGTAATCTTGAACCACGGCCCTGCCCTCTGGTTGCGCTGCCGCAGATGGTCTTTCAACTCATCCGCCTCCCTCACCATGGTGCGAAACTTGTAGCAGTGGAACCATCGCCCCTTCCGTCCCGCCCGTTGCGCGCAGTAGAGAACCGGTCCCCGCGAATCCAGCTTGATCAGCCCCGCGATGACTGCCAGCAACGGCGACAGCACCGTCAATGCCAGACCCGCTCCGATCGCGTCCACTACTCGTTTCAACACCAGACCCGCCGCCGGCAAGCGTTCTGCGTGCAGGCAAATCACGGGCAAATCCCCGACTTGTTCAACTTCAGTCTCCGCCGGCTTACATCCGAACAACTCCGGAACGATTTCCACATCCAGCTTCAGGCGCCGAGCCTCGCGCAACACCCGCAGAGTCAAGCCTCGGTCGTGAGGCGCGGCCAAAATCACTTCATCCACAAATTCGGTACGCGCCAGCCGAGCCAGTTCGCTCACCCGCCCGGTCACCCCGTTGCCTAGCGGCCGCTCGTTATCCAGAAGGCCGCACACAGTTCGTCCTGCTTCGGGATGCGTCTCCACAAACGAAGCCACGCGCCGTCCTACTCCGCCCGCACCAACGATCAACACGTTGCGTACATCCCCGCCCGGCTGCGCGCGACGGCCCTGCCTCGCGCTCTGCCACCGCCACATCCACAGCGCGCCAAAGTGCAGTACGGCCGCTCCCCAGAACAAACCGCATGCGGCCCACGGAGCCCCCTGCAGGCCATAGGCGAAACACAACACTGTCGTCGCCCACACCACAGACTTGCCGAGAATGCGTGCCTGCTTCCGCAGATCGCTGCCGCCGGCATACAGTCCCTCGGTGTAGCCCATCAGAGTGATCAAGGCCGCATGCAGCAAGGCGATGCCCAACAGGGAGACCGGCTCTCCGGCCGCATACTCGAACGGCCGCACATGGGGGAAGAGCACTCGCAGCGGCACCAGCAGCGCTCCCAGCACCAGCCAATTCAGCGCCACCAGCGCGAAATCAGCGGCCGTGGAGCGCACCCATCTCCATGCCATCCGGCTCTGCAGAGGTGCCGGCACCAGTAGCGTCAGTACCTTCTCCGGCACGCTCTCCACGGCGTCAGTCGTGATCTCCGATACTTTTTCTGATGCGCAGGGCCTAACCGACCGTGCCGGTTTCTTCCCTCCGGCCCGAAACGCCGGAGTCTCTCCGGGAATCATCCGCGCGCAGTCGGCCACTTGCGGTTTCTGTTGTTCTGGATTAAGAAGAGGGGAGGACATTCAGACCATTTCCACTTCGTAGCCTTGCATCTCGATCGCCAACGATCGTTGGATGGATTCGATTGAGATCACGAACTCCCCCTGGTCGCGCTGCGGCAGCAGGCCCTCGATTCCGTCGAGACACCCGCCGCGAATTCGCACGCGCTGTCCCACCCGCACAAACGGATGCGGCGAGAAGGGAACCTGCTGCGCCAGCAGCAACCGCAAATCGTCAATCTGTTTCTCCGGTACGGTGGCCGCAGTGGCGGCGAGACTCACGAACCCCATCACTCCCCCCGTCTGCAAGATCAGCAACCGCCGCATCAGGGACCGGTCGGAACGCACAAACGCATATCCCGGGAACAGCGGGACGGCAATGACTTTCTTGCGGTCGCTCCAGGAGCGACTCTCCTGGCGCATCGGTAAAAAGACTCCGATCCCTTTGCTCGACAACTGGGCCGCGACCTTTTTCTCAAAGCGGTATCGCGTCTGCACCACGAACCAGACCTCGGGGGCAAGTTCGGGCAGCAGAGTCAGCCTGGCTGTGCCGCTCACCGGTGACCTCGAATTCCACCACGCACAGCTCCGCTCATTGGGTCCCGTCCCCGTTCTCGCCAGTTTTTCCACAGTTATTGCGATCAATGCGCCGTTGCGCGGGCTCTTACAACCGCTGGTAAATACCTTCCGGAATCGGAAAATCTCTGTCGCTCAGCACGGTTCCGAGGATGCGCGCCTGTGCCCGCTCCAGCATCTCCTTGATCTTGCGGGCCATGATCCGCCGCGTGCGATGTGCCGACAACACGAGAATGATTCCATCCGCGAACTGGGCCATGGCCGTAGCCAGGTTCGATTCTCCGGCGGCCGGCGCCTCCACGATCGAGTAATCAAACTCTCTGCGCACCTCCCCGAGATATAAATGCAGCGACGCCGTGGTGATGCAATCTTGATTTTTCTTCGCAGGGGGCAGCAGCCACAGATTCTCTCGCACGCGAGTTGCGGCCTGCCGCAACGGCATAGGTTCATCCCGGACGGGGCGCTGCGTTGACTGGTACAGTTCCGCGTCCTGCAGAACCTGCAGACACTCTCCCACCACCGCAACGCGCCCTGTTGTCTCGAGGGCTAGCGCCTCTCCGACTCTGCGGCAAAGATTTCGCACGTCGGCCTCCGGTTCGACCGCGCTGATCACGATCTGCCGCACCGGTCGCTCAGCACTCGAAAAGAAGACCTGTCGCACCAGTCCCTTGATCTGCTCCTGAGCGAAAATCTCCGGATTCCATCCGCGCCCCTGGCTTACCGTCCTGTCCTGCGGGCGTGCCTCCTCCCGCCCGGCCGTCCGCGCAAACAACAGTGCGCCGCTCATGACTCCTTCCCTCATGCGGAAAGCCTCTCTGGCGCGCCGCGTGGCAGGGATGCCAGAACCGGGGAATTCAGGTACGCCAGCACATCCTCCGGTGTGCGGAATGCCGGGTCCAAATAGTCCGCGGCAAACGCTGCGCCCATGCCTGCCGCGCCGGCGGCTGTCAATCCGATCGCCAGGACCGTCCACGCGGACCAAACTGGCAGAGCCGGAACCACAGGATGCTCCACGATCGCCACGTTCACGACGCCCCGTTCGTCCAGCGCATCGTCCATGCGCGCCTCTTCCTGCTTCTTCATGTAGAGAAGATAGTTCTCCTGCGCGGCCTTCTCGGTGCTGAGCAAGTCATCCTGGGTGATGGCGTCTTCGCCTAGTTGCCGCGCCATCGCCCGGTAGGCTGCCTCCTGTGCCACGGTCGCCGCTTCCCGCGCTTGCAGGGCTCTCAGTTGCACATGTTCACGCTGTAACTCCGACTTCGCCCACTCGTAGTGCGCGTTCTTGTCGGTGGTTTCGTCGCGTAGCGGCAGAGCATTCTCCGCCGCGATCGTTGCCTCTGCCTGGGCAATCTGCTGGTCGACTTCCTGCACCAGGCGATGGCTGGGCTCGAACTTTGTCAGCAATTGGGTCCGCTTCAATTGCAGGTCCAACAGACTCGACTTCAAGGTCTTCAGCAGGTCCGGATTGTCGGAAATCCGAACCTGCGTGGTTGTCCGCTCCGGCAACTTCGAGACCTGGTCAGCGAGTTCCCATACCCTCTGCTGGGTCTCGGCCAGTTCGATTCGCGTCTGGCGGTAGGTCGCGTCCACTTCGCTTAACTTCTGCAGCGCCAGATCGCGCTGCTGGGCTGCCGCGACAACTCCGTGCCGCGTCATGAACTGCAGCAGCTGTCCCTTTGCCTCTTCGAGTTGCAGCCGCGACTCTCCTCTCTGCTGATCAAAGAAGCGGAACTCGCCGGCGGGGCGATGCACTTCCACGTGCTTCTCTAAATACGCATTTGCCACCGACTGCAGCACTTTCGCCGCCAGCCGCGGATCGCCCGACGCATAGCTGATCGCGATCAGGTTCGTTTTCTTCACCGGCGCCACCTGCAGTTTCCTGGCCAGCCGCCGCGCCGCCCGCTCCACCCGCTCGGCGTTTCCTTCCCCTAGCCGCAGAACATGAAACCAGTCGCGCCCACCGGTGCCAGTCTCCCGCACCACCCGGCGCAGAACCTCGTCATCGCGCAGCAACTCCACCTCAGAATTCAACTCCTCTTCCGTGATCGCCATCCGAGTCAGGTCGATGGGAGCATTTTCCGCCACGCTCAGCGGGGCATCGGCGCGCCCCCTCCGCACCAGCACTTTCATATTTGCCTGATACTTCGCCCCCGCGAAGGCATACAGAATCGCCGCCGCCAACACGAGGCCGGAGACGCAGACGAAGACCCTGCGCTGGCGGAACAGCACCATGGCCAGCTCCCGCATGGTTGGCATTGGGCTCGGCTCTTGCCCGCGGCTTGGGTCTTCGTCTGATGGCATGCGACTGTGTGAAACTTGTTTTCTAAAATTGAGTAGGGTTCATGTACATACTCAAGGAGGGCCTGGTCAGGAAGCGGGAGATTTTCGAAATCGTATTCTGCGGGACAAACACCAGATCCCCCGGCCGAAGATGCGCGTCTTCCTTGAGACTTCTCTGTTTCAGCATCTGCTTCAGATTGAGCAGCCGCGTTTCCACCAGATCGTCATTCACCCGCCGGAACAGGACCACCTGGGAATGCTTGGCCTGCTGGGTCAGCCCTCCCGCAATCTGCACCGCCTCGGCCACAGTCGTATCGGAGCGGAGCTCGTATTTGCCCGGCTTTCCGACTTCGCCTCCCACGATGAAGTAAGGCCGCTCGAATTCCTTCAGGGCGACCGCCACCTGCGGATCGTGGAGATATCCCCGGTACGCTTTCTGCACTGCTTCGCAGAGCTCCTCGAGGTTCAGCCCCTGCGCCTCCACCATGCCGGCGTCTTTCAACATGACGTAACCGTCCGGCTGCACGGTCAGGGTCTGGTTGAACTCGGGCGCGACCGTGAAACTGATCTCTACCACATCACTGGGGCGCAACCGGTAGAGCGGATGGCGTTCCCCTCCGAGTATGGGGTTTCCCAAGCCATCCGCTCCTCCGGGTTTTGCGGCCGTTCTACTGCTGCCTCCCGCTCCTGCCCCGGTTAAGCTGGAGTGGGAAGTTTCCTTGCTTCCGCTCAGGTCGGTCTTGTCACCCTGCGCGAACGCGGCCGAACAACACTCGAGCACCAACAAAAAGATCGCCATAAATCGGATAAATATGAGAAGGCGATTCATTTTCCCTGCGCCCTGCTTTGTGCTCTGAGAGTCACTTGTTGTTTGTGCCTCCCTACTGGGGAAGGTAATCTCACTCCTGGGTACGGACAAGACATGGAAAGTGCCGTCCACAGAAGTGGAAAGCTCTCCGCTTTCGGGAATGCCCTCGCTACCCGAAGCGTCGTGCTCGGTCAATGGCTTGTGGAGATTCGTCCCTGCAACGTCACACAAATGGTGGTGGAGCAGGTCTCTATCAGGAGTACACACAAAAGAGGACTTGCATGTTTATGATGTCACACGGATGTGAAACAAATTTCCTGGACTTCCCACCTTGCGATCCATCGCCTCGGGTGCAGTTCCAGCGGGAAATCTCCGGCAGCGCGCACCATTTCGATGTTCGCGTGTAACTTCGTTCGACGGCGGGAACTCCAGCTTTCCACAGCAGATTCCAATCCTCTCCAGATTCCCGTCGCACGAAAATCTCAATTCCCGATTTGAGAGTGACATGGGGATTTTGTGACGAGTTTCCTTGTGGACCGTCCCTGTCCTCCCTACACTAGCCACATCGTTCCCTTGTTGCTTGGGACTCTGCTTTATGAGTTCGACGTGCGCCGCCACTTCCGCCGCTATTGGTGTCCTGATCGCGGACTCCAGTCGCATGCAGGCTCAGTTGCTGACCAGCGCCCTGCGCCGCCGCCCGGAGTTTCACATCACGACCTGCCAACTGGACACCCTCTCCATCCTCCAAGCCGTCACGTCGGAACTGCCCCGGATCGCGGTTCTGTCGCTGAGCGCGCCCACCAACACCGCCGAGACGGTGATGACCCTGCGTCGCTTTCACCTTTCCCACCCCGACATCCGAAAGGTGCTACTGGTTGACACCTGCGACCGTGAACTCGTGGTAAGCGCGTTCCGCTCCGGCGCCCGCGGCATTTTTTCCATCACCGATGCCGACCTCCGACTGCTGTGCAAATGTCTAATGCGCGTGGCCGCCGGGCAGATCTGGGCCAACACCGAGCAACTCAATTACTTGATGGACCTCATCTCCGAGGTGCCCTCGTTGCGCGTCCTCAACTCCGGCGGCGCCCCGCTGCTCACTCCGCGCCAGGAACAAGTCGTCGCCCTCGTGGCCGAAGGCCTCGGGAACCGCCAGATTGCCCGCGAACTCAACCTGAGTGAACACACAATCAAAAAATATCTCTACCGCATCTTCGAAAAACTCGGCATCTCGTCCCGCGTCGAACTCGTCCTCTACGCTGTCCATAACGGAGATCCCCGCCAGGCCGAGTGGCTGGGCGGCGCCAGCCCCATGCTGCCCGGCGCCTAAGACGGGTTGACATATCACTCGGACTCCGATATAACGGATTTCGACTTATGAAAGACGATACTGCCAGTTTCCTCCCTCTGTCTCCCGCGACGCTGCATATCTTGCTTTCGCTCGCCGCCGAGGATCTTCATGGCTATGCCATCATGCAGGAGGTAGCCCGTCAGTCCGAGGGGAAATACAAACTGGGTCCAGGCACTCTCTACGACAATCTGCAAAAGCTGATTCGGTGCAAGTTCGTGCAGGAATTGGGCCACCGCGCTGGAGACGAGGATCCCCGCCGCCGCTATTACCGCCTCACCTCGTTCGGCCGGGGTGTGCTCGCGGCAGAAACCGACCGCCTCGGGGAGGTCGTTCGCGAGGCGCGCCTACGCCTGCAAATCGCCAAACCCCGGAGGGCCTGATGCTTCGGTCTTTCTACCGCTGCGTGCTCCGTCTGCATCCACCCGGCTTCCGCGAACGATTTGCAGACGAGATGCTTTCGATCTTCGATCAGACTGCGGAACGAGCGCCTGCATTTCGGCTGGTGGTCGACGCCTTCCAGTCGCTGTTGCGGCAATGGGCCCTGCGCCCGGAATACTGGCGCCAGCCTTCGCCGGAACAGCAGCCCGCTCCTGATGGCATTCCTTCTTTCTATACGCTCGATCCCTTTCGCCCGCGGGCCAGCGCTGTGATCCATGGCCTGGTGCTGTCGACGGCCGTCTTTTGCCTGACCTGCGTCGCCATCAAGTACAGCTGGATCCACGTTCTCCACGTGCGGATTCCGGAGGTTCAGTTTGATCACCCGCGATCGATGCCAACGAATTCCGGCACGGCTGCCGGCGCGGTTTCAGAGAAGCCCACAGTGCTGGCACGCGCGGAAAACGAACCACCGCCCTCTACGTCAGCCGCTCCTCGCTCAGCCGTCCATGCACCGGGACAAGCTGCCCCCGGCCCCATCGCGATCCACAAGCGCGGAACTCAAAATCCTGCCGCTCGGTCCTCAGCAGCCGGCAGTCCCCAATCTGAGGTAATCTCCGGCGTGCAACCCACGGCGCAAGTCGCCGGACAGCCGAAGCGCAGGCCGGTCCCTCAGCTCGCCAAGCCAAGCGATCTCCAGCCAAATTCGCTGCAACTGCTCGACCAACCTGGATTGCTCCAGCCGAAAGCGCACGTCGCGAAGTCCCGAGATGCGGCCAGCGCAGGCGCGATGACGAGAACCGTCGTCGACGACGTGAAACTGGATGGCGCGGAGCGGCACCGCGTGATTGACGGCGCGATCACAAATCTGACGAAGTACTACGTTGATCCCGACGTTGCCCAGAAGATGGCGGACGCGCTGCGAGCGCACGAGAACAACGGCGATGACAATGCGGCCACAGACGGCATGACCTTTGCCGATCTGCTGACCCGGCAGATGAGGGATGTGAGCCATGACGGGAACGTGCTGATGGTTTACAGCAACGTCACAACGTCTGTGAACCCGCCAGCGCCGACCGCGGAAGATGTTGCGCGCTACCGGAAACAAATGGAGCAGAATAACTGCACGTTCGAAAAAGTGAGGATTTTGCCGCACAATGTCGGCTATCTGAAATTCAACGAGTTTCCCGATGCTGCTATCTGCCGGGCATCCGTAACCGCCGCAATGGCTTCTTTAAACCACGCGGATGCGATCATCTTTGACTTGCGGGACAACCGTGGCGGTTACTCGAACACGGTCGCCCTAATCGCGACCTATCTCTTCGATCGACCGACGCACTTGAACGACTTCTACAACCGCGGCGAAAATTCCACGGAACAGAGCTGGACGCTGCCGCCGGTTACAGGTAATCGGCTGGCGGACAAGCCTGTGTTTGTGCTGACTTCATCCTCGACTTTCTCTGCCGCAGAGGGGTTCAGCTATGACTTGAAAATGCTGAAACGAGCCACGCTGGTGGGTGAGACGACGTCGGGCCGAGGCCATATGGGGATGGGACATCGAATTGATGATCACTTCACGATCCGGGTTCCTGGCGTGAGAGTCATCAATCCCATCTCAAAAACGAACTGGGAAGGAACCGGCGTGGAGCCGGATGTAAAAGTGAAGGCCGCGGATGCGCTCAAGACAGCCGAGAACCTGGCGGAAAGGAAGTTAGAGAAGAACTAAGTTCACCGCGCGACGCAAACAAGACGGGCCACACTCCCATTTGAAAACTTGGCACTCCGCCCTGTATAACTTGGGACGGAACTCCTTGCCCGACGCCGCTTCCAATCCGGCCCCCACGCCCAAGTCGCGCCGCTGGGGTATCGTTGCTGCCGGACTGCTCCTCCTCGCGCTCGCTCTGGTGGTGATCTACACCAGCCATTCCGCGTTCTCCAGCCCGCTGGCCCTGGTCGTCGTGGCGGCCATCGGACTCGCCGCCCTGCTGCTGCAACTGCGTTTGCGCAAAGATCTGAGCGCACGGGTCCGCGCCCCGCTCTGGCTCAATGTGGTGGGACTCGTCTTCGCGCTCGCCGCGGTGTTAGCCGACGTTCTACACTTCAGCGCGAACCTCATGCTGGTCGCGGCGCTAGGATCCGTTGTATGTTTCGCCATCAGCGGCACCGCCGTCCTCCACACGCTCCGCAAGACAAAGAGCTGAATGCGGTGTCCTGGAAGCCGGAAGCCCCTGCCGCTACCGCTTAAACTCTACCGCCACGGTGGTCTCGACCACCGCCGGCTCCCCATTCAGCCGGTATGGCTCGAATTTCCACCAGCGCAATGCGTCCATCGCCGCCCGCGCCAGCGGTTCGGGACCATTGAGCGCGTGCATACTCACCACCGACCCATCCCGCCCCACCACGATGTCCAGCGCGATAATGCCTTGCAGATTGGCCTTCCGCGCTTCCGCCGGATACGTGGGCTCCACCCGGTGGACCAGCAACTTCTCCATCACTTCCGCCGGAACCTGCACCTGCGGCTTTTCCGCGGAAACCATCTCCGGATTCTTCAACCCGGACTCTAATTCTTCCCATCCCCGGTTCCACTTCCACCAGAACACTGCCACCGCAGTCGCCGCGACCACCAGAAAGATGGCCCATCCGAGCCAGCGTCGCTTCTTCCTGGGTGGGCGGGGCGCTGCGCCGCCCAACGTTTCTCCGCTCGCTCCGCCCGCATCGGATCCCTTTTTCGCCAGCGCAGGAATCAGATTCGCGCTGACCTCCGTCTCCACCTTCGACTCCTGGGCCCAGTCCCGGATGGCCGCCCGTTGCTCGGCCGACAACCCCACAAACTCAAGCCCGCAGCGCAGCTTGTCCTGATACCGCACCATCGCCCGCGTCCGCAGCGCATCGGCGACCAGGGGGAGGTGCACCTCAATCCCCACCGCCTCGCCCGGAACCAATTCCCCCGCCAGCATGGCTGCAATCCCACGCTCGCACACGTTTACTGACCGCCCCGGCACCGTGTCCGGGATCCCGGACCGCAGCACCGTGACATCCAGCGGCGCCTGCACCTGAAACCGCGGCGCCCGCCTCCGAGACGGCCCACTCCACCCGTGAACTTGTGCGCCCGTTGCCATTTCAGTCGTCAAATATGCTCGTGTGGGGATTGCTCGTGTGGGGACGGGCGCATTCGCCCGTCCAGGCCGAGCCAAGCTCGGCTCGTTCTCCTCGCAAATCCCCACTTCTCGCAAAGGACGCGAGAAATGGGGCACCCTATCTCCTCAACTCCACAATCTCGCTTCCCCGCGCAAACAACACCACACTCGCCATCCCGATAAACAACCCATGCTCCACCACGCCCGGCATCTCGCTCAACTGCCGCGCCAGCCCATCCGCATCCGGAATCTGCCCAAACCGGCAATCCAAGATGTGATTCCTCTCGTCGGTCACATAAGGCTTCCCATCGGCATCCGTCCTCACCGACACCTGCGCCCCCAGCGCCGCAATCCGTTTCGATCACCAGCGCCTGCGCGAACTGGATCACCTCCACGGGCAAAGGAAATTTCCCCAGCACCGGAACCTGTTTCGTGGCGTCCGCCACAATGACAAGTTGCTTTGTAGCCGACGCCACAATCTTCTCCCGCAGCATCGCCCCGCCTCCACCTTTGATCAGGCGCAGCTGCGGATCCACTTCATCCGCCCCGTCCACGGTTACGGCGATCTCCTGACATTGGTCGAGCGTAGTCAATGGAATCCCCAGACTTTCCGCCAGTTCCCGCGACCGATCCGAGGTGGGAATCCCGCGCACGCGCATCCCATGCTTGACCTTCTCGCCCAGCAGCTTGATAAAGTAAGCCGCCGTCGATCCCGTCCCCAGCCCCACCACCTGGCCATCTTTCACGAACTGCAAACTAGCCCGCGCCGCCGCCTCTTTTTCCTGATCGTTCGCCATTAGATTCCTGTAGTACGTGCCCACTAAACGTCGTGAAAGAGCGGCCCTTCAAGGACCGCGTTAGAGGTCAAGAAGGCACCAGGGCTCTAGCCCCTGTCCGCACTCAGCCTAGACTCTTCTCCGCGTAGATCAAATACCCCGCCAGCGCCAGCCCGAACACGACGATCAAAGCCGTAATCAGATCCAGCACAAAGCTCGCCGGCTCGAACGTTCCCGCATCCAACTGCGCCCGCGTCTTGCGATACCGCGCCAGCCCCGCCACGACCAATAGCACCCCGGCACCAATCGTGAAGGATCCCAGCCAAACCGAAATTCCCGCCGTCCGCACCGGATGCCCCTGCAGCGCCGACAATTGCCGTATAGCAATCGCAAACCGCCCAATCGCAAATCCAAACACCACGATCGCAGCCCCGGTCCGTACCCACGCCAGAAACGTCCGCTCATTGGCCAGATGGTCACGCGCCCGATTGGGATTGGCATCTTGCACTACGATCTCTCCGGGTGCCCCATTTTTCGCGCGCTCGTTGCGCGAGAAAACCTGCCCTGAGCCTGTCGCAGGGTGGGGGCCTCATTATTCCACAGCTTTCCCAATCACGACGCCCGCGCCCGCAAGATTCTTGATCAAGTCCGCCGGCACGCCATGCCGCTCTCTCAAATACTCGGGATCGTTGTACGTCACTGAGATCTTCCCCTCCGCATCCTCCGCCACCAGCACCTTCAGAGGCAAATCAATCGCCAGGCTCGGAGCCGCCACCATCAGCGGCGTCCCACCCTTCGGACTCCCGAAGATCAGCACCTTCGTCGGCCTCATCTTCAGCCCAACTTTCTCCGCCTCGCCGCTGTGATCAATCACAGCAAACACCTGTAGCCCCTTCTCCGCGAACGCCGACTGCAACCGCTTGATTGTTTCGTCCACCGAATAATGACTCGCAACTTGAACCAGACCATTTTCTTTCGCCATGCGATTCAGCTCCACTCCTGTTGCGAGAGGAATCATTTTACCCGCCTTTACAATTCTGGGTCCGCCTCTGTGATAACTTGATCGACAGAGAACCCCTATGCATCTAGGCCGCTATGTTTGTCTCCTCGGTCTGGTTGCTCTCTTACTAGGCTTCCCACTCCACTCCCAAACCGCGGCGCCGGATTCGGGCAACGCTGTCGCAACCATCAAATCGAAAGTTCGCCTTGTCCTGGTAGATGTTGTGGTAACGAACGGCAAGGGAGACGCGGTGACCGGCCTGCTGAAGCAAGACTTCGAGGTCCTCGAAGACGGCAAGCCGCAAACCATCTCCACTTTCGAAGAGCACCACGGCGCACCACCCACGCAAATCAAGGTGCCCCCGCTGCCTCCCAACGTCTACACCAATTTCCCCCTGACGCAGACTGCTGATTCCGTGAACGTGCTGCTGTTAGACGCGATGAACACTCCCACCCTCGATCAAGTCTACGTGCACACTCAGATGATCAAGTATCTGAAGACAATTCCTCCCAGTACACGCGTCGCCATTTTCACCCTCGCCTCCCGCTTGCGCATGTTGCAAGGGGTCACCACGGATTCCTCGGAATTGTTGAAGGTCCTCAATAGCGTGCAAGCGGGCCCCCAAGAGTCTCCCCTGCTCCCCTCCGATGCGGAGACCGAAGCGATCCACCGTCTTCTCGGCTTCATGGCGGAGAATTCGAATGCTCCTACTCCTCCAACCAATGGCGCTGGCAGCGGTCGATCCCATCAATGCCATGAGGCAGTTCCTGCAGGACAGCCAAAATTTCCAGGCTGAGGCGCGTGTCGGAATTACGCTGCAAGCCTTACAACAGCTCGCGCGCTACCTTGCTGGGATTCCCGGCCGCAAGAATGTGATCTGGTTCTCTGGTTCTTTTCCGGTGGGTATCTATCCTGACCCGAACGTGCCCGACCCGTTCACCTATACGACCAACTTCGGGGATGACATGCGGAAGACAGCCGACCTGCTGACGGCCGCACAGGTCGCCATCTACCCCATCGCGGCAGGAGGACTTGCCCCGGATGCGATCTACCAGGCCAACGCGAATGAGATCGGGGGCATGCGCGCACAAATCGCCTTGCAGGATCAACAGCAGCAGATGCAAACCGCAGCCGTCAACCGCGATTCAAGCCACAACGCCATGGACGAGTTGGCCAAAGATACAGGCGGACAGGCTTTCTACAACACCAACGGGCTCAACGACGCTCTGACTCGCGTCATAAACAACGGCACGCGCTACTACTCGCTGGCTTACTCACCCAGCAACTCAACGATGGACGGTAAGTACCGCCGCATCCAGGTGAAGCTTCTGAAGGGCAAAGACAATCTGGCTTACCGACGCGGATACTACGCCGACGACCTCCAAACCATCCTCGCCGCCGGTCAGAAGCCAGACACGGATCCGTTGCTCATGCTCATGGGACGCAACCTGCCCGACTATTCTCAAATTCTTTACAAGATCAAGGTCGTGCCTTCAAACCCGCAGCCCGCGCCCGACGCGCCACGCATCGGCAGCAATCCCGACCTCAAGGGACCATTCACCCGCTATGCGGTGGACTTCGCAATCTCGCCGCAAGACCTCAAGCTCGATCCCACTCCCGAAGGTGGCCGGCACGGCGATATCGAGATCGTCCTCCTCGCCTACGATCGCGAAGGCAAGCCGCTGAACTTCGTCGTCACCAAAGGAGACGTCAACCTTGACGCCAAGCTCTACGAGAACGTACAGAAGATAGGCCTGCAGATCCACAAAGAAATCGACGTACCCCAAGCAATACGTCTTCCTGCGCACCGGCATCTACGACCTGAAGTCGAACACTGCCGGCACGCTCGGTGTTCCGCTGGTCGATGCGGTCACGTCCGCCGCAAAGTAATAACTCCCCGAGCAACTCGACGACCCCGATCCACGATCGCGTTAGACTATGTCCGGAGAACGAACATGCGAAAGACTCGTCACTTAACGATCACGTCAGATGTGCGCTTGATTGTTGCCGTTGCAGCCGTCTGCGTTTTCGCGTTGTGCGCCTCCGCCCAGACCGACTACCAGCCTTCCCCCGAGAACCTCCAAGCCCGCCGCGAATTTCAGGACATGAAGTTCGGCATGTTCATCCACTGGGGCGTCTACAGCGTGCTGGGCGACGGCGAATGGGTCTTCCACGAGCACCACCTCAAGGTCGACGAATACAACCGCCTGCCTTCATTTTTCGATCCCGAGAAATTTGACGCTGCAACCTGGGTCGCTCTCGCCAAGGCCGCCGGCATGAAGTACATCACCATCACCTCGCGCCATCACGACGGCTTCGCCATGTTCGACTCCAAGGTTTCCGACTGGAACATCGTCGCCCGGACGCCCTATAAAAAGGACCCGCTGAAGATGCTCGCCGACGAGTGCCACCGCCAGGGCATCAAGCTCTTCTTTTATTACTCGCAGCTCGATTGGCACAATCCCGATTACTATCCCCGCGGGGCCACCAACTGGGACAACGGCCGCCCCGGCCACGGCGACTTCAACGCCTACCTCGACACCTACATGGACGGCCAGTTGCGCGAACTGCTCACCAACTACGGCCCCATCGGCGGCATCTGGTTCGACGGCATGTGGGACAAGCCCGACGCCGACTGGCATCTTCCTAAAACCTACGCGCTCATTCACCAGTTGCAACCGGCCGCGCTCATTATTCCCAACCATCATCAGACCCCAAAGCCCGGCGAAGACGTGCAAACTTTCGAGCGCGATCTTCCCGGCCAGAACACCGCCGGATTCAACACCCAATACATAAGCACGCAACTCCCGCTGGAAAGTTCGGACACGCTCAACGGCGCCTGGGGATTCAACATCGGAGACAGTCAATACAAGAGTCCGGCCGAGCTGGAACGGAAGCTGGTGCGCGCCGCGGGCAATAATTCGAACCTGCTGCTCAACATTGGGCCATACCCGAGCGGCGAGATTGATCCGCAGTTCGTCACCCGCCTGCACGCCGTCGGGGAGTGGCTTTCAAAATACGGAGACTCGATCTACGGCACTCGCGGAGGTCCCATTCCTCCCGGCGACTGGGGAGTCACCACGCAAAAGGAAAATAGGATTTACGTGCACGTGCTGAATTGGGGATCGCCCCTGCTGGCCCTGCCGCCGATCGCCGGAAAAGTGTCGGCTGCCCAAGCTCTGAGCGATGGTACAAAGACTGACTTCACACAAAATACAGACGGCATCGTCCTGAAACTCCCCGCCCCGAAAGCCGACGAGGTAGACCGCGTCATCATCCTCACCCTGGGCAGTGGAGATTGAACATAGACCCCTTCAACCACAAAGGACACGAAGGATCACTAAGGATTCGTTGTGAGTCGTTTCCTTCGTGAACCTTCGTGTCCTTCGTGGTTATTGCTCTGCCGCGACTTGCGACGGGGAAGCGAGCAACTCACGACTGGCAAATCTTCTCCAGCGCCATCCGGCTGCGAATCACCAGCGTCGCGCCCTTCAACTGCATCAACTGCTTCCTCTTGAACTCGGAGAACAGCCGGCTGACCGTCTCGCGCGTCGTCCCAATGATCTCCGCGACCTCCTCGTGGGTCATGGTGAGCTTGACTTGCGCTGAGCCGTCGCCTTGGACGGTATCGGTCGACCACGAGAGCAGCAGCTTGGCAAACTTCTCCGACGGCGACGCCGCCAGCCCCAGCGTGCGAATCTCCTCATACGCCGTGTAGTAGTTGCGGCTCAACTGCTGCGCCACCCGCACCGCTACCTCCGGGAAGTCCCGCAGCATATGCAGCAACGAATCCCGAGGAATGAAGTTGGCCTGGCCCGGTTCCATCATTTCGGCGGTCACTTCGTACGGCCGGTTCGACACCACCGCGTTCAGACCAAGGACATCTCCCGAGTCGGAGACCTTGGTGATGATGGTCTTGCCTTCCCGGGAAGACGTAGAAAGTTTCGCTTTCCCCACGCACAGCACAAACACTCCGCGGGGCTGCTGCCCTTCAATAAAAAGCATCGTCCCCTTGGGGTAAACGGCGGTCGACTTGACCTCGTTGAGTCGTTGGGCAGCCTGAAGAGAAAGATTGCAGAACAAATGTTCTCCCCTCACCGGGCAGGTGAGGCAGTTATCAAGAATATTGAGACCATATGGAGCCCGCATCAGATACCTCCCTGTGGGGAAGGAGACTGCCGAGAACGTCCCGGCTTTCACCCTCACCCTCGGGAAGGGTAAGGGCACGCCGCACGCCAATGCGCGATCCGACCCAGTCTGGTACAGGAATTCTCTATTCCATAGAAAACAAGCAGGTTGCTAAGACTGAGGGAGGCCCGGATCAGGGCCGGTGGGACGGTCCGATCCGTGGATCTGGGTTATTTCCCACACATGGGTGCGTGATCTGGATCACTAGTGTTTGTGATCTAAGTAACTCAAGTCACGTCGAGTTAGCGACGCGCCATCCTATCCACCAGTGCGATTCCCACGTCCACGCCTCAGACCTTCACCCATCGGCGCTCGCGCGCGCTTTGAGCGATCGCCTCGCATAACACGAGTTCGTCATGCCCAGTCTGAAAGGTGGGAAACTTCTCTTGCGTATTGCCGCCGGCCTCGATGTGGGCGTAGAAGTCCTTAAACAGTTGCAGAAACGTGTCGGGATAGCCTTCGCTGTGCCCCCCGGGATAGGCAGAGTAGGGCCGCGCCGCCGGAGTCATCAGCGAGGGGTCCTTTAAAAGCTCCTGGTTCGGTTGGTTGCGGTACCCGATCCACAAGTGATTGGGAGACTCGGAGTTCCAGGCTAGTGATCCCTCCGAGCCGTTGACTTCGAACGAAAGCGAGGCCTTGCGTCCCGCGCTGACCTGCGAAACGGTCAGGACGCCGCGCAGGTTCGCCTCAAAGTGCAGCAGCACAGCGGCGTAGTCGTCGGTGGAAATTTTGACCGGGTCGGTCGCGATGGCGGTGGCCGCCTGAAAGGTCTCAACCCGTCCCCGCGGCCGCTGCCGAACGGGAATCGTGGTCGCAAGATCGCCGCACACTTCAACGATCCTCCGCCCGGTGAGCCACATCGCCAGATCAAGCCAGTGCGTCCCGATGTCGGAGACCGCGCGCAGGTCGCCTCCCAGCTGTGTTTCGAGCCGCCAGTTCCAGTCCGTGGGATAAAACAGCCAATCCTGCAGAAAATTCCCGTGCACCAGGCGCGGCTCGCCGATCGCCCCGCTGGCAATGCGGGCGCGGGCTTCCTGGCAAAGAGGATAGTAGCGAAGGTTGTAGCAGACTCCGCCCGCGCGCCGGTGCTCCCGGGCAAGATCAATCAGGGCCGCACTCTCCCGCGTGGTCATCGCCACCGGCTTCTCACACATCACATGCTTCCCCGCGCGCAGCAAAGTGGAAGCCTGCTCAAAATGGAGATGGTTCGGCGTGCAAATGTGCACGACATGCACCTCGGAATCGCCAGCCAGTTCAGCGAGCGAGTGGTAAGCGCGCGGTAGCTGTATGGCAGAGCGCGAGGCTTCCGAGCGGTCAGGGGAACTTCCCAGAACGCCGACCACTGGAACACCCAGCCGGCGCAGAGCCTCGATGTGGGCGCGCCCTACAAATCCCGCGCCGATGACCGCCGATTGAAGTTGAGCCAAAGTGAAGAGCCCTCCACGCCCTCCAGCATACTTGAGGTGCTGGCCGGAATTTTATCGCCTATTTCTGCGTGCTTCGCGATCCCTTGGCGAACCTAGCGGTTAAAACCTTCCCCCCGAATTCCCGGGGCGCGACGCTAGGGTCCCACCGTCACCTGCAACGCCCCCGGCGTCTGCAGGCGTTCCCGGTAGATCAGATTCCTCGCTGGCACTTCCCCCACCGCGTCTACATGGACCACATATCCCCCATGTGGCAAGGTTTCGCCAAAGGGTACCTCCTTCGAGAGCGTGCTCCGCCGCAGCATGAAATGCTGATATCCGATCGCTGTGGCCCGGCCATTGGCCGCGACCGCGAGCACGACAAACGTCAAATCCATATCGTCAGGGGTCGTGTTCGAGACTTCAGCGCTGCCCTCGATCCGGTTCCCGTTTACGTGCGCCGGCGCTTTCCAATTGAGAGTCAGAGCCGACAGCACGCGAAGCACGAACCCCTTCTGCACCGCCTGCTGCGGCCGGCCATCCGTCACCGACACGGTAAACTGAAACTCTCCCGTGCGCTCGGCCTGCCCGTGCAACAAACCGTCATCTTCAAGTTTGATCCCCGGCGGCAGCGCTCCCTTCTCTAACCGCCAGTGCAACATCTGCTGACCACCGTGCGCCCGAAATCGTACTTCATAATATCCGCGCGGAAAGGTATCGGGCAGATTCGAAGCATTCTCGATGACCAGCCCCGATTCGCCCTGCTGCGGCGGGACCGCCGCCCTGTCCTGAGTCTCCGCCTGCTGGTCATCCACCGGGACCAACCCGAGTTGGCATCCCGCCATCGTCACCGCGCATGCCCACACGAAGATCAGACCGAGAGCCCGCCAGGCTCTTTGCGCATTCGTCATCTCGCCACCTCAAATCGGCTAAATCGGTTGATCTGCGGCCCATACACCGATTCCCTACTCTCCCACATTCTCCTGCTCCCGTATAGGAATGTTCTGACCGCACAATCTTGCGCCGCTGGGCGGCCCCGCCACACGGAAGTCATTGACTTGGATTTGAGATTTCTGAAAAACTACGCACTCGGGAGTTCTGCTCTCGCTCCCGCGTCCCTGCTGCATGGAACTGCTGCTCAATCTTGCATGGCTGCTTTTGGCGCTGCCCGCCTATTGGCTGTGGCGCGGATCCAGAACTGCCCCTGCGAGCCGCAAGTTTAACTCCCTGCAGTGTCTGCTGGCCTTGGCATGTCTGCTGGTGATCCTCTTCCCCGTGGTTTCGGCCACGGACGACCTCCGCGCCATGCGGGCCGAGATGGAGGAATCACCCGCCAGCAAGCGCAGCGTCCGGCATGCCAGCCACGATAAGGCTTCGGCATGGAAGTGGCAGAGTCAGCCCGCGCTCACCGGAAATACATTCTCTGTAGCAATGAGTGACGAGGGATGGCATCCCGTGCCTAGCCCCTTTTTGTCCGTACCCCCAGCGCCCCCTCTCCGATGCGCGAGCCGCGCTCCTCCTGATTCCTTCCCCGGGTAGTTCCTCGAATCGCCGATGCTCTGTAGAGGGAAAAACGGCGAATTTCTATCTATCTATCTTTACTTTACCAAGCTTTTAGGCAGGAAACGCGAGCGTAGTGTGGTTGGCCAAGGCGCCGACCAGCACAACTGCCAAGGCTGAATCCCTTTCCCATGACGGGTAAACGGATGCCCGATGGAGTTCTTGATGAGTTGGAGATGGCTAAGTGCAAGCATAGTAGTAGTCCTCGGGACGTCGAGTGTGTATGCCCAGGCCGCGCCTCCGGTCCCGGCGCAAGTGTGGACCTGGGACCAGGTCAAGGACCGCTTCGAGTTGAACAATACGACCCTGCAGGCGAACCGGCTGAACATTGACGAACTGAAAGCGCAAGAAATCACCGCCCACCTTCGCCCCAATCCTGACTTCTCCCTGTCAGCAGATGGTACGCAAATCAGTCCGAGTAACGGCGTATGGAAGCCGTTTGCCGGCACTTTTGTTTCGCCCGGCGTTAGCTATCTGTTTGAGCGCCGCAATAAGCGAGGATTACGTTTCGAGAGTGCCAAGCAAGGCACTGCCATCGGCATTGCCCAGCAGTCGGACTCGGAACGCAATCTGCTTTTTAATCTGCGCAGCGCCTTCGTCGGCGTCCTTCAGGCCAAGGCCGTGGTGCGACTGGCGCAGGACAATCTCGACTATTACGACAAGATCCTGAAGATCAGCCGCGACCGCTTCCAGGCAGGGGATATCGCCCGAATGGATCTCGACCGGCTCGAACTCCAGCGCCTGCAGTACGAATCGGACCTGCAAACTGCACTGGTCAACCTGCGCACGACCAAGATCAACCTGTTGGCGCTGCTGGATGACCGCCGGCCCGTCGACAGCTTCGATGTCGATGGACCGTTCGACTTCAGCGGGGACCTTCTTTCCCTCGACGACTATCGCAAGGAGGCCTTGGACGCGCGGCCGGACCTGCGCGCCGCAGCGCTCTCGGTGAAGCAGGCTGAGACCAACTACCAGTTGGCCGAAGCCAACGGTTCCACCGATCCCACCGTCGGCGTCTGGTTCACTCACAATGGCTCCTTCAACAACCCTGACGCTCTGAACACGATCGGGACCAGCGTCAGCATCCCTCTGCGCTTCTTCGACAGCAACCAGGGCGAGAAGCTGCGCACGAAAATTGACATTAAGCGCAATGAAAAACTGCGGGAAGGCGTGGAGACCCAGGTCTACAGCGACGTGGACTCCGCCTACGCCGTACTGAACAGCAACATCAACCTGCTGCAGCCGTACAAACGTCAATACCTGGACCAGGCGGTACGCGTGCGCGACACGATTCTTTTCTCCTACCAGCATGGGGGCGCGTCCCTGCTGGATTTTCTGAATGCCGAAAGTGAATACCGCACCGTGCAGTTGAGTTACGTGAATCTGGTGGGATCGTATCTGACGGCGGCGGCGCAGATGAATTTAGCGGTGGGGCGTGAGGTGATCCCATGAGAAAGTCTTTGTTCCACAAGCCGAGAGGTGTCCAGCACTGGCTTCCGGTGGTGCTGTTGCTGGCCGCCCTCGGGGGCGGCGTAGGCTGCTCGAAAGACACTCCGGCAGCAACCAGCAAGCCCCCGGTCACCGTGGATCCCGACGTCTTCGACGCCGATCATCCTGAGTTGTTCAAAACCGCGAAGGCCGAAACCCGCCCGCTGCCGACTCAGGTCACAGCCAACGGCACGGTCTCGCCTGACGTCAATCGCACCATCCATGTGACTTCGCTGGGCGGGGGCCGCGTCGTCGATCTCAAGGTAAAGCTGGGCGATACGGTCAGGAAGGGACAGACGCTGCTGGTGATTTCCAGCCCCGACCTGGCCGCGGCGATGTCCGACTATCAAAAAGCAAAGGCCGACGAAGTGTTGGCGCACAAGGCTCTCGATCGCGCCCAGATGTTGTACGAACGCGGCGCCGTTGCAGCCAAGGACCTGGAGGCAGCCCAGGACACCGAAGACAAAGCCAAAGTCGATGTCGAAACCGCGGAGCACCGCATTCAGGTGTTGGGCGCCGACCCCTCGCATCCCAGCCCTCTCATCGATCTGAAGGCGCCGGTCTCGGGAACCATTGTCGAGCAGAACGTCGCGGGTTTCGAAGGCGTCAAGAGTCTGGACAACACTCCGAACTTGTTCACCATCGCTGATCTTGGCGAAGTTTGGGTGGTGTGCGACGTGTTCGAGAACGATCTGGGGGAAGTTCACCTGGGCGACGCCGCCGATATCCGTCTGACTGCGTTCCCCGATCGCGTCTTCCAGGGGAAGGTGGCTGACATTTCGCGCGTGCTCGATCCCAACACTCGTTCCGCGAAGGTGCGCATCGTGCTGGGCAACGCCGATGGCGCGCTGCGTCCCGGCATGTTCGCCGTGGCCACTTTCCGCTCGCGCCAGCTTACGAACCGCGTGGTCGTGCCCTCCACTGCCATCATGCGCCTGCACGACCGGGACTGGGTATTTCGCAAAGAAGGCAACCGGCGCTTTCGCAAGATTGCCGTGCAAGCCGACGGCCTGGCTCCGGACGGCCTGCAGGAGATTCGCGACGGCGTGAAGCCTGGGGATGAACTGGTTACCAACGCCCTCGAGTTCTCGACCGAAGTGGCGGAGAAGAAAGAATAATGATCCGCACCCTGATTGATTTTGCCCTGCGCAACCGCCTCATGATTCTGGGCGCCGCGCTGGTGCTTTTCGTTTGGGGCATCATCTCCTTCCACGCTTTGCCCATCGAAGCCTATCCCGATGTTGCCGACACCTACGCCCAAGTCATCACCCAGTGGCCGGGTCATGCGGCCGAGGAGGTCGAGCAGCAGATCACCGTTCCGCTCGAAGTTGAACTCAACGGCGTGGCCCATCTTACCCATCTCCGCTCCGTGTCGCTGATGGGCTTGTCGATCATCACCATCATTTACGACGACGACATCACCACGTTCAATGCGCGCCAGGAAGTGCTCGATCGTTTGCAACTGGTGACGCTGCCCGCGGGCGTGAATCCGGGCATCGGGCCGGACTACAGTCCCACCGGGCAGATCATGTTCTACACCCTGACCAGCACCAATCCGAAGTATGACGTGATGGAGTTGAAGACGCTGAACGACTGGTTCGTCGTGAACCAGTTGAAGTCGGTGCCGAACATCGTCGACGTGAATCCGTTTGGCGGGCCTACTCGGGAGTACCAGGTACAGCTGGATCCCGGCAAACTGGTGGCCTACGGGCTGTCTTTGGCACAGGTGGAGCAGGCGCTGGTCGCGAACAACATCAACGCCGGCGGCGGATTCATCGAGCGGGGCGAGCAGGCTCTCAACGTCCGGGCCGTCGGCCTGATGCAGACCACCGACGACATCGCTGCCACCGTGGTCAAGGTGCAGAACGGAACTCCCGTGCGGGTCCGCGATCTCGGCAATGTGCTTCAGTCTCCCAAGGTCCGCCTCGGACAGCTCGGCAAAACCATCCACCAGGAAGACGGAACGGTCCTCAACAACGATGACGTCGTGGAAGGCATCGTCCTGCTCCGCAAGGGCGCCGTGGCCGAGACTACTCTCGACGCGCTGCACCAGAAAATTGACGAGTTGAACGGGAAAAACGGCAAGGTGGGGTTACTGCCTCCGGGCGTGAAATTCGTTCCCCATCTCGACCGCAGCGAACTGATGCATCACACCACCCACACCGTGCTGCGCAATCTGACCGACGGTGTTCTGCTGGTGACTCTGATTCTGTTTTTGTTCCTGGGAAATGTCCGCAGCGCCTTGATCGTCGCCGTCACCATTCCCTTCTCCCTGCTCTTCGCTGCGATCCTGCTCGACCTGCGCGCTATTCCCGCCAACCTGCTGTCGCTGGGCGCGCTCGACTTCGGCATGGTCGTCGACGGATCGGTGGTGATGGTGGAAAACATCCTTCGCCACACCTCATTCGGCAACACCAAGAAGACGTTCATGGAGACGATTGCCATCGCGGCCCACGAAGTGCAGCGCCCGGTCTTCTTCGCCCGCGTCATCATTATTGTTTCGTATCTGCCCATCTTTACCCTGCAGCGAGTGGAGGGGCGCCTGTTCAGCCCTATGGCGTGGACGGTCGCGTTCGCCCTCCTGGGCGCGCTGGTCTTCGCCCTGCTCATCGCGCCCGTGCTCTGCAGCATGCTGTTCAGCTCGGAAATCAAGGAATGGCGCAACCCGGTTCTGGAGTGGCTCAACCGCAGCTATGCCCGCTCCCTCGACTGGTGCTTCGATCACATGAAGCTGACGCTGGGCGCAGGACTGCTCGGCTTGGCTGTCATGCTGTTCCTGGCGTTGAGCGGAATCATCGGTTCGGAATTTCTCCCTCACCTCGACGAAGGCGCGATCTGGGTGCGCGGAACGCTGGCCCCCAGCACCGGACCCTCGGCCAGCATCGACATGGCCAGGAAAGCCCGGCTGGTGCTGGCCAATTTTCCCGAGGTGAAACAGGTCATCAGCCAGGTCGGCCGCCCCGACGACGGTAGCGATGCCAGCGGTTTTTACAACACCGAATTCTTTGTCGACCTCCGCCCCCGCGAGGAGTGGCGCCGCGACTTCCACGGCAAAAAAGATGAGCTCATCGCCGCCATGGACAAAGACCTCCAGCAATTCCCCGGAGTCGACTGGAACTTTTCCCAGCCGATTTCCGACAACGTCGAAGAAGCCGTGAGCGGCGTGAAAGGCGAGCTCGCCGTGAAGCTGTTCGGTCGCGATCTGAAGACGCTCGAAGCCAAAGCCGACGAAATGCAGGGCGTGATGAGCCAGATTCCCGGCGTCGCCGACCTGGGTACGTTTCAAGTCCGCGGCCAGCCCAATGTCAACTTGAACGTAGACCGCGCCGCCGCCGACCGTTTCGGCATCAACGTCAGCGATATTCAGGACGCGGTCGAGACCGCCGTAGGCGGAAAGGCACTCACACAGATTCTGATCGGGGAACAGCGCTACGACCTGACCGTCCGTTACCAGCCCCAATTCCGCCAGTCGGTCGAGGACATCCGAAATATTCGAATCCTGGCTCCCACGGGAGAACGGGTCTCGTTAGCGCAACTGTGCACCATCACCCTCGATGATGGGGCGTCCACCATCTATCGCGAGGGCAACTCGCGCTACATCGCGATCAAATACAGCGTGCGCGGCCGCGACCTCGGCAGCACCGTGCGGCAGGCGATTGACGAAGTGGGACACAAGGTCAAATTGCCCGAGGGTTATCACCTCGACTGGACTGGCGAATACGAGAGCCAGCAGCGCGCCAACCGCCGCCTCGCCATCATCGTACCGGTGACGTTGCTGCTGATGTCGTTCATTCTGTATTCCGCCTTCGGCTCCTGGAAGTGGGTAGGCCTGATTCTGGCTGTGGTCGCGCTCTCTCCCCTGGGCGGCTTTCTCAGCCTGCTCCTGACCGGAACCCATTTCAGCGTGTCGTCGGGGCTCGGTTTTCTCGCCCTCATCGGGGTGTCGGTTGAGATCGGCGTGATCATGGTCGAGTACATCAACCAGTTGCGCACCCGCGGACTGCCAGTGCGCGACGCGGCCAAGGAAGGAGCGTCCCTGCGCCTGCGCCCGATCATGATGACCATGCTGGTGGCGACACTCGGTCTGCTGCCCGCAGCCATGTCTCACGATATCGGATCCGATTCGCAGCGCCCGTTCGCCATCGTGATTGTCGGCGGACTGATCGTGGAACTGCTGGTCAGCGTCATCCTGTGGCCAACACTCTATGTGTTCTGGGCGCGGCCCGGGGACCGCTTGCCCCCGTCCGAACAGAGCTTTATGGCCGAGGGTGAGCACGTCGACTAACTAAGAATTTGAGAACAAATGGGCCGGTGGTGTAAGGAACACGGCGGGCGTTGATTCCGGTCTCCGTTCGCAGATGCAAGTTCGAATCTTGCCTGGTCCACCAGTTTTCAGTCGAGTGGCTAGAGAGAGAAAACTACCTAGCCACGGATTCACACGGATCCCACGGATTGAAAATGCAGGAATAGTCCTGAGATTTTCGGTTGGGAAGGAATAGGCAGGGCTAGTTGGGAGCCAGGAGCCAGGAGCCAGGAACCAGAAACTCAAAACTCGGAGCTCATAGCTCAAAGCTCCAAAAAATTAAGAGTTCCGAGGTGGTGTAAGGTCCATTCGTCTCGGCCAGTAGCTCGCGTTTGACCCTTGCTCGACCTGCTATCAGTGTTTCCCTTGCGGGGCCGCTCCGCGCGATCTTCGCTTGGGCTCCGGGCTCACCGCCAACCGGATAAACCTACCCTACGCCTCGGAACTCTATCTTGCCTTCAACAGGTCTTCTCCGTTCTCCTCGACCAGCGCTTTGCTATAGACCCTTGCTCACCCTCCTTCCCAATCTCGCGATCAGGAAAGTGACTCCGCTCGAGCCCCGGACGCCGCACCAACCGGAAAAACTTAAGAAGCTGTCAAAGAACGATCCTGTTGTACTCCTTCTATTATTTCCGTCAACGAAAAATACGAGGTTGTAAGTACACGTATTTTCAATCGAGTGCAGCCCGTCCACAACCCCCTGACCGGTTTTGGTGCAGCTCCGGATTGGGCTTTTGGCAAAGCCCGCGCCAGTTGCGGACTTCCGCCCGTGGCATTGATGTGAATCGATGTGACGCGCCGGCCGGATTCTGTTTCCAGCTTGTGAAAATCGCGCACTTCCCGCGCCCCGCAAGGATTCCAGAGATTCGATTCGAAATACAAGTCGCGAAGACAGGGTCCCAGTCTGTGGCGAAACGGAGCCCTGGGCGCTGGACAAAGAACACTGATACAGCTCGGGCCGACTGGTGAACGTGATAAGGAGATGTTACGACAGTTATCTGTCCCCTTCCTGACTTGTCGGTTCATCCTGCTAATGTGTCGTCTCGGAAGTCTGGCCGATTTTGGAGGCTCATGGAATGACAAAAGAGTTATGGCAACGAAGCCGGGGCAAGTGGATTAAGGGCGCAAGCTACCTGCTCCTCCTGATAGGGGCTGCCGGATTTGTCGCTCCCTCTGTTCTTGCGTCGGGCGCGATCGTACTGCCAAGTTTCTATGAGTTGCCTGCTGGCAACGTTATTGGGGCCGTTACGGGTGTCGATGGCAAGCATATTGTCCCGCTGGTGCCGTCAGGAAGAGTCCAAATTTACGACTCGCAATGGCATTTCATCCGGGGGTGGAATGTAGACGCTAGCCAGGGCTATTTCAATGTTCGGTGTTCGCCCGATGGAATCATCGAGGTTTTCACAGCGAGAAATCGGCGTCATTATTCTTTCACTCAAGATGGTCGTTTGATCTCTTCGGAGAGTTACTCAGGGCTGCTTCAGCCGGTACCTGGAGGTCAGTCAGTCGTGGTTCCCACTTCACCACTATTGTGGATCTTTTCCAGTCCATTTTTCTCGTGGGTTGTGTGGTCGGGTGGCATTGTCGGCTTGATAGTCGCGAAAAAAATGAAGCTGCGATCGAGCGTCACGAATTGAGTGGACGTGCGATGTCCGTCAACCATCACGCCGCTTGACGTAATTCGATTGACTAAAACAGCGATGTCACAACTTTGCGCCGTTTGTTCGCTGGGGCACTGGGATTTTTCGAGCCTTGAAGCACGCTACGCTCCGGTGGCTTTCTTCTTCCCTGCTCCGGACGCGCTCTTCGCGCCCGCGCCCTTCCTGCCCTTGCGGCCGTCCACCAGATCTGCGATCGTCGTATTCTCCAGAATCTTCGCCGCCGCGTCCCGTACCTCTAGAAACACCTCATACAATGCCCGGTGATCCGCGTCCTTCGCGATCAAACTCCGCAACTGGTCCGCATCCCCCATCGGGGCCAGGGGACCATCCACCAGCCGGATAATGTCGCTCAACGGAATCTCCGAGGGTTCGCGCCGCAGCTGGTAACCACCTCTCGCACCCCGCACGCTGTCCACAATGCGCGCGTTCTTCAACTCCAGCAGGATCAGTTCGAGGAACTTCTCCGGCAAATCGCTTTCCGCCGCGATGTCCCGGATCTTGATCGCGCCCTGCTCGTGCCGGCGGGCCAGCGTCATCATCGCCTGCAGCGCGTACAGTCCTTTTTGCGAGATCTTCAAGAGACCTGTCCTCTCCCGCCCCGCCTAGATTGTGCCCGATTTCCCGTCGCTTGCCTACGGCTACTTTGGCGGAAGACGCCGTCGGTGCTCGCCCGGCAGACGAAGTCCTGGCTCGCCTGGATTCGAGAGTCCCCAGCCGCGAAATAGCAAGGGGTCGCGGCCGGGCGCCCGCCATGTCCCGCGTCTCGGTGCTTTGGCTTACGTGATCGTCAGGACTAAGGCTTTGCTGGTGCCACCGCTGCTGCAGCCAACATAACCAGAGTTCCCGCTCGGCGTGTTTATGGTCACGCTGGCTGTTCCGGGACCAGTGATCAGGGTGGCTGTAATCGTCACCTGCAACTCCTGATTGCTCACCACCTGGGTGCTGAGTGTAGTCCCGTTAATGATGACGACCGAGGACGCAACCAGGTGACTGCCGTTCACCGTCAGAAGAAAACCCTGCTGGACTTGCGCGAACGTGATCGTGCTGTCAGAGAGAGACCCAATGACTGGAGCCGGCCGAGCGCTTCCGCACAAGGGATTCAGTGCATTGCAGCCTTGCAGGACCAGCACAGCGAGCAGCAAAGCGCTGAGAGGCCGCAAAGAAGCGCTAATTCGTTTCATATGGCATCGTACACCCCGGTCGCGGGGTTGCGCGCCGACCTGCAAAACGTAAGTAACTTGGGAAACCGCTGGCCAGTCCCTCAAATCTTTCCTTCGCCCTTCCGGGGCTTGGTTCCAATCTCTTGGGCTTATGCAAGACTCCGTCATGAGCTGAATTGTGTCGCCACTCCGCGGCCTGAGCCCGCTGCCGTTGGCGCTATTCAACCTGCGATCCGGAACGCGTCATGATCAGCCCAAATCACGATCCGCCAAACTCCGCTTTGCTTTCCTTTGGCGGTCTGCCTGGCGGTTTGACTTGGTGGTTTGCCCAACGTAAGATTTGCCACGCATGATCGGCCGAACCATTTCTCACTACCGCATCGTCGAGAAGCTCGGGGGCGGCGGGATGGGCGTGGTCTACAAAGCTGAGGACCTCAAGCTCGGCCGGTTCGTAGCGCTCAAGTTTCTGCCTGACGACGTGGCCAAAGACCCGCAGGCGCTCAGCCGTTTCGAGCGCGAAGCCAAGTCGGCGTCCGCCCTGAATCATCCCAATATCTGCACGATTTATGAGATTGACGACCAGCACGGCGAAGCCTTCATCGCCATGGAATTTCTGGATGGGGTGACACTGAAGCACCGGGTAGCGGGGCGTCCGCTGGAAAGCGGGCAGATTCTGGCGCTGGCCATCGAAATTGCCGATGCCCTCGATGCGGCTCACGCTAAGGGCATTGTTCACCGCGACATCAAGCCGGCCAATATTTTTGTGACGGAACGCGGGCACGCCAAGGTTCTCGACTTTGGTCTGGCCAAGGTCGCGCCCACCGGCAGTGCCTCCAACCAGACAGCAGCGGCCAACACGCTCACGGCGGTCGAAGAGCAGCACCTGACCAGTCCCGGTTCCACGCTGGGCACGGTGGCCTACATGTCGCCGGAGCAAGCCAAGGGCAAGGAACTGGATGCACGCAGCGACTTGTTTTCTTTCGGCGCCGTTCTCTATGAGATGGCGACTGGGACCTTGCCGTTCCGGGGCGAAACCTCGGCGCTGATCTTCAATGCGATTCTGGAGCGCGCCCCCACGCCCGCCAGTCGTCTCAACCCGGACCTGCCGGCGAAGCTTGAAGACATCATCAACCGCGCGCTGGAGAAGGACCGGGAGCTGCGTTACCAGAGCGCCAAGGAGATGCGCTCGGAGTTGCTGCGGCTGAAGCGCGATACGGACTCGAGTCGGCAGGTCCCGGTAGCGGGCGAGGCGGCGCCGACACAGACCGCCCAGGCCGCCCAGGCCTCGAGCAGTTCCGTGATGGTGGCGGCAGCGAAGCAGCACAAATTCTCGCTCGGCCTGGTTAGCGTGATTGCGATTCTGCTGGTGGCGGCAGCCGCCTACGGAATCTACGCTCTTCTCTCGCGTACCCGGACGACTCCATTCCAGAATTTCTCCGTCAGTAAGGTAACGGAAACCGGCAAAGCCACGCGGGTCGCCATCTCGCCCGACGGCAAGTATCTGCTCCACGTCATGGATGACGGCGGCCAGCAGAGCCTGTGGCTGCGTAACGTTCCGACCAACAGCAATACCCAGGTCGTGGCTCCGGGGCTGGTCAATTACGTAGGCCTGCGCTTTTCGCCCGACGGCAACTACCTGTATTTCGTCCGCTTAGAGGCTGGCAGTCAATCGCTGAAATACCTATACCGCGCCCCGGTGCTGGGCGGCACGCCCCAGAAGCTGGTCACCGACATTGATTCCAACATCAGCCTCTCGCCGGACGGCAAGAAATTCGCCTACCTTCTCGGGAACAATCCGAAGGTCGGTGAGTACCGTCTGATCATCCGTTCCGTTGAGGGGGGTGACGAAAAGACCATTACTACAGGTCCACTGAGCGAGGTTGTGTTCGATCTTGCGTGGTCTCCCGATGGCAAGACCATCGTGATGCCGCTTTCGCAGCCGGGAGACGCGCTCGGTGGCATGGCTGCGATCGACGCGCAGACCGGGAAGCGCAACCCATTCCTGATCTCGAACGACCTATTCTTCACGCGGCCAGTGTGGCTGCCGGATGGCGGCGGGCTGATGGCTTTGGGGACACCCGCTTTCTCCAGCCAGGTTCAGATCGTTCATATTTCTTATCCCTCCGGCAAGGTGTCTCCGGTGACGCGCGACACCAACGTCTATACCGATCTCAGCCTCGCCGCCGATGGCCACACGCTGGCGACCGTTCAGCGGCAGGTCCACAACAATGCCTACGTCATGCCCGACGGCGCCAGCAGTTCCCAGGCACGGCAGGTCACGATGGAAGGTTCGCCGAGTGACGAAGTCGGCTGGACCCGGGATGGTCAGCTGCTGATGTCGATCACCAACACTGGTGTCATGCTGCTCAATCCCGATTCCGGCGCCAAAACTCCGCTATTTTCACAGGCCCGTTTTCCCGGGTTCGCCCGTTCCTGCCCAGACGGACACCTCGTCTTCATGGCCAGTCCAGCAACTAAAATCGAGGCTCATATCTTTCGGGCGGATGCAGATGGCGGGAATGCGAAGCAACTCACGAGCGGGAAATTCGACTTTGTTCCCGTCTGCTCCGCCGACTCCAAAACTGTGCTCTACGCGGACGCGGATTCGAAACTGGAGAAGGTCGGGCTGGAGGGCGGCGCTTCCCAACAGTTTCCGGATTACCCGGTCTTCGGGCGTATCGCAATTTCTCCGGATGGAAAGCTCGCGGCGATTATCACGAATCGGGTAGGGGACACCAAGGAGAAGCTGGGGTTGTTGCCCCCCGATTTCAGCCAGCCGATCCGGTTCCTGGATTTCGAACGGCCCCGTGCCGAGTATGCCGTGCTCTTCGGCGATGGGCCGATCCTGTTCAAGCGCGACGGCAAGGGTATCATCTATCCCGTGCGCAACGGCCAAACCGACAACCTTTGGCTGCAGAATCTCGACGGTTCACCGGGAAAGCAACTCACCGACTTCAAGTCGGAATTCATCCGCGATTTCGATTACTCGTTTGACGGCAAGCAACTCGCGATCATCCGCGGCCACCGGGAATCTGATGTGGTGCTGCTCCGCGACTCGGAGAAGTGACAGTCAGCGTCAACCGCATCGGGCAGAACTGCCCGCTCCACACCTGCTGCTCCATAAAACAATTTAGCGGTTGTGGTCGCGGCGGCGGAGGTAATCGATGAACATCTGCTCCACGGGCTTGTCGTAGGCGATGAGGACGTGACGCACGGTGTGTCCGCTGACGAAGTGGCAGACTTCTTCGGCAAGATTCTTGGCGTGATCACCGGCGCGCTCCAGCGACTGGGTCATGAAGATGACTTGCAGGCTGGCCTGGCGGTGCACGTTCTCGGGATTCTCGATGTGACGCAGGAAGATGAGGTTGCGCAGGCGGTCCATTTCGGCGTCGGCGCGGAGGACGTCGATGGCCTTGCCGATCTCGCGGGCGGAAAATGCGGCGCCGCAGTCGGTCAGCATCTTCTCCAGGATCGTGGCCATCTGGGTGAGGTCGCGAGTGTCTTCGGGATCGATGCGCCCGCTGACGGAGAGAGCGCTGTTGGCGAAACTGAGCAGCAGGTCGCCAATACGCTCGAGACCGATCATGAACTTCATGCAGGCGAGGAGTTCGCGGGCTTCGGCGGGGCCGACTTCGGTGATGGCGGTGGTGACACCGTTGTCGATTTCCGTGTCGAGGGTGTCGAGTTCGCGCTCGCGCTGGCGGAGGGAGTTGAGCAGGGTCGTGGAACCGGTGGCGATGCCTTCGGCGGCGGCGCCGGCGGCTTCTTTGGCCATGTTGCAGGCTTCTACGGTGCGGCGCACGAGATATTGATGAGCCGGTTCGGGATCGGGCGATTTGGGCGCGGTACTCATAAGTGGATCCGCCGGGCGAGAACGACGGCGACGAGGTGGTCTTGGGGGACCATCGTCGCGATTCCGCCGTTCATGAGATGGGATGGGCAACGACTAAGAATAGGTTTTCCTGTGGACGACATGGTTAATAACCTGTGAATTTTCCGTCATTTTTCGCGCGTGGGAAACATGCGACGGAACTCACTACTATTGTCGGCCTGCGCAGGACAAACGTCAAAATCCCCACCCTGTCCTCGAAAAGACGGAGGGACAAGAGTGGGCACCCGCATCAAGCCCCCACGAAGAGAACGCTGGCGGAGGAATGCGTCCGCGGCTACGCGTATCAGGCGGTGGGGAGGGTGAACAGGAAAGTACTGCCGTGGTTGAGTTCGCTTTCGGCGCGGATGGAGCCGCCGTGGGCGAGCATGATGTGCTTGGCGATGGCGAGACCGAGTCCGGTGCCGCCGGATTCGCGGGAACGGGCTTTGTCGACGCGGTAAAAGCGCTCGAAGAGGCGCGGCAGGTGCTCGGAGGCAATGCCGGCGCCAAAATCCTGCACATAAAATTCGATGCCACGGCTGGCCGGGCGCGCGCTGAGAACGATGCGGCCGCCGGAACGTCCGTACTTCATGGCGTTGTCGATCAGGTTCGAGAACACCTGGTGGATGGCTTCGCGGTCGGCGCGTACCGCTGGCAAGGATTCAACCGAGCCGCGGTCGCCGTTAGTCTCCACGATCTGCAAGTCGACCTCTTGACTGCGGGCGATCTCGCGGAAACTTTCTTCGGCGTCGTGCAGCAGTTCGATGGGCGGAACGGGCTCCGTGTCGAAGCGAGTCTCGCCCGATTCCACGCGTGCCAGCGTCAGCAAGTCTTCAGTGAGGCGCGACATGCGGGCGGCGTTTTTGCGGATGATCTCGAGAAACTCGCGGTTAGGGCCGGAATTTTCCGAGCTGAGATCGAGCAGGGTTTCGGAGTATCCCTGGATTGACGTCAGGGGCGTGCGGAGTTCGTGGGAAACGTTGGCAATGAAATCGCGGCGGGTTTTCTCGACGCGCTCGGTCTCGGTGAGATCGCGCAACACGGCGACGGCGCCCCCATCGGGCAGCGGCGCGGCGGTCACATCGAAAGCGCGGCCCGGGACGATAGAGGTGGCACGGGTAGTCTTCACCTGTTTGGTGGTGGTCGCGGCTTGGACTGCGGCCAGGAAATCGGGGTCGCGAATGGTCTCGACCACCGGAGCATTGAGCCGCGTGTGCTGAGGAACCAGGCGATCCATGGGCTGGTTGGCCCACTGCACGAGGCCGTCAGAACTCACCGCAATAACCGCGTCCTGCATGCTGTTGAGCAGAGTTTCGAGCTGGCGCTGGCTGGAACGCACAGCCGCAAAGCTGCGTTCGACCTGGCCGGCGGTCTTGTCGATGGCGGCAGCCACCCGCCCGATTTCATCGAGGGGAGCGTCGTCGACCCGGGCACGCAGGTCACCCTGCTCGATGCGGACGGCGACGTCGACGATGCGCTCCAGCCGGCGGGCGGTCCAGACCGACGCCGATGCCGCGATGAGCAACGCGATGAACAAAGCGATAGCTGACCCCCAGATCAGACGCCGGTGCACCTGCGCCTGCACGGCATCGACATCCGAGAGCGGGTACGCCAGGCGAACGGCGCCCCCAGACACGGGAGCCGCCACATAGAGAAAC
Organism: uncultured Acidobacteriota bacterium; assembly: GCA_963709865.1. Taxonomy (GTDB): domain Bacteria; phylum Acidobacteriota; class Terriglobia; order Terriglobales; family Acidobacteriaceae; genus Sulfotelmatobacter. The sequence continues at coordinate 112,544 of CAVPXW010000014.1, forward strand.
GGGATACCCAGAGTGGCGCTGCGGCGCTCGTTCTCGCCTGTCTTGCCAGAGAGCGCGGCCGCGAACTCCTTGCGGGCGGCGTGGTTCTCCATGCTGGCGGGATTGGATTCGGAGTCGGCGAGAACCTTTCCGGAAGCGTCGATGATGGTGGCGCGGGCACCGGCGGCCTGACCTTCTTGCGCCGCAATTTCCGTGAGGGTGTGGGTCCGGTCGGTCTCGACACGGTGGGCGAACAGGAGCGTCTTCTGCGTCAGGTTGCGTTCGATCTCGGTGCGCAGCGAAGCTTCCCATGCGCTGCCGATCATGACGTCGAGAATAACGGCAGTAGCGGCGATCACAATCAGGAAAACGGCCAGCAGTTTGAAGAAAATGCGGTTCTTCACTCTCTTCTCATTCTCCTCATTTGGGCGCCTCGAAGCGGTAACCGGCGCCGCGAACCGTTTTCAAATAGCGTGGGTTCTCCGGGTCGGGCTCGATTTTTTCGCGGATGCGGCGGACATAGACGTCGACCGAACGCGGAGTGACGTAGGCCGTGTCGCGCCAGACCGAGTCGAGCAGATGGTCGCGGCTGAAGACCCGTCCCTTGTGGCGCGCGAAGTAGTCGAGCAGACGGAATTCGGTGGCGGTGGTGGCAACCACGTTCCCGCGCACCGTCAGGGTCATGGCCGAGGGATCGATTTCGATGTCCCCCACCTTCATGGGACTGGGCGGCAAAGGACGCTCGAAGCGGCGCAGCACAGCCTTAACGCGGGCGACGAGTTCGCGCGGGCTGAAGGGCTTGGCGATGTAGTCGTCGGCCCCCAGTTCGAGACCGAGAACCCGGTCGGCTTCACTGCTTTTTGCGGTCAGGAAAATTACCGGCACGGCGGCGAGGCCGGGCGTCTGCCGAATGGTGCGGCAGATTTCCAGACCATCTTTGCCGGGCACCATGATGTCGAGCACAAACAGTGCGGGACGCTGGCGTTCAGCGTCGGCGAGAACGTTGGCGCCGGTGGGATACACCCGGACGGTGAAGCCCTCATTTTCCAGGTGGTGGCGGACCAGGCGCGAAATGTCGGGGTCGTCTTCGACGACGAAGAGACTGGGTTTCACGGCTTTATTGTAACGAAGGCAGTACCCACTACCTAGTGCCGAGTGGCGAGTTTTGGTCCCGGGGACGCAGGAAAGGCTGGATATTTACCGAATATTCACAATCAGGTTGGAGGCGCGGTCGAGATGGAAGGCTTTGCCCGGCGGGATGACGGTCGTAGCGCTGTATTCAGTGATGATGGCGGGGCCGGAGTACTTCTGGCCGGGACGGAGGGCGTCTCGGGCGTATATCTTCGTCAGGAATTTCTTGCCGTCGAATAGGACAGGGGCTTTGAGCGAGGAAAGCCTGCCGAGCTTTGCTCGGCCTGGACGGGCGAAGGCGCCCGTCCCCACATGGGCCAACTTCCCTACATGAGTGGTGGTGGATTTCAACACGGCCCGGAGGCGGAGCGTGACCAGTTCTACCTCGCGAGCGGGATGCGTATAGCCGTAACGGCGATGGTGTTCTTGCTGGAAATCTGCCAAGAGATTCTTTGTTAGCGGGATGTTGAGTTCGTATCCCTGACCGCGGTAGCGCAGGTCTACGCTGCGGTGGTAGTGTGCACTTCCCTGCCACGCTTCTTCGCGAAAATCCTTCGCCGCGGTCTTTTCCAGGAAGATGAATTCACGACTCAACCGTTCGGTTGGGACTTTTCCGGAGACGCGCCAGAGGACAGTACGGGAATAATCCTTGACGACGTCGCTGGCCAGGATGCCGAGAGCCGAGAGCGCACCGGGAAGTGCTGGGACGATGACGCGCGGGATACTGAGGGCTTCGGCCAGAGCGCAGGCATGGAGGCCTCCGGCGCCCCCGAACGCGACCAGCGCGAAGTGCCGCGGGTCACGGCCGCGCTCGATGGAAACGACGCGGATCGCCTTCTCCATGGTGGCGTTGACCACCCGAATAACTCCGGCGGCAAATTGATCGAGCGTGAGGCGGCTTCCCTGCTGCATAAGAAATTCTGCAGTGACGCGGCGGGTGCGGTCGAGATCGAGCGTGAAATCGCCGCCTAGAAAACGCCTGGGCTGGAGGCGGCCGAGAAGAAGATTCGCGTCGGTAACGGTGGGCTGCGTGCCGCCCCCGTAGCAGATGGGGCCAGGATCGGCTCCGGCTGATTCGGGGCCGACCCGCAGGACGCCGGCGGCGTCGAAGCGGGCGAGCGAACCTCCGCCCGCGCCGACGGTGTGGATGTCGAGCATGGGGACGCTGACGGGGAGGCCGGCGACCTGGGCGTCGGTAGCTGTGGTGAGGGCGCCCTCGATGAGAGAGACATCGGTCGAGGTGCCGCCCATGTCGAAGGCGATGATGCGGTCGAATCCGCTGGCGCGGGCGGTGGCGGCGGCGCCGACTACGCCTCCGGCGGGTCCGGAAAGCACGGTGCGGACGGGTTCGCGCGCGGCGGTGGAGAGCGCCGTGATGCCGCCGGAGGATTGCATGACGAAGATGCGGGGGACCCTGTGGGAAGGGCCCGACTTCAGTCGGGCCGCTGACGCTGCCAAATCGTCACCGGCTTCAGCCGCTGAGGTTTGCCGATCCCCAACATGGGCACGCAACGCCAAGTTTTCCAGGTAGCGCTGCATGACTGGTTGCAGGTAGGCGTTAATTACTACCGTGGAGGTGCGTTCGTATTCGCGGAATTCGCGGAGGATTTGATGGGAGATGGAGAGCGGGACGGCGAGGGGCTTCAAGGCTTCGGCGACCGCTTCTTCGTTCGTTGGATTCGCGAAGGAGAAGAGCAACGAGATGGCGATGGATTGCGGCGTGGCGGCGGTGAGTTGCTCGGCCAGGACGCGCAATTGTTCCGGCGTAGGCTTGATGAGGATTTCGCCATCACTGGCGGTGCGTTCGTTGACGCCGAAGCGGAGATCCTGCGGGACCAGCGGCTCGATGCTGTCGAAGAAGAAATCGTAAAGCTTGGGGCGGGCCTGGCGTCCGATTTCGATGGCGTCTTCGAAGCCGGCGGTCGTGACCAGCGCGGTGCGGGCGCCTTTGCGTTCGAGCAGCGTGTTGGTGCCGACTGTGGTGCCATGGAGAAGGATGAGTTCGCCCTTATGACCGATTTTGCGGAGGGCTTCGACGATGGCTTGGGAGGGATCCGCGGGTGTTGAAAAGACTTTCAGCATGCGCAGGCGGCCGCGATCTCGCCAGACGCAGTCGGTGAAGGTGCCTCCGGTGTCGATGGCGATGCGGAGGGGTTGGGGGGGGCGGGGCATGGGACAGAAAAGAGTAACACTGGGGCGCACCCATCCCCACCTCTCGCAAAGAACGCGAGACATGGGGCACCCGGACACCAGGCCTGTCCTAGCTGAAGGCGGGAGGCCTGCGAATGCGTAGCATTCCCCTTCCCATGCGATGTTGCGGATGTGGAGTAACATTTTCACCTATGAGATATGAATTTCTAGTGGAGACGTACGCCACCGAGCGAGTGAAGGTGGTCAGCGTGTGGAGCGAGTTCCGCGATGAGGATCTGCGGGTGCGTCCGCGTGAAGGGGACCCGCGAGGCCGCAGCGTGCTGGAGCAGATGGTGCATCAGTGTGTGAGCGAGGACCTGTGGTTTCGCAACATGCTCGGAATTGATGTGGGGGCTCCGCCGCTGCCGGCTTCGGAGACGCGGATGGAATTCATGAAGCGGTACGCAGAGGACAGCGGAAAGCGGTTGGCGGCTTTGCAGTCGAAGGACGAGGGCTGGTGGGAGGCGGACACGAAATTCTTTGAGGTGCAGGGTCGCGGGCGTGGGTGATGGTGCGCCGGATGACGCATACGTCGCATCATCGCGGGCAGTTGATGGCGATGCTGCGGATGCTGGGGCGCGAGGTGCACAGCAATTATGGGCCGACGGCGGATACGGGCGGGTTGATGGCGAATCATGCGCCGACGATTTATGCGTAGGGAGTTTGGAGGCGGCGTTGGCTGGTGGGGCGAAGACCGGTCTGCCGGGGGCGGGCGGGAAGGCGGTTACGGAGCGGCCGGGATAGCTGTCACTTTTCGCGAGGGCTTTGTTTTGGCTTCGGGACGCGGGCGGGGGCGCCCGCGCCACATGAACCTTCCTTCGCTTCGCTCGGCGGCCGGATCGAAGTCCGGCCCCACACAATTCAAAGACTACTTGGTGGTGAAGGCTAGCGTCAGCAGCGTTTTTTGTTCTACCTCGTGCGCCTTCGCGCTGCCGGTGGCGGGGCTGGCGCCGGAGGAACGCTTCACCGAGAGCACTGGACGGTCGCCGGCGATTCGCTTCAGGCGGGGGAGCATGTTGAACAGGGCTCCCATGTTCGCGGGCTCTTCTTGCACCCAGACGATGTCGGCGTTTTTGCCGTGGCGGTCGAATTCGGCGACGACTTCCTGCTCGGGGAATGGGTAGAGCTGTTCCAGGAAGACGATCGCGGTGCTGGTGTCTTTTCGTTTCTTCCGTTCGGCCTGGAGTTCGTGGCCGATTTTTCCGGTGCAGATCAGGATGCGGTCGGCTTCGCCGACTTCGGTGTCGGGGATGACGTTCAGGAAATTCTTGTGGGTGAAATCCTCGATGGGCGAACTGGCGTCGGGATGGCGCAGCATGCTCTTCGGCGTGAAGACGACCAGCGGCTTGCGCCAGTGGCGCAGGGCCTGGCGGCGCAGGAGATGGAAATATTGCGCGGCGTTGGAGGGCTGCGCGATCTGGATGTTGTGCTTGGCGGCGAGTTGGATGAAGCGCTCGATTCGCGCGCTGGAATGTTCCGGTCCCTGGCCTTCGTAGCCGTGAGGCAGCAGCATCACAACGCCGGAGAGCAGGTTCCACTTGGCTTCGCCGGCGCTGATGAACTGGTCGATGATGGCTTGCGCGACGTTGACGAAGTCGCCGAACTGGGCTTCCCAGAGGACGAGCGATTCGGGATAGTCGCGGCTGTAGCCGTATTCGAAGCCGAGGACTCCGGCTTCGGAGAGCGTGGAGTTGTAGATTTCGCAGCGGGCCTGACCGGGGGCGATGTTTTCCAGCGGAACGAATTCGTTTTCGTTCTCGATGTCGATCAGGACGGAGTGGCGCTGGTTGAAGGTGCCGCGGCGGGAGTCCTGGCCGCTGAAGCGCACGTGCGTGCCCGCTTTCACGAGGCTGGCGAAGGCCAGAGCTTCGGCCATGCCGTAATCGACGGGGCGCTTGCCGTTCGCCCATTTCCGCGCGCTGCTCGAGGAGCTTCTTCACTTTCGGATGGATGTGGAAGCCGTCAGGGTAGGTGGTCAGGCGGGCGGTGAGTTCCGACAATCTCTTCGGGCGAGAGTCCGGTTTCGACTTCGTATTCGGGCTTGATAGAGGCCGCCGTAGTAGTTGTTCCAGTACTGCGGCAGTTCGCGCATCAGTGGGCTTTTGCTTGATGCTGCCAGCTTGCTTCTGCGCGGCTTCGAACTCGGCTTTGATGGTGGCGGCTTGGGCTTGCGCGTCGGTGGCGCCGATGTCGTCGGCATAGATTTCCCAGAGCGGCGGGTGCTCTTTGATCTTCTTATATAGAAGAGGCTGGGTGATGGTGGGATCGTCGACTTCGCTGTGGCCGTGGCGGCGGTAGCCGATGAGATCGATGACCACGTCGGTGCCGAACTTGTAACGGTACTCGGTCGCGATGCGGGCGACGCGGACGACGGCGTCGACGTCTTCGCCGTTGACGTGGAAGATGGGAATCGACTGGCGGCGCGCGATGCAGGCGGCGAAGCGCGTGGAGTGCTCTTCGGTGTAGCTGGTGGTGAAGCCGAGAAGATTGTTGACGATGACGTGGATGGTGCCGCCGACGGTGTATCCGGGGAGGTCGGCGTAGTTCATGGTCTCGGCGAGGATGCCTTGTCCGGCGAATGCGGCGTCGCCGTGGACGAGCAGCGGGAGATATTTTTCGCGTCCGCCTTCGCCGGTGCGGTCTTGCTTGGCGCGGGTGCGGCCGACGGTGACGGGGTCGACGGCTTCGAGGTGGCTGGGATTCGAGACCAGGTGAATGTGGACTTTTCCGCCGCTGCGCGTTTTGTATTCGCCGGTCGCGCCCATGTGATACTTCACGTCGCCAGAGCCGAGAACGCTGCGCGGGTCGACGTCTTCGAATCCGGCAAAGATTTCCTCGGCGGGCCGCTGGGCCACGTGGGCGATGACGTTGAGGCGGCCGCGGTGGCTCATGCCCATGACGAGCTCGACCGCGCCGCGCTGGGCGGCGGTGTCGAGAACTTCGTCGACGAGCGGGATGAGGGCGGTAACGCCTTCGAGCGAGAAGCGTTTGCTGCCGAGATAGCGCTGCTGCATGACCTGCTCGAAGATATCGGCGCGGATGAGCAGGTCGAGGATGCGCTGCTGGTCTTCTTCGTTGGGCTCGGATTCCATCTGCTCGTAAATCCAGCGACGGCGTTCGGGGGAGTAGATGTGATTGATCTCGATGCCGATGGTCGCTGGAGTAGATGGCGCGGGCTTCGCGGGCGTACTCGCCGTCGTGCTCGAGTTCGGGCGTTTCGCGGGGACGGAGGAAGCCGAGCGGATCGAGGTCGCCCTCGAGGTATCCCCACTGGCGGTAGGCGCTGAAGACGCGCTCGCGCTCGGGGTTGGAGCCGTTAGAGGTTTCGACGATAGCGGCGCGCGAGCCGCCATTAGAAGTCTTGGATTTCGGGGTCATAGGAATGCAGGTACTAGGATAAAGGATGCGGCAACAACCGCGCACGATTCGGGATCCTGGGCAGCTAGGAGGCGGCGCGCTCGATGCCAGCGTCTTGCTTCGCCACAGTTCTGTACGCCCAGGCCATGCGTGGCGTGTTGTGGGCGATGCCGATGTGGCCTTCGGGATTCAGCACGATAATTCCGCCGTGGCCGTTCAGGCGTTGTTTCAGATAGTTCATGGCTTCCTGAGCCGACCACTCGGGCAGATTGCCGGCCTGAATGCGGTCGGCGGTCCACTTGGCCAGCACAAGCTTCATGATGGGCTCGCCCCATCCGGTGGTGGAGACGGCGGCGCTCTCGTTGTTGGCGTAGCAACCGCAGCCGATCAGCGACGAGTCGCCGAGGCGTCCGGGAGCCTTGTTCAGCGTGCCTCCGGTGGAGGTCGCGGCGGCGATGTTGCCGTTGTGGTCGAGCGCGACGGCGCCGACGGTGTCGTGCGAGATGGTCACATCGTCAGAACTGGGCGCGAAAAGATCGTTGCCGTGCTGCGCGGCTTCCGCCTGGTACTCGCGCAGGCGCTCGATTTCGCGCGCGATGACCAGGTCTTCGTTCTGGCAGAGCGGGATGCCGTGCTGGGCGGCGAACTGCTCCGCACCTTCGCCGACAAAATAGACGTGCGGGCTCTCACTGAGAATCTTGCGGGCGGCTCGTACCGGATTACGCAGGCGCTCGACGCAGCCGACGCCACCGGCGCGGAGCGTGGCTCCGTCCATGATGAGGGCGTCGAGTTGGACTTTGCCGTCGCGGTTGAGGAAGCTGCCGCGTCCGGCGTCGAAGGTCTCGTCGTCTTCCATGATGACGACGGCCTCCTCGACGGCGTCGAGGGCCGTGCCGCCGCGCTCGAGCACGCGCCATCCCGCAGCCAGCGCGTTGGTAACGCCGTGAATGTGGGCATCGACCATGTCATCAGGCATGGCCCACGCGCCACCATGAACGACCAGAACCGGATCCGTCGGCAAGAGTTGTCCTTAAGAATCGTCCGCAGAAATCGGAATTCGATTCGATAGTCTAGCAGGTGCTAAGACCAACGGGGATATGGGCGGACGCGACGAGGTTCGTGCTCAAGCAGCGTTACGCTACAAGCGACAGCCCCGGTAGCCTGCCGGGTCTCGGAAGTGGTACTGGACACCGCCCGTCACCTTAATGATACAAAGACGACCCAGTGCTACTGTCCGGAATCCCGGGGCCCTTCCCACAGGAGTGTGCAATTGTGACCAGACGGGAGGATTTCGACAGCTTAGGCTGGTTAACGTCAGTTGTAGATCAGTTGTAGAGCGGAGCGGGTGGCGCGCTGGCCGGCAAGTTGTCCCAACGCGCCCGCTCCGCATGCCGCGTGCTTCTCTTCGGGCGAGTCTGTGGATGCCCGGGGCCGAGCAATCAGGGAATCTGAACTGGCTCAGGCTAAAACCCCTCTCTATTCGTAACGGAGGACCAACGGAAGACGTTGGCGTCGCAGCGTGTTCCGGGGTCATCAGACCGACAACTCATTTTTCGCTTCTGGCCGAAGGAGTTCCAAATATGAAGAAGTTTATGTTCGTTTCGTTTGCTTTCGCGCTTTTGGCGTCCGCCATCTCGCTGGCACAAGACGCCGCCACGCCACCCAACACGACAGCCACGACAGCTCCGGCACAAGCAACGCAAGATGCAAAAACGGTGAAACCAAAGACGGTGACCGGCTGTCTCACAAAAGGCAGTCAGCCCGGAGAAGTCACCCTCACGGTAGCAGACGGGAAGACCTGGGATCTGCGCAGCGATAGCGTCAAACTTGAGGAGCACATCGGCCATCAGGTAAGCGCGACCGGCACCGTCACGCATGAAACGAAAGCTCAAGAAAAGAAAGAAGGCCAGATGGAGAAGGCGGCCAGCAAAGAGGCCTACGGCGATTTGAACGTCACCGAGGTAAAGATGGTCAGCGAGACTTGCACGAAGTAGTGATTGCGTAAGACCGTCTATCGGCCGGCCCTTAGGGGCTGGCCTTTTTTTGCTTTGCGTTGAAGGCGGCTTTCGGCAGGTCTGTGAAGTCGGGCCCTACCGGTTACGCGGCTTGACCGGCTTTTACGGTTGTCGGCGGGTCCTGGGTTCTGGTCCAAGTGTAGCGCATGCGGTGAATTACCGTGATTGTGCTGAGGACGGCGATCACCCAGAGGACTGGCGCCATGCGGTTGAAAAGGGCTCCGAGGATCACGAGGACGAGGCGTTCTGGGCGTTCCATGAATCCGACGCGGCAGGAGCCGATCAGGCTTTCGGCGCGGGCTCGGGTGTAGCTGACCATAATGGCGCTGATCATGACGAAGGCGGCCAGCACGACCCAGAAGAAGCGTCCGCCGCGGGCGTAGAAAACCAGAAGGCCGAGGAATTGACTGGCGTCGCTGTAACGATCGACGACCGAGTCGAAGAAGGCTCCAAAGCGGGTGACGCGGTTGGTGGCGCGGGCGACCTGTCCGTCGACCAGATCGAAGAAGCCGGAGAAGATGATGACCAGTCCGGCATAGAAGAACATGCGCTTGCTGATTGCTGGCGTTGGCCGAGCCGAACAGGATCGCGGCCCAGGTGTTGACCACCAGTCCCATGAAGGTGAGGACGTTGGGATTGATGCGGGAGAGCGCCAGCCAGCGGACAATGGTGTCGAGCAGGACTCCGCAGGCGCGGCCGAAGGCGCTGGTCCAGCTAGGGGCCATTACGCGCCTGCCTCTTCCGGCGCAGCGCCTTCAATCTCGTCGTGGATGGTGCTCAGGCTCAGGATCTCCAGTTCGCGCTTGCCGTTGGGGCTGATGACGATCACAGTGTCGCCGACCTTCTTATTGAGCAAACAGCGGCCGATGGGCGAGGTGGTGGAAATCTTTCCCGTGGCTACGTCGGATTCTTCGCTGGTGACGAGCTTGTACTGCATTTCTTCATTCTTGGTGGTGTCGAAAACTTTGACGGTGGAGCCCAAGCCGACTTTGTCGTGGGGGATGTTGTTCATGTTGACCATGGACAGATCGGCGAGGCGCTTGCCGAGCTGGCGGACGCGCGCCTTGACGAACTCCTGGCGCTGCTTGGCCATGTGATACTCGGCGTTCTCGCTGAGGTCCCCGAGCGCGGCGGCCTTCTTAATCTCCTTAGGAAGCTCGTGAATCAGCTCATGTTCGAGCGCGTTGATTTCTTCCTGCAGTTTTCGTTTGATGGCGTCTGTCATGAGAGTACGGCCGGGCTTCGGACATTATACGCTGGGGTTTCGGCTTGGGGTGGTCCCGATGGATACTTGTTCTGCGCCCCGGCAGAATAGAGTTTTGGGGCGTGTCGATTAAACGCTTGCCCGTTCGACGTATGTATGGAGGCGGGATTAGGATATGGGACCCGCTCAATCCTCTGAATAAGGAGAGATAGTATGCGAGTCATGGTCATCGTAAAAGCCAGCAAGGAATCCGAGGCGGGGGTACTGCCGGATACGGAACTTCTCACCGCGATGGGGAAATACAACGAGCAACTGGTGAAGGCCGGGATCATGCTTGCGGGGGAGGGGTTGCAGGCCAGCGCGAGAGGCAAGCGGGTGGTGTTCTCCGGAGCGAAGCGCACCGTCATTGACGGGCCGTTCACCGAAAGCAAGGAACTGATTGCCGGCTACTGGCTGTGGCAGGTGCGTTCCATGGATGAAGCGGTGGAGTGGCTGAAGCGTTGCCCGAATCCTCACCGGGAAGAGACCAATGTGGAGATCCGTCCGGTGTTTGAGGCAGCGGATTTTGGCGAGAGTTTTACCCCCGAACTGCGGGAGCAGGAGCGGAAGCTCGCCGAGCAGATCGCGAAAAAGAAATGAAAGATTTTTGAATTCTCGTGTCGATCTGGCGATGGCTGGTTCGACGTATTGATAGAGCGCGGTTGTTGGACCCAAAAAAAGGTCGCGAGCCGGCTCCCAAACTGAATCCATATAAAAGGAGAACTGCGATGAAATTCCTGAGCATCTACAAGTCGGTTGAGCGCAACACCCCGCCGTCGGCGGAGGAAATGGCAGCCATGGGAAAGCTGATCGACGAGGGGTTTAAGGCGGGCTGGCTGGTGTCGACGGAAGGTTGCTTGCCATCAGCGCTGGGCGCACGGGTGCGACGAGCAAGTGGGAAAGTCTCCGTGACAGATGGTCCGTTCACGGAGTCCAAGGAACTCGTCGGCGGTTTCGCGATTCTTAAGGCGAATTCCAAGGAAGAGGCGATCCAGCTGGCGAAGGATTTCCTCAAGGTGGTTGGAGAAGGAGAATGCGAACTCCGGCAGATCTATGAACAAGGCACCTGCCCGGGGCAAGACGCCGAGAGTCACGGTCGTGAGGTTGCGTTGAAGGGCTGAACATGGTGTGATCGGTGGCTGTGGGTGCCACCGAGACACATCGCGCGATTGAGGCGGTCTGGAAGATCGAGTCGGCCCGGGTGATTGCCGGGCTGACTCGCATCGTGCGCGACGTGGGCGTGGCGGAAGAGCTCGCCCAGGACGCGCTGGTGGCTGCGCTGGAGCAATGGCCCGAGTCGGGGATTCCGGAGAATCCCGGTGCCTGGCTCATGGGCACTGCGAAACACCGTGCCATCGATTTCCTTCGGCGCGGCACTCTCATCGAACGCAAGCACGAAGACCTGGGCCGCGAGGTGGCGGAGCGGGAGATGGCGGTGCCCGATCTGGCGGCTGCCATGGATGACTTCATCGGCGACGACATGCTGCGGCTGGTGTTCATTGCGTGCCATCCGGTGCTTTCGACGGAAGCGCGGGTGGCGCTTACGCTGCGGCTGCTCGGCGGGCTGACTACTGAAGAGATCGCCCGCGCCTACCTTGTCGGCGAGCCGACGATAGCCCAGCGAATCGTGCGGGCGAAGCGGACTCTCACCGACGCGCAAGCTGCATTCGAAGTTCCCCGTGGCGCGGAATTCACCGAGCGACTGGCGTCGGTGCTGCAGGTCCTTTATCTGATCTTCAATGAAGGATATTCCGCGACTGCCGGCGATGACTGGCTGCGGCCGGCGCTTTGTGAAGAAGCGCTCCGGCAGGGACGCATATTAGCGGGACTGGTTCCGAAAGAGCCCGAGGTGCACGGACTGGTGGCGCTGATGGAAATTCAGGCGTCGCGGGCCAAGGCGCGAGTGAGCCCGTCGGGAGAACCGATTCTGCTTTTGGATCAGGATCGCGCGCGGTGGGACCGGTTGTTGATCAACCGCGGACTGGCAGCGCTGGAACGCGCCGAAAAACTGGGCGGGATGCGGGGTCCGTACGCGATTCAGGCGGCGATTGCGGCTTGTCATGCGCGGGCCCGGACCGGCGAGGAAACAGATTGGGCGCGGATTGCGGAGCTGTATGGCCAGCTGGGGGAAGTGGCGCCTTCGCCGGTCGTGGAGTTGAATCGCGCCGTTGCGGTGGGGATGGCGTTGGGCCCGGCTGCGGGGCTGGAGTTGGTGGATCCGCTGATGAGCGATCCGGCGCTGGAGAATTATCATTTGCTGCCTAGCGTGCGGGGCGATTTGCTGAAAAAGCTTGGACGGATGGAGGAGGCTCGCGCGGAGTTTGAGCGGGCGGCGTCGATCACGCGGAATGTGCGGGAGAAAAACTTGCTACTGGAGAGGGCGCGGAGTTGCGGGGAGCGCGCCTCCTAATCTTCTTCTTCCACCAGAGCAAAACAATTCAACCACAGAGGACGCGGAGGACACAGAGGAAATCCGGGTCACCTCGTTTTGCACTTCGCGAGGATCAGGGTGATGTCGTCGTGTTGGTCGGTGGGATTCAGACGGCGGACTTCGTCGGTGATGGTGTCGAGCGCGAACTCGCACGACTTGTTGCGATGCTGGCTCAGTCTCTCGATCAGGCATTCTTCTCCGAATTCTTTTCCGTCGTTGTCGAAGGCTTCGGTGATGCCGTCAGTGTAGAGGGCTAGCAAGTCTCCCGGATTGAGAGTGCACTCCCCGATCGAGCAATCCCATTCTTTAAAGAGTCCCAGCAGGGTGCCGGTGGACTCCAGTTTCTCGCAGGTGTTGTGGGCTCGAAGGATGAGGCCAGAGAGGTGTCCGCAGTTGGCGTAGCGCAGGCGCTGCGACTGGTCGTCATAGACAGCGAAGAACAGCGAGGCGTAGGCGCTATCCGTAGTGTTCTCGTAAAACAAGCGGTTGACGGACTGGAGCAGACGCTCCGGATGGTCCAGGGCGAGAGAACTCTGGCTGCGCAGGTTGGCTTGCAGGTTGGCCATGAGGAGAGCGGCGGCGATGCCCTTGCCGGAGACGTCGCCGATGACGAGGCCGAGTTGGTGCTGGCCGAGATCGAGGAAGTCGTAGTAGTCGCCTCCAACCTGGCGGGCCGGGAGGCACCGGCCAGCGTATTCGAGGGTCTTGGCTTCGGGATGGATTTGGGGGAACAGGCGGGACTGGAACTGCTTGGCGATATCCAGTTCCTGAGCGGTGCGGCGTTCCGATTCGAGCTTCTGGGCGAGGGCGCGGCGATGAGTTTCGACACCGCGCGTGAGTTCGTCGAAGCCGATCAGTCCGAAGGAGTTTCCATCGGGATCTTCAAAGCGGGTATGAATTCCGCCCCACGCAGGAGCCTCGGGTGGGAATTGGAAGTGGACGCCCCGTTCGCTCCACTCTTTGTACTTGCCGGGGAGGTCTTCGGTGATGAAGTAGATATCGGTCAGGCCGCCGATAAGTTTTTCCGGGTCGATTCCGGGCGTGGGCAACGCGATGCCTAACTGGGCGGTGCCGTCGGGAGGGGCGACCTCGATCCAGCGGTTGCCGTCCCCAAAAGTGTGGTCTACCACGATGCGGAAACCCAGCTTGTCGGCGAAAAAACGCAGGCTTCGTTCCTGGTCGCGCACGAAGATGATCACGAAGTGCAAACAAAGATATGGATCTTTGCCGTCGAGACGGAGACGGGTTCGATCAATGCCGAAGGGCAATTCAGAGGATGCCATCGGCGAGATTATACGAGGGATCAGCGGACAGGGGGCGGGGTCCCAGACCTAGCCTTCAGGGGGGCAGCCGTGACTGATGACCTGACCACTGGCCACTGACTGCTTGTTCCCTAGTTCTTGAAGGGTACATACAACTTAGGCGACTAGCCAGGATCCATTTCCGTTTGCAATCGACATTGTTGCCGCCGCTCGAAAACGGCCCCGTGGTTTCCACGTGACAGGTTTCCACTTGACAACCAAGTGAACAAGGTGTTCACTTGATTGCCAAGTGAAGAAAATGCACGCCAATATCCTCCAAGGCACACTCGATCTCATGATCCTGCGCACTCTCGCCACGATGGGGCCGCAGCATGCGTATGGCATTGCCAACAGGCTCCAGCAGATTTCGGAGGACGCCCTGAATCTCAACCAGGGCACCATCTATCCGGCGCTAGTGCGGCTGGAGCAGCACGGCTGGACGCGCGCCAACTGGGGCAAGACGGAGAACAACCGCGAAGCCAAGTACTATGCCATCACGAAGGCGGGATTGAAGGCGCTGGAGGAAGAGACTGTGCGCTGGCGCCAGATGTCCGGCCTGGTGGAAAAGCTGTTGGCGGAGGAGCAATAGTCATGTCGCGTTCACGACGAATCCTGTCCAAGTTCCGCGACCTTTTCCGCAACCATCGCGTTGAAGAAGAGCTGGAACGAGAGGTTGCGTCGCATCTGATCCTGCTGGCCGACGATTTCGAACGCCGCGGCATGTCGCCGGAAGAAGCTCGGCTGGCCGCGAAACGCGCCTATGGGGGAGTGGAGCAGGCAAAGCAGGCGCATCGCGACGAGAGATCCCTGGTTTGGATCGAACAGACAGTACAGGACCTGCGTTACGCGCTGCGGATGCTGGCAAAATCGCCGGGTTTTGCCGCCGTTGCGACCCTCACGCTGGCGCTCGGCATCGGCGCCAATACCGCGATCTTCAGCGTCATCGATGCGGTGATGTTGCGGGCCCTGCCGGCGGAAGACCCGCAGCGCCTGGTGATCTTAGGCTGGAACTCGCATCATGAGCCGAAGCTGCGTGGACACAGCGCCTATGGCGATTGCGACGACAATGACAACACGAAGGATTGTTCATTTTCCGTGCCGTTTTATGAAGCTTTGCGCAGCCGGACGAACACATTTTCCGGCGTGACGGCGTTCGCGGGTCCTCTCGAAGTGGGTTTCAGCGGCAACGGGCCGGCGAATATCGCGCGCGGCGAGTATGTGTCGGGTGATTACTTCTCGACCGTCGGAGCAAAGACAATCCTGGGGCGGCAGCTGGGCCTGGCAGACGATGCGCCCACTGCATCGCCGGCTATAGTGCTGGACTACGGCTACTGGCAGCGCGCCTTTGGCGCCGATCCCACCGCCGTGGGCCGCACAGTCCGCCTCAACAACGTGGATGTCGCCATCGTGGGCGTGGCCGAGCCGGGCTTCAGCAGCCTGACGCCCGGCAAGAGCCAGGACTTCTTCATGCCGTTGTCGCTTGCGAAGCGCGTACGAAGCGAATGGTGGGGGACAGAGGACCGGCTATCCGATCCGGCAAGCTGGTGGGTCGTGCTGGCCGGCCGGCTCAAGGCGGGCGTTTCCGTCGAGCAGGCACAGGCGGAGGCCACCACACTGTTCCACGCGGAGGTGCTGCAGGCCGCCAAGCCGATCTTCAGCGAAGGCGACGCGCCCGCTCTCCGGCTCTTGCCGGCCCGAGAGGCCTTGAACGGCGAGAGCAGCCAGATTGCAGCCATGCTCGAACTCATCATGACCGCAGTGGGGTTCGTTCTGCTCATCGCCTGCGCCAACGTGGCCGGCCTGATTCTGGCGCGCTCTGCCAATCGGCAGAAGGAACTGGCCATGCGCCAGGCGCTGGGCGCAGGACGAGCGCGGATTGCGCGCCAGCTCCTGACCGAGAGCCTGGTGCTGGCAACCGCCGGCGGTGCGCTCGGTATTCTGGTTGCCGTCTGGGGCGTGCACGCTCTCACCAAGTTGATCGCCAGCGGCCTCGATCAACCATTCCTTTTTGTCATCTCTCCGGACTGGCGCGTGCTGGCGTTCACCAGCGGCGTTACGCTGGCCACAGGTGTCCTGTGCGGTCTTGCGCCCAGCTTCCGCAGCGCGCGCGCCGACCTTACACCCTCGCTCAGGGAGAATGCGTCGTCTATCCCCGGCCGCGCATGGCAGGGCGGCCGGCGTGTCCGGCTAGGCGACGCGCTGGTGGTGGCGCAGGTGGCGCTCTCGGTCGTGGTGCTGGTCGGCGCCGGCCTGCTGGTGCGCACCCTGCATAAGCTGCAGACGCTCGATCCGGGTTTCGATACCCACAACGTTCTGCTCTTCGGCATCCAGCCCAGCCTGGCCGGATACACAGACCACCAAACGGTACAGCTTTACCGGCAGTTGCAGGAGCGGTTCGAAGCGCTGCCCGGCGTGATGTCTGCCAGTTATTCCGAGGACGCGCTCTTGAGCCAAAGCTGGTCAGCCAGTGACGTGCACCTCGACGGTGCGCCCCCCAAATCGAATGCCAACACCGCTACGCTCCAGGTGGGGCTGGATTTCTTCCGGACGATGCGCATACCCGTCCTTGCCGGCCGCGTATTCACGCCCGCCGACTTCGCCTCGGCAGAGGAGACGAACGCAGCGATGACGGCGGCGGCAGAGCCTGCCGCATCCGGTAATCCAGCCAAGGCCGCGCAGCCGAAAACCGAGCCGCAGCCGGCTCCCATACCTGTTCTTGTCAATCAAGCGTTTGCCAGGAAGTACTTCGCCAACCAGAATCCCGTGGGCCGGCATATGGGCAATGCCCAGGAGGATGAACCGGCAATCGGTCCGCAGCCTGGCTATCTCATCGTCGGCATTGCCGGCGATACCAAATACGCTCGGTTGCGGAGAGATATCGTGCCCACAATGTTCCTGCCCCTGGTGGGCAGTAGCGCCCACTTCGAGTTGCGTGCCGCCGGCGACCCCACCGCGTTGGTGAAACAGGTGCGCGCCATCGTCTCGCAAGCCGACAACAACCTGCCCCTCTTCGATGTGCGGACGCAGACCGAGCAAATTGAGCAGACGCTCTATCAGGAGAGGCTCATGTCCCGCCTGTCAAGCTTCTTTGCGTCCCTGGCCCTGACGTTGGCGTGCATCGGCTTGTATGGATTGCTCTCGTACGAAGTGGCGCGGCGCACCCGCGAACTGGGTATTCGCATGGCCCTGGGCGCGCAACGGCGCGAACTGATGCGGCTTGTAGTGCGGCGTGGACTTCTGCTGGCGCTTGCCGGCGCAGTCATCGGCATCGGAACAGCCATGGTGGTCACACGGCTGATGGCCGCTATGCTCTATAGCGTGCGGCCCTACGATCCTGCCACGTTTGGGGGCGTTTGCGTCCTGCTTGTGCTGGTAGCGCTCGCCGCCTGTTCGATACCCGCGCTGCGGGCCATGCGCATCGACCCCATGGTCGCGCTGCGTTATGAATAAGTCCGCGCTCGCGGGCGGAGAGTCTTAGGCTTGGAATTCTGAGGCTTCGGGGAAGCGCAGCTTGCACTTGGCCAGGGCGGCAGTGAGGATTTCTTCTACCTTGGTTTCTTCGCAATTGCGGGCCATGGCTAGTTCGCTGACCAAGAGGTAGCGGGCGCGCTCCAGCATCTTTTTCTCGCGGAAGGAGAGCGGCTTGGCCTGATGAAGAGCGATCAGGTTCTTGAGCACTCCTGCCACCTCCAGCAACGAACCGGTGCGCATGCGTTCGGAGTTTTCCTTGAAGCGGTCCTTCCAGTCGCCGTTGCTTCCGTTTTCACCGACAGAAAGAGCTTCGAGGACTTTCTGAATCTCGCCGTTACGAACCACACGGCGCAGGCCTACGCTGCCGGCGTTGTGGCAGGGGACCATAACTTTGAGGCTACTGGCTTTGATGTTGAGGAGGTAGAACCTCTCGACTGTCGTACCGATCGAGCGGCTGCTGATCTGTTCAATAACCCCAACGCCGTGATTGGGATACACAACCTTATCGCCGATGTGGAAGTTCAAGTCCGTACCACTCATATGTCGGTACCTAGAGGGAAGGCGATGGTTCGTGGGGAAAAACTTTAACAGTCCTGAGAGTATGGTACTCCGCGAACTTGCCCAAAGCAAGGTAATCGGAACGGGAGCCAGGATACTGCCTTCGCCTGACAGGGGGGTCCCGCCGGGATAACTGCGTCGGAGAGGCACGGCATTTCTGTAGGTTATTGAAAGACAATGTCTTACGAGACGTCGGCTTCGCATTGGAATGCGGAGCGTTCGGCGGAGGGAGCCGCGCATATAATCGGGCCGTGGATTCTGAGCCGAGAGAGCGAGTTCCAGACGATACAGAGGAATGTACTTCCCGAGGTGGAAGTGGGCTTGAGTTGCCCGTGGGGCGGGTGCTTGGGCTTGACGTCGGCTCGCGCAGGATTGGGGTTGCGGTGTCGGACCCGTTGGGGATTACGGCCCAGGGGCTGGAAACGCTGCAGAGGACAACTAAGAGACGTGACTTCGATCACCTGCAACGGGTGATTCAGGAGTACGACGTGCGGGAGATTGTGGTTGGTTTGCCGTTGCGCATGAGTGGGGCTGAGGGGATTCAGTCGGGCAAGATGCAGGTGTTCGCCGAGGAACTGCGGAAGAGGTTCCGACTGCCGGTGCATCTGTGGGACGAGCGGCTTACTTCGGTGGAAGCCAACCGGTTGTTGCGCGAAGCTGAACTTTCGATCGAAAAGCGGGGGAAGGCTGTAGATCGCATGGCGGCCATACTGATCCTGCAAGGATGGATGGAAAACCGTGCTTCCGGTTCTCGAAGTTGAATTATCTGCGGTAGCGATTCCGGCAGAATTCGCGGAGCTGCGCTCCGCGGACGGCCGAGGCGGCCGTCCCCACATAAACTTTTCCCTACATGAAACTTTCCATAGATGAACATTTCCTTACATGGACATCAGCGGCCGCGCATGGCTTTTCGGTAGGCGGCCACATTCTTATTGTGTTCTTCCATGGTGCGGGCGAAGCGGTGGTGGCCTTGGGCGTCGGCGACGAAGTAGTAGTAGTCGCTTTGGGCGGGGTGCATGGCGGCTTCGAGGGCGCTGCGTCCGGGATTGCCGATGGGACCCGGGGGCAGGCCGGCGTTGCGATATGTGTTGTAAGGGGAATGGAATTGCATGTCGGCGTGATGCAGGGCGCCCTGGTAGGTTCCAGCCAGAAGCTCGGCATAGATGATGCTGGGGTCGGCGTCGAGGGCGATCCCCTTGTTCAAGCGGTTGTAGTAGACGCTGGCGACCAGGGGGCGTTCTTCGGCCACGGAGGTTTCTTTTTCGACGATCGATGCCATGATCACGGTGCGCTCGACATCGTTTGGAGGCTCAGGTGAGGCGCCGGCTTGGGGCGCGCGGTCCGCGATTACTCTCAGCCTTGCCTGGGCAGACTCGGCCGAGATCAAGTTCATCTGGTGCGCGACCTGGCGGAATTGCTTGACCATGGCCGCGGCCATGTCGTGCATGGTCATCAGACGGGAGAATTCGTAGGTGTCCGGGAAAAGATATCCCTCCAGAGAACGCGCGCCCGGAGCGATGTCGGCAATCAGGCCTGTGTCGGACTCGGCGACTTTCAGGAAGTCGTCGGCGGGGCCAAGGCCCGCGGCTTCGATGGCGCGGGCAATGTCGAACATGGTGTAGCCCTCGGGCACGACCACGGTATGGAAATAGACGTCGCCGCGGCGCAGGCGCTTCTGAATGTCGATGATGTTCGACGGCTTGTCAAACAGGTATTCGCCGGCTTTGAGCGAGCGGCCGTGATGGTAGTAGTGCCAGAAGACAAAGGCTTCTTCACTGCGGATGACTCCGGCATTTTTGAGTTCGGCGGCGATGCGGTGAGTGGAGTATCCCGGGCGCAGCATGACGAACACCTGCCCGGAGGGCTCGGCGGGCGTCATCACAGCCCAGGCGAACCATCCGGCAGCCCCAAGCGCTGCGACCAGGATTAGCCAGACAATCTTGCGCACAGTAAAGACAGTTTAGACGATGAGGGAACCGGGTGTAGCTGCCGATCTTGCGCCGGTGTTTACTTTAGTAAGTGGTTGATTTGCCTTAAGATGTTTACCAGGGCAGGAAGAATCCGGCTCCTCGCACTTATTGCGACCTTTCCGGGCCTGTATACTCAAATGTTTGAGAGGCATTCATATACTTTGATGAGACGTAGCTCGCCCTTCTGGCTCGTAGTGTTATTACTGGCAGTGCTGTCCACCACGGGCTGCGTGTTCCGCACCCGTCCGGTCGAAGACAAGTACTCGAAAGCGCCCCTGAAGGAATCCACGCAGCAGGGGCTGATCGACAGCGTCAACCAGCAGGCCGAAGCCATCCGCTCACTGAAGGCGACGGTGGATATCGACAGCTCGGTCGGCGGCATGAAGAAGGGCCACGTCACCGATTACAAGGAAATCCGCGGCTATGTTCTGGCGCGGAAACCGGACTCGCTGCATATGATCGGGCTGATGCCGATTGTGCGTACCACGGCATTTGACATGGTCAGCGACGGCCAGGATTTTAAGCTGTGGATTCCGCCCAAGAACCGGTTCGTGATCGGCAAGAACGAAGTGGCGACGTCCAACACCGACCAGCCGATGGAGAACATCCGCCCGCAGAACATCTACGAGGCGCTGCTGATCCGCCGCATTGATCCGAATTCCGAAATTGCGGTGCTGGAGAACGGCTACGAAACCCTGCATGACTCCAAAGGGCATCGCGTGCTGCAGGAAGATTATGAACTGACGGTGATTCAGAAGTACGACAAGGGCTGGAGGCTGGGGCGCAAGATCATTTTCGGGCGCACTGACCTGAAGCCACACCGGCAGTACATCTACAGCGAGGATGGCACCGTGGCGACGGATGCCAAGTACGCTGAATATAAAGATTTCGAGGGCTTCAGCTTCCCGTCGCGCATCGAGATATTCCGGCCGCAGGAAGAGTACGACATCACGCTGAACATGCTGAAGGTGGACATTAACAAGCCGCTGACGGACGATCAGTTCGTGCTGGAGCAGCCGTCGGGAGCCGTGGTGGTGCATCTGGACCGGCCGCAATCAAGCCTGGCCATGCCGCTGGAGAAGAAGTAGGCCGGTACTCAGTACTCGGTACTCAGTACTCAGTACTCGGCACTTTAGGCTCAGCGCCTGAGAACTCAAAATCCCAACGCTCTCGCAAAAAGCGCGAGAAGGATGGGGCAACCCAAGCAAAATATGATGAACAAAATGGTGGTAGCCAACCTGGTGCACCGGCCGACGCGGTCTTTCATCGCGACGAGTGCGATTGCGCTCGAAGTCACCATGATCCTGATGGTGGTGGCGCTGTTCTACGGGTTGCTGAACGGGTCGAAGAAAAGCCAGCTCGGGGTGGGAGCCGACCTGATGGTGATGCCGCCCGGGGCGTCGTCGCTGGTCGGTCTTTCCGGGGCGCCCATCCCGATCAAGGTGGGAAATCTTCTGAGTCGAGTGCCGCATGTGGAGTCGGCGGTACCGGCCGTCTGGTGGTTCACGCAAAAGCCGCTGGAGATCATTTACGGCATCGACGTGGCCAGTTATGACCAGCTTCCTCCGAAATTCCGCTATCTCTCCGGAGGACCCTTCCAGGGGCCGTATGACGTCATCGTGGATGACTACTATGCCGGCATGAACAACAAGAAGGTAGGAGACACGATCGAGATCCTGGCGCACGAGTTCCGCATCTGCGGCATCGTTCCGCACGGCAAGGGCTGCCGCAAATGCCTGCCGTTGGCGACGATACAGGATCTGGTTGGGGCAGATGGGCGGGCCTCAGTGTTTTATCTCAAGTTAGATGATCCGGCGAATGCGGGCCAGGTGGAAAAGGCGATCCAGGAGATCCCGGGCATGGAAAAGTATTCCATCCGTTCCATGCCGGAATATCTGTCGACGATGACGCCCGACAACCTTCCGGGATTTGATCTTGCCATCAAGGTTGTAATCGGCGTGGCGATGGTGGTCGGCTTCCTGGTGATCTTCCAGTCGATGTATACGGCGGTGATGGAGCGGACGCGCGAGATCGGAATTTTGAAGTCTCTGGGAGCGTCCAAGTGGTACATCGTGAACGTGGTCCTGAGGGAAACCGTGCTGCTGGCGATTGCCGGGATCGCTGCGGGAATCGTAATCAGCCTGGTGACCCGCCGCGTGATCATGTTCGAAAGGCCGGTGCTCGATCTGTTCTGGAGTAACGAGTGGGTGCTGCGCGCGTCGGTGATTGCAGTGGTGGGCGCGCTGGCGGGTGCCTTATATCCGGCGTTCAAGGCCGCGCAGAGGGATCCGATCGACGCGCTGGCGTACGAATAAAGAACAGGCGGCGCGGTGCCAGCGGCGAGCGCGAGGCGCACTCGCGACAGCCGGCAGGATGCCGGCGCTACTTGGTCACAGTCCGGTTATTGCCCTCCAAGGTAACAGGGCAGAATCGTTGACAATGCTTTGCAGATTACGCTATCGTAAGGACTTGGTAGTCGTGTGGTTGCCCGCCTGATGGTCCTGGCGTCCTCGCCGGGGAATCAACGAGCGGTCTTCTTTCGCAGCTTTTTCAATCTGGGAGAGTTCCGATGTCAACCTATTTCCCCAAAGAGGGGGAAATTGTGCGCAAGTGGTACGTCGTGGATGCGGACGGGCAGACGCTCGGGCGCCTGGCTTCACAGGTGGCGCGCATCCTCATGGGCAAAGAAAACCCGCAATATACGCCGTTTCTCGATACCGGCGATCACGTGATCGTGATCAACGCTGAGAAGATCAAGACGACTGGCGTGAAGGCCGAGCAGAAGCAGTATCACCATTACACGGGATATCCGGGCGGCCTGCGCACGGAAGATTTCAAGAACCGGATGACTCGCCGGCCCGAGGCGGTGATTGAGGCGGCGGTGAAGCGCATGCTGCCGAAGAACAAGCTGGCGGCGCACATGCTTTCGAAGCTGAATGTGTATAAGGGCGACAAGCATCCGCACCAGGCGCAGAAGCCGCAGGATTTGAAGCTGGAAGTGCGCGAGTACAAGCCGCGCAAAGTTGCAGTTTCATAAGTTCAGCTACGAGCTACGAGCCATGAGCTCTGAGCTACGGGCAATATCGAAACTTTGAAAGGTCAAAGAGTCCGAGAGGCGAGGGTTCTGGGCAGGTGGTTTTGCTCGAAGCTCGCGGCTCGAAGCTCGAAGCTAAAAATGGCAGAATTGGTTCAATACTACGGAACGGGACGCCGCAAGACGGCGATTGCCCGGGTGTATTTGCGTCCGGGCAGCGGCGAGTTCAAGGTGAACGGACGCGCCTTTGAAGAGTATTTTGTGACCCCGGCACAGCGTTCGGCGGCGAAGTCGCCGCTGGCGTCTTCGGATACGGCAGCGACGTTCAACGTGATCGCCAGTGTCCTGGGCGGCGGCGTGCGCGGCCAGGCTGACGCGGTGAAGCTGGGCATTGCCCGCGCGTTGATGCAGTTCAATGCGGAACTGCGCAAGAAGCTGAAGGCCGAGGGCATGGTCAGCCGGGACTCGCGCGGCAAGGAGCGCAAGAAGTACGGACAGAAGGGCGCTCGCAAGCGGTTCCAGTTCTCGAAGAGATAGTGCTCAGTACCCTGTACTCAGTTGGCACTCGCCGGTGAGAGCCGGCTGCACACTGGCAGCTGAGTACTGACAACGGATTTTTTGGTGTTCAATTCTTCTCGTGCCTCGCGGCGCGGGGACGGGAATGGCAATCGGTTAGCAGTGCCAGTTGCCAGTACGCAGTCACCAACAGAGGTCTTGCTGGTTCCTGGGTACTAGGTACTGACAACTAGCTTCTGATGCAGACTAAAGAGGAGGTTCATTGGCTACCATCACCATGAAGGAGTTGCTCGAAGCGGGCGTCCACTTCGGGCATCAGACCAAGCGCTGGAATCCCAAGATGAAGGAATACATCTTCGGAGAGCGCAACGGGATTTACATCATCGATCTGCAGAAGACGCTGAAGATGTTCAAAGAGGCGTCGAAGTTCGTGCAGGATCTGGCGAACGACGGCCGCATTGTGCTGTTCGTGGGCACCAAGCGCCAGGCGCAGGACGCGATTGCCGAAGAAGCGCAGCGTTGCGGGATGTTCTACATCAACCAGCGCTGGCTGGGTGGACTGCTCACCAACTGGGTTACGGTACAGAAGTCGGTGAAGCGGCTGAAGGAGCTCGACGAGATGGCCACGGATGGCCGCTACGAGTTGCTCCCCAAGAAGGAAGTCATCAAGCTCGAACGCGAGCGCAAGCATTTGCAGGCCAACCTGGCCGGCATCAAGAATATGAGCCGCCTGCCCGACGCGATCTTCGTGATTGACTCGAACAAGGAGCAGATTGCGGTGCGCGAGGCGCGCAAGCTGGGCATTCCGGTGGTCGCGGTGGTCGATACGAACTGCGATCCCAGCGAAGTGGATTATGTGATCCCGGGCAACGATGATGCGTTGCGGGCGATCCGGCTGTTCACCTCGAAGATTTCGGAATCGATTGCCGAGGGCGCGCAGTTGATGACCGACAAGCAGGTCGCCGACATGCAGGCTGCTTCGGATGCAGCGCAGGCCGCCGAGACGGCGGCGAGCGAAGTTCACGTCGAGGGCGCCGGGGTCGACGCGGCCGAAGACATCAGCATGGAAGAAGTGCTGGGTCCGGGAACGCACAAGAAGCCGGTGGCGAACGAAGAAGCCAGAATTGCCGAAGGTCGAGAGCCAGACGGTTTGAAATCAGTTCTCAGTTCTCAGTTGTCAGTTCTCAGTTAAACCACGGCGTTGGGTAGTTCGCAGAGTAAGGACAAACCGGGCTTTGGAAATCAGACCCGCGCGGGTCGTCCGGCGCGGGTTTAACTTTATAAGTTTCGAGTTTCAGGTTTCGAGTTTCGAGTGGCCTGAAATGACGACAGCCTCCCTATACACTCGAAACTAGAAACGTGAAACAAGAGACCTTTATGGGTACTACTACAGTGAATATTTCCGCGGCACAAGTGAAAGACCTCCGGGAGAAAACCGGGGCTCCGATGATGGATTGCAAGCAGGCCCTGACCGAAGCCAAAGGTGACATGGAGCAGGCGGTCGTGATCCTTCGCAAGAAGGGCGTTTCGGTGGCGGCCAAGAAGGCGACGCGCGTGACCAGTGAAGGATCGGTGGCCCAGTACATTCACGCCGGCGGCAAGATTGGTGTGCTCGTCGAAGTGAACTGCGAAAGCGATTTCGTGGCGCGCACCGACGACTTCAAGGAACTGGTGCACGATATCGCGATGCACATTGCGGCCAGCGATCCGAAGTACGTGCGCAAGGAAGATGTCACGGCCGCGGACTTTGCCCGCGAGAAGGAAATTTTTCTCGCGCAGGCGATTGCCAGCGGAAAGCCCGCCAACATCGCCGAGAAGATGGTGAACGGCAAGATGGAAAAGTTCTACGAAGAGGTCTGCCTGCTGGAACAGCCCTTCATCAAGGACCAGACCATCTCGATCTCGCAGCTCATCGCCGCCAAGATCGGCAAGCTGGGCGAGAACATCGCGGTTCGCAGATTCGCGCGCTTCAAGGTCGGTGACGTGGGCGAGACCATTGCGGTCACGAAGCCCACGGAGCCGAAAGGCGAATAATTCAGGGCGCCCTGCGGGCGCGCCTTTTTTGTGGAATGCGCGGGCGGGACAGCCCCCGCGACAGCCGGCGGGTCGCCGGCGCTACAATTACGATCGGCGCGACTTGCCGACTACGAGACTCCTTCATGACGACCACAACCCCTGCCTTCAAACGAGTTCTGCTCAAGTTATCCGGTGAGGCTCTGGCGGCAAACCAGGGTTTTGGCGTCGACACCGCGCGTATCCATGAAGTTGCGGCGGAACTGGCCGACGTTCACAAACTGGGCGTGCAGTTGGCCATCGTCGTCGGCGGCGGGAATTTCTTCCGCGGCGTGGCCCAGCAGGCCAAGGACATGGACCGGGTTTCCGCCGATCACATGGGGATGCTGGCGACCGTTATTAACGCACTGGCGTTGCAGGATGCGCTGGAGAAGCAGGGCGTCTACACGCGGGTGCAGTCGGCCATCGAGATGAAGCAGGTGGCCGAGCCCTTCATCCGTCGCCGCGCCATTCGCCATCTGGAGAAGGGCCGCGTGGTGATTTTTGCCGGGGGCACGGGCAATCCTTATTTCTCGACGGATACGGCAGCTTCTCTGCGCGCCATGGAGATCAAGGCCGAGGCGATTCTCAAGGCGACCCGGGTGGATGGCATCTACGACGCCGATCCGCTGAAAGTCGAAGGCGCCACGAAGTTCAATCACATCTCCTACATGGACGTGCTGAAGCTGGGATTGAAAGTGATGGACTCCACCGCCATCAGTCTGTGCAAGGACAATAACCTGCCCATCATCGTCTTCAACCTGAACCACCATGGGAACATCCGCCGGGTGGTGCTGGGGGAAAAGATTGGATCGAGGGTAAGCGCGCAGGGGTGAGCTGTAAGCATGGCCACGGATTCTCACGGATTCACACGGATTTAGGAGGTTGCTGATCCGTGAAGATCCCGTGGAAATCCGTGTCCCGCTTTCGGTTGGGTTTATAATGCAGCGTTTTGATTCTGAAATGATACGGAGCTGACCATATGGCTCAAGCGACGATGGCGAGCATCGCCGGTCTGAAAGAAACCTACGTACAACTGAAGACACGAATGGATAAGGCAGTGGAGGATTTCCGCAAGGCCATGGCAGGGGTGCGGACCGGACGCGCGAACGTGCACATGCTGGATAACGTGAACGTGGACTACTACGGCTCGCAGATGCCGCTGAACCAGGTCGCGCAGGTGCACGCGCCCGAGGCGCAGTTGATCACGGTGCAGCCGTTCGACCCGTCGCAGCTGGGGGCGATTGAAAAGGCGATCCGCTCGGGAGATATGGGGCTGAATCCGATGAACGACGGCAAGCTCATTCGCGTGCCGGTTCCGCCACTCACGCAGGAGCGCCGGCAGGACATGGTGAAACACCTGCACCGGGTGCTGGAAGAGCATCGCACGGCCGTCCGCAACATTCGGCGCGACGGAAACGACGCGATCAAGAAAGCGCTGAAGGACAAGAAGATTACTGAGGACGAGGAGAAGCGCTCGCTCGACGAGATTCAGAAGCTGACCGACGGCGAAATCAAGAAGATGGAAGAGATGAGCAAGGCCAAAGAGAAAGAAGTGCTGGAGCTCAAGTAGTCTCTTCCCAGCTTTGATTTCGAAACTGTGCGCCGAAAATAGAACCAATGACGCAAGCCTGGCCTCCGGCCAGGGGACAGCCGAGGGCGGCTGTCCCCACATGTTGGTCCTCCCCTATAATCAAGACTCATGAAGCAGGTCGTCCATGCCGCTTGTCCGCACGACTGTCCTGATGCTTGCGGGGTGCTGATCACGGTGGAGGACGGGCGGGCCACGAAAATTCAGGGCGATCCGGAGCATCCGGTGACGCGCGGATTTTTGTGTGCCAAGGTGGCGAAATATCTGGATCGGGTGTATTCGCCGGATCGGGTGCTGTATCCCATGCGGAGAGTTGCGGCGAAGGGTCCCGCGGCTGGCGCCGCGGAGACGGGCAGGAGTGCCCGCTCCACATCACCGGGGAGCTTCGCTCCGCATGGACAGGCGGAGGCGGCTGTCCTCACACGGACGCTCTGGGAGCGGATTTCCTGGGACGAGGCGCTGGACGAGATTGCTTCACGCTTTCGCGCGATTTCAGCGGAGTTTGGGAGCGAGGCCATCCTGCCTTATTCCTATGGCGGAACTCTGGGAACGCTGAACGGCGCCTCGATGGACCGGCGATTCTTCCATCGTTTGGGCGCCTCGCAATTGGATCGGACAATCTGTTCGGCGGCTGGAGAGGCTGGTCTCAAATCGGTGCTGGGCGTGAAAATGGGCACCGAGCCCGAACAGTTCCGGCATTCCAAGTACATCATCGCGTGGGCATCGAACATCCACGGCAACAATGTTCACTTGTGGCCGTTCATCATGGAGGCCCGGCGCAACGGCGCGAAGCTGGTGGTGATTGATCCTTACCGCACGCGGACCGCGGAATGCGCCGACTGGTACCTGCCCATAAATCCGGGCACAGACGCGGCTTTGGCCCTGGGCATGATGCATGTCATCCTGGGCGAAAATCTGCACGATGCCGACTACGTTTCGAAATACACGCTGGGCTTTGAGCAGCTGCGTGAGAAGGTAAAAGAGTATCCGCCGGAGCGAGTGGCGCAATGGACGGGGATCGCGGCCGGAGACATCCGCAAGCTGGCGCGTGAGTATGCCACGGTCCGGCCGTCGGTGATCCGGCTGAACTATGGCGTGCAACGCTCCGAGCGCGGCGGGATGGCAACCCGCACCATCGTCATGCTTCCCTGCATTACCGGATCGTGGAAGGAAGTCGGCGGCGGGCTGCAGATGTCGCTCAGCGGCGCGGTTGACCTGAATACGGAGACCCTGAAGCGCGCCGACCTGATGCAGACTGCGCTGGGACGCGAAGCCCGCACCATCAACATGGTGGAACTGGGCCGGGTGCTCAACACGCAGAAGGACCCGCCGATCCAGGCTCTGTTCGTCTACAACTCCAATCCGGCGGCGGTGTGTCCCGAGCACAACGAAGTGGTGCGCGGACTGCTGCGGCCGGATCTTTTCACCGTGGTTCACGAGCAGTTTTTTACCGACACGACGGACTACGCCGACATCGTATTGCCGGCGACGACGTTCTTTGAACACAAGGATCTGCAGAAGGCGTACGGGCACTACTACCTGCAGGTTTCGAACCAGGCGATTGCGCCGCTGGGGGAGTGCCGCTCGAATGTGGAGGTCTTCGGCGCGCTGGCGCAACGCATGGGATTCGAAGAAGAGTGCTTCCGGGAGACCGTGGACGAGATGATTGATGGGGCGCTGGATTCGGCCGATCCGTGGCTCCAAGGGATCAATCGCGAGCAACTGGAACAGGGGCAGGTGCGGCTGAATTTTGCGGCGTCGCGGCTTCCGACGTCCGGAGCGGAGCTTCGCTCCGCTGGACAGCTGAGGGCGGCTGTCCCCACACCGTCCCGCAACCTGTTTCTTCCCTTCGCGCACGGGGGCTTTCGCACGCCTTCCGGGAAGGCGGAGCTCTACAGTGAGGCAGTGAAAGCGCTTGGACTCGATCCGGTGGCAGACTTTACGCCGCCAACGGAGTCGCGGCATGGACAGAAGCACAGTGCACTTCCGCTGGAGTTGCTGGCGCGCAAGGCCGACAACTTCCTGAATTCCACTTTTTCCAACGTGCCTTCGGTGCAGGAGATGGAGGAACCGGGGCTGCTGGAGATTTCTGCTGCAGATGCCCGGGCGCGCGGCATCCGTAATGGTGACAAGGTTCGCGTCTTTAACCGCCGGGGGGACATCCTGCTGGAGGCGCGGGTCGACGGCAAGGTGCAGCCCGGAGTAGTCTCGGCAAGGCTCAATTGGGCGAAGATGACCCCCGGTTTCCAGAGCATCAATGCCCTCACATCAGAAAAACTTACCGACATGGGCAACTCGGCTACGTTTTATTCCGTCTTGGTTGAGGTAGAGTTATCCAAGCCATCCTCATGAAGCAACCGCAGGTTATGCCGATCGGGTCGAACCTGAAGGATTTGATCGAGAAAGAGTTGCGGCTTGGACGCATTCCCGTGCTCTACCGTATAATGACAGTTTTCTCACATCCCAGAGGCTGAGGTCGTAGCGATTCCTTTTCGCTTTCATTCGGAGAACCTTGTTGTGCCCAAGCGCCCCTGCTTTCCCAAGGGCGTGTCGGTGCCATCTCCTTCATTTCAACGGCCTTGGCCAAGGGAGGGTCGGAGTGTGCGCGGGGTTTGCAGGATGGTGGCCGCGCTTTTGATGGTGCTGACCGCAACCCTGACCTGGGCGCAGAACGACGTTATCTCCGAAATCAACGTCGAGCGGCAACCGTCGCATCCCCGCCGAGACCATCCGGGCCCGCATCTTCACCAAACCGGGGGACATTTACGACGCCGCCGCGCTGGAACGCGACTTCAACTCGCTGTGGAACACGGGCTATTTCGAAGACATACGCTTCACGCGCGAGCAGACCCCCAAGGGTTGGCGCATCATCGTCACGGTGAAGGAAAAGCCGACGATTCGCGAAATCAGCTATGTGGGCCTCAGTTCGGTTTCCAACAGCGACGTGCTCGACCGATTCAAGCTGGAAAAAGTCGGTCTGGTGGTCGAAAGTCAGTATGATCCGACGCGCATCAAGAAGGCGGAACTTTCCATCAAGAACCTGCTCTCCGAACATGGGCGCCAATTCGCGACCATTCGCAGCGAAGTGCGGCAGATTCCTCCCGCGGCGGTCGGCATCACGTTTGTGGTGAAAGAAGGACCGAAGGTCAAAGTCGGCAAAATCAAGTTCGAAGGCAACAAGAACATCAACGCGCGAACTCTGCGCGCTGCCATGAAGAACCTGAAGCCGATCGGTATTCCGCATTCTATCTTCCTGGAGAGCCTGTTCGCCAAGACCTACGACGCCACCAAACTGGAAGAAGACACGGAGCGGGTGCGAGCCGAGTACCAGAATCGGGGCTATTTCAAAGTTGGGGTGAGCGATCCGAAGACCCAAATCCACGACACCGGGCACAAGGGCATTCACATTCCCCTGCTGCAGGCGGGCCCTGGTAAGGCAGTGGATATTACGATGCCGATCGAGGAAGGCGACAAGTACCGGCTGGGCAAGATAACCTTCAAGAACAACAAGGCGATCTCCAACACGGCTGCGCTGCGCTCCCTGTTCCCGCTCAAAGATGGAGACGTCTTCAGCCGCGACAAGATCGCCAAAGGGTTGGATGCGCTGCGTAAGGCTTACGGCGAGTTCGGCT
This sequence comes from uncultured Acidobacteriota bacterium, assembly GCA_963709865.1. Taxonomy (GTDB): domain Bacteria; phylum Acidobacteriota; class Terriglobia; order Terriglobales; family Acidobacteriaceae; genus Sulfotelmatobacter. Next base: position 143,015 of record CAVPXW010000014.1, read on the forward strand.
ATATCAACTACACAGGCGTTCCCTCCACCACCTTTGACGACGAAAAGAAGCTCGCATTTCTGGAAATCGACGTCGATGAAGGCAAGCAGTTCTATGTGCGGCGCATCGAGTTCGTGGGCAACACCACCACGCGGGACAAGGTGATCCGCCGGGAACTGGCTCTGGAAGAAGGTAACATCTACAACTCCCGCCTGTGGGAGCTGAGCCTGCTGCGCCTGAATCAACTGTCCTATTTCGACCAGCTCAAGCCGGATGACCCGAACGTAACTGAAAAGAAGCTGGACGAGAAAGCCGGGCAAGTGGACCTGACGCTGAAGGTCCATGAAAAGGGCAAGAACAGCATCGGACTCAACGGCGGAGTGAGCGGTCTGGAGGGAGCCTTCATCGGGGTGAACTACTCGACCAACAACTTCCTGGGACTGCGGCGAGACGCTGCAAGTCCAGATCAGCCTGGGCAACCTGGCGCGGAGCGTGATGTTTGGGTTCACGCAGCCTTACATGTTTGATCGGCCGCTGCAGTTCGGGTTCACCGTGTTCGGAAACAAGGTCAGCTACAACCAGGCGCGGCAGCTTTCCATCTTCAGCGGGCAGACTTTGAATCTGCCCAACGCCGAGTTGCAGAATCTGCAGAACTACTCGCAATCGAGTTTGGGTTTTACCACCTCGTTGAGTTATCCGTTGCATCGCTCGTTCAAGCGTCTGGGCATAACGTATTCGCTGAGCCGGTCGACTTTGATACCGCTGAGTACGGCTTCCAAGAGCCTTTTCGATTTCATCGCATTCCGGGGCATCTCGGGGCCGAACGCCGTGAATGGAATCATCACCAGTTCGATCTTCCCCAATTTCTCGTTCAATACCCTGGATAGCGGAATCTCGCCGCACAAAGGGCACCAGATGACGCTGGGGATGGAACTGGCGGGACTGGGCGGGACGGTCCGGTCGGTGCGCCCGATCATTCAGTACAAGCAGTTTTTCCCGGTACAGAACCGGCGCAACGCGATCGGCTTCAACGTACAAGGCTCGTTCATCAGTGGGTATGGAGGCCTGGTGGCGCCTCCGTTCCAGCGCTTCTTCATGGGCGGCGAAAACGACATCCGAGGTTTTGATATCCGGTCGATTTCTCCGGTGGCGTTTCTGCCCAGTTCCAACGTGATCACGCTGACCAATCCGGACGGAACCCCGGTTCCCAAGAATCCGGCCAATCCCCGGCTGGGCAACTGGACCGTGCCCATCCCGGTCGACCAGATCGTGTTCCCCGGCGGCGACCTCAGTGTGGTCACCAACCTGGAATACCGCATCACGATTGCGGGGCCGGTGGCGATCGTTCCCTTCGTAGACACGGGCGTCGACCCGGTCATCCGGCCATCGCAATTGCAGATCGCGACGCCGCAGTATGACTTGGTAATCGGTACGCCCTTCGGATGTCCGACGCTCGACGCCGGCTACAACTGCCAGGGAGGACGCGTCCTGTCGCCGACGCCCTCGCAGAATCTGAGCATTTTGAGCTCGGCGAACTGGCAGGTCCGCATGTCCACTGGACTCGAACTGCAAATGTTCCTGCCGGTGGTCAACGCGCCCTTCCGCATCTACTGGGCCTACAACCCGCTGCGGCTGGACCAACAGGCCAACCCACCCATTCCGATCCTCCCCACCATGTTCCCGGGGAGCTACGACAAGAACGGGAAATACGTCTTGACCTCTGCGGGAGCCTATACCTATCACCTGGCCGTGAATACGTACGCCCCCAGTTTCCTGTTGCGGGAACCGCGCAAGACCTTCCGGTTCACGGTGGCGACCACGTTCTAGCGGTTTGCAGCCTAACTTGGTTTGACGGGGTAAGAGTGAGGTATCTATAATGACAGTGATCCACGTCGACGAGTGACCTGTGAGGGGTGGAAGGCACGCCCGCGAGTTCGATGTGGGATGCTGGCAATCTAGTGCACCTTTTCCGACGGCGGCCGCTACCGCAGCGGAGACCTCATTCAGTGCGGCCCAGCGTTGACTGAAGAAAGAATCTGAGAACAGATTGAAGTTCATTCCCGGAACCATGTTCCAAGGAGTTCAACCGATCCAATGACAAGCAAGTTTCTGCGAGTTGTTCTGGCCATTGCGGTGACGTTCGCGATTTCCGCATTGGCCCAAACCGGCAGCGCCGCCACACCATCCGACCCGGCAGGCAAGCCTGCCAGTACAGCTGCGGCGCCTGCGACCACAACCGGCGTTGGCACCGGCACCAAAGTAGGAGCCATCAACATTGAAGGGGCGATCTTCGGGAGCAATGAAGGACGTCGCGATCTGGAGGCTCTGCAGAAGAAGTTCGAGCCCAAGCAGTCCGAACTGAAGAACCAGAACGACGAACTCGAAGGATTGAAGAAACAGCTCACCACCCAGCAGGACAAGCTGAACGAGGAGGCGCTGGCCAACCTCAAGAAGCAGATCGAAAGCAAGCAGAAGGTTTTCGATCGGGCGGTGCAGGACGCTCAGGAAGACTTCGGCGCGCAGCAGCAGGAAATTTTCGGCCGCATCCTGCAGAAAGTAGCTCCTGTGGTCGTGAAGTATTCCCAGGACAACGGCTTTGGCATGATCATCGATACCTCGAAGGCATGGCCGCAAGGTCCGGTGCTGATCGCCGGCGACGGGGTGGATATTACCAAGGCGGTGATTGATATCTACAACACACAATCGGGCGTGGCCGCTCCGGCCTCGACGGGTGCCGCAAAACCAGCCGCTCCGAGGACCGGGACCGGTACGGGGACTGCAAAGCCCGCGGCGCCTAAGCCGGCCGAGCCCCCGAAGTAGTTGAGCCGGACACCTCGAGTGTCCAGAAAGTTCCAGCAGGCCGCGTGAAAACGCGGCCTTTTTCTTTGCGGGAACATCGCCCGCATAAGCCTTCGTGGTGTCCATAGCAGCAAACAGATTTCACGCGGGAGGACACTATGTTTGCCGATAGCATGCTGGAAACTTCCTGGGCGCAACGAGCGCGGCGCAGCTGGACAACGCTGACTTCGTTCGGACTGCAGGCGCTCGCCATCAGTTTGTTGCTCCTGTTGCCGCTGTGGAAGACGGTGGGGCTGCCGTCCGCGCGCACAGTTTCTACACCTGTCAGCCTGGGGCGAGTGGCGGTGGACACCGCCGCCCGCCCCGCGAACCAGCAGCGGTCCAGTCACGCGAGCCACTATACATTCCCGGCAGATTTATGCAGCCTTCGCGCATACCACCCGTCGTCCAAACGGGACCCGACGATATCTGCGCAGATCGGGGACGACCGCCGAGTGGCTTCAATACCGGGATGTCGAAGGAATCGGCGCCGGTCCGGGGTCGACTGACGGCCTTCTGACGTCCTTGATGGGAGTGACAGGCCAGCTTGCCAACGACTGCTCCGCCGGCCACCCGGATCATCCGCATTTCGTCCATGCTCGAGGGCAGCCTGATCCGCCGGGTGCAGCCGGTCTATCCTCCTTTAGCGAGAACCGCGCACATCCAGGGTTCGGTCGTGGTGGATGCGCTCATCAGCAAAGCGGGGACCATGGAGAACGTGCACGCGATCTCCGGGCATCCCATGCTGGTGCCGGCCGCGATCGACGCGGTAAGCCAGTGGCGTTACCGGCCGTACATCCTCAACAGCGAGCCGATCGAGGTGGAGACGCAGATCACCGTGAACTTCTACTTGGGAGGAAGCTAATCTGGGATCGCGAACAGAAGTGGCGTCGGTGTCTCGGCGAACTGCGGGGACGCCTTTGGCTGCAGCGGCGCGGGCGAGACGCCCCTTCGACAAGGTCAGGGCCGCTCTCGCGACAGCCGGCAGGATGCCGGCGCTACGCGACGCTCGTGTTTCAGACGGGAGTAGCCCCAGCGTAACGTGGGCGCGCGGGCCACTCCCGCTATAATCGCAAAAGTGGCAACCACAGCTGAAATTCTGAGCCGCGTGGCGACGCGCCCGACTTGGGCGGAAGTTTCTCTGAGCACGCTGCGGCAAAACTTCCTTACGGTGCAGAAGCACGTGGGGGCGAAGGTCACGGTGTGCGCCGTGGTGAAGGCCGACGCCTATGGTCACGGGGCGGTCGAGTGCTCGCGCGCTCTGGAGGCGGAAGGTGCGAAGTGGCTGGGCGTGACTTCACTGGACGAAGCGATTCCGCTACGCGAGGCAGGCGTTCGCGCCAACATTCTTCTGATGACCGGCTTCTGGCGCGGGGAGGAGAGCGAGATTATCCGTCTGCACCTCACGCCAACGGTCTGGGAACCCTGGCATATCGAAACGCTGGAAACCGCGGCAGCCGCGCTGGGCGTGGCGCGGCATCCGGTGCACCTGAAAGTCGATACCGGGATGGGCCGGCTGGGCGTCGGAATCGATCACCTTCCCGGCGTGCTCACCGTATTGCAAGCCGCCAAGCATCTGGTGCTGGAGGGGCTCTCGACGCACCTGGCGTCTTCCGAAATCATGGATGCGCCTTCGGTCGCGGAGCAGGAACGCAGCTTCGACGCGGCCCGTCGCATGGTGCGCGAGGCGGGGATGGAACCGGTGTTTGTGCACGTGGCCAACACGGCCGCGGTAATCTCACGGCGTGAAACCTGGAACAGCATGGTGCGGCCGGGAGTTGCGCTCTACGGGTATTACCTGCCCTTTCAGCGGGCGGGACGCGAAGTTAGCGGCGGCACGCTGCGCTTGCCGGTAAAGCCGGTTCTGACCTGGAAGACGCGGATCTTATCCTTGCGCGATTTTGCGGCGAACCAGGCACTAGGCTATGGCGCGACCTACGTTACCAAGGCTCCCGCGCACGTTGCCGTGTTGCCCGTGGGCTACGCCGATGGGTACAACCGCCAGCTCTCCAATCGCGGCCGGGTGATCGTGCGCGAACATTACGCCCCAATCGTAGGCCGCATCTCGATGGACCTGACGCTGGCGGATGTCACCGGCATTCCGGGCATTGCGGTGGGCGACGAAGTCATCCTGCTGGGCGCGGGAGAAGGTCTGAGCGTTGACGCTTTGGAACACGCGGAGCTGGCCAACAGCACTCCGTACGAAATTCTCTGTAACATTTCGAAGCGCGTGCCGCGACGGTACGGCAGCTAGCCTCTGCGAAGGCATTTAACCGCGAAGGGCGCTAGGAAGATCCGCAAGAACGCTGAGAGAATCCACCCCACTACAGGTTTTTGACGCTCCGTTCAGCCACCAAATGCCAACTGCCGAATGCTAATTGCGACCGTTGACTGCTTCATCCCGAAACGCGTCCTACCTGCTTGTTACACTAGAAGATTAACCATGCCTTCCCGCTACGCACAATGGATGTACGACTGGGAACACCGGCTCACGTCGGTGGACAACAATCGCGTGGTGCGTCCGCTGGAGTGGGGCGTGGAATGGACGCGGGACTGGCCTTGCCGCAATGGCTACCGGCCCGGGCACACACCGAGCCTGGCGCAGGAGATCCCGAGAAGTTCATCCTGGACTACAACCAGCGCATCGTGGCGGCGAGCGACGAATTCTATTCGTACACGCGCCCCACGGATTTCCGCCTGGAGAAGCGCGAGGTTCAGGTTTTCTCGACCCGCGAAGTGCCGGATCCGAAGCTGGAAGCGAAGGTCAAAGGGACGTTCGGAGAATTCCTGCGATTCACTTCTCCCGTCAAGACGCCCTATCCGGAAAATAATCTGGTGAATGCGCGCTGGTTCCCGGCGCAGGGACGCCGCGCCATCGTGCTTCTGCCGCACTGGAATGCCGACGCGATCGCCTACGTCAGCCTCTGCCGCGTGTTGAACATGCTGGGCATCGCGGTGTTGCGGCTGACCATGCCGTATCACGACATTCGCATGCCCGCCGAGATCAGCCGCGCCGACTACGCCGTTTCCGCCAACATCGGCCGCACCCTCGACGCCGTGCGCCAGGGCGTGGTCGATATCCGCAGTTGCCTCGACTGGCTCGAACAGCAGGGCTACAGCGAACTCGGCATTGTGGGTACGAGCCTCGGTTCCTGCTACGCGTTCATCGCCACGGCGCATGATCCGCGCATTCGCGTGGCGGCATTCAATCACGCGTCTACTTATGTTGCCGACGTGGTGTGGCACGGGCAGTCGACCCGGCACATCCGGCAGGGGATTGAGCAGCAAATTGATCTGGATCGCCTGCGGCAAGCCTGGCTGGCGGTCAGCCCGATGTCGTACTTCAAGCAATTCTCGCGCTGGCCGCGGAAGTCGCTCATCGTTTATGCGAAGTACGATCTGACGTTTCTGCCGGAACTCTCGCACCAGGTGGTCGAGGAATTTGAGCGGCACGGGCTGGATCACAAGGTCGCCGTGCTGCCTTGCGGCCACTACACGACGGGCGAAACGCCTTACAAATACATGGATGGCTGGCACCTGGCTTCGTTTTTGCGGACGGCGTTTTAAAAGGCGTCAACCACGAAGGACACGAAGGTTCACGAAGGAAGACCCTGCATTGCTCTCCTTCGTGCGACTTCGTGTCCTTTGTGGTTAACGGTTTAAAATACAAATATGGAGTCCGCTCAAACAGGCAATGTTGCCGCGATCGTCGAGCACCGGCACGGCGAATTCCTGATCAGCACCGACCCCGCGCGCCTCGATCTGGACGTGATCCACGGGTTCCTGACGAACTGCTATTGGGCAAAAGGCATTCCGCGGGAAGTGGTGGCACGATCGATCGAGCACTCGCTGTGCTTTGGCGTTTATGATGGTAGCGGCGCGCAGGTCGGCTTTGCCCGGGTGATCAGCGACTTTGCCACGGTCGCGTATCTTGGTGATGTGTTCGTGCTGGAATCGCATCGCGGGCGCGGGTTGAGCAAGGCGCTGATGGAGTGCATCATGCAGCATCCCGCCCTGCAGGATTGCGGCGCTGGATCCTGTTGACGCGCGATGCGCACGGGTTGTATGCGCAGCTATGGGTTTACGCCGCTGAATTCGCCGGCGCGATACATGGAACTGCACCGGCCGGACGTTTATGAAAAGCCGGAATAGAAGCCATTCAGGGAAACGACATGAAAAATTCCACCGCGAAAATGTACCGCCCGCTGTATGAAGCCGATCCGCAGATTGCCGCCGCCATCGACAACGAAACCCGCCGCCAGCACGAGGGCCTGGAACTGATCGCCTCGGAAAACTTCGTCAGCGAAGCCGTGCTCGAAGCCGCGGGCTCGGTGTTCACGAACAAATATGCCGAGGGATATCCCGGCAAGCGCTACTACGGCGGGTGCGAGTTCACCGATGTCGTCGAAAACCTGGCGCGCGACCGGGCCAAGCAACTCTTCGGCGCCGAGCACGCCAACGTGCAGCCCCATGCCGGATCGCAGGCCAACATGGAGGCCTACGCCGCCGTGCTGCAGCCGGGCGACACGATTCTCGGCCTGAACCTGGCGCACGGCGGCCACCTCACGCACGGCCATCATCTGAATTTTTCCGGCAAGACCTACAAGATCGTTCCTTACGGCGTCACCAAAGAAACCGAGACCATCGACTACGACGCGCTGGAGAAACTCGCCGAGCAGGAACGCCCGAAGCTGATCATCGGCGGCGGCAGCGCCTATCCCCGCACCATCGACTTCGCCCGCATGCGCCAGATTGCCGACAAAGTCGGCGCGCTCTACCTGGTCGACATGGCGCACTTCGCCGGACTGGTCGCCGGCGGCGCGCATCCTTCGCCGGTGCCGCACGCGCATATCGTTACTTCGACCACTCATAAGACGCTGCGCGGCCCGCGCTCGGGCATGATTCTCTCCAAGGCCGAGTTCGCGCAGGCCATCGACAAGGTCGTGTTCCCCGGAATGCAGGGCGGCCCGCTGGTGCACATCATGGCGGCGAAAGCGGTGTGCTTCCAGGAAGCGATGCAGCCGGAGTTCCGCGACTACGCGCGGCAGGTGGTCGCCAACGCCAAGGTGCTGGCGCAAACGCTGGCCGACGAAGGCTTCCGCATCATCTCCGGCGGCACCGACACGCACCTCATGCTGGTCGACGTTTTCTCGAAGGGCATGCTGGGCAGCGAAGCCGAAAAGGCGCTGGGCGAGGCCGGAATCACGGTCAACAAGAACGCGATTCCGTTCGACACCAATCCGCCGATGAAGCCGAGCGGCATCCGCATCGGCTCGCCCGCCATGACTACGCGCGGCATGAAAGAAGCCGGAGATGCGCCAGATCGGCCGCTGGATCGCCGAAGTGCTGCTCCACCGGGCGGACGCGGCGGTGCTGAGCAAGGTCCGGAAGCAGGTGCTGGATCTGTGCGAGGCGTTCCCGCTCTATGCGGAGCGCCGGGCCAAGGCGCAGGCGGAAGTGCGGGCATAATTCCGCTGTGTTCTTCGACGCGCCTCTGTGGTTAAATGCCAGCGGTGAAGATCGCCATCGATATCCGGCGGATGACCGAGTTTGGCGTAGGCACCTACATCCGCAACGTGGTTCGCACGCTGGGCCGGCTCGACCACGAGAATAAGTATTTCCTGATCGGGCCTCCGGCCAAGGTCGAGGAAATCGGCGCGCTGCCGCCGAACTTTCACGCCGTCCCGCTGCTCGCGTCCGAGCGTTCGTTCCAGGGATATCGCGAGTTCCGCACCGCCTTGCAGCGACTGCGAATGCGACCTGGTGCATATTCCCAATCTTTTTTCGGTTCCGCGGGCGCTGCCTTGTCCGTATGTCATGACGGTGCACGACATGCTGGAGCACATGTCGCGGGCCCGCGAGCAGAGCGGGTTCTGGCGGCTCTCTGCACTTTCAGATGACCAAGCGGGTGCTGGCGGAGCAGCGCGGATTTTCGCCGTCTCGAATTTCACCCGCAATGAAATCGAGAAGCTGTTTGAGATTCCGTCGGACCGGATCGAGGTCGTCTACAACGCCATTGACGAACGTTTCCTGCGTGGCCACGCCAGCGCCGCCGACCGCGAACTGATCGCCCGCCGCTACCAGGTGACCTATCCGTTCCTGCTGTACGCGGGGCGCGTCAGTCCGCACAAGAATGTCGTGCGCATGATCGAGGCTTTCTCCGCGCTGAAGACGGAGCTGGAACGGGATCAAGCCTATCCCGATCTCAAGCTCATCATCATCGGAGACGATCTGTCGGGCAACCCGGATCTGCGGCGCACGGTGGTGCGCAGCGGCGTGCAGAACGACGTGCGCTTCCTGGGATTCATCCCCATTGAAGTGCTGCGGATTTTCTACGACGAGGCGAAGGTTTTCGTCTTCCCGTCGCTCTATGAAGGATTTGGGCTGCCTCCGCTGGAAGCTATGGCGCACGGCACGCCGGTGGTGACTTCGAACGTGTCGTCGCTGCCCGAGGTGGTGGGAAATGCGGCGGTGCTGGTGAATCCCGAAAACGTGTTCGAGATCATGCGCGCCCTGCACCGCGTGCTGACGGACCAGCCCTGCGCGAGCGCATGAAGGAGCGCGGCTACCAGCAGGCGGCGAGGTTTTCCTGGGAAACGTCAGTGCGGCGGATTTTAGATGTCTACGGCCAGATCGCCCGCCACGGCGCCACCCGACGTCGGTCATCAGCCCGCCGCGGACTGAGGAGCCCGCTGCTCTTACTTCAGCAGGGGCTGGCCGGGCGACAGGATGGCCAGTTTGTGCAGCTTGGCGGTGAGGCGGGTCTCGATCGGCATCGGTTTTGGCGGCGGCCAGGCGCTTGCGCAGCTGGACAATCTTTTCTTTGCGGGTACGGCGCCGGCGAATCTCCGGCCGGCGGCTGGGTGCTGACATTCGGTGCTCCTGAATATGAATTTTAGAAAACTCTAGGCAGCCGGACCTCTAAGCCGAATCCGCCGGACTGCATTGCAAACCCACAACTCATTTGAAATCACTAGCCGCGAAGTGTCAATGATGCCAACTTCGTCAGTGATGGCGGGTTTTGCGTCACACCGGCGTCACCGTGTCGTGCTTGAGGATTTTGCCGGTCTGCCCTCCATCCAAGAACCAAGACAGCCCACCCCAGAATGACCTCCATCTGTTCCAAGCGGGGCTTTTCACTCGACGCATGAGCAACACTTGGTCAGGGCAGAGGCAGGTTCTTCAATTCCGGCGCGAGTTGATACGCTCTCTCGAATTCGCGCTGTGCTTCCGCCTTCTTGCCGTCCTGGCGAAAGGCCAACGCGAGATTGTAGTGGGCCTCGGCGTAGAGTGGCTTGAGCCGCACCGCTTCCTCAAACGCAGCTTCTGCGCGCTGGACATGCCCGGCCTGCAGCAACACAAGCCCGAGGTTGTTGTGCCCTTCGGCGAATTTTGGGTCGCGTCGCACCAGATCGCGAAAGACATTGGCTGCGGCATCGGGATCGTTGTTCTGGCTCAGAGCCAACCCGAGCTGCACTCGCGCATCGATATTTTGAGGATCAAGGCTGACCGCATCAGTCAATTCGCGAACGGCTTCTGGCGTGCGCTGCAGTTGTGCCAGCGCCAGCCCGAGGTTGTAATGCGCATCGGCGAGATCGGGATTGGACATGACGGCACGCTGCAATTCCTCCAGGCCTCGCGTCTGATCTCCTGACTTCCAAAGGAGTAACCCAAAACTGGTATGTGCCTGCGCGTAGTCGGGTTTCAGTTCAAGCGCTTTCTGATAAGCCACTGTCGCGTGCTGCGCTTCGTTCTTGCCCTCCCATGCGACGCCGAGATAGTAGTAGCTTGTTGGAAGTTCGGGCGTAAGGTCCGCGGACTTTTGGAATAGCTCCAGGGCCTTGTCGACTCTCTGTTGCTTTAGCGCCTCCACGCCCTGCAGGATCAGGAGTTTCGATTGGGCCAGGCGGGCTCGAAATTCGCGCAACCCTGTCAGTTCATCGAACTCTTTCTTTGCATTGCCGGCATCGCCTTGGGCGCGCAAGGCCAGCGCGAGATTGTAATGTGCTTGCTCGAAATCGGGTTTCAGTTCGATCGCGCGACGAAAGGCGGCAATGGCTCCAGCAGTATCGCCCCCAGCCTTCAACTCGCGGCCCAGATTGTACTGCGCATCGGCATCGTCCGGACTCAGTTGCACTGCGGTTCGAAACTGATCGAGGGCACCCTTGTGGTCTGCCTGACGCCGCAAGGCGACGCCGAGCATGACGTGAGCAACAGCAAGCCGAGGATCGAGGCGTATCGCGTAACGAAACTGTGTGACGGCTTCATTCAACTTACCGAGTTGCCCTTCGACTACTCCGAGTTCCAAGTGAATGTCCGCTGAAGGCTTCAACTTCAGAGCCAATTCCAGTTCGTGCTCGGCATCGGTTGGATTGTTCTGTTGCGAAAAAATGCGGGCCAACAGGCGATGCGTAGCGGCTTTGGCTGGATCGAGGGTTTCAGCCGTGCGCAATTCCTTTATAGCTGCCGCCTGATCTTGCAGTTCGTACCAAACAGCGCCCAGCCCATAGTGCGCGTCCGCCCATTTCGGCCGGAGTTCGGTCGCAGCCTCGAACTCCTTCAGCGCCTCTCTGGTCTCTCCTTTGAATTTCAGCGTCCAAGCCAGATCGTAGTGTGTGGTCGCATCCTTCGGCTCAAGGACCAGAGCTTTGCGGTAGTTGGCGATCGCCTCGTCCCACGACTTTGCCCGCGACAGCTCCACTGCACGCTGCCGGTAGCTTTCTGCTGATTGCGCACTGACCCGTGGCACGGAAAGGCCTCCCACCAACGAGGCTGCCAACAAACAAGTGCGGATCAGACGGTTATTCCCGCGGGTCGGCCCTTTACGCCGCATACCTACACTCTATCTCAAAGTAAGAAAGGGACGGCGAGTGAGCCCGCCGCCCCCATGCTCAAAAACTTTGCCACTGCATCACCAGACGAATTTCGCGCTGACCTGACCAATGCGCGGATCGCGGGCACTTGTGACGTTACCGAAGTTCGCGCTGCTAATGTCCCCGCTGGGGTTACTAAATTGCGTGTGATTGAAGATGTTGAAGAATTCACCCCGAATCTCGAAGTGCATCGCTTCATTGAGTGGAATCATCTTGGTTATGCCCAAATCGGTGTTGTTGATACCGGGGCCATGGAAAAACCGCCGGTTCGCCGTCCCGAAAGATCCGCAGTCAGTGCCCGCCAATACTCCCGGATTGTTCTGTCCATTTGGGAATGTCAGACCGCAGTCAGTTGCTGTAAATGCACTCTGGTCAAAATATGTGTGAGAGGCGTTGCGTGGGTTGTGGATGTGAATCGGACCCACGAGATTCGGCATGTCGGTGGAGGGGCTACCAGTAAGAGAGGCATCTCCCTGGCACAGCGGCGTCGGGTTCGCCGGGTCCGTCACCGTGTCAAACTGCGTACACAGGCCGGAAGGATTCCCGTCACCCATCTGGATCGGAAATCCCGTCGCAAATCGGGTAATGCCCTGCAATTGCCATCCTTTCGTAAGCCTGGGCAAGCCGTGGAAAATCCGATTGAACGGCATCTCCCAAATATAGCTGACCACAAAGTTCTGGTGAACGTCCGACGGACGACAGGCCGCGGCTAAGTTTGGCGTTGGGGAAGTTGATCAGTTCGCCGAAGGCCGAGGAATCATCGATGGCTTTCGCGAGCGTATAAGAAGCCAAGAAGGTTACATCGCCAGCTTTACCCTCGACCGTTACCTCTCCAGAGTGGTAGTCGGAATTCGCCACCAGCTTGGTGAACGTGTTGCCATAACCAAAACAGAGGGATCCGGCTCCGGGACAGTAGTTCGGATTTAAAAGAGTGTCTCTGGTGCCGTAAATCGTATTTCCGCCCACAGTGAACGTGTTCTGCTCAGCATTCGGTCCGCAATTGCCGCCCTGCGCGGTAAGCTGCTTGCATAACGCGGGATCGCCCGGGTTCGCTTCGGTCTGCGCGATGAGCCGATGCCCCTCGGTGCCCACGTAAGACAGAGTCAAGACGGTGGATTTGCTCAACTCACGCTGGATCGAGAAATTAAAGTGCTCGGCATACGGCAGCTTGTTATGAATGTCGTATCCCGGGAAATAGGACATCGGCTCGTAAACCGAGAAATCGAGCGTCTTATTTGCCGGGCTGCCCGGAGTCGGGATGGGTGAACGGGAAGCGCTGTCCTTCGCCGTCGGTGCCTCCATCCAGCCGATTTCGGAAAGGTTCGGCAAAGTCAACGGAACCCGGACTGGTCCAGTACAAGCCAAAGGGAGCGTCGGCCACTTGATAGAAGAGGTTCAAATCCTCAACCGAGGTGTAGTACAAGCCGTACGAGGCGCGGATGCTGCTTTTTCCCGGTCCGCCAAAGATCTTGCCCAGTACTCCGTCGCTAAAGCTCGGGGAGTAGGCCAGACCAATGCGCGGTCCAAAGTTGTTGTATCGGGTCGGGGCCAGCGTCTTGGGAATGCCTGCATCTCCCGGATATACGAGGCCTTGAGGAGACAACGGAAAGACTGTTGACTGCTGTCCCCTAACCCAGGTCTGGAGCTTTCCCTGCGTGTCGTACCAAGGCATACTCACTTCCCAGCGAAGACCCAAATTCAGCGTCAGATTGGGAGTTGCCTTCCATGCGTCTTGCGCATAAGCGCCGCCATAGCGCGTGCGCGAATCCAGGAGTTGTAACGCTGCCTGAGTGTACCCACCTCCCGCTCCCGTAACCGTTCCCAGCAGGTAGTCCGCGAAATCGACGCCGGTTACTGTGCCATCGAAAATGAAAGCCCCATCCTGGCTGGCCAAGTTGCGTTCGTTTACTTGCAGATAGCGGTATTCTCCACCGAACTTAAGCGTATGCTTGCCGATGATTTTGGAGAATCCGTCGGACGCCGTGTAGGTGTTATTAGGCTGGAATGTAATCAGAGAGGGGGTGCCGATGGCAAAGTTATTGAAATAGATTTGGGGTACATACTCCGGAAATCCGGGAAGTAGCATCAGGAATGATGCCCAGGGAACCGACACCGGTCACGAAGCCGAGTGAAGCAAGCGACGCCTGGCCGCCGGTCGGATTGTCTAGGTGGGTTGAGGTGCGGAAGAAGGTGACGCGCGCCTCGTTCACCGCGGTGGGTCCGATGGTCTTATTGTTGCTGAATACGAACTCTTGCGCGCGGGTTAGCGTCACCGCCGGGAAGCCCGGCACGCTTGCGCCTCCGCTTGGGTAGGCGTTGTTAACCGTCGAGTCGTCAAAGTGATAGTAGAAGGACCAATTGCCCGTCTTCCGACTATTAAAGTCGACTCGCTCTCCGATCTTGTTGTCAGTAATCTTGTTCTTATGACGATTGTCCGAGAATGTGCCGTCGGCGTTATTGGGGCCGGGGATGTACGGGAGAATTCCAACTGCCGCTGGCGACCAAGCGGCTCGGGGAATTTGGCCGCCTGGAAAGACGCAGTCCGCCGTCGAGTTACAGCCTGCGAAACTGTATCGCTCGCCGGCTGTGACCGTGTAACCCAGTCTATTTGAAAGCGTCGTGGGCCAGTCGTTACAGGGCGCGGCAGACGGGGGACAACTGCCGGCGGGAAGGACGCTGCTATCGACAGTGCCGGTCAAGGTTGAAGGATCAAACTGGCCCCCGAGTTGGGCAGTGCTCGGCACGGCAACGATGCTGATTTCCGCGCCCTGCAGTATTCTGGTTCCTTGATAATCTGTGAACCAGAACAGCTTATCTTTCCAGAACGGGCCTCCGGCCGTAAAACCGAACTGATGCTGGCGCAGTTCGGACTTAGGCTGGCCGGAGAAGAAGTAGTTCTGGGCATCGAACGCGTCATTGCGCAGGAACTCGAAGACATCGCCGTGAAAACCGTTTGTGCCGGACTTGGTGATGGCATTCATCACGGCGCCGCTGAATTTTCCGTATTCCGCGTCGAAGCTGTTGGTGATAAGCCGAAATTCTTCGACGGAATCAAGATTGGGAACCAGGCCGGCCCCCAGATTTCGCCCTTCACTGACGTCGCCGCCATTCACCAGAAACGCGTTGGCCGTCTCGCGCTGGCCATTGACTGAGATGTTGCCTGCGTTTGAGAGATAGCCCGAAACCGGCCGGTCACCACCGATGGTCCCAGCCGTCGCCGGCGCCACACCCGCCTGCAGGCCCAACAAATCCAGGTAGCTGCGGCCGTTCAGAGGCAACGCCAGCATCTTCCTCGAATCGATGACATCGCCAAGTTGGGTGCTCTCGGTTTCTACCTGGGCGGCGTTGGCCTGGATGGTGATCTGCTCGTTGACACTGCCGACTTTAAGAGTAATGTCGATGCGCAGCTGGTCGTTCACCTGCAGCACGATGCCGGTCGAGTTGTACTGCTGGAAGCCAGTGATCGCGGCAGTTAGATTGTAGGTTCCGACCGGTAGGGCAAGAAAACGATAGGATCCGTCATCAGCCGTGACCGTCACCTGGGAGAGATTGGTCTGCGTATTGGTGATCCTCACTCGTGCGCCCTTGACCACGGCCTGCGCCGGGTCACGCACTACGCCGAGAACGGAGCCCGTGACATCTGCGAGCAGCATACTCGGGAGCAAGAGCATCGACACGACAGCGAAAATCGGGACGAAGAAACTGCGACTGTTTCGCATCACCTATCTCCCGGGGAGCGGCAGTCTTCCTTGACTGTCTCCCCACCCACATTAGATTTTCTGGATCCCCATCCACAGATTTGCGCCGGACCGTCTCCCGCTTCGGGATAGACTCAGCGCAATGCCAATCCACATCCCATGGCGCGAAAACATATTCCACTCCATGGAAAACTGTCAAGATCGAATATTGAATCCGTTTACTACTATTCCTGCCAAATGCTGCAAAATCGATTTTCAGCGATAAGGTCCACTGCGGACTGCAATCAGCGAAACTTGCTCCAAACCCGGGAAATGATCATCCTTGTCGGGTTTGCGCTCCGTCGGTACGATTTGCTGGACGGTGGTTCGGGCAGGCGGTACGGAACCGAAATACTGAGCGTACACTTCATCGAACGCGGGAAGGTCCGACAGATCGTCGAGATAAACGTTGGTCGCGACCACCTGATCAAATTTCATTTCGGCTTCTTCCAGGTTATCGAGCAGGTTGCGCATCGTCTGCCGCAGTTGGTGTTGTGTGCTGGTGGCGTAAACGCCGCCATGCGGCCCCGGAATAAAGCCATCCTTGGCGGAGCAGTACAAAGTATCGCCGGCAAAGACACACGGACTAGCGGTGGGACTGGGCGGCATATTCTTGGGACGAACCGCTTTTCGCTGTGTGAGATCACGCACGGCGATACCCGTATACTCGATATGTGCGCCACCGGGGAGGCTCGACACTTCGATTGTGGCGCGGGCGGGAGTGTTCCCAAACTCAAACCGCCTTGCGTAATGCTCGTTCATCACGCGCATCGGAACATCGGTCGTCAAATACGGATTGACGAAAACCATATTCCTGAGGTCAAGGCCCGCTGCCTTCAGCACCGCCTCCACACGGTCGAGCGCCAGGTCTACCTGTGACGCCGGATCATTGGGAACTTTTCCAGTCGCAGGATCGCTACCCGGCATGCTTGAGACAAATAGCCGGTCATGAGTAAGCATTCCGGGAGGCGCAGGGTCCTCCGCTTTGTAATTGGGCGGATAGACAGGCTTCTTGTCGTCAAGGCTTTGGACGGCAACAGCGTTAATCAAAATGGACGATTCGGGCGTGCGAGCAACGCCCAGCACGGCGCGAGCAGGTTGGGACTTTCCGAAATACTCCGCAAATGCTTTCTTCATCTCGTCATATTTGGACATGTCTTCCAGGTATACCTGGACGTACACCACGTGCTCCATGGTCAACCCGGCAGATCTCACTACTGCCTGGACGTTGTCCAGCGCCTGCCTCACTTGATCGCTAAAACCTGGCGGTACACTACCATCCGGCCTCCGAGGCCCTTGTCCGGACACGTAGAGGTAGCCGCCGGCGGGCACGCCCGGCGAGTAGGCGCGATTCACGCGAGCGGCGGTTTGCTCCGGAACAGCGTGCACTTGCTCTGGCGCCACGAGTCTCGCTGAAAGCAAGAGTGCGGCGGCAAACAATCGCAAAGAAACTTCGAGGTGGACAATTCTCAAAATAACCTCGCGTATCTAGGCTGTGGCTTTCTTCTGCGCAGCGCCTAAGATCGCCCGCAGTCTTCGCCCAACAATGACTTCTTCTCCCGGCTTGATGGTCATCGAAACAAGTTCAATGTGATCCGGCTGCTTGATTTCCTTGTGGTTCGGATTGCCCTCGCGAACTGCTGTGACCAGGCTGGGATTGTCCGCTCCCAGCACTTCGATGACGGGATCGCCGGAGCGCAGGTCCTGCACGCAGTCAGAGATGTTGTATCGCCAGCCCTGCTGATCCCACTTGATCCTCAGCGTTGGATAACGGTTTCCGTCGTCCGGAATGTAAGTATCGGTCTTCACTCCAGGCACCGTCTCCACCAGTTTTCGAATGCGCTCCAAGCGGTCGTTCCATTCCGCGTAGAGCTTCTTCTCATCCAGCTGCAGCCAGGTCTCGAGCGCCGTGAGACAGCCGATAACCTCCTCTTTCCCGACTTTCATGGGCCGACAGACGGCTCCTTCTCGCGGGCTGCAATTCAAAAGTGCCGCCTCGATCAAGTCTTTGCGCCCCAGAAGCAGGCCGCTGCACTGCGGTCCGCGGAGGCCCTTTCCACCCGAGAAGCAGTAGAGATCAATTCCCATGCGGGCGTAGAGCTTGGCATTGTCGACAGGAGGGATGCCCGCGGCGTCGTCCAGCAACATCGGGATCTTGTGGTCTTTGGCGACGGAAAGTTCCTTTTGGAGTTTGTCTCCCAGATCGGTGGTATAGATCATCGCCGTGTTTTCGTTGATGGCGTTGGCCAGTTCCTCTAACGAATACACGAGAACCAGTTTTGCTCCCGTCAGCCGGATGGCGCTGTCAAAAGCGCTCCGGCCGCCGACCATGATGACTTCATGCTTCAAGCCGGTGGTGTCGGGAAGTTGCCAGATGTACTTGTCGTTGGTTCCGGCCATGCATCCGGCGGTTGCAGCCGCCATGGCGCCTGCCGAGCCGGAAGTGACGATGCCGGATTCGGCGCCCGTCAATGCGGACAAGCGCTTGCCTACGGCGCGCTGCAACTCCAGCATGTTGACAAAGTACAGCGCCGCTTCCTTCTGCGCCTCAACCACTTCCGGGAATTCGAGCGAGCCGCTCAGATAAGTCCACGTGCCCCGACAGTTGATCACCGTCTTCACGCCCAGCCGGCTGTAGACATTCTGGCGTGGATCCCGGCCGACGGCGGTCGCGGCTTGCGCGTACAGGTCGCGCGCGGCAATCTGCGTTAGCAATGGAGTCGCCGCCAGCAGTTTTACGAACGATCTCCGGCTAGAATTCCGGATCGGCATCGATGCCTCCTAATGGAAAGAGCCTCAGTCGTGTAACCGTCCACCAACTCGTACGCATGCGCCCGGGTTCCGGCGCTGGTTTAATCGCCCTCATCGTTCAACGGAATTCGCGATCTCACCGCGAGAATGTACGCGTTCGCGCCCGGCTTGTTCTGGTTGTAGAACCCTACCGTGCAGTTCGGGCGGAAATAGTAAGCATCTCCTGCTTTGGCAGGGAAGCGGCCCTCGAGTCCATCCATTCCGCTCCCTGCGACCATTTCTCCCTCTCCACCAGTCACCAGATAGATCTCTTCTGCGGTCTCGTGATGATGCGGGAAGTTTGTCCCTCCTGGGGCGAAGTTCATCCAGAAGAAGCTCGTCACCACGTACGCCTCATCGATCGCATCGCGCTTTCCATTTCGTGAACCAACCAGCAACTTGTACAAGACCGACGTGGGATGGCCTTGCACGGTCTCCTCTTTGACATCATCCAGATTGACAATCCTGGGGTGCCCAGAGGGCGCGCCGAGCGAGAGATGAGGCGGGATTCTGAAGCCCATCACCAGGACCCGCAGTGACTGGCTGGAATTATTGGCAAACCCATGCTTCACGCCCGGAGCCACGTAGGTGAAATCATTCGCGCGCAGGGGATGGGTCCCGTCACCGTATTGCAGAGTGCCTGTACCCTGCAGAACAAAGTAGATTTCTTCCTCGCGATCGTAGAGAACGCTTTGACAGTTCCCATGGGCGTCAACGGCAACTTCGCCGAAGCGAGAAACGCTTCGCAGAATTTGATGGTCGGTGTCGCCGGCGCCGAAAATTGGCTTGTAGTGGCAGGTTGTGGAGGATAAATCCGCTTTCGTCTCGTTTAGCTGTGGCACGTAGCGATGCAGCCACGTGGCGTCGATAGTCCTGTCCTGGGCGGGCAGATTGGCGGACATCAGCAGCAATAGGAACAGGAGGGTCTTGGACATTGTCGCTATGAGTGTGCTCGCTCTTCGTGCCAGCGGTGACCGCTGGTATACCACAGAATCTGCTTGACGCCAATCGAAATCTTTCGTTTTATTAGGATTCGTTTCGTTTGCGCCGCCGTTGCGGGTGAGTGTTGCGTGCTACTCTAATCCGCCGCAGCTGTTGTCCAGGGAAAAGCGATCATGACACTCCATTGTGCGCCTTTGAATCGACTGCGAACCCTCTGCATGGGATTCCTTCCCCTCGTTGTCGTGACGATGTGGGGCCTATCTTCGGCATTCAGCCAATCGAATCCGCCCAAGAGCACTGATTGTCGGGTCGAGGCCATCGACTATAAGGGATGGCACGCGCAGCAAATCTCGAACCGATGGGTGCAGTTGATCGTCGTGCCGCAGAATGGCGGCCGGTTGATGCAAGTCACCTTCGCGGGACACGCGTACCTGTTCGTGAATCCCAAGTTCGCCGGCAAGTATCTTCCACCCAGTTCCGGCCAGTGGTTCAATTACGGCGGCGACAAGATCTGGCTCTTGCCCGAAGGAAACAACGATGAGCAACATTGGGCCGGCAACTCTGATTTGCTGGACGATGGGCCATTCACGTTTCGAAAAATCTCGGAAGGTCAGCGCTGTGAAATCGAATTGACGAGTCCGTCTGATCCGCAGACCGGCGTTCAATTTACCCGCACGATCCGTTTAGACGCCGATACGCCGCGCATCGCATTTCATGCGTCCATGAAGAACGTGACGGGCCATACCCTCGAGTGGTCGATGCAATCCGTCTCACAATATGACACCTCTCTTGCTGGGGCATTGGCCGGCGCACCGGGTTCGGAGCCGTCCGGACACATGAATCCCGACTTCTGGACGTTCACTCCCGCGAACCGATCCAGCAGTTACCTAAACCGCTATCACGTTCGGTTTGGTCCGGCGGAAAACCCGGCGGTATCGGTGAGAGACGACGATCTTTTTGCCGTGCACTACGTTCACATGGCTGCGGAACTGTGGCTCGATTCGACAGAAGGATGGCTGGCGGTCGTCGACCGCAAAAGCCAATACGCGATGGTCGAGCGCTTTCCATACGAGGAGCACAAACCCTACCCGGGAAAAGCTTCCGTCATTTTCTGGACCAACGGACCGGAAGTCAGGCTGAGCAGTGAAGGAACCCTATCCTTGAGCGCTGACCAAGATGCGAGCCCCTACTACATGGAAGCAGAGATCAACAGCCCTCTATGCCGGTTGCGTCCCGGTGAAAGCTGCGCCCTGGAGACGGAGTGGTTCCCCACGCGTTCCGGAAGCGAATTCCACGGGGTCACCGACGCGGGAATCTTGATTCGACCGCTGCGGGCGACAGCCACGCAGAATGGCAAAATCGGCCTCTCGGGATCTTTTGGAGTTTTCTATTCCGGACACCTGGTCGCGCACCTTTACGATGAACACGGACGCGCTGTCGCCGCGACGCGGGTTGCCGAGGTAAATCCGAACGAGGTGGTGTCGCTGGAGACGGAGATTGCTTCGCCGGGTAAATCCTCGCGCTTATCGATCCACCTTGTGGACGACAGCGGCGTCGACCGAGGCGCGCTTCAGGAAGTTCAATTGAGTGGCCAGGAAAATCATTAAGATGAAACGGCATGCTGCGGCACTTCTACTTTTTCTGCTCGCCGTCTACACCGGGCAAAGCCTGTTCGGACAGGACAACGGGGCCCACCCGAGTTCAGCGCTGCAGGTGAGCGCGGAAGACCTGCTGGCGCGGCCAGTGGGCGAGAACTGGCCTTCGTACGACGGGGACTACTCCGGACGTCGCTTCAGCCGTTTGCGAGAGATCAACCGTGCCAACGTCGCCCAAATGCGCGCCGCCTGGGTTTTTCACCCGGGCAATTCTCAAAGGCTGGAGGCGACACCCGTGGTCATTCGCGGCGTCATGTACGTGACTTCCGCGAATGACGTCTTCGCCCTGGATGCCAGCACAGGTCGCGCTCTGTGGCACTATGCTCGTCCGGTCAGTTCGGGACTGCTCGACGACGCTGCCGCCCACAAGAGTCGCGGCGTGGCGGTGTGGGAGCACTTTGTCTATTCAGAAACCGACGATGCCCACTTGCTCTGCCTCGACGCCCGCTCGGGGAACCTGCTGTGGGACGTTCAGTACGCGGACAAGGTCAAGCAGTACGGAGCAACCAGCGCACCTCTGGTCGTCAACGACGAAGTAGTCGTGGGCACGTCCGGCGGTGATTCAGGAGTGCGCGGGTTTGTCGCGGCTTATGATGCAAAAAAAGGCACGCTGCGATGGCGTTTGTGGACCATCCCTGGGCCGGGAGAATTCGGCTCAGCGAGTTGGCCCGGGGACTCCTATTGGCATGGCGGCGGCACAACCTGGATGCCTGGTACTTACGATCCAGAACTCGACACCTTGTATTGGACGACCGGTAACGCCGCACCCGATTTCGTGGGAGATTCGCGGCCGGGCGACGATCTGTACACCGCGAGCGTCCTGGCGATCGATCCCAACACCGGTAAATTGAAATGGTACTTCCAGTTTACGCCGCACGATGTGTACGACTATGACGCGAATGAAACACCGGTCCTGGTGGACAAAGAAGAAAACGGCGCGACGCATCACTTGCTCATCCAGGCCAACCGAAATGGTTTTTTTTATATTCTCGACCGAACCAACGGTAAGTTCTTGCGAGCGACTCCGTTTGTGGAGAAATTGAACTGGGCCACCGGAATTGATTCCTCCGGCCGTCCGCTGCTTTCCGGTCGCATCCCAACCAAGGAGGGCACGTACATCTGCCCCGGCATTGTTGGCGCCACGAACTGGTTTTCGCCCTCTTACAATCCGAACACCGGCCTGTTCTATGTGATGGCACTCGAGAACTGCAATCTTTACTTTGCGAAGCCGAAGCCGTTCACCCAGGGCGAGACTTTCTACGGAACGGGTACGAAGCATCCTGTTGGCGAAGACTCGCGAAAGATCCTATTGGCACTCTCTCCTTCGGACGGGAAGAAGGTCTGGCAGTATCCGCAAACCGGTCGTGGCAATTCGTGGGGAGGAACTCTCACCACGGCGGGTGGGCTGGTCTTCTTTGCCGACGATGCCGAGTCTTTGGAAGCCGTCGATGCCGAGACGGGCCAACCTCTCTGGCACTTCAATACTGGGCAGTCTTTTAATGCGTCTCCGATGACTTATGCGGTAAACGGAATTCAGTATGTGGCAATCTGCGCTGGAAGCGACGTGTTCACCTTCGCGCTGCCACACTGAATGGCTACCGAATCGGACAACAATCAATGTTGCAGGTAGGGGACAAAGCCCCGAGTTTTTGTTTCGAGGCGATACACCGACGTGGTCGCGGTGATGTATAAAGTGCTGTATTGCTGACCGCCCCACGTCAAGTTCGCGGGCTGTTCCGGCATAACGATCGTGCCCAGGTGATTTCCGTTCGCGTCCCAGACCCAGATACCTCTCGGCCCGGTTACAAAGAGATTGCCTTTTTCATCCACCTTGATTCCGTCTGGGACTCCATCCTTCTTCCCGCCCGGCTCTTCCCCGAAGATTCGTCCATTGATCAGCGTTCCCTCAGCAGCCACGTCGTAGACGCGAATGTTCCGCTGCTCGCTATCGTCCACGTAGAACTTCTTGCCATCCGGAGAGAAGGCCAATCCATTCGGTTGCGTGAGATCCCGGGTCAGCAAGCGGACGTTGCCGCTGTCATCCAGCCGATAGACGCCTTGAAACGGCGATCTCCTGCTTTTCTCCCGCAACCAGATCGAGGGTTGGATCAGTGAAATACAGCGCGCCATCGGGCCCGACAATGACGTCGTTCGGGCTGTTGAGACGCTTTCCCTCATATCGATCTGCCAGCACTTTGTATTTCCCGTCCGGAGTCACCTCGATGATGGCTCGCAGAACGCTCGCACAATCGATCAATCGATGCCGGCGGTCGAAGGTATTGCCGTCCGGGTCGCCCAACGCGATCAGTTCTTCTTTCTTGCCGTTTGGATACACGCGAAAAATCTTGTTAATCGTCTCGTCGCTGACGTAAAGAAACCCAGACGGATCCCACATCGGACCCTCGGTGAAGCCGAAGCCGGTGGCAACCGTTTCCAGCGTCGCATCACTGCCGATGAGTTCCGAAAATTTGGGAGAAAGCGGTTCAAGCTTGAAGCTCTGGGTTTTCTGAGCAGTAACCGTCACCGAGAAAAAGTTGCAGCCAACCAAAAGAGCGGAAGCGCGAGCCGGATTTTCATTCGACATCGTCCTTCTTCTTGGGGAGAGTTGACGCCCTCTTCATGTCGGAATTGATCATCAGATAGCTCACGAGATCATTCAGTTCCCCGTCACTGAGCAGTTCACGATAATTGGCCGGCATCAGGGAGCCGTTCAGATGTTCGAGGTTCCGTAGCTCTGCCTTTTTGAAAAAGTGGAAACTTCCATCCTTGGTTTGCAGCTGTACGGAAAAGTTATCTTCGTTACGAATTAGTCCTTCAAGTCGATCGCCGTTGGCTGTGGTCAGCACGCCAGTCCGATAGCCTGGTGACGCTACTCTCGGTGACCTGACGATTTCTTCGCGGATGGCGTCTGTGGATGCAGTCGCTGCGTGGTCAGTGAGATCGGGGCCAAGGAATCCGCCATGGCCCGAAATCGTGTGGCAACTTGAACAATCCCCCTTGCCGAAGTAAATTTCCTTGCCGCGTTTGGCATCGCCGGGAAGAGCGCGCGCCGCAACCTTGCCCTGGAGCGACCGGAGATAGCGGACTATGGCGCGAACCTGTTCTTGGTTGAGATTATGAAAAGCTGGCATCCCTGTCCCGGATATACCGTTCGAAATGATGCCAGACAGCTGAACGTCGGAAAGATGGCGCGCTCTGGCGCTCGTCGAAATGTTGACGGCCTTGTCGCTCCCACCGCCATCCAGTCCGTGACATCCAGCACAAGAAGAGTTAAAAGTAGTTCGACCCGTTGTGGGAGCCGCTTTCACATCGCGGTCGGAGGAAGAATTCTGCTTCGTCTGCGAAAACGAGAGGTTCGAGACTGACAGAACCACACAGAGTCCGAACTGATAGAGAGACCTGCGAATTGGCAGCATAGGCAAGCAGCCGACATTCTATCGCAGGGGAAGAAGATGAGCGGAACAAGGTTTCTTTCGTTTTCACTGCATAGGAAAGGCGTTCGCGGGCGCGCCCGCAGACCGTCCCGAACCTAAGGAGGAAGGAATGCATCTACGTCACCCACTTTCGAGAATAAGGATCCTCGTGATTGTTCTCGCGGCCTTGGCCTTTGTTTTCGCGGCAGTCATCCAAGTCCATCTCGCGGGCGCACAATCAAATTCAGCGGCGGCAACCCCTTTGAGTGACAGCGAAATGGTCGCGCAATTCCGACGGGTGGAAGTAGCCTCCGTTTCCGATGCGCTTGAGCAGATTATCCACAAGCGGATGTACATGAGCCATCGCATGCAGCCCATCTTTACCGCCAAGTTTGCGGGATATGCGCGAACCGTACAACTCAAGAAAGACGAAGGCAACAACGATCCCGAAGCCCTCACGGGCATGCTGGAAGCGATCGACCAGGGATCGACGGACTCGGTGTATGTGATGGTCGTTGAGGATGGCGAAGACATCGCGGGAATGGGTGGACTGATGGGTACAGCGATGGCCGCGCGTGGCTACGCCGGAGCAGTGATCGATGGCGGGGTACGGGATGTGGCTTATCTGCGCAAGATCGCCTTTCCAGTGTTTGCCACGGGAGTTGTTCCTTCCACTTCCGTGCACCACTACCGTTTTGCTGGCGCACAGATTCCGGTGGTATGCAACGGAGTACCAGTGAACCCTGGCGACATTGTGGTGGCCGACAGCGATGGTGTCGCCGTCGTTCCGAAAGCCCAGGCGCAGGCGGTGCTCACCCTGGCGCAGCAGATGGACTACAAAGAGCACACGATGTATGCGCTCATCGAGCAATGGAAGTCCATCGTGCAAGCGGTTAAGAAGATCGGCCGTCTTTAGGCAGACTCAGTTGCATAAAATCAATTTTCATCAGATAATCCAGCACTTTCGTTTTTGCTAGATGATATGACAGCTGGTTCGAAGCGTAATTACGACATCACCGCCCTACAACGGGGCCTGCGGCTTCTACACCTTCTTAGCGAATCTCCGCGGGGACTGAGCGCGAAACAGGTGGCGGCTTTGTCGCGGCTGCCGGTGAGCACGGTTCACCGCTTTTTAGCGAATCTGGTCGGCGCTGGGTTCCTAAACCGTGACGCCGAAGGGATCTACCATCTCGGAATCGCGTGTTTCTCGATCGGACAGGCAGCCGCAGGACAGCTTGACATCCGCCGTTTAAGCCTGCCGTATCTGCGGGAACTGAACCGAGCAGACTCGCGAAACTATACACCTCACCGTACGGCACAGATTGTCGGCGGTGTACGTCGAAAAATTAGACTCTCCTGAGCCCCTGCGTATCTACTCACGAATCGGCGCGTCGATTCCGCTGCACTGTACGGCCGTAGGCAAGGTGCTGCTGGCATGCATGCCGGTCGAAGAGCAGGATCGGGTTCTGCCGGAGCTCGACCTGAAACGTCTGACTCCGAATTCGGTCGGGAGTCTCCAGGAACTTAGAACGGAGTTGTTCCGTGTCCGCAAGAACGGATATGCCTTCGACCTGGAAGAACACGAGTTGCACATTCGTTGTGTGGCCGCTCCCATCTGGGATCACACCGGCAGTGTGCAATCCAGTCTCAGCATCACAGCTCCGGCTTTTCGTATGCCGGTAACGCGCCTTCGCCAGTTGGCGCCGCTGATCCAAGCGGCGGGGCTGAAGATCTCGGCCGAACTCGGCTATCAGTCGGCAGGGTCGATGTCGCCATTGGGGGGAGAAGACCGGAACGATAGAACCGGAGTGAACCTTGCGAAGCTGGAGATCTAATACACGGAACGTTAGCAATCAATGCGTTACCCTCCAGCCGGAAGCGACGAGGTCAGTTTCGCCTGGCAATCAAGAACGAATTCAATATCGTAAATCGAAAGGAGCATCAGCATGAATTTCAATTCGACTCGAAGGACATTTGCCTGTGCGTTTGGGTTCGGTTCTCTCTGCTCTCGGCTTTACGGTCGGCGCGGTCGCCACCCGCGGAATGGCGCAGAGTTCCCAGGATACCAACGCGATTCGCAAGCTGAATGGCGAGGGCAAGCCGGGCAGCGAAAAAGACGTCATCATGCCCGTCATCGTTCACAACGGCTTGATCTATGTTTCTGGGCAAGGCGCGCACGACACGCGAGACCAGAAAGAGTGGACGATCGAATCTCACACCACCATGGTCATGGATAAAGTGAAGAAGATGGTTGAGATCGGCGGAGGAACGATGGATACCGTTCTTCAGGCCAATGTGTTCCTGGTGAAGATTGAACACTGGGACGGGATGCACAAAGTTTTCGCGACCTATTTCCCTCACGGCGGCCCAGCCCGCACTACGGTTGCCGTGGCTGCGCTGCCGGGAGATTCGCTGGTGGAAATCAATTGCATTGCCGCCGTTGCCCACAAGTAAAGCCCGCAAGTAGAACCAAGGAGTCCTCATGCGACTGAACTCGACGTGGAACCGGCGCGGATTTTTGGGAACGGCGGCGGCGATGGTGGCGTCGGTCCTTGCGCCTCGCAAACTTTTTTCCAAGGTCGGCGTCGGCGGCCAGTCCCGGCACGGTCAGCGGCTTCGGCCAGAGCGGAAATCCGTATGAAGAACTGGGCGTGACCACCGTTATCAACTGCGAAGGCACGATGACCATGCTCGGCGGTTCCGTTCTTCGTCCCGAACTCGAAGCGGTGATGGCGATGGCCGGCCGCCATTTTGTGAGCATTCCTGAGCTCGAGGTCGCCGCCGGCAAGCGCATCGCGGAAATGCTGAAACTTCCCGAAGGCTACACCGCGCTGGTTACTTCCGGCGCGGCCGCCGCAATTCAGTCGGGACTGGCGGGCATTCTCACCGGCGACAATGAAGACTCTGATTCGCCAACTTCCCGACCTGACCGGGATGAAGTCGGAAGTCATCATCCAGAAATCGCATCGCAACCCGTTTGATCACCAGCTGCGATCGACGGGAATCAAGCTGGTCGAGATTGAGACCCGCGATGAACTCCGTCAGGCAGTCAGTGACCGCACGGCGATGATGCACTTCTCGAATTTTGCCAACGCCGCTGGTCAGATCAAAGTCGACGAGTGGGCGAAACTGGCCAAGCAATACAACGTTCCGTGCATGAACGACGCTGCCGCGGATACGCCTCCCGTGTCGCACCTCTGGGACTACACCAACATGGGATACGACCTGGTCACTTTCAGTGGCGGCAAGGCAATGCGCGGGCCGCAGTGCGCAGGGCTTGCTGATCGGACGCAAGGATCTGGTCGCTTATGCGCTCCTCAACAACAGTCCGCACGAAGACACGCTCGGCCGCAGCCAGAAAGTCGGCAAAGAAGAAATCATCGGGATGGTCAAGGCGATGGAGCTTTATTTGAAGGAAGATCACGATGCTCTGGCGCGAGAATGGCAGGAGCGGCTCGAGCGAATTTCGCGTGAACTCACGAAGGTTCCGGGCGTGAGCACCTCGTTTTTCGTTCCCGACATCGCGAATCACGTGCCCCACATGCAGATCACATGGGATTCTAGAGTCTCCCTGCAACCGAAGCAGGTTTCGAAATCACTGCGGGAGTCGAAGCCCGCAATTGTCATCGGCGGCGGTGAGGGCAAGCCCGGGCTCAGCATGTGCTCGTTCATGCTGCAGCCGGGCGAGGACAAGATCGTCGCCGAGCGCTGTCGCAGATCCTGAGGGAACACGCCGCCTAAGCTCGACGAATCGCAACTATGCCCTCCGCGAAAACAACACGCGTGCGCTGGTTTCTGGTCTTCTGGCTGTTTGTCCTCAGCGCCGTTTCGTATCTGGATCGCGTCAACATTTCCATCGCGGGCGGATCCATCGTCGATGCCTACCATCTCACTGACGTGCAATTGGGCAAGGTTTTCAGCGCGTTGGTTGCGGGCTATGCGCTTTTTCAAACCGTAGGCGGACGCCTCGCCGATCGTTTTGGTCCACGGCGCGTGCTCACGGCCGGGGTCGTCTGGTGGGGAATCTTTACTGCTTTGACTGCGCTGGTTCCTGCCGACATCGACAGGCGCGTTGTTTCTATTCGTGGCGGTTCGATTTCTTCTCGGAGCGGGTGAGGCGGTGATTTATCCGGCGGCCAATCAGTTCATTGCGCGCTGGATTCCCGTTCGCGAGCGCGGAATCGCGAACGGCTGGATTTTTGCCGGGGTGGGAGCCGGTGCCGGCCTTACGCCGCCGCTCATTACCTACTTCATGATTCACTATGGATGGCGCTCGTCCTTCTGGGTGTGCGCCATGATCGGGCTGTGCTGCCGGGGCGGTTTGGTTTTTTGCCGCTCGCGATACTCCTGCCGAACATCCACGAGTGTCTGCCTGAAGAGCTCGCAGCGATTCAGTCCGGACTCAACGTAGCCGGCGAGCAAGCCCGTTCGTCAGGCGAACTCGTCCCTTGGAAGCGAGTTGTCCGCAGCCGCGAAGTTTGGGCAGTCACCATCAGCTACTTCTGCTACGGCTATGTTGCCTGGATTTTTTTCAGCTGGTTCTATCGCTATCTCGCGAAAGTGCGCGGACTCGATCTCAAGGCAAGCGCTGTTCTATTCCATGCTGCCGTTTCTGGCGATGCTGGTGTGCTGCCTGCTGGGAGGAGCCGATGAACGATCGCCTGACCAAGCGGCATGGGCCACGGCTGGGCCGATGCGGCCTGGCGGCCTTCGCGATGGCGGTCGCCGGCAATCTTTATTGCTTTCGGCTCGCAAGTTCAGGGCGTACGGCTGGCCAGCGTCGTGCTCGCCGGCGGTGCGGGCGCGCTCTATTTGTCCCAGAGTTCGTTCTGGTCGGTGACAGCCGACATTGCGGGAGCGTCAGCCGGGTCGGTATCCGGATTCATGAATATGGGCGGACAATTGGGCGGGGCTTTAACGGGATCACTCACGCCCTGGATTGCTGCACGGTACGGTTGGACAGCCTCATTCCTGGTGGCAGCAGGTTTATGTCTGGTGGGCGCGATAAGCTGGCTTGCGGTGGATCCATTGAGGACCTTGACACAGAAGCAGAGTGTCGAAGCCTTAGATCATATCCACTCCTGACGGACAGTCGCTAGATCACCCTCGCCTCTGAGTCTGCTCTCAAGGCTGTCTGCAGGGCCGGACCCAGCAGCGAAGCCGAATTGGTGTCCAGATATACGGTCGCATTGGGATGACGCCGCAGAATCGAAGCCGGGGCCATGGGACTGATCTCCCCCTCGAAGCACGCTTTCACGGCCGGGGCCTTGCGCTTGTCTGGAACTACGGCAAGAATCTCCTTCGCCTTGAGAATCTGTTTCGCTGACATCGAAATCGCCTGCTTTGGAACCTGCGAAATATCTGCGAACCATGCCTCGCCTACCTGCTGCTGGCGGCACGCTTCGTCGAGATTGACGATGATGTAGGGCTCTTCGGTATTGA
Source organism: uncultured Acidobacteriota bacterium (assembly GCA_963709865.1). GTDB lineage: Bacteria > Acidobacteriota > Terriglobia > Terriglobales > Acidobacteriaceae > Sulfotelmatobacter. The sequence goes on from CAVPXW010000014.1 coordinate 172,684, forward strand.
AATCGGCCGGCGGATCGTTGAATGCGATATGCCCGTTCTCGCCAATGCCGAGGAAGGCGATGTCAATTGGTGCCGAGGCCAATTGCTGGCCCACCTCCCTCACCACGGCGGCCGGGTCGGCAGCATCGCCGGCGAGCAGGTGATAACGGGTGATTCCGGTTTTGCCGACCAATTGCTCCATCAGCATTTTGCGAAAGCTGCCCGGATGCGTGATTGGCAGGCCGATGTATTCATCGAGGTGGAAAGCCTCAACCTTGGTCCAATCGATTCCTTTGGACTTGGTCAGTGCATCGAGGAACTCGAGTTGAGAGGCAGCCGTTGCAGCGATGATGCGCGCCGCTCCGCGCTCTGAGATGGCGCGCCGAATTGCGGTGGCGGCCTGCTCGGCGGCCGCATGGCCTAATGTGCTTCTGTCGTTGAACACTTTAAGTGAGCATGGGAACGATCCGATCCTAGTCGAAGATGGAAACGGCGAATTATACGAAGCCGCTGACTGCAGCCAAATGCCGGATTTGAACCGGAATCTTATGCCGTGAAAACGAAGAATCTGTGTCGTGGCAAGAGAGGCCTGCATTGTTGTATCACTCTTGGCAGCAGCCGCGAACTCTCCTGGAGACTGTCGATGAAAATGTCTATACGACTGCTTTCTCGCCTTCATTCTTGGCGGCGTTTTCTGGCTGCGCTTGCCGGCCGCCGCCCAGACGGTGACGGTCGATGCAACGCCCAGCCACGTCGTGAACAAATTCAGTCCACTGTATGCGTTGGGATCGACTGTCGATCGAGTGCCCAGCAACGCCACCGATGTATTTTTCCGCCCCGACCAGATCAAGAAAGTTCTCTCGGCGGGCTGGGGAGTGATCAGCTATCGCCAGAACACGGATCTGTTTGTGCAGGCGTGGCATTGGAATCCGAAGGGGACGTGGAGCGATCCTGCCGGCAAAGGATATTTCACGGGAGATGCAACTCCGACGAGCGAGATGATCCGGCACTCCTACGGCTACTCCCTGCGCCACCGCGGATTCACGCGCAACGGAGGCACGGAGTTCGACGGTTATTCCCGCCTGGACGATGGCGATATGCAGAACGTACTGGAAGAGCAATCCGTATCTGAGCGAAGCAGTTCACCGGGGAAGACGACGCACTTCATCCGCAGTGGGTGGTGATTGCGCTGGACAAGAAAGAGAGACGTCAATGCGAATCCGTATCCAGTGGGCCGATCCCTATGCCCGCGATTTCGAGGTGCAGTACTGGGTGGGCGACGGCGACGCCATGGACGAGCAGGATAAGGGCGCAGTGGAAAGATTTTCCTTCGCGGGACGGTCACGGACGGGAAGGGTGGAGACTCGACCTTGCTCTTGTCGGCGGTCTGCCGGTGACCACAAAGTTCGTGCGCATCTGGATGACTCGTTCCTCCAACACCTGCGACACTCATGGATCGGCGGATCGCCGCAATTGCGTGGGATATGCGATTCGCGAGCTCTATCTGGGAACAATCGACGAAAAGAATGGGCATTCAAGGATCTGCTTCATCATTCTCCCGACCAGAAGCAGACCCTCACTTTGTGTTCGTCGGTTGATCCGTGGCATGAGCCATCCGATTTGTATGTCGCCCCCGATCGCATGGAATCGGGGGATCAACCGGGCTTCGATCTTTTCTTCACCAGCGGAATCACGCGCGGGCCTTCCGGCCATTGTTCCCGTTGCAATGCTTTACAGCACGCCGGAAGATGCGGCGGCGCAGATGAGCTACATCAAGAAGCGCGGTTATCCGGTTTCCTACATCGAAATGGGGGAGGAAGCCGGACGGGCAGTACATGCTGCCGGAGGACTACGGCGCTCTTTATCTGCAATTCGCAACGGCTCTTCATCGTGTCGACCCGGGCTTCAAACTGGGGGGACCCTCTTTTCAGGGAGTCACCGAAGACATCAAGGTTTGGCCCGATGCGCAAGGGCGTACTTCGTGGCTGGGGCGATTTCTCGACTACTTGAGAGCTCATCGACGGTCTGCAGGATCTGGCGTTCATGTCGTTCGAGCATTATCCGTACGACGGATGCGAAACGCCGTGGAAGAATCTTTATCAGGAGCCGGAGCTGATCACTCACATCATGAAGGTCTGGCGGGACGACGGATTGCCGCCGGGCATTCCTCTGCTCGATACCGAAACCAACGCGCACGGCGGCGAAGCCTCGGTCGATATCTTCGGCGCGCTCTGGCTGGCCGATTCTTTCGCAGGATTTCTCACCGCCGGCGGACAGTCCACTCACTATTACCACGCTCTGTCGTACTCTCCGCCTCATCCAGCTTGCCCCAACAGTTGGGGAACGTATCACCTGTTCATGGTGGACGATCAATACCAGATCCAGCAGCCCACGTCGCAATTCTTCGCCGCTCAACTCATCACGCAGGAGTGGTCACAACCGAAAGATGCCGAGCATCTTCTCTACCGGGCCTCGAGCGACGTGAGGGATTCTGAGGGACACGTGCTGGTGACGGCTTACGCTCTGCATCGTCCGGATGGCCAGTGGTCGCTCATGCTGATTAACAAGGACTATGATCATCCCCATCAAGTGCGTATTTCGTTTCATGACTGCGGACGCTAATCGGGATGCATCCTTCGCCGGACCGGTCACCATGATTACATTCGGCAAAGAGCAATACCAGTGGCATCCGGACCGAAAAAGAGGACACGCCGACCCGGACGGGCCAGCCAAGACATCAACGCTCAAAACTGATCAGGACATGCAGTACGAATCTGCCCGCAGCTTCCGTCACGGTAATTCGTGGCATCCTTGGGGCACCCGGCTCGTAACATCCGCCATGCGGGTCGAGGAACTTTGTCATCAAGAAGTTCAAATCGTTGGAATTTCTAGATTAATCTTCCTGGTGCAATTCGCTGTAACTTCCGTTCTGAAGGTTCGGGAAGAGACTTGAAGAACCGGAAACTAGCAGCCTGCGACGTATCTTCAGGGACACCGCAGCGGGACTGAGAGGAGACTAATCGTGGTCACACTAGCTGAGCTCTCTCTTCATGAATACTAAAAGAAACGTGGCAGCCGGACCTGTAAGCCGAATTCGCCGGGCTGCGTTGCAAACAGACAAGTTATTTGAAATCAGTAGCCGGGAAGTGTCAATGATGTCAACTTTGGCAGTGATGGCAGGTTTTGCGTCACACCGGCGTCACAATCGACTCACTCACCATAGCCAAGCACGCACGGAAGCACATCGTCGAAGTATCGAGAAAGCCTGTATTGGCGCACATCGGCTCGGAGCGTACGGCACATTTTACGGCACACCTTGTCAGGTGAGCCACCACCGTGAAAGGGTGCTGATCTGTACTATCACGTTGTAGTTACAAGGCACCGGTCGCACCGTAATGCCCTGTAAATAGCGGGAAGGAATACAAAGGAACTGGCGCTCTGTGTATCGTCTGTGTATCGCGAGTCTTGACTCAAAACTCGCGAACAAGGCGATCAGCGATGTTGGGGCCGAAGCACAAAGACCATTTCGAGTCCTATGGGGAAAGACTACATCATTGAACTTACGTCGTCCCTCCATCACTCCTTCGATTTACGGTCTTGCTATGAAGTTGCAGCGCACCGCCTCCACAATGTGTCTTGCAGAAATGCCGAAGGCGTCAAGGAGTTCATCCGGCTTGCCGGAGTGCGGCATCTCCCGCACCGCGATGAGCTGCGACTTGGCAGGGGCGACGCTGGCCTGCGCGAGGGCGGACAGCACCGCCTCGCCTATTCCCCCTTCCGCCCAGTGATCTTCCACCGTGATGAGCCGACCGCCTGTGGCGGCGACCTCCTTGGCGAGCTCTTTTCCGTCGATGGGTTTGACGCAATAAAGGTCGATCACCCGTACGGCTGTGCCGTCTACCTTCAACTGATCAGCGGCCTTTAGCGCCTCGTGTAAGGTGACTCCCGCGCCGATCACCGTCACTTTATCTTGCGGGCTCTGTCGGAGCACCTTGAATCCAGGGATCGGGAACTTCTCGTCTTTCGAGTAGAGGATCGGAGACTTCGGCCGGGTCGTTCGCAGATAGTTGATGCCTGCACGCCCCGCCATGGTTTCCGTAAGCCTCTCTGTGGAGATTGCATCGCTAGGGTAAAGAACGGTGGAGGAATGAACGGCGCGAAACATCGCGATATCCTCCAGCGCCATCTGCGATGGACCGTCCTCGCCGATCGAAATGCCGCAATGCGATCCACACAGGTTGATGTTGCTCCGGCTGATGTCTGCCATGCGCACCTGGTCATAGGCGCGGGTTAGGAAACAGGCAAAGGTATCAAGGAAAGGTACCTTGCCGCGCGCGGCGAGCCCCACGCCGGCGCTTACGAAATTTTGCTCGGCGATGTAGCCCTGATAGAAATAATCCGGAAAGGCGTCTTCGAATACTTCCGAGAACGTTGAGTTCTTGACGTCGCCCGAAATAGCCACGATGTGCGGATTCACCGCGCCCAGTCGTTTGAGGGCTGATCCGTAGGCCTCGCGCGTCGCGACAGGCTTTGAAGGATCGTAGTCCGGCGGCGCAGGCGCCGGGAAACTCGGAGGTTTAGGCAATGACGTCCTGGCATAGGACTTCCCGGGGTCGGGGGGCAGATCGATAGCCGGTCCGATTTCCTTGATCGCAGCCGCGAGCTGATCCTTCGGAATCGGCTTGCCATGCCAATGCTCCTTGCCGGCGAGGAAGCTTACACCATTACCTTTGATCGTTCGCGCGAGGATTGCCTGCGGTTGGCCATTCGCCGCCTTGGCGTGATCGAGGGCAGCGAGCACGGCGGCGACATCGTGGCCATCGATGATTTCTGTCGCCCAGCCTTCCGAGTCGAATTTCTTGCGGTAAATTTCCATGTCGTGCTGGTACATTGTCGGTTCGCTTTGGCCCAGTGCATTGACGTCAGCCAGAACCGTGAGATTATCGAGTTTGTAATGTGCGGCGAACGCTGCCGCCTCCCACACTTGGCCCTCCGCCATTTCGCCGTCGCCCATTAGCACGTAGACACGTGTTGGACTCTTATCCATACGCGCGCCGATCGCGAGGCCCGAACCGACAGATAATCCCTGGCCAAGCGAGCCTGTCGCGGCGTCAACACCAGGAATACGCGGTGTCGGATGGCCTTCCAGCTCGCTTGAAAATTCGCGCAACGTCATCAGACGCGACTCCGGGAAAACGCCTGCCTCAGCGAACGCGGCGTAAAGGACCGGCGCGGCGTGGCCTTTGGAGAGAACAAAACGATCGCCATTCGGCGAGTTAGGGTCTTTCGGATCAAACTTCATCGCGTAAAAGAACGTTCCGGCCACCAGCTCTGCCGCGGACATGCAGGATGTCGGATGTCCGGAACCAGCCGCGGTTGTGGACATCATCGAAAGAATGCTCAACCGTTTTGCCTTTTGCCTGATGGCCTTGATAGTTGCTGTGGACGGCGCGGTAGCGGTAGTGGCGGTCATAAGACTTCTCTCTCCCTCTGGAGTGTCGGATTCATTCTGTTCGATAGCCAGTCAGCCATCGAACTCGTGTGCGCGATGTGATAATCCCGCTTTCTATTTGCGCGCGCCCTACATGCCAACAAGCATGCAATAGTTCA
>CAVPXW010000015.1:0-43572 GCA_963709865.1 uncultured Acidobacteriota bacterium
CGTATCCCCGAGTGCACCCGTGCGCTTCCGCAACTCGTCGAAGTTGCACCCGGCCACTGGGCTCGCTGCCCAGTCGTAAATGTCCAGCGATAACGGATTGACGTTCGGGGAAAAATCAGCCGGCACGTTCCAGCTGGCTACGCTTTAGTGCTAGCAGCAAAGCCAACACTGCCAGCAGCCCCAATCCCAGCCACCACGCGTTCAAATACCAGCCCAGCCAGGACTGGACGAAGTAGATCCCGCCGTCCCGGAAAGGCAAGCGATAAGAATGGGCAGCGTCCGGCGCTGGCAGCGCCCAGCTTGAAACCGTCGACAACAGTCCAAAATGAAGCGCGGAATCTGTGAGCAGAAGTCCGACGATCAGCTTGAACCACAACGGCATTCTGTCTTTGAACCGCCAACCCAGCAGTTTGCTCATGACATTGTTTCTCGCAGGGCCGTGCTGCAAGCATCTTAGACCAGGCATTAGTCTATAATCGGCAGTTTGTCCGGTGATCCGTGCGCATACTGCTTCTAAGCGACATCCACGCCAATCTTGAAGCTCTCGACGCCACCTTGGCCGCTGCGCCGCCGTTCGACGCGGTTGTGAACCTGGGGGACATTGTCGGTTACGGCGCGAGTCCAAACGAAGTGGCCGAGCGTTCTCGCAAACTCGGGAAAATCTTCGTGCGCGGCAATCATGACAAGGCCGCCACCGGCATGATGGATCTCGACGACTTCAACCCCATGGCCGCGGCTGCCGCCATCTGGACTCGCAATGAATTGACGTCCGAGAATCTCGAATGGCTGCGCGCCCTGCCGCACGGTCCAATTTCGTTGCCGGATTTCCCCCAGGTGCAGTTGGTGCACGGCTCACCCAACGATGAGGATGAGTATGTGGTGTCGCTGGGGGATGCGCTCGCGCCGCTGATCACGCTGACCATTCCCTTAACTTTCTTTGGGCATACACACCTGCAGGGTGGCTTTTTTGCCAACGGATCCTCCGCCGACGGTTTCCGTCCGGAGTACCGCACCGTGGGCCAAGTCGAGTCGGTCGCGCTGCAACTGAAGTCCGCCACGCGATATTTGATCAATCCCGGTTCCGTCGGCCAGCCACGCGACGGCGACTGGCGCGCCGCTTTCGCCCTGTTCGACACGGACGCGCAGGTCGTCCACTTCCACCGCACGCCCTACAACCTGAAAGAAGCGCAGGATCGGATTTTCGCCGCGAAACTGCCTCCGCGGCTGGCTACGCGCCTCGCCGCCGGACGCTGAGCCACACGATCGTGCTGTGGTTCATATCGGTGTATGCCCTCAGGACATACCGTGACTCCTGCTATGTCGACCGAGCCTTTAGAGGCTGCGGAAAAACTCGCATTCCGCGCTGCAGCCCGACCGGTGATTGGAATATACGCGCGAAGGACGAATCGTTTCCGCGCCTCGTTATAAACTCGAATCATGTATTCTTTCCGCAGCGCTGGTACCAAGCCGCTCTTTGAAACCCGCGAGAATCCTCCCGAGCACTACCTGATCGCCCACAGCGACGGCGGGGCGCGCGGCAACCCCGGGCCCGCGGGCTACGGTGTGGTGATCAAAGACGAATCGGGACGCAAGGTCGCCGCTCTGAGCGAATATCTCGGGCACCAGACTAACAACTTCGCCGAATATCAGGGACTGATCGCCGCGCTCGAATATGCGCTCAAGCATGGTCCCAAGGCGCTCAAGCTGATCAGCGATTCGGAACTGCTGGTGCGGCAGATCAAGGGCATTTACAAAGTGAAAAACGCGACCCTGCAAGACCTGCACGGGCGCGCCAAGGAATTGATCGCGCAGCTCGACTGGTTCTCGATCGGTCATGCGTTCCGAGAGCAGAATCAGGAAGCCGATCTTCTGGCCAACGACGCCATGGACAAAGGAATGGGGAGGAGTGTGGCACGGGGCGCGCCCGCGCAGCCCGCGGCCCAGCCGAAGGAATTCGAGGGTATCGTGCGGAATGGCAGAGTCGAGTTGTTAAGCGGGGTGCTGCCGGAAGGAACGCGCGTGCAATTACGCGTAAAGAAGTGAGGACGTCCGGCGAGAGATTCGAGGGTTGATGTAGCTGTCGCGAAGAACAGCAGGTCCCTCCACTCCGCTTCCCATTCCCTGCAGGAATGAGAAGCTCCAGTCGGGATGACAGTCCTCGATAGAGTACAGCGGCTCTGAGTTCGTTCTAGAAGCTACTCCGCCGCTGACGTATGGTCGTGCACGATCTTCCAGCCCTCGGGAAACCTGCGAAACACCAGGGTGAACAGGCCGTGCGGAGTCTTGCCATCGGGCATGGTCAGATGCCAGGCGCCGCGGACGAATGCCGCGTCCGGCGCCAGCATCTCGATGCGCAATGCGGAGAACTCTAACGTTCCCATCTCATGGCCTGGACTTGAATAGGTTGTGCGGTAGCGATCGAGCGTCGCCTGCCAGCCAGCGGTCTGCTTGGCGCCGGAGAAGAAAGTCAGGTCCGCGGAGTTCCAGTATCCGGCCATGAAGGCATCGAGGTCGTGATGGTTCCAGGCCTCCTGCTGGGTTAGTAATACGTGCTCGACGGCAGACTTGGCGTCTGCGGAAGCTTCCCACGGGGTCGGTGCCGCAGGCGCGCAAAGCGCGACGAGTGAGACTAAAGCAATTGGCAAGCGTTGGTGCGCGTGATTTCTCCTGTGTCATCAAGATGAATACTATTGCTACCGGGGGACGGCGTGAGGCGGGATGCCGACGCTAGGCTAGTCGGCGCCGCTTCAATGGCGTCGCCGGCGGGCTGTATCCGGCGTATCTACCTTCTGAGCGAGTGCGTGCGGTGCTACTGGCGAGGGCTGAAAATCGCCGGGATCTTTTCCGGCCATCGCGACCGTCATGAAATTCATCCAGATGGGTAAGGCGGCGTGGGCTCCCGTCTCTTTCGCTCCCAAAGACCTTTTCTCGTCGAAGCCCACCCAGACTCCGCAAGTCATCGTGGGAGAGAATCCCACAAACCACGCGTCGGTAAAATCGTTGGTCGTCCCGGTCTTGCCCGCCACCGGAAACGGCAACTTCGCCGCTGCGACCCCCGTACCGTGCAGCACCACTTCGCGCAACATCGAGGTCATGATGCGGGCCGTGCGCTCGCTGATCACGTCTTTTACGTCGGGAAAATCTTCCTCCAGAACACGGCCTTCGTAGTCGGTCACACGCGTGATGTAGCGCGGGATCACGCGCACGCCGTCGTTGGGAAAGACGCTGTACGCCGAGGTCTGCTCGATCAGCGCGATCTCGGCGGATCCCAGAGCGACCGGCAAATACGGGGGCAGCTTCGCGGTGATGCCAAAGCGGCCGGCGTAGTCGATCACGCTCTTGATGCCAACTTTGTTCGCCAGCTTCAGCGCCGGGATATTGCGGGATTGAGCCAGCGCGCGCCGCAGCGTGATGATGCCTTCAAATTTCTCGTCGTAGTTGTGCGGGGAATAAGGCCCGGAAGGAGTCTCAAAGCTGACCGGCTCATCGAGAATCGTATCGTCGGGACTGGCGCCTCCATCGATGACCGTGGTGTACACATAAGGCTTGAAGGAAGACCCCACCTGCCGCATGGCCTGGGTGGCGCGATCAAACTTCGATTCGTTGAAATCGCGCCCGCCCACCATTGCCTTGATTCCGCCGGTGGCGTTGTCGATGGCCAGCAGCGCGCCCTGCGCTCCGGAATCCTGTTCCAGGCTGGCGCGCGCCGCGCCGTTGGCGCCGAGCGAAAGAATCTTGACGTAGCAGATGTCTCCGGTTTTGAGAATGTCCGCCAGTTTGTGCTGCGTCCAGGCGAACGTCGGCCTGTCCGAGAGCCGCGGTATAGCGTCCAAACTTCAGGGTGGCGATGCCCGTCCCCGCAGAGGTCACCAGCGCGTGGACATATCCGTTCACCTCAGGCTCGTCGTCCCAGTCGGGATGAGAATATTTGTCGAGAACCCCACCTTCGGCCACGACATTTTCCAGATGGCCTTTCCAGCCGTGCCGCCGTTCGTAGGCGGCCAGGCCGTCGAGCACGGACTGGTTCGCGGCCTTTTGCAGATCCACATCGAGGGTGGTGTAAACCTTCAAGCCGCCCTCGTGGACCTGGTCGCTTCCGTACTTGCCTTCCAGGTAGCGGCGAATCTCCTCCACAAAATAAGGCGCCAGCGAATTGGGATCGTGCGCCAGATGGAGCACCACCGGCGCGGATCGTGCGTCGGCGGCCTGCGCGGCCGTAATCTTGCCGTCCTCCAGCATGGCATTGATGACCAGATTCCGCCGCTTCTGGGCGCGGTCGGGATGGTTGATCGGCGAGTACACCGACGGCCCCTTGGGCAAACCCGCGAGCAGGGCGGCTTCCTCGACCGTCAGCGCTTTCGCCGGCTTGCTGAAGTAGAACTCCGACGCCGCCTCGAAGCCGTAGACGCCGTGGCCCAGAAAAATCTGGTTGGCATACAGCGTGAAGATCTGCGGCTTGGTGAAGCGGCGCTCGATCTGGATGGCCAGCATCGCCTCCTGCACCTTGCGATGCAACGAGCGGTCGGGGGAGAGGAAAAGATTGCGCGCCAGTTGCATGGTCAGCGTCGATGCTCCCTGCACCCTGCCGCCGGATTCAATGTCGCGATAGGCCGCGCCCACGATGCGCCAGAAATTAATGCCGGAATGCCGGTAGAAATCCTTGTCTTCGATCGAGACCAGGGCATCGCGCAACACCGGGGGGAAATCGTCGTAGCCCGCCACCACGCGCCGCTGCAGCGCGAACGAGCCAATCACCCGCCCGTGATCGTCGTAGAGTTCGGTGATGGAGCTGGGACGATAAGCTTCCAGCGCGTCGACCTGCGGCAGGTCGGTGGTGTACACCAGCAGCAGACCAGCCGTCGCTCCCACCAGCACGGCCACCAGCACCAGCAGGCCAAACAGCACGCGGCCGACCAGCCTGCGCCCGCCGATTTCCACTGGTGGAAGATGTTCGTAGAGAGACTTCATGGGGAGACGAGGTCAGGATAGCATTTCGCAGGGCGGCCCCGTCACGGATCGAGGTGGCAAGGGAACGGAGTCGCTCGGGAATTGAAGCCGGGGGCGAGACGCCCCCGGGGACAGCTGGCGCTACTGGTGGAGACTAGCTGGCGCGGCTCTTGAGCACTTCCACGGCTTTGTTCAGCTGATCATCCACCGTGTTCTTGGGCTTGGCTTCCTGATCGGGAGCGGCGGTACTATCTTCATCGTCCGGACCCACCGAGTCGTCACCGCATCGGCCACCAGAACGTTGGGCGTGATGGCCGTGTCTTGAATGGCTTTTCCGCTGGGCGAGTAGTACTTGGCGACGGAGAGGATCAACGCGCCGCCATCGGGCAGGTCGATCGTCTTCTGCACCGAGCCGTCGCCAAAGGTCTTGTCGCCGACAACGTCGCCGCGAGCGTTCTCCAGAATCGCGGCCGCAACAATCTCCGCCGCGCCCGAAGTTCCCCGATTTACCAGCACCGCGACCGGAAGATTAGTGATCGCCTTGGCGGGATCGGCATTGAACGCCTGGCGCGGGAATTTCTGTCCCTGCAGATAGGTAATCGTGCCGTGGTTGAGGAACAGGTTCGCCGCCGCGACGCCTTCAGTTTCGTCGCCCTCGGCGCAGTTGCGAAGATCGAGTAGAATCTTCTTCGCTCCCGACTTCTCCAGCGCCTTGATCTTCGACGCAATCTCCTGCGTCTTGCCCTTGGTGAGGGCTTCGACTTTCACATAGCCGATGCCGTCGTCCATCATCTTGTCGGCCACCGGAGGAATGTTGACCACATCGCGGATGATCGCAACCTTCTGCGGCTCGGCTTTGCGGGCGCGGACCACCGCAACATTCAGGGTCGATCCCGGAGTGCCGGCCAGCAGGCTGCGAATTTCGGGCAGCGACATTTCCCGCGTGCTTTGTCCTTCAATCGATTCGAAGATGTCGGTCGGCTCAATCCCCGCCTTCTCCGCCGGGGATCCCGGCAATATGGCGACCACGGCGGCGTAGCCAAAACGCTTCGACACAACCGCGCCGATTCCGCCCTTGGATTCTGCCTTGTGCGCCTTGAATGCCTTGTAGGCGTCGGCCGACATGTAGCTGGAGTTGGAATCGAGCGATTCCAGAAGTCCGTGCAGCGCGCCGTCCGTCACCTTGGGAATGTTCGGCTCTTCCACGTACTCACTGCGCACGCGCGAGAGCACTTCACTGTAAACCTGCAGTTGACGGTAAGAGCCGTCGTTCGAAGAGGAGGCGTGCACACCTCCCATCGAACCCACAACGACGAACAGTAATACGGCAAAGGAGGTGACGAGAATCGCTGCTTTGGTTTTCATGGACATCTGTTTTGGTCTTCTTCTGGAAGGAACTGCTTCCTGAGAAACTCTCCCTATTATATATCCCTCTAGATGCAGCTTGCGACCCCTGGGCTGCATGGTCGGAGCCTCTTCGGTAATGTGGACCGTGGCAGACTCATTGATCAGACGGGTGAAATCCCGGGCTGTCATCCGGCTTGATTTCGGACTAAACCTGGGGTGTGCCGCCGTACCTAGGTGCCCTCAACAAAACAAACAACTTATTCTCACTGTGCTGGCTTGAAGCTGATGGTGAATTGGGTCTGGACCGAAACCGCCCGCCCGTTCATGGTATAGGGCTTGAACTTCCATAACTTCACGCCGTCGATCGCGGTCCGGGCAAACGCCAGCGAGCCTTGCATGAACTTGGCGTCCTGGACGGTCCCGTCTCGGCCAATCAGAACTTGCAGGACTACCGACCCGTGCTGTCCCCTGGCGTTAGCGGGATAATCGAGGGCGGGCTGGTCCGTAAGAAGCGCACGCTCGGTGGCTTCAGGAACCACGACGGGCTCGATCGAGGGCATGGCATTCTCGGCAGGCTTGTTGCCGCTGGCGTCGGGAGTCATCGTGGCCATTTGCGATTTCAGGCTCGAGGGAACATTGGCCGGAGCCGAGGCGTAGTGCGGTTGCAGACTCTTCGCGGGTGAAGGCTGCGCGGGAACAGCAGACACCGGGGATGCAACCGGAGGAACCACAGCCGGTGGGTCAGAACGCGGCGGCGCAGCCGGGGAAGGAGCGGTAACCGCCGGAGTGGTCGACGGACTCGAACTGCCTGCGGAAGGTCCACTGGCGACCGGTGCGCTGACTGGCTGTGCCGCCTCGGGCGTGGAGGGCGGCGCCTGGGCTCCGGAGGGCGGCGCCTGGTCGCTCGGAGTCGCGCCTGCGCCGTCACCCTGGGCCGGAGGCTGCTCCGCATTCCCACCCAGGTTATTCGGCTTCTTCGCTGTCGGATCAATCACCGGAAGGACTTGAATTTGAGAAGGATCGGTGGTTGCATCCGGAATGTTTTCGGCGACGGGCAACTTGTATTCATCGCCAGCCCGGCCAAAGTCTTCGTGGGCCACGGGCGCCTGCACCGGAGTGACCGGTTGTGGGTTCAGCCAGCCGTGCAGCGTTTGCTGCCCGCGAGCCCAGAGCACTTTCATTTTCGGATGCCAGGGTGCTTGCGGAGCCCCCGCAATCGCGCAGCTGGCCAGAACCAGCGCTCCGATGATGGCCCCCTTGCCCAGCCGGAACCGTGGCCCGGAAGCGACTTCGGATTCTCTGTTCTCTCCCGAGATATAGGCGAAGAGTTCCGCTTCTTTCTTCTGCTCGTGCTTCTGCTCCTGGACGGCGTGCGGATCCGGCTGTACGTCGGGCGTGGACTCTCGCGCCGGGTCGTCTGCGTGTACCGGGGAGGGCGCAGGCGTCTGCTCGAACCCAATGAGTTCGGGTTTCGCGGCCGCGGCGGGAGGGGCAGCGGCCTGCGCTGGAATCGGCGGCAACGTCCCGGCCCGTGTTTTTAGGTACCATTCCAATCCTCGGGGCTCGTTGGTCGGAGGTGGCGGAGGCGCAGGCGGCTTAGCTTCTGTGACCGAAGCCGCTACCGGCTCCAGGTTCTTCAGCGGATCGACTGGCTCCACCAGCGATGGCTGCAGCGAAGCCTGCCCTCCCCCCTCGGTGACGAACTGTCCGCCCGGAGCCGTGGGGCCCGACTGCAAGAATTCTCCCGCCCGCAGAGTTCTCTCTTTTCCCGGTTCCAGGCTGGCCGAAAGCGTTGATGGCGAGCCTGCAGACGCACCCGCCGCGGCAGCTTGCGCCGACTCCTGCCGGGCGCGCAACAGATCGCGCGCGGTGGTCAAAGTGTCCCGAACTTGGTTGACCTGAAACGGCTTGCGCAAAATCGAGTTCGCGCCTGCTTGCAGCGCTTTCGGAACGCTGAGGTCATCACTCACGATCGCCAGGGTAAGCGGACGTTCCGAAGCCTTGCGTTCGCGGGCTGCCGCCAGCAGCAGTGGAGCTTCGGGCTGCCTATCCCAATCGATAATGACGATTTGAAAATTCTGGTTGGTGACTTGCTCGACCGCGGCCACCGCGTCGGAGCAGTGCTCTCCCTCCACGCTGAGACCGGCCAGCACCTGACGAATGGGCTCAGCCGTTGCCTCGTCCGAGGAAAACAGAAGGCAGCGAAGGGGCATGCCTCTTCAGACTAGGGGCAGACAGTAACTGCGGCAAGATTACCGAGGGGGCCGCAAGGCAGCCACACTGTGACCGCGAGTACATGTACCACTGGGGCGCGCGCTACGCTAGAATGCTCGGTCGCCCTCCGCCTGGTGACCTTTGGGCCAGGCCTGCAAAACCTGCACCACAGAGGACACAGGGGAACACAGAGCATGCCTTTGCAAGAACACAACTACTGGCTCACTACCACGGAATTCCCTACTGCGGACGGCTCACGACCCCTCCCAGAGGTAGTCGATGTCGCCGTGATCGGGGCCGGCTTCACCGGTCTCTCGGCGGCACGCACACTGGCCAAACGGGGTGCGAACGTCGCCGTGCTGGAGGCTGAAACCATTGGATGGGGCGCCAGTTCCCGCAACGGCGGCATGGTACTTACCGGGATGAAGCTGGGCGTCAACAAGCTCATCTCCATGTACGGACGGGAACGCACCCAGCGCATGTACGCCGCCTCGCTCGCCTCCATGGATTGCGTCGAACAGATCGTCGGCGAAGAAGCGATTGACTGCGGCTTCTCCCGCTGCGGACACCTCGAAGTTGCCTGCAAGCAGAAGCACTTCGACGACTACGCCCGCCAGGCCGAAGTGATTGCCCATGAGTTCCATCACACGCTGCGGGTGGTGCCAAAGGACGAGTTGAGTTCGGAGATCGGCTCGACGATTTATTACGGAGGCATGGTCGACGAGGTCAGCGCCGGGTGCAATCCGGCGCGCTATGTTGCCGGACTGGCCCGCGCTGCGATGAAGGCCGGAGCGGCGATCTTCGAGCAGACCCGCGTCGCAAGCATCCAGCGCGACTCGCGCCAGGGAGAACAAGGCTGGAAGCTCACCACCTCGCGCGGTTCCCTGTGGGCGCACGAGGTCTTCGTCGGGACCAGCGGATACACGGGGCAGAGCGACTCCCGCCTTGCAGAAGAAGCTGATCCCCATCGGCTCGTTCATCATCACCACGGAAATTCTCCCGGAAAAGCTGGCGCATGAACTGAGCCCGCGCAACCGCATGATCTACGACTCGAAAAACTTTCTGTACTACTACCGCCTCACCCCCGACCGCCGCATGCTGTTCGGAGGCCGCGCGGCATTCTTCCCGGAGACCGAGCAGACGGTGCGGCAGAGTGCCGACATCCTGCGCCGGGGCATGATCGACGTTTACCCGCAACTCAGTGACGCCAAAATCGACTACGTCTGGGGAGGCACGCTCGACTTCGCCTTCGACATCATGCCCCACGCCGGGCAGATGGATGGCATGTACTACGCGGTGGGATACGCCGGGCACGGCGTCGCCATGGCGACGTATCAAGGCCAGAAGATTGCCGAACTCATGGCCGGGGACAAGCCGGAGAATCCCTTTGTTGGCATCCCATTTCCGGGCGCGCCGCTGGGCCTGTACAACGGGAAGCCTTGGTTTCTGCCGTTCGCGGGGGCGTGGTACAAGTTTTTGGATTGGGTGAGCTGAGGGCCACTGCCCGGAGTAACTCGGCCGCGAATATGGCTGCCGTGTAAATGGTCTAAGACTTTCGTCATGGGACGAGCGCCTTTCTCACTTGGTAACCTCTCATCGTCTCCATCGAGAGGTACCCTTCAATGTCGTCCCGTCGCGTAGCGTTTTGCTTCCTCCTCCTTCTTCGGCTTTCTTGTTGGGCGCTATCACCGAAGGATTTCAAGCCCCCAGCTGTCACGGAGCGACAACTGCTGTGCTGGATTGTTGCGGGGATGCCCGCGTTCAACCTGCAGTACGAGTTGCAAACGCGAGGTATAGATTTTGTGGTCGATCAACGTTGGATCCAGCAGCTCGGCTCAGCTGGCGCCGATGCCAATCTCCTGTCTGTTCTTCAGAAAGCCAAGCCATCTTCTGGCGCAACCGCCCCGAGCGATGAATTTTCCGATCGACTCCGGCGCGTAATCAAGGAGAAGAACGCACGGAAATTCTCAGTTGCTCAACTCCACCTTGGCGGGCTGGTTAAGCTGGATGGGGCGAACCCTGACTTGCTGTTCGCCTTTGGCGGCTTCCTGAACAAACTCGAAGACTGGGACGAAGCGATTCCTGCCTTGATCAAAGTAACGCAACTAGCCCCAGATTTCAGCTATGCTCATGAGCAGTTGTCTTTCGCTTACTACCGCTCGGGTGTTGCGGAAGCATCGGTCAAAGAAGCGAAGGCGGCGCTAGCCTTGAGGAGCAGCGATCCGGACGCGCACAAGTTCCTTGGTCTGGCGTACCTTTCGGTGCACGACTTCAACAATGCGGATCGGGAGTTCAACGAATCCCTCAAGCTCAAACCGGACTACGCGGTTGTATACGGCGACCTGGCTTTGTCCTGTGCGATGCGTGGCGATCACCTCGCTGCTCTCAGGTTTTACGACCAGGCAGAATCGCTGGACCCGAAGGACTCGAGTTTCCTGTACGGGGCCGGAATCTCCTATACGCGTCTCAATCGTGTGGACGAAGCAATTGCAGCGTATAAGCGAGCCAAGGATCTTGCGCCGGATGATTTGCGAATTCGGCAGAACCTTGGCGCTGTCTACTGCAACTCCGGGCGGTCCGAGGAGGCTGTCGCTGAGTTTCAAGAACTCCTTTCGATTGATCCGGATTGGAACATGGCGCGTCTGTGCCTTGCCAAGTCCCTGAAGAGACTCGGCCGGGTGGATGAGGCTACGACCGTCAAGCAGGAATACGACAGGCGAGAAGCTGCCAATCAGTAGTAAATCTCAGCGACTAGATCCATTGCGCCTTGAGAGTACATCCACTCCATACACAACCGGCCCCACCACAATCGCGATGGCTCCGCCGATCAGGCCAAACCGGTCACTCCCCAACAGGGCGACCAACGCCATCACCACCGGGGCGCCAACCACGTAGAGCAGTCCCGCGCGGCCGAAGGGAACCCTGAACGAGCGTTTCAGTTCCGGCTGCGTGCGCCGGAGTTTCCACGCTGACAGCACGGTCAGCACCGTCGTCGCTGAACGCAGCCAGATATAGACCGAAATCAGTTGCCCCAAGCTCTGCCACGCCAGCAGTCCGTAGATGACCGCCGACACTACAATCGCCAGCCACGGCGTCCCGTAGCGCGAGTGTTTGCGGGTTAACGCCTGCGGCAGGTATCCGTCTTCCGCCATGGCGAACGGCATGCGCGTCGTGGTCAGCACGGTGCTGTTCAGGAGCGCCACGTTGCCTACCATTGCGGCCAGCGTCATCCAGGTGCCCAGCCAAGGCCCTCCAATCATGCCGGCGGCGTCGGAAAAAAATCCGGTGTGCCATTTCTCCCAGTTTCCCGCCGACGCGAGCCCGGCCAACGTCGGGAGAAAGTATGCCGCAATCGACAACGGCACCACCAGCGCCAGAGCCCGCGGATACGATCGCTGCGGGTTTTCGACTTCCTCGGCTACGGTCGAGAGCTGTTCGTATCCCGAGTACAGCCACAAACCCAAGGCCAGCCCCACGCCGAAGACCTTGAACGTCGCCTGATGCGGCACAACCAACGGCACGAAAGGATTGTGGTGCCAATGCAACAGGGCGATGACGATCATCGTCATCACCGGAACAAAAATGAAAATCTCCAGCGCCGTGGCGACCTGGCCGACCATCTGAATGCCGCGCACGTTGATCCACGTCAGCACGGCGATCAGCGCCACGGAGACGAGGTAGTGCTCCCACCACGTCATCTTCGGGAAGTAGTAGACCAGATAATCCGTGAACAGCACGGCATAGGCGCCGCCCAGCAGAAACGACGCGGACCAGTTCCACCAGCCGGCAAGGAATCCCCAGAAGTCGCCGAACGCCGCGCGCGTCCAGCGGTAGAAGCCGCCCTCCACCGGCATGGCGGTGGTCAGTTCCGCCGAAACCAGCGACACCGGGATGCACCAGAAAAACGGCAGCACCAGCAGGTAGATCAGCGTCATCCCCGGGCCCGAGGTGGTGACCATGTCCTCGAGTCCGAAGGGCCCGCCCGTGGTGTAGGAGAACATCACGAAGACGAGATAGAAGAGGCCAGCCTTGCGCAGCGTGGACGATTTGCCGTTGGTGGTCAAGGATGTCTTGTTTCGCGATTCGTAGAGACGTTGCTGGCAACGTCTCGCTAACCATCGTCTAGAATGCCAACGGCCGAGACGTAGCACGCTACGTCTCTACAAAGTGGTGCGCGAACCCTACGCCGCCAAGATTCCGGTCAGCGCGCCTTCCAGTTCCAGCAGCTTGCGCTTCACGTCGAGGCCGCCGCCGTACCCGCAGAGCGTTCCGTCGGAAGCGATCACGCGATGGCACGGGACGACGATCGCCACCGGGTTCCGATTGTTCGCCATCCCCACGGCGCGAAATCCCTGCGGGCCTGCCCACCGCGCGCGCAATGTCGCCGTAGGAGCGAGTCTCGCCATAGGGAATCGCCAGCAGAGCTTGCCAGCACGCCAGTTGAAAGTCCGTTCCGCGCAGGTCGAGCGCGAAGCTGAACTTCCGCCTCTCCCCTGCGAAGTATTCTTCCAGTTCCTGCACGTAAGGCCGCATGGCGCTGCCCGATTCCTCGAACTGCACGCTGCGGTTCTCCGCCCGCAGATCGCGCGGGTTAGGACGAATCGTCTGCTGCCCCGGCAAACGCGCATCAAACTCCAGCGCCACCAGGCCCTGGTCCGAGGCGGCCAGGAACAATGGCCCTACCGGCGATGTAAACATCGTGGAATGAAGCGTTTCCATAAGAAACCATGCAGGCGCGTCCGACTCTCCATCGGTTCGCCGCGCCCATAACCATAACACGGTCGGTCCGTTCCGGCCGGTCATATTACGGGGTCCGGTTGACAGAACGGCGTTTTTCGACGACAGTGTCTGTGCAATTTCCCCCGTGAAAAGCTCAGCGCTGAAAAAGGCCCTCCTCGTTCTTGCCGCCGTCGTGCTGGCGCCGATGCTCGTCGTCAGCCTGGCACTGCTGGCCGCCTCGGACTGGCGAGTGATCGGCCAGACGGAAGCCGGCGATAAAGTCTCCGTCAGTTCAGTCCGCGTGCTCAAGAACAATCAGCGCATCGCGCTGGTCCGGGTGGAGTACAAGGAACCCACGATGCTCCCGCAAGGCGGACCCTTCGTCGAGATGCGCGCGCGCGTCCGCTTCAACTGCAGCACCGGCGCTGCCACCCCCAGTACGCTATGGTTCTATTCCCGCGACAGTGGCGGACGCAGCGTGGTCAGCAAGAAAGCCACCCGTGACGACCAGTTCGGCAAAGATCCGGAAGGCGGCTTCGGCGAGATGGTCAGCAAGAGCGTCTGCAGCCAGACCAAGTAGGCCTGGGTCGTAATCTATTTTTTCAACGCGAACGCCACGTATACCCCGCCCGACTTCGACTTCGGATCCTTCCCGCCTCCCGCCGCAATCACCACAAACTGCCGCCCCCGCACCTCGTAGGTGGCAGGAGTCGCATTGCCCGCAAACGGCAACGTCGTCTCCCACAGCAGCGTCCCGGTCGTCTTATCGAACGCGCGGAACTTTTTGTCGAAGTTCGTGGCCCCGATGAACACCAGCCCACCGGCCGTCACCACCGGGCCTCCGTAGTTTTCCGTGCCCGTGTTTTTCCCGCCCTTCGCCGCCAGTTCCGGATACTCGCCCAGCGGAATCTTCCATACATAGTCGCCGGTGTTGAGATTGATTGCGTTCAAGGTTCCCCAGGGTGGTGCGACCGCAGGGTATCCCTCTGGGTCGAGAAACTTGTTGTATCCGGTGAAGTGATATTTCATGGCCAGGGGCGCGGGTGCGGAGTTCGCGACCTCCTTGCGATTGTTTTCTTTCGCGCCTCCGCTCATCACATATGAAAGCAAGCCGGACAGCTGATCGTCGCTGAGATTCGAAAAGCCGGGCATGCGCCCTCTGCCGTTCTTGATGGTGGTCGCAACCTCGGCCGGTGGCATGCGATCGCCCACTCCCACGAGTGACGGCATCGCCGGTGGCGATCCCGCCATCTTCTCGCCATGGCAAACAGCGCACTGGTTCATGTAGAGTGCCTTGGGGCTGTTCTCTTCATTTTCAGAAGGCGTGTTCTCGGCCAGCGCCCCGGTCCAGGCCACGTCGTTGGCGTTGACATAGAGAATCCCGGTCTCGGGATCGGCCGCCGCCCCGCCCCACTCAGCGCCACCATCGAATCCGGGGAAGACCACGGTATCTTTCCCCACGCTGAAGGGAACGAACTGGCCCTCGCTGCGAAAGCTCTTGAACTTTTCCAGCGCCCACCGGTGCACCTCCGGCGTGCGCTCGCTCAGAAGATTCTCGGTCAGCAGTTGGCGTGAAAATGGCGCCGGCTTCGCGGGGAGGCATTGTTGCCGCGCGGCCACTTCTCCCGGCACATCGCTGGGCGGATAGTTCCGGCAGTCGATGGGAAACAGCGGGTGCCCGTTCGTGCGGTCCAACAGAAACACGAAGGCCTGCTTGGTGGTCTGGGCCACCGCGTCCACTTTCTTGCCTTCGCGTTCCACGGTCACGAGGACGGGCGGCGCGGGAAAATCCCGATCCCAGAGATCGTGCCGCACTCCCTGAAAATGCCAGATGCGCTCGCCGGTCTCGGCGTTCAAGGCGATCAGGCAATTGGCAAACAGATTGTCCCCCACCCGGTCGGCGCCGTAGAAATCAAATGCTGCCGAACCGGTAGGAACATACACGATGCCCCGCGCCGGATCCACTGTCATCCCCGCCCAGTTATTGGCGGCGCCGCCGGTTGTCCAGGCTTCTTTCGGCCACGTGTCGTAGCCGAACTCGCCGGGATGTGGAATCGTGTGAAACGACCAGCGCAATTTTCCGGTGCGCACGTCATACGCCCGCACATCGCCGGGAGACGCCGGTAAAGTCTCGGCCTCGCGCCCGCCCACGATCATCAGATCTTTGTAAATCACGGCCGGGCTGGTCACATAAATCGACTGCGCCGCAGGGTCCCGCCCCAAATCCTCGCGCAGATCGATGCGCCCGTCTTTTCCGAAACTTGCGATGGGCTTGCCCGTGGCGACATCAAGCGCGTACACGAAGTTCATCACCGCAACCAGGATGCGCTGCTCTTTGTTGTCACTCCAGTAAGCCAGCCCCCGATCCGGCTGAGTGCCTTTAATCCCGGAGTCGAACTTCCACAGCAGCTTTCCCGTCATGGCATTCAAGGCAAACACTTTCTGCGACGGCGTCAGCCCGTACAGCACTCCGTTGACGACAATCGGATTGGTCTGCAGTCCACCTTCCTCTTCGGTATCGAATGTCCAGGCGACCGTGAGTTGCTTCACGTTGCGGCGATTGATCTGTTTCAGCGGGGAGTAATGATTATTCTCAGCAGTCCCGCCATATACGGCCCAGTCGTCGGGCACCCTCTTTTCCGCGAACTTTGCCGACGCAGATCCCGGCTCTTCGCCGGAGGTGGCCAATATGCTGCAGGCCAGAACGCACGCTCCGATCGTCGCGAAATTCATCTGCTACCTCGCTGGGAAAACCCGCGGCTGATTCTAGATCAAGATGAGACTTTTCCGCCGTCCGCAAGTTTTTCACAGCCGGTGGCACCTCCGTAACCTCAGAACCACTTCCACGCACCTCGCTTTCGGCTTATGCTGATAGAGAAGTCGGCGGAACGCGTCCGATTTCAACCCACCTCCGTATGGATTCACTTCGACTTTATGGGCTGGTTGCAACGGGCGGCGTGGCATTGCTCGGGGCGTATGCGCTGCTGCGGCGCAAGCCCAAGACGCCCGACGAACTCGAGCGCGAGCGCAGGGC
Source organism: uncultured Acidobacteriota bacterium (assembly GCA_963709865.1). Classification (GTDB taxonomy): domain Bacteria; phylum Acidobacteriota; class Terriglobia; order Terriglobales; family Acidobacteriaceae; genus Sulfotelmatobacter. The sequence continues at coordinate 16,262 of CAVPXW010000015.1, forward strand.
ATGGCTTGAGGGCACCGGGCGCATCACCGACGGCACCGTGATTGATGTGCAGGAACTGGCGGTCACGAGCAGCTACCACGCGGCCATCATGCTCATCTATAAGTACGACGTGGCGGGCGTGTCCTACGAATGCTCGCAGGATGTTACCTACCTGCGGCACTGGATCAATCTGCACTCCTGCCGCCTCGGGCTGCACACTTCGGTGAAGTACGATCCGCAGAATCCCGGAAATTCCCTGGTCGTCTCGGAAAACTGGATGGGGTTGCGCCAGTAGGCATCGCGGGGGGATCATATCCGCGAGGCAAACATGCGCGGACTCTGGCAGGACTTCCGGTACGCGGCGCGAGGGTTCGCCAAGAATCCCGGCGTCACCGCCATCATGGTGTTCACGCTGGCTCTGGCGATCGGGGCCACCACGGCGATCTTCAGCGTGGTGTACGGAGTTTTGCTGCGCCCTCTACCCTATGCCGGCGCCGATCGCATCATGGCGATCTCAGAAGTGAACCCCTCCGGCAGGCCTTCGCGCCTCGCGGACCCGAACTTCGACGACTTCCGCGACCAGAGCCACAGCTTTCAATCCATCGCGAAGTACTCTGCCTATCCAGTTTCCATCTCCGGAGCATCGCAGCCGACACGCACAACGGTGGCCGCGGTAACGCCGGAATTTCTGACGGTACTCGGCGTGGAGCCGATCATGGGCCGGGATTTTTCGGCGACTGACGACAAGAAGGGAGCGGAGCCAGTCGCGCTCGTGAGTTACGGTTACTGGAGGCAATCCCTCGGATCACCGCAGGATCTTTCGCGGTCTCACCTGAAGATCAACAATTCCGTCTACTCCGTGATTGGCGTGCTGCCACCCGGATTTCGATTTCCGGAAGATGCGGAGGTGTGGTTCGCCGCCGACACCGAGGGCGAGAATCCGAGCCGCACATCGCACAACTACGACGGAGTCGGCCGGCTGAAAGATGGCGTCAGCGTCGAACAGGCTCGCGAAGATATCCGCACAATTGCGCGCAGGATCTACCAGACGAATGAGAAGAGCGACTATCTGCTCCGGGATGGACGCGTAGTTCCACTTCAGGATTCGGTCACTGGCACGGTGCGGTCGCCTCTGCTGATCCTGCTGGGGGCGGTGGGCTTCCTGTTGCTTGTCGCCTGCGCTAACGTTGCGAACCTGCTGCTGGCGCAGGCGTCGGTGCGCGAGCGCGAGCTTTCAATCCGCATCGCGCTGGGCGCGGCGCGCGGCCGCTTGATCCGCCAATTTTTGAGCGAGGCACTCTTGCTGTCGCTGATCGGCGGGATCCTGGGAGTGCTCGCCGCGCTGTGGGGCGTCGCCGGACTAGTGGCGCTGGCTCCGGAGCAATTGCCGCGGCTCGACAGCGTCTCCGTGAGCTTGCCGGTGCTGGCGTTCGCGCTCCTGCTCTCTGCTGCGGTGGCGACGGGGCTCGGCGCGTTTACGGCCGCTCGGGCGACGCGCGGCGATTTGAGGAAGGGCCTGGTCGAAGGCGGGCGCGGGCAGTCTGGTTCGCAGGGGAGCCAGCGGGTCGGGCGTGCAATTGTCGCGGCGCAGATCGCCATTACGTTGGTGCTGGTGATCGGAGCAGGGCTGTTGGGGCGCAGCTTGCTGAAAGTTCTGGAGGTGGACCCGGGGTTCCGCGTCGACAAGATCGTGGCCATGGACGTCTCGTTGCCCTGGGTGGAAGATCCCAAAGCGAAGGCCCCTCAGGGCGTCTTCTTTTCGAATTTGATCGACCGGCTCGCACAAATCCCCGGCGTGCGAGGCGTAGGAGCGGCCAGCGCGCTGCCCCTGACCGGCGGTTTGCCTGACGGAGGATTTTTGCTGATGACGCCGGAAGAGGCTCCCAAGACCATGGACGGTTTCGAGGCTTTGTTCCAGCAAAAGGAACGCCTCGGGAGCGCGGATTTTTGCGTCGCGACCAACGGATATTTCCGGGTGCTGGGAATTCCGCTGATCCGCGGACGAATGTTTGACGAGCGCGACAGCGTGAACGCGCCGCACGTGGCGGTTATCAGCGAGTCGCTGGCGCACGATCGCTGGCCCCACCAGGACCCGATCGGGCACACCATTGAGTTTGGAAATATGGATGGCGACGTACGCCTGCTGACCATCGTCGGAATCGTGGGCGACACCCGCGAATACGGTCTTGACGAGCCCGCGCGGCCGACGGTCTATGTGAATTTGTTCCAGCGGCCGCACTCCGAGATGACGGTGACGATGCTGAGCGATGCCGACACGCGCCTGGTCAGCTCCGCCGCGCGGGGAATTCTGGCCGAGCTCAATCCCGAGATTCCGGCGAAGTTTCGGACATTTCAGCAGGTGTATTCCGCGTCGCTGGGTTCGCGAAGGTTCAACGTGATCCTGATCGGATTCTTCGGAGTCACGGCGCTGCTGCTGGCGGCCGCCGGAGTGTTTGGCGTGATGGCGTACTCGGTGAGCCGGCGCACGCGCGAATTCGGTGTGCGCGTCGCGCTTGGCGCCACTTCAGGCGACGTGCTGCGCATGGTTCTGCGGCAAGGAGTGCGTACGATCTTGATCGGCGTGGCGGTTGGAATCGTAGGATCGCTTGTGCTGACGCGGGCGGTGTCGTCACTGTTATTCGGCGTGACGGCAACCGATCCAATGACGTTCGGGGGAGTAACACTCTTGCTGATCGCCGTGGCGCTGCTGGCGTGTTACATCCCGGCGAGGCGCGCGACGAAAGTGGATCCGATGGTGGCTTTGCGGGACGAGTAGCGGATGAATCTACGCGGATGCCGCTAGGCAGTTCGCTGAAAAAACTCAGTCGGGGAGTGTAACCGCGATTTAGCGCCAACTATGGCCACACGCGCTGGCTATCTTGGATGAACGGGAAACGAAGCTGCGACGAGAATCATGAAAGCGAAGGCGCTTCCAAGGGAAAAGATTGCCACCAACCTCCAACGACTATCCGCACAAAGGCGTTTGTGTTCTTTCCACAGTCTGATGTGTTTGCTGAGGGTCCACCACCACCAAGAGAACTTTTTGTCGTCAGAGAGCTGTGCGTTGGCCTCGGCAAGCATCTTCCAAAACGCCAGGTTAGCGCAAAGTCCAGACAGCGTAAATCCGCACAAAAGAAGAACGAGCAAGAGGTGCTCTGGCACGCGATCATTCTACCCATTCCGACAACTGTTGCAATTAGGCGATAGCAGGTTTTGACCGCTGGCCAATGCATTATGAGAGAGCGGCCCAGTTATGGTTGTAGGCGGGGAGATTGGGTGAGCGACTCCACTCAAAGCGCTGCGCCACCCGAAAGCGAGTCTCCCAGCAAAATGTGAAGACGTTGGGCAGCGGTCTACTCACCCAACTCAGCGGCTTACTGGCCCCAACTCAGCCGCATCACGGTGTTGTGCTTATCGAAGGTGATCCGCAGAGACTTGTCGGCGCCGCCGATGAACTCGGCCGGAACTGTCCTGGAAAGATCGGTCGTCTGGTCGGCCGATAATGCTCTTATGCGCAGCACGTGTTTCCCTGCGGGAATCTTCAGCGTCTCTGAGTCCACGCCGCGCACTCCGTTGAACACCACCAGCCGTTTCTGCGTGCCCCCGTGCAGGGGCCGAGTCAAAAGCAGCTTGTCATCGACCCACACATAGAGCGTCGCATCTTTGAACTGGTGCTGAACCGCCAGATCGAGAGTGGAAAAGGGCACCACAATTTGCTTGGCGAGATGCGAGGCTGAACCGCGATCTTTACGCGCCTTGGAGCTGGCGGGAGATGTAACCGGCGGAACCGCTCGCGCACTTGTTCCTTCGTTGGGCGCGTCTTTCGGTGAATTGGGCGGCACAGCGACCAGACTCGTCCCTCCGAGGCCGCTGGGAGCCGCGTCAGACACGACCGCGACTTGAGGAGAAGCCACAAACAGCTTCGATTCGACCCCGGCGATGACCAGCATTACCACCGTCGCCGCACCCAGGATCAGATCGCGGACCGGCGCCTTTCGAATTGCGGCCCGAACCACCTTCGCTGCCTGTGCCAGCGCCGACACGTGATCGGGTTTCCCAGGGCCCTTACCGGTGGATCTGGTCCCAGTCGGTGCCACTGCCCGCAGCGAAGTCGTGGTCGATCCCGGCTTGAACAGTTGCTGCAACTGGCGCAGATCCTCGGCGAACTCCGCGCCTCGCTGGTAGCGCTGCTCGGGATCCTTCTCCATGGCACGCGCGATCACTTCATCCAGTTCCCGAGGCAGGCTCAAGTCCAGGGCGCTGACCGCCACCGGCTCCCGGTTCGCCACCTTGAAGCACACTGTGGTTGCGCTATCCCCCTGAAACGGAGAATGCCCCGTGACCATGGCATACAGAATCACGCCCAGCGAGAACAGGTCCGAGCGCCCGTCCACTCCCGTGCCGCTCAACTGCTCCGGCGCCATGTAGGCCGGGGTTCCCAGCACCCGTCCCGGCAGGGTGAAGTGGGCAAGATTCAGTCTCGCAATGCCGAAATCGGCAATCTTGGCGTGGCCGTTCTGGGTCACAAGAATGTTTCCGGGCTTGATGTCGCGATGAATCACGCCCTGGGCATGAGCGTAGTCCAGCGCCTCGGCAATCTCTTCCGCGAGTTGCAGCGCCTTTGCCGGCGGAAGCTTCTTCTCGCGTGCCAGAATCCGGTTCAAGGCCTCGCCCGCAACGTATTCCAGCACGATGTAAGGGTCGTGGTTTTCGGGATTCTCCCCCACGTCAAAAATGGCGACAATGCCGGCGTGGTGCAGACGGCCCGCGGCCTGGGCCTCGTTCATGAACCGCATGCGGAATTCTTTTTCCTCGTCGGGTTCCTGCCCCGACAGGCAAACGGTTTTCACCGCGACCAGACGGTCGATCTGGGGATCCCGGGCCTTGTACACCACCCCCATGGCCCCGCGGCCCAACTCCGCCACGGTCTCGTACCGGCCAAACCGTTTGATCTCGGGATTGTCCATGAAGTGGTCCTTGAGCCGCCGCTTCCAATCTGCCACGCAACCAGGGAGGGATTCCTACTATGTTATCGCCACCAGCGCCGTGATTCCGCCCCTTGTTTGGCTCGAATCATTACCCCGGTAACGACAGAGAACTCCTCTGCGGGCCTGTCCTTTGGTCGCAAGCGAAGGTTGGGCGCAGACCGCCCGATGGGCAACGGGCAGGCAACCAGGACGACATATGCTTGGAGCTGCGGTTCTGGGGTCCGGGTTCTAGCTTCCTGCAGTGAAGCCGCCGCTGTGCGCGACGGTCATGCGGAGGTATTTGTAGGGATTGACCGGAGTATCGTTGATGCGGACTTCGTAGTGAAGATGCGGCCCGGTCGAGCGTCCGCTCTCTCCCACATAGCCGATCACGTCGCCGCGATGCACCGCCTGCCCGGCGGTCACCGCGAACCCTGAAAGGTGACCGTAGCGGGTGCTGATGCCGTTGCCGTGATCGATCATGATCGCCTTGCCGTAGCCGCCCAGCAGATCACTGAATGTCACCATTCCGTCCGCCGGAGCGATGATCTTGGCGCCATAGCTGCTGCCAATATCCACGCCGCTGTGGAACGCGCCTTCTCCGTTAAACGGATCAATGCGCTCTCCAAAGCTGCCGGTCACCTGGCCTTCGACCGGCCAGAGGTTGGGTGCGGAATTGGCCTTGAACCAGTCGGCGGTGGTGGCATTGCGCGTCAGGCCCATGGTCAGGCCGACCATGGTCGCTCCGGTCAGGGCCGACGTCCGCAAGGCATGCAACTGGTCGAGCGAAGAACTGACGTCGGCGTCATAGATCTGGTCGGCGGTAGCCGTCACCAGCGTGGGCTGCGCCTTCAAGCCGTAGAGGGCGGAAACTTCCCCGGCGATCGACCCCAGCGACGCCACCTGCACGTCGCGCTCTTTGGCCACCTGCTCCAAGCGCGAATAATTGTCTTTGAGCTGATCTTTTTCCGTCCGCAGCTGGTTGTAGTGGGAAACCTTCAGCAGCATGCGGGTGTAAGAGCTGGCAATTCCGGTCAGGCTGAGGAATCCAATGGCGGCGCCCACCACGAATACGTAAAGATAATGTACGGGGATGGAGATCTTGCGCAACTGGCCGTCGTCCCCGCGGGCCACAAAAAGGATGTAAAAGCGTTTCTGCAAATCGCTCCTCTAAAGCCTGTACAGCAAGTTTTGAAGCATCAGGTCCGGAACTCCAGGCCCAGTTTCCTTAAGTTGCCAGAAACGCCTGTTCGGACTACCTGACTTTTTCGGGCTACGCTCCCATCTTGGGAATGGAAACTTCTCGCGCCCTACACCTACCGGAACTGCGACCTGAGCTTGAAATTTGTCCTCCGTCTGCAATCTCAACTATTTGCAGAACTATAGCTCGGCCAAAGGGTATTGTGAATGACTGGTTAACGGTAACAAACTGGGTTCCCCCTGTCAACGACGCACAAGGGCATCTCCGGTTACCGAAGACGGGGTAACTGGGGGTCACCCAGGGACAGGTTACTGGCGGTCGGAGGCCCCCCCCAGCCTGGTCATTTGCCAGTTACGGTCACTGCCCCACGGATTGATCGAGGAATCTGAAAACATCGGGTTCCCACTCCGCGATGCCCGTGTACACGAACATGTGCCCATCGTCCGGAGTCTTGCCGAAGGGCGGATAGATTTTCAGAACATGCTTCTTCCCGAGCCGCGTCAGTTCACCATCCAGGGCCTTCCCCGGAGCCGTGGAATAGTCGTTCGCGGCATGAATTAGCAGGATGGGAGCAGTGGATTTTCTTACCGCAGTCAGCAAGAGATCGCGGATTTCGGGTGAGCCTTCCCAAGAGGCAGCCGCAGCGCCAAATGTGACCGCGGCTCGCAAACTGCTGTCGCGTTCGGCGGCCAGGAGACTGAGTTGACCACCGAACGAGTGCCCCACAACGGCGATGCGGTGCGCGTCGACGCCAGGCTGGGTTTTCAAGAAGGCCAAACCTGCCATGACGTCGTCAAGATGGTCCGTCGTCAGCAATACGAACTGCAGGCGCTTGCGAGCCTCATCTCCCTTGGCGGCCTTCTCCCGCTGCAAAACTTCCTGCATGAAGGGTCCTTGGTCAGCCGAGAGACCCTGGCCTCGGCGGAAGAGGTACAAAAAGGCATAGCCGTGTTTGACGAAGACTGGAGCAAGTTTTGCGGCAGCCTCGGTTATCGCCAACTCCCCAGTGTGTGCGCCATCGGTACTTCCTGAACCATGAACGAACAGTACCGCCGGCGAAGGACCGCCCCGCGCCGGCCTCCAGAGAAAAGCCTTGAGGCGCAGATTGCCATTCGGAACCACAACCGTCACCGGAGCGGACGGCGACGACTGGCCAGTCGCTGGAGACGACAGCAGCAATGCGCACGCGAAGAAAAACCACGTCCTCATGGGGCCCCAATCTAGCAAACTGACCCGGGTGAAACAAGAGGGTTTGCAACTTTTTTCGCGCGCGGGCATCCGATAGCGACGGTCGGCTATATTGGTGGCGCCGTGCCGCTTCCCGAAAAAGCGCTGATTGCCCAGATTCGCCGCATGGCGAGATCTGACAGGAGAGGGCTGGCGGGCAACAGTGCCCGCCCCACACAAATTCTCACCGGAATTGGAGACGACTGCGCCGTGCTGCGCCTGTTGCCGGGACAAGAATGCCTGGTCACCACCGACTTCACCCTGGAAGGCATTCACTTCCGGCGCGACTGGCATCCGCCGGAATCGGTCGGCCACCGTTGCCTGGCGCGCGGGCTGAGCGACATTGCCGCCATGGGCGGAGAGCCTGTGGCGGCCTTCCTTTCGCTCGCCTTGCCCCGGGATTTGCCCCAATCCTGGGTGGGACGTTTCGCCCGCAGCCTGATCAGCCTCGCGGAAAAATTCGGCGTCACCCTCGCCGGAGGCGACACCGCCGAATCCCCTAACGGAATCCTCGCCGACATCATCGTGGTCGGCACTGCACCAAAAGGCAAGTCCGTGCTGCGCTCCGGCGCGCGCCCCGGCGACCGCATTTTCGTCAGCGGGGAACTGGGTGGGTCGGCCGCGGCGGTCCTCGAAATGAGGACCAAGCCTAAGAAGAAGCTGAAACCCCGCGACTATCCCCGCCACTTTTATCCCGAGCCGCGCATCGAACTCGGTCGAATGCTCCGCGAGAAGGGCCTGGCCTCTGCCATGATTGACACCAGCGACGGCCTCTCCACCGACCTGGCGCACCTCTGTGAGGAGAGCGGCGTGGGTGCCGAACTGGAATCCGCGCTTATTCCCCGCGCCAGCGTCGGCAAGCCCGCGCGCGAGGTGGATCTCGATTTGGCCCTGCACGGCGGCGAAGACTACGAGCTCCTGTTCACGGCCCGGCCCGGCAAACGCGTTCCCTCCCAGATTGCCGGAGTCGCCCTGACCCACATCGGCCACATCACGCGTCCAGCGAACCATTCTCGTCCGCAATCTCAAAGGCGTCGCCTACGAACTTGAGCCGCGGGGCTGGGAGCACTTCCGCCGCTGACAGCGTGGACGCAAGCCATGTTCTGATCGCGCCCGAGCTTCGCTCGGCATGGCCGGGTCAGAGACCCGGCCCCACACAATCAAGGCTCCCCACACACGATCAAACGCTGCTCGTCGCCGTCCGTTACCTCCGTCACTACTCTGTCTCTACCCTCGCGTGCAAAACCGGACTAGAGTAAAACCATGTCGTCCCGTAAATTGCTCCTCCTCCCAGCTGTCGCTCTCTTGTTAACGGTCGCCGCGGCTGCTCAGAAAAAGCAGCCGCCTCCGCCGCCGGCACACGCGAAGTCTCCGTCACCCGCGGTCACCGACGAACTCATCCACAAACAATTTGGGGACAATTGTTCGCTGCTGGCGGGACCGCCGCAGTTTGTGGCCGATATCGATGGGGACGGCATCGACGACCTGGTGGTCGCGGCCAAGTGCAAGAACCCCATGGCCGACAGGGACGAATACAGCTTCGTGGTCGCCGATCCCTATGACAGCTTCCTCGGCTATAGCGACGTGAAAGTCACATCCACGTTTGCCTCCGACGAACCTGATCGCCGCGGCATCAGCCTGCTCATCATCCACGGCGCAGAAAAAGATGCATGGCGCGCCGAAAAGCCCAAGGCCAAGTTCCTGCTCATCAATCTGCCCTTCAAGACCCTCACGGTGAAAAGGCTCGCCATGAAGAAGAAAACGATCCTCGGAGTCTATATGGAAGAAAAAGGCGAGGGGGAGAACACTTCCTCGGTCATCTATTGGGACGGCAAGAAATACCGGTACGAGCAACTCGGGCTCGACCCTGGAGTAGAACGATGGCTGATTGCGGACTGTAGAGGCGAGTTTCAATCAATAATCAGTAATCATCAACCAGCAATGTCCCAGGATCAGGCAGTGGCTCAATCTGGATTTCTCAGCGAGCTCTGCGGGGTTCCCTGCGCCCTTTGCGGTTAAAGGCTCTTGCTCTTACTCTGTACGAAAAGACTTTGACCGCTAAGTGCGCGAAGAAAAGCCCGCAGAGGTCGCGGAGATATCCAGATGGAGCCACTACCCTGGATCACTTTTACTTCCCCTCTCGTTGTGCTTGTAGTAGGGAAACTCGCCCGTTCCCACTCGATTCACGTTGGCCTCGGCGAATTCGCAAACCCGGTCGAGCGGAGCCTGCAGTTCGGCCGTGTAGCGCTCAACGTCTTCGTCCGTCGCGCCTTCGGGCACCTGAATCAGCTTGCCGAAGCGCACCAGCACCCGCGAGAAGGGCATCGGAATCATCATGCGGTCCCAGGAGTTGAGCACCCAGGCTCGGTCGACGGCCGCGTGAAACATGGTCAAAGGCACGCCCGCCGATCGCGCCAGCGCCACCGGCCCGGGCTTCACTTTGTGACGCGGGCCGCGCGGGCCATCGAGGGTGAACGCTACCGTCCAGCCATCTCCGAGCGCGCGGCGCAGGCCGAGCAGGGCACGCACGGCGTTGCGGCTGCTCGATCCCTTCACCGCCACGAAGCCGAACTTGTGGATGATCCGGCCCATGTACTCGCCGTCGTAGCTGTTGCTGCTCATCACCCGCACGCCCAGGTTGCGGCAGATGTAGGTCGCAGGGATGATGCAGGAATGCCAGAACGAGCCAATCAGCGGGCGCTGCTCGAGCGTTTCCTGCGCGCCTTCTTCGCGGGAAATGCAGACGCGCAACGTGGGGCCGATCAGGCGGATGAACCAGTAGCCCAGCCAGATAATGACGCGCAGAACGATGCGCTGGCGCAGGGTAAAGCGGCGCGGGCCAGTAACCGGTTGCGCCGGCGCGGTCGCGTCGCGGGTGCTGGCTTCGGGCACGGGGATATTGTAGCCGCTCGGCAAAGGGCAGTGCGGTCAGGTCGATCCGGATCAGTCGAGCCGGGGATGCAAAGATGACCGAGTTGCTTCCGACGGATCAAGAATCCAGCCAATCAGGATCGGCTTTTCAGGACGAATGATGGCGCGGTGAATGGCAAAACGCGGACCAGGACGCTCGCGCTACACCTCACCCTTCAGTTTTCCAGGTAGGAATCGATCCAGGTCTTGACCTTCTGGCGCCGCTCGTCGGCGGCATCGAAGCGCACGCCGATCGACTTGGGCTTGCGCCAGCTCACGACTCCGCGGACATTGACGCGGGGCAAAGTCATCAGGGCAAATGAAACCTCAACGTTCACTCCGATGGAAAAGTCTTCCGGACTCTTGAGCGACATGCCGCCGGTGCTCATTTCGATGCTGCTGGCGCTGACGCGCCGGCCATCGCCGACGATCAGAGACCTCGGTCATCACCGGGATGCGCACGTAGCGGCGGAATTCGTGCAGCACGAGCATGCCGGGTGGCGCGCACCAGTTTCAGCGCGGCGGGCCGCTCCAGCGGTTCGTGGAACATGGCGTTGATGCCGTACTTGGAATAGCGCATGGCTTCCTGCGCGTTGCCGCCCACGCCGTAGATGCACGCAGCGGCTGTTGGAAGGGGAGGTGCGCGCGGCCTCCATCACGCGATTCGGCGCCCTCGCCCAGGCTCAGCACGCAGGCTTCGAATTTTTCTTTGCGCAGACGCTCGGCAGCATTGGCAGGTCATGACCACGGTTTCAATGCCGAACTGCCGGAAGCATTCGGTCAGCAGAACCCGGGACGGTTCATTCAGACCCACCAAGGCAGCGCGGGCGGCTGGCTTTCCGACGGGAGGAATTGGCGCGAAGGTAGTGGCGAAAGCTTTATCCATAGTCGAGGGGAAGACTCCACTTTCAAAACCATTGTGGAGGCGGTTGCCCATGTTGAAAAGACACAAAGGGCCAACCAGCGAAGTACAGAAGTGCTCATTACTTTTTTCGAGGACGCGGGAGAAAGGACATTACGGAGCGAAAACTGCCGTGAAATGAGGGGTTTGGAGTAGATGAGCGCGGTTTCACAATTCCCTGCCGGAAATCTACTCGCTCCAGCGCCGGAACAACAGCGCGCCGTTGGTGCCGCCGAAGCCGAAGGAGTTCGACATGGCGTATTCGATTTCGGCTTTGCGCGCGTGGTTGGGAACCAGGTCCATGCCGGCGGTGTCGGGGTCGGGATTCTCGAGGTTGATGGTCGGCGGCAGAATCTGGTCGCGCAGCGCCAGCACGGTGATGCCGGCCTCGAGACCCGCCGGCGCCGCCCAGCAGGTGCCCGGTCATCGACTTGGTGGAACTCACGGCGATCTTGCGATCGCCGAAAAAATTGCGGATGGCGTGGGCTTCGAGCGTGTCGCCGATCGGCGTCGAAGTGCCGTGGGCATTGACGTAGCCGACGACGTCGGGAGTGACGCCGGCATCGCGCACCGCGTTGCGCATGACGCGGAAGCCGCCTTCGTGCTCGGGCGCGGGCTGGGTCATGTGATAGGCGTCGCCGCTGACATGCCGTAGCCGGCGATCTCCGCGAGGATGGGGGCGCCGCGCTTGCGGGCGAATTCCAGTTCTTCCAGGATCAGGATGCCCGCGCCTTCGCCGATCACGAAGCCGTCGCGGTCCTGATCCCAGGGACGGCTGGCCTTCTCCGGCTCGTCGTTGCGCGTGGAGAGCGCGCGCATGGCGGCAAATCCGCCGACGCCCATGGGAGTGATCGCGGCTTCGGCGCCGCCGGCAATCATCACGTCGGCGTCGTTGTGCTGGATGATGCGGAAGGAATCGCCGATGGAATGCGCGCTGGTGGTGCAGGCGGTGGCCGTGGCCTCGTTCGGGCCCTTGGCGCCGTAGCGCATCGAAACCTGTCCGGCGGCGAGGTTGATGATGGCGGCGGGAATGAAGAAGGGAGAGATCTTGCGCGGGCCGCCTTCCATCAGCGCGAGGTGCTCGCGTTCGATGATGTCGAACCCGCCGATGCCCGAGCCGATGTGAACGCCGACGCGCTCGTCGTTTTCCGGCGTGATCTTCAGTCCCGACATCTTCATGCGCTTCATCCGCCGCGGCGATGGCGAAGTGGATGAAGCGCCCCATCTTCTTGACTTCTTTTTTCTCGATGAAATTCAGCGGGTCGAAGTTCTTGACCTCGGCGGCGATCTGGCAGGCAAAGGCGGTGGGGTCGAAACTGGTAATGCGCGCGACGCCGCTCTTGCCTGCAAGCAGGGCCTTCCACACCTCGTCGGTGGAATTGCCCACGCCGCAGATCAAGCCGAGGCCGGTAACTACGACCCTGCGTCCCAACTATTTCCCCGCTTTCGCGTGCTTGCCGATGTAGTCGACGGCATCCTGTACGGTGCGGATCTTTTCCGCGTCTTCGTCGGGGATTTCGATGTCGAAGGCTTCTTCAAAAGCCATGACCAGTTCGACGGTGTCGAGCGAATCGGCGCCCAGGTCGTCCACGAACGACGCGCTGGAGGTGACTTCGCCCTCGTCCACTCCCAACTGCTCCACGATAATCTGTTTTACCTTTTCGTCAACGGCTGCCATGTGTCTCCTCGCTTGCCTCGATTAGATTTGAATTCGGTTCTTCGGTTGCGGCAATCGCAGCCCTCAATTCCTGCTGGCTCGGGCTTTGGCCCTCCACAACTCCGCACGTCGTACGTCTTACCCACTGCGATACGAAAAAAGGCGAGTGTGTAGTGTAATTGTCCCGGTGAATTAGTGTAAAGGAAGGGCCCTGCCACTTCCGGCAAAGCCTCGGCTGACTTGGGATTGCACACTTGAATCCTAACGGCAGTGGCGGTTGCCGGGGTCAAACGTTGGCCCGGGGTATGATGGTCGGTTGGTCGATGACCCGAGGAGTGTGCGTGGAATACGCATTGTGCTTCGTTGTTGCTTTGTCGCCTGGCGGTTGCGGGCCCGTGTCCCACTGGCCAAGCCGCGGAATAACGACGCGTTGATTCATATCGAGCAGACATGGGCTCGCGCCCTGGAGCAACAGGACACAGCAACTCTGAACTGCATTCTGGCGGACGAGTTCGAGGACGCTGGACCCGATGGCAAGCTGACCGACCGCGCCACCACCCTGGCAAAAGCCGCGCGAACATCCTGCCGTGCATCACGAACTCTCGGATTTGCGCGCGCATGTCCACGGCGAATTCGGCTACATCCGGGGACTGGCAGCGGCCGTCGACGCGCAGGGCAAGATCGTGGCGAGAGTGCGCTTCACCGATGTGTACGTGTATCGCGAAGGGCGCTGGCAGTGCGTGGCCGGGCATGAATCGATGTTTGACGCGAAGTCAGGTCACTAAGAGGCGGGAGAAAGTCCGTATGCGTGCCGTCGTGCAGCGCGTAAGCCGCGCCAAGGTCACGGTCAACGAGTGGACCAGCGGCGAGATCGGCCTGGGCTTGCTGGTTCTGCTGGGCGTCGGACACGAAGACACCGAGGCCGACGCCACGTATCTGGCCGAAAAGATTGCCGGCCTCCGCATCTTCGAAGACCACGACGGCAAGATGAACCGCAGCGTGCAGGACGTGGGCGGCAGCGTGCTGGCAGTCTCGCAGTTCACTCTCTACGGCGACGTGCGCCGCGGCAAGCGGCCATCGTTCGATGCCGCCGCTCCTCCAGACCACGCCCGGCGGCTGTATGAGTTCTTCGTCCAACGCATCCAGGCCGCCGGTCTGCGCTGCGAAACCGGCCGGTTCCAGGAAATGATGCAGGTGGAACTGGTCAATGACGGGCCAGTGACGATCCTGCTGGATTCGGGGAAGGCATTCTAGGACGGGTTACCTCTGCCCCACCCCGAACTCGAGGAACAGCGCACCAAGCCTCTGGAAGGAATTTATCCAGCGGCGGTGAAGCAGTAGGGCGGGACAACCACCGGCTGGCCTAGCGCGCTTGCAAAATCGCATCCGCGACCCGCGCCGCTTCCACCGCCGCCTTAACATCGTGCGTCCGCAAAATGTGCGCGCCCTTGAGAATCAGCGCCGTCTGAGTCGCCAGAGTTCCATAAAGGCGGCCCTCGCGGAGGAACGTCCTTGCCGTCCTTGGCCAGGGTCCGGCCAATAAACGATTTCCGCGAAGTGCCCGCCAGCAGCGGGAATCCCGCCACCTGCAATTCGCTGAAGCGTCCCAGCAAGGGATAGTTTTCGTCGAAACTCTTGCCAAATCCGAAGCCGGGATCGAGCACGATCCGCTCGCGCCGCACTCCCGCCAGCACCGCCTTCTCCGCCCACTCCTTGAGTTCCCGCTTCACCAGCAGCACGATGTCGCCCGGCGGCGGCAGGGTGCGCCACTCTTCGGGACGTCCCCGCATGTGCATCAGGACTGCGCCACATTTGAGCTCTGCGACGGTCTTCGCCATCTGCGCATCCCAGCGAAATCCGCTGACATCGTTCACGATCTCGGCCCCGGCGCCCACCGCCGCTCGGGCCACAGCCGCTTTGTAGGTGTCCACGGAGAGCACTGCGGCGGGATGTTTCTTCTTCAACTCGGCGATGACCGGAAGCACTCGCTTGAGTTCTTCTTCCGCACTGACTGCGGGCACGCTGGCAGCCGCTTTGAGATTCGCCGCGAGCTCTTCCTGGCTTCGGCGGCGAGCGCCGGCATCGACGCGCGCTCCGGGCCGCGTCGACTCGCCGCCGATATCGAGGATGTCGGCCCCTTCGTCCAGCAATCGCTGGGCGTGCTCGATGGCCAGGTCGCGGTCCAGAAACTGGCCGCCATCGGAAAACGAATCTGGGGTGACGTTCACGATGCCCATGATCAGCGTGCGTTTGCCCAGTTCCAGCGCGCGCCCACCCAGATTCCATTGAAAAACAGGTCTCATGCGGCACGATTCTAAACGAAAGCACCGGCGGGACGCGGCGCACGGTTGCGCTATCTGCGCCGCACGCCGCCTCGCGCTTGCGCATGACGTAAACTGCCCCGGGACCCGTGCCGGTCGGAGGCTTTCGCATCCCGTCGAGCAGTTCCTTGAGCACGACCGCGTTGTTGTGCGTCTCGTTCTTCGAGGCAAAGAGCAGAGTCAGGCGCTTTTTCTTATGGGCAAGGTGGTAGAGCTGGAGCAGCGCGTCTTCGGCTTCCGGTTGCGCCAGCTCCTTCAAGTATTTCTTGCGGAAGGTCTGCCAATGCTCGGGCCGGGCATGGAACCAGCGGCGCAGTTCGTCAGAAGGCGCCAGGTCACGCAGCCATTCATCGAGCGCAGCGCTGGCCTTCGTCAGGCCGCGCGGCCACAAGCCGGTCCACCAGCACTCGCGCTCCGTCGGCGCGCGAGGCGGGTTGGTAGACCGTTTGATGCGCAACTGGCATGCGTCGGGTCAAAACCGCTGAAGGTGCTTTGCTCTATCATTGTAAAGCGGCGGGCAGCTCCGCCTATGGCACGATCGAGGGATGGTTCATGCAATCGGAAGACAAAGGTCGGACGGAGCAGTTGCGGAGGAATAATCTCGCGGGAATTTTCTGCGGAGCGCTGGCGGTTCTGCTGGCGTTCGCGACGATTTCCGCTTGCGACGTAGAGCGCCGCAAGTCAGACGCTGAGCTTGGCCTCAACCCGCAACAGTCCGCCGGCCGAAAAATCTATGATGCGCAATGCGACCGCTGCCACGAGCCCTATTCCAGCCGCGGCAAGAAAGGCCCGTCGCTCAAGGGAGTTTTCCAGAACAAATATCTCTCTCTGAGCGGACTGCCCGCCAACGACGAGCGCGTCGACCGACATCATCCGCCTCGGCCGCAACGAAATGCCCGGCTACAGCCAGACGCTGAGCTCTGCAGGACATTCAGGATCTGCTGGTTTATCTGCACACGCTGTAGCCGCGTTCTCGCCGATCGGGCGGGCGTTGCGGCGTTTTCATGGGATAATCCCGGTGGACTGATGAAAAGCGCGGCGAAATCGGAGCTTTTTCGCGAATTGCCGTCCGTGGACGAGGTGCTGCGGATGCGCGACGTGGCTGCGCTGGCATGCCCACCACGGAACCTGCCGCTGTGACCGAGCGGCGCGCGCCGTGCTCGCCCGCTTGCGCGAAGAAGTCGCTTCCGGCCTGCTGGACGGACCCGCGCTGCGGCTTGCCCTGAACGGACTGGGCCGCGCCATCGAAGACGCACCTTCGTCAGGCGCTCGGACACTCGCTGCGTCCGGTAATCAACGCGACTGGCGTCATACTGCACACCAATCTCGGCCGCGCGCCGCTGGCCGATGCCGCGCTGGCCGCACATCCGCGAAACTGCCGGACGATTTTCCAATCTCGAATTCGAAATCGAGCCGGGCGTGCGCGGCAAGCGGGATGCTCATGTGGACCGACTGTTTCGGAGGCTGCTTGAGGGGGCTGCGAGCCCGACGCCTTCCGCCGGGCTTGGCCCTGGCGGGACAGCCGAGGCGGCTGTCTCTACGCAGGTTGATGTTGCCACCATCGTCGTAAACAACAACGCCGCCGCGGTCCTGCTGGCGCTCAACACGCTGGCCGATGGCGGCGAGGTAATCGTCTCGCGCGGCGAACTGGTCGAGATCGGCGGCTCCTTCCGCATTCCGGATGTTATGGCGAAGTCGGGCGCAACTCTTCGCGAGGTGGGCACCACCAACCGCACCCGCGTGGCTGACTACGAAAAGGCGATCACCGAGCGCACCCGGCTGCTGTTGCGGGTGCATCGATCCAATTTTGAGATCACTGGCTTTACCGAGCAGGCCTCCACCGCCGAACTGGTGACGCTGGCGCGCCAGCGTGGCTTGCCCTTGATGGAAGATCTGGGCAGCGGCGCGCTCGTGGACTTGCAGAATTTCGGCATCAGCGGCGAGCCCAGCGTGCTCGACAGCCTGCGTGCCGGCGTCGAGCTTGTAACTTATAGCGGCGACAAACTGCTGGGCGGGCCGCAAGCCGGAATGATCAGCGGGCGGGCCGATCTGGTCGCCCGCATGCGCTCCAACTCATTGTTTCGCGCTCTGCGCGTCGACAAGCTCACTTACGCCGCCCTCGAGGCCACGCTGCTGGCCTACGTGAAACGCGATCACGATTCCATCCCTACGCTGCAGGATGATGCGGCTGACGAAAGAGGAAATTGGCCAGCGCGCCGAATCGCTCGCGGCACAGGTCCGGTCGGCGAAACTGCAACATCGAAGTCATCGACGGGGAATCGGTCATCGGCGGTGGCGCCGCGCCGTCATCGGTCCTGCCGACCCGTCTGCTGGCCTTAAGTTGCGCCGGATTCAGCGCTGACGAGTTGTCCTCCCGCCTGCGCAATTCCGATCCGCCCATCATCGCCCGCGTGGAACAAGGACGAGTGCTGCTGGATTTGCGCACGGTGTTTGCGGATCAGGATCCGGTGATCGCGGCTGCGCTCGATCGAATCGCCGTCTTAAACCTTCCGCATCCAAGAACTATTGGCTGTTCTCTACACCATCGGACATTCCACTCGCACGCTCGAAGAATTGATCGGCGCCCTGAAGGCGCATCAGATCCAGACCCTGGTGGACATCCGCGCGTTCCCCATGTCGCGGCGGCTGCCGCAGTTCAATCGCGATTCGCTGGACCAAACTTTGCCGGCGGCGGGGATCCGTTATGTGTGGATGAAGGCACTGGGAGGCTATCGCAAGAAGAGTCTTGAAGAGTCGCCAAACATTGGCCTGCGCAACCAGAGCTTCCGCAACTATGCGGACTACATGCTCACACCCGAATTTGACCGCGCCATGTCGGATCTGCTGGCACTCGCCGAAAGCTCCCGCACAGCGTACATGTGCGCCGAGCGCCTGTATTTCCGCTGCCACCGCATGCTGGTTTCCGACTGGCTGGTCGCCCACGGGCATGAAGTCTTGCACATCGATTCTGAGGGCCCAGTCAAACCGCATACGCTGACCGCGGAAGCCCGCATGGTGGATGGACGTCTGATCTATCGTGGAGATCGGTTACTGTAAGATTCAATGCCGAGGGCATCCGCAATCATGATCGTAGGCACCGGCATCGACATCGCCGAAGTTCCCCGCATCCGCCAGTCCATCGAGCGCTTCGGGCTGCGCTTTCTGCAACGCATCTTCACCGCGGGAGAGATCCGCTATTGCGATTCCAAGGCGAATCGCGTGGAGCGTTACGCCGCGCGCTTCGCTGCCAAGGAAGCCGCCATGAAAGCTCTCGGCACCGGATGGAATCACGGCGTGCGCTGGCGCGATTGCGAAGTGGTCCGCATGCCCGGCGGGCGCCCAACGATGACCTTTCACGGAAAGGCGGGGGAGTTCGCCGGCAAGCTTGGCGTGAAAAATGTTTCCCTGTCAATTTCCCACACCGAGGAGCAGGCGATTGCGCAGGTAATTCTTGAAAACTGAGCCGCTCGATGTGCTGGGCGAACTTCGCGATTCCTTTGCGTCCTCTGCGGTTAAATTCTTTCTTACCGAAAAGTTCGCAAAGACTCCCGCCAAGGGCGCAAACCAAGAGCTCGGGTGTTTCAAACTGTGCTCTTACCTCCGGCTGCCATGCCCAAATCCGTTGCCCACCATCTGCTAGACTGACGCGTCTGATCCATTTATGCCCGTTACCACTCTGACTCCACTCCCAACTGCGAGCCGCACGGAAATCCCGGAAAGAACGCTGCTGGCGGGCCTGGCGCTGACCAGCTTCGCCGCCCTGTTGCTGGAACTGGCGCTCACGCGGCTGTTCTCCGTCGTGCTTTTCTATCACTTCGCGTTTCTCGCGATATCGATTGCGCTGCTCGGGTTGGGCGCGGGGGGCGTGTTCGCCTACCTGCTGAAAGCCAGGCTGGCCGCCACGAATACACGCACGCTCGCCGCGTGGCTGTGCATGACAAACTCGGTGGTCGTGCTTGTGGTGCTGGAGATCGTGCTGCACGTTCCGGTTGCGCTGCGGGTTTCCTGGGGCAACTTCGCGCGGCTGACGGTGCTCTACCTGGCAGCGGCCGTCCCTTTCTTCCTCACCGGACTTCTGTTCGCCGTCGTATTCGCACGGGAGACGCACCGCATCCCGCGGCTCTATGGCGCCGACTTGTGCGGCGGGGCGCTGGCCTGCCTGGCGGTCGTTCCCTTGCTGAATTGGGTTGGTGGACCCAATGTTGTGCTGGTCTGCCGGAGCCACCATGGCGGCCGCCGCCACGATCTGGGCTGAGTTCCATTCTTTGCGCAGAAACGCGGCCCTGCTGGCGCTCGCTCTGCTGGCGCTCATCGGTGCGAACTACTCCGGCCGCCTGATCGACGTGGTGTATGCCAAGGGCATGTTCCGCGATCCGGCGTGGGTGGAGTTCGCGCGCTGGAATGCGCTCTCGCGCGTGGAAGTCGACCGCCAGGGGCAGGCCAAGGCCGTGGTCATCGACGCCGACGCCTCCACCTACATCATGAACGCCGACCTGGCGCACTGGCAGGGTACCGAATGGGAACACAATTTGATGGCTGCTCCACCCGCCCTGGCCAACGTTTTGCGCCCGCATGGCGAGTTCGCCATCATTGGTCCGGGCGGCGGGGTCGACGTTTTGCGCGCCGTGGCCAACGGCAGTCCGAGCGTGACCGGGATCGAGATTAATCCCATCATCGCGACCACCATCATGCGCGGCCGTTACGCCGATTATTCCCAGCATCTCTACGATCGCCCCGACGTGCATATTCACGTCACTGACGGCCGCTCGTTTCTGCGTTCCACTCCACAGCATTTCGACGTGGTGCAGATGACGCTGGTCGACACGTGGGCGTCAACCGCAGCGGGCGCGTTCGCGCTCAGCGAGAACAATCTCTATACGGTCGAGGCCTTCCGCGAATATTTCGATCACCTCAAGCCCGATGGAATGATCGCCATCACGCGCTGGGAATTCCGCCATCCGCGCGAGGCCTTGCGCGTGGTCGCCGTGGCCATGGAAGCGCTGCATCGCATGGGAGTGGCAAATCCCGCCCGCAACTTCATCGTCGCTTCCCAGGGGTCGCTCGATGAAGACGGCATTCCCGTGGTCGTGCTGGCGAAGAAGACTCCGTTCACGCCCGCAGAAGAGGAGGCCGTGATCGCGCATCTCGATAAGTACTGGGAACTCGATTCTCTGTACATGCCGTCGGAGCCCGGGCAGAATCCGTTCTCCGATCTGATCGCGAGCAACGATCCCTACGCTTTCGCCCGCGGCTACGCCTACAACGTCTCCCCCGTGACCGATAACGCGCCCTTTTTCTTCTTCACGCTGAAGGCCGGACAGATTCTTGGGGAGAAAGGTTTGCGCACCGGCATCGACTGGAAAGTGAACCTGGGAGTGCTGGTTCTTCTTCTGGTGCTGGTGATTTCCCTGGTTGCGGTGCTGGCATTTCTGGTGCTGCCCCTGGCCCTGAGAAGCCGCGAAAGGCCGCCAGTCGCCGCTTCCCCTGCTTTATTTCGTTGCCGTAGGCTTGGGTTACATCCTGGTGGAGATCGCCTTCATCCAGCGCTTCGTGTTGTTTCTCGGCCATCCCACCTACGCCTTGACGGTGGTGATTTTTCTGCTCATGCTGTCCAGCGGCGCCGGAAGCCTGTTTTCGCGGCGCTGGCTGCCGCGCACGAACCTGGGCTGGATACCGCTGGTGCTGGTCATCGTGACCCTTCTCGCCGACGTATTTTTCCTGCCCAGCCGTTTGGCGGCGCTGGTGGGGATGGATTTCGGCTACCGCCTGCTGGTAAGCGGCGTTCTGCTGGTCCCTTTGGGATTCGTCATGGGGATGCCGTTCCCGACGGGCTTGCGCGCGCTCGCTGCCCTTCCCGCTCCCGAATTTCCCGCCGGGCCCGACGCCTCCGATAATGCCGTGGAATGGGCCTGGGCGATGAATGCGGCGGCCAGCGTGCTGGGATCGGTGTTGGCCATGGTCATCGCCATCCAGTTCGGATTGACCGTCACTTTGGCCTGCGGAGCGGCCGCCTATCTGCTCGCCCTGTTGCTCATGCCTGCTCTGCGGACGAAAGCGGCTTAGTGCTGGCTCCGGTTTTTGTTATCAGTGCAGCGAGGAGCTGGTTGCGATTCTGAGCTGTTCGCGCGGCCGGCGCACCCCACCAGACTGGCGCCATGAGGAAATCATTTGCCTAGCCAGAAGCAGCTCAAGTGGTCGCAACTGCGCGTTGGGATCACGGTGATCGTTGCCAGTCTGACGCTGGGGTTTCTCCTGTTCCTCATGTCTGGGACCGCGGGGTTGTTCACTCCGCGCATCACCCTGAAGTCTTATTTCGATAACGCGCAAGGCCTGCGCCAGGGCGCTCCGGTGCGTCTGAGCGGGGTGGACATCGGCAACGTGACGAACATCCGCATCGTGCCCGACAAAGACAAGCAACTGACTCCCGTCGAAATCACCATGAAGGTGAGCACCAAATACAGTTACGCCATGCGTCGCGATTCGGTGACCTCGCTGGAAACCGCCGGAGTGCTGGGAGAAACCTACCTCGATATCGACAGCTCGCAGGCCGTCGGCGCCGTAGCGCAGGACGGAGACACGCTGCCCACGCAGGTGCATCCGGATTTCAACCAGGTGGTGCGCGCCAGCCAGAGCACGCTGGAAAACATGGACGCGCTGTTGAAGCGCGCCGACCGCATTCTGGCCTTCGCCGAAAGCGGCAAGGGATCGCTCGGGAAACTCATCTACGATCCCACCCTGTACAACCGCTTCTCCGCGACCGTGGCGGAATTTCAGCAGATCGTCGCAGCAGGTCGGCAATGGCGAAGGCAGCCTGGGAAGGCTGATCAGCCGCAACGACGCCTACGACAAATTCATTGCCACGCTCGACAAGATGAATGGCATCATCGACGACATCCAGCAGGGCAAAGGCACGGCCGGAAAGTTCCTGAAAGATCCCTCGCTCTACAACAACGCCAACGACACCATCGCCAACATGAAGAAGCTCACCGAGGACATCAATGCCGGCAAGGGCACGCTCGGCAAGCTGACCAAGGATGAGGAACTGGCAAAGAAGCTCGACACCACGATCACCAAGCTTTCTGAGTTGACCACCGAACTCGAAGCCGGCCAGGGCACGGCCGGAAAGCTGTTCAAGGACGAAACCCTCTACAACAACGCCAACCAGATGCTGGTCGAGACCCGCGACCTGGTGAAGGCGATCCGCGAGAATCCGAAGAAGTATCTGAGCATCAAGCTCCACATCTTCTAGTCGCGATCGCGCGCAGGGACGGCGCGGTTACGCTTGCCTGCCAGAGGCGATTATAATGGCGCGCACCTATGGCATCTACTCTCGGGTTCGAAGCTGGGGCCGTATGAGATCGTTGCCCCCATCGGCGCGGGCGGAATGGGGGAGGTCTATCGCGCGCGCGACGCGGGTTGGGCTCTGACGTCGCGGTCAAGGTTCTGCCACCCATGCTTTTCCGAAGATGCCGACCGCTTGCGCCGTTTCAAGCAGGAAGCCCAGGCTGCGGCCGCTCTGAACCATCCCAATATCCTGACGATCTATCACGTCGGCGAGTCACAACGGCTCCCCTTACATCGTCTCTGAGCTGCTGGAGGGCGAGAGCTTGCGTCAACGGCCGTGCAGGCCGGGCCGTTGCCGGTGCGCAAGGCGATTGACTGCGGCATTCAGGTGCGCGCGCGGGCTGGCTGCCGCGCACACACAAGGGTGTCGTTCACCGCGATCTCAAGCCGGAAAACATCTTCCTGACCAGAGACGGCCGGGCAAAGATACTCGACTTCGGGCTGGCCAAGCTGACGCGGCCCGAGGAGAAGCGACTCGGCCCCGATTCTCATACTTTGACGGGCCGGTCGGAACCGGGCTTCGTCCTCGGCACGGTCGGCTACATGTCGCCCGAGCAAGTGCGTGGCCAGGCTGCAGGCCCGGCTTCGGATCTGTTCAGCTTCGGCGCATCCTTTACGAGATGCTCACGGGCAAACGCGCCTTCCGCGGCGGAAACCGCCGCCGACACGATGAGCGCCATCCTGAAGGAAGAGCCTCGGACCTGGCCGAAGCGAACCGTCTGATTCCTCCCGCGTTAGAGCGCATTGTGCGGCACTGCTTGGAGAAAAATCCTGAAGAACGCTTCCAGTCTGCGCGCGACATCGCTTTCGATCTCGAGGCTCTCTCTTCTGCATCGGGAACCCAGCCGGTTGCTCCCTACGCCAGATTCGGCCCAAAAACGCGACGGCTCAGGTTCGCGGTCATCGGTCTGGCCATCCTGACGGCCTTCGCAGCGGGTGCGTTGCTCATCCGCAGTAAGGGCACAGCGACCCAGAGCCACTTATCATCGCCTGACATTCCGCCAGGGCACCATCCAGTCCGCGCAATTCACTCCCGATGGCCAAGAGCATTGTCTACAGTGAGGACTTGGGAGGGAAATAGACCTGAGATTTTCACCACCCGCCCTCAGAGTCCTGAATCGCGCTCGTCTGGACTGGCAGGAAGCAGTTTGCTCTCGGTCTCCCGCATGGGTGAGATCGCCGTGTTGATGGGAACGCATCCGATCGCGGCGACCTACAACGCAGGGACCCTGGCTCGAGTCCCATTGGAAGGGGGCGCTCCTAGAGAAATCCTGGGCAACGCGGAGAGACTGCCGACTGGGCCTCTGACGGGTCGACGCTGCTGATTACTCATCAGGTCGGCGGCATCGACCAGTGTGGAGTTTCCTCCCGGAAAATTGGTCTACCAGGACCCAGGGGTCATCGGTCACCCGCGATTGTCTCCTCGCGGTGACCTGATCGCTTTCTTCGAGCATCCTGGCCGCGTCAGCGACGACGGATCGGTCGCTTTTGTGAACCTTGCATGGAAAGAAGACCGTCCTCTCCAGCCGGATGGGCGGATCTCACCGGTTTGGCTTGGTCTCCCAGCGGTGAAGAGATCTGGTTCACAGGCGACCGCAACAACAGTTCCGTCGGTCTGTTTGCCGTCACCCTCGACGGACACGAACGTGAGGTGGAGCGGGTTCCGGGCGATCTGATCTTGTTTGATGTAGCTCGCGATGGCCGTGTGTCTTATGGGCCGCGAGGAGTGGCGCGGCGGGATGTATGCCTTGGGACCCGGACAAAATCAGGAACGCGATCTTTCCTGGTTCGATTTCTCGATTGCCGCCGACATGTCGCAGCGACGGCAAGACCGTTCTCTTCTACGAACTCGGCGAAATGGGAGGAGCCCTCTCCCCCAGCTTCTTGCGTGGCACCGATGGATGAGCCGCCGTCCGCTTGAGCGACGGACTTTGCGCGGCGCTCAGCCGCGATGCTCAGCGAGTGATTTGCATTACTCCGGAAGGCCAATTGAACGAGGTCCCCACCAAAACCGGGCAGGTCAAGGCACTGACCCACGACCATATAATCCATGGACCTTACGCGAGTGGTTCCCGGACGAAAAGCAGATCGTATTCCTCGGCCAGGAACCGGGACGTGGTCCGCGGATTTACGTGCAGGACGTCAACGGCGGCGCACCACGGGCCATCACTCCCGAAGGGGCTGGCCTTAACTTCCGTGTATCTCCTGACGGAACGCGACTCGCCGTCGCGATGGGCACCGACTTCGAAAAAGGCGGTGTATCCGGTCAGCGGCGGCGATCCGCTTCCAGTCTGCGGGCTATCGAACGAGGACGAAGTACCGGCGGCTGTGGGATCCCGACGGCCGCTTCCTGTATGTGCTATCGCATGGGGAGTGTGCCGGCAGACATCTTTCAAGGTGGAGCGTCGCAACTGGAACGCCGGACCCTGTGGAGAAGATTTACGCCTCCCGACCCCGTGGGTGTCACATTTCTGTCGAATATCTTCTTCAGCGCCGATATGAAGAGCTACGTCTACAGCATTAATCGTAGGCTCGATGTCCTCTATCTGGTCGAAGGCCTGCGCTAGAATTGCAGTCTCAGTGCTCCCCGAATCCGAACACCGATCCCAGCATGAGGATCACCAGCACGCCCAGCGAGATCCATCCATACTTCATATCTTTTTCCCGGAAAAACAAGAAGCAGGCGACCATCACGCGCACAACCGGCGTGGCCAGCATCAGCAGGACGCCGGCGCGCTCAATGTCGACCGGAATGTGGCCGGTGACGAACAACCCGTCGATCAGCCCGGCCAGCATGATAAAGAAGCAACCGAACGCGCCGATGCGCAGCACCAGCGCCACCGCGCGGTCGAAGTCCGGTTCCCTTACCTGGCTCATAGCCACCCTCGCAGCAGGTGGATCATCAGGTGCCCGGCCAGGTAGAGCATGACCGCGACCAGCAGGTACACCACAACCTTGGTGTGAATGCGCGGAGCCAGGCGCGCGCCCAGGAGCGATCCCACGAACACGCCCACGGCCAGCGGCGCCGCGTATTGCACCAGGATATCGCCGCGACGGTAGTAGACAATGGCGCTGGCCGCCCCGGTCACGCCGATCATGAAGTTCGAAGTGGCCGTCGCCACCATCAGCGGCACGTTCATGAAGATGTACATGACCGGAACCTTGATGGGGCCGCCGCCAATCCCCAGCAGTCCCGAGAGCGCGCCCGCCACCAGCGACGCGCCAGTCCCAGCGGATAACGCTTGGGTTCGTAAGGCGGGATCTCACCGTCGGCGTCGAGGGCAGGAACAGGTTCGTCCTCCAAAGGCTTCACTTTGCCACCCTTCGCCATGATCGTAATCGCGCTGTAAAGCAGGAAGCCGGCAAACAATCCTTCCAGGGCGTTGCGATTGAAGTAGCCCACCAGATAGGCCGTAACCGCCGCGCCGAACGACGTTGCCAGTTCCAGCGTCATGCCCAGTCGGATGTCGGTGGTGTGGCGCTGCAGGTGCACCGAGGAACTCGCCGCCGAGGTGGTAATCACCGCGACCAGGCTGGTGCCGATGGCCTGGCGGATGGGGATGCCGAAGTGCAGCGCGAGAATGGGAGTGAGCAGCACCCCGCCGCCGATTCCGGTCAGCGCGCCCAGCAATCCGGCAAAGAATCCAAGAATCACCAGCAGGAGGGTCACCACCGGAGGAGGAACCTCCCGTTGCCGACTTTTTCGATGGAGATACTAACCCTGCAATGCCGTGATCTTTGGAGAAACAACGTTGGCGGGGAACCCCGTCCGCCGCAAGCTACGACACCGCCCGCGGCAGCGCAGCGGCATCAGCGTGCTCGTGCGCGTGATAGCTGGACCGCACCAGCGGCCCCGACTCGACATGGCGGAAACCGAAGCGCAGAGCCTGGTCCCGCAGATAGGTAAACTCTTCCGGCTCGTAGAAGCGGGCGATCGGCAGGTGATCTTTCGACGGCCGCAGATACTGCCCGACGGTGAGAATGTCGACGCCGCGAGTGCCCAGATCGCGGAAGACTTCGACCAGTTCTTCCGACGACTCTCCCAGGCCAACCATCACGCCACTTTTGGTCACCATGCCGGGAGAGAATTTCTTGGCGTTCTCCAGCAGCGTCAGCGTGCGCTCGTAGCGCGCGCCGGAGCGAACCGCGCGATACAGCCGGGGCACAGTCTCGGTGTTGTGGTTGAGCACGTCCGGCTTGGCGTCCAGCACGATGCGCAACGATTCTTCCAGGCCCTGAAAATCCGGGATGAGCACTTCCACGCGGCAGTCGGGCGTCAGTTCGCGAATCTCACGGATGGTTTCGGCGAAAATTCTGGCGCTGCCAATGTTGTCGTCGTCGCGATTCACGCTGGTCACGACCGCATGCTTCAGCCCCAGAGTAGCGACTGCTTCAGCCACGCGCCGCGGCTCGTCCAAGTCGATCGGCTCCGGACGTCCCTTAGGTACGGCGCAGAAACCGCAACGCCGCGTGCAGATATCGCCCAGCAACATGAACGTCGCCGTCTTGTGGTTCCAGCATTCGCCGATGTTGGGGCACTGTGCCGACTCGCACACGGTGTGCAGCCCCATGCCTCGGGCGAGCTTTTTCAGATCGTGGAACTTTTTGCCCACGGGAGCTTTCGCCCGCAGCCACTGCGGCTTGGGCATCCGCGGCGGAGCGCCCAGCTCAAACTGAATCAGTGGGGAAGACCCTGCCATCTTTTCGATTCTATCAGTTCGGTACTGTGTCTTGAGCCCGCCGCTGGCTGTACCGTAAAACTAAATGCGATTCGGAATGGCCGTAGAGCGTTAGCCGACTTCGA
>CAVPXW010000016.1:0-127036 GCA_963709865.1 uncultured Acidobacteriota bacterium
ACCTTTGGTCATTTACTGGTCAGTGCGCGAGTGGGACCGGAATCCGTCCGCTTCCGTGATGGGCCGGCTGTACCACTTCGCCTACGCGATCACACACATCTTTCAGATCACGCGCTGGAACCGCACGCTCCGGCTGGTACACTGAGTAGGCTGAAGCGACGCAAGCAAGCAACACCGCCCAACTGATGTGCCTAAAGGCGACCTTGAACATGCGCGTTTCGGCACGCCTGAAGGCGTGCCCTGACAGTGAATCGTGTGAACACGGAAGGGTTTCGGAAGGGTTAGAGTGGCAAAGAAAACCAATTACGCAGAAGAAGCCCCGAGAAGGCAAAGCCGAAAGAGACTGCGGGAAAGTTTTCCCCCGTCGGAGGAAGCGGAAGAGAAGCCGAAGGAAACGACGGTCGAGTTCCTGTCGTCGCTGGCGGCGGTGCTGGTCACCGGGCTGTTCATCATCACGTTTGTGGTGCAGGCGTTTGAGATTCCGTCGAGTTCGATGGAGAACACGCTGCTGATCGGCGACCACGTGTTCGTGAACCGCAAGCAGTTTGCTCCGCAAAGCAGTGGATGGGCCCATTGATTCCGTATCGCGATGTCCATTTCCGGGACATCGTGGTGTTTCTGTCGCCGGCGGAACCGGGCCTGTACGTCGTGAAGCGGATTATCGGGGTGCCGGGAGACCGCATTCACCTGCGCAATGGCGTCGTCTATCGCAACGGCGAGGCGCTGAACGAGCCCTACATTGATCCATGACCGGGACACGATCGATCCCTATCGCAACAATTTTCCGGCGGTGCCGCCGACGGATGATCCCAATGTGTATCCCAACTGGACGGTGGATTTGCCGTCCTACATTCAGGGCGACGATATCGTCGTGCCGCCCGACCACTACTTTGCCATGGGCGACCATCGCGGCGTGAGCCTGGACAGCCGCTACTGGGGATTCATTCCCAAGGAAAACGTCATCGGGCGGCCGATGTTCATCTACTGGTCGTTTGAAACGCCGGACGATCAGTACCGGAAGACCGCGTGGAGCGACCGGCTTCTGTTCCTGGGCAAGGTGGTGCTGCATTTCTTCGACGAGACCCGCTGGAAACGAACGCTCCAGATCGTGCGATGAAGTCCCTCGAAGTGTCCAGTGAGGGCGCGGTGAAGATCTTCTCCTCCAAGCGGCGCATGGTGGCGGCGGCAGCATTGATTCGTGCTGGCGCTGTTTCTCCTGCGTCCCGGCGCCTCCCGTTTGAAATCGCGGATTATTCCTCCATCAGCGCGGCAGTCGGCCGCCCGGTGGATATTGGTTCGGTACACCTCCGGTTGCTGCCGCGGCCGGGATTCGAACTCGACAATCTGGTGGTGTACGACGATCCGGCGTTCGGAGCCGAGCCCATGCTGCGGGCCGAGCGAAGTGACGGCCGATCTTCGGTTGATTTCGCTGCTGCGGGGGCGGCTGGAAATCGCGCGTCTGGACCTGACCGATCCCAGCCTGAATCTGGTCCACGGCGCAGACGGGCGCTGGAATCTGGAAGCGTTGCTGGAGCGGACGTGCGCACATCCCGCTGGCGCCGACCGGGAAAGCGAAGTCGGAGCCGCGGCCGGGATTTCCCTACATCGAAGCCACCTCGGCGCGAATCAATTTCAAGAGCGGGCCAGAGAAGAAACCATACGCCCTGACCAATGCGGATTTCTCGCTGTGGCAGGATTCGGAAAATAGCCTGGGGCGTGCGTTTGAAGGCGCAGCCGTTCCGCACCGATCTGAATTTGAACGATACGGGCCTGTTGCAGGTCAATGGCACGTGGCAGCGCGCGGAGACCCTGCGCGATACGCCGCTGCAGTTCAGCATGGAATGGAACCGCGCTCAACTCGGGCAGTTCACGAAATTCTTCACCGGAAACGACCAGGGCTGGCGCGGAGAGATCTAGGTCGATGTAACGCTGACGGGAACTCCGGCGAAACTGCAAGATCGCGGGCAGCGCCTCGATTCAGGATTTTCGGCGCTACGACATCACGAGCGGCAGGCGCTGCGTCTGGCGGCGCCACTGCGACGGGGAATACAGCTCGCTCACTCACGAGTTTCATGAAATGCTCTGCAGCGCTCCGGTGGGAAGGGGGTTGATCACGTTGACGGGAGACATGGGTCTTCCCGGAAGTCACAGCTATGGGCTGGTGCTGACGAGCCGACAATGTTCCCGCGAGTGCGGCGGCTGGCCCTGGTCGCAGCGGGCGAAGAAGAATCTGCCGGAGGATCTGGTGGCGGGCGGAACAGTGCAGCGGGAACTTCGATCGTCGAGCAGGAAACCGCGACGGCTGCAAGCTCAGTTGAAGGGCGGGGAGAGATCGCCGACTTTCGTCTGGCTTCGGCTGCGAATAAGGCAGAGATTGGACCGGAGACGGTTCCGTTCCTGCTGACGACTGGCGATTCGTCGGGGAGCGCGGCGTGCGACAGGCAGACGAGTCGAAGAGCGCGCCGGGAATGCGGTTTCCGGACGGTCCGCATGTTGAGTTCGGGCCCTTCCGTGTCGCGATCGGACGCACCGTGGCGCCGACGGCACGAGGATGGGTCAACCGCGGCGGGTACGACATGGCGGTCGTAGGGCGAAGCGGAGATTGCGAAGGTTCTGCGGGTCGGCGCGAATGCTCGGGCTCGCGGCGTTGCAGCGCCGCCACGGAAGGTACTGCGCAGGTTGATCTGCAAATCGCGGGAGCGTGGGCGGGACGCAGCCATGGCACGGCTTCGGGCTTTACCGGACCGCAAGTGACGGGGACGGCGAAGTTGCGGAACGTTCGCATCGCGGTTCGCGGCGTGGGCGGGCCGGTCGAGATTGCGTCGGCGGACATGCAGCTGTTGCCGGACGGGGTCCGCGTCGGGAAGTTGAACGCCAAGGCGGCAGGAACACTGTGGACTGGATCGCTGGAAATGCCGCGCGGGCTGCGGCACTCCGGGTGCGTGCCAGGTGGACTTCATCCTGAACGCGAATCAGATCGCGCTCGGCCCACTGAGTGAGTGGGTGAACCCGCAGCCCGAAGGAGCGGCCGTGGTATCGAGTGCTGGAATCGAACGCGCCAGCAGGGCCGTCGTTCCTGGCGAGTTTGCGCGCATGCGGGCGGGTCACAGCGGACCGTTTGCCAATGCAGAGTCGTGGCGGCAACGCGGGTTTCGGCGAAGGTAAGCCTGGACAACGGGAAATTGCAGATCTCGGAGTTGAGCGCGGATTTTCTCGGCGGCAAACATCGCGGCGCAATGGCAGGCAGACTTCAGCGCGAAACCGGCGATTTGCAACGGCAGCGGGAGCGTAACCGGATTTCGCTGGCGCGCCTGGCGGACGCGATGAAGGACAGTGGATTGCGGGCACTGCGAACACCAGCTACGAAGTGAAGGGCCGTGCCCTGCGGGGTTCTGGGCAGTCGGCCGAGGGCACGCTGCAGTTTGACATGAGGGATGGATCGATGCCGCACATGGTGCTCGCGGAGGATGCGGAACCGTTGAAGGTCACGCGTCTGGCTGGGCAGGCGCAGATTGCGCGCGGGCAAGATCGAGATGAAAGACGCGAAGCTGGATTCTCCGGGCGGAAAGTTTCAGTTGAGCGGGACAGCGTCGTTGAAGGGCGATCTCGATTTCAAGCTGGCGAAGACTCCGAATGGCGCCGCTGCGGCGTACACGATCACGGGGACGTTGGCGGAGCCGCGGGTGATTCGGTCGCTCGAGTCCGGAAACCCAGGCACGTCTCAAAGCCGACGCCGCGAAAGTAGCGGTTACGGCACGTAGCCCGCGCCCGCGCAGCACCTTCCCCGGCAGAGCGCCCGTCATCTTCCCCTGATCGATCACGGGCACGCCGTTGACCAGCACATAGTCCATTCCCTCGGAAAGCTGATTGGGATTGTCGAACGTCGCCCGATCACGCACCGTCGCCGGATCGAAGATCACGACATCGGCCCACA
This sequence comes from uncultured Acidobacteriota bacterium, assembly GCA_963709865.1. GTDB lineage: Bacteria > Acidobacteriota > Terriglobia > Terriglobales > Acidobacteriaceae > Sulfotelmatobacter. The sequence continues at coordinate 3,935 of CAVPXW010000016.1, forward strand.
TGCCCTGCTTTGAGCACGCCGCGGTCGGTGAGGCGCATGCGCTGCGCCGGCAGCGCGGAGAATTTGCGGATGGCGTCTTCGAGCGTCAGGGCTTTTTCTTCGCGGACATACTTGCGCAGGATGCGCGGAAACGTCCCGTAGGCGCGCGGGTGAGGATGCGCCTGGCCGAGAAGTCCTTCGGGCGAAGTGCCTTCGGAATCGTTGTCGATGGAGACCCAGGGCTGTTGCAGGGCGAGGGTCACATCGGGCTGCGACATGCCGAAGACGGCGACTCCGGTGGATTGGGATCCTGGATCAGAAAATCGAAGAGCGCGTCCATCGGATCTTTGTTCCACAGCTTGGCGATCTCGGAGAGGCGCTTGCCCTGCAGGGGGAGCAAGGTTGGATTCTCGACCGCGCCGATCATGATGGCTTCGGGACCGGGGATCTCCTGCCATTCGTTGTCCCAGTCTTTGGACGGAGTCAGCATGTCTTTGCGAATGCGCGCGCGCGTGGCGGGATCTTTCAAGCGCTCGACCAGTTTGGCGGTGCCGCCATCGTGCGCCCAGGGCGGGATGAAGGCGGAGAAGTCGTTGTACCAGGCGGTATAGGCATAGGTGTCGGCGGTGACGTCGGCGCCGGCGGCGCGCGCGGCATTGATCTTGGCCACAACTTCCGGCATGCGTCCCCAGTTGTTTTTGCCGGCGACTTTGATGTGCCAGATCTCGACAGGAATGTGGGCCTCGCGGCCGATGCGCAGGGCTTCGTCAATGGCTTCCAGAACCGAATCGCTCTCGTTGCGCATGTGCGTCGCATAGATGCCGCCGGACTTGCCGGCTTCGGTGGCGAGCGCGATCAGTTCATCCGTCTTCGCATAGGGCGCGGGCGCGTATTCGAGAGACGTCGAGACGCCGACGGCGCCGTCTTTCATGGCCTCGCGCACGAGCGCTTTCATCTGCGTCCAGTTGCGCGGGCGTGGGCTGCACATCGTCGTCGCCCAGCACCATGCGGCGGACTTGCGTGGCGCCAACATAACTGGCGAGGTTGATGCCCATGCCCTGCTTCTCGAGCCGCGCGAAATATTGGCGGAAGCGTGCGCCAGTCGGGAGTGATCTTGTAGTGCTCATAACCGATGCGGTCGGACTGGATGATGGCGTCGTTCAGCGGAGCGATCGAATCGCCTTCGCCGGTGATTTCGGACGTGATGCCCTGGTAGATCTTCGAGGGCAGGCGCGGGTCGACGAGAATCGTCAGTTCCGACTGGCCGAGCATGTCGATGAATCCCGGCGCGACGACTTTGCCTGCGGCGTCGATCGTGCGCTTGCGCGGGGCGGCGGCGAGATTGCCGATGGCGGCGATCTTTGCCGTCGCGGATGCCGACGTCGCCCGAGTACCAGGGCGAACCGGTGCCGTCGATGATGTGGCCGTTGGTGATGACGAGGTCGAAGGCCGAAGCTTGTGCTTGAGCCAGCACATTCGCGGGAACGAGCAGCAGCATCAGTGCAAGAAGAACCTGCATACAGTCCCGATTTCACTTTCATCGATTTCGTCTCCATGATGGATTGCCGGAAAAGAGCTTACCGCAAAGTTCGCGAAGCAATGCCGCGAAGGGCGCAAAGAAGTGCTTCACGTTTGGGCCTTATCAGTTCTTTTGCGATGCGAAATTGCGCCCAGCATGATCCAGATTCCCAGCGCGAGCCATTCGTAGACGCTGAAATGACCGGGAACGCGCGGGATCACTTTCATCAGCGCCATCGCGATTCCGACGGCCAAGCCGAACCATGCCACGGCGCGCTCGACTGCCGAAAGCGCCATCGCGCCGGGCTGGGCGTGCGCCAGGGCCAGGCACGCGGCGCAGGTTGCCGACCATCCGATGGCGCAAGCTACGGATCCGACCTCGGTGATGGGAACGAGGATCGCGTCCCCCAACAGCATGCAGGCAGCGGTGGCAAGGCCGATGCACAAGACTGCGATCGACGGCGTCTGGTAGCTGCGCGTGAATCGCTCCGGCGCGCGGATCGACCATGCCGCGGCGTCCCAGGGCGAAGAACAGGCGGCTGGCGGCAACGAAGTTTCCGTTGAAGCATTTGAAGAGCGACAGCAAGGCGGCGGCCAGGATGATGTTGACGATCCAGCGCGAACCGAGCGCATGTTGAAACGCCACCGCGGTCATGAATTTCTCGCCGGTCAGCTGGCGCCACGGGGCGACAAATGCCACGGCCGCCACGATGCTGGCGTAAAAAAGAATGCCAATGAAGATGGCCATCCAGATGGCGCGAAAGAAGCCTCGGGTGCGGAAATCCGGGCTGGCCTCTTCCGCCGCTTTGCCCACCGATTCGAATCCGGTCATGAAGTAAGGAACGATCTGAATCACGAGCAAGAATCGAGATCAACGGAGTGTGCGTAAACAGCGGCTGGAAGTTGGCCGGCGAACCTCGGCTCACGCCGAGAGCCACAAAGACGACAAACAGAGCGAGGGTGCCGAAGCTGGTCCAGTTCTGAAAGGTGGCGCTGAGGCGGATGCCGCGATAGTTCAGCAGCGTGAGCAGAGCGGTCAGCGCCAGTCCGATGACGAGGTGCGGAAGATATACCGGGCGGCCCGCGATGCGGTAGAGTTCCATGGAATCGAGGCCGGGGACGATGTAGCCGGCGATGCGGCCGACTGCGACGGCCTCCCATGGGCAGACGATGAAATAGGCGAGCATCATCATCCAGCCGGTGGCAAAGCTGATGGGGCGGGAAAAGACCGCGGAGGTGTAGGCGATTTCTCCCGCGGCGTCGGGCATGGCGATCACCAGCTTGCCGTAGACCCATCCGATGGGAAGCAGGAGCGCGCCGCCGATCACGAAACCGAGAAGAGCGCCGAGTGCGCCGCCGCGCAGCAGCCAGTCATCCATGATGACCAGCCAGCCGACGCCCACCATGGTTCCCCAGCCCAGAGTGAAGTAGTCGATGGCGCGCAGTTGGCGGGCGAGAGTGTTCACGAAGTGCGGGTTGGGGAGCGGCGCGAATTATAAAGCATTTGCGGTGTGCTATGGTTGACTCCCGGCGGCACGTCCCGCACTTTCAAAAGAGAGATTGCCATGCCTCGTTATGAATATCGCGTTCTGAATCCGGTTCCGGCGGCGGAGAAGGCTTTTCTGGAGTGGATCGACCAGCTCGATCAGGAATTCATGAACCGCGATCCGGAGCATCGCAGCGACGTCGTGTGCGATGCGCTGCATCAACTTTATCTGGGACGGCCCTATGCGGCCCCGGACGGGGCGATGGCGGAGCAAGTGCTGGTGCATTCCTTCGATCCGCGCAATGCGACGCTGGAGCCGGAATATTACGGCGACGTGGACGCGGTGAAATATGCCGAGCGCAAGCCGCTGATCTGGTTCTGGATGATGTACGACCGGTCGCCGGTGGGGCTGAATCACTGGCTGGGATACCGCGTGCGCGCCATGCTGGCGCGGCATATCTTCAAGCACTGCGGCAAGAACGTGAAGATTTTCCACAACGTCGAGTTTTCCTTTGGCTACAACCTGACCGTCGAAGACAACTGCACCATCCACAAATATGTGCTGCTCGATGACCGCGGGGAGATCGTCATTCACGAAGGCAGCTCGATTTCCGATTACGCCAACGTGTACTCGCATTCGCATGATCTGAACGACGGCATGATCGTGGACAACCACAAGAACGGAGATTGGACCGCGGGCGCGGGTGACGTATCACGCAACCGTGCTCAGCGGAGTGAAGGTCGGAGAGCATGGGATTGTGGGATCGGTGGGCGTGGCCTCGAAGAACGTTGCGCCTTATCACATTGTGGGCGGAATTCCGGCCAAGCCGATCAAGGTGAAGTCGATTGCGCCGGAGGAGTTGCGGCGGGCGCTGGAGAAAAAGTAAGGATCACGGCGATGGCGCGGGCGGCATCGCCGGGCTGCGCCCGGCGGACAGCCGAGGGCGGCTGTCCCCACATTCTGTCCACATCTGGATCGCTTCGTTCCTGCGCCAAACGGGCTTTTCGCATGTTAGTATCGAATTCAGCCCTGCATGACACTTCAACATCTGATCCGTGCCGGCAGCCGCATCTCCGGTAGTGTTTCGCGGCGCGGGGCTTCACTAGAGATGACATCCTCCTCCAAATCTCGCAAACGCGTGCTCAGTGGCATGCGCTCGACCGGAAAGCTGCACCTGGGCAACTATGTGGGCGCGCTGCAAAACTGGGTGCGCATGCAGGACGAGTACGAATGCTTTTTCTGCGTGGCGGACTGGCATGCGTCTGACGACCGATTACGCCGACACGTCGCGGATAAAGGAGAATTCGCTCGAAGTCGTGCTGGACTGGCTGGCCGCGGGGCTCGATCCGGAGAAGTCGGTGATCTTCATCCAGTCGCATGTTCCGGCGCATGCGGAATTGCACTTGCTGTTTTCCATGATCACGCCGCTGGGATGGCTGGAGCGCGTGCCGACGTACAAGGAGCAGCGGGAGAATATCAAGGACAAGGATCTGGGAACGTACGGATTTCTTGGGATATCCCGTGCTGCAGGCGGCGGACATTCTGATTTACAAGGCCGATTCGTTCCGGTGGGCGAAGATCAGGTGGCGCACGTGGAGCTGACGCGGGAGATTGCGCGGCGGTTTAACGGGTTCTATGGTGCTCGATCGCGCAAGGACAGTGTTTCCCTGAGCCGCAGGCGTTGCTCACTCCGGCTCGCCAAGCTGCCCGGCACCGACGGGCGCAAGATGTCGAAGTCGTACGGGAACACGGTGATGCTGACCGATCCGGAGCCGGTGGTGCGGCAGAAACTGAAGACGATGGTGACCGATCCGGCGCGGGTGCGGCGATCGGATCCGGGGAATCCGGATGTGTGTCCGGTGGGCGATCTGCACAAGATCTTCAGCGACAAGGGCACGATGGCCAAGGTGAATGAGGGCTGCCGGTCGGCGGGGATTGGCTGCATCGAGTGCAAAGGCTGGGCGGCGGATGCGTTGGTGAAGCTGCTGAATCCGATGCAGGAGCGGCGCAAGAAATTCGAGGAGAATCCGCGGCTCGCCTGGGATATTCTGGAAGCTGGCACGGAGCGGGCGCGCAAGGCGGCGGGCGAAACGATGGAGCGATGTGCGCGCGGCAATGGGAATGTCGCTCGGGTATGAGGCGCTGAAGTAGACGCCTCCCCGGCGAAACTGAGGGCAGATCTGTCGCAAAGAACCGACGGATGGGGCACCGCGGGGCGGTAGATCGTCGCAGGCAGAGTGCATAGGTCACTTCGCTTCGCTCAGGATGACAGGTGGCAGCCGAACGGACAGAGTGCAAGATCGCTTTCGCTAGGATGACCGGGAACAATGACGGCGAAGAACAAAAATCGTTTCCGGGATGACGCGGCGGCAGTGTCTCCGGCGATCGTTGCTGGCGCGAAGCCCGGCAAGGATGCGGCGAAGAAGGAAGAGAGCGATTCCCCGTTTGCCGTCGCGGTGGGCGATGTCTACGAAGGGCCGCTCGACCTGCTGCTGGATCTGATCCGCAAGCAGGACATCGACATTTATGACATCCCGATCGCGAAGATCACGGCGCAGTATCTGGCGTACGTGGAGAAGATTCGCGAACTCGATGTGAACGTGGCCGCCGAATTTATTTACATGGCCGCGGTGCTGATCCACATCAAGTCGAAGATGCTGCTGCCCCGCGATCCCGATGCAACCGCGGAGGAACAGGAAGATCCGCGGGGCGAACTGGTCAACCGGCTGCTGGAGCATGAGAAGTTCAAGTCGGCGGCCCAGATGCTTTTGCAGAAGCAGCAGATCGAAGATGCGGTGCTGTCGAATCCGTCGCTGAAGGAATTCATGGAGGCGGAAGGCACCGAGCCGGAGATTGCCGCCGACGTGATCGATCTGGTGAAAACGTTTCAGCAGGTGCTGGAGCGGGTGCGCACGCGTCCGGTGCTCAATGTCGACGAGGAGACCGTCACCGTGGGGCAGATGATCGACTATTTGCGGCGGCGGCTGTCGCTGGAGGACCGGCCGATCCGGCTGAAGCAGCTGCTGATGCGAGTTCCGTCGCGGCAGGCGCTGGTGTGCATGTTCCTGGCTCTGCTGGAAATGGTGCGACTGCAGGCGATCCAGGTGCGGCAGGAAAAACTGTTCGGCGAGATCGCGGTGCGCAAGCATACGCACTTCGATGAGATTATGAATGAACAGTCGGCGGTACGCGACGACTGGAGATGAGGCAACCGGCCACTGACTATGAGTCTTAAAGCTCAACTCGAAGCCATCATTTACGCGGCGGAGACGCCGATTACGCTGGAGCAGATGACCCAGCTGGTGAAGGAGACGGTCATCGCCGAAGGAGCGGCGGACGAGGCTGCCATGAAGTCGCGCGTCCGTTCCAGCCTGGAAGAACTGGTCGGGGAATATGGCGCACCGGATCACGGCATCGAGATTCGCCAGGTCGCGGGCGGATACCGCATGTCGACCAAGCCGGAACAGCACGAAGTGGTGCGGGCGTTTGCCAAGAGTTTGAAGCCGCCGATCCGGCTCTCGCTGCCCGCGCTCGAAACCCTGGCGGTGATTGCTTACAAGCAGCCGGTCACCGTGCCGGAGATCAATGACATTCGCGGCGTCGATTCTGGCGGCGTGATTGGGACTTTGCTCGACCGCAAGCTGATTACCACCGCGGGGCGCAAGCAGGTGATCGGGCGTCCGATTCTTTACAAGACGACGAAGGAATTCCTGATGCGGTTTGGGCTGAAGGATGTGAACGAATTGCCCAGCATGGAGGAGTTCGAGAAGCTGGTGGCGGAATCGTTTCAGGCGGAGTTGATTCCGGCGGAGAGTGCGGGGTCAGCCGTGGACGTTGTGCAGACGGGTGAGGCGCCCGAGGCGGAACCGGCGAGCGAGGGCGTTTCGGAAGCGGAGAAGGCGGGCTAGCGTTCGCTTGTGTCGTCCCCGTTCGACTGCGCTCAGGGCAGGCTCTCCGGGACTTGTTCCTTTTCTTGTTTACCTACCCAGCGCTGAAGCGCTGGGTTAAATTGTTTTCGCCCATCCGGGGCTCGGAACCCATTTACTTCACGGGCGCGGCAGTTCGGTTGCCGCCTAGATTTGGAATTTCATTTATGCCGTTGGAACGCCTGCAAAAGATTATCGCTGCTGCCGGAGTCGCTTCCCGCCGCAAGGCTGAGGAACTGATCTCGTCGGGCCATGTGCAGGTCAACGGGACGGTGGTCACGGAACTGGGTAGCAAGGCCGATCCGGAAACGGACCACGTGCGCGTCAACGGAAAACTTCTTCATGGAGCGCAGCGCCACGTCTACCTCCTGCTCAACAAGCCCAAGGGCTACGTCACCACCATGAGCGATCCGGAAAAACGGCCAACCGTCATGGACCTGATTCGCGGCGTCAAGGGACGCGTGTATCCCATCGGGCGACTGGACTACGCCAGCGAAGGGTTGCTGCTGCTCACCAACGATGGCGAACTCGCGCATCGCCTGATGAAGGCGGCTTCCCATGTGGCCAAGACCTATGTCGTGAAAGTCGCGGGCACGCCCAAGGAAGAAGCGATTGCCAAGCTGCGGGCGGGAGTCTCCATCGCGACCGATGACGGCAAGCGGGTGAAGACCGGCCCGGCTCTGGTGCGCGTTGTGAAAGAAGCGGCGAACCCGTGGTACGAGATTACGCTGATCGAGGGGCGCAACCGGCAGATCCGGCGCATGTTTGAGGCGGTGGGGCATCACGTGGAAAAGATCAAGCGCGTGCGTTATGGACCGCTCACGCTCGATGTTCCGCCGGGCAAGTTTCGATCGCTCACGTTGAAGGAAGTGGAACGGTTAAACTCCGCCAGCAAGACTGGCGCGACCAGCAGTAAGAAATCCGCGTCATGATATGCGGCGAGCATGAGCCGATTTTTTGATCTGATTTCGAAGCCCGCCCGCGAGATGGGCGGCTACCTTCCGGCCCCGTCCCCCAAGCAGGCACCCCCGGCCGCTGCATCCCGGCTCATCCGGCTCGATTCCAACGAAAATCCTTTTGGCCCGTCGCCGCGCGCGATGGAGGCGATGCGCTCGGCGCTGGCCTCGGCAAATTCCTATCCCGACGACGACTGCGCTGAGTTGCGTCACAAACTGGCTGTGTACCATGCTGTGCCGCCGGAGCAGGTTCTGGTGACCGCGGGCTCGACCGCGTTGCTGGGGCTGTTATGCCAGACCATGCTGGCCCCGGGGCTGAACGCAGTGACCAGCGAACGGTCGTTCATCGTTTACCCGATGGCGGTGCACGCCACCGGAGCACAGTTGATTGAAGTTCCGATGCGCGGCGATGGGTGTGATCTGGGCGCAATCCTGGAAGCGATCAACGAAGATACGCGCATCGTGTTTCTGGCGAATCCCAACAATCCTACCGGTACCATGCTCGAGGCCGCGGCCGTCGACCAGTTCATCAGCGAAGTTCCCGGGCATGTGGTGGTGGTTCTGGACGAGGCCTACTACGAGTTTGCCATGCACTTCGCCGCGCTGCGCAAGCTTGAGTATTCCGGGTCCCTGAATTATCTCCGGCGGGGCGCCAGCGTGCTCGTGCTGAGAACTTTTTCGAAAGTTCATGGGCTGGCTGGACTGCGCGTGGGATACGGTTTAGGACCGGCAGAGCTTCTGACCTATTGCGCGCGCATGCGCGATACGTTCTCGGTTTCGTCGGTGGCGCAGGCTGCTGCCGTGGCGGCCCTGGGTGATCAGGACCATATCGGACGCGTGGTGTCGAACAATGCGGTACAGGCACGGATTCTGGGAGTCGGGCTGTCAGAGTTGGGATACCGCGTGAATCCCACCACTGCAAATTTCTTATATTGTGACGTTCGGGAAGACGCCTCCGCCTTCGCGGGCCGCCTGCGGGGCGAAGGGATCAGCGTGCGCCCGTTGGGCGGGTGGGGCGCGCCGACGTGTATTCGCGTGAGCATCGGGACGCCGGAGCAGAACCAGGTTCTTCTGAGTGCGGCGAGCAAGATTCGCGGAACGTTGCAGGGGTGACATTTTGTTTGCGCTGGGAACTTCGGCGGGTTGCGAAAACACAATCGTTTCTTCCGCCCCATTGGGCCCGCTCGATCTTGACCCGTTCGCCCACGGCTTACGGCGTGGGCTGTATTCTTTCGGCGCTTCGCGGCTGGAAGCGGTATGCCACTGACTTTCGGATCTTACGACGCGGGGATTCTGGCAGCGCCGTAGAGGCCCGCGTCGCTTCCCAGCAGGGCGCGGGTGATGATGGTCTTCTTGCGCGTATAGGCGGCAATCTGCGCCGAGGCGCCTTCTTTCTTGCCCACAGGATCTTCCGGGGCCGTGGCAGCATAGACCAGAGAGCGCTCGCGCAATTCGGCGAACATGGGCGGAGCGAACGCGTCCCACGCGCTCACCACTCCTCCGCCGATCACGAACATATCCAGGTTGAGGACGTTCACGAGATCGGCGAGCAGCATCCCCAGGGACCCACCGAAGCGGTGGAAGATGCGTTGCGCGTCTTCGTTTCCCTGGATCGCGAGATTGTAGATTGACTTGGCGCTGAACTCGGCATCGGAACTCGCGGCCTTGGCGAGCGCGGGCGCCTGACCGGAGTCAATCGCCTCGCGGGCCATGCGCACGACGGCGGTCGCGGAAGCATAACGCTCGGCGCAACCGTGGTTGCCGCAGCCACAAGGAACGCCGTTGGGTTCGATGGTGACGTGTCCAAACTCGCCGGCCATGCCATTCATGCCGTAAAAGATTTTCCCATCCAGGATAATGGCTCCGCCGATGCCGGTGCCCAGGGTCACCATCGCCATGTTGGCCACGTCGCGGGCTGCGCCCAGCCATTTTTCACCGAGGGCGGCTACGTTGGCGTCGTTCTCGAGGAACACGCGGGCGCCCAGGCGCCGCTCGATTTCATCGCGCACGGGATAGTCGGACCATCCGGGAAGGTTGGCGGACTTCCGCATCATGCCAGTTTCCATGTCGATGATGCCGGGGACGCCGATGCCGGCGCCGACAAACCTCCCGCTGCCGCGATATTGCTCGGTCAAGCGGTGAATGGCGTCGCACATTTCTCCGATGACATGGTCACGTCCGAGGGCGACCTTCACGCCGAGCGTGATTTTTTCGAGAAGCTGACCGTCCGTGCTGATGGCGGCGATGCGCAGGTTGGTGCCGCCGAGATCGACTCCGATGGAAAAATCTGGCATGGGCAGAAGGGTATCAGAACTGAGGCGGGTTTTCTTCGGGCTGCGCTGCCGGGAAAGAAAAACTCTTAACCACTAAGGACGCGAAGGTACACGAAGGAAGAACGACGACACCTGCTTCTCTACTTCTGGCAGTTGGGGCAGTAGTGGCTGCTGCGGCCGGCGATCACGATGCGCTTGATGGGCGTCTTGCAGACGAGGCAGGGCTCGCCTTCGCGGCCGTAGACGCGATGCTGGAGCTGGAAGAATCCCTCTTCGCCATCGGCGTCAACGTAGTCGGAAATGGAGGAGCCGCCGAGGGCGATGGCTTCGTTCAACACTTCTTTCACCGCGATGAGGAGCTTGCCCAGTTGGTCGCGGGTGATCGTCGCGGCGCGGCGGCGGGGGCGGAGGCTGGCACGGAATAGCGATTCATCGGCGTAGATGTTGCCCACGCCGCGCAGGAGTTTCTGGTTGAGCAGCGCACTTTTGATGGGAGTCTTGCGGCCGCGGAATAACGCGAGGAAGCGATCGAAATCGGCCTCCAGCGGTTCGATGCCGGCAGCGTCGAAGTCGCCCGCCGGGGCAACGCTCAGACGGCCGAAGCGGCGCGGATCGACGAAGCGCAGTTCGCGGCCCGAGGACAAACGGAGAATGGCATGGGTGTGCTTCACTACTTCCGTTTGTGGTTCGCACACTCGCAGGCTGCCGGTCATGCCGAGGTGGACGATCCACTGGGCATTGCTTCGCGTGGGGGGGGCCATCGCCCGCCACTGCCTGCGGGCTTGACGTCGCCTCTCTCGACGTGACTACCTGTCCCTTAGGCTTTCGATCTGCTCTCCGGCTCTTCGCGGGCGAGGACGCCCGCGCCACATGATCCGGTTCAAGGTCAAAGACAATGTGCTTGCCCATGCGGCGAACGGCGGCGATGCGTCTGTGTTCGAGGGCCTCGGCAATGGCCGATGCGGGCGACTTCAGCGGTTCTTTCTTCTGGCCGAGCCAGACAGATTCGACCACGTCTCCGGTAACCCGCTTGGCGAGGCCGCGGGCAATGGTTTCGACTTCGGGTAGCTCGGGCATGATGGGGATTGGATGCACGCCAACGTCTCGCGGACGCTTGATCCGAGGTCGGCATCCGCGCTGATTGCTGGTTGCTGATTGCCGGTTGCGTGCCGCGCGCGGGAACAAAACCGGCAGGCAGGGACGTTCTAGTCCTTGAGCGGAACGACCGCGCTGCCGTCGCGGCAGAAGGTGGCGACACGCTGCAGGTCCCCGTTGGCCCGGGGCAGAGTCATCACCGGACCGTAGCAGTAGACAGCATGGCCGGAGGCCGCGAAATACCAGCGTCCGCCCTTGGTGTGTTTGGTGATCTGGGTGGAAGGTTGCCGCAGGGATTTTTGCGGAGCCCATGGAGTAACCGGCAGACTGAACAACAAGGCTAGGGTCAGGACCTTCATTGTTTTTCCGACTTTCTACTGCTCAGTCACAGAACGAAAGTGCTGCAGTGTTCAGGTTCTTAACGCTTCGTGCTGACCGTTGATCCTGTTCTTAAATCGTGATCAGGGCCCGGCGATCATCCACCAGATCGGACGCCGGCTTCGACGGCATCCGGAACTCGGGTTTCTGTTTTTCCGCCTGGCTCTGCGCGCGATGTTGCGATCCTGCCTGGGAAGACGGGGCCTGACTGCCTGGTGCCTGGGTTGACGGGATACTGGTTGACGGTACACGGGTCGACGGAGCCTGGGCCGACGGGATTTGGGTCACTGGAGCCTGGGTTTTTGCCGGTGGCAATTGGGCGTGTTCCTGCAGGGCCTTCATTTTCACGGCGGACAATTCGGTGCTGTCGCGGAAGAGCTCACGAATCAGGGCGCGCTGCGATTCGATGGTCCGTCCCTGTTCTACGATCAGCATGGTCATCAAGCCGTAGGAGATCAGGAACAGCACGGTCAGCAACGGCAGCCAGCCGCGTTTCTTGGGAGCTGCGGGAGCGTCAATCGTGTAAACGGCGGGTACGGCGTCGGTCCTGAATATCGTCGTCAAATTGGCACCCCGGTCTTCGCCCCGAACGCGCGGGCACCTGGGGAATTGCATCCAGCGAGCCAACAGGGGAAGGCCAGTTAAATACCTGATATCAGGATGGTTATCGGTAGCCAAGGGGGGAGCGAGGATTGCACGATGTGCAACTCGATGCACATAATGAGCAACCCTGATTGGCTGGCGGTGCGAATGCCAGCCCGAGCAAACAGCCCGTCCAGCACGGCTTTCCAGGGCACTGAGCCCGCAGAAGAGCCCTGGGAGGGGCCTCTTCGTCGGCAAGCCACGCACCCTGTTTCTGCGTAACCTTGGTTACTGCGGTTACTTTTCCGCAACGCCGCCTTCTCTTAGAATCACTTCATAGAAGTTCGGAATACAACTCCTCTATCTCAGGGATCGCTATCATGCGGATGCGGTACGTTCTAATACTGCTTCTTCTCATCTCCTACTGCTTTGGACCAGCGGGAGCGGCCCAAAGCCAACAATCTTCCACCGAAAGCACGCGCCGGATCGTCCGGAAAGCACCTCCCTCGTATCCAGACGTCGCCAGAAGGATGAGCCTCGGAGGCACCGTCAAAGTGATTGCGGTGGTGGCCGCAGACGGAGAGGTGAAGACCGTTGAACCCGTGGGCGGCAGCCCGTTGCTGATCAAGGCTGCGCAAGATGCCGTCTCCAAGTGGAAATTTGCCCCTGGCCCTGAATCCAGGGAGCCCGTCGAATTCCATTTCACTCCGTAGCACGGACTGGAGACGCGGGCGCGGTATTTCTATTTGCCCAGCACCAGTTTGGCGATGGTCGCCAACTGCATGTTCGACGTGCCTTCGTAGATCTTGCCGATCTTGGCGTCGCGCCAGTACTTCTCGACGGGATAGTCCTTGGTGAATCCGTACCCGCCATAGATTTCGATGGCCAGCGAAGTCACGCGCTCGGCGACCTGCGAGGCGAAGAGCTTGGTCATGGCGGCTTCCTTGACGAAGTTCACGCCGGCATCCTTCATGCGCGCGCAGTTGTAGACCATGAGGCGCGCGGCCTCAATCTCGGTGGCCATTTGTGCGATCTGGAACTGGATGCCCTGGAACTCAGAGATGGCCTTGCCGAACTGCTTGCGCTCAACGGCGTACTTGCAGGCAAACTCCCAGGCGCCGCGGGCCAGGCCAATCATTTGCGCGCCGATGCCAATGCGGCCTTCGTTCAAGGTCTCGATGGCGATCTTGTAACCCTTGCCGGGCTCGCCCAGCACGTTCTCCTTGGGGACGCGGCAGTCTTCCAGAATCAGTTCGCAGGTGGACGATGCCCGGATGCCGAGTTTGTCTTCCTTCTTGCCTACCGTGAATCCGGGGAAGTTTTTATCGACCAGGAATGCCGTGATGCCCTTGTATCCGGCGCTGGGATCGAGCGTGGCGAAGAGCACGAATAGTCCCGCTTCTTTGGCGTTGGTGATCCAGAGCTTGCGGCCGGTTAGTACGTACTCCTGCCTTTGAGCGTGGCGCGCGTCTGCAAGGCAAAAGCGTCCGAGCCGGAACCAGCCTCGCTGAGGGCATAGGCTCCTGCCGTCTCGGTGGCCATCTTGGGCAGAAAGCGCTTCTTCTGCTCTTCACTGCCCCAGCGCAGCAGGGCGTTGTTGACCAGCGTGTTCTGCACGTCGACGATGACGCCGGAGGATGCGTCCACGCGCGACAGTTCTTCCACGGCCAGGATGGCCTCAAAAAACTTGGCGCCGCCTCCGCCGTACTGCTCGGGAATCTCGATGCCCATCAGGCCCAGCTGGAAGAAATCATGGATGAGGTCTTTGTCGAAGATTGCCTTCTCGTCCATCTCCTTCACCAGGGGACGGATCTTCTCGTCGGCGAACTGGCGAATGTTGTCGCGGAAAAGAATTTCGTCTTCAGTGAGCGTCGTCAGAGGGGCGGGAACGGCGGCCTGCAGCGTGGTCTCGGACATGGAGGCACCTTCAAGAGCTTAGGATGGCAAACCGGTAATTCTAGCACTTGCTGAAAAGAACTTAACCTCGAAGGCCACTAAGGATCACGAAGGAAAATCATGCGGAGACAACTTCGTAAGACTTCGTGCCCTTCGTGGTTCAAGGTTCGTCAGATCTATCGGGGACGGGAATGTACCAGCTTCAGGCCGTCGGCCTGCAGGATGCGCTTGATCTGGCTGCGGGCGTGTACCGACCACGGGCCTGAAGTGTCGAGCTTCACATAAGCCTGCCAATGCTTGAGTGCCTTGCGGGGCTCGTGGATCTTTTCGTAGGCCAGCGCCAGGTTGTAGTGCGCGTCGGCGTAGGTCGGGGCCAGTTGCAGGGCGGTCTTGTAGGTCTGAATTGCCTCGTGCACGCGGCCAGTCTCGTCAAGCACGTTGCCGAGGTCGAAGTAGGCGAGGGAGTAGCGCGGGTCGGATTCAATGGCGTGACGGTAATGTCTTTCGGCGAGAGAGAAATCCTGGCGGTTGTAATAGAGCGTGCCCAGATTGATATGCGAGGCCGCGTGCGCGGGATCAATCTCGAGAACCTGATGATACGCGGCAATCGCGTCCGTTTGCGTGCTGGGATCTTCTTCCAGGGCGATGCCGCGCGCGAACCACCCGGTCACCTCATTCTCGCGCGGGCTGTACTCGGACTTCGGCACCGGCGTGCTGGTCAGTACTTTCTCGCGCTCGGAAAAATCCATGAGGAACTGGCCCGCGATCGGCTCCAGCAGCTTGCCGTCGTGCCGGAACGCTACGCGGTGTTTCGCGGTAGACTGGCACTGGCCTCGAGCAGCGGCTTCTCCACGCCCGAGGCCTGCTTGCGCATGGCATCGAGCGACTGGCGAATCACCGCTGGACGCACGCTCATCGCGCACAGGTCGCGAACCTTCTTGATTTCCAGCAGATCGGAAAAAGAATAGGCTTCGGCAGACGTTATCAGACCGTTCCGCTCCCAGTTCGCCAACTGGCGCGGAGTTACGTGAAGAATCCTCAGTAAATCGGTTCGACTGTACACGGTAGTACGCAACGGCCCGTACAACTAGAGTTCGCAAGCATTATCTTCAACTTGCGGCAGCAAACGCAACAGCAAACGGTGCAAAAAACTGTGGAGAACCTGGTTAATTTACATGCAGCGGAAATGGTGCAAATGCGCCCCGGGCTGAAGCCCTGTTGATTCTTATCGCTTTTCGCGGCGCTGAAAACGCACGGTGGAGCGCTATGTTCGCGGTCCCTCCACCAAGGCTACACCGCGACCACGGCCGACTGGTAGTCCTCGTACGTGCCTTTAAAGTCGGTGATCTTGTGGTCGCTCTCGAAGTGCCAGATGCGCGTGGCGACTTCGTCGATCAGATCGTGATCGTGGGTGACCAGGAAAACCGTCCCATGATAGCGCTGCAACGCGATGTTCAGGGCGTTGATGGACTCGAGATCAAGGTGGTTGGTGGGCTCGTCCAGCACCAGCACGTTCGGCTTCTGCAGCATCAGCTTGCAGAAGAGCAGGCGTGCGGCTTCGCCGCCGGAGAGCACGCTGGTCGACTTCGTAGCTTCGTCGCGGGCGAACAGCATTTGCCCCAGAATTCCGCGTAGTTCCTCGGTCACGGCGGAACCGTCCCACTGATGCAGCCACTCGATCGCGGTCATGCCGCCGGCGATGAGGCTGCGGTGATCTTGCGCGAAGTAGCCGATCGAGGCTTCGTGTCCCCAGATCACTTTGCCGGAGTCGACGAAGGGGCCGTCGTAACCGCTGGTCTTGCGCAGTTCGGCTTCCGGCGTGGTCGGAGAATTCGCCAGCAGGGCGTTCAACAGCGTGGTCTTCCCTGCACCGTTGCGTCCCATGAGCGCGATACGCTCGCCGCGGGTGATGCTGGCGGTGAAGTCGCGAATGACCTGCTTATCGTCATACGACTTGCCCAAGTGCTCAACTTCGAGGATGTGCTTGCCTGAGGGTCGCTTCTGCTCGAACTTGATGAAGGGGCGCTGGATGTTCGACCTGGCCAGTTCTGTCACCTGCAGGCGCTCGACTTCCTTGCGGCGCGACTGCACCTGGCTCGACCGCGTGCCAGCCGCGAAGCGGGCGATGAATTCATTCAACTGCGAAATCTTCTTTTCGCGCTGAGCGTTCTGCGATTCGATCTGCGAGCGTACCTGGGTCTTCGCCACCACCATGTCGTCGTAGCTACCGGTGTAGGTGATGATGGTTTCGTAATCGATGTCCGCGATGTGGGTGCAGATGCTGTTGAGGAAGTGGCGATCGTGCGAGATCGCGATCACCACGCCGTCATAGACGTTCAGAAATCCCTGCAGCCAGTGGATGGAGTCCAGATCCAGGTGGTTCGTGGGCTCGTCGAGCAGCAGTGCTTGGGGATGACCGAACAGAGCCTGCGCCAGCAGGACGCGAACTTTCTGTCCGCCCTGCAGTTCGCCCATCTTGCGGGTGTGCGCCTCGTCGGGAATGTCGAGCCCCTGCAGCAGGATGGCGGCGTCGCTCTCGGCGGTGTAGCCGTCTTCTTCGCCGACAATGCCTTCCAGTTCGCCGAGTTTCATGCCGTCGGCGTCGGTGATCTCGGGCTTCTCGTAGATGGCGTCGCGTTCCTGCATGGCCGCCCACAGGCGCTTGTTGCCCATGATGACGGTGTCGATCGCGGTATAGGCGTCGAAGGCGAACTGGTCCTGGCTCAGGACTCCGAGCTTGCGGGGCCGGACCACCGTGCCCTTCTGCGGCTCCAGTTCGCCGCTGAGCAGCTTCATGAAGGTGGACTTGCCAGCGCCGTTCGGCCCGGTCAGGCCATAGCGCTTGCCCGGCGTGAACGCCGTGGAAACTTCGTCGAACAGAATTTTGGCGCCGTAGCGCATGGACACATTGCTGACTGAAAGCATGGTTTCTTTGTAACTTCTTCAGGGACTGCGGGGAATTCCGCCAAGACGGTGCGCAGCTGGAGTTAATAGAATATCATGCCGCACCTTCATTTATGCGGCCCATGGGTTCACAACGGTCGCGGAAATGTCACTGAAATGGGTGGTGTTGCGCGTGGCCAGAGTGGCGTGCCGGGAGATCACGATGCCGGCAATCATGCTGTCGCGCAGGTCGCCCGGCCGGCCTTTCTTTTGCCGTGCTGCCATCAGATCGCCGGCTTGCTGCGCAGCTGGAACATCGAAGTCAGCGACACGATGGCCCATTTTGTCGAGTACCAACTCGAATGCCTGGAGCAATGCGAAACGCTTCTTTCCCGCTGCCATAATCTGGAGTCCGAATCTGACTTCTAGAACGGTGATCGAGGTGGTCCAGATCGACTCTCGGGGCTGGTGGTCGAGCCATGCGACAACGTCCCTGTCGGGCGTCACCCGCATGAGTGCCGAAAGCACGTTCGTGTCGAGGATGGTCATCGATCAAGCACTATTCGTCAAAGGACGGAGGCTCAACTTCGTGACCTCGAAGTTCGGGAATATCGAAGTCGAGACCTTTCCTGGCGAACAAGGCTGCGATTTCTGTTCCCAGTCCAACGGCGGGAGAGTCTGGCTCATTCACCGCGTTACGCAGTATGTCGCGCACCTCCTCTTCCATGCTGCGGCCATGACACCGGGCACGGCGCTGCAGGCGAGCCTTCACCCCGTCTTCGAGCTTGCGGACTACAAACTGTGCCATGGCCGGACCAGCCTCCTGCGCTTGAATGATATCATGATATCATTTGTATATTCCGTCGTCAAGGCGTGCTTTTGCAGGGTTTCGGTGCTACAGTTCTACTCCGCTACCGGTGACGTAGCCTGTTTTGCAATCCACGAGTGTCTTCCACTGGAGGGGCTATGGGGAGCATACGAGTCTTGCGTTCGGCAAGCAGAATTCTGGCCATTGGCTCGGCGGCCGCATGGCTGGCCACCGCTGCCTGGGCGGCGAGCAGGACTAAATTAATCTACAGTTTCGCGGGCAGCGCCGACGGCGAGTACACCGACACTGAGCTGGTGATGGACCCGGCGGGCAATCTCTACGGCACTTCCGTACAAGGCGGAGCCTTAGGAGGCGGGACCGTCTTCCGGGTCACACCTTCGGGCGTTCACACCGTCCTCTACAACTTCAGCGGCGGGGCCGATGGTGGCGAGCCCTACAAGGGCGTCACTCTCGATGCGCAGGGCAATCTCTACGGTACCGCCGTCACCGGCGGCGGAGGCTCCTGCGAGGGCGGATGCGGCGTGGTGTACAAGGTCACGAATTCAGGTGGGACTTGGACTCAAACTGTGATTCACACCTTTACCGGCGGCGATGGATCCGGCCCGGGCAGCCCGGTGAGCGTTGACAAGCATGGCAATGTCTATGGCACAACTCCCACGGGTGGAGCGTTCGGCATGGGCGTCGTCTATGAATTGCAGCCGGAGGACGCAGGCTGGCGCTATCGGGTGATTCACACCTTCACCGGCGGAGCGGATGGAGCCGGGGGCTCAGCTGGCCGGTTGCTGATCGGTGTCGGCGACCGACTCTATGGCGTGTGCACCGTGGGTGGAGTGAATGGATTTGGTACCGTGTACGAACTTGCGCGCCACCAGGATCACTGGCGCTTCACCACACTCTATGCCTTCAAGAATCAGCCGGACGGGGCCCTGCCCTATGGCGGCCTGATCTTCGGCCAGCGGGGAGATCTTTACGGAACCACCTATTACGCCGGGGCGAACGACTTTGGCACCGTCTACGAACTCTCCCCTAAGAAAGGAACCTGGACCGAGGGCGTGCTCTACAGCTTCAAGGGCGGCACCGACGGCGCCAGTCCGATCAGCAGCCTCGTGTCCGACGCGGCGGGTAATCTGTACGGAACCACCAGCGATGGTGGAGCGGCCTCGTGTGTCTGTGGCGTCATCTTCAAACTGACTCCGGGCGCGGATGGTTCGTGGACCGAGAGTGTGGCCTACCGCTTCCCGGGAGTTCCCAAGCCAGGCTTCGCCTACAACGGAATGGTCTCTGATTGGAAGGGGAACTTCTACGGCGCAACGGTTCACGGAGGCCATGGAGACGACGGCGCGATTTATAAATTCACGCCCTAACTGATTCGAAACCTATACCCAGGCGTCCCGGCGGGTATGCCCGTAACCGAAGGTTGACCTCTTGAGTCCAACCGAGCCGGATTATATCGGCCGCTGGACGCGCGAGTCTGTCAGCGTCCGCCTCGGTCGTGGTCGAACTCAGTTGTGCGGTACCTGGCCCGCACTCGCTTCCACCAATTGCTGCACCGGCGCAACCACCATGAGCAGCAGGTCAGCCATCGGCTTCTTGGCCTGCTCGATCAGGGAGAGTTGCGGCGTCTTCCACGAATCGGGCGCAGGCTGGCCTTTGTCGAGATAATCGAGCGCCTGCAGTCCGGCCATGCCCAGCGCAGACAGATTCTGTGACAAGGGCACGTCTTCCTGCAGAAGGAATGTCTGGTCGAGCAAAGGATGCAGCCGCGCATCGTTATCGCGCCAGGTGGTGAGCCACATGCGAATCTGCGCTTCCGCAGCCTGGTCTTTGTAGCCGCTCTGCACGAAGGTCTGCACCAGATCGCTGAAGTGGCGTGCCGTGTCGCTCTCGGGATAGACCGCATCGATCATGCGAGTCAGAGGAGCGTGGAAGTCGATGGGACCTTTCGAGTCGCTCCAACGGTTGTAATCCTTGACCGGCTCGACGACATCGGCGAGAATGCGCAGCGCCGTAATGTCGGCGGGACCGGCCATGCGATGCAGCATGTGCATGCGGGCGGAGCGGTGAGTCAGGCCCAGGAATTCGAGGTCGAGACTCACGGCGTTCATCCGCGCGTACATCGAGGCGACGTCGGTGACTTGCTGCGGAGACCACAGCCGCTCGGCGATCACCGCGTTGCGCGGCCAGATGTGCGAATCGATGTTTTCGGGAGTGACCCACTCCGCCCACTGGCAAGACTCGCCACCGAGGATAAGGGCTCTTCTCTTCCGGAGTCAGAGTCGCGGCGGCATCGCTCATGGGATCAACGGCATAATGCCGCGCCGCCGGCCACATCAGGTCGAGGTAGTAGCCGAACGAAAGCAGGCCGCTGTAGCCCTGTTTCGCCGCGGCGGCCAGCGACTGCTTGCCCGCGCCAGGACTGCACGACGATCGTCTTCGGCAAATCAGGATGCAGGATTTCGTCCCAGCCGACCATGATCTTGTGGTTCTTGGCGACGATCTTTTGCAGGCGCTGGTTGAAGTAGGCCTGCAGATCCTGATTGTTCTTCATGCCGTGAGCGTGGATGAAGGCCTGAATTTGCGGGTTGGCGTCCCACTGCTTGCCGTCGACTTCGTCGCCTCCGATGTGGAAGTAGGCATCGGGGAACAGCTTCGCCATTTCGGCAATGAACTTTTCTAGAAACTTGTAAGTCGATTCCCGCGTGGGATCCATGATCGGATCAATACCGCCGCCTTCGAGCGTGTACGGGCCGGCGCCGCTGGAAAGTTCGGGATATCCGAGGAACCACGACCGGCTGTGGCCCGGGATGTCGAACTCGGGCATCACGCGAATGCCGCGATCATGCGCGTAGGCGATGAGGTCGCGAATCTCGTGCCTGCGTGTAGAACATGCCGTCGGAGCCCATGCCGGTGAGCTTGGGAAACACCTTGCTCTCGACGCGGAAGCCCTGATCGTCGGAAAGGTGCCAGTGCAGAACGTTCATCTTCACCGCGGCCATTCCGTCGAGGTTGCGCTTGAGCACGTCGATGGGAATGAAGTGGCGGCTGACGTCGATCAGCAGGCCGCGCCAGGGAAAGCGGGGCTGATCTTTGATGGTGACCGAGGCGGCAGCGAATCCGGCCGGAGTGATTTGCACGAGCTGAAGAAAAGTCTGCAGGCCGTGCAGGACGCCCAGCGTGGTCGGGGCCGTGAGCTTCGCGCCGGAATCGCTGACGGTCAGTTCGTAGGATTCATCCTCGCCGAGTTTCTGCACGGCTTCGCGGCCGTGGTCGGCATGGATCTGCAGCGTCGGCGGCGGCGCCAGACTTGGGGCGGAACGGAATCCCGGTTTGCCGGGAAAGCTGGGTCTGGAATCTTTGGACTTCGCCGTCCAGCGAGCGTCGTGGCGCCGGTGACGGCAACCGAGAACGATTGGTTGATCGGCAATTGCCCTGTGCCCGGCTGAACGCTGGCGGGCATGGGCATCAGGTTGAGTTGGGGTTGGGATTGGGCGGAGGCAAAGAGCGCGAAGCAGGAAGAAGGAAAGGACAATCAGCAGGTTTCGCATGATGTAGGAGAATTTACCACTTTGGAGATGGAGGGCTGCAGTGGTCGTGCTGTAAACATGATTCGGTAGGGCGGTCAGGATCAGTTCGAGTGCTGCGATCCTGATCGTACGACAGCGCGAGAACCGTCAGATTGCACCTGAAGCCTGGCGTCACGGCTGTGAAGCAGTGCCCTTTCCGTTCCTGCCTTCCCTGTACAGCATAGTCGGCAGTAGCCTGCGCAAGCGTATCAAGGGCGCAGTATCTGCTTTAGCTTCTTTCCCACTTCCGCGTGCTCTACGAAGTCTCCCCGGTCGGCTGCTGCCAGCCCGAGATTGACTGCCTCAACAAGGCGAATGTCGTCGAGAACTCGTTCCATGTTCAATGGCTCAACAGCTGCTGCCGCGAGTTCAGTCAGGTCCTTCAGGCCTCGCTGGGCGCGAGTCCGCGGCCAACGGAGCGCCTCATTGTCGGGATGTAGATCGCGATTGTTCGATAATGCCATGGTCTAGGAAGGTCAATTGGGGCTGTCTACTCTCGAGATTTTACGAAAACCAAACCGGCGGTCGCATCTGGAGAATCAGTGTCCTCCACCCAACTCCCGCACAATGCCGCCCACGAACTGTTTCGCATCGCCAAACAGCATCAGCGTCCGGTCGAGATAATACAGCGGGTTGTCGATGCCGGCGAAGCCCGGGATTCATGCTGCGCTTGATGACCATGACGGTGTGCGCCTTGTCCACGTCGAGGATGGGCATGCCGAAAATCGGGCTCGACTGATCGGTGCGGGCGGCGGGATTGGTCACGTCGTTGGCGCCGATGATCAGGGCAACGTCGGTCTGCGGAAAGTCGCCGTTGATCTCGTCCATTTCGATGAGCCGGTCGTAGGGAATGTCGGCTTCGGCGAGCAGCACGTTCATGTGGCCGGGCATGCGTCCCGCGACGGGATGAATGGCGAAGCGGACCTCGACTCCCTTTTTCGTGAGCGCGTCATAAAGTTCGCGCACTTTGTGCTGCGCCTGCGCCACTGCCATGCCATAGCCGGGAACGATCACCACCTTATTGGCGGCCAGCAGAATCGCGGCGGCTTCTTCGGGCGTGGCGCTGCGCACCGGCTTCGCTTCCTGCCCCGCGGCGGCGGAGGCCTGCACCTGGCCAAAGGCTCCGAACAGCACGTTGGTGAACGACCGGTTCATCGCCTTCGACATGATGATGGAGAGGATCAGTCCGGAAGATCCGTCCAGCGCGCCGGCGATGATCAGCAGTTTGTTCTGCAGCACGAATCCCATGGCGGCCGCGGAAAGACCGGCGTAGGAATTCAACAGCGAGATCACCGTCGGCATGTCAGCGCCGCCGATGGGAATCACCAGCAGCACTCCGAAGATCAGCGACACGCTGACGATGATCGGGAAGAAGATTTTCGCTTCGGGATGCAGCACCAGATAGACGGCGCTTCCAACGGCCACCACGAACAGCAGAAAGTTGACGAGGTTCTGGCCTTTATAGGTGATGGGCCGCTGCGGCAGAATTTCCTGCAGCTTTCCCGCGGCCATCAGGCTGCCGGTAAAGGTCAGGCCTCCGAGGATCACTTCCATCGACAGCACCGACATCATGAACTTCGAGATGTTCGGCGTGCGCAGATAGAACTCGGCGGTGCCGACCAGCGTGACGCAGAGTGCGCCGAAGGCATGGCTGAGGGCGGTCCGCTGCGGCACAGCCGTCATCTGCACCATGCCGAGCGGGATGCCGATGCCCGAGCCGAGCACCAGCGCGATGATGATCCACTTGCAGTCGACGATGCCGTGATGCAGCAGCGTGCCGCCGATGGCCAGCACCATGCCGATTTCGCCGGCCAGAATGCCGTGGCGCGCGGTGGCGGGAGAACTCATCCACTTCAGCGAGAGAATGAACAGCGCGCTGGCGATGAGGTAGATGATTTCGATGAGGTACTGGCTTCCGGCAAACTCGGTCATGATTGTGGCTTCAGTTACTTGTTCGTCGGACGGCTGGTTTTGAACATCCTCAGCATGCGGTCGGTAATGAAGAATCCGCCGACCACGTTGCTGGTGGCGGCGACGATGGCGATGACGCCCAGCACCGTCGCGAACGTGCTCTTCTTCTCGCCCACGAGCACAATGGCGCCGACCACCGCGATCGCATCGAGAGCGTTGGTCAGCGACATGAGCGGCGTGTGCAGCAGAGGCGAAACGTGGCGGATGACTTCGAATCCGATGAAGGCCGCCAGCATGAATACGAACAGTGCGTCGATCAGATTGGAACCCATGTTGAACTCCAGTTCTCAGTTCTACCGGTCTCTTCGCAGTTGCCACCGGTTCAGGCGGACGCTTTGAAGACTAGCCACCCGCCGGCTTCAGCGCGGGCATCTTGAAGAACTCCCGCACCCGGGCGTTCACCACTTCGCCGCCGCTGGTGATCATGGTTTCGCGAACGATTTCATCCTGCAGGTTCAGCTGCAGTTTGCCCTCTTTCACCATGTAGAGCAGGAACGTGGTGACGTTGCGGGCGTACATCTGGCTGGCGTGATACGGGACGCTGGTGGCCAGGTTGATGGCGCCAATGATCGTGACGCCGTGGACTTTTACCGTCTCTCCCGTACGCGTCAGCTCGCAGTTGCCGCCGCGCTCGGCGGCCAGGTCGACGATCACCGAACCCGGGGCCATCCCTTTCACCATGTCCGCGGTGATCAGTACCGGAGACTTCTTGCCGGGGATGACTGCGGCGGTAATGACGACGTCACTTTCCGCGACCACGCGGGTCAGCAGTTCGCGCTGGCGGGCGTAGAAAGTTTCGTCCTGCGCGGTGCCGTAGCCGCGAGCGTCCTGAGCATTCTGGGCTTCGATGGGAAGTTCGACGAAGCGTCCGCCCAGGCTCTGCACCTGCTCTTTGGCGGCGGGGCGCATGTCGTAGGCGGAAGCCACAGCTCCGAGGCGGCGAGCCGTCGAGATGGCTTGCAGTCCGGCCACGCCGGCGCCGATCACGAACACGCGCGCCGGCGTGATGGTGCCGGCGGCGGTGGTCATCATGGGAAAAATTCGCGGCGAGGTTTCGGCGGCCAGCAACACTGCTTTGTAGCCGCAGCAAGTGGCCATGGAGGAAAGCGCGTCCATGCTCTGCGCGCGCGTGGTGCGCGGCATGAGTTCCACGGAAAAAGACGGTGACGCCCGCCTGGGCGATCTGCTGCACGACTTCCGCGGAACCAAGCGGCCGCAGGAATCCGATGAGGGTCTGGCCGCGGCGCATCAGAGGCAAGTCGGCTTTGCCGGTAATGTCATTGGATCCGTAGCATAGCACCTGCACCACAATGTCGGCGGCGCCGAATACGGCGGCGCGATCGGGCACAATCTTCGCGCCCTTGTCGACATACATCGCGTCGGGATAGCCGGCCTGCTCGCCGGCCCCGGTTTCCACGATGACCTCGAGTCCCGCTTTGACGAGGTTGGGAATGACTACGGGAACAAGCGCCACCCGACGTTCTCCGGGATAGCTTTCTTTCGGAACTCCAACGATCACGCGGCTCTCATCCTTTCCCTCAAATCAACCCACAAAAAGTGGACTGGAAACAGTAACAGATCGGGGAGGAACTGGAAGGCGGAGACTAGTCCCGGAGTAGGACCGGCATCTTGCCGGCGGTCGCGAGCGCGTCTCGCCCTCGCAAGTGGCGGCGAGACGCCGCCACGACAGCCGCCGGGGCGGCGGCGCTACTGGCCGAACCGGTAGTGCCACACTCTCGCCGCGCCGATGAGATTCGTATCGTCTCCCAGAGATGCGAGCGTAAGTTGCGTCTTCTCGGCCGGGACAAAGCGACAGCCGCGGCGAATCACCTCATGAATGCGGTCGAGAAAAAGCGGCGCGCTCTTCATGACGCTGCCGCTCAGCACGATCGCGTCCGGAGTAAACAGGTTGATCAGATTGGCGAGGCCCAAGCCCAGGTAGTAGGCCTCATGTTCGACCGCCTGCAACGCAACTTCATCGCCCTGTTGGGCCAAGCTCGCAGATTCTCTTGGCCGTGATGCCCTTGCGATGCAGATAGCCGGCGGGCGCATGGCCTTCGAGCCACGCCACCATGGCGGGACCGGCGGCCAGCGATTCCCAGCAGCCGCGGAATCCGCACGAGCACTCCGGACCTGCGGGATCGACGACGTGGTGGCCCACCTCGGGATGGGCGCCGTCGACGCCGCGGTAGAGTTGACCGTCGATAACGATTCCCCCGCCAATCCCGGTGCCGACAGTCACATAGATCAGGCGCGAACGATTCCGGCCCGCGCCCCATCCGGCCTCAGCCAGGGCGGCGGCGTCACCGTCATTTTCCAGTGCGACGCGCAGGTTGAAGATCTGCGCCAGGTCCCTGACTGGACTCTTCCCACGCCAGCCCGGAAGGAAATCGACATCGCCAAACTCGCCGCGCATGGGATCGACCGGGCCCGTAGAGCCGATGCCGATGCCGGACAGTTCCACTCCCGCCTGGCCCGCGGTATCGCGCAACATGCGGGCAATGATATTCATGCCATCCGTGTAACGATCCGGGTCGGTGGGGGATTCCAGCCGGGCAAGCACCTGCCCGCGGTCATCGACAATCCCCACCGCAATTTTCGTTCCCCCGATATCGACGGCGCCGATCATAGGGATCTCCCCATCTCCATTATTCTCACTGCCGGCCAAAGCTGAGGGTTAGTACTCCGGCGTGATCGCCTTTGCCTCCTCCAGCGTGAGGCGGCGCTTATTCCGGTACGAGAGGTTGGCCATGTGCACCGCCATCGCCGAACGGTAGCCGATCTCCGCCGGCGCGTTGGGAGTGCCACGGCTGCGGATGCAGTCGATCCAGTTGCCCATGTGGCTCTGATCATGGCTCTTACCGCGCGTGGCCTCTCCGCTGGGACGGTTTGTCTTCTCGGGCCAGTACTGCAGCGCCTCTTCGAAGTGATGCTCAAACGTGCCGTCGCTGCCCAGAATGCGGTCGCCCAGTTCGTAGTGCTTGTTGCTGAAGGTGGATTGCCAGGTCACGACGAGGTTGGGGAAATCGAGCGTTACCGCGATGGTGTCCGGCACCTCGCGGCCATCTTTTTCCGAAAAGACTCCACCCGACATGGAGGCGGCCGACGGCAGCGGCAGATCGAGCGCGCCCATGATCCACGCGATCTGGTGCACCATGTTCTCGGCGCAATTGCCGCCGGAAAACTCCCAGAACAAGCGCCAGTTGATGAGTTTGTAAGGATCGAATGGAATCTCCGGCCGCCCGTTCAGAAACGCGCTCCAGTTCACATTCTGCGCGGTGCAGTCGGACGGAACCGGGCGCACCCACTGGCCTTTGCCGTGAGGCGTGTTGCGGCTCATCCAGGATTCGACCTGCGTCACCTTCCCCAGCCACCCGTCTTTGATCCACTGTTTGGCGTCGGTCAGGGAGCCGGCACTTTGATGCTGCAATCCGATCTGGACGACGCGGTTGGAATTCTTCGCGGCGGCCAGGCATTTATCGGCTTCCGGAATCGACCAGGTCATGGTCTTCTCGGCATAGAGGTCTTTGCCGGCGGCCAGTGTATCGAGAAAATGCCGCGCGTGAATGTGCAGCGGGCTGGCCACGATGACGGCGTCAATGTCTTTCATGTCGAGCAAGCGGCGGTGGTCGTCGAAGGTTTGAATGCCGGGAACCTTGCTCTTCGCCTCATCGCGCCGCCGGCTGTAGACGTCCGCCATCGCCACCAATTCAACCCCGTGGACGTTGCGCACTTGGCCCAGCAGATCATTGCCGCGATCACCCACTCCGATCATGCCCACCCGGACACGGTCGTTTGCGCCCAGCACGGTGGCAGTTGGATACGCCAGCACGGCGGCGGTTCCCAGAGCAGCCTGCTTCAGAAAAGTGCGCCTGGTTTGATCGGTCATCGGATCCTCCCCTGTGTGGCCTGAAATAGCCTGCCGAAAATTCAAAGCTGCGGAAAAAGTCCGTTTGTATCAGGGCACGGCTTTTCAGCCGTGCCGATGCGGCATCAAGACTATTCCGGCTTTAGCCGCTGCTGCTCCGCTCCAAACAGCGGCTGAAGCCGTGGTAACCCTCACTGCATTGACGGCATCGCTTAAAGCGATGCCCTGATACAAATCCTTACTGTTTCGACAAACTGCTCAACCGTGCCGCGATTGCCGGAGAATCAGCTCCGCCTTCAGTCGCTACGCCGTGAAAAACCTTCTTTGCAAAACGCGACCCTCCAACCTTACTGTCTACAGCGCATCCGCCTCTTGCAGCAGCTTCTTCATTCCGGCCCAACTCTTACGTGAGCACTGTTCGGGCGAGCCGCCGCCGCTCCAGTGCGTCTCCAGGCTCACGGCAAAGTGGTAGCCATCGCGCTTGAGCGCCTTGAACTGACCGGCCCAGTCAATGATTCCACCACCCATCGGCGCCCAGTCGTAACCCTTGCCTTTCTTGACGGCATCTTTGCAGTGGCAGTGACCAATGCGCTCCTTGGGTAGAAGATTGTAGCCGTCCGGATAAGGAATCTCGCCGCTGGCGGCGGCGTTGCCCGGGTCCCAGTTCAGCATGAGCGACGGAGTCTGCACCGCGCTCAAAACTTTAGCAGCCTCGGCGGCGGTTGCCGTGTTGCACGCGGATTCATTCTCCAGCACCAGGATGATGCCCTGCTTCGCCGCCTTCCCGGCAGCGTCCCGCAGCTTCTCGTTGATGGCGGCGCGGTAAGGAGCCTGGTCTTCCAGTCGCCAGAAATCGAAGCAGCGTACACGATCAGTGTGAAACGCCTTCGCCATTTCGATGGATCTATCCAGCACTTCATCCTGCTGTGCCAGGTTGAAGTTCGCGCCGAAAGAACCGTCCTCCCGGAACTTGGATCTCGGTGCGCCCGGCCAGTCGACCTTGAACAGCGGACTGGCGATGTCAGTAACTTTCAGCTGGTATTTTTCGAGAATGCGACGCGCCTCCGCCACTTCTTTCGCGTCGAGGTTGACGATGTTCTTCTTCCACATGCCCCGCAGTTCGATCCAGCCCATTCCGAAATCACGCGACGCCACCTCGCACGCGTGGCCGAAGTCCTGCGAAATCTCGTCGTTGATGACAGAAATGCGGAAGGGCGAAGCGGAATCGGGCAGCACGGAAAACCTCGACGCCACCTTGACGGCCGTCATAGCCACCACTCCTTGTAGGAATTCACGGCGCGCAAACGGCATGGACATGAGCAGATCCTTGGGCAACCGCCGGAATCATAACCAGCAGTTCTCTGGTCAAGCGTTTACTGTGGCGTGTCCGCCAGGCACGCGACTACGATGGGCGCTCTGCGAACCATAGGGCGATCCTCCGCGATCGGTGCCCGATCCGGTCGATAACGGAGCTATCCCAACGCACGGCAAAGGAGAGCGCAAACAATCTACACCATTGAAACCATGAAGGGGTAGCCGGTCCGATTAGGGTGGCGCGTTATGCAGGGAAAACGGAATTCGTGTCCAGGAATGAGCGTGGAATCAAGGCGTTGCTGAGCGATGCCACACGGAGTGCGGGGATGATGCGGGCACATAGCACGATTTTCGCGCGCAAAACAAAACGCCCCAGACTCGATTGAGTCTTGGGACGTCTGTTGATCAGCCCTCCCCCAAGTGCTGCTCAAGAACAATCTAACTCTGCCCCCAGACCCGGTAAATGGCTCACCCGTGCCATATATGGCACGAATGGGTAGGTAGGCAAACCTCGGACGTAAGTGCTTGAAAGCGCAGGAACCGGCCGCTCAGACCATTACCAGATGATTACCCACCGCCGCAAATCTGTAAAATGGGGCGCCATGAAATCATCCCCGATCCGGTTTGTGATGGTTATGTTGGTTGTTCTCTCCAGCCTGATTTCGCGAGCCCAGGATTCGCATTTTTCCCCCACCGATCAACAGATCCCCGTGCCCGATTGTCTCTCGGTGAAAGATCTGTGGTTAGCCGGCATCAAACCTTGCACCCAGGCGGATCATGAATCATGGCTCGCCGACATCACGCACTGGCGGGATGAACGCCGCATCCGCACCGGTTACGACGGGGCCCGTTACGACCGGCCAGAGTTCAAGTGGACGCAATCCAGTTTCATCCAGCCCCAGATGATGGTTCAGGATCGCTACTTCTACGATCTCATCGCGGGGAAGTACACCGTGGACCGCTACCTCGACGACCTGGAGAAGCGGTTTGGCGGAATTGATTCGGTGCTTATTTGGCCGACCTATCCCAACATGGGCATCGACAACCGGAATCAGCATGACCTGATTCGCAGCATGCCCGGCGGAGTGGCAGGAGTACGGCAGATGATCGCGGACTTCCATCGCCGCAACGTGCGCGTCCTTTTCCCCATGATGATGTGGGACCAGGGCACGCGCCCGCCCGATCGCTCATGGCCGGAAGAGATCGCAAGCCTCATGGCCAAAATCGGCACGGACGGCATCAACGGGGACACCCAGGACGGCGTCCCTCTGGCTTTCTCGCTGGCCGCCGACAAGTCCGGCCACCCGCTAGTATTCGAACCGGAAGGCGGTCCTTCCGACGAGGCGCTCGCCTGGAACCTGATGACCTGGGGCCAATACCAGTTTCCCTTTACCCCGCTCGTCGATAAGTACAAATGGCTGGAACCCCGCCACATGGTGAACATTTCCGATCGCTGGAATCGGGACAAAACCAGCGACCTGCAGTTCGCCTTCTTCAACGGAGTGGGCTGGGAAAGCTGGGAGAATATCTGGGGCATCTGGAATGGGATCACGCCGCGTGACGCCGAGGCCACAAGGCGAGTCGCCAGCATCGAACGCGCCTTCACTCCCTTCCTGGTCAGCCGGGACTGGGAACCGATGGCTCCCATGCTCCGCTATGGAGTGTTCGCCAGCCGCTGGCCCCTGCGGAATCAGGCTCTATGGACCATCGTGAACCGCAATGAATATGACGTGGATGGCGATCAGTTCGAGATTCCTGCCAGCCCGGGGACGCGCTATTTCGATGTTTATCACGGCGTCGAACTCAAGCCGGAAGCGCGAGCCGCCGGGCGCTGGGCTCTCAGTTTTCCCCTCGAAGCAAAAGGATATGGAGCCATCTACGCGACGAGCGAGGCACCTGGCCCCGAACTCCAAAGTTTGTTGACCAAGATGAAGCAGATGACCAGCACTCCGCTGGCGAGCTACTCGCACGAGTGGAAATTCCTGCCGCAGCAAATCGTTCCCATCACGCCGACCGAACCGGCCACGATCACACCCTCCGGCATGATGAAGATTCCCGCTGCGGATTTTCTCTTCGAAGTCGCGGGCATCGAAATCGAAGGCTCCAACGATATGGGAGTGGACGTGCAGTATCCGTGGGAAGATTCTCCCCGGCGCTCGCACCAGCACGCCATCCACGCTGATTCCTTCTATATCGACAAGTACCCGGTCACGAACGCGGAATTCAAAAAGTTTATCGACGCCACGCACTACCATCCGAAAGACGACCTGAATTTTCTGCGCGATTGGAAGAGACGGAACCTATCCGGCCGGATGGGAGAACCGTCCTGTGACGTGGGTCTCGCTCGAAGATGCCAGAGCGTATGCGACCTGGGCCGGAAAGCGCCTGCCGCATGAGTGGGAATGGCAATATGCGGCGCAAAGCGTCGACGGCCGCCTCTATCCCTGGGGCAACGACTGGGATCCTGGCGCGGTTCCGGCGCCCGACCAGTCCCGCACCATGCGCGGTCCCGATCCGGTGGACGCACATCCAAAAGGAGCCAGCCCTTTCGGCGTAATGGACATGGTCGGAAACGTTTGGCAGTGGACGGAGGAGTTTGTCGACGAGCATACCCGCGCCGCCATCCTCCGCGGCGGCAGCTACTACCAGCCGCAGGGCTCCATCTGGTACTTCCCCCAGGCCTATCGCCTGAAGGAACACGGCAAATTGTTGTTGATGTCTCCGAGCATGGATCGTTCCGGCGCGGTGGGATTTCGCTGCGTCCGCGATGCCAGATAGACCGTTGTCGCCACTGAGCTCAATCCCCAGAAGTGCTAGAGTTAGGCAAACATGCGTTCTGAAATCGAACAGGCGGTTGCGCTCCTGCAACGTGGCGACGATCAGGCGCTGGAGCAAGCTCTGGCTCTGCTCCAAAATACCGTCTTTTCTTTCAGCATGCGGGTGTGCGGCCAGCGGGAAGATGCGGAAGACACCATGCAGGAGGTGCTGGTCAAGTCGCTTCCCTACCTGCCCAAGTTCGACAGTCCGAAGGCGCTCCTGGTGTGGCTCTACAAGGTGGCCAAGAACCGATGCCTGATGAGCCGCCGCCGCAGCAAGTTCGCTCCCAAGGAGGAGCTCTCTCTCGAGCAGTTGATGCCCGACCGCCAGGAACTGGAACAGCTTGGCGCCGACGGCAGCATCAATCCCGAAATGTTTGCGATTCGCAGTGAGGAAGCCGGGCGTCTCCGCTCTGCCATTCAGAAACTGCCTCCACAATATCGGATTGTCCTGGTGCTTCGCGATATGGAGGGACTGACCGACGAAGAAGTTGCGGAGATTACCGGGCTGCGCGCCGGAACCGTCCGCGTACGGCTGCATCGCGCCCGCCTGTTCGTGCGCAAAGAACTGATGAAGATGTGGAGCCCGCGTCCCGGTAAGGCGGGCGCGGCGCGCGCCGTCGCCGCCGGGCAGCCGCGTCCGGGCCGCTGCAAGGCCATGTTCGCCGAACTCTCCGATTATCTCGACGAGCAGCTGGATGATTCTCTTTGTGAACAACTGGAGAAGCATCTCGACGACTGTGAACCATGCAAAGTCTTTCTCGCGAGTCTGGAAGCAACCATTGTGGGATGCCGGAGTTCGGCGGCAGAGCCTCCAGATCGCAAGAAGGCTGGCGACCTTCGCAAGAAAGTGCTGGCCGATTACGAACAAATGGTCACCAAAAACCTCACCACCTGAATCCACCAGCAAAATCCCACAGATTGAACTAAGAGGTTAACTCTCCAAAGGGAAGCCTCTTCTCTGCGTACTCGTGTCGATCCTTAGCGACCTTTGCGGTTCAAGCTTTTGCTCTCCGTAATCCACCAGCAAAATCGCCGCAGGTTGCCGAAGAGGTTGACTCTTCCAGAAGGAATGCTCTTCTTTGCGTACTCGTGTCGCTCCTTCGCGCCCTTTGCGGTTCAAGCTTTTGCTCTCCGTTTCCCCTCCACCCCCGAAATTTCCCTGTAACAAATCTCACCCGTCTGCATTTATTCCGTGACTGATCCAGGCAAGCGATATTGGAGGCAATCATGATCACCAGTAAAGTCGAACTCACGCAACCACTTAAGCAACAACGGCAATTTGTCGCGCGCACCGGCAGTGGCCACGACTTTCTGCTCGACGACGCAGCCGGAGGCACCGGCCCCAAACCCATCGAACTGGTGGCCGCCGGGTTGGCGGGATGCACGGCGTTCGACGTGGTCACCATTCTGCGCCAGAAGCCCACCAGAAAGTCACCGGATACGAAGTGCGCGTCGAGGCCGATCAGGCCGAGCGTCCTCCGCAGGTGTTCACCGCGGTGCGGATTCACCATGTCGTTACCGGCTTCGACATCGACGTGGCCGCGCTGGAGGAGGCCATCCGTCTCTCCGAGGAAAAATACTGCTCCGTCGGCGCCATGGTGCAGAAGACTGCGAGTTTCCACACTACCTACGAGATCGTAGAAGACAAGACCGAGTGGATGAAGCCGCTTCCGGCAGTTGGGGTGCAAGGGTGA
Source organism: uncultured Acidobacteriota bacterium (assembly GCA_963709865.1). Taxonomy (GTDB): domain Bacteria; phylum Acidobacteriota; class Terriglobia; order Terriglobales; family Acidobacteriaceae; genus Sulfotelmatobacter. The sequence continues at coordinate 36,966 of CAVPXW010000016.1, forward strand.
GAGCTCGCTTCAAATTCGCTCTTGGTCTGGTAGCCACGCCTCTGCTCTTGAGTACGGCTTTTGCGCAAACGCCGGCGGAACCCTCGCCCCTGACCCTCCCGCAGGCGGTGCAGATCGCAATGGAGAAGAATCCGCTGCGCAAGGCGGCGATCGCCGACACCAAGGCAGCGTCAGCCGATATTCGCGAAGCCCGCTCGTTCCTCATGCCCCGCCTGAGTTTTTCCGAAACCGCCACCAGCGGCAATGATCCGGTCTACGTTTTCGGAAGCAAATTACGCCAGCAGCGGTTTACTGCGAATGATTTCACGCTGAACCAGCTGAACACGCCCTCCCCCTACGGCAACTTCAGCACGCGCTTTGGCGGAACCTGGAACCTGTTTGATTCGTTTGCCAGCTGGCACGGAATTACGCGGGCAAAGCAGATGAATGAGGCCGCGACGCACCAGTTGGACCGCACCAATCAGGAGATTGTTTTTCGCGCGGTCCGCGCCTACTACGAAGTGTTGCTGGCCGCCAAGCAACTGGATGTCGCCCAGCAATCGGTGAAAACCGCGCAGGCGATCGCCGAGCGCAGCCAAGCGCGGTTCGACAGCGGTCTCGTGGTGGAGTCCGACCTGCTCACCGCAAAAGTACGCCTGGCCGCGAGGCAGCAGGAATCCATTCGGGCCACCAACGACCTGGAACTGGCCCGCGCGCAGCTCAACCTCGCCATGGGAATGCCGGCGGAGACTACCTTCCAGCTCTCTGAAAGTCTGTCCGAGCACTCGCTGCCCGTCCCCGTGCTGGCCGAAGTCGAGAAACAGGCCCTCGCGAATCGGCCGGACCTCAAGCGCGTCGACGCCGAGGCTTCCGCCCAACACCAGGGCGTGGCCATCGCCAAGTCGTCCTTCGGCCCGCGGGTCAACGCTTTCGCGGGCTGGGAACTGGACAACCCAACCTTCGTGGCGGGCGGCGGTGGTAACAACTGGCTGGGTGGAGTCGAATTGCAAATCGACATTTTTCAGGGCGGAGCAAAGCGGGCGGAATTGTCTCGCCAGCGCGCCCTCGAGGAGAAGGTGATCGCGATGAAACAGGTAGCCACCGATGGCGTCCGACTGGAAGTCCGGCGTGCTTACTACGACGTAGATGCCAGCCGGCAGCAGGTGGAAGTGGCTCGTGCGGCGATCGCCCAGGCGCAGGAGAGCCTGCGCATCAATCAGGACCGCTACGAAAGCGGAGTGACCACGATTACTGACTTGCTGGGCGCCGAGGAGTCTAATCGCCGCAGCCAGACTGATTATTGGGAAGCCGTGTTTCACTTCCATACCAGCTACGCCAGCCTCGAACTGGCCAGCGGAACCTTGACCGCGCAATCTCCGGTGGTGACGCCATGAACTCTATGAACACAGCATTGAAATTGTCCACATTGACGCTCGCCGCGGCCTTCAGCCTCTCGGGTTGCTCCAGTGAGCGGCAGCACGCCACGCCTCCGCTGGAAACCATGCGCAATGTTCCCGTGCTTGCCATCCAGCAAACGAACGTCCCCGACCTGGCGGAGTCAGTGGGCACCGTGCGCGCGGCCCAGACCAGCGATCTCTCCAGCCAGATGATGGGAAACATCGTTGAGATTCGGGTTCGCGAGGGAGACTCGGTGCAGCGCGGTCAGGTGCTCGTCCTGATCGACGATGGCCAGCCGCGCTCGGCCGTGGACCGCGCCACCGCGGCCGGCAACGCGGCACAACAACAGCTCGCGGCAGCCGAATCCGACCTTGCCCTGGCTGAGTCAACGTTGCAGCGTTACCAGGCCCTCTACGAACGGAAGTCGGTCAGTCCGCAGGAGTTCGACGAAATCAAAGCGCGCCGGCAGGCCGCGCTCGCGCGTCGCGATATGGCGCTGGCCGAGCAAGCCCAGTCCAAGGCCGCACTGGCCCAGGCTCACACTTCGCTCGACTACTCGCGGATTCGCGCCCCGTTCGATGGCGTAGTCATTTCCAAAAAGGCCGATGCTGGTTCGCTGGCCAGTCCCGGCATGCCGATTCTCACCGTCGAGGACGTGCGCCGCTATCGCCTCGAAGTCACCGTCAACGAGAGCGATCTTCGTTTCGTGAGGATTGGACAACCGGTTTCCGTCGTCATGGACGCTCTCGCGGATGGCGACACAAAGGGCAGGGTGAGCGAGATCGTACCCGCGGCCGACGTCGCCACCCGCAGTTTCCTGGTGAAGATCGACTTACCGGCCGACAAGCGGCTGCGGTCCGGCCTGTTCGGGCGCGCAGAGTTCTCGCGTGGCGACCGGACATCGCTGCTGATTCCACGCACCGCGGTGGTCGAGCGCGGACAATTGCAAGGCGTCTTTGTACTCGACCAGAACAAGGTCGCCAACCTGCGCTACGTCACCCTGGGAAAACCCTCCGGAGACAACGTCGAAATCCTTGCCGGCCTCCAGAGCGGCGAGCGTCTTGTGGTCAAGCCCGGAGAACTCGATCTGAACGGCAAACGCATTGAGGCCGAGTGATGACAGGCCAACCACCCAAACCGCCGAATCCGTCCTCGCACCGCCTGCGCCTGGCCGGCCGCATCGCTCGCGGCTTTATCGATTCGAAACTGACGCCGCTGGTCATCGTGGCCGCCCTGCTCCTCGGCGCCTTCAGCATCCTGAAGACTCCGCGCGAGGAAGAGCCGCAGATCGTCGTCCCCATGCTCGACGTGTTCGTGCAAATGCCGGGCGCATCCTCCGACGAAGTTGCGCAGCGCGTCAGCCTTCCCATGGAGAGGCTTCTCCGCGAAGTGCCCGGCGTCGAATACATCTATTCGATCAGTCATCCCGGCGTCAGCATGCTGGTCGTGCGCTTCTACGTGGGCACCCGGGAAGAAGACGCCATCGTACAGACCTACAACAAGCTCTATTCCAACTTCGACCGCATTCCCCCGGGGGTTTCGCAACCGCTCATCAAAATCCGTTCGATCGATGATGTCCCCATCATGGCATTGACCCTGTGGGGCAAAGGCTACGACGCCTACCGTCTGCGGCAGGTTGCCGGCGAACTGGAAAATTCGCTCAAGCCGCTCGATGACGTGTCGGAGACGAAGATCATTGGCGGGCAGCCCCGCCAGGTGCGGGTCGTGCTCGACACTCAACGCCTGGCCGCCTATAGCCTCACACCGGGTTCGGTCGCGGCCCAACTGCAGTCTGCCAACAGCCGTGGCCAGGCCGGAAGCTTTTCCCGCGACAACCGAGAGTTTCAGGTCGAGGCCGGTTCGTTTTTCACCAGTCTCGACGACCTGCGCCAGGTTGTGGTCGGAGTTCACGCTGCACGTCCCGTCTACCTGCGCGACGTGGTGGAAAAACTGGAAGACGGCCCAGCCGAACCGGACACTTATGTTCTGTTCGCCAACGCGCGCGGCAGTGCCTCTGGAACCGCCGGCGCGGAATCTCCCGCCGTCACCATCACGCTCTCCAAGCGCAAAGGGACCAACGCCACTCTCCTATCCGAGCGCGTGCTCGCCAAGGTCAACTCCCTGCGCGGGTACGTCCTCCCTAACGATCTGAACCTTACGGTTACCCGCAACTATGGCGAAACCGCCAAAGATAAGTCCGACGAACTCCTGAAGCACTTGCTGATTGCAACCCTGTCGGTGACCTTGCTGGTTGCGCTCGCCCTGGGCTGGCGCGAGTCCGGGGTGGTGCTGCTGGCCGTGCCCGTCACTCTGGCCCTCACGCTGGCCATCTTTTATTTGTATGGCTACACGCTGAACCGGGTCACCTTGTTTGCGCTGATTTTCTCCATTGGCATCCTGGTCGACGACGCCATCGTCGTGGTCGAGAACATCGTGCGCCACTTCCGGTTGCCGGAAAGCCGCGGACGCTCGCTGAGCCAGGTTGCGACTGAAGCGGTGGACGAAGTGGGCAATCCTACCATTCTCGCCACCTTTGCCGTCATCGGCGCGATCCTGCCCATGGCCTTTGTCCGCGGCCTGATGGGCCCCTACATGCGCCCCATTCCCGTAGGGGCGTCGGCCGCCATGCTGTTCTCCCTGATCGTGGCCTTCGTGGTGTCGCCCTGGGCTGCGCTCAGGCTGCTGCGGAAATATGCCGGCAGCAACGCCCACTCCGAACACGAGACCGAAGGCTGGACCACCCGTCTCTATCGCCGGATGATGAATCCGCTCATCCTCGATGCCCGCCGGCGTTGGATGTTTCTCGGCGGGGTCGTACTTCTCCTGCTGGCGGCCGTCGCGTTCGTCCCCCTCAAGTGGGTGCGCGTCAAGATGCTCCCCTTCGATAACAAAAGCGAGTTCCAGGTCATCATCGACATGCCCGATGGAACTCCGCTGGAGCAGACGGCCCACGTGGCCCAGGTTCTCGGACGCTACCTCGGCCAGCAACCCGAAGTTGTCAATTACCAGATCTATGCCGGAACCTCCGGCCCCTACAACTTCAACGGACTGGTGCGGCACTACTTCCTGCGCAATCAGCCGAATCAGGCCGATATTCAGGTGAATTTGCTTTCCCGCCATGAGCGCACGGCACAAAGCCACGAGATCGCCCGCCGCATGCGTCCCGACCTGGACAAGATTGCCCAACCGTTCGGCGCGCGTATCAAGGTGGCCGAAGTTCCCCCCGGTCCTCCCGTGCTGCAGACGCTGGTCGCAGAAGTATACGGCCCTGACTACAAGGGCCAGATCGCGGTCGCGGCTCAGATCAAGAAGGTTTTTCAGCAGACTCCCGGCGTCGTCGATGTGGATTGGTACGTCGAAGATCCGCAGGTCAAATACGACATGAAAGTCGATCTGGAGAAGGCCGCGCTGCACGGCATCTCCCCCGCCGACGTGACCCGCACTCTGCAAGTGGGGCTGCGCGGCACCAATGCCGGATTGCTGCATGATCCGCAGTCCCGCGAAGATGTGCCCATTGAAGTGCGCCTGGCCCGTCCAGACCGCTCCGGCATCGAGCAACTGGGCAATCTGAAGCTCCCCACACCCTCGGGCGGCCAGATCGCGCTGCAGGAGATAACCAGTCTCCAGCAGACGACCATCGACACCTCTGTGTATCGCAAGAATCTCCAGCCCGTCGTTTACGTCACCGGAGACGTCGCCGGTGGAGAAGAGAGCCCCGTCTACGCCATCCTCAAGATGAGCGACGCCATCGACAAAATCAAATTGCCCGACGGCTACGGCGTCAAGCAGTACAAGGGTACGACCATGCCCGAGGACACCGGGCGCTTTTCCATGAAGTGGGACGGGGAGTGGCACATCACCGTAGAAGTGTTTCGCGACCTGGGTCTGGCCTTCGCCGCTGTGCTCGTCCTGATCTACGTGCTGGTTGTGGGCTGGTTCCGCTCATTCATTACGCCGCTGGTGATCATGGCGCCGATTCCTCTGACTCTCGTCGGTATCCTGCCCGCGCATGCAATGATGGGAGCCTTCTTCACCGCCACTTCCATGATTGGCTTCATCGCCGGCGCGGGAATCATCGTGCGCAATTCCATCATCCTGGTGGATTTCATCGAATTGCGCCGCTCGCAGGGCATGGCTCTGGAACAAGCCGTGGTCGACGCCGGCGCCGTGCGTTTCCGTCCCATGCTGCTGACCGCAGCGGCCGTCGTAGTTGGCGCGAGCGTGATTCTTTTCGATCCGATTTTCCAGGGACTGGCACTGTCGCTGATGGCCGGCGAAGTGGCCTCGACCGTTCTCTCCCGCATGGCGGTTCCCGTGCTCTACTACTTGTCGGAACGAAGGAGAGGGCTCCCTCCTGATCATCCCCACTCGCCGGAAAACGTGGCCGAGTGCGAGACTCCGCAGTGCGAAGTTTTGCAGAACAGTTTGTAAGGATCCATCAACCCAAGGAGATTCGACCATGACCGTTGAACGCACGCTTCGTTTAGTCGCCGGGCTCTTCATTCTTTTGTCGCTGGCACTGGGACACTGGGTGAGCCCCTACTGGTATCTTTTCACCGCCTTCGTGGGCCTGAACCTGTTACAGTCGGGCTTCACAAACTGGTGTCCCATGATGACCTTCCTGCGTAAACTAGGGGTAAAGAGCTAGAAAGGGATCACCGCATGCCACAGTGGATCTGGTTGGTCGCACTTCTGGTTGGCTATGTCGTCCTGACGCAGTGGCTTCTGCCTAAGCTGGGCGTTCCCACTTGAAGAAGCACCGGCAGCGTCGAGTCTCGACGCAAGGACCCCGACGAACCGAACCTTCCCGTCAAAGCAGGGCTGTCGAAGAAAGAATGATCGAAGAAGAACGCTCGAAAGGAAAATGACGGGTTTTCCGCGGCCGCTGCTCCGCCCTTCAGTTCAGTTCGTCGTCTTTGTAGTACTTCGTGCTCTTGGCGGTAATCTCCGCAGCCAGGCCTTTATCGGTCAGTTGGTACATCCAGACGCCGTCTGAGACCGACACCGCTCCCGCCATCCCACCCCCCTTGTCTCCGTTTTTCGCCGCGGCCGTGGCTTGTCCGCCGAATTGCCAGCCCGAGTTCACGAAGCTGTTGAACGCCTTTTCGTTGTCGAAGACAAATATCACCCGGAATTTCTTGACGCCCATTCCCAGCCCGGCCTGGACCTCGAGCATCTTCATGAAAGTTTCTTTCTTGCTCTTGTTATCGACGGCCATGCCCTTCCCGTTGCCTGAGCCGGCGATCAGAATCTTCACGCCCAGGTTGCTGAAGACGGCATACCCGGCAGCCTTCTCGACCGCAGATTTGGCCTTGGGATCGGCCTTATAGAGCGCCTGCAAGGTGTCGAGCCGCATCTTTCGGATTTCCTGCTGCTTTTGTTCGATCTTAGGGTCGGCAGCGCAGGCCGTCACCGCCAGCGCGCACACCAATGCGGCATGGATGAAAATTTTCCTGCGTATGATATACACGGTTCTCTCCCACATCAGCCGGATTCAGGCTATTCCAGGAGGCAACCGCCTACGACTGGCAAATCTGACAGGTGGGGTTTCGCCGATTCGGCCGTTGCTCTTCTTCGCACCAGGAGCCCTTTCCAGGCTCTCCGGCTAGTGCCCCTGCAGGGACTGAACCAGGCTCACCAGGTTCTGGGGCTGCACGCGAATCAAGCCTCCGAGCGGGCTGTCGATGTCGACAATGAGGAAGAACGCGATGGAGACGGCGAGCGGCAGAACCGCAAACAGCCGGATGTTGATTCGACGCGCGCCATAGCCGATCAACAGGTTGCAGCACATCGCGATCAGCGCCACCAGGCCCCAGGCTGCTACCGGAATGCGGTTCCTCCAGGCAGCCTGGGTGTATCCCTGGGAATTCAGCACATCGTTCATGCCCGAAAGGGCGAGCGCAACCGTGGGTGTCGGGTGGGCGGCGGCGGCAGGCTGCAGCGTCGACCACATCTGATCCTGCAATTGAGCCGTCCGGCTGCCGATTTGGCGACGCTGCTCCGCATTGCGGATGGTATAGCCCAACACACGCTGATCCAGATAATTCCTCAACAGTTCACGCACTTTGGCGGCGTCGGCGGCAGGCAGCAGGTCGGCCCGGACGTACTCTGTGCCAATCGCGTTCGCCTCCTCTTCTTCGTACGTCTTGCGCTGATCGTACCGGGTAATCGCCATCGAAAACGTGAATCCGATCAGCAGGCCCAGCAGGGTCAGCGCCGCGGCCTGAACCACGCCAAAGTCATCCCGCAAGTCTTCGGGCAAAGGCCGCCTCTTGGCAAACAACGCCCCGGCTTGGGCGGAGAGCCACAACGCGATGAATGAAACCGGAAGAACGAGAGACGGAAACTTCAACAAGATGGTGTCCATAAGTGCCGCCGCCGACTCCGCCGCAAAAACACCCCGCGGACTCTCCCGCCTGGGGTCTTCTTGACGGCCTCGGGCCTGAGTCGTGAACAGGAGCCTAAACGGTACGGTCCACTTTGACAACTACCTTGCGCACGGGATCTGGCACAGCGCGGAACGCTGGCTGCGCCGGAAAGACTGGAGCCGACGAGCGGACTTGAACCGCTGACCTGCCGATTACGAATCGGCTGCTCTACCAACTGAGCTACGTCGGCTTGACTTCGATTCTAAATGGCGTCCCTGAATGCGTAAAGCAGCCAGCGTCAGCAGTCAGCGAGCAACACCTGCTTCGCGCCCGTCATCAACGACCGCACATCTCCGGGTCAACTCCCTCGGTTATCTTCTGTTCTGGCCGCCGTCCCAATAGCATTCCATTAGAACGACATTGTCCCGGCACTTGGGCTGTTAGGGATGCCGCCGAATAGGAGCAGAATCAGGCGGGGTAAGTTCCCTCTTCGGGGATAACCTGCGAGAATCCTTCGCTCGACTGGAAACGGCCCACGCTCTTCCGAGCACCAACTCCAACTGCACGCAACTTCAACTTCAGCCGCACTTCAGCACGCCAGACTTCGCTTGCCACGCTGAAATTCTCCCTCTCGATCGCGGGCCTAGGCCGCTCGCGCCGCGACCAGAGTGTCGTATTCCTGCTGCGACTCGCTGGGCAACAGCACCCACATCGTGTACACGCCGATCGCAGTACCGAACGGAATATTAAACAGCGAAATAAACGACAGCACCAGCGCTACCACGCGCGCCCAAGGGTCACGCTGCAGTAGACCCCAGCCCGCGATGAATCCGCACGCCGCCTTGGCCAGGACGAAGATCCCGATCACGCTCAGCAGCGGACGCAGGAAGCCGGTGGGAGCCTCCGGCGGCACTCCATATCGCTGCATGTCGGCGAATAATGTGTTGGCCAGAACGTACAGCACCACGCCTCCCACCGCGTTGAAGGCCGACATGGCCAGCCACAGCAATCCCAGCAGGTGAACGTGCGCCTGCACGCGCCCTGGCAGCGCTTGCATCACTGAAACCGGTCCGACAATCTGTTTGCCGCACTTGCTGCAAAATGCCTGGCCCGGTTGCACCGCTCCGCCGCATCCATCGCAGAACATGAAGGTCCTCCCCGATTCGCCTCGACCTCACGCCACACAACACTGACAACAGATGATACGCAGAATACGCCGAACGGTTCCACATGCGTGATGCAACGACTCCGCCGAATTCACGCGGCGCTCACCGATTGCAATGTAAAACGAAAAGGCCACCCGGCAACTTGGGCGGCCTCTTCTTCAAGGGAGAATAGTTCCAACGGAGCTTTAAAATCCGTCAAAACTTTCTGCGCAAATCTTATGAGTCCAAAAACGGGGGTGTCAAGCGATTTCTGTGAAATAAATGTCTTTGTTTTCAACGAGTTACAAAACCAATCAATATCCTCGGCGAGTGTGCCAATTTGAGACAAACGCCCTTTGAAAACTTCCTAAGCCGATCTATCTAAAGGCACTTACTCGGGTTAGGCGGGCTTTTGAGGAGCCTGGCGGCCCCCTTCCGTCCCGCTCTGGGACGCCCCTTTGACCACCGCTTCGGTGAGATGCAGCGAGATGAATTCCATCTGCTCCGGCCGGTCAAAGATCTTGTCGGGGTACCAACGCTTCATCAAAATGCGGATTCCACCGAAGGCCACTCCCGCCACAATTGCGAGTCCCGCGAGAATACCGCACAGGATCACGATGTTGAGAACCAACATGTACAGGTCGCGCACCTGCGAATTATCAGTCGGCGTGTTCCAGGTGACGTGGGCTTCGTAATTCACCATCCCCAGCAGAGACTTCGCATCCCTATCGGAAACCGGTCCGGAAGCGACGGCGATGATGGGCCCGGTACGTTTGTCGAAGAATGGACCTGCGCTTCCGATCATCGATACGCCCGCTTGCGGTTGCGCCAGTTGATGTGCGGCATCGATGCGGCGCAGATGTTCGGCGGCGAGTTGCGGCGTGGGATAAGAGATCAGCATCAGCGTCGCTTCTCCACTGGCCGTGTTGTAACGGGCCAGAGTCACTTCCGAACTGGCATTGAAGTCCACCAGCTCCGCGGGCACCGGTGGCGCCAGCGCGTTCAAAGCGGCCGGGCCCATCGCGTATTTCTGCGTGTTGGCTACGTAGCCCCGGTGCGGCATGAACTCGATGAAGGCTGGCAGGTTGGCGGCGTTTCCGTTGGGATGCGGCAGCGCTCCCGCCAACTCCCGCAACTCCGCTCCCGACATGGCTGATTCCTGGCTGAACTGCGCGTCTACCAGCACATGCCCACGGTAGAACAGCACGCGCTGTCCCAGCGACGCGCCCTGGTCGCCAATCTGCTCCTTCGTCATCTCTGGCTGCAGATAAAACGTGTAGGCGCCGAACGCGCCCGAGGCGTCGGCGAAGCGCGCCGCCCGGATCTTCAACGTGCGGCCATCGTCCCGCGTGTAGGTCGACGATGCCAAGTCCGAGAAGCGGTACTCCTTGAGGACAGCGCCATTGATGGGATCGGCGGCTGCCGGATCCGTGCTCGTCTGGGCGGAGCCCTGCATCTGCCATCCGCCAAACTGCGGTGGCAACAGAGCGGGCTCCTGGTGGGAGGCATGAGCGGGCGTCTGAGCCGCTGGAGGATTCGCCGCCAGGGCTATGCCCAACAGGCATCCCAGAGAAATCGCACTACCGAGAGAACGGGAAAAACTCATGAATGGCCCCGCGACGCAGAAGTCCTCTACTAATTAGACCACAGAGCAGGAAGAAAGGTTTCCAAACCTTCGCAAACGTTTGGTAGTGCAGTTCGAGTATCGACAGCATCCATCTCCGATGGCGTCATTCCCCATGGCGTCATCCTGACCGGAGCCGTTTTTTCAGGCGGAGGGAACGATCTCTAAGCAACGCCCGCAAACGCTTGATCCGGCAGCCATTTGCTGGCGCCTGAAGGCTGGTTACCTTCGTGCCTCGCGACTGCACATCGGGGCCATTCCCAGCGGGCAAGTCTGCAGGCAAACTAGCTGTGGGTGACCGAATGGGATCCGGCAGTAGGGACACGAGACAGCGGCGAGGGAATCGCACCAAGGCAGTGCTTCCCGTAAGAGTGAAAGGCAAGAACAGCGCCGGAAAAGTTTTTGAGGAACTGGTGCATACGCTGGACGTCACCCCGGATGGCGTGCGCTTGGGCTCGGTCCGTCACGAGTTGAACTTACTGGACGAGGTCACAGTCTTCTATCGCCAGCGAAAACTACAGTTTCGCGTCGTCTGGACGAAGAAGATGCAGGGTAGCTCCGAGTTTCAGGTCGGGCTGCAGGCTCTGACCCAGGACCGGGAAGGCTGGGGGCTGAATTTTTCGGATTACAAAAGCCAGCCCGCTGAGCAATCGGCGGTTTCGAATGTTTCAGGGGCTGTTTAAGGGAGAAAGGGTAAACTTATGAGCTTTTCATGGCGCAATCTTTGGACGGATCAGCAAGGTCAGGACATCGCCGAATATTCCGTGATGCTGGCGGTCATCCTCGTGATTGTCGTGGGCACCGTGCGCTTGATCGGGTCAAACGCCAACAACGTCTTCTCGCAAGTAGGAAGCTCCATCCAGTAAGCAGAACCGCACTGCGCGATCTACTGCCAGTAGGTAATGGCGCGGAAGTCGATTTCGGACAGAGTGCGTTCACTGAGATCTGGATCCCATACCCAGACCTGGCGGTAGGTCCAGTTGTGAAACGAGTCCACCTCGTAGTTGAAGTACGCCGCAACTTTCAGATTGCCTTCTGAGTCGCGCCATTCCGCGCTCCGCGGGGTGTGCTTGTCGCCATCCAGATATTCATAGTGGACAGGGTTGCTTGATCGTTGTGGTTTCCAGGGATAAAGTCGACGGGAGGGCCACCACTTCACACTAGCCACTTACTGCCTCTTCCTTAGCTTTTCCCGAATCGCGTGCCGTTCCATCGCAACTTCAATCGTGGAGCGCAAGTCCCGTCGGTGAAATGGCTTCAGCAGAAAACCATCATGGTCGGATCGCTTCGCTCGCTCCACCGTCAGCCGGTCGGAATAGGCGGTGAGATAAACGATCGGTAAATCGACCTTCTGGCGAATCTCGCACGCCGCCTGGATCCCGTCCTTCTCGCCTCTTAACCGGATGTCCATCAGGACCAAATCCGGCCGTTCTCGGGTTGCAATCGCAACGCCCTCATCGGCCGAGTCGACTGCGGCGATAACCGAGAAACCGAGGTGCAACAGGCGTTCTCTGAGTTCTTCCGCGATCAGGATCTCGTCTTCAACAATCAGAACACGCGGCTCAGGGTTAACGATATCAGCGTACATGGTGGTCCACCGCAAACTGCAGATTGGCCGAGGTCCCAGGATCGCACCTGGACAACTGGAACGAGCCGTGAATTTGCTGCGTCAAGAGCTGCACCAGTCTTAGCCCCAGCGATTTGCCTGCATTCAAGGTCAGGTCTGAAGGAATTCCTACGCCGTTATCTTCGACCGTGAGCTGACAAATACCGTCTGGACCCCTCCGCAGCTTCAATCGGATTTCGCCGGCGCCGTTCGGAAATCCGTGCTTAAAGGCATTCGATATCAGCTCGTTGAGTATCAATCCGCAGGGCATGGCCAAATCGACGCTCATGATCAGGGGCTCTAAATCAGTTTCCAATCGTACAGGAACACTCGGGCTCTCATACGAAGCGAGAATGTCGGTCGCGAGGGTTTGCGCATATTCGGCAAAGTCGATGCGCGCCAGATTCTCTGAACTGTACAAGGTCTCGTGTACCAGTGCCATCGAATGCACCCGGTTCTCCATGTCGCGGAACACTTGAACCGTCTTCTCTTCTCCGGTGTGAGTGGACTGGAAATAGAAGAGACTGCAGATCACCGACAGGTTGTTCTTGACCCGATGATGAACCTCGCGCAGCAGCGCCTCCTTCCGTTCCTCACTGGCTCGCAGCTTCGCCGTTGCCTGCTCTGACAATTTGGCCTGTTGCACCAAGGTTAGAACCCTCGGCACCGTAAAGGGCAGCGCAACGGCGGTCGTGACCGAGGCGAGCGCGGTAAAAATCTTCACCGCGGCAGAGAATACATAAACGGGAATCCATATGGTGACCACTTCCATGAAGTGCGTCCCGCCGCAGGCGATGATAAACAGCCCAAATGCCAGGAACATCCAGTGGAATGGGATGTCGCGGCGGGCCCTGCAAATCAGGTAGGCCAGCATGATTGAGATCGAAAAATATGCTATCCCGATGAGAGTGTCAGCCAATACGTGCGTCCAGATCAGGACCGGACTGCCTAAATAGCAGTAAAGATGCGGCAGGTAGTTCGCGTTGAGCAGGCCTTTGGCCAACCCGGGCCCGCCCAGAACAGACGCAATGACCAGAACCGACGCGGCAGCCATGAGGGAGAATTGCCGCCTCGAGATGGAAATGCCGAACCACGATGTTGGCATTGGGCCTCCGTGTAGAGGGCTCGTGAAAAGATCGAGGCTCTTCCTCTTTAAACTGCTGGTGGGTCTTGGGATGCACCGTACCTCAGACCACGGCGCGAGCTATGTTGGAACTGGATAACCTGAAACGTATTCTCCGCCCAGATTCGTTCTTGTTCAAGTTCAAAATCCAAGTGAACGGGATGGTTCGATGATCGGAGTGGATTACTGCCCGGCAGTTTTATCGATCTTGCTGGCCAGCTTGACGCCGCTTAAACCGTTTACATACTTCGCGATTCCGCGATAGAGCGACTCGGCGATGCGCTGGCGGTATTCGCTGGTTTCGAGGCGATGCTCGTCGCTGGGATTGCTGACAAACGAAATCTCCGCCAGGATTGAAGGCATGTTGGCGCCGATCAGCACGATGAACGGCGCCTTCTTCACCCCGCGGTTGCGAATGGCCGGGCTCTTGGCCGCCAACCCGCTGTGCAGAGACTCCTGCACATCTCCGGCGAATTCGCGGGATTCCTCGATTTTTTCCTTGAGCGCGATCTTCTTCACCAGATCCTGCAGCTCGTAAATGGATTTTTCCGAAACCGCGTTTTCCCGCGCCGCCACTTCCAGCGCTTCCGGCGAAGAGGTGAAGTTCAAATAGTAGGTCTCGACGCCGCGGGCGGCGGAATCATGGCTGGAGTTGGCGTGGATCGAGATAAACAGGTCCGCGCGCTGCTGGTTGGCGATCGCGGTGCGCGTCTCCAGCGGGATGAAGGTATCGTCCTTGCGGGTATAGACCACTTCGGCGCCCAGCCGCGTCTCCAGCAGCTTGCCCAGGCGGCGGCCCACTTCGAGTACCAGATCTTTTTCTTCCAGGCCATTGGGACCGATGGTTCCGGTATCGTGGCCGCCATGGCCGGGATCGATCACGATCTTGCCGATCTTCAGGCCTAGCGCCCGGATCAGCGACCGGTCCCCGCTGGCCGTGGGCTTGGCTTCGCGAATATCCAGGTCCGTCGCCCGCTTCCCCGCCAGACTCGACGAAGATTTCCCTCGCCCATGACTCGCGGCGGTCGTATCGGTAGCGGACGTCTCGTCGGCAGTGGAGGAGTCTGCGTCGGTCGAATCCTTCCTACTGGACGCTGCGGCCGTAGATGCGGACTTGCCCGAGGACGTCCGCGAACGCCCGCCGGGCGCGACCGACTTCGCCACCTTTGCCGGCGCCACATCGTCGTCATCGTCCGCTTCGACCACCACCTTGGTTACGGCCGGCGTGCTAGCGCCGGCAGAGTGCGAACCTGACGCCGACAAATGCGGCTTGGCTCCGCCCGCGTCCCCCTTGGGCACAATCTTCGTGCCGTCGCCGACGTCCTCGCTGGTTACGGGAGCTTTCCCGGCTTGGGCCCGCAGGTTATCTTTCGAGTCGGCAGCCGTCTCTGCCACCGCTTCTGCCGTGGTCGCGGCATCGACCTGGGATCCCGCTTTTGGCGCGGCTTCCACGTCTGCCAAAGCGTTCCCCGTCCCTTTCGGCGACTTGGCGTGCGCGGATTTCCCACCGTCTTTTCCGTGAATGTCCTTGCCGTGAATATCGATGATCAGCCGGTAAGGATTGGGCAGCAGGAAGGCTTCGTAATCCGACAGATCGTCCACTTCGAGCACCACGCGCGTGCGCCCGGGCTGAAACTGCGCCACTCGAATCTTCTTCAGGAACCCGTCATCCACGTCGAAGCTCTTGCCCACCAGCGTGGAGGCCAGCTTGGTATCCCGCAAATCGAAGAAGATGCGGTCAGGATGCGCGATGCGCTGCGAACCGAACTTGATTTCGCTCTCCAGGTCGATGGCGACGCGCGTGTAATCCGGCGTCGACCAGTGCCGGATCCCGGTCACCCGCGGCAGGTGTCCGGTGCGGGGCTCGGAAGATCCCTGACCCGCCGCTGCAGGGTTATTGTCGGCGTTCAGGTCGTGAGATTCCGCGTCCTTGACCGGGGCATCCTTGGCGCTCTTACCCTTGTCAGCCGTCTCTTTGCCCGGCTTTTTCTGCACCTCGGCCTTTTTTTCACTCTCGGCTTCGCGGTCGAGTTCGACCACCGCCTGCTGCGCGTCTTCTACCAGGCGGTTGTGCGGGTAGCGGTGCAGAAACTCCTGAAATACGGCGCGGGCCTGCTCGGGATCATTGAGATCGTCTTTGTAAATCTCACCAATCGTGAATAAAGCGTCGCACCGGTACTTGCTGCCCGGATACTCGCGCCGCAGAAATTTGTATTGGGCGATGGCCTCGTTCAGGATCTTGTCGTCGTCGAAGTGCCGTCCCATCTCGACCAGGGTCTCCGCCACAGCCACCACGCTGGGATCGGCCTTGGTGGACGTGGGCGCTCCGAAAAAAACATTGCGATAGGCGTTGATCACCCGCTGGTAGTCGTGCCGCGTGCGGTCGCCGGGAGGACGTCCGTTGAGCGCTTCCCGCATGCGTTCCGCAGCGCTAAACCGGTCGCGAGCCCAGGATTCACTGTGATGCGGGCGGGCATAAGCGTAGTTCGGCAGGCCGGGAAGCGCCAGCAGCAACAGCAGCACTCCCCAGCGCAGGCGGCGCTGGCTCGATGTCATTTTCAAAGTCGTCGGTCCGTTACTGTCTCGATCCAACGTTGCAGTTGAACTGCCTAAGGTACCTGAGAGATCACTTATTCGGGTGCCCCATTTCTCGCGCGCCCTTTGCGCGAGAAGTGGGGATTTTGATCCAATTATCCTCTACAACAGATGCCGCAAACCTAATCGGTGTTGCTGATATAGAGTACGCCCCTCGCATCCCGTTGCACGCGCACCGGATCGTGCGTGGAGCCCGACGGAGACAGATCAAATCCTCCATAGTAGAGCTTGGTAATTCTCCGCACGTAATCCTGGGTTTCGGCATAGCGGGGAACGCCTGCACTGCGCGCCACCGCGCCCGATCCCGCGTTGTAAGCGGCCAGGGTCAGATTCACGTCGCCGCCGTAACTTTCCAGAAGCGATTTCAGATGCCGCACGCCCGCATCCACGTTCTGCGCGGGGTCGAATGGATTCTTCACCTTCAAGCTGCGCGCTGTCTGCGGCATCAACTGCATCAGTCCCATGGCGCCTTTGCGTGAAACCGCGTTGGAATTGAAGTTCGACTCCACTTTCACCACCGCGCGCACCAGGTTCGGATCCACATTGTGCCGCGCGGCCGCCATCACGATCGACGAATCAATCTCTTCCTGCGAAGCCTGATGTCCGCGAGAGTTGGCCGCCACGATCTTGGCATTGGCCGACTGCGACGACTCGTGCGCATAGTACTGGCTGACCTCAGCCGCGGCCGACCGCGCCGCCTGCATGGACGCTGTATCCGCTGAAGGCACCGGCTTCCACCGGCTCTCTTTGCTGCTCCAGTACACCAGCGATGACCGCCGGGGCTGCGCAGCCGGCGTCGCATGCCTCGTCGCCGGACCGTCCTCGTTCACATAAATCTTGCGTCCGTGCTCATCCGTCGCGGTGATCCCATGTGACCGACCATCCCCTTCGGCCGCCCACACGGGAGTTGTAGAGAGAGAGAAGGAGGTCGCGATTGCCGTCATGGCCGTCAGCATGAATGCGAGTTGCAGGCGCTTTCGCATATCCGGGCGTTTCCCTTTCACCGAACCTTCGCTGGAGGGGCACATCCAGACAAACTTCGCCCCCCCTGCGCTCTACCCGGAACCTGACGGAGAATCCTGAACCAGAGTAGGACGATTATAGGCGGCAGGGGGTAGGTGGGCAATCTCTCCGAAGGGAGTAGAACCACCGGAGTAATCTTGGTAACTAATTGAAAATATGATTGTTAGCGTTCTCCGAGATCGCGGGCGCAATCAATAGTAACCGGCACGAAGTTACTTGCGCACCCGACCGCGCTCACTACCATCCGCCTGCGCACCAATGAGCGCTAGGGCAATGTTATGTCAACTAATCGGAAGTCCTTCCGGTCCGTCAACTCCCCACCACCCCGTTCGGCTCGGCTTTTTCTTTGCGGACGAAATAAAGGTACGCGCCGACATTTAGAAAATTGATCAACACCGCGACCACGTTCCATGCGATCACCGGGCGCGAAAGAATTAGCAAGCCGTAGTAAACCCATAAAACCTGGAAGGTACCCATGATTGCCGTCATCCGTGGGTTCATGCCCACACTAGACCGTCGCTTGAGCATGGCAACTAAGTCCGGCACAGCGGCAAAGGTCGTTCCAAACCCCGCCAGAATGCCGACGACCTCTGACCGCTGGAACTTCGGATAGAGTAAGCTCGGCGTGTCGTGTGGAACCATATCTTGACAGCCACAGAGCGTGATCATGCTCAGGAAGAGAACCGCGAGATAATAAATCACACTTCTCGGTTCCATTTGGATCTCCTTACTTATTGCTGCGCGATTGGTCCGGGGAAGGAACACGTACCAGACGACACTGGAACATCTCAAGCGATTCTCGCTCTCTGAGGATCAGTTAGGACCTGTCAATTCTGTCAGTGAAGGTGATGGCTGCTCGACGCCCAATACGATGAAGAGGTCGTGCCCGAGGTTGACGGACGGCAACGCAGCCGCAAAGGGCTGTAAATGGAACAGCGGTCGTTTTGCGATGAAATAGGAGTCAAGCCAGTAAGGCATTCATTCTTAAGGAGATGCGGCGAACGATCTTCGGCTAGGTCTAAGTCGCGCGTGAGGCGGGTGAGGGCGGCGATGACGCGCGCGGACTCGATGCGCGACGGCTTCGATGGTGCGATGCAAGACCTGATGTGGATCGGTAGCGGACACTGCTACCGATCTCACCAGCTTTCGATCCATGGATGCAAGAGCGGCTATTTGTTGGCGGTCTGATTTGGCAGCTCAGCTCGGAGATGTACTTTGTGCTGGATCTGCTCTTCGGACAGGATGGGTGCGAAATCTTCCATCTCATAGACCTGGCGGATTTCGACTTCGGAGTCGCCGGCGTGGGAGTTGGGGGCGCGCTTAACCCACTCGATGGCCTCTTCGAGGGACTTGACCTGCCAGATCTGGAAGCCGGCGATGAGCTCCTTGGCCTCGGTGAAGGGACCGTCGATGACAGTACGAGACTTGCCGGAGAATTTGACGCGTGCGCCTTTGGAGCTGGGATGGAGGCCATCGGAGGCGAGCAGGATGCCAGCCTTCATGAGCTCTTCGTTGTAATTGCCCATCTCGGCCATGAGCTGGGGATCGGGGAGGGCGCCTTGTTTTTCTGACTCTGGGGTTGCTTTGCCGATGATCATGAATCGCATTGCGAGATCTCCTTTGGGTTGAGTTCGGGTTTAGCTATTTGTTGGCTAACCGGTGAACTCAGATTGAGAGCGCGGTTGGATCGCTGTTGCTCGCTATCGTACTGGCTCTCTGCTGATACGTCGAACGGGGTGTGGCCGAATCGACATGAGAACGGAATTTTAATTAACGATTTTTTGGCATCGCCACGGGTTCGGATGGCAATCTGTGGTTCGTGGAACGAAAGGCCAACCAAATCGCGAATATAACGACTTCCGGAACCGTCACTGAATATTCGCTGGGGGCTGCCATGCGCGGCCTCTTTAGTATTACCGCCGGACCGGATGGGAACTTGTGGTTTACTGAAGCCAACGCCAGGAATGGCAACAAGATCGGCCGCATCACCACCGGCGGCAGCATCACTGAGTTCTCACTGCTGACCGCCGCTGCCCAGCCACTCTTCATCGTGACCGGGCCGGACGGAAATCTCTGGTTTACGGAAGAAAATGCGAATCAGGTAGGCAGGATTACCCCAACTGGCACCATCACCGAGTTTCCCATTGGAGCGAACAAGTTTCCGGGGCCCATCACGGTCGGGCCCGACCACAGACTGTGGTTCCTGGAAAATACCGCCACCGGCGCCGTCGGCGTGATGAATACTTCTGGCGTTCTGCTGTCCGAGCACCCGGTCACTTTTACCTCTTTTCCGGAGGGGTTGGTGGCCGGTTCCGACGGAGCGCTCTGGCTGGCGCAATTTTATCCGAACGGAATTGCGCGGGTGACCACGACGGGCGCCGTCAGCCAGCTCGCTCTCCCCGTCACCAATGCCGGGCCGAACGCCTTGGCCGTTGGTAGTGACGGCAAGCTCTGGGTTGTCGACTTCAACGCGGGCGACATCAGCCGTTTAAGTGCCATCGGAGGAAAAGGGAACAGCATCACCGCCACACACGGGACACTATTCACCGGTGCAGTGGCGACCTTTACTGACGGAACTCCGGCAGCGAAGGTATCCGATTTCAGCGCTTCCATCAATTGGGGCGACGGATCCAAGTCCGCTGGCACAGTGACCGGAGCCAATGGTGGTCCGTTCACGGTCAGTGGCTCGCACACCTACGCGACGACGGGAACTTTTAACCTGACCGTGACTTTAACGGATGCCGTCGACAAGACGGCCTACAACGCTACCACAAGCAAAGCCAAAGTCAACTAGCTGGTTTGCCGTCCTGCCGCCCGCAGCAATTGTCAGATCAATGCTTTGCGCGCCGAACCCGCACTCGATTCGTGTCTCTACAAATTGACAAAACGTTGTTACGAGCGCCTCGTCTAACACCTCGAGCTGTGGTCACCACCAGCAAATAGGAGGAATCTATGCTGAAGCGGACTTCCAGGCAGTTTGGCACGCGGTATGGACTTACTCTGGTTGCGGTTACTTTTCTTGCCGTCGTCGGATCGAGTCTTCCCGGTCAGGGACAAACGCAGAATCAGGCTCCTGCTCCCGCGCGTTCCCGCGCCGAGGAGACCCTGGAGAGATGGAACGACATCGGCAACAAACTCATCGCCATGGCCCAGGATTTTCCCGAAGATAAATACGACTACAAACTGCAGAAAGACCAGCGCACCTTCGCGCTCAATCTGCTCCACGCCGCTGCGTTCCAATACGTCGTGACTCGCAGGGTTTCCGGAACGAACATCGGGCCCGACTTCGGTGAAGGCGATAACCCAACGCGGGACACTTTCAAGACGAAAGCCGATGTGGTGAAGTTTGTTCAGCAGGCAGTCGCCGATGGAGCCAGCGTGATTCAACAGCAGGGCGACGCGGGCCTGGACAAAACAACCAAATGGGGAAAGCGGCTCGCCCATAACTCCTACCTGTGGATGTTCGCCATCGAGCACAGCGGCGAGCACTACGGCCAGCTCGTGGTGTACTACCGCGCGAACAACTTAGTGCCGCCAGACTCGCGGCGGTAAATTTCCGGGCGAAGCAGAATTCAAGCGCCCAGTGTAGTGCGTCAAACAGATCGACATTTATGAGTCGCCGGTTTCCCCTGTGGCCCTCTGTGCCCTCTGTGGTTAAAGCCTTTGACTTCCTCGCCGAATACCACGGGTTACGCAGATCGAGGCGCAATATTTAAAGCTCAATACTTTGGAGGAACTCTTATGAAACAAACTCAAATCGTCCTGCTGCCGGTGTTACTCGCCTTTGCCATGGCCGCCTGGGGGCAAACCGCGAAGAGTGGAACCGGCGCCCCGCAGGCGCAACCTTCCCCGCAACCCGCACCCACCCTCGCCTCCATGGTGGACAGCGAAATCAGCGCCATCGAAAAGCAGGTTGTGGACGTCGCCGAAGCCATGCCCGAAGACAAGTACAATTTCTCTCCCGAGAGCCTGAACATTCCCGGCGACGACTACAAAGGCGTGCGCACGTTTGCCATGCAGGTCAAGCATGTTGCCGCGTCCAACTATTTCATATGGTCCACGATCACCGGCGATAAGCTTCCCGACAGCTTAAAGGACGGGAACGGTCCTGCGGACTTGAAGACCAAAGCCGACATCATCAAGTTCCTGAAGGACTCATTCGCCCAAGGTCACAAGGCCGCGGCGACGTTGACCCCCGAGAACATGCTCCAGCCCGTGGGGCAAGGCAAATCGCTGCGCCTGCATCGCGCGGAATTCGGCGTCGCTCACGCTTTTGATCACTACGGGCAGATGGTGGAGTACCTGCGGATGAACGGAATCGTGCCGCCAGCCAGCCGGGGAACGTCGAACTAACCTGTCGGATCGACAGGTCGGAATAATATGATTCGGGGGATCGAAACTCTTCTAGGTCTTTTCCAGCGCCGCCGCGAACGCATCCAGCGACAGCGTCGATCCAGTCCATGAGTTCTATCGCGATTTTTCACCAGCTATGGCTCAGGCATGGAAGTGCTGCCGGGGTACAGGACGTAAGACCAAGCGACCAGTGCGGGAATCGCAAACGGCAGCAGAGCAGAAAACCAGAACCCGATCCCGTAAGCGACGCGACGGTAACTTTCGACGTTGGTCGGTCTAATGACTGACTCTGACCACGGCCCCAAGTTGTAGCAAAGGTTCGCTATTCCCATCATCAGCAGATAACCAAACGCTTGGAACGAATCGTGAACAGGGTGATTTCAGCACCCGGCATCGTTCCTTTGGAAATGCCCCGGTCAACGACTCCGACGTAGGCAGCGAACGCGAGCACTCCCGCGACAACAAGGGCAATGTTGTAGCGCATCCGACGTTGCTCCCACCACGCACGTGCGCTCTGTGAAGTGATAGCCGTGTCCAATGCTCTTTCCTTAACCCGCTGAACGCCAACAGTCTAAACCAAACCACCTGCTCTTATGCGGGATAACTGTCGCAACCAGGCGGTTACACGTTTTGACGGCTCAACGATTTGATCCTCGTATGTGTGAACCGCTTTGCCGGAGTGTGATACTGCGGGTTCCGTCTACTCTCTCCTGTTCTGGTTGCCTGCACCATGGACGCTCCCATCCAAGGGGCAAAGCGTGGGTGACTCACTATTGTCCACGCGATGGTGGACTGGCTTCAGCGTCTTCAGGTACGCAAAAATTCCCGCAAGGTCTTCGTCCGTCATATTGCCCAGCACCGACCACGGCATTGTTTTATTCAGCTCACGGGCTTTCACCGTGCCGGTGCGCATGGCTTGGATGAACATGGCATCGTCGTAGTAAGGAATTCCCGTAGCATCAGGCGTGAGATTTGCACTGGACACGGTCCCCCAAGGGGTCCGGAAGACCTGTCCTCCCGAAAATTCCATTCCCGCTATCGGCACATGGTGGTTGTCCACGGGAGTGTGACAATCTGTGCAACCGGTCAGGTTCACTAGAAACCTTCCCCGTTTTAGCGGATCAGAAACATCAGGCGACGGCACCGGGCTGGTAATGGGCTGGGGATCGTTGCGCATGATGTACTTTACCGGGAATATGATTTCGGTCTTCGGAACAGGGTTCTTGACCGGCGGGAGCGTTCGCAAGTAGCAAATGATCGAGGCCAGATCTTCGTCCGGCATATTTCGGTAATGGGCGAAAGGCATAATGCCGAAGAGTGCGCGTCCGTCATGGCCAATGCCCTCGCGAATTGCGCGGGCCAGCATGTCGTCGGTCCAGTTGCCGGCGCCAGTGTCTTTATCAGCCGTGAGATTGGGTGCAAAAACCCTCCCGGGCAGGTCGGCGTAAGGCAGTTGTTGCCCAGCCCCTGTCATCCCCGGAAGAATGGGATCTTCACGCTTGCTCCAATCATGCGGCGAGTGGCAGTACAAGCAGCCGATTGAATTCGCCAGGTATTGTCCGCGTTGCAGCCGAGCGGGTGTGGCTTCGAATGTGCGCGAGGTAAGCGGTCTTGAACGTGGCCCAAGAAATGCTCGCGGCCCGAGCACCTTCACCGCACCGAACCCGATAACGATAATCACAACGATTACAACGACCAGCACAATTCTCAACGCGAGCTTCATACGCATCCCCCGGCAAACGCATGATTATGGGCATCGAGAAAGCGACTGTCAATGAAGAGTCTCGAGTCTCGCCCGTTCCACTCATCCGACAATCAGATGGAGTTTTGAGTTACCACGGCAAGAGGCCCAAGGCGAAGCCGAAACGGTTAAACACCGCCTTCCCTGCTTGCCCTGATAGCTTGGGCTAGTGCTCAGGCTGCGACCCGGCCTTGGTCCAGACCAAGGTTAACTGGCCATTATGCTCATTTGACAGTCGACCGCACGCAGCCAAGAGGCGGCGTTCCCATCCATCACACTTTCTCCAGCGCCGCCGCGAACGCATCCAGCGATAACGACCGCAACAAATTCCGCCGCATCCCGCGCTCCACCTCGGCCAGCCGGTCCGACGCCGCGGTAATCCACTCAAAATCCGCCGACTCCGCCAGCCGCTTCAACTCGCCCGCAATGTCGGTATTGCGGACCAACTCCGGCGCCCCCGCCTCGATCGACGCCAGATCCCGCAACAACGAATAGAGCGTCCGAATCAACTGCTCCGTCTTCCCCCGCCCTTCCGCCCCGGGACGGTACGATTCGGTCACCTTAAACAGCTCGCTGTGCTCCCCGCCCCGCAGTGCCGAGTTCAGAATCGCCAGCGCATGTCCGCGGGCCGCCACATACGCCGCCAGATCGAACCCGCGGGCCCGCCCCACCGCCCCTTCCGACAGCCGCGCCACCAGCGCCCGCTCCGCCGCCTTCCACTCCGGACGATGCTTCGCCAGATACTGCTCAATCTCCTCCGCCGGCAACGCCCCCAGCGCAAACACCATCGACCGCGACCGGATCGTAGGCAACAGCTCGCCCGGATTCTCCGTCAGCAGGAAAATCGTCGCGAACTCCGGCGGCTCCTCCAGCACCTTGAGCAGCGAGTTTGCCGCCTCCTTCATGAAGGAAGACTCGGTGAAGATGTAAACCCGCTCCCGGCCCTCCGCCGGACGGTAATAAATCGTCTCGATGACCCGCCGCACCTGGTCGACCTTGATCATCATCTGCGGCGGATCCGGCGGAATGATCAGCACATCCGGATGCGTCTGCACAAACAGCCGCGTCTCTTTCTTGTCCGTCTCCCGCAGGTTCTCCCGCGCTTCCACCGCCTCGGCGAAGCGGGCGTCCAGGTCCGCAGCCTGCCCAATGCGCGCGCAATTGCTGCACTTCCCGCAGAAATCAGGCAGACCGTCGGTGGTGGTCGGTGCAAGACAATTCAGTGCCTGTGCCAGCATCAGCGCCAGCGTGTACTTCCCCGATCCCTGCCCTCCCGAAAGCACCACCGCATGCGGAAAACGCTCGCGCGCCAGCATATCGCGCAAGCGATGAATGGTTTCCGCATTGCCGTGAAAATCGGAAAAAGGCATAGAACTGAACTCACCACGGAGGCACAGAGGCCACGAGGCAAAACCGCAATCATTCTAAATCGAAGGACGGAACGTCGGTGGTCTCGCTGAGCTTCTGGTTTCCTCTGTGTTCCTCAGTCGCCTCTGTGGTGAAATCAGCTTCCTACAACTTCAACTTCTTCCGCACCACCTCGAGAATCCGCTGATGCGTCTGCCCCGGCGTCCCGCGGGCATCGACCACCGCGACCCGTCCATGCTCCCGCGCCGCAATCGCGAGATATCCCTCGCGCACCCGCGCAAAGAACGCGCGCGTCTCCTGCTCGAACCGGTTCTCGTCGTGGCTGCGGGTCGAGATCTTCGAAGCGCGCTTATTGCGCCGGCGCGCCCGGCTCAGGCTGGCCGCCGCGTCTGAATCCAGCAGAATCGTCAAATCCGGCTGCAGATTCCCACACAACACCCGATGCAACTCGCGCACCGCCTCGCTCCCCAGCTTGCGCCCGCTTCCCTGGTACGCTTCCGTCGAATCGGTAAAGCGATCGCAGAGCACGATACTGCCCGCGTGCAGCGCCGGCTCGATCACCTCCGCAATATGCTGCGCCCGCGAAGCGAACATCAGCGCCATCTCCGCCAGCGGCGCAAGCCCCGCCGTGCCTGAGTCCAGCAGCACCTTGCGGATCTTTTCTCCGGTCAGCGTCCCGCCCGGCTCACGCGTCTCCACCACCTTGTGTCCCGCCGCGCACAGCACCGCGGCCAGCTTCCGCAGTTGCGTGCTCTTGCCCGTGCCATCGAGCCCTTCAAAAGTGACGAATTTCCCGCGCCGCGACATCTGCGGCATCATAGCAGCCCGCGGACGAGGAGCAATTCCAACTCTGTGATTTTCTTTGCGCCCTTCGCGGCAGTTCTCCGCGAACTTTGCGGTTAAAAAGAATTTGACCGCAAAGATCGCAAAGCAGTTCGCAGAGTTCGCAAAGCAGAACGGCCTAAAGAGCTGCCCGATGCTTCCCTGTACCGCCGCACTCCCCGGCTGCTATAGTCTTAAATTCCGCCGTACTCAGTGGGATTCAGTTCATCTCGAACATGGGGGACCCGGTAAGAATGCAACTCTCAAAAACCTTGGGAGCAGTCTGTGTCGCTGTCCTGACAGTTTCCGGCTGGTGCGCAACTCCGCCCACCGTCACCATTGCCGTGGACGCCAGCTCGGCGCCGCGCAAAATCTTCCACGCCTCGCTGCAGATTCCCGCCAGCCCCGGCGACCTGACGCTTTACTACCCCAAGTGGATTCCCGGCGAGCACGCCCCCGACGGCCCGGTCGTCGATCTGGCGGGTCTGAAGTTCAGCGCCGGCGGAAAGACTCTGCCCTGGCGCCGCGACCTGAAGGACGGCTTCACCCTCCACGTGGACGTCCCGGCTGGCGCGACTGCAGTAGCCGCCGAACTCGACTTTCTTTCTCCGGCAACGCTGGAAGGCGGATTCTCCGCCGGTTCCTCCGCCACCGACAAGCTCGCCATCATCAGCTGGAACCAGGTTCTCCTTTACCCCGCCGGATGGAACTCCGACGACATCAACTACTCCGCCAGCCTGAAGCTTCCCCAAGGTTGGAAGTTCGGCACCCCGCTTCCCGTGACCAGCCAGAGCGGAAACGAAATCAAGTTCGCCACCGTCTCCCTCACCACCCTGGTCGACTCTCCCGTCATCACCGGAGAATTCCTCAAGGTCGTGCCGCTCGCCCAGGATCCGCTCACCGAAATGGACATCGCCGCCGACAGCGCCGCCGCGCTTGACGCCCCCCAGGAAGTCTGGGACCACTACAAGGATCTGGTCGAGCAGGCGCAAAAACTTTTCGGCGCGCATCACTACCGCGACTATCACTTCCTCTACACGCTGAGCGATCACGTCGCCCACTTCGGCCTCGAACACCACGAATCCGACGACAGCCGCGTCGACGAGCGTGCCCTGGTCGACGACACCTCGCGCAAACTCTCGGCCTCGCTTCTGCCCCACGAATACGTCCACTCCTGGAACGGAAAGTTCCGCCGCCCCGCCGACCTCGCCACGCCCGACTACCAGCAGCCCATGCAGGACGATCTGCTCTGGGTTTACGAAGGTCTGACCAATTATCTCGGCTTCGTGCTCAGCGCTCGCAGCGGCCTGCTCACTGCGGAACAGGATCGTGACGATCTGGCGCTCACCGCTTCCGCCCTCGATCATCTTCCCGGCCGCCAGTGGCGCAACCTGCAGGACACCGCCGACGCCGCCCCACAACTTTATTTCTCTCCCGAAGCCTGGCATTCCTGGCGCCGCGGAACCGATTTCTATAACGAAGACACGCTCAACTGGCTTTGGGCCGACGTCATCATCCGCCAGCAAACCAAGGGCAAGAAAACGCTGGACGATTTCTGCAAACTCTTCCACGGCGCTCCCAGCACCGGACCGATGGTCAAGCCTTACACCTTCGACGACGTGGTCAACGCGCTCAACCAGGTCGCACCCTATGACTGGCGCGGATTCTGGACCGAACGCCTCACCAATCACGGGCCAGGTGCCCCTCTGGGCGGCATCCAGGGGAGCGGATGGAAACTGGTTTATGACGACACGCCTTCCGATATGCTGAACAGCTCGGCGGGCGCGTACCATTTCGTCCCCGCGGCGTTCGTCCTCGGCCTCGAACTCAACAACGAGGGCGCCATCGCCGATACCATCGAAGGGGACCTGGCGGCAAAGGCCGGCATTGGCCCAGGTATGAAATTGGTCGCGGTCAATGGCCGCCGCTTTTCTCCCGAGATTCTGCGCGATGCCATCAAGGCCACCAAGAGCAGCAGTGCGCCCATCGAGTTGCTGGTCGAAAATTCCGACTACTTCAAGACTTACAAGATCGACTACCACGGGGGCGAAAGCTATCCCCACCTGGTGCGCGACGAATCAAAACCCGACTTACTGAGCGACATCCTGAAAGCGAAGTAGCGTGTAGTCGCGCCTGGTTTTGATTGTGTGGTTTTGATTGTGTGTCGTTTTGATTGTGTGGGTTTTGAATCATGTGGGACCGGGCCCCATGGCCCGGTCACGGTGCGGAGCACCGTGCTTTTCGCCGGTGCCACCGTTGCCCGTTACTCACAAGGACGAGCGGCGCTTAAGCGCCGCCCTAAGCACTAAATTTCAAGGGCTTCAGCCCCGGTGTGATCTTCCTATGAATCTACGCTCTCTTTCGACCTGCTTCCTTTCCACTGTCGCTCTTTCTAAGCCCCAACCTCCCCCTCTCCGCCCAGAACCCGACCATCCTCGGCTTCACCCCGACCTCCTCCGACCCGCGAAACCGCCATCGAAACCAAATTCAAATCCATCCCCACCCCCGACGAAGAACGCCGCCAGCACCGCATCTTCACCGCCGAGCCCCACGTCGCCGGATCGAAGCGCAACAACGAACTGGCCGACTACATCGCCGCCGAATGGCGCAAGCAGGGACTGGAAGACGTCATCATCCGCCGCTACGACGTCTACGGCACGAATCCGAAGTCCGCCTCGCTCGAGATGATCGCGCCCACGCACTATCAGGCCACCCTCCGCGAAGCCGCGCTCGACGCCGACCCGGACTCCAAGAACCCCGCCATCAGCGGCGCCTGGATCGGCATGTCGATCTCCGGCGAAGTGACCGCGCCGGTCGTCTACGCCCACAGCGGCAATCCCGAAGACTACGATCTGCTGCGCAAAAACGGCATCAGCGTCAAAGGCAAGATCGTCCTGGTGCGCTATTCCAATCCCTACAGCTATCGCGGATTCAAAGCGCTCACCGCCCAGCGCGAAGGCGCCGCCGCCATGCTCATCTACAGCGATCCCGCAGGAAGACGGCTACAAGAAAGGCAAAGTCGATCCCGACGGACCCTGGGGTCCCGAGTATCACATCCAGCGCGGCGCCATCACCTACGACTTCATGGTGCCCGGCGATCCGCTCACGCCCGGATGGGCCTCGGTTCCCGGCGCGAAGCGCATTCCGATTGAGGAAGCGATCTCCGCGCCAAAGATCATGGCGCTGCCGCTCTCCTGGCACGACGCCAAGCCGCTGCTCGAAAACATGGACGGCCCCGTCGCTCCGGCCGACTGGCAAGGCGGCCTGCCCTTCCAATATCACCTCGGCGGCGAGCGCGTGAAAGTCCATCTGAAAATCGAAATGGACAACGGCACTCCAGCCCTACTACGTCGTCGAAGGCCGCATCCGCGGCTCGGAGTTGCCCGACGAATGGGTCGTGCTCGGCAATCATCGCGATGCCTGGGTCTTCGGCGGCGTCGATCCCTCCAGCGGCACCGCCTCCATGATGGAACTGACGCGCGCGCTCGGCAAACTCGCGAAAGAAGGCATGCGCCCCCGCCGCACCCTCGTCGTCTGCAGTTGGGACGGCGAAGAAGTCGGCCTCACCGGCTCCACCGAATGGGGAGAACAATTCGCCGACGAACTGCGCAGCCAAAGCCGTCGCCTACATCAACGTCGACGAAGCCACCTCCGGCCCCAACTTCCACGGCCAGGCCGTCGCCTCGCTCGCCCCCATGCTGGTCGAAACCACGCCGCACCTTGCAGGATCCTTCCGGCAAGAGTCTCTATGAAGCGTGGAAGGCAACGGCCGCGCGCGAGAAGGAAGAAGGCAAGCAATCCGGCCAAATGAACGATTCCGGCGTCAGCGATGGGACTCTAGCCGACACCCGCATCGGCAGCGGCTCCGACCACACCGTCTTCCTCAATTTCGTCGGCATGCCCGTCATCGGCCTGCAGTTCGACGGCGACTACGGCGTCTACCATTCCGCCTACGACGATTTCTACTGGATGAACCACTTCGGCGATCCCGGCTATCGCTACCACACGCTCATGTCGCAACTCTGGGGCGTGACCGCCCTGCGCCTGGCCAACGCCGACCTGCTGCCCTTCGATTTCGCCAGCTACGCCAGCAACATCCGCCAGTTCGTGAATGAACTCGCGAAAGGCAACGAGAACATGTGGGGACAGCCGCCCTCGGCTGTCCGGCCGGGCGAAGCCCGGCAGCCGAACTCGACCTCAAGCCGATCCTCGATGCAATCGACACGTTCGAAGCCGCCGGCAAGCGCCTGAACGAATCCCTGAGCCGCAAACTCGCCTCAGGACAAGTCGACCCCAAACTCGCCGCGACTCTGAACCACGGCATGATGCAAGTCGAACGCAACTGGCTGAACCCCGACGGCATCCCCGGCCGCCCCTGGTTCAAACACATCCTCTACGGCGCCAGATTCACCTACGCCCACCTGGAATTGCCGGGACTAACCGAAGCGGTCGAGAAGCCAAGACTGGCCGACGGCAAAACAGCAAGCAGAAATCCTGCAGCGCGCCCTGGCGAAGAACACGAAGCTGCTCAATCAACTCAACTCAACCCTCAACTAACTGGTGTTCGGTAGAAGAAGCCGCGACCCTTCACCCCGTCAATCGCGATGAGCAATACCTCATTGGTAGACGCGGTCTCGGGTTCAACGATCACATAGAGATCGAGCCCCGCTCCCTGAATCTTCGAAGCGTCGAGATCCCCAGCCAGCACCGCGGGCCACCACGGCTTACCGGGATCGGGCACATGCCTCACTGATGGGATGGATGAGCCATCACTCTTGAGACGCTTGCGAAGCGCCGGTGCTTCAGCGGGAAGAAATTCAAAGGCGCACCATTGAGTCGATGGCGAGAGATCATGAAGTTCATGAATGCTGCGAGAACTCTCCGGCAGGAAGTCCGGTATCCATCCCCTGTCAATCGCGCCGTCCTTCTTCGCGTCTGCCAGAGAGGGATAGAAGGATTCGCGACGATCGCCATGACACCCAGCTAAGAACAAAGCTAGAAAACACACAGAGGCCCAAGCCACAGCGTAGGCTTGGCTTGAGGTGCGCATCCTGGCGAAGATTACGGAACAAATTGGGCACAGGCAAGTCGTTGCGGCCGGGTGCCCCATGTCTCGCGTGCTTTGCGAGAGGTGGGGATTTTGACTCGTATAGAATAGAAAAGCACTCCCAGCTACCCCGCCTTCATCTCCCGTTCCATCACCCTCCGCAGCGCGGCGTTGATCCGCGTCTGGTACCGCCGCCCATCCCGCTTGAACCAGGCCAGCACATCGGCATCCAGCCGCAGCGTGACCGGCTTCTTGATCGGCTTGTAGAACTCCAGCACATCTTCCATCGAAGCAGCATGCCTCTTCGACGATTCCACCGACGCGCGCAGGCTCAATCCCTTGCGCCGTCCGGCTCTGTCTTCCGCGACGCACCGCCGCGCCCCGCCGCCGGCTCTTTCCGCCCTTCGTAACTCGTTGTTATGTTTCATATAGGCTCACTCTACTTATAAAATTGTACGTACACAACTGTAATAAAAATGTTCCTGCAGGAACACTGTGGAAATCTCCCGCGTGCTCATCGCTAACCCCTTCATCCCGCTGCACTTTCTTCGTCGAAGCCTCGTCTCCTGCATGAACCCAAACACCTCCTGCGGCACCGGATTCTGCCACACCGGCGCAAACGACTGCCGATGCAGCGGCGTCGGCCCGAACTCGCGCAGCGCCGCGAGATGCTTCGGCGTGCTGTATCCCTTGTGCGAAGCCAGGCCGTAGGCCGGAAACACCGCGTCCCACTCGCACATCATGCGGTCGCGTTCCACCTTCGCCAGGATCGAAGCCGCCGCGATCGAAGCCGACAGCGCGTCCCCATGAATGATTGCGACCTGCGGCTGCTCGCAGTCGATGCGCATGGCGTCGACCAGCAGATGGTCCGCGGCGGGCGCAAGGCGCATCACCGCTTCGCGCATGGCCGCGCGCGACGCGTGATAGATGTTGATCTGATCGATGCGGGCCGCGTCCACGGCCGCGACCGCCCACGCGATGGCGTGCTCGCGGATGCGCTCGGCCAGCACCTCGCGGCGCTCCGGCAGCAGCAGCTTGGAATCGCGCAGCCCGCGCACCCGGTACGCCGGATCGAGGATCACGGCCGCCGCCACCACGCAGCCAAACAGCGAGCCGCGGCCCACCTCGTCCACGCCCGCCACCAGCGCCGCGCCCGCATTGCCAAGCCTTCTTTTCATAGCGCAGCGTGCAGCGCAGCTTCTTCAGCAGGCGCAGCTTGGCCGCCGAGGCGGAGAGCGTTGCGTGCGGGCGCAGACTTGATCGCAGAAGCACAAGGGAGTTGTTCACCATCTTCGTCGAGAGCACGAATTCGTGCAAGCAGAGTTTCACGGCGCAGGCGAGCAGATCCCTCGCTCCGCAATGACGATCCATTTCTGACGCCATGGCACGCGCGGGCCAGCCTCCCCCACACGGGTAATGCCAACCAGTAACCATCACTTGGATTACTGGCGTACATTGCCCGGTCGGACATGTACTGGTAACTTCGCCTCAGTCAAGTTTCCGAGAGACGGGCGTGAACAGCAAACCTAAACGTCGCGAGAGGACGGCCTGCTGACCGGCAAGCTCGTGCACCTGGCGCTGCCGGTGCGCTGGAGCCTGGTCGGTCAGGAAGGGCGCGGGCCGGCGGAGATGGCGTGCACCTACGACATCCACCCGCATGGCGCGCGGCTGCTGGGCGCGCGCGAGGTCAACATCGGCGACCTGGTGATGGTGGAGCGCGGGCGCAACAAGGCGATCTGCCAGGTGGTCTGGGCCGGGGAACCTGCGTCGCCGTTGCGCGGCCAGTTCTCGGTGCAGTGTGTCGAAGCGCGCACGCCTTGGGACGAAGAGTTGCGGCAGATGGAAGAGCAGTACCAGCCAGTGATTCTCGATGGCCCACAACGCGGATCGATGCGCGGGTTTGACCGTCCCGCGGCCAACCGGCGGCGGCGTCCGCGGTTCTATGTCGAGGGCCAGGCGGAGGTGATCGACGGCGTGCTGCGCGCAGAGGGCGAGGTGCAGCAGATTTCCGAATATGGCGCGCGCATCGCGGCCACGGAAATCCTGCGGCCCGGAACTGACTTCCGGCTGATGCTGAACGTGTTCGACGTCAGCGTCGCGCTCAAGGCGCAGGTGAAATACCTGGTCGACAATCTGGGGATGGGCGTGGAGTTTCAGGAAATCCGCCGCGGCGACCGCCCGTTGCTCAGCTACGTGCTGAGCAGGCTGCGGACCAAGCGAGTCGAAGAGTTCGCCGAGGTGGAGGTGGTCAGCGAGCGGCTGGCCACGGTTGCCGGTTAGCTACAAGATATACGCAGCTATCTCCGGTTAGCCGGACGGCAGACGAGATTGCTCTGCCCTTGCCTTACGCAGCCCAGCGCTCAAGCGCTGGGCTAAGTTGTTTTACGCCCCGCGACGGGGATTGAAGCGGTTCGACTCAAGATCCGGCGCTAGGCTTTTTCCACGTCGCGCAGGCGGGCGGCTTTGCCCCTGAGCCCGCGGAGGTAGAACAGGCGGGCGCGGCGAACCTTGGACGAGCGCAGCAGTTCGACCTTGTCGATCACCTTGGAGTGAACGGGGAAAATGCGCTCCACGCCCTGGCCAAAGCTGATCTTGCGCACGGTAAAGCTGGCTTGCGGTCCGTTGTCGCGCTTGATGACCACGCCTTCGAAGGCCTGCACGCGTTCCTTGTCGCCTTCCTTGATCTTCACGTGGACCCGGACGGTGTCACCGGGGTGGAATGCGGGGATGTCGGTGCGTTGCGATTTGGCCAGCAGTTTTTCGATGATTAGATTTGACATTGTCGTTTATCCTTCGTCTTTCGCAGCGCCGGAAGGCGCGATTGGTGGTCATTCCTTTTCGGTATGCCTAAAGGCATACCCTGATACGAATCTCATTCGACGAATCTCATTCGCTGAATCTCATTCACCGCCAGCCCCACAACGCTACTCGTGGGTGCGCTTGAGGCGCGCCAAAATCTTTGCGTCTTCGTCGCTGAGCTTCACGCCGTCCAGTAAATCGGGACGGTTGCGCAGCGTCTTTTCCAGAGCCTGCTGCCGTCGCCAGCGCCGGATTTCCTGGTGGTCGCCGTTCAGCAGAACCTCCGGCACGGGCATCCCGCGAAAATCCGCGGGCCGCGTGTAATGCGGATAGTCGAGCAATCCGCCGGAACCGCAGGTCGAATCCGCCGCGCCTGGCTTCGTCGGATCATGCGCGGTAAATGATTCCTGCCGCGTGGACGCTTCGTTGCCCACGGCACCCGGCAGCAACCGCATGACCGCCTCAATGATCACGGCCGCTCCCAGTTCACCGCCGCTCAGCACGTAGTCGCCGATCGAAAGCTCGCGGTCGGCGATAAAATCGGCTACTCGCTCGTCCACGCCTTCGTAGCGGCCGCAAACCAGAACGATGCGCTCGAGCGCGGCCAGTTCGGCGGCGACCTGCTGCGTGAAGCGCTGGCCCTGCGCCGAAAGCAGGATCACGCTCTCCTTGGCAGCGCCAGTTAACCGTTGCTCACGCGAAGCCAGCTGGAGCGGTTCCAAGCAATCAAAGATCGGTTCCGGCTTGAGCACCATGCCCTCGCCGCCGCCGAAAGGGCGGTCATCCACGGTGCGGTGCCGGTCGTGCGTGAACTGCCGCAAGTCGTGGACTTCAATTTTCGCCAGCCCCATCTCGCAGGCCCGGCGGGTAATTCCGTGATCCAGCGGTCCTTGGAAGAAGCCGGGAAAAATCGTCAGGATATCGGCTTTCATTCGGACCTAAACCTAAACCTTTAACCACTAAGGGCACGAAGGTTCACGAAGGAAACCCCTCTAGCGCCTCTTCTTCCTCTCCGACTGCTGCTCTTTCTTTTCTTCTGCCGTGACCGGGGCATTGATTTCCAGCATGCCCTCGGGAAGGTTCATGCGCACTTGCCGCTGCGCTGTGTCGACACCTTCCAGGTACGCTTCGGCGAACGGCACATCAAATTTTTGGCCCGCACCGTTGGCCACAATCAGCAGAGGAGCTTCACCGGCCCCGAACTGAACATCTTCGATACGGCCGATTTCGCGGGCGTGATCGAGAACGGTGCAACCGATCAGATCGCTGACGTAATTCCAGCCGGGCTCCAGATCCGCGCGCTCGGCGCCGGGGACCTGCAATTCCGATCCGATCAATAGTTCCGCGTCGTTCATGGAATCGACGCCGCGAAACTTCAGGACGACCAGGCCCTTGTGCGGCCAGAGATCTTCCACTTCCAATTCGCGCCGCGCCTGCGGTGACTTCAAATCCTGTGACTTCGGCAGAGCGAACAATTTCATGCCGGCGGCGAATCGGTCCGGGACATCGCTGTGCGATTCCGCAGCGACCTCGCCGTGCCGGCCTTGCGTCTTCACGACGCGGGCCAGCGTCACAAATTCGCCGCTAGCTTCAGGACTCAATCCCGGCGGTCGCCCTCGGCGGCTAAAGCCGCTTGAATTGTGCTGCTGCTGCGGCGCGGCCAAAAGCCGCGCCCTTTCAAAACGCTACTCAATGATTTCGAGCGTGTAGCGCTTGTGGGCCCGGTGGCCGGCGGCGCTCAACAGGGCGCGAAACGCGCGGGCAGTGCGTCCCTGGCGTCCGATAACCTTCCCCACATCGCTTTCGGCAACTTCCAGTTCGATGACGTCGTCATCGAATTTCTCGACGAAGACTTCGTCGGGCGTGTCGACCAGCGATTTCGCAATCAGCTCAACCAGAACGCGCACATCTCCAGAGGGCTCAGTCATAAGTCTGCAGTCTCACGGTGAAAGAAACAATTAAGGAAGCGCGATTGCCCTCAGCGGCTAAAGCCGCGTCCATTTGCGGCCCAAACGGCACGACTAGAAGTCGTGCCCTTCCCGAGTCGTGCCCGAGTCGTGCCCGAGTCGTGCTCGACCGGATCGCACGCCCTTCCGGCATGCGCCGCGCGGGAAAGCGCTTCGCGACGGCCGCGGTTTAGGCGGCGGAGCCGGCGCTGACCGGGGCCGGAGTCTTCGAGAACAGCTTGTTCACGCGCTCCGACATCTGAGCGCCCTTCGACACCCAGTACTCGACGCGATCGCGCTTCAGTTCGACGCTGGCGGGATTGGTGCGGGGGTTGTAGGTCCCGACCACTTCCACCGGACGGCCGTTGCGGGCGCGCTCCTTCTCAATCACCACGATGCGATAGTGCGGTTGTTTGCGCGCACCACGGCGCGCCAGACGAATCATTAACACGGGTCTTATATCCTTGTGTCCGGAAGAGTCCGGTGAGATCGAGGCAAACTCTTATTATGCCGGAGGTTAGGCGGAATGGCAAGAGGGACGTAGTGGGCTGATCGCTGCGCCTGAATTCTTCTTGTTCCCTCGGAGCAGACCGCTGGGTATGTAATAACATGCACTATTGCGCATGAAAAACATAACTCTTAGCGCGGACGAAACCCTGATCGAGCGGGCGAGGGTGGTAGCGCGAGCGCGAGGCACGACCTTGAACGTAGCCTTCCGCGAGTGGCTGGAAAATTACGCTACGCAGGCGGCTCCCTCCGTTGATGCACTGATGCGCACGTCTTAGGCATGTTCGATCAGTGGGCACCCTACACGCGCGATCAGATGAACGAGGGGTAAATCTCCCCAACCTGACTAGACCTTTCAGCGCACAGTCGAGCTTCGCTCGACGGACAGCCGAGGGCGGCTGTCCCCACATGAGTCGATACAATCCTGCAAAATGCCGACCCCAGCCTTGCGCAGGAAACGCGCAAGGATGGGGCAGCGTACAAAGCCCAAACCTAACCAACGGCTTACGCCACCGCCTTCGTCTTCGGGGCCGATGCCTGGCCCTTGGCGGACGGTTTAGCGAGGAAGTTCACCAGCGCGGTGTTCACTTCGTCGGCATGAGTCCACGCGACGTTGTGGGGGCCGTCTTTGATGACGACCAGTTCGGCACCTTTGATCAGCTTGGCAGTGCGTTGCCCTGCGGCTGAGAACGGGACGATGCGGTCGGAGTCGCCGTGGATGACCAGCGTGGGCACGTCGATCTTCGCCACATCGTTGCGGAAATCTTCATGCCAGGTGGGCACGCACGCCAGACTCGCTGTGGCCGACGCGATGGCGGCGACGTTCCAGCTTGCCTGGATTGCCTGCTCGCTGACGCGCTTTCCCAGATGGACGTCGGTGTTGTAGAAGTTCTTGAAGAATTCGGTAAAGAACGCATAGCGGTCGGCAGCTACCGCCTTCTGGATGCCTTCAAATACGCTGCCATCCACTCCTTCGGGATTGTCTGCCGTCTTTAGCAGAAATGGCGGAATACCTCCGATGATGACCGCCTTGCTGACGTCCTTCGATCCGTATTTGCCGATGTAGCGCGCCACTTCACCGCCGCCCATGGAGAAGCCCACGAGAGTAAAATCGCGCAGCTTCAGATGGGTGATGAGCTTGTGCAGATCTTCGGCAAAGGTGTCGTAGTTGTATCCGGTGGCCGGCTGGCTGGACTTTCCGAATCCGCGGCGGTCATAGGCGATGACGCGATGGCCGGCTTGCAGAAGGGCGGGAACCTGTTTTTCCCAGGACGCGCTGCTCAGCGGATATCCGTGGATCAGAACCACGGGCTGGCCCGAGCCATGGTCTTCGTAGTAAAGATGGATGGAAGTTGAATTCTCTTTCCCAACTTCAACGTAGGACATGATGCTCCTCCTTGCGATTTGTTTTTATTTTGGCGGTGTTGAGAGTTACTATGACGTTAGCGGAATGCTGTTGCTATAGATTGTAGACCAGCCGCCGAGGATGCAATCGAAGTTGCCTTCTACGAAAGAGCCCCCAACCGGTTGGCACGACGCTCGGGGCGCTGTCCTGCTAGACTCAAGCGTTTGGAGGTGCGGCTTGCCGGGTATCTATATTCTTCGGCGAGTGCGGACGCCGATCGGGAAGTTTGGCGGGGCGCTGGCTTCGCTGACCGCGGCCGACATGGGCGTGGTCGCGGCCAAGGCTGCCATGGAGCGGGCCGGGGTCGAGCCCGACGCAGGTGGAGGAGACGATCTTCGGCAACGCGCGGCAGGCGGGCGGCGGGCCGAATCTGGCGCGGCAGATTTCGGTGCGCAGCGGCGTGCCGCAGGAAGTTCCCGCTTACACGGTGAACAAGGCTTGCGCGTCGGGAATGAAGTCGATTGCACTGGCTTATCAGGCGATTCTGCTCGGTGACGCGAACTGCATTCTCGCCGGCGGCACCGAGTCGATGTCGCGGCTTCCTTATTATCTCGACGGCGCGCGCTGGGGATACCGGCTGGGCAATCAGGAAATGGTCGACGGCATGTATCGCGACGGATTCTTCTGTCCGCTGGCGAAGATGGTGATGGGCGAGACCGCCGAAGTGCTGGCCGAGCAGTACAAGATCACGCGCGAAGAGCAGGATGAATTCGCGCTGACTGTCGCAGACGCGCGCGGCGCGGGCGATTGCGGCAGGACGGTTCGATGCGGAGATTGTTCCAGTAACGATCGAAAGCAAGAAGGGCGCGACCACGTTTGCCCGCGATGAGCATCCGTTTCCCGACGCAAGCATGGAGAAGTTGGGGAAACTTCCCCCGTGTTTTCGAAGACCGGGACCATCACTGCAGGGAATTCCTCGGGCATCACCGACGGGGCGGCCGCGGTCGTCGTGGCCAGCGAGCATTTCGTGAAGCAGAACAATCTGAAGCCACTGGCACGAATCGCCGCGGTCGCTTCGGCGGGAGTCGATCCGCGAACGATGGGGATCGGGCCCGTCCCGGCCCTGCGCAAACTGGAAGAGAAACACAATCTGCGCCTGCACGAATTTGGGCTGATCGAGTTGAACGAGGCCTTTGCCGCGCAGGTGCTGGCTTGCGACCGCACGCTGAACATGGATCGGGCCGGCTCAATGTGAATGGGGGAGCGATCGCGATCGGGCATCCGATCGGATGCACGGGAACGCGCATCACGGTGACCCTGCTGCACGAGATGCTGAAGCGCAATACCAAGCGCGGCGTGGCCACGCTGTGCGTGAGCGGCGGCATGGGGATGGCGCTGGCGCTGGAAAACGTGGTGTAGAGGTGCTGAGAAAAGCCTTGAACCGCAGAGTTCGCTGAGGGGTCGCCGAGATCGCGGAGAAGATCGCAGTGAACAACGAGCCACAATTTCGGTTGGCGGTCGAGTCCGACGCCGACACTCTTCTGGAATTCATGCAGGCGTACTACGCTTTCGACGGGCACGGGTTCGATCGCGAGAAGGCCCGGGTAGCGCTGACGGCGCTGTTGCGCGATGCCAACCTCGGACGCGCATGGCTCATTCTGGATGGCGATGCCGCGTCGGTTACATCGTGCTGTGCTTTGGCTACAGCCTGGAGTGGCTGGGGCGGGATGCGTTCGTCGACGAGTTTTATCTGCGCGAGGAATATCGCGGGCGCGGCTGGGGCCGTCAAACCATGGAGTTTGTGGAAGAGGCTGCGCGGGCAGCGGGCATTCGCGCGCTGCACCTCG
This sequence comes from uncultured Acidobacteriota bacterium, assembly GCA_963709865.1. Classification (GTDB taxonomy): domain Bacteria; phylum Acidobacteriota; class Terriglobia; order Terriglobales; family Acidobacteriaceae; genus Sulfotelmatobacter. The sequence continues at coordinate 75,602 of CAVPXW010000016.1, forward strand.
AAGTGGTCGAGGGAAACAACTCCGCATCGCAGCTCTACCGCAAGCTGGGGTTCGCCGAGCACCGCAGCACATTCCTGTCGAAATGGATTGCCCAGGATCTATCCAAGCCCCTGGGCCGAAACGGGCACTGAACCAGCAAATGCACATCGGGCGGCATCAACTTCTGGTATGCTTTCCCCGCTCTTTTCTCCGGCGCTTCCCTGCCCAGTGGGAACAGCCATCACCCTGAAGGAGACTGACATGGTTCGAATGATGACTCAGAAGACGATCCAAACGATGACGTGGCTTCCCTGCCTGATCGCATTCCTGCTGGCCTCGAGCTTCGCCCTGGCGCAGACCGAGTTTTCTGGCGAGATGTTCGATTCACAGAAAGGTAGCAACGGGAAAATCTACTTTGCCAAGGACAAGGTGCGGTTTGAGTCGACCAACAAGGACCCCCGGAGCGGGGGCGTGGTCATCATGAATCTGACGACGCAAACCACGACCGTGTTGATGGCTCAGCAGCACATGTACATGGAAATGCCGGCGCAGATGGCTGCCCACCGGACTGCCTACAACTTCTTCCGGACCGGTGACGTGGAGACCGCTTGCTCCGACTGGATGCAGCTGCCCCGGAATAAAGGCGGGAGCTGTCACAAAGTCGGCAATGAAACGGTCAATGGCCGCAGCACCGTCAAGTACGAAGGGACGAACGCGAAGGGGGAAAGCGGCAACGTTTGGCTGGATCCCAAGCTGCGCTTTCCCGTGAAATGGCAGGGCAAGAACGGACAGCTGGCGAACTGCGCAACATTCAGGAAGGATCGCAGCCCGCGAGCCTGTTCGAGATCCCCGCCGGCTACAAGAAATTCGAGATGCCCAACATGGGCGGGATGATGCAGCGGCCGCAGTAAAGCAATTTTTCACCACCGAGGACGCAGAGGGCACAGAGGACTTCAGAGTCGACCCGTCGAGCATCGCTCGACGGACAGCCGGGGGCGGCTGTCCCCACATGCACCCCGACATGCGTTGCGGGGAAAACCGGACCACTATACTCAGCTCAGCGGTCCTTTAAAGTTTCCGGAGCTACTGATGCCTTTATCCGCAGTAATCGTGGACGACGAGCAACTCGCCCGCGACGAACTCGCCTACCTGCTCAAGAATGCCGACGACGTGAATGTCGTCGCCCAGGGCAAGAACGGGCTGGAAGCCGTCAACCTGATCAAGGAGCACAATCCCGACCTGGTTTTTCTGGACGTGCAGATGCCGGGGCTCGACGGCTTCGGGGTCATCAAGAAACTGCTGGACAAGAAGATCCCCCTGCCCAAGATCGTGTTCGCCACCGCCTTTGACCAGTATGCGGTGAAGGCGTTCGAGGTGAACGCGGTCGATTATCTGCTGAAGCCCTTCGACAAGAAGCGGGTGGCGCAGGCGATCCAGAAAGCGCGGGCCAAACAGGACGCGGACGGCCTGCCGGCGGAGAAGATCGAAACCCTGGTGCGGATGATCGAGTCGCAGAAGCAGCCGGCGGCGAAGATTCTGCTCAAGGCGATCGGGCGCATGTTTCTGGTGGACCAGAGAGATATCTGCTACGCCTGGATCGAAGATGGCGTGATCACGGTAGTGACGGGGGGCCCGGCGGGCATGGAGGGCCAGTCCAACTGCCGCACGCTGGAGGAACTGCTGGACAGTTTAGACACGAATCTTTTCTGGCGGGCGCACCGCTCCTACCTGGTGAACATCAACCGCATCCGCGAAGTCGTTCCCTGGTTCAAGAGCTCGTACCAGTTGCGCATGGACGACAAGAAGCAGACCGAGATTCCGGTCAGCCGGGCTCAGACCAAGCGACTGCGGGAACTTTTCGGACTCTGAGACTTCCCTGCAACCACCACAACCTGCGGTTCGGCGGGCAAGGGGCGCAAACCGGCAAGCTGCGACTTTGCAGCGGCTTGGCAAAGGCTTCCGCTCGCTCCACTGCGGCCAACAAGTCGTTAATCAGCGTACCCGAATACATTCTAAATTACGCCCCGCTCCAGAAGGTTGGCGGAGCCGTGTTCAGAAACAACTCCGGAGGACGGCGCAAGAAAGCGAGCCGGCCTCCGGTCCGAGGGGGAAGGCTAAACAGCCAGAGCCTCCAACGCGGTGCGGTCACGGATGACCAGCGTAGGTCCATCCAGACGGATCAACTGCTTTCTTCTTAAGAACACTCAAAAGCCGGGTTACGGTTTCACGGGACGACGCCGATGCGCTGCGCCATTTCTTCATGCGTCATGGAGGAATGGATGCGCGCCTCGGCGGCCTCCATTCCGCGCGGAATCGGCGCGTGACGACAGCAGGAGCCGGGCCAGCTTGCCCGCGGAAGAGCGAGTGAGCACGAGATCGTGAATGTCGCGATAGGCGGACTGGAAATCGCGGCTCAAGACATTGCGCGGTGTGCAGGCCGACCTCGCTGTGAGACTGCATCAGTTCCAGAAAGTGCTTGCGGTCCACAAAGTTCAACTGGCAGGGAGTGGCCGTCTCGGCGGTGCGTTTCATAACCCATGCCCGAGATCGAAGCGCTCAGGCCGAGAGCTTCTCCGGCAGCGGCAGTCTTGAGAATGAGAATCTTGCCTTCGCGTGAGGTGGTGGAAAGGTTCACCTTGCCGGAGCAAAGGATGAAGATGCCGCGCGGACTCTGGCCTTCGACAAACAGGATGGCCCCGGCGGGCAGGATGCTTTTGTGGCTGACCTGGCTGAGGGACTGCAGAGCGGCTGCCGGGAACCCGCAAAAGTAGGCAGGATTCACAGTGGTGCACTCCGCGCAATTGTCGATGATATCCAGCCCATAGGGTGCTTTCATGTCCATCTCCGCAGCGGAGGACCGCTTTTGTCTTGCCAGGCAACTCGAACCTGTTCCTAGACCGGACCCGCCCAAATGGTGCGAACTGGCGAGCAGCGCCCGGGCATGGGCACGGGTGTCGCTGTGAGAACTCTGCGCCGCCGCAATCAGATCCCAGGCAGCGCTGGATCCTCCTGCCGCTCCCACTCCAGGTGACAGGCGAACAGGTAGAGAGGATCGACTTCCTGCGGATGAGCCTGGGGACTGGGTTGAACATCGGGGCCGGCCACGTTTGGGAAACCGGCTTCATGGGGCAACAGCGGCTCCGGCGGAGATGAGTTCCATCCCGTGGTAAGGTTGGAATCATCGCTCCCGGGGGCACGATGCGGTTTGGAACGGGCGCCGCGGAGCCAAGAAGGCGACCCGTAGTGGCCTGAGTCGAAGCGTTGCAATCTGCTGGTGAGTAACACTTCTCTGACTCCACAAAACCGGCCGCGTGCGCCGGAGAATCATTTCCGAGCTAGAAACCGGGCCATCTCTTGCGAGTCGGAGAACCGAGAACCTGCTTCGGCCAGAGGCAGAGTGCATCAAGGACTGTGCACGTAGGGTTCCGTAAAGGGGAAGAGAAGGAAAGGGCGGGAAACTTCCCTGTTTGGAACGAGTTCCGAAACAGAAAAGCGGAGGTCGGCTGGCCGGCGAACGGCGAAACTTCGGCAAAGTGCCGATTAGTGCAGGCTGCGCGACTCCATTAGGAACCCGATAATAGTCCTGGCGTTTGATTTTCAAACGCTGCATTTTGGATTGCAGGGTGGTGCGCTTCAAACCCAGGCGACGGGCGGCGCCATCTGGTCCCGACAGCACGCCTCCGGTTTCGCGGAGGATGCGGAGGATGTGCTCGCGCTCGGCATTATCCAGGGTGTGATCGGGCGGGGAGTCGACGGTGTGGGACTTGGGTTCGCAGTTCCGACAATGGGACATGCAGAGCATTGCCGTCGCTCAGAATGACGGATCTTTCCATCAGATTCTCGAGTTCGCGAATGTTGCCCGGCCAATGCCATTCCGTCAGCGCCTTCATGGTCTGCCTTGGGAACGGTTTCGATGTGGCGGTTCATCCGCGGGGCAAACTTGTGGACAAAGTAGCGGACCAGCAAGGGGATATCCTCGCGCCGCTCGCGCAAGGGAGGCACGTCGGATGGGAAAAACGTTGAGCCGGTAGAAAAGGTCACTGCGAAATTCATGCTGCGCAATGCGCTCGGCCAAATCTCGATTCGTGGCCGCGACCAGGCGCAGGTTCACTTTGATGGTGCGGTTGCTGCCGAGCCGTTCGAACTCCTGATCCTGAAGAACGCGCAGCAGTTTGGGTTGCAGTTCGAGAGGAATTTCGCCGACCTCGTCGAGGAATAAGGTTCCGCCGTCGGCCAGTTCCATGCGTCCGATCTTCTGGCTGACGGCGCCGGTAAAGGCTCCTTTCTCATGGCCGAAAATTCGCTCTCCAGCAAGCCGGTGGGAATGGCGGCGCAGTTGAGCTTGATGAAGGGAGCGTCCTTGCGGCGGCTCAGGCGATGGATGGCGCGGGCGACCAGTTCCTTGCCGGTGCCGGTTTCCCCCAGAATCAGGACGGTGGCCTCACTGGGAGCGACGGTGGCCACCTGGTCGAGCACCGTCTGAGCGCCGGGCTGTCGCCAACGATTTCGCTGGAAGCTGGCCCCGTGAGCGGAATTCGCCCTCCAGATACTCCTTCTCTTCGGCCAGACGCTGCTTTGAGGGCTTTGATCTCGGCAGCTGCTCGATGTTTTCCAGAGCGATGGCGAACTGGGCGGCGACTTGATTCAGCAGCGATCAAGTCCTCCGGCCGAAAAGCATTGTGCGGGTGCTGCCCAGGACAAGAACCCCGAGCGGACCGCTGGGCCGCACAGCGGAACACAACAGAGGGTGCGAAGTCCTTCCGCCAGAAAATTCCTGGCAATCTCGGCCTCAAAGTCCAGCATCTGGTCTTTCGAGAAGATCAGAGGGGTGCCCTCCGCGAGAGGGCGGCCTGCCGGGCTGTCGTGCGGGCTGATGGGTAGGGAGGACAGCAAACCTTTGCCCAAGGGGAAGTCTTCGGCTTGGCGGACTAGAAGCCCGTTACTGGCATCGTGCAACTCGTAGTCCGCGTATTCGTGGCGCAGCACACGGCGAATGCGCGCCGAGATCCGCGGAAAAGCCTGCTGCAGATTCCAGTTCGACGCCATGATACGTGCTCACGTCCAACACCATCTGCAACCGGTCCATTTCTTTGCGCAGTTTCCCGCCAACATCTTCGAGGGATCGTTCCAGCTTCTTTTGTGCAGTAATTTCGACGACGACGGCGCCGATGCGTGTGACGATTCCGGTTGCTATCCTGGATGGGGAGGTAGTGCACCATCCAATGGCCGGGTTCCGTTCTTGTCGGGAGCATGGCGGAAATCTCAAAGTTCAGCTGGCTCCACGTGGATAGAACGCGTCGAAACTCGGGCTCAATGACATCGGCGAAACTTCCCAAGACCTCACGTACGGTCTTGCCCAGATGGTGGGGTGCAGGAATGCCATTGATCCCCGCAAGAGTGTCGTTGATGGCGAGATAGCGAAAATCAGTGTCGAGGATGCACAGGCCGACGGTGGACGAACTGAAATAGGGTGCAAGCAGCTTCTCCGGTTCGGTAAGAAAGCTTCAGGTTGCGCGATGGAAATCAAATCGGCAGCTCCCAGATGGCAGGCTGCAGTCCAACAGAATAAAGCCTATCGGCATGCAAGAGCGGCCGGCGCTTCCCGCGAATTGGTTGGTTGGGCGAGGGCGAGGAAGCGAAGGCGACGAGTCGCCCGAGGAAAACCGTTGTGCACCGTCCTGCCGGCGATTGGATTCGCCAGAAGCACGCCTAAGAACGAATTTCTGCGCCCGGCAATGTCGGATTAAAATACGACTCCAAACTCCACGCTAGACTTGCCACAGTAACAATTTGCGGCATGCGAATCCATTGTGCGTTGGTAAAGGCGGGCTTTACTTTCGCAAGATCACGGGTTTCGAGAGCGTTGCCATGGATTCCCAATTTCTCGCCCATCCTCACCAGATCGGCCAAGGAATTTGCACCCATCTTTCGAAGCAACTGGCTGCGATGGACCTTGACGGCGGCGACGCTAATTCCGATCTCGGCGGCGACCTGTTTGTTGAGAAGCCCGGAGACCACCAAGGGCAGCACTTCTCGCTCGCGGGGCGTAAGGGCTGCAAGATGGGCGCGCAACGAGGTCATTTCCGACTCTTGCCGGCGGATGGCACGATCGCGCTCCAACGCCACCTGAATCGCATCCAGCAGATCCTGCTCGCGAAAGGGCTTGGTGAGGAACTCGATGGCGCCGGCTTTCATCGCCCGGACGGACATGGCGATGTCGCCGTGGGCGGTAATAAAGATGATAGGGATGCGTATTTCTTTCTCCGCCAATTCGCGCTGGAAGTCGAGGCCACTTTTTCCCGGCAACCTGACATCGAGGATGAGACAGCTGGGCACGTCCGGTCGCTCGGTTTGCAGGAATTCTGACGCTGAGCCGAACACTTCAGCCTGCAGGCCGACGGAGTGGATCAGGCTCCTGAGGCCGTCGCGGACCAAGGCATCGTCATCGACCACGAACACGACGCGATCCGATTGGCTCATGAAGGACCGCCTGCGGTGGGCAACGTGAACTGAAAAATGGCTCCATGTGGAGTCCCGGAGGTGGCCCAGAGTCGGCCGCCAAGAGCTTCAATAATGGACCGGCTGATCGACAGTCCCAATCCAATGCCTTCGGGCTTGGTGGTGAAGAACGGCTCGAAGATGCGTGGTGTCTTCATCGGAAGGGATGCCTTTGCCGGAGTCTTGGACCTGAATCAGGACGCCATCCGGGTGCCGGGTTGACTGGATGAGAAGCTCCCGCGGGCGCCCGGTGACATCGCTCATGGCATCGATCGCGTTCATGGTCAGGTTGAGCATGACGTGCTGCAAAAGAACGCGATCGCCCAGCACCGCAGGAACGTCGGGGGCCAGCACGGTTCGCGCGACAACGCTCCCCGGACCAGATCGTTAGCGACCAAGGCCAAGACCTCGCGGATGACTTCATTCACATTCAGCGATTTGAGTTGCGGGGAGGATCCCTTGAGCAGGTCGCGAATTCTGTCGATCACGGCGCTGGCGTGATTCGCATCGCGAATGACATGACTCACGGCTTCCCGCGCCTCCTCCAGATTGGATGGCTGCCGGTCCAGCCAATGCAGCGCGGCCCTTCCTTCCGCCACGATGGCCGTGAGGGGCTGTTGGATCTCATGCGCGATGGAGGCAGCCACCTCGCCCATGGTCACGATGCGGGCAACTCGCGCCAATTCGGTATGAGACTCGCGCAACGCCTGCTCCGCCCACTTGCGCTCGGTGATGTCTTGCGCGACGCCTGCCAGACGGTAGAGCTTATTTTGTGCGTCGCGGATCGGGAAACCCCGGCAGTTCACCCAGCGGACGGTGGCGTCCGGGCGGACAATACGAAATTCTTGGTCGAACAGGCCGGTCCTTGCGGCTTCGTCCAGCGCGGTCAGAACGCGTAGCCGTCGTCCGGCATGGATGATTTCCCGATAGGAAAGGGGCGCATCCAATAAGCTCGCCACCGTGCGGCCTGTAATTTGTTCAAATGCCGAGTTTACATAGATAACCTGTTTGGTGACCGCCTCCACCATCCAGAAAATTTCCTGAATGTTGTCGGCCAGTTGATGGAATTTCTCTTCTGGATCGCGAACCGGCTGCTGAGCCTGTTGACGCTGGCTAATTTCTTTGCGTAATTCTTCTTTGACGGTCCTAAGTTCGGCGGTGCACGCCCCCACGCGGCCCTCAAGTTCTTTTGCCTGGGCGGCGAGTCGTCGGGACACCAAATACATGAATACCCCGAAACCTACGACCAAAACAGGCGACTGCCGCGATGCCAACAATCCCAAGCAGGGGATGGGTTCACGGCGCCGGAGAAGTCGATCGCCACCGCGATGGGCGTGAGACCCACAGAAACCGTGCCGGAGTGATGCATCACGGAAGCAGCAGAGCTCATCGCCAAGAGAGCCGCCGAGGTTCCACGAGGGTGCTTGCTTTATGCTGTCACGAATGCCCCGCCGCACCCATCGGGCACACGTCGGCACTATGCGGGAGACGGAAAATTGAAGGGCTCGGTGGAAGAGCGCGCAGGAGCCAGCCATGACCGAAGAGAATCATGGAAAAACAGAATTCGATTCACACCACGAGGTGTGAAGAGATATGGCACCCGATACGTCAAGCGGGGTACGCTTGAGGGGCACACGACGAAAAAACTCCCACTTCGCCTCCCCCTCAAAAGGCGAACCTAGCGAGCCATTGTAAAAATGATGCTGACGCATTATACGCACAGAGTCAAGCGAATTGAACATTTTTCTTGCGTTGATCGGTTTTCGTAACAATTTTGGCAAAAGCGAGGTAGCCAGCGGAACTATACTCGCTGCATGGCCCGCGGCTGGGAAAGCAAATCCGTGGAGGCGCAGCAGGCGGAAGCGAGCGAAAAGACGGCCAAGCCGCGTCCGCCGATGAGCCTGGAAGAAGCGGCACGTTGGCGGGAAAAAGAGAGTCTTCGTCTCTCCCGCCAAAGCGTGCTGCAGCAGCTGGAAGCGAGCCCGAATCCCCGGCACCGGAAGCTGCTGGAAGACGCTCTCGCCGATCTGGACGAGAAGCTGAAGCAGTGAAAGAGCCGGACGTCGGACCTCAGATCTCAGCCTTGAGGTCTTCAGGTCCGAGGTCCGAGGTCTGAGACGCCCAGACCGTCACGTATAATGATTTTTTTATGACAGCCTACGTTTACGTCTCTCTCAAGAAAAGCGTTCTCGATCCCCAGGGCAAAACCATTCAGGGCGCGCTCAAGAAGATGGGCTACAAGGGTCTGGAGAGCGTTCGCCAGGGGAAGTATTTTGAGCTCACGCTCGACGGCGGACTGTCGCGCGAAGAGGCGCAGGCCGAGGTCGAGCGCATCGCCCGCGAAGTACTGACCAATCCCGTCATCGAAGAGTTCCGTTTTTCCCTGGCCGAGTAGGAAGGGGCCGGGGAATCCTTTGAGGTCTTCCCATGTGTGGCATTGTCGGCTACGTCGGTAAGAAGAGTGTCGTTCCCATCATCATTGAGGGCCTGCGACGGTTGGAGTATCGCGGCTACGATTCCGCGGGCATCGCGGTGGGGGGCGACGGAGACGGCCTGCAACTGCGGCGTGCCGAGGGCAAGCTGCGCAATCTGGAAGAGGCCATCCGCCTGAAGCCGCTCGCACGGCACCTATGGCATTGGACATACGCGCTGGGCTACGCACGGACGCCCCACGGAAGAAAACGCGCATCCGCACCGCGACTGCACGGGCAAAATCGTGGTCGTACACAACGGGATCGTGGAGAACTATCTCAGCCTCAAGAAGAAGCTGATCGAGGAAGGCCACAAGTTCACCACCGAGACCGACACCGAAATCATTGCGCACCTGGTCGAGAAATATTCCGCCAGCTCGGGAAACGGCCAGCGGCCTTCGCTGGAAGACGCGGTGCGGCAGTCGGTGAAGCAACTCACCGGCGTGTTTGCCCTGGCGGTGATCTCGGCCGACGAACCTAACAAGATTGTGGCGGCGCGCAATGGACCGCCGGCCGTGATCGGATTGGGAAACGACGAGTACTTCGTGGCGTCGGATGTGCCCGCCATCCTGTATCACACGCGCGACATTTTCTTTCTGGCGGACGGGGATATGGCCGTGGTTACCGCGGACGGAGTACAACTCACGGACTTCGACGGCAAACCCGTGCGGCGCCAGATACAGCACGTGACCTGGGACCCCATCCTGGCGGAGAAGGGCGGCTTCAAGCATTTCATGCTCAAGGAGATTTATGAGCAGCCGCGCGCGGTTCGGGACACCGCGCTGGGCCGGGTCTCGCAGGATACGGGCCACATTTTTCTCGAGCAGATGGACATCAGCGAGGCGGAGTTCCGGGCCGCGGGCAAGATCAACATCATCGCGTGCGGAACCAGCTGGCACGCCGGTCAGGCAGGCAAGTTCATGATCGAGACGCTGGCGCGGGTTCCGGTGGAAGTGGACTATGCCAGCGAGTGGCGCTACCGCAATCCGATTGTCGATCCGGACACGATCACGCTGGTGATTTCGCAGTCGGGCGAGACGGCGGACACGATCGCCGCTCAGCGTGAAGCCAAGGCCAAAGGATCGAAGACGCTGGCCATCTGCAACGTCGTGGGATCGATGATCACGCGCGAGGCCGCAGGCACGATTTATACCCATGCCGGGCCGGAGATTGGCGTGGCTTCGACGAAAGCTTTTACCGGACAGCTTACTGCGCTCTACATCTTTGCCATGTACCTGGCGCAGGTTCGCGGCGCGATGACTGCCGAGCAAGCCCGGGCTGCCATGCAGGAACTGACGCGGATTCCGGCCAAGCTCGAAAGCATTCTGACGCACGATCCCGCTTGCGACGAATTGGCCAAGCGCTATCAGAAGGTCCACGACTTCTTGTTTCTGGGGCGCGGCATTCACTATCCGATCGCGCTCGAAGGCGCACTCAAGCTGAAAGAAATTTCCTACATTCACGCCGAAGGATATCCCGCGGGCGAGATGAAGCACGGGCCCAACGCGCTGATTGATGAGAACCTGCCGGTGGTGATCATCGCGACCCGCGACGCAAACAATCCGGGATCGATGCTGCGCTATGAGAAAACCATCTCCAATCTGAAGGAAGTGAAAGCGCGCTCCGGAGTCGTGATCGCGCTGGCCACCGAGGGGGACGAAGAGATCAAGGAATGCGGCGGATCATGTCCTGTACATTCCGCCCGCGCCGGAGGAGTTGTCGCCGATTCTGGAGATCGTGCCGCTGCAGTTGCTGGCCTATCACATTGCGGTGCGGCGCGGCTGCGACGTGGATCAGCCGAGGAATCTGGCGAAGTCGGTGACCGTCGAGTAGCGCCCATGTGGCGACAGCCACCTCGGCTGTCCGGGTTTCACTACCGGGCGATGGACCGGTGCGGTCAGGCGGCTTCGGCAAAAAAGTACTCGTGCTGGCCATCGCGGATGATCAGCACCCGCTTACCGCCGCGTTCTCCAACCACGAATTCGAAGCCATCGGTGCCGGGATCGATGGTAATGAATGAGATCGTGCCATCATCATTCTTGCGCGATGCCACGGTGCTTTTCCACTCGCCCAGATCGAAGGTGGTGACTCCGTTCTGCGCTCGGCACGGCAAGGTCGCCGAGTTCCTTGCTGGAATAGTGCTTGGCCAAGCCAGAGACCGGCGCCGGATCAGCGGGAATGACGAGGCGTTCGCGGTCTTTGGCAAGCGCGGCTTTGTGGGACGCAGCACGCGACGCAACGTCAGCAGCGGCCTCCGGTTTGCCGTCGAAGACAACTTCGCAGCAAGCGGCGACTGAACGGGCCCAGAAGCAACCCGCCGTTATCGGAATTAGTGAGCAGCACGGCGCCGATGCCGGAATCCGGCAGAAAGTAAAGGTTGCTCTTGAAGCCTGACATGCTGCCGCCATGGCTCACCACCGGAACTCCGTAGGTGCGGTCCACGATCAAGCCCATGCCATAGGACGCGTCTTCGCCGAGGGAGATTTGCGGCTGACGGCGCATCAGCAAATTTTCTGCTGAAACCAGTTGCTTGCCGTTGGGCAGCTTGCCCAGCGCGAGTTCGTCTTGCACATAACGGATCAGATCAGCAGACGAGGTCCACACGGCGCCCGCGGGCCGCGCCGGCACGATCGAGTAATTGATTGCCATGCTGGCGACGCTCGGCTTGCCATCTACATCGTCGCCGTGCGGGGTGGCGTGGTTGCCGGCCAAGGCGCGAGCATAGTCGAAGGTCGTCGACTTCATTCCCAGAGGATCGAAAATCTTCTCCTGCATCGCCTTGTCATATGCGGCCCCGAGTTCCAGGTTCGGATAGACAAGGTGCGCGCCAATGTATCCGGCGGCGGCCGCCATCAGGTTGCTGTACTGGAAGACTTCGCCGAACTTGCTGGTCGGCTGCATGGTCCCGAGCAGAGCCAACTCGGATTCCGGCGTGGCGTTCTTGAACTCGAATAACCATTCCAGATCCTGCCTGGGCAGGCCGGTGCAGGCGCAGATCAGGTTCTTGACCAGAACCTTTTTCGTGGTGTCGGCGTTGCCCAGTTTGAAGGCGGGGTATACGTCGATGACCGGCTCGTCCCACTTCAGCTTTTTCTCGTCGACGAGTTCGGCAAGCAGCAGCGTCGTCATTCCCTTGGTGTTGGACGCGGCCATGAACACTGTGTTTTCGTCCACGCGCTCGGGCTTGCCGAGCTCGCGCACTCCGAATCCACCTTCGTACACGACCTTGCCGCCATCGATGAGCGCCATGGAAACGCCGGGGATGCCCAGTTGCTTCATCGAGGTTTCCACGAATGATTTGAGCTCTGCGATGCGGCGCGGCATCGAGCGGGTGCGGCTTGCGTCCGGCAAACGACTCGCGGTGGTAGCCTTTCGGACGCAAGCTTTCGAAGACAGTCCGATCGGAGCGGAGCGCTTCTCCACGGTAGGGTCGCTACCGTCGAGAATGATCACGGTCCATGCTTTGCCGGCACGTAGCGCGAGAGCCTGCACGGCGGCGCGCTCGTTGGGAGAAGTCTCGTACTCAAAGACCTGGCGCTCGTCCCAGCCTTCGCGCGGCGGGCGCGGAGTAACCAGCTTGATCGGTCGCTTGGAGTCGGGCTTGTAGGCGGCCCATGCGGCTGTGACTGCTGCCTGTGGCGTCGGCGGCGTCCACGTCCACGATGGCGATGTGGGAGTCGGGCTCGGGCGGCTCAAGGATGACCAGATTCTTCCCGGTGACGATCGACCGACCCGGTGGGAACGGTGAACGTCGCCCGCCCGGCGTCACACGCGGCGCATCGGCGGCCAGCGCGGTCCGGGGCTGACCGGGCTCCAACCGCCTGCGGGGAAGCTGCGAGGCTGTCGCCGCAAGCGTGGTGAAGGCGAGGAGAAACTGCCAGAGCGATTCGGTGAATCGACATCGGAGTCCTCCAGTTGGAGACCTGCGGGAGTGGCGGAGCAACCATACACGCAGCCGGGCCGGCTTGTAAAACGCGGCGGGAAGCAGCGCCAGAATGCGGCCACAATGACAGCCTGTCGAGCTTCCTGCGACCGAGATGGTCCTGGTGATGAACTGGTTCCAGGAACTGCAGCGCCTCGCTCCGACCGGGAAAAAGTAGTTGGCTGGAATTGCAACCGGCGCATTACTCAGGAACGGCAGGATACGTCCCAAGATCCCCGCGGCATCAGAAAAACCAGTAGGCTGGGGAGCACAGCGAATTCTGGACTTGGAGTCCGCCACAGGAAGTCAATTCTCCCGCGGTTGACGGAGCACCGTTCTCAGCCGCCGCAAAACAACGGCGAGTGCTGCGAGGGCTGCGCCCCATGCTGCGAAAGCCATCTCCACCACCCAGGCTGGCGCTGCTCCGACCCGGTGCAGCAGGAACGGCAGAAAATTCCACGTAGTGATGTGAACGTAGTCCCATGCGTCCTGCGACATCTCGTCCGTGTTGAGTCCCCAGGCGTCCATTTTGCCGAGAGCGAATGCGGCAATGTTCTTGAAGCGCAGCGCGATCACATACGTGGGATGGCCCAGCGTCTCCATCTGGTAGATCTCAAGCGGCAGCCAGAAGGCCAGCGACGCGATCTGAATGACGAAGCTGGCGGCAAGGACGACGATGGCGCCGCGCCAGATCCACGGACTCAGATTCGCGCGATACCGCACGCAGCAGCGGCACCGCGAGCAACGCCACCATTTCCACGGCGGTCGAAACGTAGCGATCGCCCCAGGCGAAGTCGCCCGCCCAGTAGGTGTAGCGTGCGTAGAAGCTGATATAGCCGGCGAGCAGCAGAAGAGACGTTACAGCGTAGGCGCGGACTTCGGACCGCAAGCCGCTTCCACAACAGCACAAGCAGCACAAGCGCAAGCACCAGCACAGGGTCGAATAGGAAGATGGATTTCTCGGGTTTGAAGAGCGCGCCCAGAACGCCCTCGTGAAAGGGCGTGCTCCAGGGGAAGTTTGCCGGCAGCGTCGGATCTTGCAGGCGCTGCTCCCGCGCGAAGATCGGGATGTAGGTTTGGGTGAACGATCCGAAGCGGTAGAAGTTGTAGAGGCGTTCGAGGAATCCAAAGAACACGTAGACCGGCACCGCGATCTTGCAGTAAGCCACCAGCCGCGGCCACAGGGCACGGCCGCGTACCTGCTCGAACCACAAAATGGCCAGCAGGAAGATGCCGCCCGCGATCACATCGAGGCCGGTCGTCACCCGAGTCAGCAGGTTCAACCCAAGAGCAGCATGAACCGAAGAACAGCGCCCGCAGACTCGCCGTGCGCAGCCACTCGTACTGGAAGGAAAATCCAGCCAGAGTCAGCAGCATGATGTAGTTGTTCTCCTGCATGTTCTGCGTGTAGTGCAGGTGGGTCGTGCAGAACATCAGGGCCAGGACGCCAAGCACGGTCTCGTTCACGCTGAAGCGCAACTGGCGCAGCAGGCGGAATGCAATCAGCGCCGTCAGCACGTTCAGCAAAATGTTCATGCTGTAGCTGACGAGGATGCTGCGGACGGCGGGGTCATCTTCGTATCCGGAAAAAATGTGCCAGTGGGCAATCCAGGTGGCTACCAAGTCCGCCGGGAGCATGAGCAGCGACTGGCCGATGCCATACCAGCTGAAGATGCGCCCGCCGCGGCCGTGCAGGCCGAACTCGGGATACTCGTTGGGAAACACCTGGGGCTGCGAAGTCCAGAGCCAGTGCGTGGTCTGCAGGCGGTGCATGGTGTCGGCGGTGCCCAGTTCGCCGGATTGCACCACGAACGCAAGCAGGCCCGCCGTCAGGCACAAAAGAAATAGAGGATCCCGCAGCCAGACGGCCCAAGCGTGAAGTCATCGCTTTGGATGGTAATACAAAAGCGGCGTCGGACCTCGGACCTCGGCTATCCGCCGATCAAGTCTAGGGGTCCGAAGCCCGACGTCCGAAGTCTGCGGTAGACTGTAGCGGGAAATTTTCATGGCCAAGTGCTCAAGCTGCGGGACCGAGTTATCCAACAACGTCCGCTTCTGCTCCGGGTGCGGCCTTCCGGTGCCAAACACCGACGACATGGCGACGCTCGACTTCGCCACCGCGACTTCACCGTTGCCGCCGCGGCCGCCCTCGTCTTCACGGCCACCGTCCTCCAGACCCTCCAGTTCCGCCGAATACCAGTTGAACGAGGGCCGCTTTCTTCCTGGACGCCTCCTGGCCGGCGCGCTACCGCATCATCGCTCTGCTGGGCAAAGGTGGCATGGGCGAGGTCTACCGCGCCGACGACCTGACGCTCGGGCAAGGCGGTCGCCATGAAGTTTCTGCCCGACGAAGCCGCCCGCGACGAAGGCTTGCTCGAGCGCTTTCGCAACGAAGTGCGGATGGCGCGAAGGGTTTCCCATCCCAACGTTTGCCGCGTCTACGACGTGGGCGACGTCGACGGCCAGACATTTTTCACCATGGAGTACGTGGACGGTGAAGACCTGGCTTCCCTGCTGCGGCGCATCGGGCGCCTCCCTCCCGACAAAGCTCTCGACATTGCACGCCATCTTTGTGCCGGACTGGCTGCGGCCCATGCCAAGGGCGTTCTGCATCGCGACCTGAAACCCGCCAACATCATGCTCGATGGGCGCGGGCAGGTCGTGATCACGGATTTCGGCCTGGCCGGAGTGGCCGACGACATCCGCGGGCACGAAATGCGCAGCGGCACTCCGGCGTATATGTCGCCCGAACAACTGGCAGGAAAAGAAGTGACCACGCGCAGCGACATCTATGCGCTCGGGCTCGTGCTGTACGAAGTCTTTACGGGCAAGCGGGCGTTCGCGGAATCAGCGGCGAAACTGCTGCACGCGCGGAACTGACCGCACGCCCAGCCGCCCGTCGTCGGTGGTGAAGGACCTTGATCCCATCGTGGAGAAGGTGATCCTGCGTTGCCTGGAGACGGATCCGTCCAGTCGTCCGGCGACGGCACTGGCAGTGGCTGCGGCGCTGCCGGGCGGCGATCCGCTGGCCGCGGCACTGGCCGCCGGGGAAACGCCCTCGCCCCAACTGGTGGCGGCCTCGGGTGAAACCACCGGGCTGCGCCCGCGCATCGCGGTCGCGTGTCTCATCTTCGTTCTGCTGGGGCTGGCCGTTGGAACCTACTTCACGATCCGCTACAGCGCCATCGAGAGAATGCATCTCGAACTGACTCCTGAGGTGCTGGCGCACAGGGCGCGCGAGGTCGTGGCGCAACTCGGCTACCCCGAAAAGCCCGCGGACAGCGCTCTTGGATTCGAGTACGACACGAACTTCGTTGACTCGGTAGAGAAGGAGAAATCAGCCGAACTGGGATGCGGTGCTCACTGGGCGGCCGACGATCCTGCAGTTCTGGTACCGGCAAAGTCCGGACCTGCTGGGGGCGATCGGTTACCACGACAATCTGATTCCAGGCATTGTCACTGAAGAAGATCCGGACACTACGCTGTCGGGTATGGTCAACCTGAAGCTCGATGCGCGAGGGCCGGCTGATTTACCTGCAGGTCGATTCCCCCGCAGAAAGAGGAGACCGCACCGCCCACAGCGCCGCCTGATTGGGGCCCCTTATTTTCCGCAGCGGAAGTGGACGCCTCTAAGCTGCAGCCCGCGCAGCCGCAATGGACTTCGCTCGGCATGGCTGACACCCGCGCCGCCTGGACGGGAGTCTGGCCCGGCACAAACCGTCCGCTGCGGGTCGAAGCCGCCGCATTCCATGGCAAGCCGGTGTTTTTCGCCATGATTGGCGATTGGAACAAGCCATGGCGGATGGTCGCTGCCAAATCCGCCGACGACAAAAAGAACCGGGAGGCCCAGATTTTAGGCATTCTGCTGCTGACTGCCATGCTGGCTGCGGGCGCGCTGCTGGCGCGCCGCAATTATCGCCATGGCCGCGGCGACCGCGAAGGCGCACAGCGCCTGGCGGCGGTCATGTTCGTACTGCAAATCGGTGCTCTGGCTATGCCGCTCGCATTTCGTCGCCGGCTTCCAAACCTTCGGGTACTTCATACTGGCGATTGCTTCCGCCCTGTTGTGGGCCGGCGGCATGTGGATGCTGTATCTGGCCATCGAACCATGGATTCGCCGGAACTGGCCGCAAGCCATCATTTCCTGGAGCCGCCTCATCTCCGGTCAACTGCGCGATCCGGTGGTGGGACGCGACATCCTGTTCGGCGTCGCCTTCGGCACGCTCTGGCTTGTGATCTTTCAGCTGACCAACATCCCGCTGGCTCGCATGGGCGCCGCGCCCCCGCTCAGCTCCCCGGCCTACTTGCTGGGAGGCCGACAGGCGCTCGGCCAGTGGCTCATGCAGATTCCTTCCTCGATTTTCGGGACGCTGCAGTTCTTTTTTCTCCTGCTAGGACTCAAAATGCTGGTCGAGTTCCTCTTCCGGAAGGTGGGCTGGAAGGTGGCCCGCACCGATTGGATTGCGGCGGTGTTGTTTGTCGCCGTCTTTCTCGTGATGCGCGGACTGCAGAGCACGCATCTTTCCGTGGATCTTCCGGTCATTCTCCTCGTCTGGGGGATCCTGGCGTTGATCGTCCTTCGCTTCGGTCTGGTGCCGCTGGCGGTCGCGGCATTCAGCGTCGATATGCTCGGCAACGTTCCCTTCACCGCAGACTTTTCCGCGTGGTACATGACCACGACATTTCTGGCGCTGCTCAGCGTAGTCGTGCTGGCGGGATGGGGGTTTTACCACTCACTGGGCGGGGAGCCGTTGTGGACCGTGGAAACCGAGTGACCCGCGTTGCCCATGCGTAGGCCGTTGACGCGGTCGCCCGTCCGACGTAGCATTTTGAAATTGAGGGGAGGGGTTGCCTATGCGAATTTCGATCGCGGGAATCCTCTGGCTCAGCAGCCTGGCCTGCCTGGCGCAGGTGGAACCAACTCAACCACAACATTCCCATCCGGCAGCGCAGGACGGAGGTGTGCGGGAGGTGCTGGAGAGCATCGTCATTCCACCCATCCCCAACGCGCCTTTTACCGCGACCCTGGCGACCGAGGCGACCAAGTACGCGGCCGACGGCGCCAGCATGACCTTCGTCAACGAGCGCCACCTTGCGCGAGACACGCGCGGCCGCATCTACCAGGAACGCTGGTTCCTAGTCCCTAAAAACGGCAACATCAAGTCCATGATGAATTGGATTCAAATCGCGGACCCCAAACAGCGCACGCTCTATAACTGCAGCACCGAGAGGAAAATTTGCGACCTACTGGTCTTCGACCCGGCCAGCGATCTCACGGCTGCGGCGCCGCGGCGCAAAGGATTCTCGGGCCCGCTCCCGAATGGAGAAGGCAACCAAGTCTGGGAGGATCTGGGCCACCGGGATATTGCAGGATTCGACACCGTCGGTTCTCGGGAAACCACCACCACCAATGCCGGGACCATGGGAAACGACGAGCCGCTCACCAGCATGAGCGAGTTCTGGCACTCCGACCAGCTGGGCATTAATCTGCTGTCCGTTCGCACCAGTCCATTTTTTGGGAAGCAAACTTTCACCATCACTGAGATCACAGCCGGCGAACCGGATGAGCAGAAGTTCCAGGTGCCGGCGGGCTTCAAGATCAACGACCAGCGAAACAACCCGCCGATCTCGCACTAGGCGCTGCAGACGATCCTTAGGGACAATCCCCTCCTCGACTGGAGCAAAACCAGCAATACTCCAACTAGTGCCAGCCGAGGCGTCGCTCGGTCTGTCGGGGCCAGAGATCCGCACCCACACACCCGGAGGACCGAAAATCCCTCGCATCCTCTTCGATTATCTCGGCATCTAAACCTTGACAACGATTCACTCAAGTCTTAGCATGGTCCTGGGCGCAATCATATTGACATTGATTTTAAAGTACTTATCGAATTCAGGAGGAGCATTTTATGGGAAAGATTATCGGAATTGACTTGGGGACTACCAATTCCTGCGTGGCGGTCATGGAAGGCGGCGAGCCCAAAGTGATCCCTAATGAAGAAGGAGGGCGCACTACCCCCTCGGTAGTCGGCTTTACCAAGACTGGCGAACGGCTGGTGGGACAGGTGGCGAAGCGGCAGGCCATCACCAACCCGGAAAACACGGTTTATTCCATCAAGCGCTTCATGGGACGCCGCTATAACGAGGTCACTGAAGAGATCAAGATGGTGCCCTACAAGGTGGTGCAGTCGGGCGACCACGTCGCGGTGCTGGCGCAGGGCAAGGAGCACACCCCGCCGCAGATTTCCGCGCTGATCCTGCAAAAGCTGAAGAAGGCCGCGGAAGACTATCTCGGCGAGAAAGTCACCGAGGCGGTCATCACCGTACCCGCGTATTTCAATGACGCCCAGCGCCAGGCGACCAAAGATGCCGGGCAGATTGCCGGCCTCGAAGTGAAGCGCATCATCAACGAGCCCACGGCTGCGGCGCTGGCGTACGGGCTCGACAAAGGCAAGGACGAGACCATCGCCGTGTACGACTTCGGCGGCGGCACCTTCGACATTTCGATTCTGGAAGTGGGCGAGGGCGTGATTGAAGTCAAGGCCACCAACGGCGACACGCACCTGGGCGGCGACAACCTCGACCAGCGCATCGTCGACTGGCTCATTGACGAGTTCAAGAAGGACGAAGGGCTCGATCTGCGAGGCAAGGGCAACGAGATGGCGCTGCAGCGGCTGCGCGACGCGGCGGAGCGCGCCAAGATCGAGCTCTCGACCACCATGGAGCACGAGATCAACCTGCCGTTCATCACGGCGGATGCCAGCGGCCCGAAGCACCTGGTGAAGAAACTGACGCGCGCCAAGCTCGAAGGGATGGTGGAAGACATCATCCAGCGCTCGGCGGGTCCGTGCAAGCAGTGCCTGAAAGATGCGGGCATGGATGCCAGCAAGATCAACGAAGTCGTGCTGGTCGGCGGACAGACGCGCATGCCGCGCATTCAGGCGCTGGTGAAGGAACTGTTCGGACGCGAAGGCCACAAGGGCGTGAATCCCGACGAAGTGGTTGCCATGGGCGCGGCGATCCAGGGCGGCGTGCTGGGCGGCGAAGTGAAAGATCTGCTGCTGCTCGACGTGACTCCGCTGTCGCTGGCCATCGAAACGCTGGGCGGGGTGGCGACGCCGATGATCCCGCGCAACACCACGATTCCGACCAAGAAGACGGAGACGTTCTCCACCGCGGCCGACAGCCAGACCTCGGTTGAGGTGCACGTGCTGCAGGGCGAGCGTCCCATGGCGGCGCAGAACCGGACTCTGGGCAAGTTCCACTTGACCGGGATTCCTCCGGCTCCGCGTGGCGTGCCCCAGATTGAAGTGACGTTCGACATCGACGCCAACGGCATCCTGAACGTGACCGCGAAAGATACGGCCACGCAAAAGGACCAGAAGATTACGATCACGTCGTCTTCCGGCCTGTCGAAGGAAGAAGTCGAGCGCATGGCGAAAGAAGCCGACGCGCACGCGGCCGAAGATAAGGCGCAGCGCGAGTCGATCGAAGCCAAGAACCAGCTCGACTCGATGGTCTACAACATCGAGAAGATGCTGCGCGAGCAGGGCGACAAGATCTCCGGCTCGGAGCGCGGAGACGTTGAGAACGCCGTGGCCGACGCCAAGAAGGCGCTGGAGTCGAACGACAAGGCGCAGATGGACAAGGCCCGCGAGAAACTGACCGCCGCGTCGCACAAGCTGGCCGAACAGATGTACAAAGCGGCTCAGCCGACGCCGGGAGCAGCACCGGGCGGTCCAACGCCGGGCGCGACCGCGGGCGGCGACGCCAGCGGCAACGGTCAGGCCAAGAAAGACGAAGGCGTGATCGACGCCGAATACGTGGACGTAGAAGACAAGAAGTAACGATAAGAGAATTGGCCACGGATTCTCGCGGATCGATACGGATCAAGAACGTCCGAAATTCCTGACATCCGTGGCCAAATCTTTAGGAAGGCGTGTCAGGGTATCAGGAGGAACACAAATGAACGCGCGCGATACTGCTTTTTTTCTCAGGTACCACAATGACAAAGCAACAGAGCTGAGAGAAGGCATCATGAGTGTCCTGCGGGGGGAGGGGAATGCCATCACCCGCGGAGGCCTGCTGGCGAAGCTCCCGGAAGGCGCGCACACGTATGTCGTCTCGGAGCAGCCGAAGGTTCTGGACGTCATTCTCGGTAACCTTGAGGCGGAGGGACTCGTGCTGACCACGCCAAAGGAAGCGATGTCCTCTATCGCCGCAATGGGGCGAAGGACGTCACGTTACAGCGCATTAACCTCACTGTCATCCTGAGCGGAGTGGGTGCTTCGCGAAGCGGAGCACCCACGGAGTCGAAGGACCCCTTCCCCGCTTGCAGCGAGATGGACCTGGAAAGGCGTTCTCACGATGCTACCGAGCACGCGGTGAGAACTCCCTGATGCTTCCGTGATGAGACTGAGAGTCGCGGGGTCCTTCGACTGCGTTGCCGCCCGCTTCGCGGACGACAACTCCGCTCAGGATGACAGACGTATGGTGCTGTGATGAAGGATCATGAGTATTTCGTCTACATCGTGTGCAGCCGCTCTGGCACGTTGTACATCGGAATGACCAACAGCATCTACCGACGAGCTTTGGAGCACAAGCGGGGCGAAGTCGAAGGGTTCGCCAGCAAGTACCATTGCGACCGGCTTGTCTATTACGAGAGCTTTGACGACGTTCACAAAGCCATCGGGCGCGAGAAACAGCTGAAAGGTTGGACGCGGGCGAAGAAAATTGCGCTGATTGAGTCGAAGCAACCCGCGGTGGCAGGATCTGGCCGAGACAGTGGGGAGCACAGATGGCGTTTGCGGGCGAGGCAATTAAAGGACGCTGAGCAAATTAGGGCTGTTTTTTTGGAGGAGGGTTACAAGTGGATTTTCAGGTCAATGGGGAAACGTATTTCCTGAGCCTCGCCGAGGACGAACGGCGATGGCTCCTGTTTGTGGAAAGCGCCACGGGCACGCGGGACGTCCCGGTTTATGTGGACGCGGCGGAGTCCGAGGATGTGAAACTCGTCATAGAAGATAAAGAGAGACGCAAGATTCTGAATTAGACTGGGGTCGGCTGTCAGCCGATCCCAGAACTGCGCGCCATGGCCACGACCCCCAAGAAGGACTACTACGAAATTCTCGGCGTGAAGAAGGGCGCTTCGGCGGACGACATCCGCAAGGCGTTCCGCAAGCTGGCGCGTAAGTACCATCCCGACGTCAACCCGGGAGACAAGGCAGCGGAGGAGAAGTTCAAGACCCTCTCCGAAGCCAACGACGTTCTCAGCGATCCCAAGAAACGCAAAATCTACGACCAGGTCGGCTTCTACTCCGACAACATTGATCCGGCAACCGCCGAGGCCTACGCCCGGGCCGGCGGAACAGCGGCAGGGGGAGGAGGATTTCCCGGCGGCTTCCCCGGCGGGACACAGGACGGAGGCCAGGGCGTTCCTTTCGATTTTGGCGGCTTCGATTTTTCTGATCTGGTCGACAGCGCGGCACGCGGGCGTAGAAGCGGCGGCGGGTGGCGGCGGCGGCAGCTTCCGCGACATTTTTGGCTCGATCTTCGGCGGCGGCCACGGCGCCGCCCCGGCCGAAGAAGGACCCGAGCCCGGAAGCGACCTCGAATACCAGGTCAACGTTCCTTTCTGGACGGCGATCCGCGGCGGCGTGATGCGCCTGAACATCTCGCGCCACGATGTCTGTTCGACCTGCCATGGGCAAGGCTCCCTCGAATCTCCCGGCAAGTGTCCCGAATGCAACGGGACCGGGCAGATTACCCAAACCGGCGGGCGGATGAAGTTCAATGTGCAGTGTCCGCGCTGCCATGGGACGGGCAAGAATCTATCGACCTGCCCCACGTGCCACGGCGAGGGTACGGTCACGAAGACCGAACCGCTCGAGGTGCGCATCAAGGCCGGAACGCGCGACGGGCAACGCATTCGCGTTCCGGGCAAAGGCAACGCCGGAGCCCACGGCGGGACGGCAGGCGATCTCTACGCGATTATCCGTATCGAGCAGCACCCCATCTTCCGCCGCGACGGCGACGACATCTACCTGACCGTGCCGGTCAGCGCCACCGAAGCGGCGCTGGGAGGGAAGATCGAAGTGCCCACCATTGACGGCCGGGCGCTCCTGAAGATTCCCCCCGGGACGCAGTCCGGCCAGAAACTGCGGCTGCGGGAAAAGGGCGTCCCTTCGGCCACAAAGGAAGGCGTCCGCGGCGATGAGATCGTTGAGATCACGGTGACCGTCCCCATGCCGCGCGACGAGCGCACCAAGGAACTGCTGCGCGAGCTGGCCAAGTTGAACCCGGAAGACCCACGGGCGGAATTGTGGAAGAACGTCTAAGACCCCTACCGCCGTCACCCGGGATATTCCTGTCATCCGGAGCGAAGCGAAGGACCTATGCACCCTGCTTGCGGCGAAGCGCTGCCTCCGGGTTACATAGATCCTTCGTCCCGCAGAAAGCGCGGGGCCTCAGGATGACAGAGTCGTAGAGAGCCCCATTCACTTCTTCGGCGTGGGATCATCCGCCGGGTTGATGTAGTTGAACTGTAGCGGAGACATGCCGTGGATCTGGATGACGGTCTCCCCCGACGCCGCGGCATAGTGGTGCATGCTGGGATCGAGGTAAGCGAAGCTGCCCGCCGCGAAGGCCATCATCTTGCTGGCGTCGAACGTGTCCCCCATGCCCACCTTGAGCGTGCCCGACAGCACCGTCACGTTCTCCCGATGCGGATGCGTATGCGGAGCGACCTTGTACCCGTCCGGCATCGTGAGGCGAATCGTGAAGTCGCCGGTCGTCGCGGTCGGATCACCCTCGAGCACTGCGATTTTCGCTCCCGGGGGCACGAACGGCGGGGCCGGACCCCACTTCACCTGATCGGGCGTGAAGGCGTTTTGCGCCTGCGACGGCTGCACCACAACGAATGCAGCCAGGGAAAGAGCAACTGCGAGAACTGGCAATTTCATAGAACCCTCCCAAGCTGTCGCGCATGATAACTACACTCCACGCGAACCGCAAGCGAAGCCCTCCCTTGATATCCTATAGTTGATGCAGTCATTTATATTAGTTGACTGAGTCACTTATTGGGGAGACAATTCTATCTATGTCCGGGCTCTCCCTTACGGCAGACGTCGCTCAGCGCGCGGCGGCCATGCGGCGATTTAATCGCTTCTACACCCGCCAGATCGGCCTTCTCGATGAGGGCTTGCTGAACAGCACCTTTTCTTTGACCCAGGTTCGGACCCTTTACGAGCTGGCGCGGAACGGCGAGACGACGGCCGTCGAGCTCTGCAAGACGATGGGGCTCGATGCCGGGTACCTCAGCCGCATCCTCGCGAGCTTTCAGAAGGCCGGCCTGATCGAAAAAGAGGAGTCGGTGAGAGACGCCCGCCGGACGCTGTTGCGCCTCACCAAGAAGGGCCGAAAGGCCTTCGAGCCGCTCAACGCTCGGTCCAATGAGCAAGTCAGCCGAATGCTGGGCAAGCTACCACCCGCGAAGCAGACGGAACTCATTCGGGCCATGGGAACGATCGAATCCGCTCTCTCCGCAGAAGGCGAGCGCTCCGTCTCCTATCTCCTCCGACAACACCGCCCCGGCGACATGGGTTGGGTCGTGTGGCGGCACGCACTCCTGTATTCCCAGGAATACGGCTACGACGAACGTTTCGAGGCCCTCGTGGCCGGAATCGTGGCAGAGTTCATCGAAAAACTCGATCCCGTCCGAGAGCGTTGCTGGATTGCCGAAAAAGACGGCGAGAATGTCGGGTCCATCTTCCTGGTGAAAAAATCGCCCGTAGTTGCCAAGCTTCGTCTGCTGCTGGTCGAACCGTCCGTCCGCGGGATGGGAATTGGTAAAAGGCTGGTCGAAGAATGCGTCCGATTTGCAAAGGCGGCGGGCTACAGGAAAATCATGTTGTGGACGCAGAGTGAACTCACCGCCGCCCGCCGCCTCTACCAGCGTGCGGGATTTGAACTGGTCGGAGAGAAAAAGCACCAGAGCTGGAGCCGCAACGATCTGGTCGCCGAGACATGGGAACTGAAGCTGTAACCCCGCGCCGCAGCCGTTACCTCAGTACCACACCGCCCGCTTACAAAATTTTGCAAAAGAAACTCAAAAAAATGTTGCATCTGTGGAAAATTCCCGTAATCTCACAAATGCGAACTAACTTCGCCGAAATGCCCGGGAATCGCATCTCACCCCGGGAGCCGCGAGCAGGACGTCTTCGTTCCGAAGACCAAGGGAGACGCGGTGGTGAGAGTGAGTCGCTTGAGGAGGAAGACATAGAAATTGGCAACGGCTAGCGCTCCGCGTCGACAACTCGATAATCCCCAGCCTCTCTCCGCCGTCCCCAACCGGAAAAGATTCGTCCGCCTCACGCTTTGGCCCCTGGTCGCCGCCACCTTCTTTATGGTGTCGGGCGGAACCTATGGCACCGAAGACATCGTGCACGGCGCCGGCTACGGGCGCGCGATTCTGATTCTGCTCGTCACGCCGCTGCTCTGGAGCCTGCCTACAGCCTTCATGATCGGCGAACTGTCGAGCGCGCTGCCGTTACGAAGGCGGCTATTACGCCTGGGTGCGCCGCGCCATGGGCAACTTCTGGGGATTTCAGGAAGCCTGGCTCTCGCTGGTGGCCTCCATTTTCGACATGGCGATCTACCCCACTCTGTTCGTCGCCTACCTGACCCGCATGTTTCCGTGGTTTCAGGAAGGCAATCGCGGATGGTGGGTCGCGCTGTTTGTTGTGATCGCGTGCGCCCTGTTGAACATTGCCGGAGTGAAAGTGGTTTCGCTCACTTCCCTGTGGCTGTTCGTTGCCTTGTCGGCGCCCTTCGCGGCGATCGTGGTGCTGGCGCCGTTCAAGCTGGGCGCGCTGGCCAACGCCGTGACCAAGCCGACGACCTCAACCGTCGACATTCTCGGCGGCCTGCTGATCTGCATGTGGAACTACATGGGATGGGACAACGCCTCGACCATCGCGACCGAAGTCGAGCGGCCGCAGCGAACCTATCCGCGGGCCATGCTGGTTGCGGTCTGCATTGTGGCCGCGAGCTACGTCCTGCCCTTTGCCGCGATGTGGATGACCGGCCTGAAGCCCACAGCCTGGGAGACCGGTTCCTGGGCGGATATCGCCGGACTGCTGGGCGGGCCCCTGCTCCGCGTCGGCGTCGTGCTCGGGGGCATGATCAGCGCCTTTGGCATGTTCAATGCGCTGGTGATGAGCTACTCGCGTCTGCCCTTGGCCATGGCGCAGGATGGCATGCTTCCCGGAATCTTCGGCAAGCTGCAGAAAAAATCGCGGGCGCCGTGGGTTGCCATCATCGCACTGGCCATTGGATGGGCGATGTGTCTGGGCCTGGGCTTTGCCCGGCTGGTCACGATCGACATCCTGCTCTATGGCTTCAGCCTGTTGCTGGAATTCATGGCGCTGGCCGTGCTGCGCTTCCGCGAACCGGAACTGGCGCGTCCCTTTCGCGTGCCGGGCGGCTGGTTTGGCGCCATCGCCATTGGCATTCCGCCCATGCTGCTGCTGGGATTTTCCGTGGTCCGCAGCGAGCATGAATCGATTCTGGGCATGAGTTCGTTCGCCTTCGGGATGATCCTGATTGCGGCGGGCGTCCTGGTTTACTTCGTGAATCACGCGTTGAAGCCGGCGGGATGGGCGGCACCTTCGGAAGGCAAAGCCCAGCCCGCAGCCTGAATTCCCTGCCACGGATGCACGCGGAGGAACACGGATATGGCTTTCTTGATCCGTGGGAATCCGGGTTGATCCGTGGCTGATTTGTTTTTGTTGTACAGTGGATTCGGAAGCCTCGGGAATCCATGACCAAACGAAAATCGAAGGGCGCGTACATGATCTCGGCAGTCGCCGAGATGTATGGGATTCATCCCCAAACGCTGCGGCTCTACGAGCGTGAAGGACTGCTCAAGCCCTCGCGCACCGAAGGCAACACTCGCCTCTACACCGACGAAGATCTGCAGCGCCTGGAATTCATCCTCTCGCTGGCCCGCGACCTGGGGGTCAACATCAGCGGCATGGCTATCATCCTGCAAATGCGCGAGCGCATGGAGGAGATGCAACGCCAGATCCACGAGTTCGTGCAGTACATCCAGCAGGAAGTGCTGACCCGCGCCAACGCCGCCGCCGACCCCTCCAAGGGCGCCATTGTGCCGGTGCGCAGGTCGATGATCGCCCCGACGATGCAGCCGGGACGTAAGAAGTAGTTTTGTTTCCCGCCGCCTTGCTTTTCCAACACCGAGTCACGGTGGGTGGAGAGCATCATGAATTTCTCCGTGTCTCCGAGCCTCTGTGGTGATTTGACGGTCTCAGGACGACGGCAAGTACTCAGCACCGATTGCGCGTATCATATGAAGTCCTTCGGCACCCGACCGAGTGCTGAATGCTGAGTGCACCATGCTCCCCTTCAAGCTCGTCTACAGCGACGCCTATTACCTCCCGATCGGGGAGCACGTCTTCCCTGCCGAAAAATACCGCCGCATCCGCGACCAGCTGATCGCCAGCGGCGTCGCCGACCCCAAGGACTTCCTGGAACCGCAGCCCGCCACCGACCAGGACATTTTGCTGGTCCACAAGCCGGAGTACGTGCAGAAATTGAAGACCGGCACCCTCAGCCCGCGCGAAGAAATGGAAATGGAAGATTCCCTTCTCGCGCGACCTGGTCGACGCCTTCTGGCTGGCGGCGGGCGGATCGATTCTGGCCGCCCGCCAGTGCCTGACCGACAAGGTCGGCATCAGCATTGGCGGCGGATTTCACCACGCCTTTCCCGACCACGGCGAAGGATTCTGCATGATCCACGATGTGGCCGTGGCCATCCGCCGCCTGCAGCGCGATGACAAGATTCGCACCGCCATGACCCTCGATTGTGACGTACATCAAGGCAACGGCACGGCCTCGATTTTTGCCGGGACGCGCACCGCGAGTGCGCTGCTGCCCTCCTCCTCAAGCTCAACCGTGCAGCAGCCCGCCAACGCGCCTCAAGGCAAGATGCGCGGCGCCCATGCCGGGCGACGTCTTCACCATCTCCCTGCACCAGCACAACAACTATCCGCTGTACAAGCCGCCATCGTCGATCGACGTGGACCTCCCCGATGGCACCGGCGACGACGACTACCTCGCCTGGCTCGATAACGCGCTCAGTTCCGGGCTGCGCCAGTTCGAGCCCGATCTGCTGTGCTACGTTGCGGGCGCCGATCCCTATCGCGAAGATCAACTCGGCGGACTCGGTTTAACCATTGCCGGACTGAAGAAGCGCGACGAACTCGTCTTCCGTGTGGCCCGCGCCCGCAACCTTCCGGTCATGGTGACCTTCGCGGGCGGGTACGCCCAAAACGTCGAAGATACCGTGACCATCCATTGCAATACCGTAGTCGCGGCCCGCGAAGTGTTCACGTCCAGGGGTTAAACCCGGTTCTGCAAAACTGCCGCTGCAATATACTCCATGGATGAACGTCACCCCTTCCGACCTTTCCCACAGCGAGCTCTACGGCCTGATCCTCAATTCTGTCGCGCCCAGGCCGATTGCCTGGGTCTCCACGCTCAGCGCGTCGGGACACCCGAACCTCGCTCCGTTCTCGTTTTTCAACTGCGTTTGCGTGGAGCCGCCGCTGCTGGCGTTTGCTCCCGGACTGCGGGCCCCCAGGCAGCCCGGCTCGGCACATGGAGAAGCCAAAGACACATCTGCGGAACATTCGCGAGACCAAAGAATTCGTGATCAACATCGTCACCTACGAACTGGCCGAGGCCATGAACCAGACCAGCGGCGAATACGACGCCTCGGTCAATGAGTTCGACCTGGCGCAGGTCGCGCCTGCCCCGTCACAGGTAGTGAAGGTCCCGCGCGTGGCCCCGTCGCCGGTGAGTTTCGAATGCCAGCTCTATCAGATTCTCGATTTCTCCACCTCTCCGGAGAGCGGCAGCCTGGTGATCGGCCAGATCGTTTCGATCCACGTCAACGATGCCCACCTGAAGCAGGGACGGCTCGATCGGAATTCGCTCGACCTGATCGGGCGCATGGGCGGCATCCAGTACACCCGAACCACTGCAGCGATTCGAGATGGTGCGGCCGAAAGTGGGATAGAGATCGCCTTCCTGCATATAAAATCTATAACAGGCATTTATATGCCTCTAGACAAATATTATTATTGTTACAGGTATTTATATGCCTGCATACTAGTATTGTATAAAAGGATTAATTATGCTTATAATATAGCCTAAACATTGTAAGTAGTAGTTAAATGCTCTATGAACAATAATATCAATGATCTCCAGACCGATCTCGGCCACAGGGTCCGCCAACTCCGCCTCTCCCGCAACGTGGACCAGCGCACAGCCGCGGAGAGGGCTGGCATTTCTCTGCGAGCACTGGGCAAGCTGGAAAACGGACGCGGCTCCACCCTGGAAACTCTCCTGCGAACGCTCAAGGCTTTGGATTATGTGCAGGGCATCGAGAACTTGGCTCCACAAGTCACGGTCAATCCCCTCGCCATGTTGCGGACGCATCGACCTCCGCAGCGCGTGCGACGTTCTCGAAAGCCGGGGAAGGTCAGCGGGTCGTGAAGCCGGTATCGGTCATTGAGGTTCGAGCCTGGGACCAGCGGGTGGGCGCGGTAGCGCTTGACCCCAGGCTGGGTTATTACGCCTTCGCCTACGCCCCGGAGTGGCGCCGCACCGGCATTGAACTGGCGCCGCTCACCTTGCCGCGCGACGCGCAGCCGGACGTATTCATTTTCCCCAATCTTCCCGAAGCCACGTTCCACCGCCTGCC
The DNA here is from genome assembly GCA_963709865.1 of uncultured Acidobacteriota bacterium. Lineage (GTDB taxonomy): Bacteria > Acidobacteriota > Terriglobia > Terriglobales > Acidobacteriaceae > Sulfotelmatobacter. The sequence goes on from CAVPXW010000016.1 coordinate 105,252, forward strand.
CGGACTGCTGGCCGATGCCCTTCCCGACGCGTTTGGCAACGCCTTGATCGATGCCTGGATGGCCACGCAGGGCATGGCGAAAAATGAAATCACCACCCTCGACCGCCTCGCCTACATGGGCAAGCGTGGCATGGGCGCGCTGGAATTCAAGCCGGCGCGCGGATCCCACAGCGAGAGTTCGGCTCCGCTCGAGATGAAGTCGCTGGTGGAAGAAGCCAGAAAGCTCATCGAGGGAAATCTCTCCGTGGATCACGAAGCCCGCGCGGCTCTCGCGAATATCCTGCGGGTCGGCACGTCCGCCGGCGGCGCCCGCGCCAAGGCCGTCATTGCGTGGAACCCCGGGACCAACATGATTCGCAGTGGACAGTTCGACGTCGCGCCCGGCTTCGAGCACTGGCTGCTGAAGTTCGACGGCGTGGGCCGCGACGCGGAGTTGGGCACGGGCGGCGATTACGGCCGCATCGAATACGCCTACCACTTGATGGCGAAGCAGGCGGGAATCGAAATGTCCGCCTGCCGGTTGCTCGAAGAAAATGGACGCGCCCACTTCATGACCCGGCGCTTTGACCGCGATGCCGTCAACGGCCGCACCGTCAAGCACCACGTCCAGACGCTGTGTGCCATGGACCATCTGGACTTCCGCCAGCGCGGCACCCATGCCTACGCCCAGCTCTTCCTGGCGGTCCAGAGGCTCAAGCTCGCAGAACCCGCCTTGGAGCAGGTGTTTCTCCGCATGGGCTTCAACGTCATGGCCCGCAATTGCGATGACCACACCAAGAATTTTGCCTTCCGCCTGAAGCAGGGCCAGGACTGGGAACTGGCTCCCGCCTACGATGTAACCCATGCCCACAATCCCAAAGGCGAATGGACCTACCAGCACCTGATGAGCGTCAACGGCAAGTTCAACGACATCACCCGCGACGACCTGCTGCAGGAGGCGGATCGCTTCGGCGTCCGGCGGCCCAAGGATCGATTGGCCGAAATCCGCGCCGCTCTCGAGAACTGGCCCGCCTGCGCCCGAGAAGCCGGCCTGGGCAACACCACCTCCGACCGCGTGGCAGCAGACTTCAGACCGCTGCTAAAATGATTCTTCATCCCTATGTTTGAGAATCTTCAGGAAAAACTCCAGCGCGCGTTCAAGAGCCTTCGCGGCCAAGCCCGGCTGACCGAGGAAAACATCGACGAGGCGCTGCGTGAAATCCGCCTCGCCCTGCTCGAGGCCGACGTCAACTTTAAGGTCGTTAAGCAGCTGATTGACCAGATACGAGCCAAGGCCGTTGGCCAGGAAGTCCTGACCGCGCTCTCCCCCGGCGAACAAGTCATCAAAATCGTGCGCGACGAACTGGTCGAGATTCTCGGCAAGGATACCGCGCGCATGAAGTTTGCCTCGCAGCCGCCCACCGTCGTGCTCATGGCCGGACTGCAAGGTTCCGGCAAGACCACAACTTCCGGCAAGCTCGCGAACTGGTTCAAGGTCGGAGGACACCGTCCGCTGCTGGTTTCGGTCGACGTCTACCGCCCCGCCGCGCGCGAGCAGTTGAAAGTAGTGGCGCAAGCGGTGAAGGCGCAGATCTACGAAGGTCACGTAGCCGCGGACGCGTACGTCCGCGATCCATCACATGGAAGCTCAGACGAAGGCGCCGCGCCGCCCGCGAACTCCGCCGATGTCGAGCGTCTGGCGAAAGAAGCGCGCCGCGAAGCCATTGTCTCCGGCTGCGACGTGCTCATCGTTGATACTGCCGGCCGCTTGCACATCGACGACCAACTCATGGACGAGATGCAGTCGCTGAAGAAGCTGCTGAATCCGTCGGAGATTCTGTTCGTGGCCGACGCCATGACTGGACAGGACGCGGTCCGCTCGGCCGAGGAATTCCACAAGAAGTTGTCGCTGACAGGGGTTGTCCTAACAAAGATGGACGGAGACGCCCGCGGTGGCGCAGCACTTTCGATCCGTCAAGTCACCGGACAGCCCATCAAGTTTATCGGCGTGGGCGAAAAGTACGACGCGCTGGAGCCGTTCCATCCTGACCGCATCGTCTCGCGCATTCTCGGCATGGGCGACATTCTTTCGCTGATCGAGCGCGCCGAATCGCAGATCGATAAGAAGAAGGCGCAGGAAATGGCCACCAAGGCCCTCACCGGCGATGGCTTCTCGCTGGAGGACTTCCGCGACCAGTTGCGCCAGGTGAAGAAGATGGGATCAATGAAGAGCCTGATGGGCATGTTGCCCTCGATCGGCCCGTTTTCCGGTTTGCAGAAAGCCGCCGACAACGTGGACGAAAAGCAGATCAACCGCGTCGAAGCCATCATCAACTCCATGACCGCGCACGAACGCAACCATCACGAAGTCATCAACGGCAACCGCCGCAAACGCATCGCCCGCGGGTCGGGCACGACCGTGCAGGAAGTGAACAACCTGCTCCGCCAGTACGCGCAGATGAAGAAGATGTTCAAGCAAATGGGCAAGCCCAGTTTCGCGCGGAGGCTCGCGGGAATGAAATTGCCGGGAATGTAGCGCAACCGTACCCAGTGCTCGGTACTCAGTAACCAGTCAAATCGAACGAATGTCGGTGGCCTTGTCATCCTGAGCGGAGTTGCCGCGAGCGAGGCGAACGGCAACGCAGTCGAAGGATCCTTGCAAACTTCGCCGAATCCCTACTATGAAATGGCGTTCTCTCGAAGAGTCCCGACCCCACACAGACGCGCGCGCGTTGCGCGAAATCTTTGCCGAGCGCAAGCAGCTCATCGCGAAGTACGTTCCGCCGGAGACGCAGGCCATTCATGCGCAAGCCGTCGCCGGGCTCAAGGCTCGACGTCTCGCGGCGAACATTCTGTCAGTCGGCGCGAAGGCGCCCGCATTCGAAGTCGCTGATCACAACGGGAAGGTCGTATCCTCCTCCGGCCTGCTGGCCAAAGGACGCCTCGTACTCTGCTTCATCCGCGGGCGATGGTGTCCGTTTTGCGTGGGGCAGATGGAAGCCATGAACCTCGTACTGCCGCAGATCGAGCAGGCTGGAGCGACGCTCATCGCCATCTCGCCGCAGACAGTAAAGCAGGCGTTCTTCATGCACGATCAGCACAAGCTGCGCTTTGCGCTGCTCTCCGATAGCGGCAACAACGTCGCGCGGCAGTTCGGGCTGACCTATCGCGTGCCGGAGTCGCAAGAAGCCGTCTACCGCCGCGCCTTCGTGAATCTGCCTTTTACCAACGGCGATGAGAGTTGGGAGTTGCCGATTCCGGCGACCTATATCATCGACCTTGATGCCACAGTTCTTTACGCGTCGGCGAATGAGGATTACACGGAACGGCCGGAACCCAGCGACATCGTGACATTCCTGCAAGAACGGATCAGGCCTTGACAGTTCGCGGGCGAGGGCGCCCGCGCCACACCGTCTCGCTTTCGGTACACTGAATACTCATGCATTACATCTATGGCATCAATTCCGTCACCGAAGCGCTGAAGGCGCGCGGGCGGGCGTTTGAGTGGGTTGGCATGGCCAAGGAGCGCCACGACATCCGCCTGCAGCGCCTGATCGAAGATTGCCGGCGGCTCGGCGTGAATGTGCGCTTCCTGGAGCGCACCGAACTCGATAAGCTGGCGGGCAACGCCGCGCATCAGGGCGTGGTCGCCGTCACGTCGGCCAAGCAATACAACGATCTCGAAGACGTCATTGCCGCCAAGCGCGCGGAGTATTCGCTGCTGGTCGTGCTCGACGGCGTCGAGGATCCGCACAATCTGGGAGCGATCCTGCGCACGGCCGACGCCGCGGGCGCGAACGGCATCGTGATTCCCGAACGCCGGTCGGCGAGCGTGACAGGCACCGTCACCAAGGTTTCTGCGGGGGCGAGCGAGCATATGCCCATCGCCAAGGTCACGAACATCGCGCGCAGCATAGAAGACCTGAAAGAGCACAACGTGTGGACGGTCGGTCTCGACGAGCGCGGTAAACAAACCTACGACGCTCTCGACTACAACATGGACTGCGCGCTGGTGCTGGGCGGAGAAGGCAAGGGACTGCACGATCTGGTCAAGCGGAAGTGCGACTTCCTGGTTTCGATTCCGATGCTGGGCAAAGTGCCGTCGCTGAACGTTTCCGTGGCCGCGGCCGTCGTCCTGTTTGAAATCGTGCGGCAGAGGCGCGCCAAACAAGGGTCGTCGGAAGCCAAATGACGTCTCGAAATGAAGGCGGTCTACAAGAGCCTGGGGTTCCTCTGTGTCCTCTGTGCCTCTGTGGTGAATTGCTTTGCCCTCGACCGCGAAGCATTCACTTTCACCAATTACGATCTGAAGGTTCAGGTCGAGCCGGAGCAACACCGGCTCGGAGTCCGCGGCAAGATCACTCTGCGGAACGATTCGCCAACTCCCCAGAAGATCGCAGTGCTGCAAATCTCGTCGTCGCTCGACTGGCGGTCCATCAAGGCGGGTGACAAGGCTTTGCAGTTTGTTTCGCAGCCTTACACTTCCGACATCGACCACACCGGCGGCCTGTCGGAAGCCATCGTCACTTTGCCCCAGGCAGTCGCACCCAAAGGAACGATCGAACTGGAGATTGCCTACGAAGGCGTCGTCCTGCTCGATGCGACCAGGCTCACGCGCATTGGCACGCCGGAGGGAGCGGCCAACAGCACGGACTGGGACCAGATCGGCGCAAGTTTCACGGCAGTGCGAGGAGCCGGCTATGTCGCGTGGTATCCGATCGCAACCGAGGTGGCGAATCTTTCGGAAGGCAACAGCTTATTCGACGTGCTCGGGCGATGGAAGAACCGGGAAGCTGGTTCGAGAATGCACTTGCAGTTTACGCCAACCGGCCGCAGCGAAGTCCTGCCACAGATCCTCTTCAATGGAGTCAACTGCTCTGGGCCAGCGATGTACGAATCGATGGGTGTGACCAGAATCGGCCCCGCCGATTGTATGTACCAACCGTTGCGGTTGGATGCGCCCAACGTTCGTGATTGCCGACTATCAAGTACTGGAACGGCCCGCGATCGAGGTCCGCTACCTGCGTGGCCATGACGTTGGCGGCAACAAACTTCGTCGAGGCCGCGGATAAGACTCGTCCCATTCATCACCGATTGGTTTGGACCGCAGCGCGAGAAGGCGAAAACGGCCGACCTTCCTGATCCCAAGGCCGCGCACGTTCGAGAGCGGAGCGCTGTTGCTCACGCCACTAGCAAACAGCGATCCCAAGGTAGTGCGGGCTCGGCCGCCGCCCATCAACTCACACATGCGTCTTTCTTGTCATTCCGCCCGTGGATCGAAGAAGGACTCGCGCACTTCGCACAGGCGCTCTATGTGGAGCGCGAAAAAGGGCGTCCAGCCGCAATTGAGTACATGGGACTGCACCGATTTGCGCTCGGTGAAATCGAAACGCCGACCAGCGCGCCCAGGTCCGAAGATGAGGCCAATCGCTCGCTGGTGAACACGACCAGCGAGGAACTGTATCGCAGCAAGGCGATGTACGTGTGGTGGATGCTGCGCGACATGGTCGGCGAAGCGGCACTCAAAAAGGCGCTCGCGGCCTACCGTCCGGAGCAGGACAAAGAACCTTCCTACATGCCGCGGCTGATCGCGGCACAAACGCAGCGCGATCTGGAATGGTTCTTCGACGATTGGGTCTACCGCGATCGCGGGCTGCCGGATTTTAAAGTGGAGTCGGCCTTTTCGCGGAAGACCATGACCGGCTCGTTCATGCTCACAATCACGCTCGATAATCTGGGCACCGCTGGAGCCGAGGTTCCGGTGATCGTCAAATTCAAAGGCGGAGAGATCATGAAGCGGCTTGAGGTTCACGCCAAGGACAAGGCGGTCATTCGCGTAGAGGTTCCGGCGGATCCGCACGAGATCGTGGTCAACGATGGCAGCGTGCCCGAGAGCAACACGACGAACAATACGTTCAAGATCGAGGCAACGGACAAGTAGAATTCACCACAGCGGACACAGAGGACACGGAGGAAGCGCAGCGCCAGTGATCAGACACGCTGGATCTTCGTCTCGTGACTCAGGCCTCTGTGGTAGGTTGATTGGTCCGTTCGGGGAGGAATATTTGGCCTACATTCAATTTCTAGGTGCGGCGGGCACGGTTACCGGCTCGAAGCATCTGATCAATACTGGCGATCCGTCGGGCAAGAGCGGCTTTCAGGTGCTCATCGATTGCGGGCTCTTTCAGGGGCCGAAGGAATGGCGCGAGCGCAACTGGCGCGACACGCCGGTTCCGGCCAAGACAGATCGACGCCGTGATCCTGACCCACGCCCACCTCGACCACTGCGGATGGATTCCGCGCCTGGTGAAAGAGGGATTCCGCGGCCGGATTTACGCGACCCCGCCGACCATTGATCTGTGCGGCATCATTCTTCCCGACTCCGGCCACCTGCAGGAAGAAGACGCCCGCTTCTACAACAAGATGAAAAAGTCGAAGCACGATCCGGCCCTGCCGCTGTACACGTTCGAGGAAGCGCAGAGTGCATTGCAGTATTTCGAGCCCGTCCACGTGGGCGAGGACGTACGCGCTCTCGCCGGAGTTCTCATTTCGTTTCGTTCGGGCGGCGCACATTCTGGGGTCGTGCATGGCCGAGGTTTCGCTCAGCACGGCAGGTCAGACGCGGCGGTTGCTGTTTACCGGCGACATTGGGCGCGTGCTCGATCACAAGGTCGCTCCGGGGAAGGTCGTGCACTCTGGTCCGGCGGAAGGGGAGAATGCCGACCTCGTGGTCATGGAATCGACGTATGGCAACCGGACGCATCCGAAGGACGATCCCCTGCCCGAACTGGCGGCGCTGATTACGGCAGCGGCCAGCGCGCGGCGGCAGCGTGGTGGTTCCCGCGTTTGCGATTGAGCGCACGCAGAAATTTGTTTTCATTCTCAAGCATCTGATGGAGTCGGGACAGATGCCGCGCCTGCCCGTCTTCTGCGACAGTCCCATGGCCATCCATGCAGTCGAGATTTTCCTGAAGCACGACGAGGAGTACAGCGTGGAGACCCGCGACATGATCCGGAAGTATGGCTCGCCGCTGCAGTGGCCGGGATTCACGTTTGCCTCGACTCCGGAAGAATCGAAACGGATCAACGCGGCGGTGATGCCTGCCGTCATCATCTCTTCCAGCGGCATGGTGACCGGTGGACGCATCCTGCATCACCTGGCGCAGCGCTTGCCCGACCCGAGAAATCTGGTGCTGTTCATCGGCTTTCAGGCGCCTGGGACCCGCGGGTTCGCCATCAAGAGCAAGACCGCCGAAGTAAAGATCTTCGGGGATTACGTTCCCATCCGCGCGCAGATCGCGGCACTCGAACAGTTCAGCGATCACGCCGACCCGCCGGAATTGCTCGAGTGGCTGCGCACGTTCCAGAACCGGCCCGCCACGACTTACCTGGTGCACGGCGAGCCCGATGCGTCGGGGCAGTTGCGCGATCTGATGAAGAAGGAACTGGGATGGAACGTGCAGGTCGCGCAGTACCTGGCGAAGGTGGAGGTAGCGGTGAGTCCGCAGGCGCGAAGGAAACATCTTAACCGCAGAGATCGCTAAGCAAGGCCGCTGAGGACGCAGAGAGAGGCTGGCTGGTAGGATTTTTGCGGCACCAAAACAATGCGTGCCACGGCGTCCGCATCACACTTGCCGTTCAGGCTGAGGTAAAGCGGGCGAGACCTGCAAGCTTTTCTGCGGCGGCGCCTGAGTCGATCGATCGGACTGCGAGCGGGATGGCGGCGCTGATGCGATCCGCTCTGCCGGCGGCCACCAGCGCGGCGGCGGCGTTGAGCAGCACCACATCACGGCGCGGCGACTTCTCCCCGTTCAGAATCGCGCGAATGATCGCGGCGTTCTCGGTGGCATCGCCGCCGGAAATGTCCTGCAGCGTCGCACAGGCCATGCCGAACTCTTCCGGCTTCACTTCGTAGGATCGCACCGAGCCTTCGCGGGCCTCCGCGATACGCGTGGCACCGGTGATCGTGATCTCGTCGAGGCCGTCGAGGCCGTGCACGACCAGTGCCCGATGCAGGCCCAGCATGCTCAGCGCCTCGGCCAGCTTCTCGACCAGATCCAGCGAGTACACTCCCACTACCTGACCGTTAGCGCGCGCAGGATTGGTCAGTGGACCGAGCAGATTGAACATGGTGCGCATGCGGAGTTCGCGGCGCACTGCCTGGACCTGCTTCATGGCTGGGTGCAGATTCGGGAGCATAGAGAAAGCAGATGCCGACATCGCGCAGGCATTGGGCGGCGCGTTCGGGCGAGAGTTGAATATTTACGCCCAAGGCTTCGACCACATCGGCCGAGCCGCATCGGGAACTGATGCTGCGATTGCCGTGTTTAGCCACGCGGACGCCCGCTCCGGCGGTCACCAGCGCAGTCGCGGTGGAGATGTTGAAGGTGCCACTGGCGTCGCCGCCGGTGCCGCTGGTGTCGATCAAAGACGACTCGTCCGGAGTTTCTTCGGCTAGGGCGTCGCGGCCGGTGCCGGTGACGGCAAGGGCGTCGGCCGTGTTCGCACGCGCAATCGGCAAGGGCGCTGCGGCTGCGCGGATCGCCTCGGCAAAACCTACAATCTCCTCGACGGTCTCGCCTTTCATGCGCAGGGCGATGAGCAGCGCGGCGATCTGAGCGTCAGAGCATTTGCCGGACAGCACTTCGGACATCACCTCGCGGGCTTCGGCGCGATCGAGGGATTGGCCGTGGTTCGCGATGCGATGGAGGGCGTCGAGGATCATTTCCGTCAGGCCGAATTGTACGGCATGAATGGAGTTCGCCGCGATCCTGACAACTACCTCGCGACCGCTGGACGGCGCAGCCGTTCTGCGAAGTATTCGCGCCAGTCTTCGGGCAGGGCCGCGGTCGCAATGGCCTTGCGGAGCAGATCCTGATTGTTTTTCTCCCGCACGAAGAGGAGGTTCATTTCGGAGATCGTAATGCCATCCTCGTTTCGCTGGAGCAACTGGAAATCATCGTCTACTGCGACCTGACCCTTCCTGCTCAACCGAGAAGTAAAACCCACTACGGCCGCTCAGCAGAAAGCGCTCCGGCATGTCATCGCGCTGAAACTTCGCAGCTAACTTGTAGCACGGAGTGCGCGGCTGGCGAACCATCACGATCGACGAACCAATCCGAAAGCGGTCTCCCACGTGAAGTTCGTCTTCCGCCAGACCCGAGGTCGTGAAGTTTTCACCGAACATGCCCCACGGCAGATCGGTGTCCGGCAGCTCCCGCCGCCAAAACGGGTAATGCTCAGAGGGATACGCATATACGGCCTTGTAAGGACCGCCGTGGACGCTGAGGTCGGCCTGGCGGTCGCCGTCCAGATTTAAAGTGCGCAACTGGACCGGACCTGACACCGGCTCTTTGAAGATTCCAGTGTTGATGGTCGCCCCGTTGTACACCACCAAGCCGCGGACGCGCGACGTTCAGGGACACAAGCTTCACGCTGGGAACCTCCTGATGTTCAAGCCCGGGTAAGGGCATCTGGGTGTTGGTTTGGATGTCGGAGCGGCACAGAAGGTCGCAAGCCTCGGTTGCGAACCAAAACACGGATAACGGTACTGTTTGAGTCTGTCCGATGATTCCTTCGTGCTCTTTGCGAATCCTTAGCGGCCTTTGCGGTTAAGGGCCTTTCGCTAACAACAGAAGAAAAGCCTCTAACCGCAAAGAACGCAAAGAAAGACATGAAGTACGCAAAGGAGAAGCACAGGCGTGCCAAACTGCGCCACGACCAAAACACCGCGACGTTTGCCCTAGTTCCCTGCCCTTCTATAGAATTGAAGGTTTGCTGCCCGCAGTGCGTCGCCGCAAGCAGGGTCCTTCCGATTCTTAACTGACGAGCCGTCATTATGAAAATTCATGAGTATCAGGCAAAAGCAATTCTCAAGAAGTACGGAGTGAGCGTGCCGCGTGGGGCGATGGCCGCTTCGCAAGATGAGGCCGAGGCTGCTGCCAAAGAGTTATTCAGCTCGGGCGCGAGCGGAGTGGTGGTCAAGGCGCAGATCCACGCCGGCGGCCGCGGCAAGGGCGGCGGCGTCAAGATCGCCAAGTCGGTGAACGAGGCCGGCGAGCTCGCCTCCAAGATGCTGGGCATGAAGCTGGTGACGCATCAGACTGGGCCCGAGGGCCGCATCGTGCGGCGGTTGCTGATCGAAGAGACGCTGCCCATCGAGAAGGAACTTTATCTGGGCATTCTGGTGGACCGCGCCGAGGGCAAGCCGGTGTTCATGGCGTCGGCTGCGGGCGGCATGGAAATCGAGCAGGTCGCGGCGGAGAATCCGGAAGCGATTCTGAAGCAGCACATCGATCCGGGCATGGGGCTGGAGGCGTTCCAGGCGAGGAAGATTGCATTCACGCTTGGGGCTGAAGGCGAAGCAGATCAATCCCGCGGTGCAGTTCCTGTCCAGTCTTTACAGGGCGTTCCTCGATACGGATGCCTCGCTGCTCGAGATCAATCCTTTTATCACGACCACCGATGGCCGCCTGTTCGCGCTCGACGCGAAGATCAACTTCGACGACAACGCGCTTGTTCCGTCACTCCGATCTGCGGGAGTTGCGCGACATTACCGAAGAAGATCCGCTGGAAGTGGAGGCGTCGAAGTACAGCCTGAACTACATCAAGCTCGACGGCAACGTGGGCTGCATGGTGAACGGCGCGGGCCTGGCCATGGCGACGATGGACATCATCAAGTATGCGGGCGGCATGCCGGCGAACTTCCTCGACGTGGGCGGCGGCGCCAGCAGCCGAGCAGGTCGCGCACGCGTTCGAAATCCTGCTGAGCGACAAGAACGTGAAGGCGGTGCTGATCAACATTTTCGGCGGCATTCTGCGGGTGGACACGCTGGCCACGGGCGTGGTCGAAGCGGCGCGCAAGACGAACATCAAGCTGCCGATCGTGTTGCGGCTGGAAGGAACCAACGTTGACGAGGGCAAGAAGATCCTGATGAACTCGGGATTCAACTTCGTCGTCACCGACACCATGAAAGATGCGGCCGACAAGGTGGTCGCGGCGCGCGCAAGTGGCGTAGACCAGTAGGGCGTTACGCGAACCTGGGCGAGTAGAACAGCGTGAGCGTCGCAGACGCAAGGTTCGTCGCTGGGAGACAATGACGGTTCTGTGAAAGCGAGCAATTTATGGCAATCCTAGTTGATAAGAATACGCGGGTCGTCGTGCAGGGCCTGACGGGCCGTGAAGGCACGTTTCATGCGAAGGCCAGCGCCGCTTACGGCACGCAAATCGTCGGCGGCGTGACTCCGGGCAAGGGCGGCACCACGCACGAGGGCTGGCCGATTTTCAACACGGTGCGCGAGGCCGCCGACAAGACGGGCGCCAACGCCACGGTGATTTTTGTGCCTCCGCCGTTCGCGGCCGACGCCATCATGGAAGCGGCCGATGCGGAAATCGAACTGATCGTCTGCATCACCGAGGGCATTCCGACGCTCGACATGGTGAAGGCCTGGGAGTTTCTGCAGGACCGGCGGTCGCGGCTGATCGGGCCGAACTGCCCGGGAATCATTTCGCCGGGCAAGTGCAAGATCGGCATCATGCCGGCTTCGATTCACAAAGAAGGATCGATCGGCATCGTCTCGCGCTCGGGCACGCTGACCTACGAAGCGGTGCATCAGCTGACGCAGCGCGGCATTGGACAGTCGACCGCGATCGGCATCGGCGGCGATCCGATTATCGGCACGAATTTTATCGATGCGCTGGACCTGTTCAATCGCGATCCGGAGACGGAAGCCGTGATCATGATCGGCGAAATCGGCGGCAACGCCGAGGAAACCGCCGCGGAGTTCGTGAAGACTCACATGAAGAAGCCGGTGGTGGGATTCATTGCCGGGCAGACCGCGCCTCCGGGACGCCGCATGGGGCACGCGGGAGCGATCATTTCCGGCGGCAAGGGCACGGCGGCGGAAAAGATCAAGGCGCTGGAAGCGTGCGGGATCCGAGTGGCGAAGTCTCCGGCGGCGATCGGTGAGACGCTGGCGGCGGCGCATGGGAGTAAGCGTCTAGCCGTAGAGACGTAGCTTGCTACGTCTTGCCCGCACCGGCAAAGAAGACGTTGCAAGCAACGTCTCTACGAAGATTAAAGACAAGGACAAACGACCGAACTTATGAAAACTCTGCAACGCACATTCACCATCGTTAAGCCCGACGCCGTCCGCAAGAATGCCGTCGGCGACATCATCGAGCAATTCGAGAAGAATGGCTTCCGCATCCTGGCCATGAAGATGCTGGAAATCTCCAAGCATCAGGCGGAGCAGTTTTACGCCGTGCATGCCGCGCCGGCCGTTTTTCAACACGCTGACTGACTTCATGTCGAGCGGACCGATCGTGGTGCTGGCGCTGGAGAAGGAAAACGCCATCGCCGATCTGCGCAAGCTCATGGGCGCCACCAACCCGGCGCAAGCCGAAGAAGGCACGATCCGCAAGAAGTGGGCGACCAACATCGAGCACAATGCGATTCACGGGTCGGACGCGGAGGACACGGCGCGCTTCGAGCTGAGCTTCTTTTTTGCGGGATACGAATTGGCGAAGTAGCGCTCGCCGTCTCGGCGGCTGTCGGGCGAGGGCATCTTAGCCCTGCGGCACTCGTGGAGTTCATCATGCCGATGGTTCAAATCACAATGCTGCAAGGCCGCACCGCCGATCAGAAGCGGAAGATCGCCAAGCGGATCACCGACACGCTGGTGGAGGAAGCCGGGGCGCGGCGGGAAGCGATCGTCGTGGCTTTCAACGAGGTCTCGAAAGAAAGCTACGCTTCGGGTGGCGAGTTGATGATCGACAAAGGGAAGTAGCGACTCTTCCAAACTAGCGGCAAAGCCACTGCCAAAACGCGGGCGGGGGCGCCCGCGCCACATTACAACTACCCAGCGGTTCGAACAGATGCCCTTCCACCCGGTCGGCGACCCTGGGGAGATCCTTGCGGGCGTGCTGCAGGAAGTGCGGGGCGGCGCGGTGGGCTTCGAGCGCGGCGTCGTCCTTGTATTGCTCGTAGATGAAGAAGCGGCGCGGCTCGGTTTTGTGCCGGTGCACCTGGTACATGGCACACCCGGGTTCCTTGCGGGATTGTTCGGTCAGCTTTTCAAGAACTGCGGCAACTTCGGCTTCGTGTCCAACTTTTGCCATCCAGGTAACTGCCAACACCACCATCGTTTCGCTCCTTCCCCGCTCGCAGGTCGGCTGGGGAAGACATTCTAGGCTTTCTGGGCAGCTGTCTTCAACTCCGCAACGAATTCATCCACCAGGATCGTATGCCCGCGGTCGGGACCGGTGGAGATCATGCCGACCTTCGCTCCGGCTTCCTTCTCGACGAAGGCCAGGTATTCCCGCGCCAGCTTGGGCAATTTTTCGTAGTCGGTAATGCCTTCGGTCGAAGTCCGCCAGCCCGGCAGTTTCTGGTAAACACATTCGATCTTGTCGTAGCCGCTGGCCTGGGCGGGCGCGTCGGATGTGGCCTTCCCGTCGATCTTGTAGCCGACGCAGACCGGAATCTCGGCCAGTTCATCGAGCACATCAAGCTTGGTGACCACCAGCCAGGAAGTGCCGTTGATCATGCCAGAGTAACGCAGGAGCGGCAGATCGAGCCATCCCGTGCGCCGTGGACGCCCGGTCACCGCGCCATATTCGTTGCCGCGTTTGCGCAGGTTGTTCCCGGCATCGCCTTTGTCTTCGCTGGGAAATGGCCCCTCGCCCACGCGCGTGCAGTAGGCTTTGCGTGATTCCGATGACAGAATTGATGGCGTTGGGCGCCACGCCCGTGCCAATGACCGCTCCGCCGGAAGTCGCGCTGGAAGAAGTCACAAACGGATAGGTTCCGTGATCGATGTCGAGCATGGTGCCCTGCGCGCCTTCAAACAGGATCGATTCGCCACTGGTCAGCGCCTGGTTCAGCAGGACCGCCGTGTCGCAGACGAAGGGCGCGATTTTCTCGGCGGCCTGCGCGTATTCCGTGTACATCTTGTCGGCGTCGAGGGGTTCGGAGTTGAACAGCGCGTGCGCAATCATGTTCTTCTCGCGCACCGCATTCTCGATGTGCTTCTTGAGCAACTGCAGGTCGAGCAGGTCCGCGACGCGCAAGCCCGCGGCGGCCCATTTTGTCTTCGTAGGCGGGACCGATGCCGCGGGAGGTGGTGCCAATCTTGACTCGTCCCGGCGCGTTCTCGGCCGCCAGTTCAATCATGCGATGGTAGGGCAGGATCACGTGGGCGCGGTTGGAAACGAAGAGGTGGCCGTCGACCTTCACCCCGGCCTCGCGCAAGGCGCCCGCCTCTTTCAGAAAGGCCAGGGGATCGAGCACCACGCCGTTGCCGATCACGCTGCGGCATCCGGCGCGCAGCACGCCGCAGGGCACGAGTTGGAGAATAAATTTCTTGCCGTTAATGATGACGGTGTGGCCGGCGTTGTGTCCGCCGGCATAGCGGGCCACGACCGAGAAGTTCTCCGACAGAACGTCGACGATCTTCCCTTTGCCCTCATCGCCCCACTGGGCGCCTACGATCACCGCAGTCTTGCCTTTTTTCAATTCCAGCTCCGTCAAGGAAATTTCAAGCAGGCAGATGTCTGCGCTGCGCCCGGGGTCGCACACTCTTTGCCCGCGGCGATGCCTTCACAAAAAATTACTGGGATAAGAGCGGAGAAGACGTGTACGGATTATCTTATCGTGTCCATGCGGCGAATAGCAACGCGCCGGGCAGGCCGAGGTCAGGGACGCGGCCTCACGAGTGCATCTGCATCCTCTTTGCGGATTCCTCTGGGGGGTTTGCGGCAAAAGATCTTAACCGCAGAGCACGCCAAGGACTCGCAGAGGCCGCAGAGAAGGTCGACCGAAGAAATTCAGAACAGCACCACTCAACAGGCTGGACCTTGATCCGGGGTTTTTTCGGGTAAGATGACTTCCAGGAACTGTTCCCGTCAAGAGCCCGCGGTAGCCTAATGCCCAAGTTTGAAAAACATATCTTCGTCTGCGGAAACCAGCGCCCGGCGGGCCATCCACGCGGATGTTGTGATCCCATGGCCGAGGCCAAACTGCAAAAACTCTTCAAGCAGAAGCTGGCCGAACACGGGCTGAAGGGCCGGGTACGCGCCAACCAGTCCGGCTGCCTCGATCAGTGCGAACATGGCCCCAACATTGTGGTCTATCCGGACGCAGTCTGGTACGGACACGTCACCGAAGCTGACGTCGCGGAGATTATCGAGTCGCACATCCTCGGCGGGAAGCCGGTGGAACGGCTCCGCCTGGCAGACTCCTGCCTCAACACAGCAACGTGTGAACACCGCAAGTCAAAAACCTAGCGGTGCGGATGGGCACTCTGCAGCGCGGCGGGGCGCCGGGGGAATTGTTCGCAGCGATGCTCGATTGCCAGCTGCCATCCCAGCGTGTAGGCCTTACAACTGCTGTCCTCCGCGTTATGGGTCCAAGCGCAAAACCTGCACGCCCATCTCATGGGCCCGGATCCATTCTGGTGCGCTGTCGTTTTGATTCGTGGTCTTGCAAACAGACTCCCCAACAGGGTCATGTTACCGTCCATTCTTTCTAGACGCGGAGCTCAGGCCAGCCCCCTGGCGGCGCACACCTCATTTCTGCCTTTCGCAAGATTCTATACCGTTGAGTATTTCGGGAAGGTTAACTTAGCGTGAACTTTCCCTGAAAGCACTGTGAGAAGTGCAGCGACGGCCGGGAGGCGGAAGATCGGTGGTAGGCGCGGCAGGACTCGAACCTGCAACCGTCGGATTAGAAATCCGATGCTCTATCCGTTTGAGCTACGCGCCCGCATCAGGCTACCGCTCTGATTTTACAACGTCACTGCGATGGCAGCGTTTGCGCTTTTGCCGATTCCTGGGCCACAGGAAGGGCACAAAACGCGTTTATCGATCCCAGCGTACACACTGCATCCTGACTCGCTGTTTTGGAAAACTAGAAATTCAGAGAAGTTGGGAGCTGTCATAAGTAACAGGTGAGGAACCAAGCCGCCCGTAGTGAAATTGTGCCTGGCGAAGGCTAGCCCAGTAACTGTGCGGGCTGCGAAGGGAGACGCGGGCAAAATGTGTTTGCGCCAAAACGCCTGGCCATTGGTCCGCAGCGCCGGAGGTTTGATCTGGCTAAGCCTAGGTGTGCTGCCTTGCGGATTTCAGAGGCGGCGGTGGCTCAGTCTCCGCGGACCGCGACCATTCAGGAGGAAGGAACTGGCGCACTCGCCTCGCCTGGAACCGGTGCATCCGATGGCGAGCGGCAGGCAGACCAACAATTATCAGGGTACATCAGCGGGACCGTGGTTGACCGAGCCGGAGCCGTCGCCGTCGGCGCTCAAGTGCGACTGACACGCGAAGACCAATCCCCAGCCCAAGAGGTATTGTCGGGCGAGAATGGGCAATTCTCCTTTGCCGATCTCCCTCCCGGGCCCTTTGAACTCACCATCACGGCGGCAGGTTTCGAGACCCAAAAGTTCTCTGGGGCCTTGCACCCGGGAGATTCGTACATTGTGCCGGAGATCAGGCTGGCGGTTGCCCCCCTTATGACGGAAGTGCGGGTCGGCCTCACGCCGGTTGAAGTTGCGCTATTCAGCTTAAGGAGGAGGAGAAGCAACGGGTGCTCGGCTTCATTCCAAATTTCTATGTCAGCTACGTCCCCGATGCCGCTCCCCTCGCACCTAAACAAAAGTACCAGCTTGCCTGGAAGTCGATCATCGATCCCTTCACCTTCGTGGGGGTCGGCGCCCTCGCGGGTTTGCAGCAGGCGTCCGATGACTTCGCGGGATACGGGCAAGGGGCCCAAGGTTATGCGAAACGTTTCGGGGCAGCCTACGCGGACGTTGTTGCAGGTACGTTCATGGGCAGCGCGATACTGCCGTCGCTCCTGAAACAAGATCCGCGTTATTTCTACAAGGGAAGCGGTAGTGTCCGATCGCGGACTCTGTACGCGGTCGCTAATACCGTGATCTGCAGGGGCGATAACAAGCGCTGGCAGCCGAATTATTCGGGCATTCTCGGCAGCTTCGCCAGCGGGGGTATCTCCTATCTTTACTATCCGGCAAGCGATCGTAACGCAACCCAATTGGTCCTGCAAAACTCGCTGATCAGGATTGGCGAAAGTGCCTTCGAAAATGTCTTACAAGAATTTGTGGTCCGGAAATTCACACCGCGTCTGCAACGCCACCGTCCGGTCCAGCACTGAAAGCCGCTAATCGACGATCCGCCCTGCACGGCGCGCTTGACGGAGGCTTGAGCCGGAGGATCGGATTCACCCACGGTGCAGTCGTTGCACCCACACGCCGGAAGGCATGTGTGCTGCTCCGACTTAGCTGTAGCTTCCTGGATAACGGAAGAAGCCGGGCCGGCTACGATGAAAGCGTAGCTTGGGCGGGGGAGCAGTTTGCCGTGCGAGACAGGCATCAGATGTGCGATGATGCTCTGGCTTCCGGTGCGGTGATCCCCGGCGCTGGATGGTTTCGGCAATCATAATCCGATCTGGGCTATCTCGTCCGGCATTCGAGCGGTACAGGACTTCACCTAAATCAGGAGGCCGAAAGTGACTCAATTGAAGATTGCACGATGGTTCTATGTGGTCGCTTGCATTAGCGCTGGAGTGGCGTTTCTGTTCCGCATCATGTTTCTGTTCGCAGCAACCACGCCAGCGGGAGTGGACATTTGCGAAACCACTTCCCTGCGACCTTCCAGCTTTCTGGAGTTCAGCGTTTTGTGTTTCGTGTTCTCCATCGCGTCGCAGATGCAAGGCGCTGGGCATTCGCCCCGGACGTAGGGCTGCAGCTTCCCTTGCGGTGGGGACGGGCCGAATGGGTCGGAGAGCAGTCGCGAGAACATCTTGGACCCACGACTGAGCCCACGGGCGGGATGGGCTATCACTTCCGTAACTCCAAGGTGTGCAGTCTTCTTGACATCGCGCGAAGCGCCTTGATATCGTTCACCGAACCGTGGCCCTGCCCACTCCGTGATCGCATGGGGAGATCCGCATGTGGGAAGACAACCGTTATTTCTGGGTGGTCCTGTGCAAGGATAAGTGGTTTCACATCCGCGAGAGTCTCAGCATATTTTTTAGGTACAGAATTCCGCTCGGCGAGACCGACGCGGTTACGCCTTGCCCCTATAGTCGACCGCTTCACGGTCCGATGCGATAAATGTGGCAAGGAGTCTAGCTATAAACCTTCCGATGTAATGAGGTTCGAACTAGGCGAGATTCCTGACCCATTCACCCCACATCCGCTATTTCGATCACCGTCGGCTGTTGCGGACAAGTCTCGAGACCCAAGACAAGAGTGAAGAATCCCGGTTTTTCCGGCGTCGAGGAGCAGCAACCGAAGGCACGCAAATGGAGCGCCCGCTCGGCGAGGCGGCGGCTGCGCGGAAATCACTTAATCAAATAGCCTGGCGAGAAATCTAGTTGCGCAAACCGACGCGGCGAAGCAGATCCTGAAAGCGCTGGTCGGGGCGCAGCGCATCCAGTTGGGGTTCTACGTTCAGATAGCCCAGCCAAAGAGATCGTTGTTCAAACGCTTTCTCAAGCCACGCGAAAGCTTCGTCATTTTCCTGTAAGCCGACGTGAACCATCGCTATATCGTATGGTGAAACGTAGCTTTGGCTCGATGCCTGATTCAGCCGGCGAAGAAGCCTTCGAGCCTTATCGCGCTGCCCCGCAAGAGCGTAACCGTGTCCCAGCCTGGCGAGCGCGAATGGGCTGTTATTGGAAAGACGTATTCCGGTCTCTAGACTCTGAGATTGCCTGTTCAAACAGTCCCTTCTGCTCGTACACATGAGCAAGCCAGAGATGAGCGGAACCGAAACTACCGTCCATGTTCGAGTGCGGCTCGGTATTGTTCGAGCGACTGATCGTAGTCCCGAGCGAAGTAGAACATGCGCGCCAGATCGGTTTGGATGACCACGGAGAGAGGATCCAGGGCCAGCGCCCTTCTTTTCTCATGCAGCCCTTCCGCCTGGCGTCCCAGCATGCTGAGAAGAGTGGCTGCGCCAGTGATAAGCCTCCACGCAACCGGGATTGAGTTCGATGGCGCGCTGGAATTCCTGTCTCGGCGCCGGACCAATCCCACTCGAAATCGCGCTTGACCACGCCCAGAGTAGCGTGCGGTTCAGCGAGGGAATTGTCCAGTTCCAGAGCCTTCAAGGCTGCGGCTTTTCCTTTTGGGTAAGCTTCGATGGCGAGCGAGCGCATTGTAGTAGCCGAGTATGTTATAGGCGTCCGCTATAGCCGGCATAACCCTGGGCGTAGGTAGGGTGGTTATCAATGGCACCGGCTGAAAGAAAGAGAGTGCTTTGTGGACACTCTCTTCAGTTCTCTTATTCCAGTAGTAGCGAGCTTTTAGATATAACTCGTGAGCTTCGGGATTCACCCGCCGGGCGCTGCCGAGCCGCGCTTGTTCTTCGGGCGTGAGAATGATGCGGACTTCGGCTGGCGATCTGGCGCGCGATTTCGCTCTGCAGCGACAGAATATCCTGAAAATCGCGCTCATAGCTTTCCGCCCACAAGTGCTGGTCGCTGGTCGCGTGAATGAGTTGGGCGGCGATGCGGACCCGCTCACCGGCGCGCAAAACCGAGCCTTCAATCACAGCGTCGACATTTAGCTCTCGCGCAATCTGCGGAAGCGATTTGCGGGCACCTTTGTACTGCATCGCTGAGGTGCGCGAGATAACCCGCAACGCCTTGATCCTGGCAGGCTGGTAATAAAGCTTCCGTCATGCCATCCGCAAAGTACTCGTGACCCGCATCCCCGGAAAGATCTCCAGGGGCAGTACGACTACAGACTGGATGGAGCGCGTATCGCCTTTGCGGCTGTGGCGAGGTGGAGGGATGGATGCCTCCCGCGTGAACCTCATCGACCCGTTCGATAAATCTGTATCCACGTCGGGGGAGGGTCTCGATGTAGCGCGGTGTCCCCGCCGAATCGCCCAACGTTTCGCGAATGCGGGCAATGGCGTTGTGAAGGCTGTGGTCGAAATCGACAAAAGTGTCCGCGGCCCAGATTTCCGCCCGAAGTTCTTCGCGGGTCACCAGATCGCCAGCTCGCTTCAGCAACATAGCCAGTACTTGTAGAGGCTGGCCTTGGAGGCGCAGCTGACCTGCCCCCTGCTTTCGTTCACGTAAGAATACGACAACTCTCCTCTGCTCCCTCTCCGGTTTGAGCCGGGATGGGGGAGCGCGAGGGGCAAGGGATGGCGTTTGAATCCCTTGCCGATCGCCGCGACAGTAATTGCTTCTCAGCCTTCTCACCGCGAACTGCAGCTGGAGCCGCGGCAACTTCTTGTTTGGCTCGTTTGACCGGAGTTAACGAGAGGAGACAAATCCGAGCGCCTGAAAAGAGGTTGCGCGCCTTGAGATCCGGGCAAGCCTTTTTCAAATCGGCAGAGTGCCTTTTTCCTGCGGCATTGCTCAAGTTGCATAATCTGCGCGCAAATGTTTGAATGAAAGGACTCTATTGGGCGCTTAACTCAGCGGTAGAGTGCCATCTTCACACGGTGGAAGTCATAGGTTCGAATCCTATAGCGCCCACCATCGTTTCTACAACTTACGAACCGCTATCGGATCACAGGACGGACCTACGAAAACGCTCTCCGCAAGCTTGCTGCTGGCCGCTGTCAATTCCGAATCGGACGCCGTGCCGTACGTGTCCATAGTCATCGGGAGACTTGAGGGGACGCATTAGCTTTTGCTGAGTCGCAATCGGTGGCGCCAGTCTGATTCAGCCAGCTGAAAGTATGGCGGAACGCGTGAGTAGTCAGCGTCCCGATACCGGCAGCGTCCGCAGCTCTTTGAAGCGTCGCGAAAGTTCACAACGTACAGCGACCGAAGTGGAACAAGAACTGGCTGGGCCGAAGGCCGAACCGGCTAGCCAGCGAGAGGGGCGGCCCTCCGAAGAGGAGCAAGGTCAGAGTCTCGGAATAGGACTCTCATGAGTGCCTAAAGGGGAATTGACCTACGGTTCAGCTCTCAGCGTGGGCCACCACTTCGCAGATCCATGAGCACTCTTCGCGCTTACAGATGAATAGTCGCCGTCACAACTTCCGGGTTGCTCCTCATAGGGGAGTTGAATTGGTGTGCTCGCCAAAAGAGCATTAGCGTCCGCTTCGGCCGAGGGAAGAGGAATTGCCACGAACCGTCAAGGCATACCCATCGTTGAGCGCGGAACCAACTGGTGGGACTCTCGGGAATGTGAAGTAAGGTATGGCCGCGTTCGCACACCATTTCGGTCCCGTTCCAATCAAGGAACGTCCGCGATGGCTGACCAACCTGAACGGGATGCACCATTCGTCTCAAGCAATAGGGGCATCGCTGCTGCTGGTCTCGAAATGCCCAATTCGTGCCCAAAAGACAAAGCACAACGGCAGAAGCGGCCTGTATATTGCCAGACAAAAGCGAAAACGGTTGCACGAACAAGCAAGCCAGGTCAATGGATGCGAAATAAGCAATTACGACGATGGCAGAGATCTTGGCAATCGGAAACGCCCAAAACAGGCTTCTTCTGGCCAAAGGAGGCTTGTGTGAACGACTGCTGTAATCGCCTATCGAAGCGTGGGTAACGAAAGGCAGCACTAAGAACGCCAGCAAGATTCCGAGTATAGAACATGCCCAGCGCCCATCATCGAAGTACCCAGTTGGGCTCAGATGAGCCACGACAAATTCCGCACTTGCGCCTGCGATTTGGGGACTTAAACCAAGAGCCATGCGTTCGCCCTTCCGGGAAGGCCCGAGGAACCGCCGACTGCGACTCCTGCAACTATGGCGTCAACCGAGCCAACATGCAATCTAGTCCCGGCTACGTTTGGGTTACTCGCAAACTCCCACGTC
>CAVPXW010000017.1:0-71981 GCA_963709865.1 uncultured Acidobacteriota bacterium
GCGCGGGGATTACGTGACCGCCCGTCCCGCCGCCCGCCAGGATTGCCCGCATGAGGTGAGCCATTGAATCATTGAGTCATTGAGCGATTGAGCCATTGTAATCATTGAGACCGATCCAATCACTCAATGACTCAATCGCTCAATGATTCAATCGTGCTTATTCTGCCTGCTTCGTAATATTCAGCAGCACGCCGACACAGGCCAGCGTCACGAACAGCGACGATCCGCCGTAGGAGACCAGCGGCAGCGGAATTCCCTTGGTCGGCATCATGCCGAGCACGACGCTGATGTTGATGAAGCGCCTGCAGCACGACCATGCTGGTGATGCCGACCGCGAGATAGCGGCCGAAGACGTCTTCGGTGCGCCACGAGGCGCGCATGCCGCGCCACAGGAAGATGGCGAACAGGGCGACCACGAACATGGCGCCGACCAGGCCCAGTTCCTCGGCGGTGACGGCGAAAATGAAATCGGTGTGCGGCTCGGGCAGATAGAACAGCTTCTGCTTGCCTTCCATCAGGCCCGTGCCGGTGACGCCGCCGGTGCCGACGGCAATCAGCGACTGGATGATGTGGAAGCCGGTCCTCTGGCGGTCGGCGTAGGGATTCAGGAACGCCAGAATGCGGTCGCGACGCCAAGCTCACATGAAAGATCAGAAAGTACAGCGGCAGCAGCGACGCGCGCAAAGGCGTAGCCGAAATAGCGCATGCGCATGCCGGCCACATACAGAATGCAGGCGGCGATTCCGGCGCAGGCAATGGCCGTGCCCAGATCCGGCTGAAGCACGATCAAGCCCAGAAAGACCAGCACCGGAGCGGCTGCCGGCAGCAGCGTGTTGCGCACGTCATCCATGGTCTTCGCGCGGCTCTCGAGGAAATAGGCGAGAAACAGAATCAGCACCGGCTTGGCCAGTTCCGAGGGCTGAAAGGAAAAGCCGCCGGCATGAATCCAGCGATGCGTGTTGTGCGAGCGGTCGAGAAAGAAGACGGAGATCAGCAGCAGCGTGGTGACGCCCATGAACGAGAATACCAGCGCCGGATGCTTGTAGCGCCGGTAGTCCACGCGCATGGTGACGACCATGGCGACGAGCCCGGCGACCGCCCAGATCAACTGCTTCGACAGGAAGGCATACGGCGAACCGAAGCGCTCCCGGGCCATGACCGCCGACGCCGAGAACACCATGACCAGGCCGACAAACACCAGCAGCATGGTGACGGTAAACAGCCAGCGATCGACACTCACGCGCTTTGCCATGGGACATTCATTTCACCACGGAGACGCGGAGGCGCGGAGGAGGAATTGTGGATTGTTGAGTTTGACTGTTGCTTGTTTTGGTTCTGGGGGGGCGACGCCAGCCCCGCAGCACGATGCGCCCCGAATCGCTATTGGGAGAAC
This sequence comes from uncultured Acidobacteriota bacterium, assembly GCA_963709865.1. GTDB lineage: Bacteria > Acidobacteriota > Terriglobia > Terriglobales > Acidobacteriaceae > Sulfotelmatobacter. The sequence continues at coordinate 1,394 of CAVPXW010000017.1, forward strand.
AGTGTTCTTAAGTCACGGCGACCGTGCAAAACATGAAGAATGAGGACGTCGGGTCCCTCGATGCGGTGAATGATGACATAGCTACCAATCGACAGACTTCGGAGGCCGGGCCGGAGATCGTCGCGGCGGCGGCCCAGAGTACGGATGTCTGGAGAGCACAAAAAACCGGTCGGTAATCGAGTACTGATCAGGCGGTCGGCAACGTCTGCGTCGCCACTTCCAGAGGCAAGGTAACACCAGATCTCGTCGAGTTCCGCCTCGACCTCTGGCGCAAGACGGAGTGCCATCAGGGTCGCGGCGCTCGCTGCGTTCCGAGGCGCGCGCGTCCCCGCTGTTTCACCTCGCGCGCCAGCTCCTCTGCAGACTCCTTGGTCGTAATCACGCGCCCTTCGCCGCGCGCCAGGGAAGCCTCCGCCACATCAACCGCGGCGAGGATTTCTGCCCGAGTGCGCTCCCGCTCTTCCCAGAGACGCAACGCTTCCTCCACCGCATCCTCGGCACGATGGAACCGTCCGGACTCGATGGCCTGGCGCACAAACGCTTCCTGATCGGGCGTCAAATGTACTTCCATGGCTTAAGCGTAAGAGCCGGAAATCGGGGTGTCAAGCGCGCGCATTGTACCCTGCAATAAGCTTCCTCAACTCAGTCCGCGCACGATCTCTTTGAACACCTTCCCGCGGTGCTCGTAGCTTTTGAACTGGTCGAAGCTGGCGCAGGCGGGGGCCAGCAGCACCACGTCGCCCGACTGCGCCACGGCGTTGGCTTTGCGGATGGCATTCTCCAGCGTCTCGGCGTGGACGATTTCGGCGCCTTTGATCTGCGACTCGATCTTTGCCGCCGCCGCGCCGATGGTGTAGACGCGCTTCACGCGCTGGCGCAGCAGGTCGTTGAGCACGGTGTAGTCGCTGCCTTTGTCCTTGCCGCCGAGAATCAGGTGGATGTTTGCCGGGAACGACTCCAGCGCTTTGATGGTCGCGTCCACGTTGGTGGCCTTGGAGTCGTTGTAGTAATCGACGCCACGGATCGTCGCCACAAATTCCAGTCGGTGCTCAACCGCCTTGAAGTCGCGCACGGCCTGGCGAATTTTCTCCGGCGCGCATCCCATCAGCGCGCCGGCGCATACTGCGGCCAGCACGTTCTCCAGATTGTGCGCGCCCTTCAGCGGAATCTCGGAAACTTGCATGATCTCGCGCTGACTGCGCTGCGTCGCGGAACACGATGTTGCCATCGCGCACCCACGCGCCTTGCTGCACTTCTTTCTGCCGGCTGAACCAGAACACCTGCGCCCGCGTCCGCGAGCCCATCGCCACGCAGGTGGGGTCGTCGGCATTGAGCACGGCGAAGTCGCTTCCCTGCTGGTTTTCGAAAATGCGCGCCTTCGCGTCCACATAGACTTCAAACGTTCGGTGGCGGTCGAGATGGTCCGGCGTGACGTTCAGCACGACCGCAACTTTCGGGCGGAAGGTCTGAATCGTTTCCAGTTGGAAGCTCGAAATTTCGAGCACGATCACAGTCTCCGGCTTGGCGCGCTCGGCCAGCGAAATGGCCGGCGTCCCGATGTTGCCGCCGACCAGCGCGGGGAAACCCGCGGCCGTCATGATTTCGCCCGTGAGCGTGGTGGTCGTGGTCTTGCCGTTCGATCCGGTGATGGCGACGATGGGCCCGGGCAGAAACTGCGCCGCCAGTTCGATTTCGCCGATCACGGTCTCGCCGAGGGCGCGCGCCTGCACCAGCGGCGGCGCGTCCACCGGCACGCCGGGGCTGACCACGATCAGATCCTGGCCGCGAAAGGTGCGGTCGCCGTGGCCTCCGGTCTCGACGGTGATGCCGTGATCGAGCAGCACCGGAATCTCGTTGCGCAGTTCGTCCCCGCTCTTGGTGTCGGAGACGGTGACCCGCGCGCCGTGCGCTTTCATGAACAGCGCCGACGCCACGCCCGACTTGCCGAGGCCGACCACCAGCACGCGTTTTCCGTTCAGTTCCATCGAGATTCATTTCACCACAGAGGTCACGAAGTCACACGAAGAAATCAATCCATTGATCGAGAATTCACTGATCGTCGAAACCATCAGTGTCCTTATCCGTGTGATCCGTGAATCTGTGGCACGATCCTATCTCAGTTTCAGCGTCGTCAGCGCGAACAGGGCGAACACCAGCGACGCGATCCAGAAGCGCACAATGATCTTCGACTCCGACCAGCCCAGCAATTCGAAGTGATGATGCAGCGGCGCCATCTTGAAGATGCGCTTCTTGCGCAGCTTGTAGGAGCCAACCTGCAGGATCACCGAGACCGCTTCGATCACGAACACGCCGCCAATGAACGGCAGCAGCAGTTCCTGCTTGATCATGACGGCGACCGTGCCGATCGCGCCGCCCAGGGCCAGCGATCCCACGTCGCCCATGAAGACTTCCGCGGGATGCGCGTTGTACCAGAGAAATCCAATGGACGATCCCACCATGGCCCCGCAGAAGATGGTCAACTCCGCCACTTGCGGCATGCGCTGCAATTCCAGATAGGTCGCGAACGTGGCGTGGCCACTGACGTAGGTCAGCACGGTCAGCGCGCCCGCCGCGATGACGGTGCATCCGATCGCCAGGCCGTCGAGGCCATCGGTGAGATTCACGGCATTGCTCGAGCCCACGATCACGAGCGCCACGAAACGCCATGAACGGCAGAAACGCCAGCGGCCACAGGTGCGGATAGTGCTCCAGGCTTCTGCACCACCAGATCGGGATGAAACTGCTTGAAGAAAGGCACGATCAGCTTGGTGGAATACAGGTTGTAGGTCTGCATGGCGATCAGCATGGACGCGATCACGATGCTGGTGGCGATCTGCAGTCCTAGCTTGGCGCGCGCCGGTCAGGCCCAGGTTGCGCCGACGCGTCACCTTGGTGTAGTCGTCGGTGAATCCGATGGCGGCGAAGGCGCAGGTGGAGAACACGGCAATCCAGACGAAGCGATTGCTCAGGTCGGCCCACAGCAGCGTGGGGACGACGATCGCGATGACGATCAGCAGTCCGCCCATGGTGGGCGTGCCGGCTTTTTTCTGATGAGCCTTCGGGCCTTCCTCGCGAATGTATTGTCCGATCTGGAAGTCGCGCAGGCGGCCGATGACCAGCGGGCCCACGATCAGCGCGGTAAACAGCGCGGTCAGGCTGGCGAACGCCGTGCGGAAGGTGACGTAGCGAAAAATGCGGAACGGCGCAACGTAGTGTTGCAGCTTGACGAACAACAGCCAGTAGAGCAATCAGCCTCCGACTTCGCAGCTCTTAGCTTCAGCTTCTGTAGCTGATCGAGCATCAGCTTCTGAGCAATCAAGCATCTAGCTCTTAGCTTCTCGTTCTTCCACGTTTCCAGCGCCTTCTCTAGCTTCACGCCGCGCGAAGCCTTCAGCAGCACCACGTCGCCGTCTCGTGTCTCGCGGGCCAGCCACTCGCCGGCTTCCTCGGGCGTCGCCACGAACTCGGCTTCCGTTCCCGCGTGCCGTGCGCCGCTCGACCATGGCCTGCGCCAGCCCGCGCACGCCGACGAGAACATCGATCTTCTTCTCGGCGATATGCTGGCCCGCGGCGCGGTGCATCTCTTCTCCCGCCGGACCGAGTTCCAGCATTTCTCCCGCGACCACGATGCGCCGCCCGGCCTTCATCGCCGCCAGGGCGTCGACCATGGCGTGCAGCGCCTTCGGATTGGAATTGTAGCAATCGTTGATGACCGTGATGTTACCCAGTTGGAGAACCTGCCCGCGTTTGTCCGGCGGCGCGAGCGTCGCGAGCGCGCGCGACGGCTTCTGACGCAGCTTCAGGCCGCGAGCCAGCCCCACGGCCACGGCCGCCAGCGCATTCAGAATGTTGTGCTCTCCGACCAGCGGCAGGCGCGCATGCTCGCGCCCGCCAGCGGCGACCACGTCGAACTCCGAGCCTTCCGCGCCGCGGGTCTGCACGTTTTCAGCCCGCACATCGGCCGTGGCGCTTCGTGCCGTAGGTGACGACCTTGCCCTTGAAGTCGCGCCCGAACTGCGAAACGTATTCGTCGTCGGCGTTGAGCACTGCGGTCCCGTTGGCGGGAAGCGACTCGATCAATTCATATTTCGCCCGCGCGATGCCGGCGAGCGAATCGAAAAACTCCAGATGCACCGGAGCGACGTTGGTCACGACGCCGATCTCGGGCTGCGCGATTTTCGCCAGCGCGCGAATTTCGCCGGCGTGCGACATGCCCATCTCGATGACGGCGACGTCGTGCTCCGGCTCCAGCTTCAGGAGCATGAGCGGCAGGCCGAAATGATTATTGAAGTTGCCTTCGGATTTGAGCACGCGGAACCGCGCGCCGAGAACGTGCGCGATGGCTTCTTTGGTCGTCGTCTTCCCCGCCGAACCGGTGACGCCGACCAGGGGCTTGCCCCAAACCTTGCGCACCGCGGTGGCCAGCGTTTGCAGGGCGACCAGAGTGTCGTCGACGGCCAGCAGCCGGGTCTTTTCGGGATAGCGATGCAGTTGATCTTTGCGGACGACTGCCGCCGCGGCTCCCTTTTCCAGCGCGGCGATGACGTAGTCGTGGCCGTCGAGGCGCTCGCCTTTGACGGCGAAGAAAAGTTCGCCTGGTCCGACCGTGCGCGAGTCGATGGAATAGCCTTGCGCGACTTCCTCGCGCAGATCACTGCTGGGGCGGACAGCCGAGGGCCTGCCCTGAGCCTGCCGAAGGGCGCTGTCCCGCATGAGCTGATGCCGCAATAAACTCAGCGATCTTGGAGAGCGGGAGCTTCATGCTTGCTTTCCGGATGCGGGCGCCGGTTCGCATTCGAATCCCGCGGCCTGCAGAGCCTCGCGAGCCACTTCCACGTCGTCGAAAGGATGCGATCCTTCGCGCGTGACCTGTACTTTCTCGTGGCCTTTGCCCGCGAGCAGGACGATGTCGCCCGGGCGCGCTTCTGCGATCGCCAGCGCAATCGCTTTGCGGCGGTCGACTTCGACGCTGTACTTCACGCCGGTCTTCTGCAGGCCCACGAGCGCGTCGTTGATGATGGCCCGCGGATCTTCGCTGCGCGGGATTGTCGGAAGTGAGCACCACGAAATCGCTGCCGCGCCCGGCGGCCTCGCCCATCAGCGGACGCTTGGCGCGATCGCGATCGCCGCCGCAGCCGAACACGGTGAGCACTCTGGCAGTGCCTCCGCCGCGCGAGACGAACTCGCGGGCCAGCGCCGTGAGATTGCGCAGCGCGTCGTCGGTGTGAGCATAATCGACGACCACCGTGAACGGCTGCCCGCAATCGACGCGCTCAAATCTTCCCGGCACGTGGGTGAGCGACTCAACACCGCGGGCAATCGCCTGCGCGAATCGCAACCGCGCGCGAAGCACGCGGCCGCCGCGGCCAGGATGTTGTACACATTCACCCGCCCGATCAGCGGGGAGAAAATGGCAATCTTTTCCTGCGGCGTGGCCATGTCGAAGCGGGTGCCGCGCGGGTTGATGTCGACATTCTCGGCGTGGAAGTCGCCGCGCTCCCAGCCATAGGTCAGCACAACCGCGCTGCGCTTGCGGCTGAAGCCGGCCAGCTTCGCGCCATATTCGTCGTCGAGATTCGTCACCGCAGCGCGGGGTGCATCGGTGCCGCAGCCCTCGAAGAGCACGCGCTTGGCGGCGAAGTATTCGTCCATCGTCTTGTGATAGTCGAGGTGGTCGCGCGTCAGGTTGGTGAACACGGCGACGTCGAAGGGCACGCCGAACACGCGCTCCTGCGCCAGAGCGTGCGAGGAGACTTCCATGACCGCGTCGGTCGCGCCCAGGCCGAGGGCTTCGTTGAAAATGCGCGCCAGTTCGAGCGCTTCCGGCGTGGTGTGCGGCGCGGGATAGACGTGTCCCGCAACGTGATATTCAATGGTCCCGATCAGAGCGCTCTTGCGTCCGGCGGCGGTGAGGATCGACTCGATCAGAAACGCCGTCGTGCTCTTCCCATTCGTCCCGGTAATGCCGGTGACCGCAATGCGCTCGGCCGGGCGCTTGTAGAAATTCGCGCTCAAGCCGCGCCAGAGCCCGCCGCCCGTGGGGCACCACGGCCCAGGCCACTCCCTCGCGCGGCTTCTCGGCGGGTGAGTCGGTGACGACCGCGACCGCGCCCGCCTGAATCGCCTGGTCGATGAAGCGGTTGCCGTCCGACGTTTCGCCGCGCATGGCCACGAACACGCATCCCGGCTTGACCCGCCGCGAGTCGTATTCCACACCACTGACGGTCGGGTCCCCGCTCTGGGCTGAGAACCTCCGCGCCATCCAGCAGATGTTGGAAGGTCATTGCTGGGAATTATAGGCCACGGAGAAATCGGGCGTCGCGGGAGGCGATCGGTGCATTGCTTCCGCTGCGTCCAGGATTACCAAGGTCATTTTCCGAGGGCTGCACGCGGCGCGCTACATTACTCTCATGAGCACCGGAACCGGTCCTGCCAAATACCGATGCGCACAATGCGAACAGCCCGAAAGCGCGTGCGAGTGCGAAAAATTCTGCTGCCTCTGCCAGGCCGTGATCGACATCCGCATTTGCAACGACGGCCTGATGTACTGTGAACCTTGCCGCAAGGCATGCGACTACAAGACCTCCTCGACTAGCCGGCGACGCCTTACCTCCGAAGCGACTGCAGACTACAACCACGAAGTGCACGAAGTATCACGAAGGATCTGCGTCGGTGGACGTTTGCAATCGGCGCCTTCGTGTCCTATTCGGGTTCATAGTTCTTCATCTGCCGAGCATCAGACCGAGCCTGCTGATCGCAATTACTTGGCAGGCCGGGGCTTTTTGAGGGAGAATAGTTTGTTTTCGCTGTTGTTGACCGTTTTTGACCCTTTCTGAGGAGACCCTGATGGCTACCACGATGCACGTCAGCGACGTAGCCGAGTTGCTGAGCGAAGGCCGGACCCACTTCAATCTCTCCCCGGCGGTGCTGGTGGAGCACTCCATCCGGCGCAACGAAGCGAAACTGGCGGCCAACGGGGCCATCGTGGGATATACCAATCGCACCGGGCGGTCTCCCAAAGACAAGTTCATCGTCAAGGATGAGACCACTGCGCACACCGTCGCCTGGGGCGCGAGTGAACGCGCCGTTTGAGCCGGAGAAGTTTGACGCGCTCTACGCGCGGGTGATGGAGCATCTGCGCGGGCGCGAGCTTTTCGTGCAGGATCTTTTCTGCGGCGCCGATCCCGCTTACCGCCTGCCGGTTCGCATCGTGAACGAATATGCCTGGCACAACCTGTTTGTGCGGCAGTTGTTTTTGCGTCCGACGCGCGGAAGAACTCAAGAGTCATCGTCCCGAGTTCACGGTGATTTCGGCTCCGGAATTCAAGGCGGATCCCAAGCGCGACGGCGTGGACGTCGGAAGTTTTCATTCTGCTCAACTTCACGCGCCGCACGGTGCTGATCGGCGGAACTTCCTACGCCGGCGAGATGAAGAAGTCGATCTTCAGCGTCATGAATTTCCTGCTGCCGCCGCGGAACGTGTTTCCCATGCACTGCTCGGCCAACGTGGGGCACAACGGCGTGAGCGCGCTGTTCTTCGGGCTCTCGGGAACAGGCAAGACCACGCTCTCGGCCGATCCCTCGCGCGACCTGATCGGCGACGACGAGCACGGATGGAGCGCCGACGGCGTCTTCAACTTCGAAGGCGGATGCTACGCCAAGTGCATCAAGCTCTCGAAGAAGAACGAGCCGCAGATCTGGAACGCGCTGCGCTTCGGCTGCGTGCTGGAAAACGTGACTCTCGATCCGCACACCCGCATTCCCGACTACAACGACGACAGCAAGACGGAGAATACCCGCGCCGCGTATCCCGTGGACTTCATCGACAACGCCTTGATTCCGGGCATTGGCGGGCATCCGAAGAATGTCGTGTTTCTCACGGCGGATGCTTTCGGCGTTCTGCCGCCGATTTCGAGGCTGACGCCGGAGCAGGCGATGTATCACTTCCTGTCGGGCTATACGGCGAAGGTTGCGGGAACCGAAGCCGGGGTGAAAGAACCTTCGGCGACGTTCTCCACGTGCTTCGGATCGCCGTTCCTTCCGCTGCCTCCGAAGACGTATGCCGAAATGCTGGGCCGCCGCTTGCGCGAGCACAACGCGCAATGCTGGCTGGTGAATACCGGCTGGCAGGGCGGGCCGTATGGTGTCGGCAAGCGCATGGACATTCCCCACACGCGCGCCATGGTGGATGCCGCCGTCGAAGGCGAACTGATCAAAGAAGAATTCGAGATCGAGCCGACGTTCGGCTTCAGCATTCCGAAGGCATGCCACGGCGTGCCCCCGCAGGTGCTGCAATCCGCGCAATGCGTGGCCCGACAAAGCCGCCTACGACAAGGCCGCCGAAGACCTGCGCAACCGCTTCGCCAAGAACTTCGAGAATTTCGACGCCCCGCCGGAAGTCAAGGCGGCGGGACCGAAGGCGCAGAAGTAGACTCCTGCAGCCTGATCTCACGGACCGCCCGGGGTTCGCGCTGGGCTGGACGGCCGAGGCGGCCGTCCCCACATGAAGCATGCCTTAGCAGCTAGAAACAGAAAATGTGGAGACAGCCGCCCTCGGCTGTCTGCCGTGCGTAGCACGGCAGGCCCTACAGCGTCACCTCCATCTGCAGCGCTTCGATCATTCCGTTGAGCGTGCTCTGGGCTGCGTCGCGCTTCTGCTGCATCTCGGTGATTTCGCGTCGCAAAGCCTGGACACGATCTTCCTGCTCATTGAGTTCGCGGACATAGCGTTCGACCAGCGCCTTTTCTTCGGAACTTCCCTTCAGCGCCTTCATGTTCTCGCGCACCCGCTGCTGATCTTCGGAAATGCTGGACACCTGAGAGCGGCGTCCCGTAATCACCGCATCGAGCACCGCAACGTCATTTTTCTGGGCAACGATGCGCCGCAGAGCTTTTTCCACGTCCGGATTGATCATCTTCTGCTCGAGGAAAAATTTGATCTGGTTGTCGGTCACATTCGTCAGCTGCATAGCTGTTCAGGATCGGCCGGTATTCCTTAACTAGCAGGGTCGTGGTCTTTTTCGGCTCCACGGTGAGGCGGAAGCGGTGGAAGGATGCCGAACTCTCCGCCGGTTTCTCGTCGTCCGTCAGCTTCCAGCCCGGGCGCGCCGGGATGTTCGATCACCACCGTCCGCGGCGTCGTGTCGCGGTTGCGGATGGTGTAGGTATTCTCCTGGCGCTCCTGCGTCGATTGGGTCATGGTGCCGTGCGCGATGATGACCTTGGTGACGCGCTGGTTGTCGGCCTTCTGCTTGGCATCGACCAGCACGCCCAGATCGGCGGCGTAGGACATGCAACCGCTTCTCGCCGGGCTTGATCGCGTCCATCAGGCCTTCGCCGGCAAAGGCATCGCCTTCGAGCACGTTGAAGCTGCCGCCGTCGAGCGTGAGATTGCTGGTGTTGTTCGACCCAGAGCGCGCGCAGCACGGAGCTGTCCGAGGGATTCCAGACCGAGACTTTTTCGGCGTCGATGCGCGATTGCAGGATGGGCACCAGCGCCGATTGATTCTTGCGGATGGTGACGCGGTCTTTGAGTTTGTATTCGAACAGGTCGCCGAGTTCGCGGGTCTCGCCGACGGTGGTGCCTTCTTCGAGCGACTCGGCCATCATCGGTGGCGTCGGGGCGAGGAGCGGCTGGTGGAGGAGCGACCGTTCGTGCGAACGACCATGGGGCCAACGCCTGGCGCCGACGCCGCCGGCGCTTCCGCTCGCGATCCCTCCGATGACTCCGCCCATCTGACCCGCCGGGCACTCCGCCGGGAACGCCGCCAACAACGCCTTGCATCGGGATCTCGATGGCTCGACCATTCACCATGTCCGACTTCTGCCCTTCGATCGTTGCCTCATGCGTCTGCGGCGTGAGCATCGCATTCTCCGGCAGCGCGACCACCGGCCGCCGCGTGTAATACGGCTGCGAGAGCTCCTGCACGAACGACTGCGGAGCGCCCGCGACCAGCGACAATTCGACATCCTTCCAGTCTTCGCCGACCGTGTTGTCGACGATGGCCCATCCCTGCAGCAGCGGCTTGCCCTCGTTCGGAATCACGATGCGGTAGGTGCTCTTCCACACCGGCACTTCGCTGATGTAGCTGACCAGCAGATCGCGCTCGCCGTCCCCGGCGGTGGAGATGGTCATGCGGCGGACATCCTGATCGCGCGTCGAAGCGACGAGCCCAAGATATTTGCCCACTTCTTCGTTCACATCTTTTTCTGTGACACGAACGCTGGTGGAAGGCGTCAGGTCGAAGATGCGCACTTCGCCGCTGTCGCTGACGAGGGAGATTTGGGTCAGGCCAATCTTGCTGCCGGATTCGTCGCTTCCCTCGCTGTTCGGCGCATCGTTGCCCGGTCAGCACTTCCCGCTCTTCAATGCTCAGCAGGCGGCCGGAAGCCGCCACGGAGCCGCTGCGGATTTCCACCCGCGCACCGCGCAGTGCGTCGAGAAACTGCGCCGTCGTCGGATTCTCGCCGACTGGCAAGCGCAGCGAGCCCAGTCGCTGCTCCAGCGGCGCGGCCGAGTTGTAGCTGACGCCGGTGATGCGTCCCTTGCCCAGATCCAGCACGGTAAGCGACTTCAGCACATCGTTCAATTGCGCGGTGGTGAAATCCACGTTCACATCCTGGCTGCCGCGAACATGGCCGGCGTGCTCGAAGTAACCGACTCCATTTTTGTAGAGAATCACGCGGGTCACGGGCAGTCGTGCGGGCGGATCACCGGGATTTGCCGGTGATGTAGAAGACTGGCCAGATGAAACCGCGACAAGCGTCAACCACAGCACTGCAGTTTTCGAAAAGCGCATGGCTCCTCCGTCGATCGGGTCCGTCGTGATCAGGGAACGCGTGGCAGCCGGCGTTTTTGCGTGCCGAGCGCGGACCCTACCTGGACTTAGACACCGAGTCGGGCACGCGAGCGGAGGTATCTGGAGCCGTGGATGCAACTCGCAGTGTTTTGAGATGGCTGAGGGTCTCGACGCGGGGAGGCGCCGCGATGCAGCCGGGCTTCGCCCTGGCTGGACAGCCGAAGGCGGCTGTCGCTCACATGGGCATTTGTGGAGACAGCCGCCATCGGCTGTCTGCCGTGCGCAGCACGGCTGCTTAATCAGAGCGCTATGCCTTCTTGAGCAGGCGCGTGATCCAGATCAGGAATGACCGCGCCGATAATCGCGACCATGATGGTGCCGATGAAGCCTCCGGCGTGGATGCCCAGAAAGCCCATCAGCCAGCCCCCCACCACGGCGCCGACGATGCCGAGGACGATGTCCATCACGACGCCGTAGCCGCCGCCTTTCATGATCTTGCCGGCGGCCCAGCCCGCGATCAGACCGACGACCACCCACCAAATCAGATTTGTGATCATTTCGAACCTCCTGCGGTACCGGGAGACATTCGCGTTTCAGCGAATGATGTGTGCAAAGATGTGCGCGCGCTGCGCCGGCCGCCTGGCTGGACAGAGAATGCGGCGTACATGACATCGTGGCCGCCGAGCGCTGTCAAACATGAGCCGTTTCACCAGCTGCATTGAGCCGTCTCCGTGCGCATTAAATCAGCTGTGTTTAAATCAAGCTATGTTCGCCCGCAAGATTCGCGTGGAGTACGAAGCCAACGGCCGCAGACTTCCCTGCCCGCTGAAGTGGCTCGACAGCTTCTCCATGCGCAACTTCACCAATGCCAGCGTCTTCGACGACACGCTTCCGCTTTCCGATGGCCAGATGGAGATCGGGTCCAACGTCCCGCTGGACCAACTGAAGGATGCCATGGAGGATTGGTTCCGGCGGAAGGGCTACCTGCCCAAGGAGTCGCATTTGTCACTGGCGGAGAATGAAAACGCGGATCACACTACCTCGCAGATTGCCCTTTTTTTCAGAAAACCGATTTTATTGCAGGCGTGAGGGACTCTTTGCACCGACGTGGGTTCTAATGAGATGGGGCAGATCTCGCGGAGACCAGCCGGTACGGCTAGGAGTTTTGACGCCGTCCAGAAAGCCGGCAACTGCTTTGCGGGAATGCGCCTCATATTTTCAGCGACTTGGGCCAGGTTTGAAGATGGCAAGCGAGTTGCAATTGGTCTGCGAGGAGGTGCTTCATGAGCTACAAGGTATTGCAGCTGTCCCCCCAACCAAGCACCCACGTTACCGCGGAGAGTCGCAGTTCGGGATGCCTGGAGCGCCCCGCCGGCAAGTGTGCTGGACATGGGGTTTCTGCGATCCTGGTTTGAGTACGATTCTGACCTCGATGAAAGCAGCGCATACGGACGCACTCAAATGGGGCGCCGATCTCAGGACTGGCGCTTTCGATTGCCGATCAGCGCAGGGTTCTGGGCTGGAGTTGCGTTGATCGTCGCGCGCGTCTGGAAATAGAGCGATCCTCAGGATATAACACGGGCACAGTGCGCCAACCAGCGCCGGCCCCACTTTCATCGACCGCGGCCGCTACTTGTCGTAGCGCAGCAGCGACATCACGTCGTATTCTTTCAGCTTGTCGCGGCCCTTCAGGAAGTCCAGCTCCACCACAAATCCCAGGCCGGCGATCTCCGCGCCCAGCGAGGCTGCGAGTTTGGCCGTGGCCTCGGCGGTGCCGCCCGTGGCCAGCAGGTCGTCCACGATCAGGACGCGCTGGCCTTTCTGGATGGCGTCCTTGTGAATCTCCAGCGAGTTGGTGCCGTACTCGAGCGCGTAATCGAACTTCACGGTTTCCGCGGGAAGCTTGCCCGGCTTGCGGACGGGAACGAATCCGGCGTTCAGGCGGTAGGCCAGCGCCGGGGCGAAGATGAAGCCGCGCGCTTCCATGCCGAGCACCAGATCGACATCCTGAGAAATGTAGTGCTCCGACAGCTTGTCGATCAGCGTGGCGAAGCCGGTCTTGTCCTTCAGCAGCGTGGTGATGTCGTAGAAGAGAATCCCCTTCTTGGGAAAATCGGGAACTTCGCGAATCAGATTTTTCAGTTGATCGGCATTCATGGCCGACGGACTGGACGGCATTTACCACGCTCCTTCAATGCGAAATGAACTGAGTCCGGCGACCGGCTGGGCTTCGGATACTTCGACCGCATCCACCCGGGCCGCGCGTGGCCCCTCGCGCAGGCGGCCATGCAGACCCAGAGAGCTGGTCGCGCGTCCCCTGGGCCAGAACTTCCACGCTGCCGTCATGATTGTTGCGCACCCAGCCGGCGATGCCCAGGATGTGCGCCTCGCGCTCGACAAACCAGCGGAAGCCGACGCCCTGCACGCGTCCGCGGACCAGGAAGCGGCGAGCTTCGATCGGCTTTTCAGTCATGTCGTAGAGACGTTGCTTGCAACGTCTTGCCAGATTGCAGAGAAACTCTCGATCGCAGAAAGAGACGCAGCAAGTCTGCATCTCTACGGAACCTCTGATCTAACTCTACGCTCGCGACAGGTACGCGCCTTCCGACGTATCCACTTTGATCTTCTCGCCTTCGTTGATGAACGGCGGCACCTGCACGACCAGTCCGGTCTCGGTCTTCGCGGCCTTGGTGACACTCGAGGCGGTGGCGCTCTTCAGCCCGGGCTCGGTCTCGACCACGGTCAGGATCACGGTCTGCGGCAGTTCGATGCCGACCGCTTTGCCGTCGAAGAACTCCACTTTGATCTCGAGGTTCGCAATCAGGTAATCCACCGCGTCGCCCAGGATTTCCTTGCTCAGGTGGGTCTGCTCGTAGTTCGTGCGTGTCCATGAAGTAGTAGCTGTCGCCGTCGGCGTAGAGGAACTGCATCTCGACTTCGTCCACGTTGACCTTCTCGATCGGGTCGGGCGAGCGGAAGCGGTGCTCGAACATGGCGCCGGTGCGCAGGTTGCGCAGCTTGGCCTGAATGAAGGCGCGCAGGTTGCCGGGGGTGCGGTGTTCGACGCTGAAAACGGAGTGCAGATCATTGTTGTGCTTGATGATCATGCCGGGACGAAGCTGGGTGGCAGGGATCGACATCGCTTGAAAAACTCTCCTTGTACGATTGCGGTTTGCGAAGCCGGCGGAAGACGGGCAGGCCACAAGTTCCGCCGCCGACTAGGGACGAGGGCTAAAGCGTTATTTTACACTCAGGTGCGCCGGAAAAGAAACCTTCCCGAAGCTGAACTCATCGAAGACGGGCGAATCGCGGCTTCCGGATTGGATGTCGCCGGGTCCGCGGAGTAGGACTAGAATTAGTGTGCAGCTGGATCTCGGCACAGCTTTTCGCGAATATGCCCGGGCATTTTGCCGGGCGGAAAAATTGAGGTCTTCATCATGCGAATCGGACGTTACGAATCTTCAGAAAGCAGCAACGTCGGCACGGCGATTACCTTCCTCCTGATTGGACTGGGCGCCGGAGCCCTGGCCGGGCTTCTGCTGGCGCCCAAGAGCGGCAAGCAGACGCGCCGCGACCTGCAAAACGGCTACGAAGACGCCAAGGATACTCTGGGCGATTGGGCCGACGAGGCCAAGAGACCGCGTGCGCGACGCCGGAGATCGCGTGCGCGACGCGCCAGCCGCGGCGTGGATATGGCCGAAGACCTGCGCGACACGGTCCGGGAAAAAGCAGAACCGCTGCGCCGCGCCATCACCCGGAGCTAAAAGATGCGGGCGTCGGACCTCAGACGTCAGACCTCGAACCGTTAAAGTGCTGAAGTCCGAGGGCCGAGGTCCAACGCCGCTTTTTCTCAGTACAGGTGGAAATCCACCTGCACCGCGATCTGCGTCGCCACCGGCTGGCCGTTGAGAGTGGCCGGCCGGAAGCGCCAGCGGTTTACCGCCTCGATCGCCTTCTCGTCTAAGCCCATTCCCAGGCTCTGCCCCACGCGGATGTTGTAGGGGTGCCCGTCCTTCCCAACCACCAGCAGCAGCAGCACGATTCCCTGCGCCTTGGCCTTGCGGGCTTCGTCAGAAAAGCTCGGCTCCGGGTTGAAGATCACTTGCGGTGCGGTCACTCCCCCTCTGCCCGGCGAAAAGATTCCCGGCGGGCCGGGTCCGACTCCGGGACCTGACGACGTCCCGATCCCGCCACAACATCCCGGCCCAATTCCACGTGGGACCGCCCGGACCGTTGGAGAGAAGAGAAAACTTGGAGATCGGATCTCCGATCTGCCCGCCCTGCGGCAGCTTCACATCCGGAGCCAACACGACCGTCTCCGGCACGGCAAGCTTCGGCGGTTCTTTCGGGAGGATCACAGTCGGAGGCACAATCTGAGTATCAAGCGAAGCTCTTGGGAGATTCCCGTGCGACGCGGGAAGCGGATCGTGGTTGCCTCCCCCGCCGCCGCTGTTTCCGGAGAAGATCAGGGGAAGCTCATCGAGCTTCGGGAAACTGCCTCGCGATCTCGGGCGGACCTTGGATTACGCAGCTCGTGAAGTAGACGAGCAGTCCCACGATCGCGGCCTGCCCGAGCAGCGAGAAGATGAAGGTCTCACGCCGGGCGCGGTACAGGCCGTCGTTTTCTCCTGAGAGGATGGAAAAGATATTCGGCCCCGGTCCCGGAGATGCAGCGGTCATGGCGCGCTCCTGCCGACGAGTTTTCGCGTACGATCTCAGCCCAACTTGCCGTAAGACGCGGGTAGGCGCAAAAAGGATTTCTGGGGAATAAAAGTAGCGCCGCCGTCTCGGCGGCTGTTGCGGGGGCGTCCTGCCCGCGCGCTACTTGAAGATCGAGGCGAAGAATCCTCCCACCCGGCGGAAGAAGCCGCGGTGCTCGGGCTTTTTCTGCGGCTCCGGTGGCGGCGACTGAATCACGGCATCGAGATGAACCTGCCGGGCCGGGGAATCATCCAGCGGCAAGTCTTTGGCTGCCTGCACCGGGGCGGGTAACGCGGCCGCCGTGCGATTCTTCGCAGTAAACACAAACGGCGCATCGATCTGGACGTGAACGTCGTTGGGCTGAGAAGGCGGGCAGCGGCGCGGTCTCCGGCCCATTCGACAACCGGGCGTCCGAAGCGGTCGTGCCCAGAGATGCCTTCGCCGCGGATGCCGCCGGAGTCTCACTGCCGCCGATGCGCATCTTGGCGGGCAATTCCGAGTCAGGCACGTTCGGCGCATAAGGAGCCTCAGCCCGCATGAGCGGCGAGGGAGCAGGACATCCGCACTCCAGCGGAACGTCGGTGTCCACCTTGTCGATCTGACCAGAGTGAAACACCGCCTGCTCGGTGGGCTTGACCTGGTAAATGCGGTCTCCCATCAACTCCGAGACGATCGCCGATGAGGTATTGCCCTTCAGTGCGCGCACGCAGGTGTTGCCGTGCGCGTCGGCGCTGATGGCGTAGTGGAATTCTCCGGGCCCCGCAAACAGGATGCGGAAATCCGGAGTCAGCACGGTGTCAGCCGAGGCGCGCAGCGTATAGTGCGCCTCCAGTGCGCCGGTGCCCAGGCCGAGCATCAGGTCGCGCTTGGTCTGCGACGGCGTTACCGAAACGGTGGTCCCCGGGCACACCCGAACTTCTCCTCCGCCGGACACGCGCAGAACCGCGGTATCGGAACCGGCGGTCAACGTCGCCCCCGATCCAATACGGCCTCCCGCCGCCACCGTCGCTCCCGCGCCGCCGGTCACCGGCACGACGGCTGGCCCAGCGCCCAGCGAGATGCCGGGCACGGTCGGCGGCTCGAACGGCGTCGACTTCTTGCCGGCGTTGACATCCTCAGCCGGCTTGAGCCGCACCATCAGGCGATGGCCCGCGCCGTCCCAGGTGTAGCCATACGGCGCCAGCAAGTCGAGCACGATGCGCGTTACCGGAGGCTTCTGCTGGTACTGATCCACGCGGATCGCGAGGATGTTTTCTTTCTGAATTGCGATCCGCTTCTGCGTCAGTCCCAGCCGCGAGTTGGGCAGATCGATGACCAGCCGCGGCGGCGAGTCGAGCATCCGGATTTCGGGAATCACCGGGCCCCCGCTGGTCAGAATCTCAACCGCAGGCACGCCGCGTTCGTGAACGATGCGAACGCTCTTCACCACCGGTGGCGGACCAAAGGTCTGGGCCGCAACCTCGGCAGCAAGCAGCGACACCAAAATCATCACGCACACAGATTGGAGCGCAGGTCGCGGCAAAAAATCCCTCGCTGGAAGCTTGATGGAAACATATCACTTGCGATGGATGGAGAGAAGGAAATCAAAAAGCGGGCGGCGGCCCCGGACTCGGATCGTCCGACCGCTCTGAAATAAATTTCGGTGAGAAGCCTGCGAGGTTATAACTCCGGGTCCGCGGTCTGAGGTCTGAGGTCTGCTTTCACACTTCCGGCAGGAATTCGTATTCTTCAATGACGGCAGCCACGGCGAGTCTGCCGTCCTCTCTTCCGTCCTCGACCCGAACCACGCGTCCTTTGCATTGCACGCGGATGCTTTCTGTGAGCGTGATCTCGGGCGGGAGAGTCAGGGTGAATCCAATGGGCGATCCCTGGGCAATGGAGGATTCCAGGTAAAAACAGATACCGCGGGCGCTGACGTCGCGAATCTGGGCAGCCTCGGTGGTGTTCTGGTGATCGACGCTGACCGGTACACGCAGCGGGAAGCGACGCGCCGCCCGCTTCTCCTGCTGGGGCTCAGCCATGCATCCTCCAAGTGGCTTGAAGTAGCGCTAATACTTGTATAACTTGTATAGGAGGAGGATGCCCCGCGCAATGGGCGCAGGTCAATACCACCCTTGGGTCAGCGGGTGGCTCTTTCAGGCGAGCGATCCAGAGTGCAGATTAGAAATTGCAGCCCCGCGGAGCTTTAATTTTGCGATAGGAAGTGGGCACTCTGAAAATCGTTTCCCCGGTGTAAGCTGGTGTCAGGAGCGGCAGACGCTTGATTTTTGTACTCGACAACTACGATTCGTTTACCTACAACCTGGTCCAGTACATCGGCGAGTTGGGCGCCGAAGTTGAGGTTCGCCGCAACGATCAGGTCACGGTGAAGCCAGGTCGAGAAGCATGCGGCCGGAGCGGATTGTCGTCTCTCCCGGGCCCGTGCACGCCGCATGAGGCGGGAATCAGCATCGAACTGATCCGCCACTTCGCGGGGAAAATTCCGGTGCTCGGAGTCTGCCTGGGGCACCAGGCGATCGGCGAAGCCTTCGGCGGCCGCGTGGTGCGTGCGGCTCATCTCATGCATGGGAAGACCAGCGCCGTCATGCACGACAACCGGACTGTTTTTCAGGGCCTGCCCATGCCCATGACAGCGACGCGCTATCATTCCCTCATCGTCGAGGAAAAAGATCTGCCTGCGGAACTCGAAGTCAGCGCCTGGACCACCGAAAAAGATGGCACTCGCACCATCATGGGCCTGCGCCACCGCCGCTACCCCGTGGAGGGCGTGCAATTCCATCCCGAAAGCGTGCTGACGGACGCGGGGAAAAAACTGGTAGCGAACTTTTTGCGGTTGTGAGCGCGCCGCGTTGCGATCGCATCTTCCTCATCTATACTCATCACTCTTCCCTTTTGTACCCATGTTGCGAAAGGAATTTTCCATGAGCCGTGTTGCAACCAGCGCCCAGGCACTTCGGCGGCTGCTGAGCGCTCTTATATTTGGATTGGCTTGCGGGATGGTTGCGACGGCACAAGGTGCGCCTTCTCCCGAACCGAAGAGCCCCGGTGCAACGCCACTGCCGGAAGGCTCCTGGCGCTTCATCGTCTCCGGCGACTCGCGCAATTGCGGCGACATCGTCATGCCCGCAATCGCCGCTCATAGCGCCAGGTTTGCACCCAGCTTTTACTGGCACCTGGGCGACCTGCGCGCGATCTACAAAATTGATGAAGACATGGCATTCGCTGCCCAACACAACGGCGAAGTACTGAGCTGCGAAAACTACCAGCGGCGTGCCTGGGACGATTTCGTCGAGAACCAGATCGCCGCTTTCGGCGATGTGCCATTCTATGTGGGCATCGGCAATCACGAGGTAATCCCGCCAAAGAACGAGGATGCGTTCAAACGCCACTTCTTCGACTGGCTGAACCTGCCCGCCCTGCGGAAGCAGCGTCAACGACCGGGAACCTCTGCTGCCGGAGCCCTACTTTCATTGGATTCAGGGGGGCGTGGACTTCATCTACCTGGACAATGCCTCCAGCTTTTTCTCTGACGACCAACAGACTTGGCTCGCTCGCCGTCTTGCAGGGCGCAACCTCCAATCCCGAGGTAAAGAGCGTCGTGGTCGGCATGCATGAAGCTCTGCCCGACAGCATCACGAACGATCACAGCATGGGCGACAATGCGTCCGAAGCGCGGGCCCGTCCCAGCGGGGAGAACGTCTACAAAGCTCTTCTGGCATTCCGCGACACAAGCAAGAAGCCGGTTTACGTGCTCGCCACCCACTCGCACTTCTATATGGAAGATATTTTCGACACCACAAAAGTGAAAGAGCGACGGGGCCAAGCCGCTGCCCGGCTGGATCGTGGGAACGGCTGGAGCCGTGCGCCATCCGTTGCCCGCTAACGCTCCTCCCACGGCGAAGACGGACGTCTACGGATACCTGCTGGCCACTGTCTCCGCCGACGGTACAATCCAGTTTAGGTTTGAGGAAGTACGCGAGTCCGACGTTCCGCAGTACGTCCAGCAGCGCTATCCGGCGACGGCTGTGCCGTGGTGCTTCGCGCACAACTCGCTGAACCGGGAGCCGAATGCGGCAGACATCACGCCGCGTTGCGCGCCACCACAGGTGACTTCGACCAAGCCTTCGCACTAAGATGCGTCCGCGGGCGAGCCTCCGACGGTACAGCCGTCAAAGCTTTTCCTGAGCGAGATTGAAGGCGATGCCGGCGCTGGCCGGAGGCTACCGCCTGGCGCGTACGTTCTCCACCGCCCGCAGCACCGCCTGCGCCTTGTTCATCGACTCCTGAAACTCGCTCGCTGGATCGGAATCCGCGACAATGCCCGCTCCCGCCTGCAGATAGGCTTTCTTGCCCTGCATCAGCAGCGTGCGAATGCCGATGCAGGAATCCAGATTGCCCGCAAAATCCGCGTAGAGCACCGATCCGCCGTAGATTCCGCGGCGCGTGGGCTCCAGTTCTTCGATGATCTGCATGGCCCGCACTTTCGGCGCGCCGCTGAGCGTTCCCGCGGGGAAGCAGGCGGCGAAGGCGTCGAGCGCGTCGAGATCCTTGCGCAGCGTGCCTTCCAGCGCCGAGACCAGGTGCATCACGTGGGAGTAGCGCTCCACGTACATCAGATCTTTCACCTTCACCGAGCCGTACTCGCTCACGCGCCCCAGGTCGTTGCGGCCGAGGTCGACCAGCATGACGTGCTCGGCGCGTTCTTTTTCGTCGGTGCGCATCTGCTGTTCGAGCGCGCAAGTCTTCGGCTTCGTCGCGCCCGCGCGGATGCGTGCCCGCGATCGGCCGGTACTCCAGCTTGCGTCCCGTCACCCGCACCAGCATCTCCGGAGAAGAACCGAGAATGTGCGTGTCGCCCGTGCGCAGAAAATAAAGATACGGCGACGGATTCACCTGCCGCAGCGAGCGGTACAAATCGAACGGCGCAACCTCGGGAGTGAAATCGAGCCGCTGCGAGAGCACGACCTGGAAGATGTCGCCCGCGGCAATGTATTCCTTGCAGCGCTCCACGCTGCGCAGGAAAGTCCTCGCGCCGCGTCCCGGCATGAACCTTGAGCTTGCCCGCTTTGGCCTTGGCGGACTTGCGCCACAGTGCCGGGCTCAGTCCCGCCGCGAGTTTCCGCTCCAGCGCAGCAATGTCGCGCAGCGCCCGGTCGTAGGCGCGCCGCGGACTCTCGCGCGCCACGTCGGCGGCGGCGACGATGTGGATCTGATGCCGCAGGTGATCAAAGGCCAGCAGCCGATCGAAGAACATCAGCTCGGCGTCGGGCAGCGCCAAGTCATCTTTCGCATGCTCGCCAATCTTTTCCAGCTGGCGGACCACGTCGTAGGCAAAGTATCCGACCGCGCCCGCGGTGAATGGAGGCAGTCCCGGAACGCTGGCGGGCCGGTGCTCCCGCAGCAATCGCTTCACCACCTGGAAAATGTTGTCTTGCACCACTTCGCGCCGGCGTCCGCGCTCAATCTCGACCGTTCCCTGGCGGGCTTCACCCGCATGTAAGGCCGCGCGCCCAGAAACGTGTAGCGTCCGATCTGCTCGCCGCGCTCCACCGACTCGAGCAGGAACGCGTGCGGTTCTTTCTCTGCGATAGCCAGAAAAGCGGAAACCGGAGTGAGCAGGTCGGCGCTGACCGACTTCACCACCGGGACCAGGGTGGCCTCGCGGGCCAGGCGGGAAAAATGTTTGAAGTCCGGTTGCAGCATCGTTTGCGATCCCAACCGTGCGGCTTCGGCGCTCCGGCCGTCCGGAACCTGCGCCTCGCACCGGGTTGTGGGTTTTTATTATAGGGGACGCACGCGAGAAGGCAGAACGCTCGCGCACCCGCGGCCCTGCCCCGAAAAGGTTCGTTCAGACTTGCAGATCGTGAAGGTAGGGAACGCTGGCTTTCATCATTTCCAGGTTCATCTCAACGAAGTAATTCTTGATGCCGCCCGTTTTCGCCGCGGTAAAGATTTTCTTCCAATCCAGAGTGCCCTGTCCCACAGGCACCACTTTCCTGGTTTCCGCCGACCAGCCTTGCACGTGCATGGAAACGAAGCGGCCGGGGTACTTCGTGAAATACTCGGCGGCATCGTAGCCTCGGCTGATGGTAGAAACCTGGAACTGGAACTTCACCAGCTTGGGATCCAGCAGACCGAACAACACGTCATAGGTGCGCTTGCCGTCCACCGTCGAGAGTTCGAAGGTTTCGTTGTGAAGTCCCTGCTGGATTCCGGCCTTAGCCGACTGCTCCCCCATTTTGTTGTATTCGTCGGCCGCCCGCTTCACGTCATCCATCGTCGGCTTCTCAGGCCCGTCGAGGCTGGGCACTAACATCTGGGTGAGGCCGACATCTTTCGCCCAGGCAATCGCGGCCTCCTGATTCTTTCTCAATTCGTCGATGCCGAAGTGAGAACTTATACAGCTCACGCCCGCATCGCTCAGAATCTTCCGGAGTTCGGCTCCCTTGTATTTGGCGAGGCCGGCGAAGCCAGAATCGGCGTAACCGACCGGCGAGCAGAGTTCGATGGTCTGAAATCCGGCGCCGGCAAGTTGTTTGATCGTGCCGGGAAAGTCCTTGGCGATCATTTCCCTGACCGGCCACGTCTGACATCCAATGGGCATGCCCAGCGGATTGGCGCGCAACTCCAGCGCACCGGTGGAGAGCAAGCCGGCTGCGGCGGTATAGGTTGCTGCACTCTTCAGAAACTCTCTTCTCGAAGTCACAGACATGGATGCCTCCTCACTCGCTAAGCAAACAAAATCCTCGCCACGAGCCGACTACAGTTCCCACCCGCTGCGGCGTTCCGGCCGGACGTATTTCTGGCCAACCTCAGAACTAACCTTCAGGTTCGAACGATCCCAGGTGAGGTTTTGGCCCAGGCGCGACGCGACGTTTCCCAACAGTAGCGTCTCGGTAACGAGGCCCTCGAATTCGAAGTTCCCGCCGGGCTTCGCCTTGCCTCCCTTGCAGGCATCGAGCCATTCGCGCTCGTTACCCGGCGACCGGGGCAGGGTCTTGGGCGGCTGTTTGTAGCTGTCCATCTTGGTTTGAGGAATGAGCTTCGGGTGGCCCCCGTTGAAGCTGCAGAGAATCTTCCCGCGGTCTCCAATGAAGAGCAGCCCTTCGTCCTCTTCTCCCTCTCCCTTGAGGGGACGGTTTTCTTCCAGTTCCTCGGGACGCGCCGGTTTCAGGCCACCGTCATACCAGTTGAATTTCACCGGCGGCATGTCGCCACGGGCCGGGAAGTTGTAGCGGACGATCGACGCCAGCGGGTAGGTCTCATCGTAGCGGTCGCTGGAACTCGATTCCACACTCACCGGCGCTTCCAGCTTCAGCACGCGAAAAATTGTGTCGAAACTGTAAGACCCCATGTCGCCCAGCGCGCCACAACCGAAGTCGCTCCACCCGCGCCACACAAAAGGCAGGTAAGCATGGTTGAAAGGCCGTTGCGGCGCCGGACCGAGCCACAGATCCCAATCCAGACCTTCCGGCACTGCCTCTGATTCCTTTGGCCGTTCGATGCCTTGGGGCCAGAAAGGACGGCTCGACCAGTTGCTGACCTCTCGCACCGGACCGATGGCGCCGTCCCAAATCCATTCGCAAAGCAGGCGCGTAGCTTCGGAGGCCTGGTTGCCCACCGCAATCTGCGTGGCCACGCCCGTCTCCTTCGCGATCTCGGCGATGCGCCGAGCTTCATAGATGGTGTGGGTCAGAGGCTTCTGGCAGAAAACATGTTTGCGCTTCTTCATGGCCGCTGCCGACACTGCCGCATGCAGATTATCCGTCGTACACACGACGACGGCGTCGAGATCTTTCTGTTTTTCCAGAAGCTCGCGGAAATCATTGTAGGCCGCACAGCCGCGATATTGGCCGGAGCGCTGCTGCGTACCGTAATAGCCCTCTACGATTTTCTGGCAGGGCTCGCGGCCGGCAACGCCGCTGGTAACCGCCAGGGTATGGGACAACTGAATGGGCTGGTCGGGACTGAGCCAATCCCAGCCGCTATCGACGCCCAGCAGTTTGCGCACGGAATTGCAGAACTCGTGGGTGTCCCATTGCGGATAATTCGCGCCGGTTTTGTTGCAGTCGCAGACCGCCACGCCCTGTACGTCGGGCTCGTGCAAGAAGTGGAGCATGACGCGCAAACCCTGGGCGCCGACGCCGATGAAAGCGATGTTGACCTTATCGCTGGGCGGGACATACCCTGGGCCACCCAAGACCCGGCGCGGAACAATCGCCAGACCAACCGCCGCCGCCGCAGTTTGCTTTAGGAATTTGCGCCGCGAGACCGAGCCCTCTAAAAAGCTGCGAGACCGAAGCCGATTCTTCACTGTCCCTCCATAACCGCAGCTTACTGATGCCGCATGATTCTAGCCGCTGTCCGCACTTTGCGGCGATTCCACCAATACGGATCGAACCCGCATACTGTAAACGAAATCAGGGCTCTCGATGTGCAAAAGTTGGCAGTGGGGGGCAATAGCCGTCCCGGGCTTGGCCCGTTTGCCTCGGGAACCCGAAACTTTGGTCACTTGTTGGGCTCTGGGCAAACGCTAAAATCAGGGATATCCCGAGTATTATGAACATTTTGAACTTCTGTCGAAATTGAAGGAAAGACTTCTGCGGTCGAAGATTATGGATTAAGCAGCACTGGAATTTATGCGAGTTAAGTTTTGGGGCGTGCGCGGTTCCACGCCCACTCCACAGGCCGAGAACCTGCGCTACGGGGGCAACACCTCCTGCGTCGAGGTGCGCCTGGGAGATCAGATCTACATCTTCGACTGCGGCACCGGATTCCGCGTGCTCGGCCACGAACTGGAGCGCGAGTTCGGCGACCGCCCGTTCGCCGCGCACGTCTTCGTTTCGCATTTTCACTGGGACCACATTCAGGGCATGCCCTTTTTCCGGCCGCTCTATAACAGTCCCGACAGCCAGTTCGTCTTCCACTCCTCCAGCCGCACCCGCAGCCTGGAGCAGGTGATGGCCGAGCAGATGGCTTCGCCTTATTTCCCGTGAACCTCGACCAGATGAAGGCGAAGCGCGACTTCTACAACATCGAGAACGGATCACCTGCCCATGGCCGACGGCGTCCAGATTAAGACCGCGTGGCTCAACCATCCGCAGGGATGCCTGGGATTTCGCCTGGAAACCAAAGAGGGCGTGCTGGTCTACGCCACCGACAACGAGCCCGGCGATCCCGATTTCGACAAGGGCGTGCGCAAACTGGCCGAAGGCGCCGACATCCTCATCTACGACGCGCAGTATCTTCCCGAAGAATACGACGCCCGCCGCCGCGGCTGGGGACACAGCCACTGGCGCGAAGCCATCAACGTCGTCATGGAAAGCGGTGCCAAGGAACTGATCCTCTACCATCACGATCCCGGACCACACCGATGCCATCGTCGACAAGGTCGTCAAGGAAGCGCGCAACTACTATCCCAAAGTGCGCGCCGCCGCTGAGGGCATGGAGATTCAGTTGTAGCTCGCCCTCGCCTTTAACGATGGTCCAGATTGCCGTCGGTCCTCCTAGTAATCAGCAGCAAAAACGTTCGGTGGTGTACTCGTCAGGTACCCTCAGCTTGCTTCCCTGCCATCCCGCCTCATATACTCTGAACGTTTGCCCGCCTGCGACCGGGAACCCTCCGGCGACGGCCGGCATTTGCTGCGCGATCCTGACCTGCAATCATTCCGGAGACCACTTCTATGACGACGATGACAACGCCCCGCACGTGGACAAAGAAAGCAATCCATGGGAGTCGCAGCGCGCCCGCTTTGACCTGGCCGCCCAGAAACTCAACCTGGACGAGGGCCTGTGGCGCGTCTTGCGCTATCCCAACCGCGAGCTCACGGTCTACATCCCCGTGCAGATGGACGACGGCCACCTCGAAGTCTTCACCGGATTCCGGGTGCAGCATTCCATCGCGCGCGGCCCGGCCAAGGGCGGCATCCGCTACGCTCCCGACGTCACGCTCGACGAAGTTCGCGCCCTGGCCAGCTGGATGACCTGGAAGTGCGCCGTGGTCAACATTCCCTTCGGCGGCGCCAAGGGCGGCGTCATCTGCGATCCGCACAAGATGTCCATGGGCGAAGTCGAGCGCATGACGCGCCGCTACACCTCCGAACTGATCGAATTCATTGGCCCGGAAAAAGACGTTCCCGCTCCCGACGTCAACACCAACGAACAAATCATGGCGTGGATGATGGACACCTACTCCATGCACATGCGCCAGACGGTGACCGCGTGCGTAACCGGAAAGCCGATCAACATCGGCGGATCCCGCGGACGCCGCGAAGCCACCGGCCGCGGCGTGATGATCGTGTGCGACGAGGCCTGCCAGAAGCTGGGCCTCGATCGCGAAAGCACCCGCGTCATCGTGCAGGGCTTCGGCAACGTGGGCTCCAATGCCGCCCAGCTGATGCATCAGGCCGGATACAAAGTGATCGGCATCGCCGAAGTTGGCGGCGGCCTGCACAACAAGAACGGCATCGACCTCAAGGCACTGGTGGACTTCCGCCAGAAGAACGGCACCGTCCACGGATTCCCTGGGGCCGAGAAGTGCTGAGACCGCCGACCTGCTCGATCGCGGAATGCGAAATTCTCATTCCCGCGGCCACCGAGAACGTCATCACCAGCCGCAACGTCGACCGCGTGAAGTGCCGCATCCTGGCCGAAGGCGCGAACGGTCCCACCACCTCCGCCGCCGATGACGTCCTCACCGACAAGGGCGTCTTCGTGATCCCCGACATTCTGGCCAACGCCGGCGGCGTCACCACTTCCTACTTCGAGTGGGTGCAGGACCGCCAGGGCTACTTCTGGAAAGAGTCGGTGGTCAACGAACAACTCGAGAGCCATCATGAAATCTTCGTTCGAAGACGTCGTCCGCTACGCCGAAACTCACCACGTCAACAACCGCATCGCCGCCTACATGCTGGCCATTGACCGCGTGGCCTACACCATTCGCCAGCGCGGCATTTACGCTTAAGCTTGAAGGAGAATCGATGAAATCGATCGAACGAAAACTAATGGCGCAGATCGCAGTCCTGGTCTTTGCCCTTTCCTCTGGTCAGCGGCTTCGCGCTGCGCAGGCGCCGAGCCCGGCTCAAAACCTGAGGCCATGGCCCGCCAGCTGCAGATGGCGACACCGCGGCGGACAAGCTCGACATCAACACCGCGACCAAGGATCAACTGAAGGCCCTGCCCGGCATCGGCGACACCTATTCGCAGAAGATCATCGACGGCCGCCCCTACCGCACCAAGCTCGATCTCGTACACAAGAAGATCATTCCGCAAGCCACCTACGACAAGGTCAAGGACCTGATCATCGCCAAGCAGCCCAAAGCGCGAGCAAGATGGCGCCGGCGCCGAAATAGCCAACATGTACCCCGGACGCAGTCGTCCCGGAGGCACCGATGTCTTCGCTTCGCTTCTGTTCAGGCGGACGAATGCGTCCGCCCCTACGTCTGACCTTACCCTGCATTGCGTTCCCTCTCCCCGTGGAGGATAATCAAGCTGGATTCCGGTTGGCCTCCGGAGCCGACCTCAGTAGTGTGAACCTGCCCAACTCCATCACGCTCATCCGGATCTTCAGCATTCCTCTGCTGATGTGGATTCTTTCCAGTGGCCGCTTCAGCAGCGTGAACGGCGAGAAGGAATTGCTGGCCTCGGCGCTGTTCATCGCCGCCTCCATGACCGACGGGATCGACGGCTATCTCGCCCGCAAGCGCGGGCAGAGTCACCACCATGGGAATTCTGCTCGATCCGCTGGCCGACAAGCTTCTCATCGCCGCCGCCTTCGTGACGCTGGTGCAGTTGAATCCCAGCCTGGTTCCGGCGTGGATCGCCGTGGTCGTGATTGGACGCGAGTTCCTGGTGAGCGGCCTGCGCTCCATCGCCGCCTCCGAGGGCTTCACCATCGAAGCCAGCGAACTCGGCAAGTTCAAAATGGTGGTGCAGATCGTTTCCGTGGTCGCGGTGATCCTCGACCACCGCTGGAAAGAATGGCTGGTCTACAGCCATTACATCTTCCCCATCCACTGGATCGCGTATCTCGCGATCTGGTTCATGGTGTGTGTTTCGCTGGTGTCGGCGATCGATTACTTCGTCGCCTTCTGGTCGAAGATTGACCGGCGCGTGGTGAAGCGCCGCCGCCGCGCCTTCATCCTGAGCCGGCGCAGAAAGCCCGTGCCCCCGCCGCAGGCGGACCGCGATGTCGCTGCCTCGACCTAGTCCCGTTGCCGTGGAGTCTGGCGAGTTGTCCCCCGGCGAGTTCTCGCAAGACGAGCGCGCCCTGCTGCTGCGCCTGGCCCACGATGCCATTCTCTCCGCGCTGGAGCAGCGCGACATCCCGCTCGACCCTCCCACCGATCATCTCGCCGAACCTCGCGGCGCCTTTACCTCGCTCTACCTGCGCGGCGAGTTGCGGGGATGCGTGGGCTACGTGCTGCCCGTGAGCCCGGTGTATCGCGCCGTGGCGGACACCGCGCGCGCCGCCGCTTTCGAAGACACGCGCTTCTATCCCGTGACCTTGCCGGAAGCGCGCCATCTGGAAATCGAACTCAGCATCCTGTCGCCTCCGCAACCCATCCCCGCCGAAGCCGTCGAAATCGGCCGCCACGGCCTGCTGATCAGCATGGCCGGACATCGCGGCCTGCTTCTGCCGCAAGTGCCCGTCGAACACCACTGGGACCGCACCACTTTCCTCGAACAAACCTGCCGCAAAGCCGGCCTGCCCCTGGATGCATGGCAGAAGGGCGCGACGATCGAAGCCTTCACCGCCGAGATTTTCGGAGAGAAGCACCCCGAACCAAGTGGTTGACCGCCTACCCTGCGGAAAACAATTGCAGGGGAAGTACCGCAGCGTAGTTCGAAAAATCTTGATCGGTGCTGAATATCGGCCAACCGTGATGAAGGCTCGCAGCGCAAATCAGCATGTCAACTGGCGTACTGGCTATTCCAGCCTTGCGACATTCGTTACTAGCACGGGCGGCTTCTTCATAGTCCCCGGTGGCCAAAACGATATCGGGGAAGTCCCGCAAGTAGTCGCGCAGTCGGCGGAATTGAGCGTGCTCCCGGAGCCCAGAAAGCAATTCCTGGCGGACGGATCCAAGCAATTGCGCCCTTCCTTCATCGATGATCTCGTGTAGGAGTTGGGTCACGCGGCGTTCGCTCGGAGCCAGATCAGCGGCCTTTCGCCGCAATGCCAAGGACCAGACCGGCGTGTCGATCAGAATCCTCATAGGCGCTTGCGGCGGCGCTCCGCTTTGTAATCATAGGCCGGATCGAAATCAAAGGTTCCAAACGCCGCCAGGATTCGCCGTTGCTTGTGACGCTGGATATATTCCTGCAGAGCCGTCGTCACGGCTTCCTTCTTAGTGCGGTGCCCACCCGTCTTCCGCGCTTCTTCGATCAGTTTGTCATCAATGGCAAGGTTGGTGGCCATGTGTAGATTATTACACATCACAATGTGTAGAACAAGAACTGTTCTTTCCGCCACGGAAGCGCCACGGGGCGGGGCGAATCGTTGGTTTCACCCTTAGTGCGACGCTGACTTTTCTGGCGTGATTCGAGTGAAGCGAAGCGGCTTGTCGAAGCCTTTGCAGTAAATGAGCAGATACGGATCTTTCCACTCGAAGCGCTCGGCTCCCTGAAGTGCCTCCAGATATTTGCTTTCCTGATTCATTACTGCCTCGGGGCAAGCCATTCGCGTGGAACCAAGGGGCCCCAGTTTGATGGCATCGCCATGGATTTCCGCCGTACCAAAGAAACGATTGCAAGAGCCGTTGCCCTCTACCTTTCCCGTCTCTGGGAAAGTGAGCGTCGCCTGCACCTGATCGAGCACGCCTTTGCCGCTGAGATCCTCCAGCCGCCATTCGGTGTTGGAAAGGCTGAAGGAAGCTGGTTCCGCGGGTGCGGGTTGAGCGGAGGCCTTGGCTTCTTTTATGGAGGAAACGTTGAGAACAGGCTGTACACCGGTCTCCACTCCTTGTTGGTGGGTGAGGGTGCCAGTCGCTGTCACATGCTGGTTTTGCAGTTTCTCAAGTTTTCCGGCTTTGCGATAACGAACTTGAATCGACGTCACTTGCTTTCCGTCGATCGTGGTTGCCGAATCGAGTTCAAGAGTCCAGCCTGTGGATTCTCCTCCGATCGCCATTGCTCGAACGAGTTTCCCCACAAGGGTGATGGGTTGTTCCGGTGACTGCGCCTGCAAAGTAATGCTCACAAGCGCCAGAATCAGGCTGATACTGAGTCGCGCGATGCGCATTTCACGCCTCCTCTGGTCGGCATGATTCTACGCCATTGCTGACACGTCGATGGACGTGCGGTCGGGGCCGCAGGAATGATCCGTCCGCATCCACGAACTCAGGGCAGCATACGCTGCACAAGCATCGGATACTGCAAAGTTGTCCGAGCAAAACAAAACCGGGGACGGTTTCCCGTCCCCGGCGTCATGCTCCTCTTAAGCTAAGTCCTACTGCAACTGATCGGCTTCCACGCCGTCTCCGGCATGCACATCTTCCATGGAGAAGACGATCATGCCAGTCGCGGTGGTGTTGGTCACGCCGATGATTACAATCTCGCCCACCGCTCTCCGCGGCAAGTCACGCACGTGGATCACGGGACCGTTGCCCTTGGTGAACATGGCGGGATCGAACGAAGGAGTCTTTTTCTGCGTGTCCTCGGCAATGGCGGCCTTGAACGACAGAGAGTCCACGGGATCTTTCAGATCGGCCTCATAGGAGCGCACCGCGCGGAAGTAGTCGCCGATCTTTACGCCCTGGTTCGCGCCCACGTTGAGATAAACCTTGTGCCCGGTTCCCAGATCGGAATCGAAATCTTTTCCCATGACAATGCGGCCGGAAAGCTTGTTGCTGGCTGGCAGGAAGCGGTCGAACTGCGCCGGGGCATGGAACGTCACCGCCTGCTTTTCGGCAAACGGAATCGCCGTATCGCCAGGATTGACGCCGTCGCACGCGTATTCGATCTGCGCGATCGCAGTCTTGTTGCGCGTGTCAATGATCTTCACGCGCCCCACTTCTTCATAAGGCTGCCCGGTTTCTTTCAGCAGTTTCTTTTGCCCGGGATAGATCTCATACTCGTCGATGTCGCGCAGAGCGCGCACGATCTCGTACTCTGCTCCCGCACTGTAGCCTGTCCCCTGGAGATAGATCATGTCGCCACGGGTGAACTTCGTGGTGGTGGGCGTCTGTAGCCCACCCGCGACGTAGTTGGCGTCGGGCAGGATCTGTTTGCTGATGAATCCAGCGCAATACAAGTCGGCGTAGGTGGGCGTCTGAACGCGCTCAGTGGGAAAGCTGGCCGTTGGTCGGCGAAGTCCCCTGCGGAGCCTCGCAGCGTTGGCTTCGTTACCGCTTTGCGCCCAAGCTGCCGTCGCGAGCAGCAACACTAACAGTCCTGTTTTCTTCATGTTACCTCCGGGGAAGGACCGCCATGCGTCCCCCTCCCTAGTTAAATGCCAGAAAAGAAAGGCTTCAGCCGGAAGGTAACAAGCGGGTAAGGGTGGGTCAAGGTTACGAGGGTGTTGGGCACCCTGGGGCAAAGTTTTTCGCCAGCTCCTATTAATCCGTTGTTGCATAAGTAATTAAGCGCCCTGTAATAATTCGCCGTCATTCAGTGTGTGCCCGGAACAGGGCCTTTGATCTTAGCAACGATGAATTCCGCTTCCCCTTACGCGCCGCGCCTTTTGCCTCTGCGCCTGCCACGAGTCTGCGTGGCGGTCATCGGCTCCGACCCCAATGAAATGGCCGAGAAGGCTGAGTTCCTGGTGCGGGATAACTCCTTTCTGGAGTTCAGGTTAGACTATCTTTCCAAGCCCGGCCTGGCGCTGCCCAGAATCAAGCGCTTCCATGGAATCCCATCCCGGAACCGTGGCTATCGCCACCTGCCGCCGAGTCGCCAGCGGGGGGAAGTTCCGGGGTTCGATCGCCTCGCAGCTGGACATCCTCGGCAAGGCTGCGGCCGCAGGCTGCCAGTTGGTTGACGTGGAGTTGCAGACCGCCAGCAAGTGCAAGCCCGAACAACTCCAGAAGCTTCGCACCCGTGCCGCCCTGATCCTTTCCTTCCACGATTTCCGGGCCACCAAGAAGCTCGACGAAACGCTGGAAAAAATGCTTGCCTACCCGGCCGACTTCTACAAGGTCGTCAGCACGGCGACCACGCTCTCCGACAACGTCACCATGATCAAGTTTCTGGCGCGAGAGGGCGACCGCCACTCCCTGGTCGGCATGTGCATGGGCGAGCAAGGCATCATCAGCCGCGTTCTGGGGGTGCGCGCGGGCAGCGTGTTCACTTTTGCCTCCGCGATCGCGGGCGAAGAAACTGCTCCCGGCCAAGTCACCGCGCAGGAACTGCGCAATGTTTATCGCATCGAGCAAGTGGATGTGGCCACCCGAGTCTACGGCGTCGTGGGCGATCCCGTCGCCCACTCCCTGTCGCCCGCCATCATGAATGCGGCCTTCCGCCGGGAGAATGTTAATGCGGTCTATCTGCCGCTTCACGCCAAGACGCTGAAGGATCTGCTGACCTGCGTGCGCGAGATTCCCATTCACGGCATCAGCGTGACCATGCCGTACAAGGAAGCGATCCTGCCGCATCTCGACAACACCGATTCCCACACCACCAAGATCGGCGCCTGCAACACCGTGGTACGGGCCCAGGATGGCAAGCTCTACGGCTTCAATACCGACGCCGCCGGGATCGTCCGGCCTCTGGAACGCCGCCTCAATACCCTGGAAGGCGCCCGGATCTTAGTGATCGGAGCTGGAGGTGCCGCCCGCGCCGCCGTCTTCGGGCTCAAGGAAAGAGGGTCGGAAGTTTACATTCTGAACCGCAGTGCCGCCCCGGCCAAGAAACTGGCGCATCAGGCTCGAGCCCGCATCATCAAGCGCGCCGACCTGAAGAAGCTGGCCTTCGACGTGATCATCAACGCCACCCCGTTGGGCATGGGCAACACCCGCGAGACCCCGCTGCAAGACAAAGAGATCAATGCCCGCTATGTCTTTGATATGGTTTACGATCCGGCCGAAACCCGCTTCCTGAAACTAGCCCGGGAACGGGGCGCCCAGATCATCCCGGGGATTGAGATGTTCGTCCACCAGGCGGCCCGCCAGTTCGAGATCTGGACTGGCAAGCCGGCGCCCTGGGACGAGATGTTGCGCGTGGTTTTGCTCGCCTTGCAGGAGCGGGCCAACCGCTCCGCCGCAAAATGAGGCTTTTCGATGCCGCTCACCAAGAAAAAGTTGCTTTTTCCTAGGTGCCCAAAGTAATATGCAATTAGGGGATGCGACTGTAAGCATTTCCGGCTTGTTTGACCCTGTACCGCCCGTTCCAGACTTCCACACGCAGTACAAGCTTTGGCGAAAAACTCGACGTGAGAGGCGGCTCGGTCCGCCTCCATCCCGGTTCGGAGAGTTCAACATGGCGTGGTACGCGTACTGTCTTACCGAGCATCAAACCCTTCCCAATGGAACCCGCACTCGCCGCCCTTTCCTGTTAGAGGGCGTTCAAGGAGTGAACGGCGCTGCGGTTCTGAGCTATCCCAGTGGTGAATTCGCGGTCATCGTCAGCGAATACGACCACGCAGCAGGTGAACTGGACCAGAAATCCGCGATCGAGCATGCTCGCGTGGTCAGCAACTGCTTCCGCAACTCCACCGTCCTTCCCTTTCAAGTTCGGCACCATTTTCGACAGCGATGACGCGCTGCGCCAGGCCGTCCGGGTCAACCGGCGGGCTTTTGGCCTGAGCGTCGCCAAACTGCGCGGCAAGTCCGAAATGCACATCAAACTGGTCGTCCGTGACGGCTCCCTGCGCGAGGCCATGATCGACATCGAACTGCCCGACACCGTCGGCGGCGACTACCTGTCCAAGCTGAAGGTGAAAGCCTCGCGCGAACGCGAGCGCCAGACCAAGGCGCGGGCTCTGTCGGTCCAGGTCCACAAGCTGTTCAACCCGCTGGAGGAAGAAGTCAGCTGCAAGAAGGTCGCTCCCGAGGGCATGTTGATCGACATCGCCCACCTGATCGACTCCAAGAGCGTGGAAAAGTACCAGAACCGCTACAACACCGCCGCCAAGCAGTTGAAGAACTGCGAAGTCGCGATCAGCGGTCCGTGGCCACCGTACCACTTCCTGCCGGGGAAGCTGCGCACCGTCGCCGGCAACAGCTAGACTTAACCGCTAGACAGAAGAATTTCCCTTTCACCCAAGCCCATGGCTGGCTAGAACCCGCCATGGGCTTGGTGTTTGGGCGGTCTGGTAGCAGAGTGCATTGAATATGCATTGTTCTGCACTTCCGAGTTTTCCTCTGATTTCCGCGTTGTCTCACGCCCACCTCGGGCGATCGTGAACTAAGTCCTTACTCGATCATTTATTTATGACGCTGCGTGTGACCAGAATCACGCGGTTTTGAGTTTTGGCGCGGCAAGTGCTTCTCTCCCTGGTAATAAAGAGGCCGCAAACTCAAGCAACATGACCTTCACTCTCTTCGATTCTCCGCGTCACTACCCGAAATCCGTTCCGGCTGGCGGAACGGAGTCTTACATTGCCTTTCCTGACATTGCCCACCAAATCGTAGCCTCTTGAAACTTGGCCCCAGCGATGGGGCCATTTTTTTGTTTGCCGGTGCAGGGGGTCGGGACGGAGAAACCTGGGCAGCCGGCAAATATCCTCCGGCTTCAATGAAACTTGAAACCTCGCCCTGGTACGAAGATGAACAGGACACCCACAATGCCGGCTGTCGTTATCCAAGTAACGCTACGGGATAGTGGGGGCATTTCGAACGGGGTTTTTGGGATGGCCTTGCCTTTGAACATCTGCCACATCCAGGCCAGCCCGGAAGTTCCTCCCAACGATGCGGCCGCCGCGGAAATCGCCACCAGGATCATGCCGACCGGGTTGAACAACCCCGCCACACAGGAAAGAATTCCACCGGTGAAATACGGGATCACGGTAAGCTTCCGGGCGCGCTGCCATCGCTCGCGGTCCACTTGGCCAACGAAGGGCCGCAACTCAAGAAGCGCAATCCATACCAAGATCAGGTACGAGCAAACACCCAACGTGGTCAGACCGGCCCGCCATAGCCACGCGGGCTGAAGACCTTGTATGACTTCCGCCCAATCCCCGATATTTCCGATCCCTGAAAACAAGAAGTACCCACCTGCCTGCAGAAAGTTGATCGTCATTGAAAGCCATAGGAAGTAGCGCCAGCGGGTTGCGTGGGACACCCTTCGCCCGCCGAGCCAGCATGCTAGCCCAGCAGCGAAATTGACAATGGTGCCCCCGGCGGCAACCCACCGCCCTCCGTGATCACAATCGAAGAACACCGTGGACATGGCTACCGGCTTGCCGCCTGTGAGCACACACGCGCCCCCATGACCAATCCCTTCGTGAAGGATGCCAGCGCACACATAGGCAACGATGGCGACCGCGCCGACGGTCCAAAGATCAGGGCTGGAAGCGGCGTTGGCGACGGGTGTTGGTTCGGCAGCCGGGAAGCGTGGCTCTCCAGTCAACGTCAATCTCCTTGACCAGCGATGAGCCGCAACCTACAGGTCGAATCTGCCCATGTCAAGCAGAAGGAAGGGTCAGGCGATGCCTGATTTCCTGATCGCCCGCAGGTCCGCCGATGGATCCATCGGATAGGGTTCCCCCCATTCCAGCGTGGCGGTCTGAGGCGTAAGCGCTCGGCTGCGCGGGACTGATCACCCTCTCTTCGTAGGCATTGGAAAACCGAACGCGGAGGAACCAGAAAATCATCAATCCAAGTGGCAGGAAACTCAGGAGAAAAAGTACGCCTGCCTTGCGCAATATGACGGGGAATACCTGTTGCCGCGCCAGAAATATCGACGCGGCGGCGATGAACAGCGCAAAGCACATCCGCCAAAGATGCCGCGCGATCCGATGTGTCCCAGAAATACCTTTGCGCACCAGCATGCGAACGTCCCCCGCGGCAGCCAGCACCGACACGGAACCAAGAAAGAAGTACGGCCCAGCGGGATATTCATGCTTTAACCCCGTCGGACTCATCGCCGCTTCCAGTCCCCATGTGACCTCGACAGCGGCGAGCCCCAGGACGAGCACAAGCGCGCTCCAATCCAGAATGCCGGGTTTCCCGTCCCTGCGCCGGGCAGTGATCCACGCCGTGGCAACCAGATAAAACGTTAAGGAGCCTCCCAGAACATTTCCCGGTTGGGACTTCATCAACGCCAGGAACACGCCGCTGGCAGACAGGCTGAGCATTGCTATGACAAATACGTTTCCCGCGAGGCCATGCTGGCGGGAACCTTTGCGCAGAAACACGGCCACAAATCCCGACAGCATTCCCAAAGTGCCGGAGACGATATGAAGTAGCAAGAGTGGCGATCGCATTGTTCAGAACTCCTCCTTCGTCATTTCCCCCCCGCGCTGACCGGCTCCTTCCGTCGTTGCGCGTTCACTCCCATCACGACCAGCCGCAGGGTGAGCGAATCGCTACGACGCGCGGACCATTGGTCGCGCAGATTGCTGATCACTGCGGCCTTGGGTCGGTACCGCAAACAACATCAGCCAGACGCCGGTTATGACTTCGGCGATAGCCATCGGAGCCCATCCATACTGGAACGTCGCTGCGTACTCGGGAAAAATCAGGCTGGCAAAGCAGCTGACCATCACCGCGACCGAGGCAAATACGCCGAATGCCGACAGCATTCTGGGGATATATCTCGCCTTGAAAAACAGATAGAAGAAGAGGAAGGAGCCGATACTGAAGAATATCGCGGCGATGTTGTACGCGGCTAAACCGGCATTGCGTGTCAGGTCCACTAAGGCCTCGGAAGGGTCGACTCCCAATGCCCCGGACGATTGTGGGGCAGTATAAAGACGCAGCTTCACATAGGCAAAGATCATCGCCACTCCGCCGATGGATGTTTCTCCCAACCTGCAATACATTGCGAACTGAGCGAGAAGCTTATCGACAGGCTTGAGCGTTACATAAAGAGCGAAGGCAAGCAGGACTGTGCTCAAGGTCTCAATCAGCTCACTGGCGAGCGCGACCCGATATAAGCGTTCCGACGCCACGACTCTCTTCGCGGTTTCTGCGAACGTCCCGGACCCAACGATATGGGAAATAGTGAATGCACCCGCCAGGCCGGTGATGATCAACCATAGAAGCAAGAAGCCCGCGACTCGCGCGTAAATGCGTTGCGTTTTCTCTGGCCCACTGTAGGTACGCTCCAGTATTGTCATTGCGACGGTCCTGCCTTTGCATCCACACTCAACGGCCGCTGCCGCTCATCGAACCCTTTCACCATCAGCCACACCGCCAGCAGCAAGTAGGCTGGCGCCAGCGGCATGGCCAGCCGTGTTTCGGGTGGATATCCCAGCAGCCCTCGCAAGCTGACGCCCGCGATCTGCAGCACGGCGCCGATCATCCCGAACGCCGCCAGCACGCGCGGAACGAGCCGGAAGCGGTACAGCAGACTGAACAGCAGGAGAATCCAACCACCCACCACCAGCAGGAACGAATAGTGCGACCACTTCCTTGCTGAACCCACCACCAGCGCGAGTGCTTGAAAGACATCGGCCTTCGCCGCGCCTGCCTCAGCGTACGCCTGGCTCAACGACAACATGGAGAGGATGTGCGAGTTGTCGACCGCCTGCAGCACGAAGCTCGCCAGCGCGAGGGCAAACAGCCAAAGCGCCATCGCGGAACTGTATTCGCGGAACACGCGCCATGCTGCGCTGGCGATCGCGATCGCGAGCGCGCTGCCCACGAAGAAGATCAGCACTGCCGCGCGCGTCTGGTTCGCAACGCCGGCCGCGCTCGCCAGAAATCCCGGCGGCGCAATCAATGGATGCAGCAGGATGAACGGCACAGTGAGCCCCAGCGCTAGATGCAGCAGCAACAGTACGCCGACGAGTCGGCCCACACGCTTCCACGATGTCATACGCGCCTCCCGATAACGCCGGCCTGCTCCTGCCATCGCTGTTCGTTTACGGAGCATTGAACTAGACCAGGTCCGAAACCGTTGGGTCGACCTTTCTAACCCCGCTCCGTCGAACTTGGTGAAGCGGATAGCGTCGGCGTCACGAAAACATCAGCCAACCGCCAGGCGCGCCTGCTCCGCCCACTTCTGGACGTTCACGCCTTTCACCATGAGCCACAGGCAAAGGGACAATTCCCCGATTAGGGCAAGCCCCAGAACGAGGAAGATCTTCCCTGCATAGGCCGGGGCGACGATGAGCGTGAAGCTGTTTGCCAGATAACTGACACCGGCCATCGCCATCAAAACGCCAAGAGGCCTGGGGAAATAACCCGACCGGAAAAGCAGGTACCCATACACCAGACAAGCACAGCCAAAAAATACGAGGTCAATGCCAAAGGCGTAGTCATGCAACTTGAGAGCAATTTTCACTAGAGCGTGTAGCTGATGCGGTTCAAATGCCTTCAGGTAATCTGCGTTCCCCGAAAGGAACAATGCCGCAAAAAGACACAGCTTGCTGACCGCCTCAATAGGGAATTCGACGATATTGAAAAACACCGCAAGTAAAGCCAGATTTTTGTTCACCGGCCTGAGCAATACATACAAGATCAGCGTTAGCGCGACAGCACAAACGAGCAATATCAGCTCGGCGGCAATCGTGAGGCGCCACAGCGACTCAGAGGCCATAATATTGTTGGCTGTGGCTGTGACATCTCCTGACACCACGAGTTTGTCTCGGACGAAAAACTCACTGGAGAAACCGATGACGATGATCATCAGATACAGCACGCCACCGATTCGTGCGTAAACTTGCGGCGAAGTTTCTGTAATCCGTTCCTTCATTGCATCGGCATTCATGATCGTTTCTCCCTGCGCGCGAAATGGGATCCATCCCGGCGTGAATCAGATCGGATCGCGAGAGCGGCGCAGACGCACCGCTGCGGCGAGGAATATCGCGGTGACTCCCAGCCCGATCCACAGATCCGCGCTGGTAAGAAATTGGCCCACAGTGTGGTGCGGCATCAAGATCGCCGTCATATCCGTCGCCTGGGAGCCGGAGCCGTTACTATCCGCGCCGCCGATGATGTACCCCAGCAAGGCTGCAAAATGTGTGGTGTTGAAGGCAATCTTCTCGACGATGCCGATGGCCAGCAGCGGCAACGTGGCCCACAGAAATGCCGCACGACGCGCCCACGCTGAAACCATTAACAACCAGCCGTAGATGGGCGCATACCCGAGCCCATGCATGCCCACCAGGTGGTACAGCAACCCCAGCGTCATCGGGAACCACCCCATGTGGGGCCATACCGCTGCGACATTCAGGCCGCTTCCGACCAGCACTGCGCTGCCCAGCAACAACATGATCAACTGCACGGCAACGGTGATCACGAAGGTGATCAGCGGAAGAATCACGATTGGAACGGTTGCCTTCGAGAGCACGGTCGTGGTGTCAGAGACTGGGAGCGACTTCCAGAACAGGATGCTGCGATCGCGGCGTTCGCCGTACAGTGCGTCGAGACAGTAGAACACTGCGACGATAAGAGTGGTCGCCATGATCAGAAGCGCAGCCAGGTCGTACGGCTGCTCGATGAGTTCGTGCTGCTGCAGCGGGTCGAGGGCGGCACGCACCTGGGCTGGCAGATGGATGGTGTAGATCATGAAGCCGAACAGGATCAGGGCGGCGGCGGCCAGCGGCGCGACCCAGAGCGACCGGTTCTCCCACAATTCGCGCCGCACCGACCAGTACAGGGGCCGGGTTGCCGAAATCACCGCGGGCGCGATTCCCCGTGTGCCGGGCGGAAACTCGGGCACTGCGTTGGTTTGAGTATTCATTGAGCGTTGCACCTCCTTCATTGCCCAGCACGGCCACAAACAAATCGGCAATGCCAGGCGTGCGCGCGTCCCCCAGCCCATCGAGTTTCTGGCGGTCGACACTGTCGAACAGCAGGACGCTGCGTCCCAGCACCTGCCGCTCGTGCATCGGCCTGAGCGCTCGCGCCGCGGCGACATGGTCGGGATTGACGGTTACTTCCAGGTAACGCGACTCGAATGCTTCCATCGTGCAATTGAAGACGATCCGGCCGCGATGGATGAACATGACATCGGTGAGCACGTTCTGGATCTCGTCCACCTGATGCGTCGCCAGCACGATGGTGCGGTTACGGTCGTAGTAATCGTTCAACAGCGAATCGTAAAAATATTTGCGATACAGGATGTCCAGGCCCAGCGTCGGCTCGTCGAGAATCAGCAACCTCGCGTCAATCGCCATCACCAGCGCGAGGTGCAACTGGGTGACCAT
The DNA here is from genome assembly GCA_963709865.1 of uncultured Acidobacteriota bacterium. Classification (GTDB taxonomy): domain Bacteria; phylum Acidobacteriota; class Terriglobia; order Terriglobales; family Acidobacteriaceae; genus Sulfotelmatobacter. Next base: position 41,147 of record CAVPXW010000017.1, read on the forward strand.
GCCCTTCGACAACTCCCGGATCTTGCTGCCGTGTTGGATCGTGGTCTTCGCCAGGAAGCCTTCCGCTTTCGCGCGATCGAAGCGCGGATGCACGCCCGCCACGTAGTCGAGCGCCTGCGAAACCCGCATCCAGCGCGGCAGCACAGCGACATCGGAAATGAAGCAGACGTCGCGCATGAGCTGCTCGCGCTCCGTCCAGGGATTTCGTCCGAGCACCCTCAGCTCTCCCTGATAAGGAGTCAGACCGAGAATCGCGTTGAGCGCGGTGGTCTTGCCCGCGCCGTTGGGACCGATGAGTCCGAGGATGCGACCCTCTTCAATACGCAAATCGACGCCGTCCAGTGCAACCGTTGTGCCGAAGGCCTTGCGGAGACCGCGTGCTTCGATGCATGCCATGGGCTTCAGCGCTCCTCTTCTTTCTCTTTTGGGGTTTTCGCCGCCTCTGTAGGTTTCGCCGCCGAGCGGCCCTTCGCCCCCCCATTCAGCAGTTCGTCGGCCTTCAATCCGAGCCGCTGAATGGTGGCGTAGACCCGGGGCCATTCTTCGGCAAGAAACTTCTGCCGTTCGCCCTGCAGCAGCAGATTGCGCGCGCCGGCGTTGATGAACATGCCAAGTCCTCGCCTGCTTTCGACCAGTTGTTCGTCGACCAGTTGTTGATAGCCCTTCAGGACCGTGAGCGGATTGACCCGATATTCGGCCGCAACGCTGCGCACCGAGGGCAGCGGATCGCCTTCCTTCAGAACTCCGTCCAGTATCATCGCGACCACCCGGTCGCGAAGCTGGCGGTAAATCGGCTGATTGTCGTTCCACTCACGGTCCATCAGGGTTTCCAGCTTGCCTTAGTCAATTGCGTTCACCGATTGCTGAACATTGATTGCTGAACCAGGATACGCTTGCCGTCATTTTGCCCGCTGCAGGTCGAAGTGCGCCTGCACGTGCTTGTCGCCGGGCATCATGAACGTCCAGTCCTCAATGTGATGGTTCGCGTCGATCAGGGTAAAGACCGCGTGGTGCATATGCCCGTATTGCGTGCCGCCGGCGACGTCGACGAAATCGAATTCCACCGTCTTGCCATCGGACGAGGCCTTAGCGATCATCCGCGGCCGGTTTCCAGCGTCACAGTAATGCGTGAGGGTCAGGCGATCGTTATCCATGTAGAGCATGGTGATCGGGTCGTCCTGCCTGCCCTCAATCTTCATCTCATGCATGAGCGCGTTTCCCATGGAAGTCACTCGTAATGTGGTTTGCGCATGCTTGCCCTCCACCTCAGGTGTAGGCGGATACGTCTTCAGCGTGCCTTCCCAGGAACCTGCCAGAGTTTTCAGTTGGTCGAATGACTTTTGCGCGTCGGACTGCGCGAAAGCCACGGCGGTGAGCGACAGCAGAACAACGGAAAGCATCCATCGAAGGGATTTCATGGTTTCATTCTCCTTAAGCTTTGCTAACTAGTGTTATAGTTAACTATAACACTACTTAACTTGCAACCTTTTTTTGATATTTTCTTAAGAAACACGGTATCCCTTTCAGAAACAGTGGTTTGCAAAAGCTGGAATTCACTCGCGTATTTGTTGCCCGGCAGAAAGGTAGATCTTGAGTTTCGTTCCCATGCCTCGGTCAGATACACTGACCAACGACCATGACCCCTCCGCACTCTCGCTCCAGACTCCTTTCTGCGACACTGGGTTTCATCGTTCTATTAGCTTTTTCCAGCGCGGCGCGCGCGCAGAACCCGCAGTCCAAGCCTGCGGCCGCGCCCTTCATGGTGCCGCCGCAGGCGTCCCAGGCGCAGCAGGAGAACTTCCCTGCGCAATTGCTGGAAGAACTTTCCGCGATCAAGACAGCAGCGCTGAGCGACGACTACGCTTACCGCCAAGTCGCCCATCTGACCGAGAACATCGGCCCGCGTCCCAGCGGATCACTGCAGGCTAAAGCGGCGGTGGATTACGTCGCCGCCGAGTTGCGTCAGCTCGGCTTGGACGTCCACCTCGAGGAAGTAAAAGTGCCACACTGGGTTCGCGGCGCCGAAACTGCCGAACTGACCGAGTATCCGGGCCAGGCCTCCGGCACCACGCAGAAGGTGGTTCTCACCGCGCTAGGCGGAAGCACTGCAACGCCCGCCGAGGGCATCACAACCGAAGTAGTCGTGGTCAACAATTTCGACGAACTGAAAGCCCTGGGCCGCGACAAGGTTGCGGGCAAGATCGTCCTCTTCAACGAAATCTTCGATAAGCAGAAGGCCGCGGGTGGACTCTCCTTCGTCGCTTACGGTGAAGCCGTGCGCTATCGCGGGGCCGGCGCCAAGGCTGCGGCCGATCTGGGCGCGGTGGCCGCTCTGGTGCGCTCCGTCGGCAGCGCTGATTTCCGCCTGCCGCATACCGGCTTCAGCTTTCCCGCCGGGATTCCCGCCGGCGCCGTCACTGCGGAAGACGCCGACCTGATCGCTCATCTCTCTGCGCAAGGCAAAGTTCGCATGCATCTCACCCTCACTCCGCAGAAGCTGCCCGACGCGACCAGTTACAACGTGATCGCCGACCTGAAGGGCAGCGAACATCCCGAGCAACTCGTCGTGGTCTCGGGACACCTCGATTCCTGGGACCTCGGTACGGGCGCCATCGACGACGGCGCCGGGGTGGTGGTCGCGATGGAAGCAGCCGAGATTCTGCAGAAGCTCCACCTGCGCCCCAGGCGCACGCTGCGGGTCATAGCCTGGATGGACGAGGAAAGCGGCGGCGCCGGCAGCCAGACCTATACCAAGGACTACTCCGCCGAGTTCATTCGCACCGTGGCCGCGATCGAAAGCGATTCCGGCGCCGCCCATCCGCTGGGCTTCGACGTCAAGATGACCCCGCACGCGGCGGAACTTTTGCGTCCCGTGCTCGCAGTCCTGCAAAGCTTTGGAGCCACCGCCCTGCAGCCCAGCAGCTATCCGCCGGGAGCCGACATCTCCGCCATGTCCGAAGCGGGTGTGCCCGCACTCGGCATCCTGCAGGACGGCCGCACTTACTTTCACTACCATCACACCGCCGCCGACACGCTGGACAAAATTGTTCCCAGCGAGTTGCGCGAGAACGCCGCCGCCATGGCCGTCATGGGATACGCCCTGGCCAGCATGAAAGATCCGCTGCCGAGGTAGGCGAGTTTCCGCCCTCGTGACAACGCCTTATCTTGGTTTCCAGGGAAACGCCGGGACGACATCCGCCAAACTCTCGGATTCTGAGCTCGCATTGTACATCGCGGCCGAAGGCGGATTCGGCGATTGGATTCTGCTTTCCCGGGTGTGATGCCCGTCACATCCAGGGAATGGCGGCCGCCCTAGAATTCTAGTGCTGCGTTCCCTCCCCCGGCAGCATCCGTGCCTGTTGACGCATCTTAATTTTCGCGCTTATCATCTTCGTTTGGCCTTATGGCCAGGGACGCCTCCGGGAAGGGGGCGTCCTAAGAGTTTGATGTGACGATTCTTAAAGCGATTAGAAGTGACTTTATGGATAAGAAGAAGCTCGAAGCATTCAAAAAACGTTTAGAAACGCGGCAGCAGGAATTGCGCCGCACGGTGAATCGCACCCAGGCCGACGGCCGCTCCGCCGACGAAGATACCGCTCAGGATATCGCCGACCGCGCCGCCAGTTCCTATACCAAGGAATTCCTGTTCAGCCAGAGCAACAACGAGCGCCAGCTTCTGCAGATGGTGGATAAGGCCCTGGCCCGCATCCGCGAAGGCAGCTTCGGCGAATGTATTCACTGCGGCAAAGAGATCAACGCCAAGCGCCTGGAAGCCGTCCCCTGGACGCGCCACTGCATCGAGTGCCAGGAAAAACAGGAACAGGGATTGTTGGAGGAAGCTCCGCGCTAGACGGATCCGAACTGAATCAACGCCGCCGAGATTCGGCGGCGTTTCTCTTTGGTTGTCTCAGCCTGGTTGTCTCAGCCTGGTTGTCTCAGCGCCGGCCGGAGTGACGATTCTCTCTGCGAACTCGCGGCTCCTTGGCGAACTCCGCGGTCAAAAGCTCTTAACCGCAAAGCTCGCCGAGGATACGCAAAGGGCGCGAAGAAAAACCATCGCCACATCCTGTCCTCATGCCACCGGCTTCAACTGAAACGGCATCTTCCGCAGCCGTTGCCCCGACGCTGCAAAAATTGCATTCGCCACCGCCGGCGCGATCGGCGGCAAACCCGGCTCACCCATCCCGCCCGGAGCCTCGCGATTGACGACCAGGTGCACTTCAATCGGCGGAGCCTCGTTGATCCGAATCGGGTCGTATCCGTCAAAATTCGTCTGCTCGACTGCACCGTTCTTGATGGTGATTTCATTCTTCAGCGCAGCGCTCAATCCATAAATGATCGCGCCCTCGGTCTGCGAGCGCACCGACTCCGGATTCACGATCTGTCCGCAATCCACCGCGGCCACGACGCGGTCGATCTTGAAGTCGCTACCCTTGACGGTCACTTCGGCGACCTCGGCGAAGTAACTGCCAAACGAACAAAACGCCGCAATGCCGCGCCCCTGGCCTTTCGGCAGCGGCTTGCCCCAGCCTGCCTTCTCGGCTGCCAACTCCAGCACTCCCCGCAGCCGCGCCGCGTCCACATCATCTTCATTCTTCGGCTTCCAGTTTGCGGGCTTCACCAGCAGCGACTTTCGGAACTGCACCGGGTCCTGCCCGGCGGCCGCCGCCAGTTCATCGATGAAACTCTCTACAACAAAACCATTAAACGAATTTTCCACCGACCGCCACCACGCGCGCGGCACCGCGCTCGCCACCGGATTGAATTCCAGGCGCACATTCGGAATTGCGTAAGGCATCTGCGCCGCTCCACCGATCTCCTGCTCTTCCGCCTGCGCCTTCGGATCCCAAAAACCGCGAATCGATGTCGACGCCAGCGTGTGAAACCACGCCACCGGCTTCCCCTTCGCATCCACCGCACCTTGCATGCGATGGCACGTCGCCGGACGGTAGAAGTCATGGGTCATGTCGTCTTCGCGCGTCCATAGCAACTGCACCGGCTTGCCCACGACCTTCGCAATCTGCGCGACCTCGGCCGGGAAGTCCGCCATGTACCGCCGTCCGAAACCGCCGCCCATGAGCGTGGTGTGAACTACCACCTTGTCCGGCTTGAACCCCAGCACCTGCGCCACCGTTCCCTGCACCCAGTCCGGCGATTGCGTTGGCGCCCACACTTCTGCCTCGGTTTCACGTACGTGCGCCGTGATGTTGATCGGTTCCATCGTCGCGTGCGCCAGCAGCGGCATTTCATAGAGCGCCTCAACTTTCTTCGCTCCATTGGCCAGTACGGCATCCACGTCGCCGTCATTGCGCACGCGCTTGCCTGATTTTGAAGCCGCAGCGCGTAAGGCCGCTTGCATTCCGGTGCTCGATTCCGAAACCGCCGCCCCGTGATCCCATGTAATCTGCAGCGCTTCCCGCCCCTTCATCGCAGTCCAGGTGGAATCAGCGACCACCACGACTCCGCCCGCGGTGAACTTGTCGGCGCCGAATGCGGGAATCTCAAAAACCTCGCGCACTCCCGCAATCGCCTTCGCTTTCGCGGCATCGAAGTGCGCCGCCTTGCCCCCAAACGTCGGACACCGCGCCACCACCGCGAACACCATCTGCGGCACCCGCACGTCGATCCCAAACTGCGCGCTGCCATCGACTTTCGACGGCACATCCACGCGTGCCACCGGATGCCCGATCAATTCAAATTTCGCCGGATCTTTGAGCCGCACCTTCTCCTGATCGGGCAGCGGCAACTTCTGCGCCGCCTCCACCAGTTCTCCGTACCCGGCTTGGCGCGAGGATTTCGCGTGCAGCACGATTCCCTTCTTCGCTTCACATTCCGCCGGCGGCACGTTCCACTTCGCGGCTGCCGCGGCAATCATCAACTCCCGCACCGTCGCCCCGGCGCGGCGCAGCGGCATGAAATTTTCCATCGTGCTCCCGCTGCCGCCGGTGCCCAGGTGCGCATAGAGATCGGGCCGCGTCTCGGCCTGTTCCACCCGCACCGCGGCAAAATCCACCTCAGCCTCCTCAGCCAGAATCATCGCCAGCCCGGTCTTGATTCCCTGCCCCATCTCCGACTTGGCCACGATCAGCGAGATCTGCCCGTCCGGCTTTACATGCACATAGGCGACAAACGGATTGGGCGCCGGTCGCTTCGCTCCCGGATCAGACTCCTGCGCCCGCACCAGCGATCCCGAGAGCCGCACGCCGATGAGCATTCCCGCCCCGGCGACCGCTCCTCCCACCACAAACTGCCGTCGGCTGATGGACATGGTCATGCTCCTTTCCCGCTGACACTGGCGCCGGAACTACTGGCACGATGAATGGCGCTGCGAATCCGCTGATACATGCCGCAGCGGCACAGGTTCCCGATCATGGCCGCCTCGATCTGATCGTCCGTCGGATGCGGCGTCTTCGCCAGCAGCGCCGCCGCCGACATGATCTGGCCGCACTGGCAGTATCCGCACTGCGGCACCTGCTCGGCGATCCACGCCAGTTGCACCGGATGCGTATTGTCCGCCGACAGCCCCTCGATGGTCGTGATCTTCTTCGCTCCCACCGACGACACCGGAGTCTGGCACGCGCGCACGGCCTCGCCATCCAGATGCACCGTGCATGCTCCGCACAGTCCCATCCCGCAGCCGTACTTCGTGCCCGTCAGGTTGAGTTTGTCGCGCAGGACCCACAACAGAGGAGTGTCAGGAGCGATCTCAACCTCATGCGAACGGTTGTTGATCACCAGATGAATCGCAGCCATGGGAGATCTCCAAGACCGGAGGTTTTACGTGAGACGAGGCTACTCCAACAAGGTTTGCCCGCGCAAATGCGTTTCACCGTAGCGCCGGCATCCTGCCGGCTGTCGCGAGAGCCTGCCCTGAGCTTGTCGAAGGGGCGACCCGCCCTCGCTGTCGGCACTACCTCATCGGTGCCTAGTTCCCCGGCTTCTTCGCTTCCTCTTCCGCCTTCTCCGCCCCCGGCATCACGTTCTTCAGCGGAGCCTTGCGCTGCTCCTCCAGTTCCGGATGCGGCAGCGGCTTGCGCGGCAACATCTGATCACGCATCGCCGTGTTGTAAACAAAGATCGCCTCCACCACTGCCGCCTGCGCCAGATCGTCCGGCTGCAATCGCTCGTACGTATCCATGTTGGAGTGGTGCGTGCGCGAACCGTAGTCGAGCATGTCCTGAATGAACTGGAATCCCGGCACGCCCACGGAGTCGAACGCTTCGTGATCCGTTCCGCCCGTATCCCGCATCGTAATCGTGCTCACGCCCAAGTCCTGCAACGGCGCCATCCACTGCTGGAAGATGGATGCGATCGCGGCATTCTGCTGCAGGTAGATGCCGCGGATCTTTCCGGTGCCGTTGTCCACATTGAAATATCCGGAAATCTTCGTCTGCTCCGGCTTCAACTGCACTGGACCAGCCGGCTTTCGCAGAAAGTCGGGCAGCTTCACCTGGTCGGGCGCAGTGGAAAGCGGCACGTATCCAAAGTGCTGTTTCACGTAGCCGTACGATCCAAACTCTCCCTGCTCTTCCCCCGTCCACAAGCCCACGCGGATCGTGCGCCGCGGCTGCACCTGCAAAGCATTCAGGATGCGCATCACTTCCATGGCCACGATGGTTCCCGCTCCGTTATCCGTCGCGCCCGTTGCCGAGGCCCACGAATCCAGGTGCCCGCCGACCATCACCACTTCATCCTTCAGCTTGGGATCGGTGCCGGGAATTTCGGCGATGGTGTCAAAGCCGTGCTCATGATCGCCGGTGAATTCCGTTTCCACATCCATCTCAACGCTCACCGGGACATTCGCTTTCAGCAGCCGGTACACGCGTCCATAGCTTTCGATCGCCATCACCACGATGGGAAGCGGTTCGGCATGCTCCCGCTGGTAGGTGAACCAGCCCATCCCGCCACCGCCGTCGTCAAAAATCGTCCCGCCCGATCCGCCATTGTTGCGCCCGTCGCGAGTGGGCACCACGATCCCCGCCGCGTGCTCGGCGGCGAAGAACTTCCCGGCTGTCTCCCGGAACTCCAGCCGCTTGATAAACGTCTGGAAGAAATCTTCCTGCTCCCCAACGTGCACCGGATATTCGGCCGTCTGCTTGAGATTGGCGTCGTCGCGCCGCTCCCACAGCGCCTTGTCGACCGGCTTCACGTCGCGCATGTCGCCGAAGAAGACGATCTTCCCCGCCAGCTTGCCCTTGTACTTCTCCAGATCTTTCTCGTCCTTCGCGCTGACCCAAACCGCCCGCGCGTTGATGGGTCCATGGCTCGACGGCGACCAGGGCAGCGCCTGCGCGATGAACACTGCCGTGTCCGGCGCCGACATGCGCACCCACGCGTTCAGCTGCCGCCAGCCCATGCCAAACTCGCCCCAATCCTCGAGGTGGGCGTTGCTGCATCCCATGGCCGTGAGTTGATCGCGCGTCCACTCATTGGCGCGCTTCAGGTTCGGAGACCCCGTCAGCCGCGGCCCAATCCCGTCCATCAGCCCGGACGCGAACTCCATGATGTGCGAGTGTGCAAGCCCCTCGGCGCGAATGCGCTGGTACATGGTGTAGTCCAGAGTCTCGGTCGCGGGCTGCGCCAGTTCGTACGAGGGTTTGCTGGTTTCCCCGGCTTTCGTGTCTTTGGATTTCTTCTCGGCGGCAGACACGGAAAAGCTGAGGCACAACAGCACGGCAATAGTTGAGAACAACATCTTGTGTGATGGCATTTCCAGGTTTCTCCCCTCAAAACGGAAAGCGCAGAGTAGCAGATACAGCCTCAAGTGCGAAAGACGAAACCGACGGCCACGGTTTGATCCTCAAAGCTGACGCGGGGATAACAGATGTCTGCTGTTAGTGTTCTGGCAATATTCGCTTCCGTTGGGGCGGGTGGCCCAGCCTTTCTCGGGCTGTTTTCGTTTCCCGTTCCGAAACCGTGGGTGCCCCGTCCTTGCGTTCTTTGCAAGGGCCGGTACGATGCTGCCGGTACGATGGGTTTGTCATGCCCAACGGCCTGCATCGCAGTTACGGTGCTCATCATCTGCACTTTATCACCTGCTCGTGTTACCGGCGATTGCCTTTTCTGCGCACCGCGTCCAGCGGCGACTGCTTCCTCTCGATTCTGGAACAGACCCGCGAGCGTTATCGCTTTGTAGCGGTGGGATCCGTGGTGATGCCAGAACACGTTCCCCTGCTCATCACCGAGCCACCGCCCTCGGACCCTCTCGGCAAACTATTTTTCTGGAGATCTCCACCAGTCGCGGCGCTTTCCGCTTCGCCACTTCCGCATCGCGGTTTGCCCATCTCTCGCGCGCAATGGGACAATACAAGTCTATGCAAAAATCGCTCACCATTGTGTTCCAACGATTGGCCGCTGGGATGATGCTGCTGGGCATCGCCCAGGCGCAGCAGACTCCGCCAGCCACCACCGCGCAACCCAGTTCACCCGCTACCACACAAGCCGCTCCAGCCAAGACGCAGGCTCCCGCAGCCAAGAAGGCACCCGTGACCAGCAAGAGCGCAACCCCTCTGACGCTGAAGACCAAGAAAGAAAAGGCGAGCTATGCCCTGGGCATGAAGATTGGCGGAGATCTGCGCCGCCAAGGCGTCGATAAAGCCGTGGATCCGGCGCTGGCCGCGCGCGGACTTAGAGACGCTCTGGCGGGCAGCAAACCACTGCTGACAGAAGATGAGGAGCGCGCCGCTCTCACCCAGCTGCAGACCGACGTTCGCGACGCACAGCAGGCGAAGGCGCACGAAGCCGGAGGAGCAAACCGCAAAGAAGGCGAGGCGTTTCTCGCCGCCAACAAAAGCAAACCGGGAGTGGTCACCCTGCCCAGCGGCCTGCAGTACAAGATCCTGACCGCGGGCAACGGTCCCAAGCCGACGGCCAGCGACACGGTGACCTGCAACTACCGGGGCACGCTGATCAACGGCAAAGAATTCGACAGCTCCTACAAACGCGGCGAGCCGACGTCGTTTCCCGTGGGCGGAGTGATCAAGGGCTGGACCGAGGCCCTGCAGTTGATGCCGGTGGGATCGAAGTGGCAGCTGTTTATTCCCTCGGATATGGCGTACGGCGACCGCGGAGCCGCCCCCGACATCGGTCCGGGAGAAACGCTTGTCTTTGAAGTGGAGTTGCTCTCGATCGGGGAGCCGAAGAAGTAGGAGCAGCCGATCAGCAGTCAGGACAACCACTGTTGTAGATTGCGAGCGGGCCGCCTGCGAATGCAGACGGCCTTATTTTTTGCTTAGAATCGCGAACTCTTGAACATCGTGTCTCAACGCCGTGTGCTGTTCTCAAGCCTCGTCTCGCGCTGCCGATGGAGAAAACAGCGACGAGGGAGAACAACGTGAAGATTCTCTTAGTGGAGGACAGCAAGCCCATCCGACGGGAGAATGAATCCGCACTGCACAAAGCCGGCTATGAAGTGATCAGCGCCGAAGATGGGGAAACCGCGCTGCAGATGGCCCGAGAGCAGCATCCTGACCTGATTCTGCTCGACATGATCCTGCCCAAGCTGAGCGGACCGGAAGTGTTGCAGCGTCTGAAAAGCGGACGCGTCACCGCCGAGATTCCGGTGGTGGTGCTCAGTAGTCTCTCTGAGAAGAACCGGCAAAAGTTGCTGGAAGCGGGCGCCGAGGAATACCTGGAAAAGAGTGCCCTGATGCCTGGGCATGGAATCAATCTGCTGCCCAAGGAACTGGAGAACATCATTTGCCGCATCAACCGCAAACGAGGAATCGCGTTTTCGAACATTCCCCTGCAGAATTGAAGGCCCTACAGAGCGTGTTGCAGATGTTCCTCGGCCGATAGATTGGCGCCCGCCAGAAGCAGCAGGCCCGACAGAAACGCCCAGAACATCATGCTCACCGAGAGCGCGAACGGGCCGTAGACTTCCTGAAAATTCAGCCACGGCAGGGCCAGGATATAGGCGTACTTCAAGGCCTCGGAGAGCAATCCCATAATGATGGCCGCGGGTAACACGGCCCGCGCCGGGACTTTGCCGTTGGGCAGCAGCCAGTAGATCAGGAAGAAGATGGCGATGCTGGCGGCGATGGCGAACACCTTCATCATCAGAAATCCCACCAGCCGCACAAAGCCCGTTCCATAGCCGCGCAGCAAGAACTCCATGAACGCAACCGGGACGGCGGTCAGGGCGATCGAGAGCAAAGCCAGCACACCGCAGGCAAACGCCAGGCTGAGCGAGATCAACTGGTTGCCCAGGTAAGAGCGATTGTTCTCGAAGCGCCAGACGCGGTTCAACGCCACTTCGAGCGGCAGGAACACGCCTGAGGAAGTCACCAGCAGGATGATCAGCGAGACCACCTGCACGCGCTGCCGGGAGTTGACCATGGCGTTCAGGTTGCGGATGACGAAGTCCTGGCCCGCGGGCAGGTAGTCGCGCAGCAACTCCAGCACCACGTCGTACATGACGCGGGAATGAAAGACGCGGCGAATCAAAGTCATCAGCAGGACGACGAATGGGAAGAACGACAAAATCGAGTTGGCCGCGACCGAGAAGGCGAAGGTGTGGACGTCGGTCCGCATCAGGTATTTCACGGTGGAAAGAACCAGGCTGGGAGGACGGCGGAACGCGGCTTCAGCCCTGGGGATCGTCGGATTCGGGGAGATGGACACGGCGTGGCTTCATCCTACCAGAGGGCTCGGGAACCCCAGTTTCCGGGGTGGTTACCGGGCTATTTCTTTATCTTTGTTAAAGTTATCGGGAATGCCCATAATGACCTTTAGTCATATTACGATTTCTTTCTAATTCTTCTTGCGAATCGTTTTAATAGTGCTTATTATCTGTTGCTCAATACCGGGAATTGGTCCGGTGGTGAGACCAGTAGTGGTTGACGTTTGTTGGGTGTGGTGGAAACGCGCCAAATTGTCGGGGCTCCGGAAGTTCGCGCAGCGGATGCACAACCGCGGTGAGGACTGAGGAGTCTTTTCTTTTTTGGGAGTACTTTCTTCTGCACATCGTAGACGCAACCGAAAGTTCTACCGGCTTCTTTGAGGGGGGCTTCGGCCGTCCGGGGCGACGATCGAGGAAAGCCGGAAGAACCATCCTTCATGATTGCTGAAAGGAGTTTTTTCCGTGAGAGAGAAAGGTACAGTGAAGTGGTTCAACGGGGCGAAGGGGTACGGCTTCATCCAGCGCTCCACGGGCGAAGATGTATTCGTGCACTTCTCCGCGATTCAGGAGAACGGCTACCGCACGCTCAACGAAGGTGAGACCGTGGAGTTTGACCTGCTGAAGGGCCCCAAAGGCTTTCAGGCGGCCAACGTTGTCCGCGCATAAACTGCGAACTATTCCAGGGCCCTCCCGTTCCCAGCGGGAGGGTTTTTTATTGGGCGCCCTCGGCAGCAGCGCAAGAATCCTATCTGACTGCGCGCGCATCTTGCCGGCGGCGAAAGTTATTCCGGTTTTCGAAACAGATAATTATTGCGCGTAGTGTAGTGCCAGCACTGCCAGTGCCGTACAAGCTGCAAGCCGGCTGCTTGAGCCATGGCAATGAATTCTTCTGGCTTAGCCCAGAAAGAAATCGCGGTACCGCTATTCAGGAGCGCGGGTTTCCCCCTGAGTTGTCGGTAGGCCATTCTGCGCAGCATTCCAAACCACGTTCTAAACCCATGCTTACGGTACAGGTAGGAAAGTAGCTCTCGTCGCGATGCGAACTGCGGAGTAGGATCGCGCTGTTCCTCGCAGGGGATCTCTCCCAGGAAGATACGGGCGTCCGGCTTCGCCACGCGATGGATCTCGCACAAACTCGCAGGAATCTTTTCCCGTGGAACCACCAGCAGGACGCTGTTGCAGACGACGACGGAGGCGCTCGCATCGGGAAGCGGGAGTTGGTCGGTAAGCCCCTGTTTGGCATGGAGGCCTGCGCGGCGGAGCACGGCAACTTCCTCGTCGGTGGCCAGCAGTCCGATCGCGGACCCTGCGCCGGCGCTGTCCGCCATTCGTAACATGGTGCCATCGCCACACCCGATGTCCACAACGTCGTCGCCGGAGTGAAGAGCGACCGCATCGGCAATCTGCTGATGCACCAGTTTGGTAACTTCCTTCTTTTCCCTGCCACGAAGGGCCAGATCGTGCGGATCGCGGGCCTGCTTTGCGGTCTCGCGACAATACTCTACGTAGTCGTTGGAGCGGGTGATCATGAGCGTGTAACCATGGGATAGAGGGATTCTACTATTGCGGACGCTAGGCAGCCATCCGCTGGCCGCGGGCGATCCGCAGTTCGGTATCTTCGCTATCGCATTTCGAGCGAGACGACGTCGCCGCTCGAGGATCCGCCGGGTTTGTAGTTCACCGTGACCTGGCGGTCTTTCCAGTCGCAGGAGAAGTCGTCGGCGCCGATCAGGACCAGCGCTTTGTAGTCGGCGGCGCGGAGTTTGAGGGCAGCACCTCCCGCATTGACGGTCAGGATCGCGGCGGGAGCCTGCGAGCAGTCGACCGCGACCAGGCGGCCGTTGACGAACTTGGTGGGACGATGGTCGTCCGGTCCGCCCGCTGGCGGCGATTTCTCGGCTGCGGCACGCTTAGCCGCGTCTTCTTCCAACACATCGAAAGGTGACTTCTGGGGCGCGAGTTTGGGTTGCGGCAGAGTTCCGGCGTTCAGAGGGATGCCATATTTACGTTCGGCTCCGGACCGGTCCAGCAGTTCGCGGGCGAGCGCGGCGATGTTGGGATCACTGCTGGCCTTGAGCCGCTCAAGCAGTGCGTTCGCCGCTTCCCATTTCTTGCTGGCCACATAAATCTGGGCCAGGTGGTAGGAATAGCGCTCGTTGCGCGGACTCAGGTTGATGGCGGCGCGCTCGGCCTGCATGGCGGCGGCCGGGCCTCCGCCGGCATTGCGGGCGACCGCCAGCAGATCGTAGGCGTCGGCGAGTTCGGGATACCACTCGAGCACGGCCCTCATGTCGAGCATCATGTTGGGCAGGCCCTGTATATCGGTGTGCTTGGACTCCGCGATGCGGTACTTCAATACCGACAGGTAGTAGCGCACCCACATGTCGCCCGGATTCAGGGCGGCGGCGTCCCCCAGTTCGGTCGCGGCCGCTTCGAATTCACCGTGCTGAATGTGGTCCCAGGCCAGGAATCGATGGGCGAGAGCGTTGCCGATCGCGTTGCTGGGGAGTTGATCGGGATCTTCGCCCGGTCGCCTCTCCTCTTTATCTTTTTTGGCTTCGTATTTCCTGTCCGCCGCGGTCGGCGCCGACGCCAGAGCCCGCAATTCCTGCAGGCCGTAGTCGCGGCGTTCGGGGACGCGGACCGCGACCGCAAAATAGAAGGCCCGCGCATCGGCCTCGGACAGAGGCTTTGAAGTGATGGCCGAATCGTCAGGCCCCACGGGAACAGGGAAGCGGTACATCTGGCCGGAGTTGGAGTTCGCAGGATTCGCAGCGTTCGCACTGGGCTGCCGGGCGGCATCCAGCGCAGTCAGCAGCCCGGTCTGGGCGTGGAAGTAATCCTTCACCGCCTGTTCCAGTTGCGCGGCGCTCATGCCATAAGCCCGCTGAATGGCATCTTCCACCGGGATGTGCTGGACGAGGGCCAGGCCAAGGTAAGTTCCGGTCTCCGGCAGCTTCTTCTCGTGGATCAGGTAGTGCATGACGATCCAAGACTCGGCATAGTAGAGGGTGTGGTGCGTGCCCTCGTTGCGGGTCGAGGTGTCGTGCTTCATGGTGAAGAGGTCGGGCAGAGAGAGCCAGACTTGGGCGCCGAGCAATTCGGTGAATGACTTGGGTGGGTGCGTGCTGCGCGGGTTCCCGAGCATGTCTTGGGTGCCAGTGGGGACGAGTTCGGGGTCGCCGCCGATCTCCACCTGTTTGTTGTCGACGCGAATCGAACTGAAATATTCGGCCAGGCCTTCATCGAACCATCCCTGGGCGGGGGGATAGTTGTAGTTCAGCAGCATGCCGGCGAAGTCATGCGCGACGGCGCGCCACGGTTCCTCCTCGAACAGGTTCAGCACGATGAAATCCTGATCGTCGCCAGGGAGAAAAAATCCGGGGACGTCGATGGGCTGGCCCTGGCGCAGGGGCGCGACCTGGTAGTAGGACTTGTCATTCTTGAAGGCGAGGATGGTCAGCGGGACTGACTGGTTGAGCCGCTCTTTCGACAGCAGGGTGGCGAAGACGGCGCGCATCTGCTCGAAGCGCAGGGCCACTTCGCGGCCTTTTTTGTCGCCCGCGTCGGTGATGACAGTGTAATGCGCGGAGTGGATTTCGAGCCAGGGGGGCTCGGTGGCAGCCGCTGCGACGGAGCCTAGGAATAGCCCGCACAGCGCGGAAACGGAAGCCGAGCGAGATGGCGTGGATGCGGGGCATAGCTGCCAGGAGAGGAAGAGGCGTCAAGGAAATGCTATCACGTAGGTTCGGAGGGCGCTTTCGTCGTTGCGGGTGGGACCGCAAAGGGGACCGCAAAGGTGATCGCAAAGACATAGCACCGCCGTCTCGGCGGCTGTTGTGGGCGTCCCGCGCACACATCTGAGGGCAAGATGCCCTCGCGACCGCCGGCAAGATGCCGGCGCTACGATGCAAGTCGGTGCCGTTATAATTCCTCAGTTCATGTTTATGTCCTCTTTTATGCCCTCGGGAAATCGCGTTCCAACCCTATGTCTGATCGCCGTTCTGCTGGCTTCGCCAATCGCCTATGCTCTCTCCGGCGCGTCGTGGAGTGGAGTGCTGAATGACAGTTCGGGCAAGCCCGTGGCCGAGGCGGTGGTCAAACTGCACTCGACTTCCGGGGGGCGCGACTACACGGCAACGACCGCTGCGACCGGCAAATTCACATTTGCCGCCGTCGCCGCGGGCGCCTACGAGGTCTCAGTAAAAACGACGGTCAAGGAATCGAAGGCGGCATCTCCCCTGGTGGTCGCGGACGCGGCGATTTTGACGACGTCGCTGCAGCTATCTTCCTCCGGGCAGGACTTGCGTCTGGTTGCCTCCGGCGGCGAGGCTTCCGCGCAGGCCAGTGGAGGCGAGCATCTTTCCAGCGCGGAGGTTTCAAGTCTGCCGCTTAACGCGCGCGACTTCAGCAAGCTTGCTGCTGCTGGCGGCGGGCACCATGACCGACGCCAATGGCGCCGCCAATTTTACCCAGCAGTTTGCGGTAAATGGCCAGCGTGGCGCGGCCACTGTGTTTGCCATGGATGGTTTCGACACCACCGATCCGGAACTGGGCGGGGCGACGTTTTCCAATTTCAATGTGGATGCGATTCAGGAGGTGCAGGCCAATTCCGGAGTGATGCCGCCTGAGATTGGACACGGGGCAGCGAGCTTTACGAACGTGGTGACCAAGTCGGGGACCAACCAGATGCATGGGAGCCTGTTCGAGTTCGTGCGCAACGCGGCGTTCGACGCGCGCAACTACTTCGATTACAAGGACCCGACCGGCCACCGCCGCATTCCTCCGTTTGTGCGCAATGAATTTGGATTTACCAATGGCGGCCCGGTCGTGCTTCCGGGAATCTATGACGGGCGCAATCGCACGTTCTATTTTGGCGAGTACCAGGGATTTCGCCAGGTGCTCGGCACCACGCAGGTGATTCCCGTGCCCACGGCGGCGGAGCGACAGGGAGTCGACACCCTGACATTTCCCGGCGACACGCTGACGGTTCCGGTGAACGCCGCGGTGCTGCCCATACTCAAGCAGTACCCGTTGCCGAACCAGCCGTCGGGAGCGTTTGGGGATCGCACTTATGCCACCTCGTCGAAGATCTCGACGCGCACCGACCAGTTCTCGGTGCGGGTCGACCACCTGATTTCGAAGCAAGGCGACGCTGCTGACGCGGTTCAGCCTGAATCAGGTCACAGGGCCGCTGACCAATCCCGACCAGACGGCGATCGATCCCACGTTTCGGAGTGCAGTTCTTCGATCACCAGCGCAATGCGGGCGTGAAGTACACGCGGACGATTACTCCACATCTTATTTCTGAAACATCGTTCGGGTACATCCGCAGCACGCCGTTTTTTCCGGCGACCAATCACACGCAGCCGGGCATCGGCTTCGCCGACGGGTTGTTTCAGGGCTTCAATTCCGCGGCGGGATCGATTTTCGGATCGTACAGCAATCTTTATCAGTTCAAGCAGGACATGGCCTGGGTGCGCGGCTCGCATGCTTTCAAGTGGGGAGGGGAGATACGGGTGAACCGCGATTCCACGATTTTTGGGACGAATCCAAATGGAGCCTACGAATTTGGCGGAGGCACGGCGTATTCGCCGGTGGACATTCCTTCGGCGAGCGGTACGCACAACATTCAGCCAGGGAGATCCGCTGCCCGACTCGCTGACCGGTTTGCTGACCGCGACGCCTTATTCCTACAACATCACGGCGCCGGCCAGCATCACGCCCATCGGCAACAAATTCGATGAGGCAGGGGTACGGCGCGAAGCTTACAACTTCTACTTTCAAGACGCCTGGAAGGCCACTGCGCAACTCACCGTCAACTACGGATTGCGCTACGAAGTGAACAGCCGCATTCATGAAGCGACCAAGCGCACTTCGCTTCCCGTGTTCCTGGGCGCGGATGGCAAACCCGCATCCTATGGCGATCGCACCGCCACGCAGATCATGCTGATCAACCCGCAGCCTCCCTATAACCAGGACTGGAACGGATGGGGACCGCGACTGGGTTTGGATTACGCGCTGGGCAAGCATACGGTGCTGCACGCTGGAGGCGCCATCAACGCGACTGATTCCCAACTTGTGGCAGGATAATTTTCTGACGGCGGGGATTCCCTTTGTTTTCGCGCCCTACATAACCGCGTTGCCGGGGATTTCAGTTCCATTTCAAGATACGTTTGTGCCGGTGAATCTGCCCACCGCTTACAACGTCCAGGGGCAGCCCATTTTCGCGACTGGCAGAACCCAGGATGTTCCGGCGAACACCGTGATGGATATGCCGCGATTCCAGAAAGACCTGACTGCGCTCACGCCCGGCAATCAGGTGCAGTTGCTTACCATCACCGGCATCGCCCGCAATTTTGGCAACGGCTACATCGGCAGTTGGACGGCGGGCGTCGATCACGACTTCCGCGACGTGAAAGTCAACGTCTCGTACGTGGCGACGGCGGGAATTCATCTAGCCAGGGTCTATTCCCCGAACAGTTATACCGGAGCCGATCCGGCGCACGCGCCGTTCACGGAGTTCAACGCCGCGGGGCAGGCCACTGGAGGGTACGGACAGGAACTGCTGATAACCAGCGGTTCGCATTCCACCTATCACTCGCTGCAGGCCAGCGCTACGAAGAACTCTGCCCGGGCGGGGCTGGGGTTGCAGGCCAGCTACACGTATTCGAAGTCAATTGATGATACGAGCGCGGTGCTGGGTGGACTGTTCGGTACAGCCGGGACGATTCTGCAGACGCTGCCGCAGGATCCGTGGAATCCGTCGGCGGAAAAAGGCCCGTCCACGTTCGACGTGACGCACGTCTTCTCGCTGAGTGTGATCCAGTTGCTGCCGCTGGATCGGGTGGGCTTTCTGCAAGCCGCTGGGCAAAGCGGTGACCAAGGGCTGGCAGTTTCTGAATATCACGACGCTGACCACGGGATCGCCCTTCAGCGCGTATTCAGGCATCCAGCAGACGGGCGTGGGTGCGGGTGGCACGGATCGGCCGGATCTGGTTTCGACGCCGCATTTTTCGACGAGCCGGACGGTGCGCGACGACTACTTCGGACTGGGCGCGAACAACCCGTCGTTCTTCAATATTCCAATTAACGTGCCGGGCGGGACGGGGCCGAATCAGGGGCGTTTCGGAACGCTGGGGCGCGACACGTTCCGCGGACCTGGGTTCCACAACTTTGATATCGCGTTGATTAAAGACACGCCCTTTGGGCATCGCGGGGGCGCTGAATTCGGCACACTGGAATTCCGTGCGGAGTTCTTCAACGTGTTCAACATCGTGAATTTCGGGCTGCCATCGAATATTGTGCGCGGTAGCGGGTTTGGCATCATCAGCAAGACCGCGGGATCGTCCCGGCAGGTCCAGTTCTCGCTGAAGGTGATTTACTGAGGCCCGGGAAATAAGTGGCGCAAAGGCTGGTTGCAGCACCCATCTCTGCTCGGGCCCCAGGAGTCGGCACATTTGTTTATGTGCCGGCGATGCCTTTGTTCTGGAGAATCCTGACCACGACCCGTCGATTCTCGGCTTGACCCTCCGCCGTTGCGTCCGGAGCGACCTGGCTGCTGGTGCCCATCGCGCCTGGAGCAAGGACGTTGGTCAGCGGAATGTTTCCCTGCTGTTCCAGAAACTCGAGCACGTGGTCAGCACGCTCCGCGCTGAGTTTTTGGTTCAGCGCGGCGCTGCCTACCTTGGATGCGTATCCCTGAACCTGAATGATGTATGCAGTGATGCCCTTGGCCTGCTGCGCCAGTTGCAGAAGTTGCGGATCGTACTTGGCTTCAATCTGCGTACTGCCGTTGGCAAAGTAAACCGTCACTTCGCCCAGGATGTTGTAATCCGCCAATTCACCAAAGCGCTTGTTGTCAGCAGCAATGGCCGCTTTGTTCGCGGCAATGGCGGCCTGGTTCGCGGCAGTCTGCTGCTGCTCGGCCTGAAGCTGTTGCTGTTGCTGCTGCAGTGCCTGCTTCTGGGCCTGAATTTGTTGCTCGCTTTGCTGGATCTGCTGCTGGTTCGCCTGCACCTGCTGCTCGGTCGGAGTTATGCCCGCCTGAATGTCTTCGGCATTCTTGAGATCGTCGCCTTTGAACTTAACCGTGTCCGCCACCAGTTGGTTCTGAGCATTGTAGGATCCTTGCACCTGCACCGGTAGGCCTGGGATCAGGGCGGTGAGGCCCATCTCTTTCTTGCGGGCTTTAAACAGCCCCTCAACCTCGTCCACCTCGGTGGATGGGGTGAGGACCACCACTACAGTGCCGGCATCCTGAGTCCGCAGGGTCATGGTGGCGCCGCTTCTGCCATTGATCACTCCCTGCAGGTTTTGCGCCGCGGCGACGCCGCCCATTAGCAACAGGGCGGTCAGGGACAAGGTTGCGATGGATACCATTTTTGCAGTCCTCGTGTTGTTCATGATCTCTGCTCCTCTTGACGGTTGGCGTGACTGACGCTCAGGCTCACAGCTACAGCTTGCTTACCGGATTGTTTATCACTGGAGGACTGGGCTGCCTACTGTCAGAAATCACAGCCGGGCAGATGAGCGGTGATTCACCGCGGGGATATAGGGGAGTTCAGCGGAAACGGGCCGCAAGCGGGTTTTGTTTCAAGAAGTCTATCGGTCTGATCGGATAAACGAAAATTGTCCCGGGTTAGAGACGGTCAAAGGTACAATGTCGGTGATTATGCGGATGATCTTGGACATCTTCGCGCAAATCTTCCGCACCCTGTGGGCGCACAAGCTGCGCTCGTTCCTCACCATGTTCGGCATTGCCTGGGGTGTGGGATCATTGCTGCTGCTCGTCGGCCTGGGCGAAGGGTTCCGCTCGGGAAACAAGCGCGGTCTGTCCGAATACGGCGAAAACATCATGTTTATCTTTCCCGGCCGGGCGCCCGCCGTCGCGGGCAGCATGAACTCCGCCCGCAACTATCTGCTTACCTATCAGGACTATCGCGACATCCGCAAGGAAGCTCCGCACGTCCGCGACGCTTCGCCGGTCCTGGCTCGCGATGACGTGCGCGCGGTCAGCGAGTTCGCCAGCGCCAACGGCCAGATTTCGGCGTGGAGCCGCAATATCAATGGGATACGTTATCTTCCTATCAAGCAGGGCCGCTGGCTCAATGGCCTGGATGAGACTCAGAAACGCAACGTCGTCGTCCTCGGTGATGAGATGACCCGGAACCTGTTCTCCGGGCGACCCGCGCGTCGGCGCAGCCGTCCTGCTCAACGGACATAGCTTTGAGGTGATCGGCACGCTGAAGCGCGTCGGCCGGGGCGACGAACAATTTCACCAACATGCGCGGCTACATCCCTTATCAGGTGATGGCCACGTACTTCCCGCTGAAGGGCGAGAACGACCAAGACGCCATCTCCTTCATCAACTATCAGCCCCGCGTGGCGCTGACCACTTGCTGGCGCAGGAAGACGTCCGCAAGATCATCGCCCGCAATCACGGCTTCGACTACCGCGACGAGACGCCTTCGAAGGCATGGGATACGGTCAAGCAGGCCGAAATGATGGGCATGATCTTCGACGCGATGAACGAGTTCCTGGGCACGGTGGGACTCGTGACGCTGGCCCTGGGCGCCATTGGCGTCATCAACATCATGCTGGTGGCGGTCAGCGAACGCACCCGCGAGATCGGATTGCGCAAGGCCCTGGGCGCCACCAACCGCAGCATTCTGGTGCAGTTTTTTCTGGAGGGAATTCTTCTGACGCTCTTGTAGTGGGCTGATCGGTATGGGGCTGGCCGGCGGCCTGATGGCCCTGCTGGGACGCAGTTCAGGGCCCGGGCGATTTCGATCCTCCCAAGCTGGTGCCCGACATCGGCCATTCTGGCGATCGGCAGCTTGACGCTGGCGGGCGTCGCTGCCGGACTCTATCCCGCGCGCAAAGCCGCCATGCTCAACCGGTGGAAGCCCTGCGGCAGGAGTAGACGCGGTTAAGGACAAGGGATTAAGACGATGTTGCGTGATTTGCTGCGCGAAGCCTACGGCGCCATGCGGTACAACCGGCGCCGCACCGCGCTCACCATGCTGGGCATGGCTTGGGGAATTGCCACGGTCGTGATGCTGCTCGCTTACGGCAACGGCTTCGGCCAGGCCTGCGCCAACATTTTCGCCAACTTCGGCACCAAGCTGATGATCGTGGTCCCCGGCCGCACCTCGATGCAGGCTGGCGGCCAGAAGGCTGGCGTGCCCATCCGCTTTACCCTCGACGACGTGGACATGCTCACCACCAACATTCCTCAGATCAGCCACATCACTCCGGAAGCTGGTCCAAGCAGGCAAACATCCAGTACGAGACCAGGACGTACACCTTCAACGTCACCGGCAAGTATCCCAACGTGCTTTCCATCCGCGCGCTCAAACTGGCGCAGGGCCGCTTCTACAACGCGGAAGACGAGATCCAGCACGCCCGCGTCGCCGTGATTGGTTCCGAGGCCAAAGAAAAGCTCTTCTCCGGACGTAACGCGCTGGGCGAACGAATCCGCATCGATGGCCTCAGCTTCGAAGTCGATCGGGATTCTGAGCCCCAAAATGCAAGCGGGCGATGACAATATCAACCGCGTGATCTACATCCCCTTCACCACCATGAGCGATCTTAAAGACACTCACTATCTCGACTCCATCTGGTTCAACTATGAGACCCCTGCCTACGAAGATCTGGAACAGCACCGTGCGCTCCGTGATGGCCATCGCAGCACAAGTTCAACCCCACCGACCGGCGCGCCATGCTGGTGTTTAACCTCATGGAGCAGGTCCACCAGTTCGAAATGATTACCATCGGCCTGAAGATTCTGCTGGGTTTCATCGGCACACTCACGTTGGGCATCGGCGGAGTTGGACTGATGAACATCATGCTGGTCTCGGTGACGCAGCGCACTCGCGAGATCGGTGTGGAAAAGGCGCTGGGCGCGCGCCGGAGTCACATCCTGTTTCAGTTCCTGGCCGAATCTCTCACCATCACTTTCCTGGGCGGCGCGCTCGGAGTCATCCTGGCCTACGGGGTCTCGCTCTCCGCCGGAAGGCTCACCCTATACAGCGCGATGGCCAAGAACGCGGAAGCCGGCGACATCCGCCTGGTCATTTCTCCGAGCACTCTGATCGTGGCCACGCTGATCCTGGCGGCCGTAGGGTTGGTGAGCGGCATGGTGCCTGCCATCCGGGCCTCGCGCCTGGATCCCATCGAGGCTCTGCGGTACGAATAGCTCCCGTGACCAAGCCGAGTTTCTTGACACATCAGCGCTCCGCCAATTATCCTAAGTCTTGCTCCTTGCGGTACTTACGCCTCTTGGCGTGCTTCCGCGGGCCGGTATCAGCACATTGCCGCGGAGGTTTCGCAATGTTCCTGGACATCCATGAATTGGAACGCCAGCCTCTGGATTTTGAGGAGGTGTTTCAGCCCGGTGTCATCGACCTGGGAGAGCGAAGCCCGGCAGCGCTCGCCGCTGCAGGCTTCCGGACACGCTGAAATCGTCGAGGAGCATCACGGCAAGCACGAGGTAATAAAGGACATACGGCTGCGGGGACGGCTGACCGCAGGGCTCGAATTACTATGCGCCCGCTGCGTTGAGCCGGTGCCGCAGGACATTGTCCGCGAGTTCGAATTGCTCTACCGGCCGCTCGGGGCGGATGCGGGCCGCGACGAGCTTTCGGTGACCGCTGCGGAAGCCGAGATCGGCTATTATCAAGGCGACGGCATTCTGCTGGAAGACGTTTTGCGCGAACAAGTGTTGCTGGCCTTGCCCTTGAAAGTCACCTGTCGGGAAGACTGCAAGGGACTGTGCGCGCATTGCGGCAAGAATTTGAATGAAGGACCGTGTTCCTGCTCCACGACGGTGGCAGATCCGCGGTGGACGGCGTTGCGGGAGATTCGCAGCAAGCTGGAACACTAAGAAGCCCTCAGCAATCAGCACTCAGTAGCAAGCGCTGAATGCCGGGTGCCGAGTGCTAATTTTGAGCGGCAGGCCCGAAGGCCCCGCGAGAGGAATTCACTACCATGCCTAATCCAAAACGGCGACACTCCCAGAAGCGCACCTCAACCCGGCGCGCCCACGACGCACTGAAAGGCCACAGCCTCTCCGAGTGCCCCAACTGTCACGAGAAAAAGATGCCGCACCGCGCCTGCCCCAAATGCGGGTACTATAAAGGACGCGAAGTCCTGGACGTGAAAGAAGCCAGCTAGCTCAAAGACACCATGCCTAGCGTGATCGCGCTGGATGCGATGGGTTCGGACCGTGCTCCCAAGCCCGAGATTGAGGGCGCCATACTGGCGGCGCGTCAATACGGGATGCGGGTGCTGCTGGTCGGCCCAGAGAATGTGGTCAAGGCGGAACTGGATCGCCACTCGGCGGCCGCGCGCCTGCCCATTGAAATCGTCCACGCCAGCGAATTCATTACCATGGAAGACAAGGTGGAGGCGATTCGCGCCAAGCGCGATTCCTCCATGCGGGTCGGCCTGCGCATGGTGCGCGAAGGCCAGGCGGCGGGCTTCGTCACCGCCGGCAATACGGGCGCGGCCATGGCCACGGCGAAAGTCGTGCTGGGCGCGGTAGCGGGCGTGGACCGTCCGGCACTGGCCGCGGTGTTCCCGACCGCACCGGGCAATCCCGCCATGCTGCTCGACGTCGGCGCCAATGTCGATTGCACGCCCCAGAATCTGGAACAGTTTGCCGTCATGGGCGACGTCTATTTTCGCGCCATGTTTGGAGATATGTTCGGCAAAAGGCCGGGGACACCGGGACCGCGCGTAGGATTGCTTTCCATCGGCGAAGAGGAAAGCAAGGGGAACGACCTGACCCGCGAATCGTTCCAGTTGCTCAAGCAGCTTCCGCTGAACTTTGTGGGCAACGTGGAAGGCCGCGATCTGTACAACGGGAAGGTCGACGTGATTGTGGCCGACGGATTTGTGGGCAATGTCGCGCTCAAGATTTCCGAGGGCGTGGCCAACCTGGTGCGCACGGCGTTGAAGGAATCGCTCAAGGCGACCATCACGCGCCAGGTGGGAGCGCTGCTCTCGCGCAGCGCCTTCACCGATTTCAAGAAGCGGCTCGACCACACCGAATACGGAGGCGCGCCCTTGCTGGGCGTGCGTGGCGTGTGCATCATCACCCATGGCTCGTCGAACGCCAACGCCATCAAGAATGCGGTGCGGGTGGCGGCGGAATTTTCCGAGCGCGGGATTAACGGATCAATCGAGCGCGGGCTGGCGGCTGTACGCCCGGCGCCCGCTGCAATTGGGTAATTGAGCAATTTGGTAATTGGGTCATTGAAACACCCACAACGCTTTCTGGAAAAATACCCAGTTACTAAATTCTCCAATGATCACAATCACTTCATGACTGAAAGCACAATTGCGCTGCTGTTCCCCGGCCAGGGCTCGCAGGCGGTCGGCATGGGCAAGGATCTGGCGGAGAAGTATCCGGCCGCCCGCCACGCTTTTGAAGAAGCGGACGACGCCCTCGGCTACAAGCTCTCCACCGTGTGTTTCGAGGGACCGGAAGATCAGCTGCGCCTGACCGAGATCACGCAGCCGGCCATTTTGACCGTGTCGATCGCGGCGCTGCGGGTGTTGGAGACGCGCATCCCCAAGCCCAGCTACGTCGCGGGGCACAGTCTCGGCGAATACTCCGCCCACGTCGCTTCCGGAACGTTCAGCTTTGCCGATGCTGTGCGCACCGTGCGCCACCGTGGCAAGTACATGCAGGAAGCCGTGCCGGTCGGGGTGGGTGCGATGGCCGCCATCCTGGGCATGGACGCGGCGAAAGTTACCGCGGTCTGCCACGACGCAGCGCAGGGCGAAGTCTGCGAACCCGCCAACATCAATTCGCCGGAGCAGATCGTTATCTCCGGCAACACGGCTGCGGTGGAGCGCGCGGCCAAGCTGGCGGACGATCGCGGCGCTAAGCGCGCCAAGCTGTTGCCCGTCAGCGCGCCCTTCCATTGTTCGCTGATGAAGCCCGCGCAGGATCGTCTGCAAGCTGATCTCGACGCTCTGCAGCTGCAGAAACCCGTCTATCCCGTTGCCTGTAACGTGGAAGCCGAACTGGTGACCGACGATCTGCGCGCCCGCGACACCCTGGTCCGGCAGGTCACGGGATCGGTGAAGTGGGAGCAGTGCATGCGCCTGCTGATCGCGCAAGGTGTGCGGACATTCATCGAAGTCGGGCCGGGAAAGGTTCTGTGCGGGCTGATGCGCCAGATTGACCGCTCAAAAACCTGCGTGAATATCAGCGATGATGCGACCCTGACGAAAGCCCTGGAGTCGCTCGCCCACGCGCCCGTGTCCCATTGACCGCGCCTAACCTTAGCGAAAGACCAGTTCGCAGGGCGGGTAGCTGAGCGTCTTGTCGGACTTTTCCACCCAGACCTGCGCGTGCTCCGAGCGATCGTTCACGACCACGTCCACCACCACGCCACTGCCGCCGCCCGGGCAAGTGCTCGCGCCGTAGACTTTCTGGGTCTTGATAAGCCCCCACTCACCGCCCGGTCCCCAGTCCCGATAGAACTCGTTGAAGGGATATTTCGGATGCTGCTCGGGATGCTGCTGCCATTGCGGATCATGCATCCAGATGCCGTAGGCCGTGTTGTAATCCTGCTTCTGCAGGGCATCGAAGAAATGACCGACGCGACGTTCCTCCGGCCAATAGCGGAACCACCAGCCCAGGCAGAACACGATCACGGCGATTACGATCGCCGAAATGATCCGCTTCCTGCGCTTGCGCGCTTTTCCTACGTCGTACTCTTGGGCATCCAGAAGTGTCATACCTCTCTAGCATAACGGACACGGCAGACAAAGCAAAAGTTCCCGAGAAGAATTGGGAAATTGAGTAATCGGGTAATTGAGTAATTGTCGAAAAAATAGGCGTCCGGATTCTCAATTACCCAATTTCAAATTACCCAATTACTCAATTTCTGCTACAGGGTCCGCTTGAATAACGGAATGGCGATCCCGAGCGTGACGGCTGCGAAGATGGACAAGAAGAGCATGTCTCCCCACACGGCGGCGAGCGTGGTCTCTTTGAGCAGCAGGCACTTGAATCCGTCGACCGCATAGGTAAAGGGATCGCACTTCGCAATGAAGCGCAGCCACGGAGGGAACGCCTGGATGGGATAGACCGAACCGCTGGGAAAAAACAACAACGTGTTGAGAATGCCGAACATGGCCCGGGGCACCAGCGGATCTTCGATGCGCACCATGAGGAGAAACATCATGGTGTTGAAGGCCAGTGAGGTCAGCACGATCATGACCAGAAGCCCTACTATGGTCAAGGGATTGAAAATTGTCCCCACACCCGCCAGCAGCGATCCGATCCCGACGATAATCACGCCCGTCATCACGGCCTTGATGGCGCCGGCGAGGTTCAGCCCCAGCACCAGTTCGAGCTTGGTAATGGGCGTAACCAGGTAGCCTTCATGCACGCCGCGCGCTTTGTCGTCGATGTAGAGCATGCCGCCGCCGATCATGACCGACACAAACATCGCGAGCGCCAGCGACCCGGGCAGCAGGAATTTCATGTATTCGATATAGGGATAGAGTTCGACAATATCCAGCGCCGTTTGCTGCAAAATGCGGGGTGAGACCGCGGGCTGGTTGAGCGAGTTGGTCAATTCGGTCAACTCGGCCTCGACCGCCGAGCTCATGAAGTTGTCGCTGTTGTCGACGACCAGCGCGATGCGCGGGTGGTTCTGCTCGTAGACGCGGCGCGAGAACTGCGGCGGGATGATGACCGCGCCTTCCAGCTTGCCGTTGCGCACGTCTTCCATGGCCTGCTTGTCGCTGTCGTAATAGATGGGAACGAAGGTGCGGATGTTCGCGCGGACCGAGTCGAAGGCCTCGCGCACCCGCAATGCCTGCGTGCCGCCATCCTGGTCAACGATCGCAACCCGGGCATCATGAATTTTTCCGCCGAAAGCGTTACCCAAAATGATCAGCTGCACCAGCGGAAAGATCATGGACGCCAGCATCAGCGCCGGCGAGCGGAAGAACTTGCGCATTTCGCGCTCGACAATGGCCATCATTCGGTTCATAAATCAGTCCTGAGTCCCCAGTCCTTGAGCCCCGAGTTCGTTCATGTCTCTTTCACAGAGTTGATCAGCCCCCCGCTGAACCTGCGCCCGAGTTCATCGAGTCTTGGGGCTCTCGCGACTCCGGACTCAGGGCTCGCGACTCGCTAGGGCTGCAACCCCGGCCGTTGCGGCATTACGAAGGCGTACGCTTTTTGCAGTTCATCGCGCAGCTGTCTTCCGGTGTAGTGCACGAAGACGTCATCGAGAGTGGTGTTCTGCACCGAGAGCGACTTCACCGGAACCCCGGACGTCACCGCCATCTCCACCAGTTCAGTGGTCGTCCGCGAGCCGTTGCCGGTGAGCACGCGATACATTCCGGCGCCTTCATGCTGCACTGAGGTCACTTCGGTGAGGGCATGCAGCCGCTGCTCCCAATCGGCGGGAGGATTCTCGAACTGCGCCTCGATCACGTTCGATCCCGGTACGCTTGCCTTGAGGGCGCTGGGCGCGTCCAGCGCGACCAGTTTGCCGTGATCTACGATGGCGATGCGGTCGCACAACCGGTCGGCTTCATCCATGTAATGCGTGGTGATCAGGATGGTCAGGTTCCGGTGTTCCTTGATGTTGCCCAACATTTCCCACACGGCGACACGCGATACCGGATCCAGTCCCGTGGTCGGCTCGTCGAGAAAGAAGATCTTCGGATGGTGCACCAGGCCGCGTGCAATCTCGAGCCTTCGGCGCATGCCGCCGGAAAGCGTTTTGGTTGCCGCATTGCGCCATTTCGTGAGGTCCACCAGTTCCAGGAGTTCCTCGATCGACTTCTTGCGCTCTTTCGCCGGAACGTCGTAGAGCTTGGCGTAAATACTCATGTTCTCTTCGATCGTCAGATCCAGGTCGCTGGTCAGAGCCTGCGGAATCACGCCAATCATGCGCCGGGCCGCATTCGGTTCCCTGGCGACGTCGTGCCCGGAGATGCGCGCCTTCCCGGCAGTAATCGGGATCAGCGTGGTCATCATGCGAATGAGCGTCGACTTCCCCGCTCCATTGGGACCGAGCAAGCCGAAAATCTCGCCCTCCTTCACGCTGAAGGAAACGTCGTCGACCGCGGTGAAGTCGCCGTATTTCTTGACGATGTGCTCGACCTCGATAGCAGACGGCGCAGTGGGGTCGTAGACGGGCTTCTCCAGCACGGAACCCATCTCGGTCGCTGCCGGGTGGGTCGCATCGTTCGACTTGGAATTCAATTCGGCCATCAGCGTTGCTCCGCGGCGGCGCTCTGCGTACTGCTGCCCTTCAGTTGCTCCGGCGACACCAGCACTTCGGCGGTCATGCCGGGAACGAATGCGCCTTTGGGATTCTCCATGCGGATTTTCAGCACGATAGTTTTGATATCGCGCTTGCGGCGGCTCACATCGCGCTGCGTGGCGAAGTCCCCTTCCACGCCTTTAAAGAAGACTTTGCCGCTCATCACGGTTCCTCCGGGCAAACGCACGCGCAGCACATCACCGTAGCCAATGTGGTCGGCATAGGTCTCCGGGATCGCGGCTCGCGCCCAGGTGTCGCTCAGATCGACGATGGTAACGATGGGCGCGCCGATGTTGACAACTTCTCCCTGGCGCGCGGCGCGCACGGAAACCGTCCCGCTGACCGGCGCGTATACGTTGGTATAGCCCAACCGGACGGCAGCCTGATTTTTCTGCGCAATCGCACTCTTGACGTCGGCCTCCGTGGAAGCCACGGTGCTTTTCGCCGCATTCGCCTGTTGGGTGCGCGCGATGGCCGAGTTCAGATCGGCTTCGGCGGCTCGAACCAGTTCCTGCTGCGCCTGCACCGTCGCCTGGGCCGCTTGTAGATTTGTCTCAGCCTGCACCCGCTCTTGATCGGACGCGATTCCGGCCTTGGCCAGTTCGATGGTGCGGCGACTGTCGCTGGCGGTGCGGTCCAATGCGGCTTTTGCCTGCAGCAGTTGTGCTTTCGCCGACGAAAGCTTGGCCTGCGCGTTGGCCACGTCGCTCGACGTGGAACCCGAGGTCGATTCGTTCGGTGTGCTGCATCTCAGCGACTTTGTGTTGCAGGCTGGAGATCGTCGCCGTAGCCGCAGCCTCCTGCGCCGCTAACTCGGACGGATCGAGCACGGCAATCAAGTCTCCGGCCTTCACCGGGGTGCCTTCATCCACCAGCAACTTCTGGATGCGGCCGCTCACCTGCGCACTCACGATGACCTGGTTGGCGTCGACGGTGCCGATCAGCACCAGGTCCCGCGAGTGGTCGGTCGAGAAAAAGTAGTAGGTCGCGGCAATCACGAAAATGATTCCGAGAAGGATGAAAAACTTGTTACGCGCGCTCATGAGCGTGCTCCTTGCGTGGCGTTGCGTTCGGGACGGTTTCGTTCATGACGGAACAGCGCGGCGGAAATGAAATCCAGCACCGCGGCCCTCCGCTCGGCGATCCGCTCCGGGGTCAGGGGATTAAAGCCCACGATCTTTTGCATCATGGGGGCACTGCTGAAATAGAAAACGATCATGGCGACCATGGACGGAACAAAATGTGCGGGATTCACCGGACGAAATTCGCCGTCCGCGATGCCCTTGCGTATCAGTTCGCTGACTCGGGCGAAAATCGGCTGAATATAGTTCTTGATCACTTTGTCGATGTGCTGCGACTGGCCTTCGCGCGCCCGCATCATCTCGCGCTGCATCAGCCGGGGATAAAGCTGGTTGGAGGCGATGAAATCGAAATAGGCGCCGGCGTAAGCCATCATCTTTTCGCGCGGAGCCAGGTCGCCGTCGAGTACGCGGAAGACGGTGGCCTTCAGGCCGGAGAATGCGTCCTCGAGCACGGCGCCGTACAGAGTCTCTTTGTCTTTGAAGTAGTAGTACAGCAGGGCCTTGTTAACGCGGGCTTCGCGGGCGATGGCGTCGGTGCGGGCTCCGGCAATGCCGTGCTCGGCAAACTCGTGCGCGGCAGCCTGCAGGATGGCGGCACGGCTCTCCTCGGGCTGGCCGCGGGAACCCATGCGCGGGGAGAGGCGTGAGCGGCGGCGAAGAAGTCGAGGCATAATTCTTAATTAACCAGTTAGTTAGATTATACATCACCCTGTCAAGATGCGAAATCTCCCGACTCCCCACGTTCTTCCATCCTCCTCTCGTGTTCTAATACCCCTGCGAAGTACTTCACATTGGGCATCCTTCGTGAACCTTCGTGTCCTTTG
>CAVPXW010000018.1:0-210227 GCA_963709865.1 uncultured Acidobacteriota bacterium
GGTTTTCGCTCTTCCATTATGCTCAAGGGGATCCGCTCTGTGGATCCTGTCAGGATGCGAAATCTCCCGACTCCCCACGTTCTTCCATCCTCCTCTCATGTTCTAATACCCCTGCGAAGTACTTCGCATTGGGCATCCTTCGTGAACCTTCGTGTCCTTTGTGGTTTTCGCTCTTCCATTATGCTCAAGGGGATCCGCTCTATGAAACGGCTGCCGATGTTACTCGCAGTTCTCTGCACGGTCTACTTTGTCCCTGCGTCCGCGAATTCGCAAACCCCGCAAAAACCGGACCGCCAGGTTGCCATTACGATTGACGATCTTCCCGCGGGAATGGCTGACCGTCTGCCCGCGGCCGACATTACGGCCTTGACGGTGAAACTGTTGGGCACACTGCGCGATCAGACGATTCCCGTCGTCGGCTTCGTGAACGAGAAGAAGCTCTACAAGCCGGGAGAAGTCGACGAACGCATCAAGGCTCTCCAGATGTGGCTCGACTATGGGTTTGAGCTGGGGAACCATACCTTCAGCCACGCCTCGCTGAACCAGGTTGGCTTGAAGGCGTGGGAAGACGACGTGATCCAGGGCGAGAGCGTAACCCGCATGCTGCTGGCGCAGCGCAAGATGAAGCTGCGCTACTTCCGCCATCCCTATCTCGATACCGGGCGCGACCTGCTCACGCGGCGGCAGGCGGAAGCGTTCCTGGTCGAGCGCGGGTACCGCATCGCTCCCATCACGCTCGACGGCTGGGACTGGATGTTCGCCGGGCTCTACGAAGATGCCAAGAAGCGTAATGATACGGCGCTCCAGCAGCAGATCGTGAAAGAGTATCTCGCCTATCACGAGGCGGCCATCGCTTATACCGAGCAGCTTTCGGCGAAGATCGTCGGCTACGAGCCGAAGCAGATCCTGCTGCTGCATGCCAGCAATCTGGAAGCCGACCACATCGGCGAACTGCTGGAGGTTCTGCGCAAGCGAGGATATCGCTTCATCACGCTGGAGAATGCGTTAGGCGATCAAGCCTACAGCCTGCCCGACAACTACGTCGGAGAGGAAGGCACGGGTTGGATCGATCACTGGGCAATTACGCAGGGCAAGATTCCGCAGGGCGCTCCGGCGTTTCCCGAGTGGGTGATCGAGCGTACGAAGGAACTTCATCTGTCGACCGGGCAAGTGTCGGCGGAAACACCGCAATAACCAGTCAGAAGTATGGAGTCAGAATGCAGAAATAAGAATCACGATGTTTGGTTTTACTTCTTCATTCTGACTTCTGACTTCCGAACTTAATCTGTCCCGCCGGCGATGGACGGCACCAGCAGGACTTCGTCGCCTTCCTGGAAGGCGTAGGTTGGCCCGCCGAGGAAGCGGATGTCTTCTTCGTTCACGTAGATGTTGAGGAAGCGGCGGACCTGGCCCTTGTCGTCGCGCAGGTGCGGCTTCAGGTCGGGAAACTTTTCGTCGAGGACAGAGAACAGGTCTGCGAGATTCGACGCCGCGCAGGTGATGGAACCCACGCCTTCGGTGTGGCGGCGCAGTGCAGTCGGAATTTGTACGGTGATCGGCATGATTACGCTCCTACGCCTGTGGCTTCGGCTTCGGCAATGACTCCGGGGATTTCGGAGGGGCTCAGCGTCTGCTGCAGGTAGGCTTCGAACTCCGTCAGCTTCGGAGCGATCGGGCGTTCGGTCTCGTAGACGCCGGCGAGCACGTCGGTGGTCTTCAGGCCGTTGCCGGTGATGCACAGCACGGTGGTCTCATCGGGCAGGATGCGATCCTGGCGATAGAGTTTGCCGGCAGTGCCAACCGTCACGCCGCCCGCGGTCTCGGTGAAGACGCCTTCGGTTTCCGCCAGCAGTTTGATGGAGTTGATCAGCTTCCGGATCGCTGACGTCTTCGCTCCATCCGCCGCTGCCTTTGATGACTTTGATCGCGTAATGTCCGTCGGCAGGATTGCCGATGGCCAGCGAACGCGCGACGGTCGTCGGCTTCTGCGGCTCGATTTCCGAGCTGCCAGTCTTGACCGCGGTTGAAATCGGAGAACAGCCGGTGGCTTGCGCTCCGAAGAACTTTACATCCTTGCCTTCGACCAAGCCCAGTTTGATCAGCTCATCGAACGCCTTCTTGATCTTAACGATCAGCGATCCGCCAGCCATGGGGCAAACGACGTTATCGGGCAAGCGCCAGCCGAGTTGCTCGGCGATTTCGAAGCCGACCGTCTTCGATCCCTCGGCATAATAAGGACGCAGGTTGACGTTGACGAAGCCCCAGCGATGCTCGTCGGCAATCTGCGAGCAGAGACGGTTGACTTGATCGTAGTTGCCGGCGATGCGCACGACTTTCGCGCCGAACACGTTGGTGCCGAGAATCTTCGCGGGCTCGAGGTCGGAGGGAATGAAGATCCAAGCCTTCAGTCCTTCGCGCGCGGCGTGGGCGGCGACGGCGTTGGCCAGGTTTCCGGTCGAGGAACACGACACGGTGTCGAAGCCGAAGGCTTTCGCCTGCGAGATCGCGACCGCAACCACGCGGTCTTTGAAGCTCAGCGTGGGGAAACAGACGGCGTCGTTCTTGATGTAGAGATTTCCCGCGGCGGCGGTCTTTCCAGCTTTGTCCCCACTCAACTGTTTCGCGAGGCGTGGAGCCTGAAACAGAGGAGTGAAGCCGACCGGCAGCCGCGGTTCAAAGCCCTTGGGGGAGGGGCAACAGTTCGGAGTAGCGCCACATGTTCGGCGGCCGCTGGGCGATCTGCTCACGACTGAACGTTCCTCGCGCCATCTGGCCGCGCAGCGCGTCGTAGTCGTAAGCAACTTCCAGGGGGGAGAAACAATCGTCGCAGATGGAGCGGGGCTGGTTTCCCCAAGTCCGTCCGCATTCGCGGCACCGCAGTTCGTAGTGAGACATCGGGCTACTCGCTTTCTTATTCCGTAAACTCGAAATCAGAGCGAATAGCTGG
The DNA here is from genome assembly GCA_963709865.1 of uncultured Acidobacteriota bacterium. Lineage (GTDB taxonomy): Bacteria > Acidobacteriota > Terriglobia > Terriglobales > Acidobacteriaceae > Sulfotelmatobacter. Next base: position 2,948 of record CAVPXW010000018.1, read on the forward strand.
GGACGAGCCTCGAAAAAGCGGCCTAAAAAGCAAATGGCCTCTTTTTCCAGGAAAAGGAAAAGAGGCTATCGGAATGCGGGACTAAAGATTGCGCGCGTTCCGAATCCCATGTTCCCTGTTTCCAGGAGAGAGTTGGCACCAAGCACCCGGGATATATGATCCCGGATCGGTTGCCGTGGCGTCATAGGGCTCGTCCCTCAGCCACTCTGCATGAAATTCAGGTCCACTCCCAACCTTAGTCGAAGAGCGAACTTGTTCTGACGATCCTACAAAAACGGGGAATGCGGGTCAAGGGGAAAGTGCACTCCACCCGTCTGTCCCTTGTTTCCCAGGTCATTACTTCCTGCTGGCCGACTATCCACGAACTGGCTTGGTTGCGGACAATCTGCTGCCCGCGCTGAAAGTCTTCCGCATTGCCGACGACCAGCACGAAAGCCAAGCGGTTCTTACCGTTCCAATCCAACGCGCCGCAGCAAATCCTCGAACCGCGGATCACTCCGAACCGGGTCAAACATCGGGTCTACTTTGATTTGCACCACTGCATTCGAATGCTCCGAATACGCTTTCTGTAGCAGTTCGATCACCCGCTCTTTCTGGCCCGTGCCCGAATAAGCCGCCAACAGGGTTGGGATTCGATCAGTCCGCGAAGCAGAGACCTGTTCCAGTTTCGCCAACGCCCGGCGCGCCTCCCCAGCACGCCCCGAGCGGCCATAAACGACCGCCTTCCGCACCAATGCCCATGGCCCTTCGCCGTGGACTGCCCCGCGATTGATCTCGGCGATCGCCTCGTCATATCGGTCCAGTTGCAGATAGGAAGGAATTATCACGTCCCGGACATGCTCAAAATTGGGATCCAGTTCGAGCGCCGAGCGGCATTGCTTTATCGCGCTGTCATATTGCCGGGAGTTATACAGGATCGATGCGTAATCGCTGGCAATAATCAGCGACAGGGGATCCAGGCGCCGCGCCTGCTCGCTCTCGGCAAACGCTTCCTCGAAGCGGCCTTGCCAGGAAAGAAACTCGGCATACCACTGGTGCGCGGTCGCATATTGCGGGTCGAGTTGAATCGCGCGCCGGAATTCTTTCTCCGCGTCCCGCCAGTCGTAATCGTAGCTCTCTTTGATCAGGGCGAGGGAAGCGTGCGCCTCGGCTAGACTCCCGTCGAGTTCCAGCGCCCGCAAGGCCGCAGTCCGCGCCTTTGGCATGAGCTCGTTTTGCGGGCCCACATACCATGTGCTCATCAAGGCGAACGTATCCGCCAGCCCGGCGTACGCGCGGCCGTAATTCAAATCCTTATCGATCGCCTGCTGGAAGTAATCGGCTGCCTGTTGAAATCCTTCCACCGTCCTCTTGTTCCAGAAATACCGGCCCTTCAGATACAGGTCGTACGCTTCATAGGACTTGGTCCCCGGCGCAGGGGCAGCGGCCTTCCGCGCCGCCTCAATCGGCCGGAGCCCGCTCAGGCTGAACTCGATTTCATTGGCAACTTCGCGCGCGATTTGCGTCTGTAGTTCCAGCAGGTGGCCCAAATCGCGATCATATTCCCGCGCCCACAGATGGCTCTGGTCCCTCACCTGGATCAACTGCGCCGCGATTCGCACCCGCTCCGAATCACGGCGCACGCTGCCCTCGATCACATACTGCACGCCCAAATCCTTTCCAATCTGGGAAATGGATTCTTGCGAGTGCTTGTAGTGCATCACCGAAGTCCGGGCAATTACTCCCAGATGGCCGGGATCGAGGTCTCCGAGCTGGCTGATCATCTCTTCTGTCAGGCCATCGCTGAAATATTCTTGTCCCGCATCCCCCGTGAAATTCTCAAACGGCAGCACCGCCAGCATGGTCTTGCCAGGCTGCTCAGCAGGGCCGCGCCGCGAACGCCACGGCCAAATGGCATACGCCACGATAAGAACGAGCACGACTACGGCGGAGGCGATGACGACCGTTCTCCAATCCTTTGCACCTCGCCCAGGCGAGTCCAATTGAATTTCGGGTACACTTCTTGCATCGGGAACTGCCACGCGCGCTTCTATCCCCGGCCCGTTCTTGGCTCCTTCCGTAACCCGAACAAGAAATCGGTACCCCTGGCCTTGCACGGTGAGGATGTAGCGTCGATCGGCCGTTTCATCCAACGCCTTCCGCACCATGAAAATGGTCTGCGTCAGGTTCGACTCTTCCACGAAACTGTCCGGCCAGAGGGCCTTCATTATTTCGTCCTTGGTCACAATCCTTCCGGCGTTTTGGATCAACAGGAGCAAGACATCGAGGGCCTTCGGGGTCAAGGAGACAGTTTCCCCGCCTCTCCTCAGTAGCCGGTTTTGCGCGTCCAGGCTGAATTCGCCGAACTCATACAAGTTATTGTTCAGGCGGGACATAACACGGCTTTTAGAGGTTTTGAGAACTTTTGAGCGCCGATTTTAGGACATGTGAAGGACATGCGAAGTAGCTTTTGCCGCAGGGGGATGCGGAATGGCGTAAGCCAGAAAACTGGCCCGAATTTTACCACGATTGTTCCCAGGCGGTCGCTAATTCCGGGTAAAGCAAGGCTCTACGACCAACAAGAGCTCGTTGCTTCCAGCCGGACTCCCTGGCAAAACAGATTTCCTCGAAGGAGATTCCTATGTCGCGCAAAAGCATGTGGTTCTGGCCAAAGTGGACCCGCGAACGAATCCTGTACTGGGTTGTCGCTCTTGGGATCCTTACAAGCGGTACTGCGATCGCCGACGTCTACCTTCGGAATCTTTTCCCGTTCCTCGACTTTACCGGCATTTCAGCCACGAACAGCACGACGGGCTCCATCGATCTAAGCAGCGCCTTTTTCCAGAGCCTCGGGACAAACGGGCGTACCTGTGGCACTTGTCATGCCCCGAGCGATGGCTTCGGATTAAGCGCGGTAGACGCCCAGATCCGCTATTACCTGTCGCAGGGGAAAGATCCGCTGTTCGCGCAGGTCGATGGTTCGACCTGTCCCACCGGCCCCATCAACAACAACCTGGTCGTGAACTTCGGGCTGATTCGCATTGGCATTCAACTGCCGCCGAATCAGTTCAGCACCAATTCCCCCCAGTACACAATTACAGCGGTGCAGGACCCCTACGGCTGCGCCCTGACTACGAACCCGCAGGGACAGACGACGGTATCCATTTACCGCCGGCCCCTTCCCTCAACCAATCTCGGTTTTCTGAGCGCGGTGATGTTTGACGGCCGTGAGTCGTTCTTTGATCCGCTCAACAATGAACAGACCTTCCAGGCAAACCTGAACGCCGACTTAACCCAACAGGCGATTGACGCCACGCTTGGTCACGCACAGGCTGCTCAGGCCCCGACGGAAGCTCAGCTCGCCGATATTGTCAGCTTCGAGACGGCACTCAACTCGGCCCAGATGATCGATTTTTATGCGGGAAATCTGTACGGGCAGAAAGGTTCCTATGGCGGCCCGCAATACTTGCCATCACAACAGTATTACCCGGGAATCAATGATTCGCTGGGTGGCGACCCGCAGGGTAAACAGTTCAATCCAAATGTGTTCACGATCTACAGCTCGTGGCAGAACTCGCGAAACCGTCAGCAGGCGTCGATCCCCGCGGCGAACAAATTTTCAACACGCAACCCCTGACCATCAGCAATGTGCCCGGTCTGGTCACCGGCGGGCAGCAGATTACGGGTACGTGCACGACCTGCCATGATGCACCCAACGTGGGCGATCACTCATTCCCGCTGCCGCTGGATATCGGAACGGCCGATCGCTGGCCTACGAAACCGATCCCAACATCATCGCCGGGTTGAAGCAGTTGGCTCCGGCAACGATGCCGGTGTTCCAGTTGGTCTGCAACCAGGGACCGCTTGCGGGACAGACATTCTATACCACGGACCCGGGGAAGGCCCTGATTACCGGCCAGTGTAGCGATATCGGACGTGGGAAGGGCCTTGTTCTGCGCGGACTCGCCGCCCGCGCTCCGTACTTTCACAATGGCGCCGCGGCCGATCTGTCGCAGGTAGTGAACTTCTACAACAACCGTTTTCAAATGAATCTCACTTCGCAGCAAATGCAGGATCTAATCAATTTTCTGCAAACGCTGTAGGTACTGGGCTCTTCCGCGCACTTGGATATTCGCCAGGTGGTGGGAGTGAATCGGTCAAATCGCAGCCACATCCCGGATGACGGACCAACCGGCAGTAATCCGCCGTGGACGAAGGAACTAGACTGACCGCCTGAGAATTTGCTGGTCAAGTGGTCAAGGGTCGGCGAAGTCACGCTGGCTGCGGATTCAATCTGTCAACCATGTGTTTGCTCTGACACTTACAATGGAGCCTACATCGAGGACGTTGCCGGTTCGCCGGAATGGCAACGGTTGTTTTGTCCTTGCCAACCTCGGAATCCGTACCAGTTCAAATTGAAAGAGAAAGCCCGGGTCCACGTTTTAAACGAGTCCGAGAGCGAGCAAACCCATTTCTCGCTGAAAGCCATCAAGCCGGCAACCTTGCTCTCCGGCCAAGCAAGGTCATAGGCGGCGGGCAACCGGCGACAGCACGCTCTCCAAACGCCGGACACACCCGCCCCAACCATCGTTTCCCACAGCCTTCCACATGAAAAATCCCATTTCTTGTGACGAACAACCTTTACCGAGGATTTCAGGAAGAGCAAGCTCGCTACATGCGCGAGAGCTCTCCCAATCAGTTCTCTACGACCGAGCCCCGCAACGACCTTCAGCTCGAAGCTAAGTCCTTATTCCGGAATATTTTAGCTATAAGTCCTTGCGGCTCAGGATTTTGCCCGGATCCCCTTCTGCCTCCACCAAGCAACTTCTTAAGAATGAATATTTTACGAGCAGGCACGAAAAAAAATGTGGGGGGAGGCGATTCCATGAAGATCCCAGGCTCGCTCCGCCACTAACGGCCAAGCCCGGATGCATCAGGCCAGGCGGCTCGGTCGGTGGAATTCAAAATCCCCACTTCTCGCAAAGACGCGAGAAATGGGGCACCCGGCCACCATTCGATGCCGGCCGCGTTGCCGGGGCGGACAGCCGAAGGCGGCTGTCCCCACACCAGCAATCTGCGCGACCAGGGAGGTGTACAATTTCTCCCGCCTCGCGGGTCCAGAAATCGTGCTCATGCGAATGGAGCGTTCATGAAGACGCGTTTCATCTACAAACTCGTACTCTCATCTTTTCTTGTCGCTGCCAGCGCCGCCGCGCTCGCCGAGGATTCCTGCGAAAAGCTGACCGGGATCGCAATCCCGGGCGCCAAGATCACGTTCACGGACACGGTCGCCGCGGGGACGTTTGCCGGGCCTCCGACGCCTTTCACGGGCCGCGATCTGACCGCGCCGTACAAGAATGTACCTGCATTTTGCCGGGTGGTGGCCGAGGCGAAACCGACAGCGGACTCCGACATCCGGATCGAAGTCTGGATGCCGGTCTCGGGCTGGAACGGCAAGCTGCAAGGCATTGGCAACGGCGGGTTCGCCGGGCTGATCGACTACATGCAGCTGGGCGTGGCCGTCAGCAAAGGATATGCGGCCACCGCTACCGACACGGGCCACACGGGAACACCGATTGATGCGGCCTGGGCGCTGGGGCATCCCGAGAAAGTCGTCGACTTCGGACACCGCGGCATCCACGAGATGACGCGCGTGGCCAAGGAGGCGCGTGCACGCGTTCTATGGAAAAGCTGCGCAGCGCTCTTACTTTGCGGGATGCTCCGATGGCGGGCGCGAGGCGCTGATGGAGGCGCAGCGCTATCCCGCGGACTATGACGGCATTCTGGCCGGGGCTCCGGCCAACAACTGGACCCCTCTGCTCACGACCGCGGTGTGGGACACGCAGGCATTGACGCTGGATCAGGCCAGCTTTATTCCTCCGGCGAAAATTCCTGCGATCTCCGCCGCGGTGCTGGCTGCATGCGACGCACTCGACGGCGTGCGCGACGGAATTCTGAACGATCCCCGGCAGTGCCACTTCGATCCGGCGACAATCCAATGCAAGGCTGGGGAGGACACCGACAAGTGCCTGACCGCGCCGCAAGCCGCCGCGCTGAAAAAGATTTATGCTGGGCCGCACGATGCGCACGGCCACGAAGTTTTCCCTGGCTATTTGCCCGGCGCGGAGGATGGGCCGGGAGGCTGGGGACTCTGGATCACCGGCCCGGCTCCGGTCAAGAGCCTGATGGCATTCTTCGGGCTCGGGTTCTTCTCGAACATGGTGTATGAAGATTCGGGCTGGGACTACAAGACATTCACGCTCGAGGCCGGAATGAAGGCGGCCGAGGAAAAGACGGCGAACGCGCTGAATGCGGTCGACGCGGACCTGAAACCGTTCAAGGCGCGAGGCGGAAAGCTGATTCTGTATCACGGCTGGAACGATCCGGCGATTCCGGCGATCAACACGGTGAACTATTACCAGAGCGTCGTCGCGAAGATGGGCCAGCGGGACGCGGATTCGTTCGTGCGCCTCTACATGGTGCCGGGAATGCAGCACTGCGACAACGGCCCTGGGGCCGATTCTTTTGGGCAAGTGGGCCATTGGTGTTCGACGATCCGCAGCACAGCGTGGATGCCGCTCTGGAACAGTGGGTGGAAAAGGGCACGGCGCCGGCCACGATCGTCGCGTCGAAGTACGCGGCCGATGAACCAGCACCCGTGAAGATGACGCGGCCGCTGTGCGCGTATCCGCAAGCCGCGAAGTACAAGGGCGAGGGCGACACCAACGATGCGGCGAACTTCGTGTGCGAGGCGGGAAAGAAGTAGCGAACGCCGGAGAACTTCGTCAGTCATGAGAGCATCAGCTAATCCGTCAATCGCGAGATCACCGGCTGTACTGATTCTTCTTCTTATCGTCATGGCGCTAGATGCCCAGCTGAATCAGCCGGTCGATCAAGTCGGCATACGCCAGCAGAGGCTGCACAGTTTGGAATACATGCTGATGGCGGTGAATCCGGCATGGTGTTGATCTCGTTCAGGAAAATCTTATCGCGTCTTGGATCCATCGGAATCGACGCGTGCCAAGCCTGAGCAGTCTACGCCTGGAATGCGCTACCGAGAGTTCCTGACGCACTGTGACTCAGCCTTGGTGAGCTTGGCCGGGATTCGTCACCGAAAAGTCAAGTGGAAGAAGAATCATGAACCACGAAGGCCACGAAGGTGCACGATAGGAACGCAACTCCGAGCGACAAATCCTTCGTGGAACCGTGTCCTGCTATGGCGAGATTTTCAGCGGCTGTACTGATTCTTCTTCTTGTCTTCGTGGCGCTCGATGCCGAGTTGAATCAGCCGGTCGATCAGGTCGGCGTATGCCAGCCCGGACGCCGCCCACAGCTTGGGATACATGCTGATGGCGGTGAAGCCGGGCATGGTGTTGATCTCGTTCAGGTAAGATCTTCCGTGTCTTCGGATCCATCAGGAAATCGACGCGCGCCAGGCCCGAGCAATCCACAGCCTGGAATGCGCGCCACGGCCAGTTCCTGAACTTTCTTCGTCTGGGCCTTGGTGAGCTTGGCGGGGATGATCAGTTGCGAGCCTTCGTCGAGATACTTCGCGTCGTAGTCGTAGAACTCCTTGCCGGGAACGATCTCGCCCGGGACCGAGGCCACCGGCTCATCGTTGCCCAGCACCGAGCACTCGATCTCGCGGGCCTTTTCTTTGTTGCCGCCCACGCCCTGCTCGATGACGATCTTGCGGTCGAACTTGGCCGCCTCTTCAATCGCCGGCCCGAGTTCTTTGCGATTGTGCGCCTTGCTGATGCCGACCGACGATCCCAGATTCGCCGGCTTGACGAAGACCGGATAGTTCAGCTTGCTCTCGACCAGCTTCTGGACTTTCTTCGGATCTTTCTCCCAGGCGCTGCGCAGGATGGTGACGTGCTTCACGATGGGAATCCCGCGGCAATGAACAAGGACTTCATGATGTCCTTGTCCATGCCCGCGGCGGAGCCCAGCACGCCCGCGCCGACGTAAGGAATGTCGGCGAGTTCGAGCAGGCCCTGGATGGTGCCGTCCTCGCCGAACGTGCCGTGCAGCACGGGGAAGATCACATCGACATTGATGGCGCGGTCGCTGGCGCGCCGCATCAGCGCGGCATCGGTTTGAAAGGGCACCAGGCCGCTGTGGCGGTGCACCGGCTCCGGCGGCACGACGACGGCTTCGCCGCGCGCCAGCACCGCGGCAGACTCAGTCGTGTCCGGATCGCCGGCGCGCAGGTTGCGCGGCTCGAGCACGAGCTTGCCGTGCAGCAGGTTCTCGGCGTGCTCCGCCGTCAGCCAGCGCCCGTCTTTGGTGATGCCGATGGGCACGACTTCATACTTCTCTTTATCAATGGCATTGAGAACCGATGCGGCCGAAAGCAGCGAAACCTCATGCTCCCCGCTGCGCCCGCCGAATAAGATGCCGACCCGAAGTTTTTCCATGACCTTCCAGTGTGGACGCGGATGAAGTGCCCCGTCAATCGCAGGGTTGGTACGCAGGGCAGTGTCCGTGGAACTCACAAAGTCCCCACTTCTCGCAAAGAACGCGAGAAATGGGGCACCCGGGAACTGTTACAGAATCTTTTTCCCAAACGCCGACAGCGCCAGCTCCACCGCCAGGTCGGCGGTGCGGTTGTGCTCGTCGATCACGGGATTCACTTCGACGATCTCGAAGCTGAGCATGCGGCCGTGGTCGGCAATGATCTCCATGGCAAGGTGAGCCTCGCGGTAGGTCGCGCCGCCGCGCACGGGAGTGCCCACGCCCGGCGCGTCTTCGGGATCAACCCAGTCCATGTCGAGCGAAATGTGGTAGCCGGCGGTGCCGCGTGCCGGCCATGCGCAGGGCTTCTTCCATCACCGTGCGCATGCCGCGCTCGTCAATGTCGCGCATGGTGAAGACGCCGATGCCGGCGCGCCGCACATTTTCCTTCTCCACCGCGTCGATGTCGCGCACGCCCACCAGCACGCAGTTTTGCGGTTTCACTTTGGGGGAGAAGTCGAAGATGTTCCCCAGTTCCGAGGGCCACAGGCCCATCAGCGCGGCCAGGGGCATGCCGTGCACGTTGCCGCTGGGAGACGATTCCGGCGTGTTGATGTCGGTGTGCGCATCGATCCAGATCAAGCCCGACGGACTGGTTCTGGCGGCGATAAAACTCCGCAACGCCCGAGACCGTGCCCGACCGCCATGGAATGATCTCCGCCCAGCGCCAAGGGGACTTTCCCGGCCTCGAGCGTCTTGATCACCAACTCCGCATGCTTGGTGCAGGTAGCGGTGATCTCCTTCAGATACTTGGCGTGGGTGTCGCCTTCTTTTTTCTGTTCAGGAATGGCAACGGCGACGTTGCCACCGTCTTCGACCTCGTGGCCGAGGGCTTCGAGGCGCGCTTCAAGTCCGGCGACGCGCACGGCCGAGGGCCCCATGTCGACGCCGCGGCGGGACTGGCCCAGGTCGAGGGGGACGCCGATGACGCGAATTTTCCTAGGAGAAATGTTGGTGGAGGGCGCAGTGGTCGTCATCATAAAGGTTTGGCTATTTTCCCAGGGCATCCGGCAGGCCCTTGTAGTAACGGAATCCTTCCACCGGTTTCCCATCTTTCATTCTGACGTGGGTGCGGGCATCGTCTTTCAATTGCTTGATCTCTGCATCGGAGAGATTCGCCTTGTAATTCTTCCAGCCGGGTCCGTATTGGCTGGCGTACTTGGCGAAGGCACTTACTTTCTTTTCGACAACGTCGCTGATGTCGACCCAGGTATTCTCATCGTCGTGGTCGTAATCGTTATAGAAAAGATATTCAGGGATCATGTACTCCTTGAGTCCCTCTTGCGTGATTTGACCTTCGAACAACAACCGCCACATGGCGGCGCGAGCCGCGTCGGCGGCAAGATAAGCGGCCGCCCGATGGTCGGACTTGTGCCACCGCTGGTAGTTCCTTCCCGGGATCCCATGCCATGAGCACATTAGGCCGCAGTTTCCGAATCCAGCGCACGAGATTTTCGACGACGGCCTTGCGATCTTCAAATTCCAGGAGCCCGTCGTCGTAGCCCAGATTGATGTAATGCTCTCCCGGGATGCCTAGTTCGGCCAGCGCCGCCAGTTCTTCAGCGCGGCGAATCTGCGCCAGCTGAGTTCGGGACAGGTTTGGGTCCTGCGTCCCTACGTTTCCCGTCGTGAGCGTGACAACGTAGATTTGATTGCCGTGCGCCTGCAGCAGAGCCAGGGTGCCGTGCGAGAGAGCGTCGTCGTCGGCATGAGCGCCGATGAGCATGATAGTTTTTCCCGTCCACTTCTCCACCGGGACGTCAGGCGTATGCTCGGGGCGCTGCGCCCGCGCGAGCAGAGGAACCAGCAAGAATAGAGCGAACGACAGTGCCTTCCTCATGAAGCCCTCCGTAGCCGACCCAATGTGCGACTTCATTGAAGATGGTTCTAAGGCCAAGAAAGCAACCCTCAGGGGCTAAAGCCCGGTCATCTTTCCGGCCTTTAACGGCACGGCTCAAAGCCGTGCCTTCCCAACCTAAAGCCGCGCCCTCACGAAACTACGGATACAGACGGTACAGCATCCTGGGGAACGGAATGGTTTCGCGCACGTGCTCCAAGCCGCAGATCCAGGCGACGGCGCGCTCAATGCCCATGCCGAAGCCGCCGTGGGGCACGCTGCCAAACTTGCGCAGGTCCAGATACCACTTGAACGCTTCTTCCGGCAGGCCGTGCTCGTGGATGCGCTGCAGCAGCAGTTCGTACGAGGCCATGCGCTGCGAGCCGCCAATGATTTCGCCGTAGCCTTCAGGCGCAAGCACATCGACGCACAAGGCCAGTTCCGGCCGAAGCGGATCGGGTTCCATGTAGAACGCCTTTACCTTCGCCGGGTAGCGATGCACCATCACCGGCTTGTCGAATTGCGCCGACAGGTAGGTCTCGTCGGGCGAGCCCAGGTCGCCGCCCCACTCGAACTTCGATTCCAGCGCGCCGTTGGCGTGGCCTTCCTGCAGATTCTTCACCGCATCGTCGTAGCTGATGCGGGGGAAGGGCGCCTCGATTTTTTCGAGTTTCGAAATGTCGCGGCCAATGGTCTGCAAGTCGACGCGCCGCTTCTCCAGGCAGCGTTTCACGATGAAGGTGATGAGCCCCTCGGCCAGTTCCATGACGTCGTCGAGTTCGGCGTAAGCGACTTCCGGTTCGACCATCCAGAACTCGGTGAGATGGCGGCGGGTCTTCGATTTTTCCGCGCGAAACGTGGGGCCGAACGAATAGACCTTGCCCAGCGCCATTGCCGTCGCTTCCACGTAAAGCTGGCCGGACTGGGTAAGGAACGCCTGCTCGTCGAAATAATCGACGGGGAAAAGCGTACTCGTGCCTTCACAAGCCGCGGGAGTAATGATCGGGGGATCGGTCAGCGTGAAGCCGCGTTCGTCGAAGAAATCGCGCGCCGCCTTGATGATCTCGGCGCGCACCCGCAGAATCGCCGCCTGCCGCTGGGACCGCACCCAGAGATGGCGGTGCTCCATGAGGAAGTCAGTGCCGTGTTCCTTGGGAGTAATCGGGTAGGGCGAAGACTCAGGCACGCGCTGCACGACCTGCACATTCGCCACGTCGAGTTCGAAGCCGCCGTGCGCCCGCTTGTCGGCGCGGACTTTGCCTTCGACGATCACGCTCGACTCCTGGGTCAGGGTCTTGATGGCGTCAAACACTTCGGGCGGAACCGCGTTCTTGGGCACGACTCCTTGAATGATGCCTGAGCCGTCGCGAAACTGCGGGAACAGGAGCTTCCCGCTCTCGCGCAGGTTGTAGAGCCAGCCGCGGATGGTGACCGACTGGCCCTCATGCTTGCCGATTTCTGCAATCGTGGTGACAGGTGAAGACATAATTAGGATTGAGTAATTGTGAAATTGAGTAATTTTGTGATTGAAAAACCCTCGACCGCATCGGGTTTTCAATTACACATACCAAATTCCCCGATGACTCAATCCATCAATTCCCTTCCAGCTTTGCAAAGGTCTCGCCCAGCTTCTCCAGCGGATTCACTTTCTCATCTTCCCCGAGTTCCAGCAGCAGGGGCGGGGTTTGGGGAGCGGAGCGCAGGAGTTCCATCGCTTCTTTCCAGTCAATGGTTCCCTGCCCCGGCCACAGGTGCGAATCTTTATTCTTGTCGTTGTCGTGAACGTGGGTCGAGCAAATGTGATTCCGCAAGATCTCAAATCCTTCGCGCACCGAGCTGGCCATGTGCGCGTGTCCGAAGTCGAAACAGACCCCAACGTCGTCGAAGTGGGCGCCCTTGATCATTTCGACCAGGCGGTCGGGGGTCGAGAGTTCGTTGGGAATGTTCTCCAGCAAAATGCGCACGCCCAGCGGCTTGGCGAAGGCCCGCAGGTGTTCGATCGAGGTCATGGCCGCCTCAAACTTCTTTTCGTCGAAACTCTCGTTAGGTGTTCCCAGATGCTGCACCAGAAAGCGAAACGGAATCTGCTCAGCAATTTCGAGCGCGCGCTTGATCTCGTCCATGGCTTCGACGCGCCCCGCGCGGTCAGTGGAGGCGACGTTGACCGGCGGCGCGCCCGCCCGGCCCCACTCGTAGTCGGCGTACAGCGGGGAGTGGACCGAATTGAGCGGAATCCCGCTGCCCCGGAACCATTCGGCGATTTCTTTGACGTGCGCCTTGCGATTGGCGTAATCGAGATGCTGGCGGGCCGCGAAAATCTCGACCGCCTGCACCCCGCTGCGAGCCAGCCCATCCAGAATGCCCGGATGCAGCCGCTCTTTCACGAACAGATAGGTGGAAACCGCTTTCAGCATGCGCGTCCCTTAGAGAATCTTTGTAGCGCTGCCATCCCGGCGGCTGTCTTGCGGGCGTCTCGCCCGCAGCTGCGCGGGCAGGTTGCCCGCACGACAGCCGGCAAGATGCCGGCGCTACAGCAATGCCTTTCTAGTATCCCACTGCCTTTCCGTTGCCCCGGCCATCACTGGCGCCCAGGCGATCGCCGGTTGCTGCGTCGACGGCGATACACTCCGCATCGCTCCAGTAGGGCAAGACCAGCGTCCCTTCGTGGAGCCCCATCTCAATGTTGTATCCCATGTGGCGCAGCAGGCTCAGGGTGTCGGGCGAAAACCATGGTTCCACGTTCACTACGTCGGGCATCCACTGATTATGAAAACGGGGCGCGTTCACCGCTTCCTGAATGTTCATGCCGTAGTCGACCACCCCCATCAGAACATTGGCGACGGTGGTAATGATCTTCGAACTGCCCGGCGAACCCATGACCATGACGGTCTTACCGTCGTGTACCACGATCGTTGGAGTCATCGACGACAGCGGACGCTTCCCCGGCCCAATCGCATTCATATCGCCTTGAATCAAGCCGTCGGAATTGGGCACGCCCGGCTTGGAGGAGAAGTCATCCATCTCATCGTTGAGCAGGAAACCCAGACCGTCTGCGGTGACCCGCGATCCGAACCAGTCGTTGATGGTCGTGGTCACGGCGACGGCGTTGCCGTCCGCGTCCATGACCGAATAGTGCGTGGTGTGATTGGACTCGTGGGGCATGGTCGCCGGGGGATGACCGGCCGCATACTGCTCGAGCTGGCTGAACGCCGCGGGGCGCTTCAAGTCTTTGCTCGGAGTGGCGCGTGCCGGATCAATCGTCTCCGCCCAGGCGGCTGCGTATCGTTTATCAATGAGCTGCGCGACGGGGATTTTGGCGAAGTCCGGGTCGCCCATGAACTCGGCGCGATCGAAGAACGCACGCCGGAAAGCCTCGGTGGTGTAGTGAATCGACTCGGCTGACCGGTCGCCCAACTTGCCCAGATCGTAGCCTTCCAGAATATTAAGAGATTCAACCAGCACGGTTCCACCAGATGACGGGGGCGGCGCGCTGATGATCTCATATCCACGATAGGTTCCGCGCACCGGCTCGCGCTCCTTCACCTCATAGTGCGCAAGGTCATCGGCCGTAATCAGGCCTCCGCCCTTCTGCATGGCCGCTGCCAGCTCCCGCGCGAGAGCGCCATGATAGAAATCGTCGGGCTTGTCGGCGATCCGCTGCAGCGTGCGTGCCAGGTCGGGCTGGCGGAAAGTCTCGCCGGGCTTGTAGTAGTCGCCGTTGCGCTGAAATACCCGGTGCGACTCGGGGAACTCCGCCAAGATGACGATCATGGAAATCCCGGGCCTCTTCCCAGGTCAGTGCGTAACCCTCGCGCGCCAGACGGATGGAGGGGGCGATCACTTGCTTGAGGCTCAGCTTGCCGTATTTCTGCTCGGCATAGACCATGCCCGCCACCGACCCCGGCACGCCGATCGCCTTGTAGCCAATTTCGCTGGCGCCCGGGATCACGTTACCCTGCGCGTCCAGGTACAGGTCGCGCGTGGCCGCCGCAGGAGCCTTTTCACGGTAGTCGATGAAGTGCGTCCTGCCATCCGCCATGCGGATGAGCATGAATCCGCCGCCGCCGATATTTCCGGCGGGAGGATGTACCACAGCCAGCGCAAATCCGGTGGCGACCGCGGCATCGATGGCGTTGCCCCCGGCCTGCATGATCTCCACGCCCGCTTGCGACGCCAGTTCGTGCACGCTGACCACGATGGCGTGCGGGGCATGCACGGGATGCGTGGCGGCCACGACCGAGGGCGCAGCCGCCATCGCCAGGATCGCCATCAGTAGCAAAATCAATGATTTATACGGAGCTCGCATGTAGATTGAAGGCGCTCGCAGCCTCAAGGCGAACTTTGAGGCTAGCCGACGGCGGCAAGCGGAGTCAAATCAAACCATTCGCTGTAGTGGCCCGCCTCGCAGCAGACCCACGATCAATGGGTGGACGCCTACGGGATTGAACCAAAAACCCTGGCGTAGCGGCCGGGGCCTGATTCTGTGGCGAGGGCGCCCTCGCCCGCGTACGCAGCTACAGGTTGGGCCGCGCGGGCGAGGGCGCCCGCGCCACACTTACCCTCGTTCCACGAACTGAACTAACCGTTGCTTCACCGCAGGCCACTCGGCGGCCACGATCGAATAGCGCACCGAGTCGCGCGGGATGTAGTCGGCGGCCATGCGGTGAGCCCGGAGAATCCCTTCGAACTGCCCGCCGATGCGTTCGAGCGCGGCGCGGGAGCGTTGGTTGCGCGCGTCGGTGTGAAAGCAGACGCGGAGCACCTGCCACACCTCGAAAGCATGGTTCAGCATCAGCAGCTTGGCCTCAGTGTTGGCCGCCGTTCGGATGGCGGAGCGAGCCAGCCAGGTGTAGCCAATCTCACAGGCGTCCGGAACGACGCGCCCGTGCGAAGGATGGCCGGGCGGCCACGCCCATCGTTCCAGATTCCAGAAGCGCGTGGAGCCGAGGACTACGCCGTCCTGGTGACGGACAATGGCAAACGGCACCGCGCTGCCAGCGTCTCTCCAGGCCAAGGCCGTGTCAACGTAGCTGGTGGCCTCGGCTTTGCCGCGGGGTACGGGACTCCACTGGTAGAGCGCCGCGTCGTCACCGGCCGCAGCCACCAAGCCGTCGATGTGGCGATGCTCCAGCGGTTCCAGGCGAACGTGCCTGCCTTGCAGGACAAAGTGTTCCATAGACATCGCTCCACTATGCAATGGACGCGGGCGGAACTGCAACGGGCGACGGACGGAGGTGCCGCAAGAAGTAGCGCCGGCGTGCCGGCGGATGTGGCGGGTGTCCAGCCCGGGCGTGCGAGGGCAGGATGCCCTCGCGACAGCCGGCAAGATGCCGGCGCTACTTTTATGGCGCTTTAGACCCTACGACTGCAGTGGCTTGATGACCGTGACCTTGCTGTAGGCGACGCGAAAACCCAAGCGCTCGGCGTTGCGCTGTGAGGTGGACCCGCCCTGCGTGACCACCACGGCAAACTCGCAACCGTCGTCGACCGCAGCCGCCATGCGGGCACGCAGCAGGGCGGTCTGCAACCCCCGTCCGCGAAACTCGGCCAGCGTGCCCGCGCCACACAGCGCAAAGACTCTGTGCTCGGGGATGACGAGCCCGGTGCCGCAGGCCACCAGCTTGCCTTCGACGCTGGCCACGAACGCCAGCGCCCGCGCCATGTGGTAGAACGGCGCAACCAGTCCCCGGTAGGCTTCAGGCGCGCCCTCGGGAAAGAATGCACTCTCCACGATCGCACCGGCGGTATCGGCTTCATCCGGACGGCTGCGCCGGATCTCGCATCCCGGTGGAGGCGGGGGAAACTCTTCTCCCACCTCCAGCTTCCGGTAGAGCACATTGTTCAGTTCGGCGATCGCGTAGCCGCGCTCCTTGCACAGTTCGAACACGGCCGGCTCGTGCATGGAACATAGATCCACCTGCGATGGAGCCTGGTGCGCGCGGTAAAACTCTTCCACGCGATTCAGGTCCTCCGCGGTGAAGGGACGATCCAGCCCCACCCCGGTGGCGCGTCCAATGGGCGAGCCCAGGCCCGCAAAGATCATGTGGCCGCCGCAAATCTCTTCCTCTGCGGCCCCAATCTCGGGTCGCGTCTTCTGAAACATCCGCGCATACATCACTTGCGGCATCTCCTCGGCCGACTCCAGACGGCGAGCGAATGCCTTATCCACGAATTGCATGGGAGAAATCCTTTCTGGTTTTGAGACAGCTGATGTTTGAGACCACAAGGCAGAGCGCCGCGCGCACACCCGTGCGCATGTCGCTCAGGGTTGCAACCCGCGGAATTAAAGGACGGCAGTCATAGGCAGGACGACAGAGTATCGTGGAACCAGCAAGTTTTCAAGTAGAGGCTGAATCGCCTGTGGTTACCCGGAAATCCATCCTGCCTTGAGCAGCATTTCGTGAGCAATCTGGGTCACCGAACGATACCTCGCTGGAAACGATAAAATCCTCCAACCGCGCACGATCCAGAATGGAGTTCAACTTTGCGACTCGAGCAACAAATTGCTGTCGCGAGATGCCCAGTTCGCGCCTCTTGACCCGCTGCCGCATGGTTCCGACGTTCGCAGTGAGACGACAAACGATCGTGTTCTTAGCGAAAACGGCCTTGCGGCAACATTCCAAAGTGGCACGGTCCTCGATCGCGCGCGCCACCAGGAAGCGCCTTACTCCGAGGGCAGCGTAGTTTTTGAAGACGCACTGAAGATTGCGGTACATCACAACATGGTTGCTGGCGCGCGACGGCAAATGGGCAAGCCCGAACGCATCGAGGTCGAGAGCCGCGTGGGCGATATTTTGCTGTGCCAGAATGTCCGAAGCTTCGCCTAGAACGCTGCTCTTGCCCGCTCCCATCGAACCCGTAATGACGAGCAACGATTTTCGCTCCATAGCTGTTCAATCATTCCCTCAATGAGCGCCTTAAACAGAAACCTGACAGCTGAAAGCGTGACAGCTGTTCTGCTCACACCTGCTGCCGCGCCTCGCCCAGCGAAACGCTCACGTCCATCTTCTTCTTATTGCGGTAGATGGTGACCTTCACCGTGTCTCCGGCGCGGTGGTTGTTCATCATCTGCGACAGATCCTCTTCGTCCTGCACCTTTTGATCGTCGATGGCCACGATCAGGTCGCCGCCCAGCATGATGGGAGTATTGCCCAGGTAGGCTCGCTCCGTGCCGGCGCGAAGCCCGCGCTTGATCGGCCGAACCACCCGGCGAGACCTGCACGATCAGCAATCCGTAGTCGACCGGCAGGCCGATTTCATCCGCCAGTTCCGGGCTGATGGGAATCGTGCGCACGCCCAGGGCCGGACGCCGCACCCGGCCCAGCGTCATCAGATCGTTCAGCACGGCTTTCGCAGTATTGATGGGAATGGCAAAGCCGATGCCCGCGTTCTGGCCGACGTTCGACAGAATCATGGTATTGATGCCGATCACTTCGCCATGCCAGTTCATCAGCGGCCCGCCGGAATTGCCGGGATTGATGGCCGCATCGGTCTGAATGGCTTCGTCAATCATGGCGCCGTTCGGCTCGCGCACCGGGCGGATCGAACTCACGATTCCCCGCGTCATCGTCCCCGCCAGGCCAAACGGATTGCCAATGGCATACACCTTCTGCCCCACCTGCAGATTGCGCGAATCGCCCAGCACCGCCGGAACCAGGTCCGGCGCCTTGATCTGAATCACCGCCAGATCGTGCGGCGGGTCGGTGCCCACCACCGTCGCCTTGTACTTCTTGCGATTGTGCATGGTAACTTCCACCTGCCGCGCGTCGGCAATCACGTGATAGTTGGTCAGGATGTGCCCCTCTTTGTCGATCACGAATCCCGAGCCCTGCCCTTCCTGCGGCACCAGCCCGTAGAAGAAATCGAACGTCATGGCGCGAGACGTGACATTCACCACCGACGGAATATTTTTCTTGTAGACGGAGATATTGTTCTGCTCTTCACCGTCGAGCGATTCGCCGGCGCCGCCTCGGTGATCTCCACCTGCGCCGGATGGCTCAGCCAGGTCGGGGGATGCAATCCGCCCGCCTGCGAGTTCGAACGCCAGGTCGTGAAGTAGAAGAATCCGCCGGCAATGGCCAGCGCGAGGATCAAGGGCCGCATGAGTTTCATAATTCAAACCATCCGAGGTCCGTACGATGTCGGGGAGTAGAAAGGTCCCTGATTCAATTCGAAGAAGTGCGCTCCTCGCACGAACGCGACGGCATTGAATTTTCAAGCGAGCAGAATTCGCGAGCGCCTGAGTGCGGCAGGAACGAAGGTCTATGCGGGACAGCCGCCCTCGGCTGTCCGTCGGGCAAGCGCGACCGGTATTGCTGGCTACAGGTCAACTGTCGAGCTGGCTCGACTGACAGCCGAGGGCGGCTGTCCCCACATGACCTAGGACAATGCACAGGTCAGGATTTTCCCGCCTCCGCCTGCAGTTTCTGCCAGACCAGCCGCACTTGCTCGCGGGTCTGCTCGAGCGAGCCGGAGTTGTCGATCACGTAGTCGGCGGCTTTGATTTTCTCTTCGTCGGGAAGTTGCGCGGCCATGCGGCGCAGCGACTTCCTTGCGCGCGGCCTCCAGGTCGATCTTCTGCCGGGCGGCGAAGCGGGCCACGCGCTGCTCCGCCTTGCAGGTCACGACGATCAGCCGGTCGAAGCGCTCGGCCGCGCCGCGCTTCCAGAATCAGCGCCGCTTCCACGATCGCGACGGCGTGCGGATCCTGCGCGCCGATGGCCTGCATCCACTCATCCTGGCTGCGGATGACCGCGGGATGCACGATGCGGTTGAGTTCTTCGATGCGCGACGCGCGCTTGCCCTGGTCTCGGTCGCCGGGCCGAACGCGACCTCGGCCAGCTTGGCGCGGTTCACGCTGCCGTCGGGATTCAGAATCTCGCGCGCCGAAGTGGCGCACGACTTCGTTGTAGACCGGCTCTCCCGGCTGCATCAGCGAATGCGCGATCCGGTCCGCCTGGACCAGATGCGCGCCCAGCGCAACAAACATCTCTCCCACGACCGACTTCCGGCGGCGATGCCTCCGGTAAGGCCAACTTTCAGCATGGGGCTCCCAGAAAGCGGTTTCAACCACAGAGGACACGGAGGACAAAGAGAAATCATTCTCCCCTCGTGATCCTCCGTGTCCTCTGCTGGTTCGAAATCACGCACGCGACAGCTCCGGCACTCGGTTTCCCCGCCGCATCTTCGCCGCCTTCACGGTGTTGAACATCAGCATGGCGATGGTCAGCGGGCCGACGCCGCCGGGCACGGGCGTGAGGGCTCCGGCAATCTCGGCGACTTCGGGATGCACGTCGCCGATCAGCGTCGATCCTTTCTTGCGGAAGCGTCTCTTCCCGCTTTGCGTTGCCGGCGAAGAAGCGCTGGAACTCCGCCGCGATCGGTGACGGTGTTCATGCCCACGTCGATCACCGTCGCGCCCGGCTTGACGAAATCGCGCGTGATCATCCCGGCGCGTCCGATGGCGGCTACCAGAATGTCGGCGCGGCGGCACACTCCCGGCAGGTCGTGCGTCTTCGAGTGGCACACGGTCACCGTCGCGTTGGCGTTGAGCAGCAGCATGGCGGCGGGCTTGCCCACGATGTCGCTGCGTCCCACGACCACGGCTTCGCGCCCGGCGATCGGAATGTTGCTGCGCTTCAGAATCTCGATGACTCCGGCGGGCGTGCACGGCACCAGGCCCGGGCGCTGCGTGGAAAGGAAGCCGACGTTCACGGGATGGAAGCCATCGACATCTTTGGCCGGATCGACCGCCATCAGCACTTTCTTGGCATCGACCTGCGGCGGCAGCGGCAGTTGCACCAGGATGCCGTCGATATCGTCGCGGCGGTTGAGGTCTTCGACCAGGGCGAGCAATTCGGCGGTGGTGGCGGATTCCGGCGGGGTCAGCTTCTCGCTGTAGAGGCCGACCTCTTCACAGGCTTTGACCTTCCCGCGCACGTAGATCTCCGACGCCGGATTGTGCCCGACCAGCACGACCGCCAGGCCGGGACGCACTCCCGCGGCAGCCATGGTTTTCACTTCCGCGGCCGCTTCGCTGCGGATGTCTTGCGCGATCTTGGTTCCGTCAAGGATGGTGGCGGGCATTCGGGCTCCGATGAGATTCTATCGCAACCGCCGAAACAGCCATCACCACGGAGGCACGGAGACATCGAGGAATCAATAAAAAAGAAATCGATACTCTCTTCGGCGAATTTCCGGAACCCAAGATCCAGGTGGTGAATTGCCCGTTCCTGGTTTCCTCCTTGTCTCCGTGCCACATCGGTGAAAGGTTTGTGAGCCCGATCACACTAGCTTCCCTGCCTAATGTCGTACAATGCACAAGTTATGATTGCCAAAGACCTACTGGAAATTCTGGTTTGTCCGGCCTGCAAGCAGGCGCTCGAGTACCGCCAAAACCCGGAAAGTTTGAAGTGCACGCAGTGTCACCGGGTCTATGCGGTCAAGGACGACATCCCCATCATGCTGGTCGATGAGGCCACGGTCGAGCCTTAAGGCGGGTACCGACTAGCAGGCTTGCGGCTGAACTGGCCTGGATTTCCGGGAAAGGAAGGTTCAGACGTGGCGGCACAATATTTTTACTGCACTCAATGTCATAAGAAATATCCCACGCACCACAAACTGTTCGACACCCTGTACGACTTCTCGAAAATGGCTCCGGAAGACTGCCCGGCCTGCGGAGGCGCGCGCGATCTGCACGTGAATCTCGACTTTCAACTGGGCGCGGGCGACGGTGATTTCAAGGTTGTCTCGGCACTGCTTCCCGGCAAGCTGGAGTCCTGGCTGGGCGAAGGGGAAGAGGAAGTCACGTTCTACCCGTTCCTGGTCGTGCTGGAAGGCGGAGTGGAGGGCAAGCAGTTCTGCTGGATGCCCTACTGGCACGTCGTGGGCAAGGAAGCCCGCTACGGCCAGCACGCCGTCTGCCTCGACCACGCGCAGTTCGAGAGCCTGGTCGCGCAGGCGCAGGACAGAGTGCTGGAACCGGTGTAAGGCACGTGGTCCTCGAGCAGAGCAACCATACGGCGATCCAGCTCTAATGCAGACGCCACGAGGACTGCTCGGGCCAACGGCTCATCGCGTCTTCCGCCCACGCAGGCATCGCCGATCTTGGTGAAATACCCCTGATTCCGTGGCGCCGTCCGCGGACGGCGCCACGGGATTCTTCTGGTCCCGCTCGCTTGCGGGAATCGCCAGACCTCGGACAGTCCGGGCCAGAACGGCTTCCCACGCCGAAGGCGTTGCCGCAGCACGGAATCCCCTCCCCACCAACAGGGCGCAGCCGGGCCGCCCCCATGACGACGACCACCAGAAGCACGAGAAGTGACGCTTTCAGGATTTTCATGTCGTTCCCCTGCAATCTGGGCCGAACCTGCGCGCCCCCCGGCAGGGAGAGAACCGCTCATTCCATCCCGCGGCGAGTCTCTCCGGGAACTCGCCCCATTTCCGAATTTTGAAGAAGGGACTGCTTCGGCACGACGTACTTTGGTCCCCGACCAATCGGAAACGACACATTGTGTCAGTTTTGAGATTACTTGTGGGTACCAAGGGAACCTCAGGGATGTGGAAATCGCTTGCCGAATTGGCCGCAACTTTCGATATCCACAGGGGTTAAATGAAACCAGAGGGGCTTGGGTGCCGTAATGGGAAAGTAGGACAATTGCGGCAGCACAATTGCATGCAACTTACACAGCTGCCGATGAGTCTAATACGGCAAAGATGTAAAAGGTCGGAGTCGGAGGTGATGACGGCCATGCTGAACGAGAAGATGAACGACAAAGACAGATTCACGCTGACCGAACTGGCAGCTCTCAGGAACGATCTGCTGCAGGGTGGCATGATCGACTCCTACGAGGCCGCCGAACTGCTCCAGGTGTTTCTGATGGGCCGTGGCTATGGGGTTTCGCCCAAGGCAGCGCTGGACGCGGCGGGCCGCGTCGAGATGGCGGGGTGCGCCCTGCCAGTCCTGCAGCTCGAATTGGAGAACCTGGCAATGGTGATGTAAGCGCTCGCGCGGCGGGCCGGTGACCCGCACCGCGAAATGAGATTGGGGATTCTGACCTGCGCTAGAAGACGCTTAAGGCTGGGTTGGAAGGCGCGGGAATCGCACCAAGAGTTCAGGGATTTTGACATTCTGGGTCGCCGATCGAAACAAGACCGACTGAACCAGTTCCACAAAAGGAAAGCCGGGCCAACCAGCCCGGCTTTGTGGTTTTTGGGCGGGCATAGTCGAATCGGGCTAAACAGGATGGAACCACTCTTGCGCCCTCTCGCGACCCGAATGGCCCCATCCTTACACCTTTTTGCGGCTGGTAACGCTGCACATTGTGGTAGACAGTTCCCAGCCAGCAAGCCCTGCGTTTGCGGCGCCCTCTTTAATTGACCGTCTGTGTCAGCGCAGCTGAACTGGTTTTAAAGGCTGAGTTGCCGTTGTACGTTGCGGTGATGGTGTGTGTTCCTTTAGCCAGGGTGGAGGTTGTAAATGCCGCCGTACCTGCACTCAGCGTCACGGTTCCCATCGTTGCTGTCCCATTCTTGAACGTTACCGTTCCCGTTGGCGTGCCGGTGTACTGCGGTGTGACCGTTGCCGTGAAAGTCACCGATTGCCCAACCGTCGACGGATTCTGCGAGGACACCAGCGCCGTTGTGGTGGTTGCTTTGTTCACGACCTGACTCAGCGCCGCTGAGGTGCTGGTAGTGAATGAGGTGTTGCCGTTGTAGACTGCCGTGATCGAATGCGTGCCGACCGCGAGCGTTGCGGTCGTGTACTTGGCCACGCCGCCGCTGAGGGCCACGGTTCCCAGGGTCACTGTCCCGTTCTTGAATGTCACCGTCCCCGCTGGCGTACCGCTGAACTGCGGCTTGACCGTGGCTGTAAACGTCACCGATTGCCCAAAGACCGACGGATTCTGAGACGAAGCCAGAGTGGTCGTCGTGCTGGCTTTGTTAACGACTTGACTCACCACGGTTGAGGTGCTGGTTGCGAAAGAAGCGCTGCCGTTATAGACGGCTGTGATCGAATTTGTGCCAACCGCCAACGTCGTGTTGGTGTACTTGGCCACGCCGGCACTGAGACTCACGGTTTTCAGCGTCGCCGTCCCGTTCTTAAATGTCACTGTCCCTGAGGGTGTACCGCTGGACGCCGTGACCGTTGCCGTAAAGACCACCGATTGTCCAAACGTCGACGGATTCACCGACGAAGACAGGGTAGTGGTTGTGCTTGCCTTGGTCGTCGAGGGTACGATCTCAAAGACCGTGCCTCCGGTGGTGCCGCCGGCAGTGCCGCCGTGCGCGCCGCCGTAAGCGGTGGTGCCATAGAGGTTGCCACTGCCGTCGAGGATCAGGGCGGCAGAAGGATTGGAGCCGTCGGTGCCGCCAGAATTGAAGCTGTGAACGACGCTTTCGACCCAGCCGGCACCGGTTTGCGGCACCATCTCGAAAACGGTTCCGTAGCCGCTTGCGCCGCCCGCGTAGGTAGTGCCGTAGAGGTCGCCGGAGGCGTCGAAGACCAGGGATGCGTTGGGATTGATGCCATCGGTTTCGTATGCGCCGAAGCTGTGCAACACGTTGAAAGTCCAGGTGCCACCACTGCCCGGGGACAATTCAAAAAGCGTACCGTCAAGGCCGAAGCCGTTGCCGCCGGAGTGGGCGACTCCGTAGATGTTGCCGGCGGAATCGAGGACGATGCCCCCGGTGATCAGATAGCCTTGCGGGCTGCCTCCGCCGAAGTTGTAGAGAACTTTTTCGGTCCAGCCTCCGCCCCCTTGGGCGACGAGTTCGAAGACGGTGCCTCCGCCTTCCAGGTCCTGGCCTGCGCCGCCACTGGCAGTGGTGCCAAACAAATTCCCGTTTCCATCGAAGACGAGGTTGGCCTCGGGGAAGTAGCCGTCGGTCTGGCTGAGATAGCTGAAGTTGTAGAGGATCGTCTCGGTCCAGGTGCCGCCGGTGCCAGGCGAGAGTTCGAAGACCGTTCCGTAACCACCGCCGTAGGTCGTATCCGTCGTGCCGCCGACGCTGGTGGTGCCGTACAGATTGCCCTTGGAGTCGAAGATCACGCCGGCTTCGGGGATTTTTCCGTCGGCGAGTGAGACTCCGAAGCTGTAGAGGATTTTTTCCGTCCAGGTGCCGCCGGTCCCGGGGGACAACTCGAAAACTGTGCCCAGGCCGTAAGCACCGCCGGCGATCGTGGTGCCGTAAAGGTTGCCTTTGGAGTCGAGGACCAGGTCGGCGATGGGCAATGCGCCGTCGCTGCTGGACGCGCCGAAGTTGTAGAGAATCTTTTCGGTCCAGGTGCCGCCGGTGCCGGGCGAAAGTTCGAAGACAGTTCCCGCGGTGACCGTATTGACGCCGTAGGTGATCTGGTTCGGACCGCCGAATCGGGTGGTGCCGTACAGATTGCCGCTGCCGTCGCGGACCAGGCTGGCGAGCGGGACGCCGCCATCGTTGGTGATGGCGCCAAAGTTATACAGGACCTTTTCGGTCGCAGGAATGATCGGGCTGATTGTGTATTTCGCCGTGGCGATGGCGCTGTTGCTATAGCCGGATGCGACGGCGAGGGCTTTGATGGTTTCCGTGGCGGTGACGGAGATGGGGCTGGTGTATTGGGGAGAGGATGTGGTGGGATTGCTGCCGTCAGTGGTGTAGTAAATAGTGGCACCGGGGGCTGCGTCGGTGATGGTGACCAACTGGGCCTGGGTGTATGTGCCTGCGGGCGGCGAGAACCAGGGCGTCGCCGCCACGCCGCCGATCTGGTAGTTGGCGACAGCCGCCTGCGATTGCGGCAGCAAGGCGGAGATGGCGTAAGCCGTGATGGTCTCGGAAGCCGAAACTTTGACTGGCCCGGTGTATTGCGTGGGCGAGGTGCTGCCGTTGATCGTGTAATAAACGGTGGAGTTCGCCGTCGGGCTGGAGATGGTGACGGTTTGCGCGGAGCTGTAAGCGCCTCCTGGAGGAGAGAATTGGGGCGCAGCGGTGACGACGTTTGCGATTTCGAAAACGACTCCGTATTGTTGAAAACTGTTTACTCCGCCAGCCGTAGTCGTACCGTAAAGATTGCCGGCAGCGTCGAAAACCACGCCCCCGACGGGATTTCGCCCGTCCGTCGTGTTATTGCTGAATGTGTACACCAATTTCTCTGTCCAGACTCCCCCGGCGCGCGTCAATTCGAACACCGTCCCCACCTGGGGAACTCCGCCGGCTTCTGTGGTTCCGTAGAGATTGCCGGCGGCATCGAAGGTCAGGCCGAAGATGGGATTTTGGCCGTCCCCGTTCGTCGTCGAACCGGTGAAGCTGTACAGCACCTGCTCCGTCCAAGTGCCCCCAGTCGGGCTCAGTTCGAAGACGGTTCCAAAACCAATTCCATTGGCGAAATGGCCCCCCCATTTGGTCGTGCCATACAGATTGCCCTGGGCATCGAAGAGCACGCCGCCCGTGGGATTCGTCCCGTCGACGTGGTCTAAGTTGAAGCTATGGAGCAACGTGTCGGTCCAGATACCGTTCGCTCCCGGTTTCAACTCAAAGACGGTTCCGTAGCCATAAGCTCCGCCGCTGTAGCTGGTGCTGTAGAGATTGCCGGCAGCATCGAAGACAACGCCAGCATAAGGGCTGATCGCGTCCGCGGTCGTAGCGCCGAAGTTGTACAGTATTTTTTCCGTCCAGGTTCCGCCCGATCCGGCGACCAACTCGAAGGCTGTCCCGTCGCCATTCGTGCCGCCCTTTATGGTGGTACCGTAGAGATTGCCGTTGCTGTCGAAGATCAGGCTGCCGTATCCGGGTTCGACTCCGTCAGTGCTCGTGGCACCGAAGCTATAGAGTACTTTCTCCGTCCAGGTCCCACCCGACCCAGGTGACAATTCGAACACCATGCCCGATCCATTATTTGCACCGCCTTTGGTGGTCGTGCCGTAAAGATTGCCTTTCGAGTCGAAGATCAAGCTCGCGACCGGCTGTACTCCGTCGCCGCTGGCGCTCCCGAAGTTGTACAGCACCTTCTCCGTCCAGCCTCCGCCGGAGGCGGGCGATAGTTCAAAAACGGTTCCATTCGAACCAAATGGAGCCCCCACCGAGCCCCCCAGAGCGGTCGTTCCGTAGAAATTGCCCGCGCCGTCCGAAACGAGACTGTCATAGGGCCCGAGCCCATCCGACGTTCCGTATACGAAGCTGTACAGAATCGTCTCCTGGGCGGCCATGTGCGAGGCGAGGCCGAACAGGCCTAACACGAACATCCCAGCAGCGCCTTTGCGGCATTTCATGGCGATCCTCGCCAAGACGGGGCGGATAATGTGATTGGTGGACACTGACACTCCTCCTAATTGACTGATTCCAGAAGTTCCGACGTACTCTGAATGGTCCCCATTCGTGCCGCCCCGCGGGCCCTTTCGTGGGGGAGCGACATGCTTTGAATCGCGCTATACTATGGCCGCCTCACCTCCCCCAGGCAACAGACAAGTCGGGCCCCGTCAGGTCAATTCAGGTCATTTCCCGTTATGGCAGCTAATCGTGACCCGCTCGCCGGCAAGCGACTGGATTCGTGGAAGGAAATTGCCGCCTTCTTCGGACGCGCTGAGCGCACCGTCAAGCGCTGGGAAACCGAACGAGGGCTGCCGGTCCACCGCGTACCGGGAAGCGGCCGGGCCAGTGTGTTCGCCTACAGCGACGAACTGGCCGACTGGCTGAAAGGGCGGGGCCCAGATCTCGACGCCGACGAGGCGGCTTGTGGTGAGACCGCACAGCCGGATCCCCCGCCTTCCGAAGCCCTGAGTCCCGGGGCCAGTCAGACTATGACATGGCCGGGGGCCGTCCGGTCCAGAGTCTCAGCAGGTCCGGTCTCAGCAGGTCCGGTCTCAGCACGGCAAGGGTCGCGGCCTGGGTGGTGCCGCTTGTGCTGGCTGGCGGATTGGTGGCGATCTTCTCCTTCGGACATCAGGGATCGCGTTTCAAGGCACTCGCCAGCCGCCACACCCCCAACGCCGAAGCCCAGGATCTTTACCTCAAGGGCCGTTACTACTGGGATCGCCGCACGCCCGAAGACCTGAACCAAGCGATTGACTCCTTCACCCAGGCCATCGTGAAAGATCCCAGCGACGCGCAGGCCTACGTCGGCCTGGCCGATTGCTATAATCTGCTGCGCGAATTCGGCGCCATGCCGCCGAGCGAGGCTTATCCGCGCGCCCTGTCGGCAGCCCAGCGCGCCGTCGAACTCGACGACACCTCAGCGGAGGCTCACATCTCGTTGGCCTTCGGCACCTTCTGGTGGTCATGGAAGGGAGCCACCGCGGAGCGGGAATTCAAGCGCGCCCTGCAACTCAATCCCAATCTCGTCCGCGCCCATCATTGGTACGCGACTTTTTTCGAGGGCGTTAACCGTTTTCCGGAAGCCCTGGATCAAATGGAACAGGCGCGCCGGCTCGATCCGGCTTCGAATGCGATCCTGGCTGACAAGGGGTTGATCCTCTGGGATGCCGGACACCACGACGAAGCCGTGGCGCTTCTCCAGCAAATCGAAACCACCGAGCCCTCGCTTTCGTCCACGCACGATTATCTGGGCCGCATCTACTGGCAGCAGAAAGACTATCCCAAGGCGCTCGCGGAGTGGACCCGCATGTCGGAACTACGCCGCGACCAAGACGGTCTGGCTCTGGCCGATGCCCGCGAAAAAGGCTTCACGGCGAATGGGTTGCACGGCCTGTATGAAAGCGAGTTGCCCATCCTGAAAGATCGCATGGACCGCGGCCTCGGTGACGCCTACGGGCTCGCCGAAGTCTACGCGGCGCTGGGGAAAAGACAGGAGGCGCTCGCCTACCTGCAGACCTCGTTTGACCGGCACGAGGCCGCCATGCTCGTCGGCGACCCCGATTCCGGAACTGCAAAACGACCCCGAATTCCAGAAGTTCAGGGCCCAGGTGCAAGAGTGCCTGGCGCAGTGAATCTCGACCTTGTGGACGCTTCCCGATTCTGCGACCTTCTCGCCTCCCCGGTAACCTCCATCCACGCCATCACTTGGATGACTATCAATACATAACTGTACGTACATCCATGTCCTCAAAATGTTCCTGCAGGAACACTGTGGAAAACTTTTCGCGTGGTCCAGGATCCCGCCTGCTTGTCAGCGAAGGGGCTGGGCTTCACTCGTAGCGCAGGCTTTCGACCGGGTCGAGCTGAGAGGCGCGGGTGGCCGGGACAGTGCCGAAGATGATCCCGACAATCGAAGATACGATGATGGCGATGATCGCCGACAAGCCCGAGATCGGGAAATGGTAGTCGGTGAACAGGCGCACCGAAAACGGAATGGCGAGGCCGGCGAGGATGCCAACGATGCCTCCGGTCAATGAGATCAGAATCGCTTCGGCGAGAAACTGGAAGCGGATGGCGCGATTGGTGGCGCCGATGGCTTTGCGGATTCCGATCTCGCGGATGCGCGAGGTCACCGTGGCCAGCATGATGTTCATGATGCCGATGCCGCTCACCAGCAGGGTCACGAAGGCCACCAGCATGAGGATGAGAGTCAGGGCATCGGCAATTTTCCCCGCCACAGTGAGCAACTGGGTCAGGTTCTGCACGCTGTAAACCGACTCGGGACGGTGCCGGGACTGAAGCACGCGTTTGATGGCCTTGGTGGCAGGTCCAACATCCTGCGAACTGGCCACGGAGAAGTAGATCTCATTCACCGCGGTCGTTGGTTTGAAGAAACGGCTGACCGTGTAAGGAATCAGCATGGTGTCTTCTTGAATCTCCGACTGCCCGAACGTGTCCACGCTTTCCCGGAACACTCCCACGATCGTGAACGGAAGACCGCCGCTCAGCTTGATGACTTGGCCGATCGCTGGCAGGTTCGAGCCGTAGAGTTTCTCCGCCAGCTTCTCTGTGATCACGCCAACCTTGTTGCGGCCCGCGGAGTCTTCGGAGTCAAAGAAGCGGCCGGCAAGAATTTTCAGATTGCGCACGCGGGTGTACTCCGGGTCGACGCCGAGGACGAGGATGTCGCCTTGCTTTCCCGCCCCGAGACTGATGCGATCTCCCAAAGCTACGGTGGGAGACGCGGCTGTGATGCTGGAGACCTGCTCCCGCACCGCCTGCACATCCTCCACAGTAATGGGATCGGGCGTGGATTCGATGCGCTGCGCGCCGCCCTGGTAGTCGGCGTAAATCATGTTGGTGCCGATGGATTGCAACTGGCGCAGGATGTACTGCTTCCCGGTGAGGCCGATGGTGGCGACCAGAATTACCGACGCCGTGCCCACCGCCATGGCCAGAGCGGTGAGGATGAATTGCAGCTTGTTGCTGCAGAAGGCGTCGTAGGCGAAGCTCAGGATTTCGTTGAATCCGATCGTGAAGCGGCGCTGAGTGTCGAGAGATAGAGAGGTCGCGTTCGCCATCGCCAGTGGTTAGATGTTAAACCCCACGCGCGAGTCGCTGCAACGCAGGAAGCATCGGCAGAGTTAGCGCCGGCATCTTGCCGGCGCTACACTGCGACGTCCATCTGCGAGCGCCCCGCGACGGCCACTGCGGCCAAGACCACGATGAGTGGATCAACCGGACGAAAGTAGTAGGTCTCGGGGTGAGAGAAGTAGTAGGTCAGCGGGAAGAAGAAAAGAACGATGGCAAAACGCATGGCCAGCGCGGGATCACGCTTCCAGACGAGCCGCAGGCCCCAGAGTCCGAGGATCGTCATGGTGGTATTCACGAAGATGTTAGGCGGATCGAGCGGTTCGTCCTTGAGATAAGCGCGATCGAAACTCCAGTAGCCCGTCCACAGATAAACGATGCGGCGCGCCGTCATCCATGCGAACCAGCCAGGATGGCTGCGGATGTAATCTTTGGCTTGCTGAGCCTTGTGATCCATGTAGGCGATCTCGCCCACGCGCTCGTATTCGGCGAGTTCCGCGTCACTGTGGTTGGGATGGAGAGCGCGGTTCACCCAGTGCTCGGAGTAGCCGTTGTTGCCGATGTAGAGTTCGAGGCCGAAGCCACTGCGCACCGGAATGAACCGGTGGAAGAGCATGTAGTTCCGCACCAGCCAGGGCGACAGCATCACGATGCCGGCGAAGGCCACGGCGATCATCTGCGCCTTCCACGGGCGGGCCAGCCGGTAGCGCCGGTAGAGCGTCCAGATGCCGAGCAAGGGCAGCACCGCCATCACGACTGGCTCGGTGAGCGCAGCCAGGCCGCAGAGGGCGCCGAACAGCAGCCAGTCCCGCTTGCGCGAAGAATTTTCCAGGCGCCAGGCAAACAGAAACAGCCAGCAGAGTTCGAGTGTGACCAGGCAGGTCGACCACGCCCAGTCCGCCCCGTAATAAACGCCGTAAGGAGAAAACGCCCATCCCCAGCCCGCCCACTTGGCCACCCGGCCGCCGAAAGCCTGCCGGGCGAGGAGGAAAACCGGTACGCAGGTGAGAGCTGAAAACAAACTGTTCAGCGAGAGCGCCGCGAGCACCGAGGCGCGGGTCTCGATCCCGAAGATCTTGAAAATTCCGGCGAGCAGATAGGAGTACACGGGCGGCAAGAGCGCGGATGATCCGGTGTCGGCAAAAGGGCTGCCGAAGCCATGGCCGGAGGCGATGGAGCGCGCGATCAGGCCGAAGGCCCAGTGCTCAAGGACAAAAGGGTCCATCCATTCGTGGTAGACGAAGGGGATGACGGCGAGCCGGACCGCGAGGGCGACGAGCACCATCAGAACGTAGGGTGGGACGCGGTTTGGGGAGGATTCTGTCGGCATTCGTTCTGGACGCTGGAGGCGCGGGCGGGACGCCCCCGCGACAGCCGGCGGGACGCCGGCGCTACTTTCTGCGGCGCTACTGGCGCTGCTTTCTGCGGCGCTGCTTTCTTAGTATAGACGGCACACTTGCAGGTGAGCGGTTTGGTAGGGGCAGGTCATGCCCAGTTTCGGCTGATCTGGCGGGGCGGGGCCATCCGCATCTCGGCGCGAGAGGATGACCCAGGTCACGCCGAACTCTTGCTTGAGGCGCTGGAAATCGGCGGGTTGAAAGTTCTGCCAGCCGGTTTGGGCAGTCACTTCCTTGAGCCAGCGTGGAGCCAGGCGCGGCACGCGGGCGGCCATGCCGCCGTCTTTTTCATAGTCGGCTAGGACACTGCGTTCGGCGAGCGCGCGGAACCCGTGATAATCCTCGCCCGGCAAGGTGACGTAGTGGGGATCGAGCGCGAACCGGCTGTCGACGGGAGTATTTTGGCGGATCCAGGCGAAGGCCTGCAGCCACGCGTTCTCCGGCGCGGCGCCGGGCAACTCCAGATGCGCTGTCGCGGGGAACATCTGGCGCTGGGCGTAAAACATGCCCGCGCCTAGAGGAATAAAAAACAATAGCCAGCGGTAAATTTTCCGGTCGAGGATATAGCGGCCGAGGAGTCCGCCTGCGATCAGGAAGAAGAGGACATAGAGCAGGTGCAGGTAGCGCATGGGCTCAAAGGGCCGCAAGCGCTCGAGGCTGGGGGGCAGCATGACGAGGAGGCCGACCGCAGTTTGGAAGACGCCGTAGTAAAGCAGAGCGGAGAGGAAATGGATCAGGGCAGAGTTACTTCCGTCCGCACGCTGCAGGAATCGTCGAAAAATATACAGCAGGATCAGCGGGCCGAACACTCCCAACCACTCATACCACTGCCAGCGCGCGAGGAAGTAAAAGCCGCGAGTCGCAGCCGCCTGGCGCCAGGCGTCAGAGGCGGGCTCAAAGATCCATCCCAAGGGAAGAAGCGCGGCTGCCAAAGGCGCCGTGGAGGGACGACGCGGCAACGAAGCACGCTGGTTCCAGAGCAGGAAGGCGCAAAAAGAAATTCCGAAGCTGGCCATGATGGCGTGAATGCAGAACGCGATTGCCAGCAGAACTCCCGCGATCCAAAGGCGACGGTCGATGACGGCCACGATCGCCGCAACAATCGCCGCCGTGGCGAGGGTGCGGGGATGAAGGTACTGGTCGGCAAGAGTCATGGCAATGCCGGACACAGGCAGGGTGAGCAGGACGGCGATCGTAGCCACGGCGGCCCACT
The DNA here is from genome assembly GCA_963709865.1 of uncultured Acidobacteriota bacterium. Taxonomy (GTDB): domain Bacteria; phylum Acidobacteriota; class Terriglobia; order Terriglobales; family Acidobacteriaceae; genus Sulfotelmatobacter. The sequence continues at coordinate 35,271 of CAVPXW010000018.1, forward strand.
GCGCCTCGGGCTGGGAGAAACAGCGGCGGCTGATCCGCCAGCAACCGTGCAGGAGCAGAAAGATGCCGGCGAACTGCCAGAGCAACACCGCCCACGCTAACGGCAGATGGCTGAGTCGGACGGAAAAGGCGATGAGCTTGTCGAAGATGGTGGCCTGAAACTGCAGCCGGAAGAATTCCGCATCGTGGGGAAATAGAGCCGGGTTCAGATTCCTCTTGATCGCCGCCAGGTAGAACGCATCGTCTTCAAGACCGGGATGGTAGCCCATGACCAGCAAGGCAAACACGGTGAGCACGGCCAGCAGCGCCAGGTTCGTGGCAGAGGAATCCCCCTGGCTCCAGGGGATCGTGGGCGGATTTTGCGGAGATTCCGACATTCCAGACGATGACATTGCAGAACGAGATTCGCGCGGGACACCTAAGCCGGGCGCACGGGTTCCGAACCGGCGGTGTAGTAAGGTTCGCCGCCCGCCTCCAGTTTGCGCCCTTGGTGGCTGAAGCGCGGCACATGAACCAGCCCGAACCGCTGCAGCGCAAACTCCACAGTCGTAGCCAGCACGCCGAAACCGTACTTCACGCTGCGGCGAAAGTTGATGGACGAAGCTTCCTCGAAATACTTCGTGGGGCAGGAGACTTCTCCGATGCGGAAGCCGAAGTACACGCACTGCGCCAGCATCTGGTTGTCGAAGACGAAGTCGTCGGAGTTTTCCAGCAGCGGCAACTCGGTGAGCACCTTGCGGCTGAAGGCGCGGTATCCGGTGTGATACTCGGAAAGCTTTACGCCGAGAAACAGATTTTCGAAGGCGGTGAGCAAGCGGTTGGAGATGTATTTGTAAATGGGCATGCCGCCGCGCAGCGCGCGGCCGCCGATGATGCGCGATCCCAGCACGACATCGTAGACGTCGTAGGCGACCATGCTGGCCATCGCCGTGATCAGCAGCGGCGTGTACTGGTAGTCGGGATGAAGCATGATGACGACGTCGGCGCCGGCGGCCAGAGCCTCGCGATAGCAGGTCTGCTGGTTGCGTCCGTAGCCGTAGTTGCGGTCGTGCTGGAAAACGAGCAAGCCCAGGCGGTGGGCAAGATCAACGGTCTGGTCGGAACTGTGGTCGTCGACCAGAATGCGGGTGTCCACCAGGTCGGGAACCTCTCCTACCGTGACCTGGAGAGTCTTCTCCGCATTGTAGGCGGGCATGACGACCGCGATGCGCTTGCCGTTAATCATTTTGCAGAGATGAAGGGGCCACGAATAGTTTACCTGAGATGCGCACCCGAAGGCCGGCAATGGCGCTCCATGGATCTAAGGATAGAAACTAAGGATGAGGCGGCGGCTACGGGGTCAATGAGCGAAATCGCCTGATTACAACAGTTGTCCGCTCTACTGCATTCTCGAAATGGTGTTTAGCTCGCGCCATGCCATCATTCCGGATTGCCGACGACTCGCAATGGCTTGCGACGAGACGGTGGAAAGCATAAAATCCTGTTCTCGACTTGTAGTCCTCCTTAGTAGCCAAGATCCCGCCGAGGATGCATTAGTGTAGTACCGGACGCACAGGTCAATTCACGTGGGGAGAGAATATGAGATCGAATCAGTCCGTCACTACCTTTGCCCTGGTCGCACTAGCTGTGCTGGGCGTGGCCACGATGGCATTTGCTACGATCCGCGGTTCTTCGCAGAACGGAGAGGATAGCAACGCTCCGCACTGGATGTTGATGGGGCTAAGCCGGGACACGAAGCTCTCAAACGCCGGCAAGCAAGCTACCATGAGGCACGAGACTATTTGCCTCAGTCAAGACGTTGAGGACTCGCAGTCCAGCCCAGTGCTTACCTTAAGCGGAGGCTGCGACACAGGCGACTATATGTATTTATTTCAGTTTCAATCTACGGCGAATAACCTGAGTGTAAACATCGGGCATTTAAGGGCCTTCAATCCTGCCGACACAACCACCTTCGGGGTGATGATTTGTGACAGCCCGACCAACACGATCGAGTTGTGCACCAACGCAACCGCCAGCCAAATTCCGAACTTCACCACCACTACGACGTCGAATTCGGTCACGTTTACGGTGCCGAATGCTTTCCCCAACTATCCTGCGGGGAGTGCACAGCAGGGCCGGGGATTGACGTTTTTTGTGATTACCAGCCAGCAAGTGAGTCCCTTGCCGATCGGTCTGCCCACGGTTGGGATTCACTGATCGTCGGTGAGCGCAGGCTAAAGATGACATCAAGCCATCAAGCGAAGTCTAGCTGCGTTTCCGAAGAGAAGCTTCGGCATCCGCAGCTTTCCGCGCCAGCAGGTGAAAGCCTTTAGGCGCGGCTTGCCGTTTTACGAATTGGAGATTGGACCGTGCGGAAGCCAGGTTTCCGCTGAGTGTCTGGATATCCGCGAGAGCCAAACGGGCCTGCCACTCGAGGCCCAGAAGGCCTTTCTCTGCAGCATGGCTTTCCACCTGCTGCAGCGCGCGCAGGGCCTCCGCTCTCTTTGCGGTTTTGCCAAGCAGCCTGGCCTTAGTAATGGAAAGGGAGAGAGTGGTGGGCAGATCCCGCGCTTCCAGTCTTTGCGCGAGATCAATTTCTTTCCCTGCCTGGTCATAATCTCCCTTTGCGATTAGCGATTGTGCCAGTACGTCCTCGGCGGCGGTACGCTGATCCGCGTCATTTTCTGTTTCAAACTCCTTCGCTGCATCTCGCGCCAGTGATTCTGCCTGTGCAGGCTGACCATTTTCCAGAGCAAGGATGGCAAGGGCTACCCAGCTCTTTGCGATTTCGCCCTTCTCCCCTAGTTCGCTGCGCATCGTGAGAGATTGTTGATACGCCTGCTGGGCACTCTGCAGATCGTCTTCTGCGAACAACACATCGCCCATTCCGGCAACCGCCATCGCCAACCGGCTCTTAAGCTGCAACTGGCTCGCCTTGTCGATTGAGTTCTTGAAGTATTCCTTCGCGTTTGCCAGATCTCCTTGCAGGTATGACACCGACCCCAGGTTGATCAGCGCTTCCACAATGCCGGCCTGATCGCCAATCTCCTGGGCGGTCCGCGCCGAGTCCTCGAACGACTTACGCGCGCCGGCGAAAGCGCCCTGCAGGGAAAGATTGGCGCCGAGATTGTCCTGGGCCAGCAGAACGTCAGACTTATCGCCAATCGAGAGGGCGAGTGCCAGAGCCAGTTGGTATTGCCGCGTAGAATCGTTGAGCTTCTGCTGATAGGCCTGCACGTTGCCTAGGTTGATCAGCGCCCCGGCTATATCTTTCTGTGCGCCAATCTTCCGCGCCAACGCCAAAGCCCGTTCATGCATTTCGTAAGCAGAAGAGAGTTGACCTTCATCGGCGAGCACGTTAGCCACACAGGTGAGACTTCGCGCCTCGCCCCGCAGGTCGCTGACGCGTCCGAGAATTTCGCCGGCTTGTATTCCTGCGCTCTTCGCGCGCTTGGGATCGCCGAGGTTGCGCAGCGCCCAGCACTGCCGCAGCAAAGCTTCCGCCCGCAGACCCTCGGAACCTTGCTGCCCGGCTTTTAGAAACGCGCGCTCGGTGGCGGCCTCGGCGCGCTTGTAGTCAGATAGCGAAGCCGCGGCATTGGATTCTGACACATCGATGCGCGGATCATCGCTCACAGGTGCGGCGATCTTCCGCAAGGCGCTGATCGTCAACAGTGCATCCTGCCCTCGCCCCGCGGAAACCTGGGCACCCGCGAGGCGTAGACCATATTCAGGGTCATCGGGAAATACTGTCCAGAGCGAGTGGTAGACGTCGACCGCCCTGGCCCACTCGCGCGCCTCCTCGCGAAATCGTCCTTCGATGCCTAGCGCATCGCGACGAGCGAGGCCGGCCGACAATTCGAAGGCGCGTTTCGACTCCGCCTTGGCCTTATCGTCATAACCGAGTTGCGACCATACCTCGGCCAACGCTTCATGGGCTAAGGCGTAGTCGGGATCTTTCTGGACGGCTTGCGTGAGCAGGTCGCGAGCTTGTGTCGCGTCGAAAGACCGAAGTTTGGCGAGTCCCTGGGCGTAGAGCTTGGCGACCTCGATGTTCACCGGCTGCGATGCTCGTATCGAGGTGGCTTGTTCCGGAGTAACTTCTCCGGCTCCGCACTCATTTCTAAGTGCCTCTCCCAGGTGACGCACCAGGTCGAACAGCTGAGTTTCAGTGCCAACCTGCGAGAACCTCACTATTGTGTCGCCGGCCGCGGTGTCCTGTACGCGGACATCCACTCGAATCTGACCGTCAAGGTCAAGGTAGGAGCCGAGGACAACCAGATTGACGCCCAGGATACTGTGCACTTTCGATAATGTCTCAGCGGCCAGACTTTCCGCGTCGGGAAGTGCCAGGTCAGCCTTGGCCCGGGCCACGTTCTCGCCAGGCACGGTACGCAGTTTGCCTCCTGCCGCAAGTTCGGTTGTGAGCATTTCAGAAAGTGCAGTTGACAGCCAATTCTGCTGCTTATCTACGCCCAAACTCTTGAAACCGAGAACGGCTACGGAACGTCGGGAGCGAACGACAGGGGCTCCGGATAATCTTTTCCGGGCGATGAGATAACCGGCAACAGCCAAAATAGCAGCGAGAAAAACGACCGCGGCAGCGATCCAAATATGCGACTTGGCTTTTGCGAAAACCGGTTTACCGCCCGCCAGATGCTCCAAGTCAGCCCGTAACTCGAACGCGCTCTGATAACGGCGGGAAGGTGCCTTCTGAAGCGCTTTGAGGATGACGTGATCCAGGCCAGGAGGTATCTTCTGATTGGTCTTACTGGGCGACACTGGATTGCTATTGAGAATTGCGTTGATGATCAGCGGCGCGCCGGACTCAGGAAATGGCCGCTTGCCAGTTGCCATTTCGTGGAGGACTGCTCCCGCTGCCCAGAGATCCGTACGAGCGTCCGCGACACCGCCCCGCAACTGCTCGGGGGCCATGTACGGCAGCGTACCGACTACATCCTGGGTCTGCGTCAGGGAGGCGGTCAGGTCGTTGTCGCTCGGCTGCGGAGCAAGCTGAGCGAGCCCGAAATCGAGGATTTTTAGACGCCCATCCGGGGCGACCCTCAAATTGGCCGGCTTCAGATCGCGATGGATGAGCCCCTGACTGTGAGCCTCGCCGAGCCCTGTAGCCAGCTGAATGCCCAGGCGAATGACCTCCTCCATATCGAGGGGGCCGGCGGACAGTTTCGTGTCCAAGGTTATTCCCGGTATGTATTCGGTGACTAGAAAGTTGGCGCTCCCGTCGTTGCCGAATTCAAAAATCGTGGCAATGTTGGGATGGTTAAGGCGGGCGAGTGCCAGCGCTTCTTTCCGGAAACGCTTACGGGCACCTTGGTCGGCGAGCAGGCCCGGGGATAGCACCTTGAGCGCGACTTCGCGTTCAAGGTGCTCGTCATAAGCCCTGTAGACGACGCCCATTCCACCCGCGCCGATCTGCGCAATGATACGGTAATGGGAAATCGTCTCGCCAACCATAGCAGGGGAACCCGAAACAGGCGCAAGCAAGTTTATGTCGCTCAATTTTTCCGGTCAACCGCATCCCCAATCTCCATGTCTAATATGCCGCTCACCAGTCAGCTTTGGCTCTTCGTTCTCGCACTCAAGAATATGATGGTGAAGCGGAAAATCTCGACCACGGCACAGCAAGGTCACTAGTCCGAGGCGCGAGCTACAAACCGACCTCTCTTGGACCTGTCGCTTAGCCGTTCAAGCCCCGCCTGTCATGACGGTCTGTACGCCGTATGTGCCCCTGGATGGTCCACATAACGGCTCCGCCGGAGCCATCCCCTTTCTGCTGCGGAGAAAGAGCCTCGCAGCGAAGGTCATCTCATCGCAGTCCAATCGCCCACCATCGCGCAAGGAAAGGGCAGCCAGTCCGTAGCTAGCGTAATATCGCCATTACGCTCATCAACCCAACCTGCGAGCGGGGCGCTTCATAACCCCATCCTCCCGTCACCTCTACTAGTGCGCCGGGTCACTGAATTCTGCGTCCTGTTCAACTAGGACATAGCCAAGCTGGAATTGAATTTCATCACCCACCTCGATAGGAGGTGCCTCCCCATGATTCCCGAAAGCTCTCGCGAAAACCATTCCTCAATCGACGCAGATGACATCATTAATCTTGCGTTCCACCATGAAATCAAGTTTCGCGCTTACGAACTCTACCAGCGGCGGCACGATAATGGCGATGGAAACGATTTAAGGCAGGAGCTAGGGGCCGAACTGCCCCGTGTGGCCTACGCTGCGGCCCAGCTTCAGAAATGCTCGAATGGTGGCGCAGGGGACACCAGAGCCGTCAGAGCGGCTCGGGTTTACCTTCGTGCTCTGATCTCGTTTATCAATGAGCGAGACATGGATTGAGCTGACAACCCTACGAAAAAACTCGACGAACCTTTACCCCCAAGCTTCCGCGGTTGGGTAACTGTTGCAAAATCCCCATATCGCTCACTGAAGGCAGGTGAGTGTAAGCGGCCAGTTGAGCTGACCGCTTCGGGCCGTGGCTCAGTCCGGGCTCACTTCATGTTGTCGAGGATGGAGCCGACGATTCCGCCGACCACGCCGCCCTCCACCGCCTGACGCGGAGCTTCGCGAGGCAGATACTTCTCGATCGCATGCGCCAGCCGGGCGATCGGCAGGGTCTGCAGCCAGATTCTGCCGGGGCCGGTGAGGGCCGCCAGGAAAATTCCGTCGCCGCCGAAGATCATGTTCTTGATGCCGGGCACGGTCGTGATCTGAAACGACACGCTGGCCTGAAACGCGCCCACGTGGCCGGGATGAACGCGCAGGGTCTCTCCGGGCTGCAGGTCGCGCATCACCAGTTCTCCGGAGAGTTCGAGCCAGGCGGTGCCCTGTCCACTGACCTTTTGCAGCAGGAAGCCGTCGCCGCCGAAAATTCCCGCGCCCAGAGATTGCTGAAAGCCGACGCCGATCTGAATCTGCGACGTGGCACAGAGGAAGCCCTGGCGGTGAATCATGTACTCGTGTCCCGGCGAGACTTCCACGGGGACAATGTGGCCAGGAAGCTTGGTGGCGAAGGCGAGTTCGCCGGGCGCGCCGGCGGCCCGGTATTCGGTCATAAAAATGGATCCGCCGCCGGCCACGCGCTTGAGCACGCCGAACAGGCCGCCTCCGCCGCCAAACTGGGTGTGCGTCGTCATCTGGATCGAACTGCTCATCCACGAGAGTTCTCCCGCTTCGGAGATGATGGTCTCGTTGGGTTCCAGGGCGAACTCCAGAACAGGCATGGTGGTGCCGGTGATGCGGCTCTGCATGGTTGTCTCCTCAGCTGAAGGTTGGCTCAGTCCGCGACTTGGATTGGCGTGCGGAAACCACAGAGTATACATCGAGTGGTGGGAACGTCACGCGATCAGTTTGCGAAGCCTGCGAACCGCGTGCGGAATCTCCGCCACTGGAGTACTCCCAAAACCCAAGATGAACCCCGAGCGAGCGCCATCGCCGAGGTAGAAAAGCGAGAGCGGCCAGATCCAAAGGTTCTGGCGGGCGGCACGAGCGGCCATCTCCAGATCGCGGCTGCGGCGGTTGAGGGTCACAGTCAGGTGCATGCCGGCCTCCCCTCCGAAAACCTCGACCATGCTTCCGAGTTCCTGATGGATGCTGTCGACCAGCACCCTGGCACGCTCCCCATAGAGAACGCGCATCCGGCGCAGGTGCCGGGCAAAATGCCCTTCTGCAATAAAGTCCGCAAGCACTTCCTGATAAAAGCTCGGCGGACGAAGGTCCATGACACGGCGGACGGCGATAAAACGCTCGACCAGGTCCGATGGCAGGACCAAATAGCCGAGGCGCAAAGAAGGAAACAAGACTTTGCTGAAGGTTCCGATGTAGATCACGCGAGCATTGGCGTCGAGACCCTGCAAGGAAGCGATCGGCATGCTCTGGTAGCGATATTCGCTGTCATAGTCATCCTCCAGGATCCAGGCTCCGGAGCTTTGCGCCCAGTCCAGCAACTGCAGGCGGCGCGAAGCGCTCAACGTCACGCCCAGGGGAAATTGATGAGAGGGCGTAACCAACGCGGCGCGGGCCCTGGGAGCAAGCTGAATGCCGGAGGCAACCTGCAGACCTTCCTGGTCCACCGGAACCGGTACGAGACGACATCCAGCTAGAGCGAGGACATCTCGTGCCAGACGGTAACCCGGTTCTTCCACCCACACCCGGCTGCCGGGATCGAGAAGCACCCGAGCCGCGATCTCCAGCGCCTGCTGAGAGCCGCTGACGATCATGACTTGCTCGGCTTCACAGTGGAGAGATCGCGCGGTCCTCAGGTAGGTCGCGATGGTTTTCCGGAGAGCGAGGGAGCCGAGCGGGTCGCCGTAGTGAAAGGACTTCGCTGACATCTTGCGGCAGTGGCGCAGCACCAGGTTCGACCAGATCCGCAGCGGAAACTGATCATAGGCGACTTGTCCCACACCAAATGCTCCCAAACCCGAGAGCCAAGGGAGTTGTTGCAGACGGGTCAGGTTCTCACACCGTCGCGCCACGGGTCGAGGTCCAGAACGGGCAGCCACGGATCGCGCACGGGCCGGTTCACTGGAGGTGAGCTGGTCCGGGATGGAACTGGAGACGACCGCGCCGGCGCCGACACGACTCTCGATGTAGCCTTCCGCCAAAAGCTGGGCATACGCATTCAGAACGGGGAACCGCGAAACCCCAAGCTCCATGGCCAGCATCCGGGTGGAGGGGATGCGCTGCCCGGGGCGCAGGCTGCCATCGACAATGGCCGTGCGATAGGAGTCATAGATCTGCCGGTGCAGGGCCTGCGGGGCCTTCCGGTTGATGGCGATCACGGGAAGAATGCCGGAGGCGACTCTTTTCATGGAGGCGGATCATAATGGTTATGTCCAAAGCCAGTCAAGTGGCTATTGCCTCCGACCATTTTCAAGGCCAATGTAGACATAACAATTCTGGTGTTTCTCTTCGAGTTTCGATTCTTATGTCTGTGCGGATTCGCCATTGTGTGGAATGTCCCCAGTGCCGTACTCGCTACCTGATTGCCTTCAGTCCCTACCGCAACCGGTCTTACCTGGTACCGAAAACTGTGGGCTCGTCGGAGGAGTTCACCCTGTACTGCTCGTGCAAGAGACCATTCGTCGTCAGCCGGTGGGAGTGGAGCGAGGTGAAGACCTGCGAGGTCTCGCGAGGGGCCTATGATCGCGGTTACGGAAATGCCGAGGACGTTGTCGAGGTGAACGATCAGCCACGGGAGCCGTGGACGTTTGACATTGCGAAGTACATCAGTTTGAAAGGGGTTGAGAAAGAGAGGAACCCACGATGAGGGCGCTGGCCCCTGGGTTGCTGGCGGAGCAGTCCAACTCCCACAGCACCTAGGGAAACCATCACTCTGGGCCGGCGAAAGGAGGCGAGGAAGGAATAACGTCATCCGCACGGTCATAGAGAACGGACTCCGGTTCGTCAGCTCACAGCCGAGTGTAACCCCAGTCACTGACAGATTAGGCCGCATGCTTTAGAAGGTGTTTGAAGTTCGTCTTCCTGTACTCTGTCCAGGCTATTGAGGGTGAGCGGCGGAGCTGGACTTGACGGCAGACGCTAGGTCACGATTTCGCGTGACGGGCTCATGGGGGTATTCGGACCGTGGGCAATGCCTGCAGAGTGCCGATACCGTTTCCTGCCCCTGACGACCTGACGGGCAGAAGTGTGGGGCGGTTTGTGGTCCGCAGCAAGCTGGGCAGCGGGGGCATGGGGCAGGTTTACTACGCCGACGATCCCCAACTCAAGCGCCCTGTAGCCCTCAAGCGGGTCTCCCACAAGCTGGGCCGTGATGGTGAGGCCCGACAACACATCCTCCGTGAAGCGCAACGGGCCTGCGCTCTCAAGTCAGAGCACATCGCGAGCGTATACGACGTCGTCGAAGATCTCGACGAACTGTTTCTGGTCATGGAATACGTCGAGGGCGAGACCTTGCGAGAGTACCTGCGGCGGCCCATGAGCCTGGAGCAGTTCTTCGAAATCGCCACACAATGCGCAGAAGCACTGGTGGCGGCACACGAACACGGCATCGTGCATTGCGACATCAAGCCGGAAAATATCATGCTTACGCCCACCGGCCAGGTGAAGATCCTGGATTTCGGCGTCGCCAAGCATCTGCCGCGGTCCGACCAAAGTTCCACGCTGGATTCGAGCCTGGTGGGAGGTACACCCGCTTACATGGCACCGGAAGTCCTGCTGGAGGACTTGCCGGATCCGTCGACCGACATCTTCTCGTTGGGCATTGTCTTCTATGAAATGCTGACTCGGAAGAACCCTTTCCTTACGAGCAGCTTCGTAGCCACCAGTGAACGCATTCTGCACGAGACCCCCACGCCCATTCGCGCTTTCAATCCTCATGTGCCTGCAGGTCTGGACGAGGTCGTAATGAAAGCGATGGCGAAATCGCCTGCCCAGCGGCACGCGAACGCCCGCGAACTGCTGGCGGACCTGCGCGCAGTGCAAGCGGGGGTGGTCCCCCAGAAACTGCAGCCCATCGTAGCTCTGCAGAAAGAGAGAGAAAAGAGGCGCTGGCTGGTGGCTGCCGTCGTGGTGATAGCTGTGGTCGCTGCCATCTTCGCCATCTACCGCGGGAGCCGTAAGGACTCGATTTTTGCCGAGCGTGGGTGGGTACTAATTTCGGATTTCGAGACCTCGGGAGACGAGAATATTCCAGACGCGAGTGTGCGCGAAGGGTTGACCATCGCCTTACAGCAATCCCGCTACATCAATGTCTTTCCGAGAAGCCGCGCCTACGAGGTCCTGCAGCGGATGAAAAGGGAGGGGTTGCCCCGACTCGACGAATCCCTCGGCCGCGAGATTTGCCTGCGAGAGAACCTGCAGGTTTTGCTCACGGGCAGCATCGAGCACATGGGACAAGTCTTCCAGATCACGGTGCGAGGGTTGGACCCGGCGCGGGGCAACCTGCTGTTTGCGGAGAGAGAGCGGTTCGAGCGCAAAGACCAGTTTTTCGACAAACTGGACTCCTTGGCGATACAGGTGAGGAGGGATCTGGGCGAATCCCTGGGCGGCATCGAGAAAAGCAGCCGCCCGCTCGCCCGGGTGACCACGACTTCGCTTGAAGCCCTGCAGCTTTATTCTCAGGCCAAGGATGCCAAGGATCAGGGGAAGGACGAGCAAGCCCCGGACCTGTTACAGGGCGCTCTCCGACTGGACCCGGATTTCGCCATGGCTCATATGCGCCTGGGCCAGTATTACGCGGCCGTGGTGGGGAGGAACGAAAGAGCGCTAGCAGAACTGGAGCGCGCCTACCAGTTGCGGGAAGGAGTCACCGACCGGGAGCGACGCAGAATCGAAGCCGCGTTTTACGACCTACAGGAACGTTACGACGACAAAGCGCAGTCTCTGCGGGTTCTTGTCAGCCTCTACCCCGATGACGAGGAAGCTCACGTGGAATTGGCTGGAGCCTATTACGACCTGGGTCAACTAGACCACGCGATCCTCGAACTGCAGGAGGCCCTCAGGCTCAACCCGCTGTCGGCGCCTGCCTATGGCAGTCTGGTGCTTTACCTGGCGCGCGACAACCGTGGCGATACCGCAATCGCTGCTGCCCGCGAAGCCGAGCAGCGTGGCGTCGGCTCGCCGCGAATGCACTGGGGGCTGGGCCTGGCCTATCTGGGTCGGGGTGACGTGTCCACGGCCCGGCAAGAGTTCCAGCGCATCGGTCACGCCACCGAGCTTGACCGGGATCTGCAAGGGCTATTTCTGATCGTCGCCGATCTCTACGAGGGAAAATTAGTCTCAGCCCGCGCCGAACTTACGAAGCAAATTCAGATGGTACCGGCGCAAAGCGGGGGACTGCAGCTGTTCCGCCGCTATCTGCTCGGCCGCATCGATCTCAGCCAAGGGGCCGCACAAGAAGCCGAACTCCAGGCAGATTTCAATTTGCAAATGCCCGGCAATAGCCTGCAGAGCAGCGATTTTTTGCAGGCCGGAACTCTCTATGCCCGTGGGGGAAGGATCGCCAAAGCGCGGCAAATGTTGCGCCGGCTGGATGACCTGCGGAAGGCAATCCCAAGTTCCTGAAATCCAGGGAAATTTTCGCAACCTGGAGGGGGAGATCTTGCTGGCCGAGGGCAAACCACAACCGGCTGAGATCTCCTTTTCCAGCTCCGCTCCAGCCTTTGCACCATTTATCTCCTCGACTGGCCTGGCCCGCTGCTATCAGGCGGAGAGGCGCTGGGATCTCGCGGCTGCAGGAGTGGGAAAAGGTTCTCGGCAAACGGGGTGAGATTCTTCAGAATGGATTTCCACCTGATCTGGCAATTGCACACATTGAACTGGCTCGACTGTATCGCCAGATGAATCATCGTAACCTTGCCCGCAAACACTACGAGGAAGCTCTGGGCATATGGCAACACGCCGACGAGTTCACCCTGCTTCGGGAAGCCCAACGTGAATTGCGGGAGTTGGTCTCCGAAGCTGGCCCCTCAGGAAAAACCGCGGGCTCTAGCAGCGCAGAGCCCGTTTCGCAAACAGAAACAAAATAGGAGGACGTCATGGAATTCCTGATTACACTGATTGGCAACGCCGTTGTGGACCCCTTGTTCCGGGAGAGATTTCTGAACGACCCAGTCGAGACAGCGGATCAATACGGCTTTCGCTTGACCAAGGGCGAATTTGACATGATGAGAACTGTGTTCGCCAAACTCGAAACAAATGAGAAGGATGATTTGGAGCAAGTATTCTTTGCTCTGGAGGAAGTGCTCTACAACAATCTCTGGACCCGAGCACAGAAAGTTGGACTTCTCCACGATCCAAAGTGCCCAACAAGGCCTTGCCTGTGGTCCGTTTTTCCGCCGCCGGAACCTCACGAACTGCGCCAAGAACGGGAGACGCTAGAGGAAGCTAAAGATGTCAAGCTAGGACCTGCTGCCTGAGGCTTACTCGCGGGCGAGACCGTTCGCGCCAAGGAGATGAGGACCGGCGCCTCGACCGCGACGGGCGGCAGCGGCTGCTGCGGAACGGGTGAAATCTGACTGCGTAATGCAAGGGCAAGAGCGCAGCGGCAGCGTACTGCGGAATTGGCTCATAGAAAGCAATGCCTGGCGGGTGTGGGTTGATAACCCCATCTGAAAGGTACAACCTTTGCCTGCCGATGCTTAGGTCCGACATCTCGCAGTCAGGCAACGCGGACGGTGCGCGCCGGTATTCCTAATCCCCGCATACTCTGTGCACCTGCAGGTCCGGCAAGACAACCAGGGGGACTCGTGGTGCCGGGAGGGGGAGTCGAACCCCCAAGACCCGAAGGTCGGCGGATTTTGAGTCCGCTGCGTCTGCCAGTTCCGCCATCCCGGCTTGAGGAAGGCCTGTCTATTGTACGGCAGCAGTTGCGAATTTTGAATACGATCAGGCGGGCAGCGGATTCTGCACCGGCGAGGCGATCAGGGGCAGTTCCACGCGGAAGGTAGCGCCCTCGCTGGGACGGCTTTCCACGGCGATCGCTCCGTGGTGCTGGGCGACGATCCATTGCGCAATGGAGAGACCAAGGCCCGCGCCGCCCTGGGCGCGGCTTCGCGCCTTGTCGACGCGATAGAAGCGTTCAAAGATTTTGCCCTGCTCTTCCTCGGCGATGCCCGGCCCTGAGTCCTTGACCGCAATCACCGCGCTCTCGCCCTGCACGGCCAGCGACAAGTGCACAGAGCCCGGGGAGGACGTGTACTTGAAGGCATTGTCGAGCAGGATGTCGGCCAGCCTTCGCAGCAACGTCTCGTCGCCCATGACGAGAGAAATCGCGGCGCATCGAGGCTCGCGGAAAACTGCAGGTTGCGGATGGTGGCCACCTGCTGCCAGCCGTCGAGCGACGCCGCGCAGGGTCTGGCGCAGATCCACGGGCTGCAGGTGGAGCAGCTCGCGGCCCGAGTCGGCGCGCGCCAGCGACAGCAGTTGTTCAATCAAGACAGTAGTGCGTTCCGCCTCCAGCAGGATGTGGCGCAGCGACTCCTGGTATTCCGACTCTCCCCGGGCGCGGCGCAACGCCAGCTCGGCCTCGGTGCGAATGAGAGAGACCGGCGTCCTCAAGTTCGTGGGAGGCGTCGGCGGTAAATTCCGTGATGCGCAGAAATGCGGATTCAATCCGGTCGAGCATTTCGTTCAGCGTGTCCGCCAGGCGCTGCAATTCGTCCCCGGTGTCTAATTTCTGCAGGCGGCCGGCGAGATTCGTTCCACTGACTTCGCGGGCGGTTCGGACCAGCGCATCCACGGGAGACAGGGCTCGACGGCTCAGCCAGTAGCCGCCGCCGGCAGCGACCAGCAATAGCAAGGGGGCAAACATCAGCAAATAGGAACGGAACAAATGGAGAGTCTCGACCGCGTCGTCGGCGGGGACGCCCATCTCCACGGTGTAGAGCCGGCCGTTGACATTCAACTTCTCAAAAGCAAAGCGGAAAGGCCGGCCATCGATCCTGCGGCTTCTCAAGACGGGCCCCTTGACTTGATCTGGAGGCAAGAGTGCCGCGGGGTGCGCCTGCAGGAACGCGGACCGGTAGATCACCTCGCCGTGTTCGGCATAGACCGCAAGATAATCGCCGGGATGTTCGATGGCGAAGGTTTCGTTGACTTCTTCCTGCAGTTTGGCCAGCGAGGCGTCTTGTTTCTGGGTCGCGAGGAAAGATCGTACGTCGTCGACCTGCTCTTCCAGGCCATCATCGACCAGGTCATACAGAGTTATGCCGCAAGATGAGCCACATGCCCGCGGCAAAGAGGAGCTGAGCGAGAGCAAAGAACGCCAGGTACCAGAGCGTGAGGCGGACGCCAATGGAGAGTCTTCTCATGCGTGTCTTGCTCAAGCGTGCCCGTCCAGCCGAATCATGTAGCCGACGCCGCGCACGGTGTGAATCAACTTGGGGCGGCCGGGCGGATCGATCTTGCTGCGCAACAGGTGCATGAACGCGTCCAGCGTATTTTCTTCGATTTCGCGGTCAAACCCCCAGACCGATTCGATGAGGGAGCGGCGAGACACCACCTTGCCGGCGCGGTACATGAGGCGCTCGAGCAGATTGTATTCGGTGCGCGTGAGCGAGACCCGTTCGTCGCCGCGCAGCACTTCCCGGCTGGCCGGATCGAGGACCAGGTCGGCAATGCGCAGGTTCGTGTCCTGGGCGGCCAGCGCGCGGCGCTTCACCGCGCGCAGCCGCGCCACCAATTCGTCAAACGAAAACGGCTTGGTCATGTAATCGTCAGCGCCCAGATCGAGGCCACGGACGACGTCGGGGACGGAGTCGCGGGCCGTGAGCATCAGGATGGGCGTACGCACTTTTTCCGCGCGCAAACGCTTGGCCAGTTCATATCCGCTGAGCTTGGGCATCATCACGTCAAGGATAATGACGTCAAACTCATAGGACTTGGCCATGGCCAGGCCCTCGGCGCCATCGGACGCACAAGTTGCCGTGTGGCCTTCCTCGGTCAGTCCCTTGCGCAGCAGGTCGGCCATGCGTGCTTCGTCTTCGACAATCAGCAGCTTCATTTGGCTTGGTCGCCCGACCCTGAGCGGGCGCTTCCCCAGTTTAGAGCCGAAGCCAGGGGGTGGCTCAGCAACCTGAAAAAATATTTACATGATGTTCCAAGGGCGGGTCACGACCCTCCCAGGGCTGGAGGATCAGGCGATCACAGAGCGTCAGGTTCTCGGCATCGAGCACGACTCCGGACGCGTATGGATAAACGATCCTGCCGAATTGCAATGACACTCGCCGTTCTGTGGACGGTCGAGCTGCGCTCGACGGACAGCCGAGGCGGGCTGTCCCTACGTTTATTCGTGCGAATTGGGACGCGCCACTGAGGTGGTCCGTTTGGGCGATTCCGGCTCCATCGTTTATTCTAAAAGGTTGTCTGACGCTCACTGAGCACACCGTCAAGTCCTGTACTCAATTCAACCAAGCGCCAGCTATAAGCCAAGAGCTAACGGCTAAGAGCTTCTTATGAAAACCGGCATTATTGGCCTGCCCCAGGTAGGCAAGACATCGCTGTTCCGCATTCTGACCAAGGCGCACCTTTCCGCGCAGGCCAGCAACCCGCGCGAGGCCCACATCGGAGTCGCCAAGGTTCCCGACGACCGGCTCGACCGCCTGGCCGCGCTCTACAACCCCAAGAAGCTGACGCACACCTCGGTCGAATATGTCGACGTCGGCGCGATCGGGCAGGATGCGCTGAAAGAGACTGCCTACATCGGCCACCTGCGCCAGGTGGACGCCCTCGCTCACGTGGTGCGCGTGTTTGAGGATCCTGCGGTTCCCCTGGTGGCGGAAATCGATCCCTTGCGCGACATCAAGAATGTCGAATTCGACCTTATGGTCAGCGATCTCGGGCAGATCGAAAAACGTCTGGAGCGCCTGGAAAAAGATCTCAAGAAGATGAAGACGCCGGAACTCGAAAAGGAATTCGAGTTGCTCAAGCGCGCCAACACGCATCTGGGGTCGGAGAAACCGCTGCGGGAAATGGGGATGACGCCCGAGGACAAAAAGCGCCTGCGCGGCTTCATGTTCCTCAGCGAGAAGCCGATTCTCTATGTGCTCAACATCGGCGAGTCGACCGAACTGGGTAAGGAACTCGAAGAAGCCGTGAGTAAATACAAGCTGACGGAAATTGCGGCCCGCCCCAATGCGGCGGCCACAGCGATATGCGGGAAGGTAGAGGCCGAGCTTGCCGAAATGAGCGACGCCGATGCCGCTGAATTTCTGTCGAGCTACGGCCTGAAGGAAAGCGGCCTGGTCCGCCTCATCCGCACAACTTACAAATTACTGGGCCTGATCTCATTCTTCACCGCCGGCGAGGACGAGTGCCGCGCCTGGCAGATTCCCGCCAACACGCGCGCCCAGGAGGGCGCCGGCGCCATTCACTCCGATCTGGAAAAGCATTTCATCCGCGCCGAAACCATCCGCTGGGACCAGCTTCTCGAAGCGGGCTCCGAAGCCAATGCCCGCGCCAAAGGCACGCTGCGCCTGGAGGGCAAAGACTATATCGTGCAGGATGGCGACGTGATGCACATCCGGCATAGTGGATAGGCAATCGTCAGTTGTGAGTTGTCAGTTCTCAGTACCCAGTTCTCAGTTCTCAGTACCCAGTTCTCAGTTCTCAGGAAAAGGCTACGACCATTCTCCGTCATGGCAAGGCTGGGCTGCAGGTTAGGTTGACGCCATGAGGCCGGTGAGCATACGACCCAGTTCTGCTGCCTCCTCCATCAAAGAGCGGCTTTGTTGTGAGGGAAGACAGCCCAGATTGTGTGCCATCGTGAGTTGAGTCTCAATCTCGGCCAGCGATCCCCGCGCGTGGCCGAGGAAATGGCGGAACTCTTCCGACGAAGACCGGGCTTGCCCTTCTGCGATGTTGCTAGGAACTGAAACAGAATCTCTGCGCAGCTGGTTGGCGAGCCCGTAGAGCTCATGCCGGGGGAGTGCCTGGGTGGCCTGATAGATTTCGGTCACCAAATGCATGGCTTTCTGCCACGCAACCAAATTCCTGTAAGACTCGCCCATAAGACACCCCCAAAAGGGATGGTTGCACAAGGACTGGCTGCACCGCTGTGACGGGTGAACATTGGGTTTGTAAACTGATGTTGAAATTCCCATGTTGAATTCCCAGAAGGGGACTCGCAACATGTCTGGCCTGAGAGCCAGGACCTGAGAACTGATATCATCCCGGAGCGAATGCATCCCATCGTTACCAGCATCCTGCTTGGGCTGACCGCGGCTGCGGCCAACGTCTTCGGCGGGGCGATCATTGTGCAGCGGCACTGGGAGCGGCGCTATCTGCGCTACTTTGTCGCGCTGGGCGCGGGATTCATGCTGGCCACCGCACTGGTCGAGATGGTTCCCGAAAGCCTCGAGCTGCGGGGAAGGTCAGCGGCATTTCTGGTGCTGCTGGGCTATCTGATCATCCATTTCTTCGAGCACACGGTCACGCCGCACTTCCACTTTGGGGAAGAAACGCATCACGACGAGTTCATTCACTCCCACAAGGGATACTCCGTGCTGCTCGGCCTGATCATTCATACGTTCTTCGACGGCATCGCGATCGCGTCCGGATTTCTGGTCTCGAACTGGCTGGGCTGGCTGATCTTTTTAGCGATTTTCCTGCACAAAATTCCGGAGGGCTTCACCGTGAGTTCGGTCATGCTGGCCAGCGGACGCAGCCGGGGCACGGCATGGGGAGCATCCGTGGTCCTGGGCGGATCTACGCTGGCTGGGGTTCTGACCATGGCGCTGTTCCGCCATCACGTGGGCGCGGGGCTGCCGCTGGCGGCGGGCGTCACCATCTACGTCGCGGCTTCTGACCTGATTCCTGAGGTTAATAAAGAGCCTGCGATGAAGATGGCTCTGCTGGTCTTCGTGGGCGCTGGAGTCTTCTTGCTGCTCGATCACTTATTCCATGTGCACTGAGACCTTCGACGACGCAGGATCCCCGCTACGCTTTGTGTTCCGGAAGCGCCAGGATGTGCAGGGAAGGAATCTTCCTGAAGTCCTTCGCGTCTGAGGTCACGATGACGTCGCCAGGTCCGGCCGTGGCTGCCGCAAAACAATCGGCGTAGGGCAGTCCATGACCGGCCTTCAACCTAGCCGCTTTAGTCGTAACGGACTCGTCCGCATCCAGAATCGTAAGCGGAAGCATCTTGACGCGATCCATGATCTTGCTCGTTTCTGGGAATCCTTGAGTACGGGCAATCGTGTAGTAGACCTCGCCCCAGTTGACCACCGACATGCGAAGCGGTTGTTCTGCATCCCTACCGTCGCGAAAGAGCCGGCTCACCACGTCCGCCCCGGGCCCACCCGTGAGAAAGCGATACAGAGCATTGGCGTCGAGCACGTGCACCTTCATCCCAGCTTCCGATCAGGGCTGCGCTCGATGCGGGCCGGAAGTCCGCGCCCCGCAAGGATTCCTTTCATTCCCTCGATGAATTCATCCGTCACGGGTTGAATGAACAGGCGGCCTTCTTCTTCGAGAAAGGCCACGCGGGTTCCCTCATCGATCTGGAACTTGCGCCGGATGTCCACCGGGATCACGACCTGGCCTTTGGCCTTCACGGTTGCGTATTCAATTCCCATAGTTGGCATTATACCATGGATGTTGCACTCGTTGCACGAGGTAGTACTTTTCTAAGCTAGTGCAACTTAGCGCAGAGTCATTGGAATACAAGGACTAAGGGACGGATCGCTCGGCGCTCTAATCCACCGTGTGTTTCGCGGTGTATCCGTCGCGCGCCACTACTTCGAACTTCACGTCTTTGCCCTTCTGGTCCTTCACCTTCAACGGACCGCCATCGGGCGCCACCACCTGGACCTTCAGCTTGCGGTAGGTGCCATCGAGCTTCGAGTTGGTGGGGTGATAGGAAATTGTGTATTGCCGGCGAATGTCATCTCCGATCTGCTGGAAGACCTCGCCGAACTCCGCCTGGAAACGCGGGAAGTAAGCTCGGCCGCCGGTTATCGCTGCAAAGGTTTTCATCTCGTTGTCGGCCTGCAGATAGTCGATGGTCGAGATGTGCGGGCTGGCGATTCCGTGGGATATGCCTGTGCAGTAGTGAACCTCGCAATACTCGCGCAGGTACCACCCGATACTGACCGGGAAAATGGTTATATCTTTGCTGTCTTTGATCTTTTTCGTGATCTTGTCCAGGGTCAGCTTGCTGAATGTGTCGACCCCGGTCGTGACCAGGATGACGTATTTCTTGCCTTCGACGCGGTCCAGCCGGTCGAGCGTGTCGTACAGCGCGTCGAACTGATTGGTTTCGGCGAATCCCGGAATGCGCAACTGGTTGAGCGCCCCAAAAACGGCGCGCTTGTCCTGCGTAAAGTCCACGAGGATGTGCGGCTGCATGTCGTAGTAGGCAACTGCAACCCAGTCATCCTTCTTCAGAGAGTTTGCGAAAGCGTAGGACGCATTGAGACCGTCGACCAGGAGAGGCCAGTAGTCGTCGAGGCAAACTCCACCAGCAACACCGCTGTAACCGGCGCCTCCGACACCCCGAAGTGGGTGACTTCCTGCGGTACGCCATCTTCGAGGATGCGGAAGTTGCCCTGCTTCAACCCGGGGATGAACTGCCCGTCTTTGGTCGTGACCAGCACGTCCACGTTGACCAGCGGCACGTTTACCTTCAACGAATAGTCGGGGATGTCCTCGAGTTTTTTCGGCGCGACGGGAGGAGGTGGCGGCGGAGCGTCTTCGGTCTTCTTCTTCGGGATTGCGTAAGGCCCCACGCTGTCGGTGGGACCACCCGCTTCGGCAGGGACCTCCTGCTTGGGCTTGCCGTTGTCCTGGGCCGGCGTTTGGGTGGCCGGCGTTGGACTTGCCTGATCCTGCGCCGCAACCGGCAAGGAGCCGCATAGAACAGCCAGGCAGAACGCCGCCAAAACCACCAGCCGCTTCCCTCCGCTACGTTCTAAAGTCTTATCTTTGTGACGATTAAACATGGTGAACCCCGAAAAGCCTCTGTGCTAGTATAGACGCAAGGATTCGCAATTGGGATGTTTTGCCCGGTCCCAGATCTTTCCCCTCCGTGCAACGAGTCGCAGTTGGTCTGAGTCTAATCAGTAAGAGGGACCTGTTGGCGGGTCCCGTGTCGGGGCATTACATGAGAAAAGTAGTTCTCGCGCTTCTCGTCGTGGGTCTATCCCTACCCGCAAGAATCCTGTCCGCCCAAACTTCGCAACCGACCATCCCGGTGGACCAGATCCATGCCGGCATGCGCGGCTACGCCCTCACGGTGTTCGAAGGGGTTAAGCCGGAATCGATGGACGTTGAAGTCCTGGGTGTTCTGCACAACGTGAACGGACCCAAGGGCGACATCATTCTTATCCGGCTGCACGGGACGAAGGTGGAATATACCGGCGTGGTGGCGGGCATGAGCGGCAGCCCGGTGTATCTCGACGGCAAACTGGCCGGGGCACTCGCGTTCCGGATCGGGGAATTCTCGAAGGAGCCGATTGCCGGAGTCACCCCGATCGCCGACATGCTCGAGATCAACGCGCTCGACAAGTCGCCCGCCGAAGAAGCCGCCGAAACCAAGTCCGCCGTGACCAGCGCCGCGGGAAAAACCGCTGCCCCCGGGGATGCATCCTCGCTGCCGGCTTCGCCGCAGGATTACGCCAGCTACCTCAAACCCATCGACACCCCGCTGGTGTTCAACGGATTTTCCGAAGACACCATGCGCCGTTTCGCGGGACAGTTTGCCTCGGCCGGAGTCATCCCAGTCATGGGCGCAGGCTCGGTCAGCGAAGACAAACAGCCGGAACCGCTGGTAGCCGGCTCAGCCGTGAGCGCGATTCTGGTGCGCGGCGACATGGACATCGCGGCCACCTGCACCGTGACTTACATTGATCCCCAGCGCCTTCTGGCCTGCGGGCATCCTCTGCTGCAATTCGGCTCCGTCGACCTGCCCATGAACAAGGCGGAGGTGCTGGCCACGTTGCCTTCCCCGTTGAACGCCTTCAAGATCGTCAACACTACCGAGCAAGCGGGAGTGTTCGT
The DNA here is from genome assembly GCA_963709865.1 of uncultured Acidobacteriota bacterium. GTDB lineage: Bacteria > Acidobacteriota > Terriglobia > Terriglobales > Acidobacteriaceae > Sulfotelmatobacter. The sequence continues at coordinate 56,729 of CAVPXW010000018.1, forward strand.
GCAGGATCGGCACACCGGCATCCTGGGCGTCTTTAATAAACAGCCGGACATGATTCCGGTGACACTGACCATCCGGGGCGGAAACGGCGCGCCCCAAAAAGATTTCCATTACGAAGTGCTCAACAACCCGCGCCTGAGCCCGGTGGCCATCATGGCAACGGTCTTCAACGCGCTGCACGGGGTGAATGAGTACGGCGAAGAAATCACTTACCGGCTCACCGGCAGCATCAACGTGAAAGGCTTTCCCGAGGTTGGGCTCAAGAACATGTTCGCTCCCGCGGAGAACGGTCAGCCGGCCGCCATGGCCGCCGCCGTTTCGCTGGGCGAACGCTTCGGACGCATCTACGACAATCCCTACAATGCGCCTGCGGTAAAGAGCGTGAAGCTCGAATTCGACCTGGTCCGGGAGCGCCGCTGGGCGCGCCTGGAGAGCGCCCGCACCGACGTGAGCGAAGCCCGTCCCGGCGATCAGATCATCGTCGAGACCGTGCTCGCTCCCTACCGCGGCGAGCGCGTGGTGCGCCAGATTCCGGTGAAGATTCCCACCTCGGCCAGCAAAGGCATTCTGCGCATTCTGGTGAGTGACGGAGAAACTCTCGACCGCGTGGGCCGCACCAACCCGGCCTTCGGCCGCAAGCTCGACCTGGCCTCGACCATTGCACTGCTCAACAAGGAGCACGCCAACAATCGTCTCTACGTCTCGCTGCTCGAAGCCGATCCCGAGGCTCGCGTCGCCGACAAAGTCATGCCTACCCTGCCCATCTCGGTCATGAATGTGATGGAAGGGATGCGGGGCAACCAGGAAATGATCGTCAGCGGAGAATCCAGCGTCGACGAAACCGCCACGCCCCCGCTCGACTACGTAGTGAGTGGCGCGCAGTTGCTGAGCGTCACAGTGAAGTAGCTGGTCCCAAGGATTGAAGAGAACTGAAACGCCCATTTCTCGCGCTCTTTGCGAGGATTGAGGGCTTTTTGAACTTTTGAGCTACTCTTCCTCGTCCTCGCCCATCTGCTGCGCCAGATACCGCTCATACCCGAGCTCCTTGATAAGGTGCACATGGGCTTCGAAAAAGTCGACATGACTTCGCGATCCGATTCCACAACAAATCCTCCCGACTCCCTTTCCCCTTTCCAATTCGGGAACGAAAAACGTCTAGAGGACGCCTGAAAGTAGCCCGGCGTTTCAACGCCGGGTAAGCTGGAGAGGCGAGACCCGCGTCCCGGGGAGACGCCTGAAATTGTGCCAGAGGTACCATCGTGTCCCACACCTACGTTTCCGAACTCATCCATTGTGTGTTCTCGACGAAGCAGCGGCGCAATCTGATTGCGCCCGACGTCCAACCGCTGTTATGGGCATTCCTCGGCGGAATCGCCCGCAGGAACGGGTTCAAAGCGCTCGTCGTCGGCGGCACGGAAAATCACATCCATCTTCTTCTCTCGCTGCCGGCGACGTTGCCGCTGGCCAAGGCCGTGCAACTGATCAAGGGAGCGTCCTCTCATTGGATGAACGAGACGCACACGCGGGGTTTCGCGTGGCAGGAGGGATACGGCGCCTTCACACTCGGGATTTCTCAGAAGAGTGCCACGATCGCGTACATCCAGTCACAAGCAGAACATCACCGCACGAGGACGTATGAAGAGGAATTTGTGGCTTTCCTGAACAAGAACGGCATCGAGTACGACACGACCTACGTCTGGGGATAGTTTCAGGCGTCCCGTCGGGACGCGGTATTCGTCCGGTGCAGCAACCCGGCGTTGAAACGCCGGGCTATTTTCAAGCGTCCTCCGGACGCAGAACGTTCGCTACCGCAGCGCGCGCCGAAACGTGTGCATGAGCGAAATGCAATCCACGAATGCGCATGCTCGCGCCTGCACGTCATCGGATCGGCGATGCCTATTGGAGATCGTAGACGGAGATGATTGTCTGGCAAGGGAGCAGCAAGCTAACCCTGCGGCCGGGGGACGTCTGAGAATAGCCCGGCGTTTCCAACGCCGGATATGGCCGCGTGAATAGAGACTCGCATTTTCGAGAGACACCTGAAATCTGGCAACGCCCGCGCCACACGACCTACCCCAGCGCGGCGTCGATCGTCTTCAGCAGGTCGGCTCGGGTGAACGGCTTTTCCAGCAGCCGGATGCCGCTGTCCAATCCCTGGTGCGGGACAAGTTCTCCGGTGTAGCCCGACATATACACCACTTTCATCGCGGGGTGAGATTCGATCAGCCGCAGGACCAGTTCCGGGCCGGTCATGGCCTTCATCACGACATCGGTGAGGACCAAAGCAATCGCCGCGTGGTTGGAACGAATCAGATCCAGAGCGGACTTTCCGTCTTCCGCTTCAAGCACCTGATAGCCGTGCTCTTCCAGCATCTTCCTCGTCAGCCGGCGCATGATGACGTCATCTTCCGCCAGCAGGATCGACACACCCTCTCGCCTTGCAGGCAGCGCCTCGGCCTGGACCGCAGCCGACGTCCCCAGCTTGTGCTCAGCGCTGGGAAGGTAGATCTTGAACGTGGTGCCGTGTCCCGATTCGCTGTAGACCCAAACATGCCCGCCACTCTGCTTGACGATGCCGTAAACGGTCGCCAGGCCAAGCCCGCTTCCCTTGCCGACCTCCTTGGTGGTGAAGAAAGGCTCGAAGATGCGGGACCGGGTCGCCTCGTCCATGCCGGTTCCGTTGTCGCTGACGGACAGCATCACGTATCGCCCTGCAATCATCGCGGGATGCTCCCGGGCAAACGATTCGTCCAAATCAAATACGGCGGTCTCGAGAATCAGCTTTCCGCCGCGCGGCATGGCGTCGCGCGCGTTCGCCGCGAGGTTGATGACGATCTGATCCAGCTGGCCGGGATCCGCTTCGATGATGGCGGTCGCCCGCCGCGGCAAAAGCACAATCTCCACGTCGTCTCCCATGAGCGGATGCAACAGCTTGTTGACCTCCCGGAGCCGCTCGTTCAGATCCAGCAACTGGGTCTGCACTGGCTGCCTGCGGCTGAACGCGAGCAGTTGGCGGGTTAAGGACGCGCCGCGCTTCGCCGCCTCGCGGATGTTATCGATGTACTCCAGGTCATTGGCGTCGACGCGGCTGCGCAGCAGCTCCGAACACGCCGTAACGATTCCTAGAAGGTTATTGAAGTCGTGCGCCACCCCACCTGCCAGCCGCCCCACCGCCTCCATTTTTTGCGACTGGCGCAATTGATCCTCGATCTTTTTCTGCGCGGTGATGTTGCGGGCGATGGTGGACGCGCCCACCACCTTGCCTTCCGCATCATAGATAGGCGAAACCGAAATCGACACGTTCAAATTCCGTTGGTCTTTGGTGACGCGCACCGACTCAAAGTACTCGACCCGCTGCCCCTGGCGGATCTTCTCCAGGATAGATGGAATCTCATCGGACCGATCGTTGGGAGCGAGCACCGAGATCGGCTTGCCGATCATCTCCTGGGCGGTGTAGCCGTAGATATGTTCCGCGCCCTTATTCCAATGGGTGACGATGCCGTCCAGGTTCTTGCCGATAATCGCATCCTGCGAGGAATCGACGATCAAGGCGAGCCGGTTTTGAGAATCGCGCAGCTCCCGGGTCTTTCTGCGGTCGAGTTCCTCGTGGGCGCGGCGCAGTTCTTCTTCAATCCGCTTGCGGTCGCTGATGTCGCGAATAACGCTCAGCACCATGGTTCCGTCGTCCGTGGCGACCGGGCTGAGGCTGATCTCAACCGGGAATTCGGACCCGTCGCGGCGCCTTCCGTAGAGATCGAGCCCGGACCCCATGCGGCGAATCTTGGGTTGCTGGTGGAAGTGCTCGCGATGCAGATGGTGCTGCGGCCGCTGCCGGTCGGGCACGAGAATCTCAATCTTCTGTCCGATCAGTTCATCGCGCGTGTAACCGAACAGGGCTTCCGTCTGGGAATTGACTTGAATGATGACGCCCTGCTGGTTCACCGCAGCCACCGCGTCGGGAATCGCCTCCAGGATGCTGGGCGACAACAGCGTCTCCGCCACAGTCTTTGGCCTTGATTCGCCGCTCTGATTGGGGACATCTGGTTGGCTCATACGTCATCCCAGCAGTTCCAAATAATATACTTCAAATCAAGGCCGGGGCCTGTCATCCTGAGTGGCGCCTTTTGCCGCGGAGGACCAATGCAGGGTGCCTCGCGGCAAGAGTGCAGAGGTTTCTTCGCTTCGCTCAGAATGACAAGGCTTGTGATTCAGGGCAGAGCCGAGCTGCGACCTTATCCATGTGCCGGAACCCGTCCGTGGCGAGGGCGGCCAGTGTCATCAGCGTGGCGTTATATCCGACATGCACCAGAAAGCTGGCGGCCACCGATTTCGTCACTGCCCGCACCACGGTCAACACGACGCCCACCAGAGTAATGACCAGCACGGCCGCCCACGATTTGTATTGCAGATAATGCATCAGTCCAAAAGGCAGAGCCGTCAGCAGGACCGCCCACGGCACTGCGATCCGGCGGGCCAGCACGGGATAGAGGAACCCGCGAAAGAACAACTCCTCCATCAGCGGCCCGATCGTGATCGCGAAGGCGGCCATCAGGTACGCATCGCGGGGATGCGCAAAGAATTCGTCGAAGGGCGTTGATTTCGGCATGGGCAAGTAACGGCTCAGCAGGTCGAGCGAAACCGTGAACACTCCCAGGCCCAGCAGCTTGAGAGTTGCATTCCCCCGCCAATTCCATCGAATCGCCTGCCAGAAGGGTGAGTGATATTTCCCGTTCACCAGCATGACCATATAAGCGGCCACGGCGATGTACGACAGAAACTCTCCGATCAGGGCCAGCACGGGCTTCTGCGCCACGTCCACAAAAGTGGAATGGCGATAAACGAACATCTGCGCGCCCACGACCGTCAGCAATTCCACGACAAACATGGTGAGCATCGTCAGCAGGGCGATCAGCAGCACGTCCCACCCGTTCCAAACGGGATTCTCCACCGGCGGCGGGACAGTCGGAACGGAAACGACGACCGCTGGAGCGAAAGGATCGGGCACGACCGGGACCGCGCTCTGCGGCTCAACGCTCGCCACCGGCTGTGGGTCAAACTGCGGATTGTCAGATGAGGACAAGATAACTTTCTGTTTATGAGAGTTTAACTTGGTGCTCGGTACCAGGTGCTGGGTACTTCTTCCCAAAATACCCCGCCAGCGCCTGCCCCGTGTACGACTTCTTCACCTTTGCAACCTGCTCAGGTGTGCCCTGTGCCACGATGCGGCCGCCTTCTTCGCCGCCCTCGGGCCCAAGATCGATGATCCAATCTGCATTCCGGATCACATCCAAATTGTGTTCAATGATGATGATCGAGTTTCCCAGGTCGGTCAACCGGTGCAGAACATCGAGCAGTTTCTTCACATCGTCGAAGTGCAGCCCGGTGGTCGGCTCATCGAGCAGGTAGAGCGTCTTTCCTGTCTGCCGCTTGCTCAGTTCGCGCGCCAGCTTGATGCGCTGCGCCTCGCCGCCGGAGAGCGTCACCGCTGACTGCCCCAGATGAATGTATCCCAGCCCCACGTCGACCAGGGTCTGCAGCTTCTGCTTCACCTGCGGAATGTTTTCCAGAATCGGCAGCGCATCGGACACCGGCATTTCTAACAGGTCGGCAATCGAATTCCCGTTGTACTTCACCGCCAGCGTTTCGTGGTTGTAGCGCCTGCCGCCGCACACCTCGCACAGAACGTACACGTCGGGCAGAAAATTCATCTCGATGCGCCGCTGCCCCTCGCCCTGGCAGGCCTCGCAGCGTCCGCCGGAAACGTTGAACGAAAAACGTCCTGCTTTGTAGCCGCGCTCGCGCGACTCAGGCAGCATCGCGTACAAATCGCGAATCTGCGTGAACACTCCCGTATACGTTGCCGGATTCGACCGCGGGGTCCGCCCAATCGGCGACTGGTCGATGCGAATGACCTTATCAATATTCTCCGCACCGGAGATCGCCTTGTGGTCGCCCGCCTTCTCGCGCGACCGGTACAGTTGCCGGGCCAGCGCCCGGTACAGAATGTCATTCACCAGCGTCGACTTGCCGGAACCGGAGACTCCCGTCACCACGGTCATCACGCCCAGAGGAAACGTGACATCCAGATTCTTGAGATTGTTTTCTTTCGCGCCCAGAATCGTCAGCGCCGCGCCGTTGGCGTGCCGCCGCTCCGCCCGCATCGCAATCGACGTCCGGCCCGAGATGTACGCCCCGGTCAGCGAGTCGGGATCGCGCATGATCTCCTCCGGAGTTCCATGCGCCACCAGGCTGCCGCCATGCCGTCCCGCGCCCGGCCCCAGATCGACGACATAGTCCGCGCGCCGGATGGTCTCCTCATCGTGCTCCACCACCAGCACCGTGTTGCCCAGGTCGCGCAGGTTCTCGAGCGCAGTCAGCAGCCGATCGTTATCCCGGTGATGGAGTCCGATCGACGGCTCATCCAGCACATAGAGCACGCCGCGCAGCTTCGAGCCAATCTGAGTCGCCAGCCGGATGCGCTGCCCCTCGCCGCCCGATAAAGTCGCCGCCGAGCGATCGAGCGAGATGTATCCCAACCCCACCGCATTCAAGAATTGCAGCCGTTCCACCACTTCGTGCATGACGCGCCCGGCAATGGTCGCGTCGCGCCCGGCCAGCTTGATGCCCTGCGCCACCGCCATCGACCGCGCCACCGGCATGGCGGTGAAGTCGGCAATCGACATCCCTTTCACCTTGACCGCCAGGCTCTCGGGCCGCAGCCGCTTCCCGTGACACGCCGGACACTCGGTCGCCGACATGTGATCCATCAGCCAATCGCGGTAGCCTTCCGAAGTCGACTCCTCCAGATTCTGTTTCAAATATCCAAAAATGCCATGAAACCCCGTTCGCCCGCCGCGCCCCGGCTCGCCGTTCAGCAGAAAGTCCTGCGTCTTCTCGGGCAATTTTTCAAACGGCGTGCTCAAATTGATGCCATAGGCGGATGCCACAATCTGCAACTGGTGAATCAGATTCTGCGACGCCGACCCCGGCCCCAACCCGCCTTCGAGCAGCGGCTTCGACCAGTCGCTGATCACCTTCGCCGGATCGAAATCGTACTTGCTGCCCAGCCCATGACACTCCGGACACGCTCCATACAAGCTGTTGAACGAGAATGAACGGGGCTCGAGTTGCGGCACGCTGATACCACAATCCGGACAGGCGAGCTTCTCCGAATAAAGCTGCTCTTCGCCGCCGACTACCGCGACCTGCACCAGCCCGCCCGCCAGCTTCATCGCCAAGCCCACCGACATTTCCAGGCGATGCTCGATGCCGGGCTTCACCAGCAGGCGATCGATCACGACTTCAATGGTGTGATTCTTCCGCTTGTCGAGATTGATTACGGTCTCATCATCCAGGCTGACCAGTTCGCCGTCGATGCGCGCCCGGGTGTAGCCGTGCTTGACGAGCGTTTCCATCTCTTTTTTGAACTCGCCCTTGCGCCCGCGGACGATGGGCGCCATCACCATGACCCGGTCTTCCGGGCTAAGCGCCATTACTCGCTGGACAATCTGGTCGGCGGACTGGCGGCTGATGGCCCGTCCGCACTTGGGACAATGTGGCACTCCAATGGAAGCGAATAGCAGGCGAAGATAGTCGTATATCTCGGTGATGGTGCCGACGGTCGAGCGTGGGCTGCGGCTGGTGGTTTTCTGCTCGATCGAGATGGACGGGCTAAGTCCATCAATTGCATCGACATCGGGGCGTTCCATCTGGTCCAGAAACTGCCGCGCGTAGGCTGACAGGGTCTCCACGTAGCGGCGCTGCCCCTCGGCATAAATCGTGTCGAAGGCCAGGGAGGACTTCCCCGAGCCGCTCAGCCCGGTAACCACCGTGAGGGTGTTACGCGGAATCTCAACGTCGATGTTCTTGAGATTGTGCTGCCGGGCGCCCCGGACCGAAATCTTGGTAATCGCCATCATTGGCCGGGGGTGATGTCCCTTCCGTAATGTCGACAGGTGACCAGAATTGTTAGAAAGTGGAATTGCACAGCTCTACTCCGTATCTTAGTCGTCAACAGCGCGGAGCGTCAACGCGGTTAGATTGGAGATTCGCGCGAAAGACTTTCAGGATGGGAGAACCGCTGCCACAGACTCTGGGATTTTTTAAGGTTGGCCGATCGTGATCTCGCTTCTTATGCCCGTCCTCATTTTCTTTACCGTCATCGCATCGGTCGGTTTGGGCGTGGTTGCCGCCTATGCCGCCGTTATCGGGATATTGCACTCGTTCGGGCGCGCCTCGCGTCCGGAACCGGCCCGTCCGCGCCTGGTGCTGGTCCCCACGCAGAACCACGCCAGCGGCGACTGACGCCCGTCTGGGGATAGCCGCCCTCGGCTGTCCATCGAGCGAAGCTCGACCTTCTATATTGGGCGCAACTTCAGGAACATAGCGTTTCCCTATTGACCGGCCACATCAAAACGCCGGTCTTGCAAAACAATCTCGAAAGCTTCACCGTCGCCCACTCACTCCACTGGCCCCACCACCTTCATTTTGCTTTCTACGTGGGTGCGTTGAAAGCCTGCATTCTCCAGCGATACCGTGACCTCCCGGTTAATGAAGAACAACACGTGGATCCGGAACTCCGTCCCGAACGTGGCGGGAAACCAGACCCCGTCCTCCTGCCGCTTGTACACCACGTTGAGCCCAATACCCGGCAGATCGGTTCCCAGAAATGTCCGTACCGCGAACGGAATACGCCGCGACAGCTTGGTGAATACTCGCACCGGCTGAAACTCCGCCGCATCGATGTACGCCTCGCCGGCCCATGTGATCTCGTCCTTATCTTTGGGCCGGAAGCCGATGTGGTAGACGCTGCGTCCATCCTGCACTTCCTGCCCCAGGAGCTTGAAGTCGTAATCCTTCTGCTGCTCGCTGGTCAGGGGAAACAGGTCCTTCGCCAAACCGTCCTTGGTTTTCTCATTCGACAGGTCCTCGCGGAAATCGTGAATCAGACTACCGTCGAGACTGTCGGCCTCGGGGACCGGCTCGCCCTGGAACGTGTCGTACTTCCCCTTGTTCCAGTAGCGGCCGGTGAGCAGCTTAAGTTCTTTTTGAGTTCCATCCGGCGTCGGAACCACGTCATAATCGGCCGTCTCTTCGCGTAAAAGCCTGCCCCTGGGTTTGTGGGTGAGTATGTGGGTGTGCTGGCGGTAGACATATTGCTTGCGCAGTTCTTCGCTGCGGTCCTGGTTCGCCGCCACGCGGGCCATAATCGCATCGGCGGTCAGGGGCACATTCGCTGACTCAGGCGGCTTCGCTTCCGGCGATGCACTTTGAGCGAACGAGACCGAGGCCGCCAGCAGAAACCCAACCAACCGCCGGATCAGCATGGGACACACCTCCCCGTCTGACACTACGCACCCGCCTGCGGGAAAGTTCCTTCTAATCCCCCAACCGCAGCGCTTCAATCGTCTGCGTCGGGGATTCCTCGAAAATGAGGCGACGCTCCAGTTCGCTACTGTTCTTCCCGAGGTAGTGCGGGATGTACCACAGCACCAACGCAAAGGGTGCGAGCGTGAGCAGTCGTAAGGGCTCGGCGAGGGCCGATGATTCGAACTCCGGCGTCGAAACGGCATAGATCAGAAATCCGAAACAGCCCGACAGCAGCGTCACGAAGGAATGTTGCTTAAAGAGCGGAAGCGTGCAGGTGAACGGAATTTTACGGAAGCGAATCAGCACGATGTTCGTCAACAGCACGGCCCAGGTCACCACCAGCAGAGTATGGAAACACGCGATCAACCAGCCTTCCAGGTAAGCATAGACGGGAAACGCCATGACGACGAGCCCAGGCAGCACCAGGATCAGAATCACTCTCCGCGCCAGACCCTCACACTCTTGTCGGTCGGGATCAACCATGAGTTGGAAGATCCAGTTCGAGCGCAGGTCTGCCGGAACCTCGAAGACAACGCGCAGGCCGATAATGATCAGGAAGCTGAGAATGAACGGGATCGAGAGGGCGTGGGCCGAGAGGGCCGCCTGGTGTAACGACTTCGCGCCTTCGAAGGCGTCCATCAGCGCCTGAGAAGCCAACACTAAGCCGAGCCCGACGACCGCCGTCAGCACGAGGCGATGGGCTTCGCTGCGGAGCAGCGTCTTACACACAAACTGAAAGCAGCCTTTATGGAAGGGAGTGCGCAGCGTGAGCCGGTCCAGCACCAAGCCCACGCGCCGGGTTCGAGGCTTGAGCTCAATCGCAGAGGTGTCGGCGATCTCGGCGATGCGCACGAAGTGGCGCTGGTAGCTCACCACATAGGTACACAGCGCAACCCCCACCACTACAGCGAGTCCGGGGAGCGCGAGCTTCGACAACTCCACGAGCATTGGACCTGCGCGGCCGCGCAACGACTGGCACAGACCCAGGAACCAGCACGATGGCACCAGCAGTGTCCATCGGGGCGCCGGCACCCGGCGCAGCAGCGTCGGGATCGCGAAACTGGTGCAGAGAAGGGCGACCAGGCAGACCACGACAATGCCGCGGAAGTAGGCCGAGAATCGTCGAAAGGTCCGGGGCGGCAGAACCGCCATCAGCAGGCCGATGATCGAGAACACGGCAAAGAAAGCGAACACGCTGGCCAGCAGCACTCCGATGGCGTGGACCACTGCGAACTTCACGAAGAACAGAAACTTGCTTTGTGTCGCCCCGACAACCATGGGGAACAGAATGCACGACGCCGCATTGACGTCGAACGCGATCAGGCCCACGAGAAACAGGACCGCGACGAGATTGGCGAAGAAGATGGTCCGCGTGGAAATGGGAAGCGGGACCAGATTCATATAGTCGCGCCGGTCCGGGAAGATCGCATCCCACCGCCAAACGGCGACGGCGCCGGTCACGGTCATCGACAGGACGATGAAGAAGTATTCGTCGGGAAGCGCGACCAACAGCGGGTCTACGTTAGTCTGTCCCCGCAGCCACTGCAGGAACGTTCCGTACTTGTTCAGCAGGAGGATCGAAACAAATCCTCCGGGCATGGCCAGCAGCGTGAGCACGAGCCCGATGCCGAGATCGAAGCCTTCCGCATCGGAGTCTCCGCCGCCGCGAAAGACGCGGGCCGCGAAGAGTTGCACCATCCGCCAGAATGGACGCTTGCCGACCTCGTCCAACCTCCAGAAAATCGCGTCGAGCGCCTCGGCAATCATGCGGCCTTCGTCTTCATGACGGTGACGATGTCGCGCGCCACACTCATCGTGTCGACGTCGTCGACCAAGTGCAGAAATGTGTTCTCCAGCGATTGCCCGAGAATCTGGCCGATGTTTGCCACTGAATCCTGCGCGATCACGATTCCTTTCCGCAGGATCAGCACGTCGGAACAGACTTTCTCGACGACCTCCAGCACGTGCGAGCAATAGAAAACGAGCTTGCCCTGCTGTCCGAGGGTCTGCACCAGATTCTTGAAGATCAGCGCGGAAGTGACGTCGAGTCCGGAGAGGGGTTCATCGAAGATAAAGATCTCCGGATCGTCCATAATCGCGGCGATGAGCAGTATGCGCTGCCGCATTCCCTTCGAGTACGACCCGATGCTGGTGTGCCGGTTGGGATGCAGCGAGAACAGTTCGAGCAGGCAATCGATCTTCTTCGCGAGATCGTTGCGCTCCATCCCGCGCAGCGTTCCGATCAGCTCCAGATATTCCCATCCGGTCAGATATGGATAGAGATACGGCTCTTCCGGAACGTAGCCGAGCAGTTTGCGGTAGGCCGCCAGGTCGTCCTGAATGTTGTGACCGTCGAACTGGACTACGCCGCGTGTAGGCTGCAGCAATCCGGTGAGCATCTTGACCGTGGTGCTCTTGCCGGAACCGTTTGGGCCGAGGCAACCCAGCACTTGTCCCGGACGGAGCGCGAATGACAAATCCTGCACGGCTGGCAACGATGCGTAGCGCTTGGTAAGGTGCACGGCTTCGAGCATGGCCCACCTCGCGAGGCGAAGACTTGGCGGCGATTCGAGAAATACTAAAACGTCAAGGGGCCATAGGCAATTTTAAGTTAGACACCGGGCCCGCTGGATAAGTTCCGCGAAAACTGCGTGTGGAGCGGCTCGATTCAGCTGGCATTTCGGGCTGCGGAAGATATGATTTGTTCGTGCGATTGCGATGCTCGTCCCGGTGGCTGTGCGCTTTACTTGTACTGACACCCATCGGTTCGCAGGCGATCGATTCCGCGGCTCAGAAAACAGTCTCACACGCGGCGGAACCGAGTGTAGCGCGCCTGGTCAGCGAAGTGCGCGCCAAAGCGAAGACGCTCGAAAATAGTTCGGGGATGCGCAGCAGTTTTCAGGCGTTTCTCTCGGCCTACAAGATCGCTCCCGGAAACATCCGCTATGCCGATTTTGTCGTAGTTCGGCTTCTCTACGAGGCCACACGCGACGCGGGTTTCTGGAATATGCATTGGACGATTACGAACATGCCTCCGAATTCCGACCGGATCTGGAGTCAGTGGAAGGATGTGCGCATCGTTTCGCCGATAAAACCGACGGCCTCGGCGGAATGCGATGAACTGTCTGCCCTCTATGCCTTTCTGGTGGAGCGTGCAGGTGTTCGGAGCGTTGGACTCTTCTGGCCTTATCCGAATCACACGGTGGCTGTGTGGGTACTCCATCCGACGAACGGCGCCGAGGTCCGCGTGGTCGTGCCTACTTCGCAGATATTTCTGGAGGTAAACGATTCGTTCGGCACAAAGAAATTCAATGCGTGGCATCAAAAGACGATCTTCGAGTACAAGCGCCGCGATGCGCCGGATAACCTCGAACTGCCCCAGGCTCTATTCGATTTCTTCCTGCGGCAAGTAGATCAATATGCCGGCGCTTCCGATTCGACGCTGCAACAGATCAGATATCTGCGCGAAGGAGTTTTTCTGAAGTATTGGACGGCGGAAGAGGCTGCCCGCGATGCGCTTAGACGAGAGAATGAGCTAAGGGAGAATGATCCAAACAAGAATGATATGCGCCCTGCTCCCGCCGAGGACTTGACGGCATTCCAGAATTTTGCAAAAGATATGCGCTCGCAGCCTCAGTGAGTGGATGGGGCGCTACGGTCATCGCCCGCCGGCATCTTCAAGCCGAGGGCTCGCACGGTCACTTCATCCAGCTTGGCTTTCGTCTCCCGGTTTGTGACCACTCCAAAGCTGCCGGAGTAATCCCACATAGTCCAGCCGATATTGTGGCGCTCGAGCGCGGTGCGCACATCGGTGATCCACGCCGCGCGGTCCTGAGGATCCGAGAACTCTCGATACGCCCCGAATTCATTGCAGACCAGCGGCACGCCGCGTTGTTTGGCCCAGTCGGCAGCCTGGTTGATTTCCGCCTCAATGCGCGCCGCATCCCAGTGATCCTGGCCGTAGCGGATCACCTGCATGCGGTTGCGCGCTTCTGGAACCAGGGTCGCGACCTGCGCCGCATTGTCCGGCGACGACGGATAATGCAAGCCCTTCAGCCAGCGCCAGTAATACGCTCCCCAGGTCGCGCCCTGATGCGTGAAGAGGTGCGGTTCGTAGAAATGGAACACGTAAACGACGTTGGCATCGGGCAGGGGCTCGAGGAAAACCATGTCGTCATCGTCGTCCCAGCGCGCGCCCGAGGCGATGATGGTATGGGTGGGCGCACTCCGCCGGATAGCCGCCGCCAGTTTCGCCTCCACTCCATACCAGCGGTAGGCGTCGCTCATCTCAGGTTCGTTGAGAATTTCGAAGAAAACGCGGTCCGCATCCCACGAAGCATAGTGCTGCGCCACCATGCTCCAGAAATCGGCAAAGCGCTCGACCGAGTCGTCGTCTTTGGCCAGGCGCGCCTTAAAGTCAGAGTCGGGATGCATGTCGATCTCAACCGCGAGACCTGCATCCAGAATCATTTTGACGGCGGCGTCGAGATAGCCGAAATATTCCGCGGTGCCGTCGCGGTGCCGGGCGGCATCCATCATCGGCTGCGGGTTCACGCTCAGCCGCACGTGATCGAACCCGGCAGACTTGATCAACGCAATGTCGGTTGCCGTGGTCCAGTTCTGAAAGTGCTCTTTCGTGTATCCCTTGGGATCGTAGACCTGCGCGAACCACTCGCTCAGGTTGATGCCATGACGAATGTGCGCCAGGCGAGCGGCAGGAACCGAGGACCGCACGTTTTGGGCTGGGGATACGGCGGAGAGCAGCAGAACGATTGCGATCCACGTGCGGCGCATGGTTCCTCCGGAACGAAAACCTCTGTGTCGCTGTCCGCGCGGAGGGCGAGTCGCCCTCCAGACAGCCGGCAGGATGCCAGCGCTACGCTGCTAGATGCTCCGCGACGTGGCAGATCCTAGCTGAGAATCGGTAATGCGCGAATTCGCTTCTTGGTCGCTGCGTATATCGCGTTGCACAGCGCTGGAGCGACCGGCGGCACCGAAGGCTCGCCAATGCCGGTGGGAACCTCGGCACTTGGGACGGCGTAAACCTCGACCGCGGGAGTTTCCTCCATGCGCAGCGGAGCGTAGTCGTCAAAGTTGCCCTGCACCACGCGGCCTTTCTCAATGGTGATCTTCGCGCGCAGGGCGTTGGCCAGCCCGTAGACGATTCCGCCCTGAATCTGCTGCTCCAGAATCGCAGGATTTACGACCTGGCCGCAGTCGACCACCGCCACGACGCGATGAATGCGAGGCTCGTCCTTCTCCATCGTGATCTCGACTACCTCGGCCATGTACGACGCAAAGCAGCCGAAGCAAGCCACTCCGCGATAGTGCCCGGCGGGAAGCGGCTTGTCCCACCCAGCTTTCTCGGCGGCAACCTGCAGCACTCCGCGCATGCGCGCCGTGTGCCAGGTCGTGGTGAAGTACGCCAAGTCCTGATCTTTCGCCAGAAGCTTCAGCCGGTACTGCAGCGGATCTTTACCCGCGGCGACCGCGAGTTCATCGATGAAACTCTCCAGCGCAAACGCCGCCTGCAGCGCATAGACCGACCGCATCCAGCCCAGTGGCACCGGCGTCTCAGTCATCACGTATTCGATCGAGTAGTTGGGCAGTCCATAGACAGGTCCAGCTTCGTCGGGCAGATCGGGATCGACTCCGTTCGGAGTCGGCTGTCCTTTTTGCCCGCTGATTGAGGGCGCGATGATGCGATGGGTCAGCGCGACGGGCATTCCCGATCCATCGAGCGTAGCGCTGAGTTGATGCAAGCTCGCTGGACGGTAGGTGGAAAAACGCATGTCATCTTCGCGCGTCCAGATGACTTTCACGGGCGCGCTGATCGCCTTCGACACCAGCGCGGCTTCCACCGCGTAGTCGTGCTCCAGCCGCCGGCCAAAGCCTCCGCCCATCAGCGTGACGTTCACTTTCACTTGATCGGGGTCAAGACCGATCGCCGTGGCGACCGAGTCGCGGCAATCCTGCGGAACTTGCGTCGGCGCCCACAGTTCGCACTTCGTGCTTTGATAGTGCGCCGTGCAATTGCCCGGCTCCATGGGCGCGTGCGCCATGAACGGCAAGGAGTACTCGGCGGAGATTTTTCGTCCCGAAGCTTTCGCAGCGTCGCCGGCCGAGTACAAACTCGCGCTCTTCTTCGCCGCAGCCTGCTTCAGCGACGCCATGACGGCCGCGGTGTTCAGATCCTTGTTCGGGCCATCGTCCCAAGTGACGTTCAGCACGCGGCGGCCTTCCATCGCTCCCCACACGCTGTCGGCGACCACGGCGACGGCTGAGTCGCCGATCTTGCCCACGTAACTCACGCCTGAGATTTTTTTCGATTCCTTGTCATCGAAGCCCGCTACCTTCCCGCCGATCGTGGGACACCGCGACAGCACGGCAAACTTCATCCCGGGCACGCGGAAGTCGATCCCGAAGACCGCTTCGCCCTTCACCTTGGCGGGAGAGTCAACCCGCGGCAGGCGTTGCCCGACGATCTTGTAGTCCTTGCTCTGCTTGAGGGTCACGTCGGTTGGAATGGGCAGCGTCGCCGCCTTGCCGGCGAGTTCTCCATAGCTCAGGCTGCGGTTGGTTGCGGCGTGTTTGATGTGGCTGTTCTCGGCGGTGCAGGTAGAGCGCGGAACGCCCCAGGTCAGGGCCGCGGCCGAAATCAGCATCTCGCGCGCCGCCGCGCCGGCCTTGCGCATCGGATCCCACGTGGTGCGGATGCTCGCACTTCCTCCCGTGGTCTGATCGCCAAAAAGGGTGCTGGCCCCGGCCTGCTCGATGGCGATCTGATTCCAATCGGCCTCAAGTTCTTCGGCGAGGATCATGGGCAGCGCCGTGCGCACGCCCTGTCCCATCTCGGAGCGCGCCACCACGATCGTGACTTTGTTGTCGGGAGTGATGCGCAGGTAGGCGTTGGGTGAAAAGGCCTGTTCCTTCGAAGCGCCTCCATGCGGCAGGTAGAAGCCGATCACCAGGCCAGCGCCGGCGGCGACACCGGCAGCAACGAATTCGCGGCGGGAAAGTGGGCTCATCGTGCGCCTCCTTTCGCATGCTCGTCATCCTGGATTCGGTTCTGCGCGATTGCCTTTTTTGCGTTGCTGGCTGAGTCAGCGGCCCGGTGGATCGCCTTGCGGATCCGCTCATAGGTTCCGCAGCGGCAGAGGTTGCCGTTCATGGCCTGGGTGATCTGTTCATCGCTGGGATGCGGTGTTTTCTCAAGTAACGCCGCGGCCGACATGATCTGTCCCGTCTGGCAGTAGCCGCATTGCGGAACCTCCTCCGCGATCCAGGCCGCCTGCAGGATGTGCAACCCGTTGGCCGAGAGGCCTTCAATGGTCGTCACGCCTTTTCCCGCGGCTTGCGATACCGGAGTCGAGCAGGAGCGAATCGGGATTCCGTCGAGGTGGACCGTGCAGGCGCCGCACAATCCCGCGCCGCATCCAAACTTGGTTCCGGTGAGTTCGAGGGTGTCGCGGAGAACCCACAGGAGAGGAGTTTCCGGAGAGACGCTGACTTTCTTTTCACTGCCGTTAACGCGGAGTGTGATGTCTGCCATGAGTGTCCAGATTGTGAAGTTGAAAGCTGCACAACATGGTACTCAACTGGCACGAAAAGGGGAAATGGCGAACGGCACCTCACGGGGAGAATGACGCCGAACCGGGAGGGCGCTTACTTCAGCTCTGACAGTTTCTGCGTGGCGAGCTGCCCGGCCTCCGCGCCCGGATTTTCTTTCTTGATCTGCTCGTAGATCCGCTTGGCGTCGAGGGGCTGGTTGGAGCCCTGGTAGAGTTCGGCCAACTGCAGTTGGGCCGCGACCTTGCTGACCGACGCGGTGGGCTTGTTGATCAGCTCCTGACACAGCGTGACGGCTTCTTTCACGCGCTTGGTCTGGCCATAGAGGGAGGCGAGGGCAGACTTGGCTACGGCTGCAACCTCGCGGTTGCCGGAGGAAATCACTTCCTTGAAATTGCGCTCGGCGGCGGCATTGTCACTCAGGTTGGCTGCGTTCACTCCCAGAAAATAATGCGCCATGTCCGCCGTGCGGGTGTGCGGATACTTGTCGACAATCGCCTGAAACTGTTTCGTGGCAGCCTGGGCGCGCTCTTTGGCGGAAGTGAAGCTGGGGACGTCGGGCTGGGCCGGCGTTCCCTCAGGGCGCAGCGGCGTGTCCATGGTGCGCACCGCCTGGGAGAGTTCCAGGCTGGCCTTTTCGTCCTGCGCGCTCAGGTAATACCATCCGCCAATCACGGCGGCCAGAACGATGGCGACAGCGACTGCGGAGAAGATGAGCGTCGAGCGGTGTTCGGCAGTCCAATGGGCCGTCTTTTCGGCGGCGTCGATGGTGACACGGCTGAAGGCATCCTGTTTCAGTTGATGGCGGGTTTCTGCGCGCACGGACTTCCCTTCTGGTGAATACAGTGGGCTGGTTGAATTATTAAGACAAACTAACAGTTTAACAGGGGTAAAAGGAGGCGTCAAAAGTCGCCGGACGGAAGATTGGGGCCCCACCCTTGGTATTCCCGTGGCGATCGGACCCAGTACGCCGTTGCTTTTGTTGGAGCTTTGACGATTCGGACTCCACCAGGAACGAAAGGATACATCTCTTAGCGAGTACACCGCCCCAGTGTGGCATTAGAACTGCGTGATGCAACTGCCAACTGGCGCTGAGTATCGACAGGAAATGAGATGACATTGGATCAGACTTCAGTCCATAGACCGAAGGCTGGAGCGCACCGCTTTAAGGCTGTATTCAGAGCGTGGCTCTTAGCAGCGATGATCGCTAGCGGTAGCCTAATCGTGCTCGCCCAGACGCCGGCGGCCGAAAAGGATACACCTGCCTCGACTCCTACTCCACAGGCCCAGCCGGTCGTGTTCTCCCCGGGCCCGGTGGACATCAAATCGCTACCGAAGAATCTTTTTCTGGATCAGAAGAATTTCTGGCTAGCACCTCTGCACATGTCCGAAAAGCAATGGGAGTTGGCGGTCCCGTTGGTGATTGCCGGCGGAGCGCTGGTGGCCAGTGACACTTCCATAGAAAAACACGTTCCCACAACCCCCTCGACCGTCTCGCACGCGGTCACCTTTTCCAATGCAGGGGTCGGGGTTTTGGCTGGCGCCGGTGCCGGATTGTTCCTGTGGGGACATCTCGAGCACAACGATCAAAAACGCGAAACCGGACTGCTCAGCGGAGAGGCCGCCATTGGCGCTTTTCTGGATACGGAAGTTTTCAAATACGCAGCCGGACGGGAACGGCCTTTTGTCGGCACGAGCCCCGGGCGCTTCTTTGTGGGTGGGGACTCGTTTCCTTCCGAGCACGCATCCGTCAGTTGGGCGATCGCGAGTGTCATCGCCCATGAGTATCCCGGCGCCCTTACCCAGATTCTGGTTTATGGCCTCGCTGGTGGTGTGAGCGCGGCGCGTTGGGCAGGCCAGAAACATTTCGCATCGGAGGTGGTAATCGGCAGTGCTCTGGGATGGTACATGGGACGGCAAGTTTTCAATTCCCATTCTCACTATAGCGATGCCGACATTGCGAAATATGGCACGTTCAACAAAGCCGAAGAGAGTGTGGAACCCGATTCCGTCAGCAAGACGCGAAATATTGGTTCCAGTTATGTTCCGCTGGACAGTTGGATCTACCCGGCGATGGAACGCCTAGGCGCCCTGGGTTACGTCGAAATACCCTCCTTGAGTCTGCGCCCCTGGACACGCCTGGAGTGCGCGCGCCTGGTGAGCGATGCCGTCCAACGCCAGCCGGACACCGAAGCGCCGGCGGAAGTGCGGCAACTTTATGATGCCCTTTCGCTAGAATTTGCTCACGAGTTCAGACTGATGAATGGGGAGCGCACGGCTGACGCCCAACTGGAATCCGTTTACTCCCGTGCTCTTGGAATCTCCGGAACACCGCTCACGGACAATTACCATTTCGGCCAGACCTTGCTGAACGACTATGGCCGGCCGTACGAACACGGTTTTAATGCCGTGGCTGGCGCCTCCGGCTGGGCAACGAAAGGTCCATTTGTAATCTATGCTCGAGGAGAGTATCAGTCGGCGCCATCGGCTCCAGCGCCTTCGCAAGCCGTGCTTGATTTCTACAATGCCTGGGATGCGTGGCCGACTGCTCCTGCGCTCCCGACCGCAGCCATCAGCCGTTTTCGGCTACTGGACGCCTATGCCGGTATGAATTTTGCCAACTGGCAGATCTCGTATGGCCGGCACAGTTTGTGGTGGGGACCCAGCGACGGCGGTACCATGGCTTTTACCAACAACATCCCTCCGCTGAACAACATGTTCACCGTCGATCGGGTCAGCCCTTTTCGACTGCCTTGGTTTTTCCGCTATCTCGGAGCAATGCGCTTTCAGGCATTTATAGGACAGCTGTCAGGACAAGAGTTCTTAACCACGGTTTACAGCGGCGCGACCGTTCGTAAAACGATTGGGCAGTACGGGGTGAACCTGAACCCTCAACCATTTCTGAGTGGCGGAATACTCAGCTTCAAGTTTACGAAGAATTTCGAGTTCGACATCGGGAAAACGACGCTTTACGGAGGACCGGGAAACCCGCTGACCCTCACGACCTTCTGGAAGAGCAGCTTGGGTGTGCACGTGAACGGGGACGTGTTGGGCGACGGGCGCACCTTTGCGGACTTTTCCTACCGGATTCCGAAGCTCCGTGACTGGCTCACGTTTTATGGCGAAGCCTTCAGTGAAGACGAGATCTCACCCATTCCGTATATGCGAAAGTCGGTTTCCCAGGGAGGACTGTACTTGGCCAAGTTGCCCAAGGTTCCCAAGATGGACCTCCGGCTCGAGGGCGGATATACCATCCCCGCCAACGGTTATTGCAGCTGCTTCTACTCCAACGTTCAATACGTAAGCGGATATACCAACGATGGCCGGTTGATCGGCACTTGGATCGGCCGTGCGGCACAAGGTGAATTGATCCGGACCAACTATTGGCTGGGGCCTCGGAAGAAAATCGGCCTCGAGCTCAGGCACAGAAAGATTGACCGGCAGTACCTTCCCACAGGCGGAACCCAGAATGACATCGCGGTCAATGCGGACATCTTTACGGGACCGGGCTTCCGCTTTCAGGGCAACGTGCAATATGAGCGCTGGCTCATTCCATTGTTGGCAACCACTCGTCAGTCTAACGTGGCGGTGTCCTTTGAATTCGGCTTCTGGCCGACTCCGCACTGACGACCTAGCTCGCTCGCGGTGACCTGGGCCCCGCTTTCGTTCACGCAGGAATACCCGAACATGGCCGCCTTCTTTCCTAACTGCCAAAAAGCTCTTGACTTCGGGGGGCTTTCGCTATATTACGATTTATTGCTTTTACTTTCCTTGCATCTGAGTGACTAAGAATGTTTCCAGCCAGTAGACGGGAAACACAGACCCTGCATCCGCGACCAGTGGATCTGAGTACCCGACTGCGGGACGTTTTGCGGGGCAATCGCCGGTCGGGGAAAGGTGGCATCTATGCAGTGTGCTCCGCTCATCTGGCGGTGATCGAAGCGGCCGTCCAGCAGTCGTTAGAAGATGGTTCGGTACTGCTGGTGGAGTCGACTTCCAGCCAAGTCAACCAGTTCGGTGGCTACACCGGCCTGACCCCGATCCAATTCGCGGGGTTCGTTCATTCCGCCGCAAGCAAGGCCGGACTACCGGCAGAGCAAGTCTTGCTCGGCGGGGATCATCTTGGCCCCTTCCCCTGGCGACATGAAGCATCGGCTTCCGCATTAAGAAAAGCTTGCGCGCTGGTGCGCGATTGCGTGCTTGCGGGATACCAGAAGATCCATCTCGACGCCAGCATGCCCTGCGGCGACGACGAGAAGGAAAACTTCACGGAACGGACGGTGGCCGACCGGGCTGCTATTTTGTGCCAGGCCGCGGAGGCGGCGTATCGGGAATTGCCGCCGGGCTCTCCACAACTCGTGTATGTGATCGGAACCGAGGTTCCCGCGCCTGGTGGGGAATCTGTCGACGCACACTCCCCCGCCGTGACCAAGGCCGAGGATGCTGATCGAACCCTGGAAACCTTCCGGCTCGCGTTTGCAGAGCAGGGACTGTCGTCCGCCTGGGAACGCGTGATCGCGTTAGTGGTTCAACCGGGAGTGGATTTCGGATCCAATGCAATCTTCGACTATGATCGTGCCCAGGCACAGCCGTTGTCGGCGGCACTGTCAAAGCATCCTGGAATCGTCTTTGAAGCCCATTCCACGGACTACCAATCTCCACAAGCCTTAGCCCAGATGGTCGAGGACCATTTCGCAATATTGAAGGTAGGTCCATGGCTGACCTTTGCCTATCGGGAAGCGGTGTTGGCTTTAAGTGCCATTGAGCGGGAGCTGTTCACAACCGTGTCGAAGCGCCAGATCTCACAGGTGCGCGAAGCCCTGGAAACGGCAATGTTGCGCGACCCGGCTCACTGGCGGTCTTACTATCGCGGCGAGGGAGACGAAGTGCGCCGCGATCTCATCTACGGATACAGCGATCGCTGCCGATACTATTGGAACCAGCCCGCGGTCCAGGACGAGATCGCTCGATTGTTCGACAACCTCGGGGGAGGACCGATTCCTCTGACCCTCGTCAGCCAGTACCTGCCCCTGGAATACGAAGCAATCCGGAGCGGAGGACTGCAAGCGGTTCCCGAACGAGTGATTCACCATCACATTCGACGAGTTGTGCGGGTGTACGCGGACGCGTGCTCAGTAAAACAGCCAGCGTAGCGTTGTTTTTCGCATCTGGAATGCCGTCCAGAATGTGCAGGAGGCAGTGGAGAAGATCGAGTCATCTTCGCTGGAAGGCGCGAACCATGGCAGGCAGAAAGGTGTTCTATGTCCCAGGCTGGAAAGGCGGTTGCGCAATCGGGCGCCAACCGGTATCTGAAGCTGAGAGCGACGATGGTCGCAAGGCGTTGGGCGACGATTGGTGCTCTCGCCATTATGTGTTCATCCTGGCTATGCGCCAGCGCTGCGGACGTCTCCACGAGCGCGCCTCAGATTCAAGGGGAACACCTGAGAATTCAGTTTGATCGCTACTTGCGCAGCCGCGTGGTCGCCCGCTTTGCCGGTAAAGAGACGACGATGGGACCATTTGTTGCCAGTGAGAGAGCGGCAATCGCGGACAGCCTATGGACCAAGTTCTCACTGGTTTCACAAAAGAGCGAGCGGGTTAGCGATGTTTTCGGCGCGGGAGAACAACTCAAGGTCGTGGGGAAAGCTGGACCACTCACCAAAGAAGTAACCGTCACGATCTACGATGAATTCCCGGCGATGGCGTTCTTTGATGTCCGTTACACCAACACTGGTGCGGCCAAGCTCGCTGTGAAAGGCTGGACCAACAACGCCTACACACTGACCGCGCAGGGTAATAGCCGCATGCCAGCTTTCTGGTCGTACCAGAGCGGTTCCTACGAGAAACGCCCAGACTGGGTCGTACCATTGCATACCAAGTTCCAGCAGGAAAATTATCTCGGTATGAACGCCAGCGACTACGGCGGCGGCACGCCGGTCGTTGACGTCTGGCGCCGGGATGTTGGCATCGCGGTGGGACACGTGGACCCGCGGCCAAGGATGGTTTCACTCCCGGTCTCGATGCCAGACTCCAGTCATGTCAACATCGCTGTGAATTTTCAGCACGCCAGCACGCTCGATCCCGGAGAGAGTCTTTCTACCTTCCGTACTTTCGTGGCGGTCCACCAGGGAGACTACTTCCGTACCTTGGCGGACTACAGGCGGTTCATGATGAAGCGAGGCTTCCAGGCAGCGGCGGCGCCAGACAGCGCGTTCGGCGCAATCTGGTGCGCGTGGGGCTACGGACGAACGATGCAGCCCAAACAGCTGCTCGACACGCTGCCGACGGTCAAACGCCTGGGATTCGTCTGGGTCACCCTCGACGATGGATGGCAGAACAATGTGGGCGACTGGGCGCTCGATCCCAAGAAATTTCCGCGGGGCGACGCGGATATGAAGGCCCTGGTTGACCGAATCCACCAGGAAGGTTTTCGGGCCCAGCTCTGGTGGTCTCCGCTCAGCGCCGTACCGGACTCTGAACTGCTGAAGGATCACCCCGACTATGAATTGCTGAATCGCGATGGTTCGAAACAGAAGATTTCCTGGTGGAACTCCTACTACCTCTGTCCGGCAGATCGCCGGGTTGTGGAATACCACAAGGCTCTGGTGAAGAAGATTCTGCTGGATTGGGGTTTCGACGGCTTGAAACTGGACGGCCAGCATATGAACGGAGCTCCGGCCTGCTACAACCCCGCTCACCACCACAAACAGCCGGAACAGTCGGTGGAGGCCATGCCGGATTTCTTTCGCGAGATCTACGAAACTGCGCAAGCGGTGAAGCCCGGGGCGTTGGTGGAGTTTTGCCCTTGCGGCACCGCGTATTCCTTCTTCACCATGCCGCATTTCAATATGTCCGTTGCTTCCGACCCGAGAAGCTCGTTCCAGGT
Source organism: uncultured Acidobacteriota bacterium (assembly GCA_963709865.1). Taxonomy (GTDB): domain Bacteria; phylum Acidobacteriota; class Terriglobia; order Terriglobales; family Acidobacteriaceae; genus Sulfotelmatobacter. Next base: position 80,551 of record CAVPXW010000018.1, read on the forward strand.
GCGCTCGAAGGGCAAAACGTTAAAAGCTCTGATGGGAGACTCGATCCCATACTTCGGCGATCACGTTGAACTGAGCGACGGAGGGGATGACTTTGCTTCCACGGTCGGTGTGGGCGGCGTTGTGGGAACGCAGTTTGTCCTGCCCTCGCTGGCGGAAAAACGAAGCAAGTCTGATTTGACGCCGTCGCGGGAAAAGGAATTCGAAAGCTGGCTTCGCATCTATCGCGAAAAGATGCTCTCGCAGGGTCAATATCTCGGACAACTCTATGACATCGGTTTTGATGTGCCCGAGACGCACGTGATTCGCAAGGATCAGACTCTGTACTACGCTTTTTATGCCAAGCATTGGAAAGGCCCCATTGAACTTCGCGGCCTGGAGGACCGAACCTACAGCGTGGCGGACTACGTCAACGGAACCAAGCTTGGAACAGTATCGGGGCACCATGCGAGCCTGGCGGTTGAGTTCGACAGACATCTTCTTCTGGAAGTGCGGCCACAATGAAAGGCGAAGCGGGCACGAATCAAAGCGCGTTGCTTGGCTAAGACAAGGCTGGTGTTGTGCGCGTCAGATTCAGTTTGTGGGGAAAGTGCAGTTCTGACGGCCGGAGGACTTCACCCGCACGGGACCGCCGAAAACCGCCCTTGGGCGGCGCGGCCGAATTGAAATCGCGTTCAAGCGAGGAGGGCTACTTCGATGCAACGCAGAGACTTTCTGAAAAGCGGTGTTGCGTTGGCAGTGGCTGCTGAATTCGGAACGAGCAAGGCGCAAGGAATCGTCCCCGCGCACAATTGGGGAGAATACGATTTTGGCTCTTGCCCAGCGGTGACCGACCGCCTCAATCAGGGTCCTTTCTCCCAGTACCCGCCCGATGCCGTAATTCCTACCGATGGCTCCCTCACGCTGCGTCCCAACCTGCGTCAGGAAGTTTAAGCGCAACGGCTGTAGTCACGGTTCGATTTCCCAGAGTCAGAATCCCCACCCTGTCGCACAAAACGCGACAAGGGTGGGGCACCCGGGGCGTCCATGGCGAAGCCGGGATCGAGACGGATGGCTTCTATGCACTGGCAAGCTCTAGCAAACCTCGTCGGAGTTTCGGGCCAGCCGTAAGCGGTGTCTGACGCCGCCAGCATCCGAGGCGCTGGCTAAACTGGTGGCCGTTTCCGATGCTGATCCAATAACTTGACACTCACATTCGCAAAGCGCGCAAGAACAGTGTGCACGCTATTGGGCGACTACGAAATTCACGTTGCTGGTGAGCGTGCCTTTGGGTGTAGTGACCACCACAGGCCCCGTCGTTGCTCCGCTCGGAATGACGGCTCTCAGGTATGTGCCCTGGCCTACCGTGAAGCTGGCCGCCGGGACGCCGTTGAAGGTTACGCTCGTCGTTCCCGTGAATCCCTGCCCCAAGATCTGCGCCGTCTGGCCGACTTTGCCCGTAGGCTGCACGAACGCGACGAAGGGGCCAAGGCCCATGTCGAGCGCATACACGGCCCCAAGCCCGTTGGCCCCGCCTTGCTCGGCGGTACCAAAGAGAAGCCCGCTCGTGTGCTGCACCAGATCGCCCAGAGGCAGCTTGCCCGCCTTACCTTTGAAGCTGTACAGCGACTTGTACGTGCCGCCGGTCGATATCTGGAAGAGCGTGCCCATGTCGGCGCTCCCGCCCCTGGATGTTGTGCCGTACAGATTACCGTCTGTCGCCTGGACGAGGCCGGTTGTAGGCAGGCGACCATCCTGTCTGCCACCGCTCGAGCCTAGAAAGCTATACAAGATCGAAACCTGAAAATCGGGGGTCATCTTGAAAACGGTGCCCTTATTGAGTGCGCCTCCCAACCCGGTGGTCCCGTAGAAATTTCCGTCGGACGCCTGCAGCAGCGGCCCAAGACCTGGCTCATTTCCGCCGCTGCCACAAGGAAAACTGTAGGTTTGGAGCAACACCCCGGCGGTCGACATCTTGAAAGTAGCTCCGCAACCTTGTGCTCCTCCAGCAGACTCAGTTCCGTAAAGATTTCCATCTCCCCCCTGGATCAGAGGCGCGCCAACGTTGTTTCCGTTGAATTGGTAGATGGTACTGAAATTGCCGGTAAGGACGTACTTGTAAACGGTTGACCCGGTATTGTCGCCAAGCGTTATACCGTAGAGATTCCCATCGGCTGCCTGAATCGGCGCGGCAGTGGGATTTGCGCCGTCTTTACCGCCTGCAAAAGAGTGCAGCACCATGTAGGTGCCGCTGGGTGTTACCCTGAAGAGCACTCCGTTCTGTCCGGTTCCACCCCCCGGCGCGGTCCCATAATAATTACCGTCGGCCCCGAGCACAACGCCTGCCGCGAGGCTGGAGCCGAGCTCAAAACCGGTGAATAGCTCGCTGAACGATCTTCCGGTGGTTATCCTAAAGACAGAACCATTGCTGGAACCGGAACCCAGCGTTGTGCCATAAAGCTTACCATCTCGCCCCTGAGCTAGCGTCACGCGCTGCGGAAATTGAGAAGAACCCTGGGCGGTAAAGCTGTACACATGGTTGACGGTCTGGCATATGCCCTGTTGGCCGAGGACTAGTAGCAGAACTAAAGCCGGTTTGAGCAGCGACGAAACGGGGCGCGCCAGAAATCCCCTGCAGAGTGCCTTGGGCGTTCTCATTGAATTGCTCCTCATGTGGCTGAGCGGGCGTCGGGGAGGCCAAGAACAGCGGACTTGGGGCAATATACCTCGACTGCTGCCGGCTTTGCTAGGTTTTGCGTGACTAGCCTTAATGGTATCCGTGCGTGGCATCGATGGTGGCGGCGTATGGGCAAGTTTGGGGCGCACTTGAACACCCCGACGCCTGACCTACGTTCACATAAAAACTGTACTGTTCGCCCGCAGCCACAGTCGCACCAAACCAGTCGAAACCGCTCGTGTTATTACACTTCATGGTCGAAGCGTTTGGGTCGCAGTACTTGGAATCGTAAGCCAGCAGAGCATCTTGGGAGTAGAGTTCGATAATGGACGCATGGTTGGTGATAACGAACGGGAGAAGAGTCTCAAGATCGCCGGTCCTGCTAGGAGGAAGGGGAAGGTTTGGACAAGAAGCAAGTGCCGCTTGCGGCATAGCCGGTGGGATTGGAGCAATCTATTTGCTGAAGCTCCAGGGGAATCCCAACCTGCGTCAGGAAGTTTAACCGCAACCGCTGTATTTACGGTTCGATTTCCCAGAGTCAGAATCGCCACCCTGTCACACAAAACGCGACAAGGGTGGGGCACCCGGGGCGTTAAAGTCTCCGCAACCTCAGAATCCCGGTGGGCGCTCGGCGACCACACCGAAGGCGCGCTCCAGTGCGAGCCCCGCGTTTACCATTGTTCCCTCTTCGAACAAACGGCCGATCAGAGTAACACCATGCGGGACGCGGCGCGGCGGGGCGAACGTTGGCAGGGGATGTTCGGGGTCGGGAGCCCAATCGCTGCGCGCTTTTGCCACTTCGACGAAGCCCGCGCGCAGCACGAGCGCCGGGTGCCCGGTGAAGTTGGTGATGGTCAGCATTTCGTCGCGGACCGAGGGCACCAGCAGCAAGTCTACCTGGGAAAACAGACGCGCCATTTCTTCCGCCACTTTGCGCCGCAAGCGGTCCGCCTGCACGAAATCGACGGCCGAAAGAAAACGCGCTTGCCGGAAAATGTTGGGCCACGCGTCGGGCACCTGCGCCTTCAGTTCCCGAAGTCCGCCGCTGAGCGTCAGTTCCTCGAATGCGGCCGCCCCTTCGGCGAACAGAATCAGATTGAGTGAGTCATACGGCCAGTCGGGAATGGACACCTCCACCGGCACCATGCCCACTTTCTTCACCACGTCGACGGCAGCGCGGTCCACAGCGGTGGCGGGATTTTCATTCATCCACTTGGGGAAATATCCCACGCGCAGGCCTTTGACGCTGGCGGCCGCATCAAAGTCAAGATGACTGGGCACGCTGGCCACGTCGCCCGCGTCCGGGCCGGTGATGGCGTGCAGCACGAGCATGGCATCCTCGACGCTGCGGGTCATGGGGCCAAGTTTGTCGAGCGACCAGCAGAGAGTCATGGCGCCGGTGCGCGCGACGCGCCCGTAGGTGGGACGCAGGCCGGTAATCCCGCAGCGCATCGACGGACTGATGATGCTGCCCCCGGTCTCGCTGCCGATGGCGAAGCCCACCAGTCCCGCCGCGGTGGCCGCGCCCGGGCCGGCGCTCGAGCCGGATGAGGCTTCTTCCAGCAGCCACGGATTCATGGTCTGCCCGCCAAACCAGATATCGTTCAGCGCCAGCGCTCCCAGGCTGAGCTTGGCCACCAGCACCGCTCCGGCATCGTGCAGACGCTTCACCACGGCGGCATCTTTACTGGGCACGCGATTGCGGAACGGTTCCGCGCCGTAGGTGGTGGGAATCCCAGCGGTGTCGAGTAGATCCTTGCCGCCCCAGGGAATGCCGTGCAGCGGCCCGCGATATTTGCCCGCCGCGATTTCTTCGTCCGCCTGCTTCGCCTGCTGCAGCGCCAACTCGGGGGTCAGCGTGATAACGCAGTGCAGCTTGGGATCAAACTGCTGCAGGCGCTTCAGATAAATGCTGGTGAGCCGCTGGGAAGTGAGTTTGCGAGTTTCGATCCAGCGCGAGAGTTGCGTCACCGGAGCGAAGGCTAGGTCTTCGTCGCGCGTGGGCAGCGGGCCGGGATCGATTGAGCTGCGCACAAACACGTCGCGCTCCGGCCCCGACTTCTGCCCGGGCAGCACCGGATCCCACCGCGTCGCGGGCGCAAGCGTCGTCTCCAACGCAAGCTTGCGCGGCCCAGTACGCCGCTCGTAGAGCGCCGCCATGGTCTTGCGCCAACTGCCCGCGGCGACGGCGCGCTCGGCGGCAGTCATATCGAACTGCACGAGCTTCTCGGCTTCGGCGAAGGTTGTGGGGGAGACTTCGGGTCCGACGGCCGGCCCGGCTCCGAAGGCCGGTGGTGCGCCGGGAGGAAGATCGGCGGGACTTTGTCCTGCCGGATTCTGCCCCTGGCTGCGCAGAGCGGCCGCCGCACCGAGAACGCCGAGAGATGTCACTGTCAGAAACTGTCTGCGCGATTTCGTCATGAATCCTCCGCAGGGCATTGTAGCGTCTGCCGTGCGGAGCGCCCACGATTCCTGAGGTTGGAGAGTGGGGAGACTGAAGCTCGCCGCCAGGGGCGGAAGCTTCACGGCTTCTCGATATGATCGATGACGAGAACCTGCATGGGAGCCGTTTGCGGTACCAGCTTCAAGCCAAGCTGCTCCCCAAGCGCCGTGAAAAGCGTAGGCCCAGAAGAGGCCGACGACGCGCCGTCGGCGACTGGCTTGCGCCCCGTCAACTTCATCATTCCAGCTTCGCTTTCACCCGGCGTCCAGCGCAGGGAAAAGTCATAGTTGCCCTTGAGACCGGTTTTATCGAGAACGGTGTGGCCCAGTTGCCACGACAACTGTTCTAACAGGGGCGCCAGGGTAGTTCCCTCAGCCGTTAGCTCTCCAGGTCCCATGGTCATCATTCCCTTGGGCGGGAGGGGACCCTCGGGACCATTGATTCCGTTGGGGTTGAGGAATGCAGGTTTCGTTTCCTTCAGTTTAGGACCGCCTTCGGCGACGACGAGTTCGTATACCTGGAGATCTTTGGTCTCGCGGTGCACCGCCAACTTGAAGCGGTCCGCCAGGAAAGCTTGCAGCGTAAGTTGAAGGCGCTGAGCCCCAATCCCAGCTGCCGGTTTCGGCGCGTCTGGGGCTGGCGAGTCCGACAGCTTGAGGTTAATGTCGTATTTTTCAGAGTTGACCCAATCCGGCGCTCCTGCAATCAGATCAGGCTGGACCTCGTATGCCATTCCAATCATAGGTTGCAGAGTGGCACCTATGGCCGTGACTCCCTCGGGGCCGAACATGATGTCGAATGGGTCGTTCACGCCGTTTACAGATTTATGCGGTTGGATCGAAGCGGATTTGTAGGCTAGCGCACTTGCGCCTGCGCTTTCCGCTTGATCTTGAGCTCGAACCGGCGGCGCATTCAGCACGCCAAACCCGATCGGCAGGGCCAGAGCCAGCACCCCAGCCATACTCAGCAACAGTTTTCTGCCAAAATCCAGTTTCCGTGCAATGCGCTCGGTCATGATGTACACCATCCTCTTCTTAAGATCTGACCCCGTCACCCCAGAGACGCAAGCCAACGGAGATCCCACGCAGAATTCACACACTTTCAAAATGCTCTCGGCATAGACCTGGCGTTCGCCGCCCATCGCCACTACCTCTTCGTCACAGGCGCGTTCGCGCTCTTCGACCAGCCGCGCTCCCAGCCACCAGACCAGCGGATGGAACCAGAAGAGGCCTTCGACAATCATGTGGACGGCGGCCGCTAGATTGTCGCGACGGCGCACGTGCCACACCTCGTGGGCGAGAATCGCTTCCAGGTGCGCATCTTCCAGATGTTTGGAGATTCCTTCCGGCCAGATCAATACCGGACGGACGATGCCGAAAATTCCGGGCTCCAGAGAAGCGCGCGACAGCACGAGGTCAATCGGATTCCGCGTGCCGGCAATGCGCTCCAAGCGGCGCAGGGCGGCCGATTCACGCCCTTCGCGCAACGGCGCCGACTCGCGCAGAGCGGCGGAAATCCGCCGCCAGCGCACGCACCATGCGAAAAGGACAACCACGAACCCACAGAACCACGCGGCGGCGAGCAACGCCGGAAGCCAGTGGATCAGACTCGGAGCCGCCGCTGCGGGCGCGCCCTGAGCAATCGCCGGCATCGCCAGAGCGGGTTCTGAAAAGGGCTGGCTGATCTGCTCCATGGCAATGTACAAACTCCCGTTCGCTGCGGGCGAAGAGTGAGACCATCCCAGACGGCCGCCGAGGTTGACCAGCAGCGAAAATGGAATCAGAAATTTCACCGACGCTGCCAGCCACACCCCATAGCGAGCTCGCGCGTGATTGTTTCGCAGCATCAAGGTCAGCAATCCGGCGGCGACGGCAATGAGCGTCGACTGCCACAAATGATTTCCGAGCCCGGGCGCAATCGCTTTCCACATCGCGGACAAGTATGCCGGGGTCATTTCGCACTGTCCTTTCGCTCCAACTTGCGGAGAGTCTTCTCGGCTTCCTTCACATCTTCGAGAGTGAGTTGGCCAGATTCGATGAGGTGAGCCATGACGGGTTGGGTACGCCCGCCGAACAGGGCCAGCAGATCGTCGATCAACTTACGCTGCGCGGCATCGCGGGAGACCGCCGCCTCAAAAATATGGAAGTTCCCGACTTTCTTTATACGGCGCACCGCCTTTTTGGCCTCCAGGCGATACACCGTGGTCTGGATGGTGGTGTAGGCGGGCCTGCCCCTTTCCGGGAAGGTCTCCTGAATCTCGCGGATGGAGGCGTGGCCGCGGGTCCACAGCGTCTCCATGATCTGCAGCTCGAGCTTGGCTAATTTGGGTCCGGCCATTTTATCTCCTACCAATGTGTGCATTATTACTACATGTGTAGTTTTTATGTCAAGTCTTTTTTGCGCTCGAGGGTCTGCTGTAGGTTCGTTCGGAGACCCGTTCTCTTCTCTCCTCCAGAATCAGCTTCGGGTTCACCCTCGAAGCCGACTTTTGGCCCGCGTGCGCGGAACCAGGATGACGTGGCACACCGAATAGCCCTCAACTCATCCTGCTAGTAGATAAAGCAAGTCCTTCTTTGCGGTGGAGCGTCCTCAGGCTGTATTCCAGTAGTCGAACCTGCTATCCTTTACCACTCTCAGTGGGCGGACATGCTGAACCAAACCTTGTCGCACTACCGGGTTCTGGAGCAGATCGGTGCCGGTGGCATGGGCGTTGTCTATCGCGCGCGCGACGAGCAACTGGAGCGCGACGTTGCCATCAAGGTCCTCCCGCCCCGCGTGCTTGCCGACGACGATGCGCGCAAACGATTTCGCAAGGAAGCCTTGTCGCTCGCCCGCCTGAATCATCCCAACATCGCGACAGTCCACGAATTCGGTAATCAGGGTGAGGTGGATTTCCTGGTTGTCGAGTACATTCCAGGGACGACGCTCGATGCGAAGCTAGCTCGTGGTGCCCTCTCTTCGAAGGAAGTCATCGATCTCGGCGTGCAGCTCGCGCGCGGCCTCGCCGCTGCGCACGACCAAGGCATTGTCCATCGAGACCTAAAGCCCGGCAACCTGCGTTTGACGCCGGATGGTCGCCTCAAAATCCTTGACTTCGGTTTGGCGCAGCTCGAGCCCCATGCCAGTGAACTGGGCGTGACCGCCACGTTGACGAAATCGCAGGAAATGACCGGCACCCTCCCTTATATGGCGCCGGAACAGCTGCGCGGGGTACGTGCCGATACGCGCAGCGATATTTGGTCGGCTGGCGCCGTGCTGTACGAAATGACAAACGGCAAACGCCCTTTCCCACAATCTAACCAGGCGATGCTCATCAACGCCATCTTGAATGAGCCTCCGGAGCCTCCTAGTAAGAAAATCACCGGCCCCGTTTTAATGGGCGCGGAACAAATCATCCTGAAGTGTCTGGACAAGGATCCTGGCCGACGCTACCAGAGCGCGCGTGAACTCGCGGTCGACCTGGAACGCTTGAGCACGGGCACCGTGCCCGTCGGCGTTCCGCCATCGACTCCGGCGAGGCCCTACCTTCTTGCCGGGACCATTGCGTTTCTGCTCGTTGCGTTCATCCTTGGGTATTTTCTCGTCAATCGAAAAGAACATTCCGCTCCCGCCACAACTCCGCACAGCCAACGGCGTTCGGTCGCCGTGCTTGGATTCCAGAACCTTGCCGGCAAGACTGAAGACGCCTGGCTTTCCACCGCGCTCTCCGAAATGCTCACAACCGAGCTTGCCCAAGGCGATCAGTTGCGCACCATCCCCGGCGAAAGTGTTGCGCAAATGAAACACAGCCTCGCGCTGGCCGACGCCGACAGTTTCAGTCAAGAGACACTATCCCGCATCCGCGAAAATCTGGGCACCGATGACGTCGTGATCGGCTCTTACATTCCGCTGGCCGAGGGTGTCATCCGCGTAGATCTGCGTCTGCAGGAGACCAAGGCGGGCGAAATTCTCGCGTCCGTCTCCGAGAAAGGAAATGCCTCCGAAATTGACGAACTGGTGAGCAAAGCAGGCGCCGAATTGCGGGCAAAACTCGGTGTCTCTCCACTTTCCGACGCCGAGTCGGCCAGTGTCCGGGCGGCTCTGCCCTCGGTTCCCGAAGCCGCCCGCCTTTATTCCGAAGGTCTTAAGAAACTTCGTCTGTTTGATGCTTTAGAGGCGCGCTCTCTTCTCGAGCGCGCCTCCGCCCTTGACCCCAATCACGCCCCCACGCACTCCGCACTGGCTGAGGCCTTATCCGCCCTGGGCTATGACGAGAAAGCGAAGCAGGAAGCGAAGCGCGCCCTCGACTTAGCTTCTTCCTTTCCACGCGAAGAGCGGCTCCTGATCGATGGCCGCTACCGGTCTCTGACCAGAGACTGGTCTGGCGCCATGAGCAGTTACCGCACTCTATGGGGATTCTTCCCGGACCGCGTGGACTATGGCCTGCTGCTGGTGCGGGCCCAAACCTCAAACGATCAGCCCAACGAAGCTCTAGCCACCATCGCCGAACTTCGCAAGCTTTCTCTTTCCAAAGGCGAGAGCGCCCTCATCGACCTCGCCGAGTCCTCGGTCGCCGCTGCTCGCAGCGACTACAAGCTGCAACAGTCGTCAGCAGAGAAAGCAGCGCAGGCCGGAGCCGCCATTGGCGCAAACCTCCTGGTTGCCGGGGCCTTGCGTATGGAAGGCAACGCGTGGCAGCGCTTAAGTCAGCCGGAAAAATCTTTGCGCATGCTCGAGCACGCACAGGAGCTTTACACCGCAGCCGGCGACCGCAACGGAGCCGCTATTTGCCTGATGTTGGCCGGCGACAACATCTATAACCAGGGACAGTTTGCGGACGCGAGAAAACAGTTCGAACGGGCGCTCCCAGTCTTTCGAGAGATCGGAGACCTGCATCATACCCGCGGAACTCTCGAAAGAATCGGCAATACCTTCTATGACCAGGGAAATTTGCATGTCGCCAACGACTTTTACCAACAGGCCCTGAAGATCGATCTCGAGACCGGGCAAACTAGTGACCTGGCCAGCGACTATGGCAACATCGCCAACGCCCTCGACGGTCTCGGGGATCTGACGGGCTCCCGCAAAATGCAGGAACAGGCTCTCGCCGCCTTCGAAAAGACCAGCGATCGCCGTGGGGCGGCGGTCACCCTCGGCAACATCGGCGGTCTCATGATCGAGCTTGGCGATCCCGACGGTGCCAGAAAATATTTTGAGCAGGCTCTGAGTCGCATGCGCGAAATCTCTTTCCTTTCCGGGGAATCGTATCCCGCTGCTGGACTCGGCGATGCTTCCTTCATGCAGGGCGATGTCGCAGGCGCCCGGAAACAATACGAAGAGGCTTTCCGGATCGCCCAGGAATCGCACCGCGATGACCGCGCCGCTGAGATCCAGACAGCCCTGGCTGTGGTGGCGCAGGAAGAAAAACGCTTTGCCGACGGCGAAGCCCTGGTACGTTCGGCCATCGTAACCTTCGACAAGGACAACTCTGTCGAGAACGCCGTCTGGGCTCGGGCGGTCTTAGCGCGCATCTTCCTCACTCAGGGAAAGGTCGGCGAAGCACAGATCCAGGCAGAAAAGGCGATCACCCTCTCCCAGCAAACCCCGAGCCAATCCCCACGCTTCGAAGCCATTCTTGCTGATGCTCAAGTCAAGGCGAAGACTGGAAGGACCTCGGAAGCCAAGAAAGGGCTAGAAGTGATGCTCGCTTCGGCTCGCAAGTTCGGATACCGCTTCTACGAATACCAAGCCCGTCTCGCCTTGGCCGAGATTGAGTTGCAGTCGCACTCCGCTGCGGCCGCGCCGCACCTCGCCGCTCTCGAAAAGGACGCGAAGGATCAAGGCCTCCTCCTTGTCGCCAATCATGCGCGGGCGCTACAGGAAAGAAAATAGGTCGCCCTCATGCCTTCTTCGCATTGTCATCCTGCGGCCCGCGCTCTCTGAAATTCGTGATTGCGCCGAAGTTAAGACGCTCGACGTTCACGTCTTCAGAACGATAAACTCGTGGTAAAAGGGGCCTTGGTTGGTTGGCACCACCAAGTCTATCCTGGCGTGGGAGCCGACATTGTTCTGGAATCAATAACGCTCATTCACCTGGGTTCTGAGCGCTACGCTGATTGCGACAGTTAGGGGTGACGCTCTGTTGCCCAGTACTCGGAGCGTGCTCTCAGTACCAGATCTCTTCGGGGATTACGCAGTCGGACCCGGATAGAATGTGGGCCGGGTCTCGGATGTTTGGGCTGAAAGCTGAGCAAATAGCGGCCTCGAATATCGTTGGCCACAGATGCAAAAGCAGCATCGAAGCCGAGCTTATCTTTGAATTTCCTGTTTTCACCGCCCATCACATCCGCTACACCTTCCGCTACATTCTTGCGCAAACTTCCCATAGAAGCCCGGAGCGGAACCAGGAGGTCGAACTTCTCATCGGACGGCGTTGCTCTCAGGTCCTCTACAAACTCAGATCGCAATGGCGAGAATGTGAGGCTGCACACCAGAGTATTGCTGACTGCAAGCTGCTGAAAAATATCCTGAAAGCTGGCAGTCAGACTGCCGTGGTCCCGACTCTCGCTAATCAGGAGTAAAACGCGTCGACGACCCTGGGGACGCGAATCCAAGAGTTTCACGGAGTAGCGTACTGCATCCAGGATCGCAGCCCCGTCATCGCCAGGCGTCAGTTTCTTTAGTCTTTCCGACAAGGTTGCAGCATCCTCGGTGAAGTCCTGGAATAAGTACACTGAACTGTCAAATGTAACCAAAGCTACATCGCCCTTAGTCTCACCAATGAAGGCTTCCAACATCGAGCCAAGGCCGCTTATTGCCGTGGGGCAGGGGCGTTTCCTTAGGCGACAGTCCTTTCGCTCGGCTTCAGAATAGAAGCGGTCGTACAGAGAGGTGTCGGCTCTCTTTTTGAACTGCGAGGTAGCCTTGCGGCCGACCTGCAGGGCGACGACCAGCGATATCGGCTCACGTTCTGATGATTCATCCAGGGTGACATCCTGCTCAATTCCGTCATCCTCTATGAGGAAGTCCTTGGCGTCGAGGCCGTACGTGATCTCCCCTCCCTTTGACCTTACGAGGGTGGGGACCAAAACGACGTTCGATTCGGACCGCAAGGTTGGAAGAGACTGCTGGCCAGGGATCGGCAGTATCAGGGCCATCAAGACCGCCTGCAGGAGGAACCCGTGCGAAATCCAACGACCATGCTGTGCGTTGCCGGCCACAATTTGACCCGTCCGGATCCATTCTGTCACAAACGGGCGTGGTTCCAAGTAAAGACAAAATATGACTAGGTTGGTGGTTGAAAATGTATGGTCCGCCGCTCGAATGCAACAAGAATGGAGTGGGACGAGAAGCAGTTGCGAGAGTGTATCCGGCCTCGAGAGGCGGAGAATCGTCCCCCCGATGTGCATCCCGGAAAGCAGCGAGATCGATCACCCGGCTGGCCTGCGCCGGGTTCCGGGATGACGCCTTCAGAGAGAATTAAGGGCCCGAAATCCACAGACGGTTGTGACATCTGTCACAGACATTGTTGCCGCGGATGGACTAGGCTGACTGGTTTCCCCGGTATCCCTCCGAGCGCACGTCACATCCTGAGGTCTCCCCATGTATGGGAGAAGCTGCGCGTGTCTGCTCGTAATTTCGGTTCTGATTCTGGCGCCGGTTCGGCTGCGCGGACAGTCGGGCCGCGTCCATCCGACGCCTCGACTCGCCCTCCCGCTGCCACTGGACGAGGGTCAACCTCCGGCGGTAGATACACTGCGGCCCCGCTTTCCCAGACCGCCACGGGGCATCGGCTTGCCCATGATGGCTCGCGCCGCAGGCACAATTTTTTCCGGCACCGTGACTTCGATTACGCATCGTCCCGCCACGCGGGGCCAGGCGGTCGAAACGGTGGCCATCACCTTCCACATTGAGAACGCCGTTCGCGGCGTCACTCCGGGGGAGAATCTGACCATCACGCAATGGATTGGCCTGTGGACGGGCGCCCAGCGCTACCGGGTCGGCGAACGCGTGCTGCTTTTTCTTTATCCCCCAAGCAAGCTGGGGCTGACCAGTTGCGTCGCCGGCGAGATGGGGCGGTTCACCATCGATCGGCGGGGCCGCGTCTTGCTTTCGGCACAACATCTTGCAGCGTTTCGAGCGGATCCCGCCCTGCGTGGGAAGTCGCGCCTCAATTTCAGCGACTTCGCCGGGGCGGTACGGCGGGCCAGTGAGGAGGAGTGAGTGCAACCACACGACGTGACCATGACCAATCGTATGGCATTTACCGTGCGCTCATTTCTCCCCAGGCTGGCCCTGGCGGCGGGGATCATCCTCTGCGCCGTTCTACTATCCCGCGCCGGCGGCCCCAAATGCGTCGCCGGCGCCAGTTATTTCGACGCGACAACCACGGGGCAGCCCCTGGTCTGGCCGCAGGGGCTGGTCAGTTACTTCACCGATCAGGGCGATCTCAGCCCGATCCTGCCGAATTCGTCGGCCAACAGCTTCGTGGTCGCCGCCTTCAGCCAATGGACCTCGGTCCCCACGGCAGCCCTGGCCGCGACCAGTGTCGGCCAACTCGCCGAAGATGTGAACGGCACGAACGTTACTTTAAATTCTGATGGCACGATCTCGATGCCCGCCGACATTCAGCCGTCGGCCACGGGCACGCCCATTGGAATCGTCTACGACTACGACGGTTCCGTAACCAACGCCTTGGTGGGAGCTGGTGCGGGGGACGCCAGCCAGTGTTTCTACAACGCCGCATTCGGAGGCAATGACAACTACGGGACATTTGCCACCTACCAGCATGCCCTGATCGTGATCAACGGCCAGTGCGCGCAGCAGTCGTCGCAACTTACGGATGTCGAATACCGCCTGGTGCGCGTAATCGGCAGCTTGCTTGGCCTCGGCTGGTCTCAGGTCAATGCCAATGTGCTCACCGGCACGCCGCATCCCACATCGGACGATTACGCTGGTTTCCCCGTTATGCATTTCACCGATCCCTGGAATTGTGTGCCGATCACCCGGTGCTACGCCAGTCCTTACCAGTTAGCCATGGACGACGTCGCGGCCATCTCCCGCCTCTATCCAGTCACGGCGCAGAACCAGGCGAACTTCCCCGGCAAACAGGTGTTTTCTGCGACCACGGCGCGCATCCACGGATCGGTATGGTTCACCGACCGGCACGGCAATCAAACCCAGGCCATGCAGGGAGTCAACGTGGTGGCCCGCTGGATCGATCCTCTGACCGGGTCGCCCTCGCGCCGCTATGCCGCTGCCGCAGTGTCCGGCTTTCTATTCAACGGCAACGAAGGCAATCCCATCACGGGGTTCGAGGACGCGCTGGGAGATCCTCTTGCCGAATGGGGGTCGAGCAGCGGGGCCCTGGAAGGCTTCTTCGACCTGGCCGGGCTGCAATTGCCGAACGGCGGCAGCACGCAATACCAGCTGAGCGTGGAGGCGCTTGATTCGCGCTGGTCCGCAGGAGTCGGCCCCTACTCGCCCGGTCCAGTCGTGCCCTCGGGACTGGCCCAGCCCATCGTCGTGACCGTCGCTCCCGGCAGCGATGTGCAGCAGGACGTTCTGATGAGCGGCAGCGCGCAACCTTTGCCTCACGCGGCCTCATCGTGGACCACTCCCGCCCCGTTGCCCCCGGGCGGAGATTGGACGGGAACCCTCAGCGGGTATGGAGACATGGAGTACTACCTTCTCCATGCACAAGCCAATCGCACGTTGTCGGTGGCGGTAACCGCGCTCGACGAGTCCGGCCGTGCCAGTGCGAGTAAAGCGCAGCCGGTGATCGGCATGTGGACCACCACCGATCCGCAAGGCACCGCGCCCCCGGCCTTCACGCCTTCTCCGTTTAATCAGGTTCCTTTTGCCTTGACCCGCCTGGATGGGCAGGTACTTACTTCCGCAAACTTCTTGATCGGCATTTCGGATGTGCGCGGCGACGGCCGTCCCGACTATCGCTATCACGCGAACGTGCTGTACGCGGACTCCGTTTCTCCGGCGCGCGTGGGCGTGAACGGCGGCGTGGTCACCGTGCAGGGAACCGGGTTCGCTCCGGGGCTGACCGCCACGGTGGGCGGAGCCGTGACCAATTCCCTCGCGGCCAGCGCCGGCCAGATGATTCTGGCCGCGGCCGCGCATGGCGATGGGCCACAGAACATCGCGCTCACCGATCCGGTCACCGGCGCCTCCTCCCTCATGACCAACGCGCTTATCTTCGGCGCGTCCGACAGCGACAACATCGTTCTGCTGGGAGGACTCAATCCGCCCACCCCAGTGGGCACGCGGGCCACCAATCCAGTGAGTGTGCGCGTGCTGGCAGCCGACGGTGTAACCGCGGTCAGCGGCGCCACTATCGGCTGGAGCGCCAGCAACGGCGTGCAACTTTCGGTCTGCGGCGGCGCGTCATCCTGCGTCGTTACGAGCGACCAGAATGGAGGTGCAGCCACCTGGCTTTCGCCGGCGGCGGTCGCAACAGCAACGATTACCGCAACCCTCGCGCCCGCGGCTTACAGTTCCCCGAAATCAGTGAGTGCAACGCTCAGCGCAACCGAGCATGCGTCTGACATCGGAGTTTCGACGCCCTATCTTTGGATCGCAGAGAACGTCACTACCAGCGTGCCGCTTACTGCGCGCGTGCTGAGCAACGGCGTACCGCAGAACAACGTCCAAGTGAATTTCACCATCGTGAACGGGTCCGGAACGCTGAGCGCGGCCAGTGCGGGAACCAATTCCACCGGCTACGCCACCGTCACATTGACGGTTACGCGGCTCGCGGCCCTGGTGCAGGTCAGTGCCTGCGTGGCTCCTGCGAATGCCCCCTGCCAGCCGTTTTATGTCAACCCGGTGCCACTCTCTCAACTAAACTTGCAGCCCGTGGCTGGAGGTGGCCAGGTCTCCACTGGTCAGGCGTTTCAGCCCGTCATCGTGCGGGTGACGGATTCTGCTTCGCCGCCGAATGTTGTGATCGCCGCCGGCGTCACGTTTCTAACCACGGTACTGCGCCCCGGTGGAACCTCTCCCGCAGGCGGAGACGGCGAGACCAACCCTACCAATCCTGCCATGCCCGTGATTCTGAAAGTGAGCCAGAGCAGCACCACGACCGGCATGGACGGACTGGCGAACATTGTCCCGTCGAGCGGAGGGTTCAGCGCCCCGGTGGAAGTGGATGTTGCGGTCACTGCTGGGACGAGCGCATTTCTCGACTATCCACTCGAAGTCTTGCCCGCCCTTACCAGCGGGGACAGTTCCTTCGAGACAAGCCTACCGCTCAGGCGGGTCCTGGTTCGCATTCGACGGCCGGTGGCAGTAGAGGAGCGCTGAGCGCTGACTCACTCCGAGGGTACGATCGGGGAGGTGAATGGACTGGCGATTTCAAACGGCAGGCGGGCTTTCGGCGGGGAAGAACTTAAATCCTAGGTGAGGCCTTCTGGACCGCCACGGAGGCCCTGCATAAGTGCGCGCAGGCCGCAGGCGAGGAGGATGACGGCGGCGAGCGGGAAACAAATCAGCATCCCGAGCAGGCCGATCAATCCGGCGATGCTGGCCGGCCCGCACGGTCCCCAGGAACCGCCCGAAATCAGCGCCAGCAGGCAAACCCCTCCGGCGGCGAGGAGCACCAGCGCGGATCGCATCCATTTCGACACGGCGTGAGTCTAGCATTTACAGGCGAGGGTTCCCAGCACCCAAGAGTCACCTTCCGGCGTGCACAAAAGTCACCAGCCCTTCTCTCGCGCCGCTGCTTCCGGCCCCAGGGAATCGGACGCCGCACAGCGACCGTGACTGGCTGCGATTCGTTGGAAGCACGAGTGGCCGGGCTGCGCCTGGCGGACAGCCGAGGGCGGCTGTCCCCACATAATCTGCTGTGCCCATATAACCGAGTGCGCGCTTCACAATCTACTGAGCTCTTCCGAATCTAGTGAGCGCTTCCGAAAACCGGTTGCGGAAGCCTGAAGCCGGCACTATTTCGTCCACTGATCCACCCAATCGTTGACCGTCTGGTACCAGAGCCGCGAATTCTGCGGCTTCAGCACCCAGTGGCCTTCGTCGGGGAAATACAGCATCTTTGACGGGACGCCCAACATTTGCAGCGTGGTGAAAAGCTGGAAGCCTTCGCTCACGTCGAGGCGGTAGTCGCGCTGGCCGTGGATGACCAGTGTCGGCGTCTTGAAATTCTTGGCGTACTGGTGCGGCGACCATTTCTGGTAGCCCGCGCGATTGTCGTAGGGCGTGCCTTTGAACTCCCAGTTGTTGAACCAGAGTTCTTCAGTCGTGCCCCAGGCCGACTCGGCGTTGAACATGCCGTCGTGCGACACGATGCACTTGAAGCGGTCGGTGTGGCCGAGAATCCAGTTGGCCATGTATCCGCCGTAGCTGGCGCCCAGCGCGCACTCGCGGTTTTTGTCGATGAACGGATACGTCTTCTCGGCGTAGTCGAGGCCCTTCATCAGGTCTTCATACGGAGCGCCGCCCCAGTCGCCGTTGATGGCGTCGATGAACTTCTGCCCGTATCCGGTCGAGCCGTGGAAGTTGATCATGATGACGACGTATCCGCTGCTCGTCGACGAAGTCGGCGACGCGAACAGTTCGGGATTCCAGCGATAGCTCCAGTCGTCTCCCCAGGCCCCCTGCGGCCCGCCGTGGATGAGGAACTTTACGGGATATTTCTTCGAGGCGTCGAAGTTCGGCGGCTTGACGAGGAAGCCTTGGACTTTGTCGTTGTGAGCGCCGGTGACCCAGAAGGATTCCAGCGCGGGCATCTCGATCTGAGAGAGGACCGCGTCGTTGAAATGAGTAAGCTGCCGCGCATTTCCCGCAGCGCATTCGGGCAGTGGTTCCTTGGACTGTCCCAGCAGCATCGCCTTAATCTTTTCAGACCCGATAACGCAGGCATCGTGCTCGGCACGTTTGAGAATAAAGATCTCGGTCGGCGCTCGAAGGGACATACGCGTGAAGAGAACTGTCTCAGAAAGAGCGGTTGCGTTATCAGTGACGGGTTTCTCACTCGCGGCAATGTCGTCGTTGAATCCATCGACAAGCTTGATTGGACGACAGCCGTCGGGACAGAGTTCAGGCACAACGTAGTAAATCGGAGACTGGCCCTCATCTTCGGCAGTCAAAAACAATTCGTGAGGTCCCGCCCAGCCGAACGAACCCACCCAATGATCCCAGTTCTCCGTCAGATTCTTCTCATCTCCCGTCTTGCGGTCGTAGAGCATGAGGCGGAACCGGTCGCTCTCGTAGCCCGGACGCTGCTGGGCGCGGTAGGCGATGTAGCGGCCATCGGGCGAATACAGCGGCGACGAGTCGCTGGCGGGATTGTCGGCGGTGATATTCTTGGCCGGGCCTCCGCTGACCGGGACGATCCACAGATCGTTGTTGGTCGAAGCCGCCGGATTCTTATCGTGATTCGAGGCGTAGCAAATCTCCTGCCCGTCGGGCGAGAAGGCATAGTCATCCTGCCCGCCGAGCGAGAACACGGGCGCATCATAGTCGCCGGGGGTGAGGTCCAGAGGAGCGTTTTGGCACCCGTACTTGATCGGTAGACCCCCAGGCGTTTGGTCGTTTCCTGGAGCCTCAGGGTTGACTCTTGGCCCGTCGATTAAAGGGGGCGCGACTTTGGGCATCGCGACTGCGAGACAGAACCTACTTACAAACAAATGCGTTCTCTTGCCCTCCTTATATGCGTTCCAGTGACGATAAAGCAGATTGGTGAAGACCTGTGCTTTTACTTTTGATTGTGCTGCTTCTTTCAGCTTGTGTGCATTGCATTCACCTTCTACCAATGGCGAGCCGTCGCACTCTGGGGAGACGTCGGACGTAAATAGGATTTCGTTGTCGGGTAACCAGAGTTCGCCGCTCGCTTCGGTTGCGAGTGATGTGAATTTGTACTTATCTGTCACAGTTCCCGTAAAACCATCAAAATCCGCGATCCAAATCTGCGAACCGTCTTCTTTCGTGGACAGGAACGCAAAGCGCTTGCCGTCCGGCGCCCAGCGTGGACGGTCGGCGTCTTGATCGGCGATAAGGATTCGCTCTGCCGACGAAGGGCCTGCCGAGCTTTGCTCGGCCGGACGGCCGGGGGCGGCCGTCCCCACATGGGCATCTAACGGCACGATCCAGATGTGCGGCGTCTTGGTGTTGGCTTCGAGATCGACATCGACCACGCTGAAGATCACCCACTTGCCATCGGGTGAGACTTGTGGGTCTCCGACGCGCTTCAGCTTCATCATGTCGTCGAAGGTGAAGGGATGTTTGGCCTGAGCCAGAGCGGGGAGAGTGAAGGCAAGAACGAGAAGGGAGAGAAGAAGACGGCGCATGAGCAACCTCCTGCGGCAAACGAATGAGTGTAGCAGAGGGGCAGCCGAACAACGCACGGGGCTTCGTATCAGGGCATGCCTTCAGGCACGCCGCCGACAGGGACCACCACGAACGGCTTCAGCCGCTGCATAGCCAAGGAAAAACGCAACGCCTGAAGGCGCCACCATTTGCGTGGCTCGGGCGGCACGCCTCAAAGGCGTGCCCTGATACGATCCCACACGCCTTAACACGAAGCCGTATGCCCTGATACGAATCCCGCGGAGATCTTCGCTTTGTGCGCGGCAACCCCTTTGCGGCTCCGGCATCCAACTGAATGGCAGAACTGCAGCGGCCTGCCCTCCGACCTCACTGAGCGGAGAGGGGTGGAGGGCAGGGTCGCCGCGGTGTTTCTTGGGTAGAGGCGTAGCTGGCTACGTCTCTGCTCCGGCGGCAGCATCGGCGTCGCAGGCAAGACGTTGCAACGTCTCTACGACAGCGTCCCCTCAGATTCGGTAAACTATCCACATGACATCGGTATCAAGTCGTCGGCTGTTTTGTCTGACCCTGCTGGCCTGCGGGCTGCTGGCTTTGCCCGCGCTGGCCCAGGAAGGTCCGCTGGAGAACACTCCCCCAACGGGCACAACGCCGGAGGAGATCATCAAGCGTTTCGCCGCCAAGGAGACGGATTTCGCCAAGGCGCGCGACCAGTACACCTACCGCCAGGACGTCAAGGTCCAGACCGTCGACGGAAGCACGGTGGATGGCGAGTATCACGAAGTCTTCGACGTGATGTTCGACGACAAGGGCAAGCGCATCGAGAACGTGGTGTTCGCCCCGCAGTCGAGCCTGACGAGAATTAACATGTCGCAAGAAGACCTCCAAGACATTCGGCACCGGCTGCCGTTTGTCCTGACCACCGAAGACCTGCCGGAATACAACATCCTTTACGTCGGCCAGCAACAGGAAGACGAACTGCACTGCTATGTATTCGACATCGCGCCCAAACAGATTGAAGGCAAGAAGCGCTACTTCCAGGGACGCGTTTGGGTCGATGACCACGACTTCCAAATCGTGAAAACCTACGGCAAGACCGTGCCCGACCTGTGCAACAACCGTCCGTGCACCGAAGGGAAGAAGCGCGGCAACGAGGAGAACCTATTCCCCAAGTTCACCACCTGGAGGCAGCAGATCGACGGGCTCTACTGGTTTCCGGTTTACACCAAGGCGGACGACGAACTGCATTTCAAGATGGGAGATGTGCACATCAAAGAAGTCGTGAAGTACGAGGATTACAAGCGGTTCGGCTCCAACGTGAAGATCCTGTTCGAAGGCAAAGAATTGCCGAAGGATCAGCAGAAGCCGGCTCCGGCGCCGGACCAGAAGAAGCCGCAGTAGGGCAAAGTGGCTTCACACTTTGAAACCTTGAAACCCTGAGACTTTGAAACCTTAGTAGAACAGATACTTTCTCCACTTATCGTCCGACCTGCCCATCAAGCGCATGATGTGGCGGCTGGTGTGGAGGTTGAAGGCGCGGGGTTCGCGCATCAGCTTCATGTGGGCTTCGACGGGCATCTGGTTGCCCTTGCGGCGGTTGCAGGCGTGGCAGCAGGCGACCAGGTTTTCCCAGGTGGACGAGCCTCCGCGAGAGCGTGGGATCACGTGGTCCAACGTCAGTTCACTCGAGGGCAGCACCGTGCCGCAATACTGGCAGGTGTTACGGTCGCGGAGCAGGATATTCTTGCGCGAGAGGGCGCGGCTCTGGTGCGGGATGCGGCGGTATTCCAGCAGGCGGATCACCGAAGGCAGGCGCATGGCCACGCGCGCCGAGTGCAGAAAGTGTCCGTTCTCTTCCTCGGTCATGGCCACACCCTTGAGCACCAGAACCAGGGCACGGCGCGCGGCGCAAACGTTGATGGGCTCGTAAGACGCGTTGAGCACGAGGACGGGCGCGAGCAGAGCATGGCCGTCGCCAGGGCGGTGCGCGGCCGCTGGCGAGAACAGGCCGGCGGCATGCCGGGAGCCCGCGTCGTGATCCATCCTCAGTGACATACCTTCCTGCCCTCAGGGGCTGAAGCCCAAATCCTTCTTCAGTCCAAGGGCACGACTAGAAGTCGTGCCCTTCCCAAACACTGTCGGCCTAGCTTCCAACGGCTTTCGCCAAAACGGATTCGCGTTTCTCAGTCGCCGCCCGGGATGCGTCGTCGTCGGTGCCTGGCCGGAACTCGGCATAGTTAGATGCCAGTTTCAGGGTGCGCGCTACGGTCGCCACCCATACCTGGCGAGCTCCGGCGCGCCGCAGTACCCGCGCACATTCGGTGGCCGTCGTGCCCGTCGTATAGACATCATCCACCAGAAGCACATCGCGGCCAGTGACTTCTGCGGCACGCGGGACGGCAAAGGCTCCCCGCAGATTTTCGCGGCGCTGGTGGCTGGTCAATCCGATCTGGGAAGGCGTGTCGCGGGTGCGCAGCAGAATGTCACAGGCGAGTTGCAAACGCATACGCGAAGCCGAAAGCTTCAGTGCGGCACGGGCAATCAGTTCCGCCTGGTTGAACCCGCGCTGGCGCCGCTTGCTCCGGTACAGCGGCACGGGAATCACCAGGATCGCCGCCTGGTCAAACATGTTCCGCTCCAGCAGGGCCTGCTCGAAGTCAGGTTCCAGGGCGGTGAGAGCCTCAGCCAGCATGCGTCCCAGCACATTGGCCGCCGGGCGCACGCCGTTGTACTTCAGCAGGTGAATCAGTTCCCGCAGCCCGGAATCATAGCTGCCATAAGCCACCGCGCGACCAAAGGGACGGTCGATGCGGCGGCAAACCGGACACCGCCTCAGACCCTCGGCATCGCGCTCCGCATAGGAGGAAAGCACGCGATCCCCGCAAACCGAGCAAACCTTGCCGCGAACCGCGTGGATAGCGGTCAGGCACTCGGGGCAGACGGGCAAGCGGGAGATATTCAGCAAAGGCTCGCCGCACAGGCGGCAATCGGAGGGAAACAGAACGGAGAACAGACTTGCAGCGGCACGAGTGGCCCAGGCGGTTGCAGGAACAGACCAGGAGTCGCGCGAAACAATAGAATGCCGTGCAACTGCAACACTGGCATGGCTAGCCCGGATTCGGTCCTCACTACTGCTGAAGACGGCCTCCTCATCATCCCGCGGACACAAATTCGCCGCGGCCAATCTTTTCTGCTACCCCAGCAGTATAGCGGCGACCGGCGCCGCTAGGCAACGTTGCGGTTGGACGCCGGCGACGGCTTGCCGGGCCCGATCCTCGCGGTATCCGACAGCCGGTCCCGCACCGGGGTGAAAATCAGCCGGTAGTCCCGCCGGAAACATTCTCCGCAGCGCACCGGCTGCAGAAGAAACAGCGGGAGGATAAAGCGTTCGGTCAACGTACGGCGGCGCGAGCGGAAGCCTACTTCGCTACCACAGTCGCGGCAACGGTACGTGGAAGTCGAGGGCCGATCGGGGGAGTCGTTCATCTCACTGCACCTCAAAATGACGGACTACGAAGGGGCGGACAGCTATTAGCAGTATTTTACACCCGGAGGACGGAGGAAGGGCTAATGTCCAGGGCCCGCTGCCGGTGCAGTGCAGATTCGGGAATTGGACCGAGCCACGCTTCCCACACTCCCGCAGCGTGAGTTTTGAGCGCTTGAAATGCCGGGCTACTTCCGGTGGAGGCGCTGAGGATTCCGGCTGCTGTTATTTCACGAACGTCAGCCCATGCGGCACCGCGAACCGGAAAACATAGGCGTAAAGCAGGACAATGACTCCGACGATGGAACAGAGAGCCACCGAGTGCCAAGCCACAAATCGGAAAATGATTCCTTCGTTGCCCACCTGTTCGGTGGCAGAGGTGGCAATCGTGATGGACTGTGCGTCCACCATTTTCCCCATCACTCCTCCAGCGCTGTTGGCAGCGCACATCAGAATTGGGTCGATTCCGAGCTGCTGCGAGGTAATTCTTTGCAGGCTGCCAAAGAGCGCGTTCGCGGACGTGTCGCTGCCGGTGAGAGCCACGCCCAGCCAACCCAGGAACGTGCCGAAAAACGGATACAGCCACCCCGTGCGCGTAAACGCCAAGCCCAGCACCGCGTCCAATCCGGAATAGCGCGTCACATAACCCAATCCCAGCATGAATGAGATTGCGACCATCGCCAGCCGCATGCGCACCAGCGTTCGCCAGAAGATTCTCATCAATTGCAAAGGACCCAGGCCGAGCAACAACCCAGAGACGATCGCTGCAAAGAAGCAACCGGTCCCGGTTGCGGAGAGCCAGTTGAAATCGTAGCGCGCAGCTTCTGGGGACGGCTTGGCCACAACCGGCACAGCGCGAGAAATCGCATTGTGCAAATAAGGCACATCCCAACCTGGCGGACCCGGGCGGACTTTGCCATCTGCCAGCACAACCCGAAAAGCCGGCGTAGTAGCCTGGTTCATGGCTAGTTTTATTGTTGGCAGTCCCCAGAGAAGCACAAAAAGCGACAGGATCGCGAAAGGCATCCATGCCTTCAAGACTTGTGCAGCGCTGTAAGTGCGCACTTTGACAAATCCATCGAACTTCTCCGCCGCCCATTCGCCGCCAACCTGATCGGTGATCTCGGAGGTTGGGGGAGGAAGCGTCGGAACCTTTCCGTCATAATCGAACCGCCATATCTTCTTCGGTTTCCAGAATCGCAGGAAGACCAGGACGGCAACAATCGACACCACGCCTCCCATGATGTCCACCAGATTGCTGTCCACGTAGTTCGACCAGAAGAACTGCGTAAGTGCGAACGAGGCGCCCACGACCAGGATGGCGGGGAACACCTC
This sequence comes from uncultured Acidobacteriota bacterium, assembly GCA_963709865.1. Taxonomy (GTDB): domain Bacteria; phylum Acidobacteriota; class Terriglobia; order Terriglobales; family Acidobacteriaceae; genus Sulfotelmatobacter. Next base: position 104,732 of record CAVPXW010000018.1, read on the forward strand.
GAAGGTCTCCCTCCAACTGACCATGGTTTTCACCAGCCAGAAGGGAACGATGAGCGCGGTGAAAGGAAGAATGCGACCAATCATGGCGTTAAGATCCGATTCCGGCAGAGCCGTTACCGCCGCCAGCGTGTGAACCGGCGTGCCGATGGCTCCCCAAGCTACAGGCGCCGTGTTCGCGATCAGATTCAACGCCGCCGCATGAAAGGGCTTGAACCCGAGCCCGATCATGAAGGCGCCGGCGATGGCTACGGGCGCTCCGAAACCGGCGGCTCCCTCAATAAACGCGCCAAAACAAAAGGCAACCAACAAGACTTGCAGCCGCCGATCAGGAGTAATTCCAGCGACCGACTCTTTCATGATTTCGAATTGCCCGGTCTCGACGGAAATGTCGTAGAGGTATACGGCGGCCAGAACGATCCAGGCTATTTTCAATACACCGAACACGACGCCGTACCCGAAACTAATAGCCGCCAGCGCGGGAGGCATCTTGAAGAAGATGATCGCGACCGCCACAGCGGTTGACGCCCCCGCGATGGCGCACCAGTGTGGCTTCACTTTGAAACCGGCCAGCATCCCGAGAAGGACCACGATGGGAAGGGCTGCAAGCAGCGTGGAGAGCCACCAACGCCCGAGTGGGTCGTAGATCTGGGTCCACTGCATAACAACCTCCCTTGCGAACGGAGTCTGCTGCGTAATCGTGAGTCAGCTTGTCATCAGCAATTGCAATGGTCCCAGACCCTGAACAGGCCGATATCGTACCACTCGGCGAAGCTATCCATCATGTGAAGTTTCCGAGACCGCCGTGAAACTGATTGTGCCTAAGCCGTCGTTCCCCGAGCCCCTTAACACGAACTCTGCCAGGGTGGTGAGTGCGCTTTGCAGACCTGCGCCTGCCTGGTGCGGTATACTGACCCTCGGCGTACAGGACGCCGCCCGTCCGCGGACAGGACCGAGTCCACCTGAGCGAGATTCTCGAATCCAAAGGTTCTCACGAACCTCCTTTTCGCCCGCCGCAGCGGACCCCGGGCATGACTCCGAAGGAGGTCCGTCCATGTCTGGCAAGTCCGCTCGTACATTTCACGATCGTCACTTCCCGGTTCGTCCCAACCTCGATCAACTCAAGCATCAGGCCAAAGACTTGCTGCGCGCCGTCCGGCAGGGTGATCCGGCCGCGGTCGCGGAGTTGCGCAAGCATCATCCCAGGCAAACGACCAAAGCGATCGACCCCGCGGCTGCCAAGCTTGCCGACGTGCAGGCGGCGCTGGCGCGAAGCTACGGCCTCGCGAGCTGGCCGCGACTGGTGACCGCCTGCCGCATGACCGACGCCATCTGGCGGGGCGATGCCGATACTGTCCGCGAACTGGTTTTGAAGGATCCGCGTCTGCTGCGCGAAAGCGCGCGCGGGGTGGCCGACTGCAATTGGGGTCCTCCCATGTCGCACGCGGCCAACGTCGGGCAGGATGGGATCATCGCGATGCTGCGCGAGATGGGTGCGGACGATCTGCAGCACGCTTTCGACCGCGCCTGTCTGCAAGGCCAGATCGAAACCGCCCGCCGGTTGCATGCGATGGGCGCGCGGCCCACTGCGGGCTGCGTGATGGGGCCCTGCGAGACCCTGAACCACACCGGGCTCTCGTTCCTGCTTGAACTGGGCGCCGAGCTTGCAGACGAACACGGCAACCGCCTCGCGCCCGTAGCATTGCTTCTTCAAACCTATTGCCGAGGCCCTGAGGGCAAGCATCGCTGTCTTGAGTTGGTGGCCGAACGTGGCATCGCTCTTCCCGACACGCCGACAATGGCGGTGCACCGCGGCCGCATCGATTTGCTCGAAGCGCATCTGCGCCGCGACTCTGAACTGTTGACCCGAACGTTTTCCCACGAAGAAATCTATCCGACCGAGTTGGGATGCAGCGCCGACCACTCTTTCGGGCTGCACGGCACGCCCCTGGACGGCACGACTTTGCTGCACATGTGCGTCGATTTCGACGAGTTCGAGGTTGCGCGCTGGCTGATCGAGCGGGGCGCAGACGTTAACGTGAAGGCGGAGATCGACGCCGATGGCTTCGGCGGGCACACGCCGCTGTTCGGCTGCGTGGTATCGCAAGCTTATCTTTGCGGGCGGCAGCGGGACGCTGCGTTGGCGCGCCTTCTGCTGGATCATGGCGCCGACCCAAACGCGCGCGCGTCGTTGCGCAAGCGGCTGCGCTTCGTGGCGGACGAGTCCATGCACGAATACCGCAACGTGACGCCGCTGTCGTGGGGCGAGCGTTTCCACGGCCCAGGTTCTCCCGGTCACACATGGGTGAGCGAACCCGCGATGCGGCTGATCGCCGAGCGCGGTGGGCGGGCGTGAGACCGAGCGACTCGATGGCCGTCCCGGTGCCTCGCCAATCCGCACCATACTTGTCATGCGGGCGTGCCGCGTGCTAAGGTGCGCCGTTCCATTGTTTTCGAATCATTTCGAGAAGTAGACTGGTTCCATCCTGCGTCCTAAGAGGATTCCACTATGAGTAGTCCAGTCACCGACCTCCCCGCCAAGAAAAAGCATGTGCCCTACGTGCCCGAAACCATGGAGATGAAGGAGTTCACCTTCCGCGCCGTGCTGATCGGGTTGTTCCTGACGGCATTGCTGGGCTCCGCCAACGCGTACCTCGGTCTCAAGGCAGGAATGACGATTGCGGCGACGTATCCGGCGGCCGTGATTGGCATGGCGCTGTTGCGATTGATGAAAGGGTCGCTGCTGGAAGAAAACATCGCGCGAACCGTGGGCTCGATCGGCGAGTCGGTGGCAGCGGGCGCGGTGTTCACCATCCCGGCATTCGTCATGGCGGGATTGTGGCCAGGCCTCACCAAGGACCAGTACTGGAAATCAGTCGCGCTCATGATGATCGGGGGTACTCTCGGCATCCTGTTCGTGACCCTGCTGAGGCGCGTGATGGTGGAGGACCCTGATCTTCCTTACCCCGAGTCGGTGGCAGCGTCCGAGATTCACAAGGCGGGGCAGCAGGGCGCGAGGGCGGCGAAAATTCTTTTCGCCAACATGGGCTATGGCGCCTTCATATTCCTAATGGGCGCGATCAATCTGTTCAGTCCCAGCAATACGTTTCACGTGAAGATCAGCGACTTGGGAAAGAAACTGCTGCTTCGCACTGGCACGAACCCCAATGTCGCAACCACCATCACCGGCGGCGCGACACTGTTCAACGCGCCTGACATCAGTCCGGCGTATCTGGGTGTTGGCTATATTATTGGTCCGCGACTGGCAGCGTTGAACTTTGCCGGCGGCGTGCTGGCCTGGGGCCTGCTGGTTCCGCTACTCACCTTCACCATTGGTCCGTACATTCAGACCCTGCAACCGGCGGGCCAACCCCTCAAATGGGATCTGCTAGCCGCGGCGATTTACTACTCGATCGTTCGTCCCATCGCGGTGGGCGGAATGCTCGTGGGAGCCACGTACACCTTGTTCAAAATGCGCAAACAGCTCGCCGTGGGAATGGGCCGAGCGATCTCCGACTTGAAAAAGTCCGCCGCGGCACACGCTGCCACGAACCGCACCGAGCGTGATCTTAGCTCCAAGGTCATTTTTACGGGCATTGCCTTGGTCTTCCTGGCCATGATCCTGCTCTATTACTATTTCATCAGCGGCGCAGGCAATCTCTCGAGTTCGCGGATTCTGTCGGGATCGCTGGTGGCAGCCGGCGTCATGATTATCGTCGGCTTCTTCTTCGCCGCCGTCTCCGGCAATCTGGTTGGGATGATCGGCTCGTCGAACAATCCTGTATCCGGACTCACGCTATGCACGCTCGTGATCGCGGCCCTGCTGATGGTAGCTTTGGGAGTCTCCGGCGCCGGCGGGGTTGCGGCAGTGCTTGGAGTAGCAGCCGTGGTCTGCGTTTCTTCCGCGGTTGCGGGCGAGATGTTGCAGGACTTGAAGGTGGGTCACATCCTGGGCGGGACACCCTCCAAGATGCAGATCGGCGACTTGTTCGGAATCGTGGTAGCGTCGCTGGTCCTGTTTTTCCCGCTGTCCACTCTGGACAAGGTGTATCACTTTGGCACCGCCGAGTTGCCCGCGCCTCAAGCGGGCTTGATGGCGATGCTCTCCAAGGGCATTGTCGGTGGCGACATGGCATGGCCGCTGGTAGTGGTTGGGATTCTGCTCGGGATCGCCATGATCATGATCGAAGTGAAGAGCGTGATGCTGTTCTCCGTGGGAATGTATCTACCACTGGGAACGACCTTTGCTATTTTTTTGGGCGGTGTGATTCGCTGGGCAACCGACCGACTGCGCGATAAGCGCAACCTCAACGATGCGCAGAAGGCGCGCGTGGACAATGCCGGAGTGCTGACAGCGTCGGGCCTGATCGCGGGAGAAGCCCTGTGCGGCATCGCCGTTGCCGCCATCATTGCCCGCAGGTTGGCGCATGATGCTCACGCGAAAACAGAACTGTATCACCTTGCCATCGGCGACTCGCCCGTGACCAGCCTGGTTGCACTGGCGGCGCTGGTCGCGGTCATGATTCTGGTGCCGCTGGCGAATGCGGGACGGCCCGAAGATCCGGCCCCTCCGACCGCGATTATGTAACTTGATGAACCACTACCACGAAGGACACTAAGGAACGCGAAGGAAATCCAGGTATTTCTTCGTGCTTAATTTGATGAAACCGTCGCTCCAGACCTGAGTAGACTTGGGAGTGTCAACCTCCAAGGCTCGGGAGAAAGGAGCCGAACATGTTGATTATAGGATGTGATTATCACCCGGGCATGCAGCAAATTGCATGGTTCGACGAGCAGAGCGGAGAGTGTGGCGAGCAAGCGCTGGAACACAGCACCGGTGAGGCCGAAAGGTTTTATCGCGAACTGCAGGGGCGCGGAGTGCAGGTGCGGGTGGGGATCGAGGCCAGCGGGCACACGCGCTGGTTCGAGCGGCTGCTGGCGGAGTTGGAGATGGAGTTGTGGATCGGCAATCCCGCCAAGATCGCGGCGCAACGGGTGCGCAAACAAAAGACCGACCGCGGGGATGCGCAGCTCTTGCTGGAGTTGCTGCGGGAAGGTCGTTTCCCCAAACTGTGGGTGCCGAGTGCGGAGAATCGCGACCTGCGGCAACTGCTGTGGCATCGGCATCGCCTGGTGCAGATGCGGACGCGGGTCAAGAATCAACTGCACGCCATTGCCCTCAACGAAGGCGTACGGCGAAAGTCGCGGCTGTGGAGCAAAACAGGACGAGCCCAGTTGGAATCGTTCGCGCTGGCCCCGTGGACGGCGCGGCGGCGACACGATCTGCTGCAGCTGCTGGACCAGTTGACGCCGCAGATCGCCGAACTCAGCCAGGCGGTCGAGCAGGAAGCCCAGCAGCGGCCGGAGGTGCAGCGCCTGATGACCCATCCCGGAGTGGGCCCGATCACGGCGCTGGCCTTCGTGTTGGTGCTGGGCACGCCCGATCGTTTCCGCTGCGGCAAGCAGGTGGGCAGTTACCTGGGACTGATTCCCTGCGAAGATTCCAGCGCCGGGAAGCAGCGTTTGGGGCACCTGAGCAAACAGGGCAACACGCTGTTGCGTTTCCTGTTGGTGGAGGCGGCCCAGGCGGCGGTGCGCTGCGACCCGCAGTGGCGGCGGCGTTTCGTGCACCTGGCCATGCGGCGGCAACGCAACATCGCCATCGCCGCCATGGCGCGCCGATTGGCGGTGAGTTTGTACTGGCTGTGGCGCAAAACCGAAGATTCGCCGGCAGCGTCCCAGTCCGGTTCGCACGTGGGGTAGCCCGAGAGGACACGTGGTGTGTGGTCGAACACCGACACTTTGATTGCGGCACCCCGCTCCCTTCGCGAGAAGTGGAGTTTGCAGTCATAATCATGGTCGAAGTCGATCGGATAGATGTTTAGGTCGAACCGAAAAGTTCAGACCGAACGATTAGCAGCGAGCCTGGGGGTTGACGATGGCAAAACCTTTTCCCATAGAGCGAAATGGCGCTCGTCTTCCGAGTGCACGCGCTCGTGTGCGCAAAAAGCACTTGACGCAGCCGACGGTTTCATAGACGTGTCCTTCACGGTTTAGGGTCTTATGCCGATTTCTGAGAACATTGCGGAGGTGCGCGAGCGCGTGTCAGAGGCGGCGCGGCGTGCGGGGCGAAGGCCGGAGGATATTGTGCTGATGGCAGTGAGCAAGACGCATCCGCCAGAACGCATTCGCGAAGCCCACGCCGCCGGATTGCGCCGGTTCGGGGAAAATCGCGTGCAGGAGTTCGCCGGGAAAGCGGCGGCGCTCACCGGCCTGGCCGGAGCCGAGTGGCACATGATCGGGCATCTGCAAACGAACAAAGCAGGCAAGGCGGCAGAGTTGTTCGACGCCGTGGACTCGGTCGATTCCGTAAAAGTCGCCGAGAAACTCGACGCCGCCGCTCGAAGCGCGGGTAAGAAGCTAGCCGTGCTGATCGAGATCAACGTTGGTGGCGAGGCTGCGAAAAGCGGCACTTCCCCGGATTCGCGGGACTTGGAAGATTTGTTGCTGGCTGCGCCTCGATTCGAGGCACTCGAGTTTCGAGGACTGATGACGGTGCCTCCGTTCACCGATGATCCCGAAGGCGCGCGGCCGTACTTCCGCAAGCTGCGCGAATTGCGCGATGCGATTGCCGCGCGCAAACTGCCGGCAGTTCGGGTGGACATGCTCTCGATGGGGATGTCGCATGATTTCGAAGTGGCGATCGAGGAAGGATCGACTTGCGTCCGCGTGGGCACCGCGATTTTTGGGGAAAGAACAAAAAAGTAACCACAGAGGACACAGGGGAAAACAGAGGAGAGTGGGGCATGAAGGTTCTTGACCATTTGTTGGCGTGGATTCTCTTGGGCGTCGCGATCGTGGCGATCCTGATGACCGAAATCCGGCATCCCGCAGGAGCTGTCCTCGATACACCGTTTTTGTGGATCTTGGTTGCCATGTTTAACCTGCTGAGGCTGCGCAACGGGTATGACGTCGAGGGACTGAAGACCTTCTGCATTGCAGCAAACCTGGTAGCGCTGGTGACAGAAGTTGTGCGCTTCAAGATGTTCGGGCCGTTGGTTTTAATCCAGGCGGTGCCGATTCTAGGTGAAACCATCTTCTCGGTAGCAGGAAACAACGATGTCAGCCATTCGTGACGATGCGTCGGGCGCTTCGATCCAGGTCCGCGTTCATCCGCGCGCCAGGAAGAACGCCATCACCGGGGAGCTGGGCGACGCGCTGAAAGTCTCCCTGACCACGCCTCCGGTCGAGGGCCGGGCGAACGAGGCGTGCATCGAATTCTTCGCCAAACTTTTGAAGGTGCCGCGCTCTTCCGTTACCATTGCCTCCGGCCGGGCGAGCCGGAATAAAGTGATTCGCGTGGCGGGCATTTCCGCCGCCGAGTTGCGCAATCGAATTGGACAGTAGCGCCGGCGTCTCGCCGGCTGTCGCGAGCGCATCTTGCGCTCGCAGCGTAGGGCGAGATGGGGTAGCAGGAATTCTGTCCGACACTGCGGGCGGGGCGCCGACGCCACATAACCTTAGGAGCCACTTTGTCCTTCTCTCAACGCTTCGAAGAAATCCGCACCGGGTTCGAACGTCCATTCTGGATCGCCAACATCACCGAGATTTTCGAACGCCTCGCCTATTACGGGGCATTCGCCTCGCTGGCCTTGTACCTGCAGGAGAAGCTGAACTTCTCCACCGAGCAGACCGGCACGCTGACCGGCATCTTCGGCGGCATGGTATGGTTTCTCGCGATCTTCGGCGGAGCCGCCGCCGATCGCATGGGATTCCGCCGCGCCCTCTCGGTGGCCTATCTCATTCTCGGCGCTTCCTATTTTCTGATCGGCTCGATTGGCGCGTCATGGCTGGCTCCCGTGCGCAACACGGTACCGCTGGGACTGTTTGTCGGTTTCATTCTCATTCTTCCCGCGCTCGGAGTTTCGCTGGTGAAGCCATGCGTGGTGGGCACCACGGCTCGCGCTTCGAAAGAGAATGTTCGCTCCATCGGCTATTCGATTTATTACACCATGGTCAACATCGGCGGCGCTGCCGGGCCTTTCTTTGCCTCGTGGGCGCACCGTCATCTGGGCGTGGAAAATGTTTACCGCGTGGTGGCCCTTGCCGTCTTCGCGATGTTTTTTGTGGTTTTGTTATTTTTCCGGGAACCACAGAAGGCCGGCGACGCGCCTCCGCCATCCATTGCGACGGTCGCGCGGAATTTCTGCGTTGTGCTGGGAAATTACCGGCTGGTGATACCCGTGCTGCTGGTCGCATTGCTCCTGCGCATCGCGCTGTGGACGAAACCGGAGTGGTCCGTCCCGTGGTGGATCTGGATTGGGTTCCTGGTGGTGATGCTGGCGGGCATCAGCCGGTTCATGTGGTTCCTTGTGATTTTCACTGGCTACTGGATCGTCTTCTGGCAGCAGTACATCAGTCTGCCCGGCTTCATCCACGGGTATATCAATGCGCATGCAGATGTTGAAATGATTCTGGTTGTCGACGGAGTGACCGTCATCTGTCTGACCCTCGCGGTCAATTTCCTGACGCGCAAGATTCCCGCATTCGCCGCCGTCATTCTGGGCACGGTGATCACTTCCCTTTCGTGGATGATTCTCGCCTTCCGTCCTACGATCTGGGGCGCGGTCTTCTCGCTCTTCTTCCTCGCGATGGGCGAAATCATTCAGGCCCCGCGCTACTACGAATACATCTCGCGGCTAGCCCCTCCGGGACAGCAAGGCACGTACATGGGATTTGCCTTCGTGCCCATCGGCATTGGATCGCTCATCGGCGGGCCGTTTGGCGGATTCCTGGTGCATCATTTCGGCGAGGTTCGGCACCAGCCGGCGATGATCTGGTTCTGGATCACGGGCATCGGACTGGCGACCGCAGCGGCGCTGTGGGTGTACGACGTGTTTGTTAGAACTGCCGGAGCCGCGGCTGATCCTGCGACGCAATCTTGAGTTGAACAGTCGTCATGCCGAACCCGAAGAGCACCCCATCCGCAGTCGCCGCACAGATACGCGGCGCGCTCAAAGCCGGCGGCTCGGCCAAGCATGCCGCCGGCGTACAGTGGTTCTTCAAAGAAGAGATCAAATCGCACGGCTGGTACACGGCTGCACTGCGGCGCGCAGTCCGGCAATGCCGCCACGAGATTTTGTGCGAGCATGACTTCGATTTCCTAGTGAGAGTCGCCGACCAGCTATTCTCGGGAAGCGTCCTCGAAGAAAAGGTCGCAGCGGTATTTCTGCTGGAGAAACTGGACGCGCAGTTCGGCAATCGCGAGTTCAAGCATGTTCGAGTCGTGGCTGGACCGCATCAGCAGTTGGGCCGATCACGACGGGCTAGTGCATTGCCTGATCGCGCCGATGGTTGCGGCGAAGCCAGCGCGAGTTAAAGATGTATTTCGCTGGGCGAAGTCGCCGAAACGCTGGCACCGGCGCGCGGCCTGCGTAGCACTGATTCGCGGGGCGCGGGTAAAGATGTTCTGCCCGCAGATCATCAAGCTTTCCAACGCGCTGCTCGCGGACCAGGATGACATGGTACAGAAGGGCCTCGGCTGGTTGCTGCGGGAAACGGCGAAATACGATCCGAAAGGCACCGTGCCTTATCTGATGAAGATTCGGGGGCGTGCTCCGCGGCTGAGTGCTGCGGACAGCGTGTGAGACACTGCCGAGGACGGTGAAGGCAAGATTCTGGCCCACGAGCACATGACGCTCAGGGATCTGCCGTCCCTAGCGGGACTCAGTTCCATTTCCCTTGCCTGACCGTTCCGTCCTGGGCTAACTTATGCCGCCGCTCCGCGGCTGGATCTGCCGGTTTATTGCGCTGAAATTTCACCAGCTTCCGATATACTGCGCATCGGACAGAGTGCTGCACCGCGGAATTGGAAATGGCCCCGGCTTGCCGGGGCCATTTTCTTTTTGACACTGATGTTGAATCAGGCCGCTTCGCAACGCTTCAGAAATAACTCAGCCACGCATCACTGCGCTGCTGCTTCAATCCAGCAAACCAGTGGCACAGCGGATACAGCATTACGACAACCGTTGCCCACACCAGGTACACGACTGGCAAAGAGTATCCCCATCCCGGCGGTTGCGTCATCGGGAACTGGCGGATGGTCGGCGATTCGAACATCCAATGCACCTGCCCATAGCGGGCATAGCACACAACGATCGCAATCAGATGGATGAGCGGAATGTGCAGCAGGTAATAAAACATGGGCACTTTCCCGATGATCAGCGCGGGCCGCAACCAGCGCGGGGTCCCGCCATCGACTGCCCAAAGGAAGAGCATCGCCGGACCAAGCGTCATTAGCAGGTACAACAGCGACGGTGGATACTTCGTCGTGTTCAGAAATGAAAGCACCGTAAAAACGGCGGATCTCTGCGTAGACCAGCGCTGTGGATCTCCATAGATATTGATCGCGCGCACTATGATAAAGCCCGCACTCAGCCCCAGGCCCGAGCCGCAGCAAGAATGCCCTGCGCCGTTCCGACGGCCAGCTGTAGATCTGCCCGAGCGCGTAGCCGGCCGCGGTGACTCCGATCCAGGGAACGAGTGGATACCCCACGAACACGGTGTGCGTGGGGGTGTTCACCAGAAAATTGGGCGAGTGCAGAATGGTCCAAAGCCAATTGGAAGATTGCACGGAATCGAGCAGATTGTGGGTCGCGATCATCAAAATCCCGAACGCGGCAACGACGGGAGTCGGCAGATAGACCAGCGCCGAGAGCACGATCATCGCCCAACCCAGCGCCCACAAAACGATGATGGGGACCACGTGATAGTCGAAGTTGAACTGCCATCCCAGGCAGCGAGTGACTACCAACTCAAGGAAGATCAGCCACAGGCCGCGAGTAAACAGGAATCGCGATAACTCGCTCTTGGATTTCTTGCGCAGCGAGAGAAAGGCTCCCGTGCCCGTAAGCAGGAAGAAGACCGGTGCGCAAAAATGGGTGACCCAGCGGGTGAAGAATAGCGGCACGGTCGTTGTGGCAGTATCCGTGGGATTCACACCCGAATTGCCGAAAAAGTCCCGCGTGTGGTCGAGTGCCATCAGGATCATGATGACGCCGCGCACGACATCGAGCGATTCGATACGGACGCGTTGGGCCACCTTGACCGGAGCGGATTCGGCGATCGAGGGCATCTGGCGGAGTTTATCAAACTCCGGCTCGGCCGATTCGCCCAAATCCTTGCTCTTGTTTACAATAGGAGTTTGCCCATGGACCTCGCTGCCATCCAGTCTGCGCTGCGCGAACGCAACATTGACGCGTGGCTTTTCTACGACCACCACCATCGCGATCCCATCGCCTACCGCGTGCTCGGTGTGCCCTCGAGCCTGATGGTGACCCGGCGCTGGTTTTACCTGATCCCCGCTGAAGGCGAGCCCGTCAAACTGGTCCACAAGATCGAAGCCGGACATCTCGATTCCCTGCCCGGCAAGAAGCATCAGTATTCCGGCTGGCAGGAACTGTTCGACCAACTGAAAGCGATTCTCGCTAAGCACCGAGATCTGGCGATGCAGTATTCGCCGAACAACAGCGTGTTCACCATATCTCTAGTGGACGGCGGCACCATCGACCTGTTGCGCGGTCTGGGAAAGAACATCGTCAGTTCCGCAGACTTGGTGGCACAGTTTGAATCCACGTGGAGCGAAGAACAGATCCAGTCGCACTTCGCGGCGCGCGACAGCATCGACGCCATCGTCGCGGCGGCATTCAAAGAGGTCGGCAAACGCGTGCGCAACGGCGGCACCAAGGAACACGAGATTCAGCAGTGGTTCATGGAAGCCTTCGCCCGCGAGAATCTACTGACCGACGATCCGCCGATCGTGGCCGTCAATGCGAACGCCGGAAACCCTCACTACGAGCCCCATGCCAGCCATCCCGTGCCCATTCGCGAGGGCGATCTGCTGCTGCTCGATGTCTGGGGCAAGAAGAACACGCCCAACGCGGTCTACTACGACATAACGTGGATGGGCTTTGTGGGCACCGCGCCCTCGGGAAAGATGCGGGAAGTTTTCGAGATTGTGCGCGACGCGCGTGACGCGGGCGTCAAAACGGTTCTCGACGCCATCAACGGCGGCCGCCGCATCGCCGGATGGGAAGTGGATCGCGCTACCCGCGGGCACATCAAGAAGGCCGGCTACGGCGATTATTTTATCCACCGCACCGGACATTCCATCGGCACCGACGTCCATTCCAATGGGGCGAACATGGACGACCTTGAAATTCATGACGAGCGGCAGATTCTTCCCAACTCCTGCTTCTCCATCGAACCCGGCATCTACCTGCCGGAATTTGGCGTGCGCAGCGAAGTCAATGTGCTGGTGCGCCCCAAGTCTGCCGAAGTGACCGGAAAAATCCAACGCGAGATTGTGAACATCTGAATGGCAAATTCCACAACCGATAAAGCGAAAGCAGCACAGACGGAACCGCTGAGCATAATGGCGGTGGTCGCTCCCGCGGTGGGGTGGCTGATTCCCGGCGCAGGACACATGATCCAGAAGCGCTGGATTCGCGGCGTGCTGTTGTTCGTGTCGATCGCCACCCTTTTCGTGCTCGGGCTCGCGATGCAAGGCCGCATCTATAAAGCGAATGGCGGTGATATCCTCGATATTCTCGGCTTCATCGGCGACGTGGGCGCGGGTGGACTCTACATTGTGACCATGGCCATGGATTGGGGCCAGGGCGCGATCGCGTTCGCCACCGCCGACTACGGAACAAAATTCATGATCGTCGCGGGATTGCTGAACTTTATTGCCATCGCCGACGCTTATCACATCGCCATTGGGAAGAAACAATGACGCAGTTCTCAGTTCCCGGTTCTCAGTTCTCAATTGGAACCACACGGAGAGGGGCGCAGTGACCATTACGCTCAATCACTTCAGTGCGGCGGCCGTGTTTGCCCTGTTCGCCTCCGTCGTATTCGGAATCACCCATCGTGAGACCACTCGCGAGATGGTGCGCTACGGCCTCTATTGTTTCGCGATGTTCCTGGGTGGCGTGCTTGTGGCGGGCTGGGTGATGTGGGTATTGCGAAGGTAGCCCTGAGTTACGAGCGATGAGCTTCGAGCAATCCCGATTCAACTCGTAGCTCATCGCTCGCCGCTCGACGCTACCCTTCCCACACAAACGCATCAAAAACCCTCTTCGACTCAAAATTCAGACGCCGGTAAAGCGCGACGGCCCGCGCGTTCGCTTCCGTCACCGTCAGAGACAGCAGGACGAAGTTTCGTTTCCGCAGGTTGCCCTCAGTGGTCGCGAGCAACGACTCCCCAATTCCGCGCGAGCGATATTCCGGCAGAATGCACACCTGGGTGACATGGCCGACGTCTTTGCGGACGCGCGAGCACAGGATCAATCCGATCAGACTCTTCGCCCGGCGGTCCAACGCTACGAACGACGACTCCGCATCGAAGATGCCGCAGCCGGGGAAGCGCACGATATTGTTGAGGAAGCGCAGCGACCCGCTCAGAGTGTGGTACTGGTCGTTGATCTGGGCATCAACATGGCTGCGGTACGCCGCGGTAATAACGGCGGCAGAGGGCTGGTAGTCGCTGTCGGTCCAGGGGCGGATTTCAACTTCGGGATCAGTCGAAACGTTCTCGGGCCCAGTTCTTCCTAACGTCAACGTCATGAACAGACGTGGGTGCCGCTGGAATCCCGTCTCGAGAAACGGGCGCGAAACCACATTGGCCTCGTGTGCCAGCAGTTGCGCCTCCACGCGGTGAATCCCGGGAGACTGCTGCAGGGTCTCGATCACATGGGTCAGAAGCCGCAATTCGACTTCATGGGCGTTAGGCAGCCGGTTGCCGTTGGTGACATAGAGGTCGCCAATCACTCCCTTGCTGCCTTCGTATACGAAGAATGAATAGCCGAAGACGCGGCCACGATCGACGGCTGCATAACCCGGCAGGATTTTCGCGTCGACGTAGCGGAGAATCATTTCCGCCGAGCCGGAATAATCCCACGACAGCAGGCGCGACCAGACTTGCGTCTCGTCTTCGAGCAACGGACGCAGGTCCACGGAAGAAAAATGCCTGAGGTCGAGGATTTCCAAAAGAACTCCAGCCGTGGCAGCCGCGGAGGCGCAGCGGCCAAAAGTCACGGCAAAATTTCGAGTGTAGTTGGTTCCCCGGCAGGAGGCAATCTCGGTGAACACAGGGCGGCAACAGCCGCCAAGCTTATTCTGCGGCTTCCGGCCTCACCTCGCGAATCTCTGCCACGAACCGGTCAACCTCTCGGCACAGCTTATTGACAAACAAATCGTAGTCGACTTCCAAGGTCGCACTCAGGGTCCATGTCGACGGCGGGAGATACTCGCGAATGTCGAGCGTGGCGAGCAGTTCGCGGGAGTTCCCCTTCAGGCTCAGGACCATCATCTCTCCGACATTTTTCAGAGTTGCCTCCCCTCTTAGACCCTGTTGCAGGCCTCGAAGTTCCTCGGAAAACGTAGTGAACGACCTCGGTTCGAAGCACAGATGACTGAAAGAGTAGGTGAAACTGCCGGTCGGATGCGGCAAACGACAGTCCACCTCAAAGAAATACTCGGGAAGGGAAATTCCTTCATACCCCTGCGCTCGCACGAGGGTGATGCGAAGATCGAGCATCGCAGAGTAGTTGATGACAAGTTCTGGTCCATGAAGTGGAGGGTTCATTGGGGTCGTCGCCTAATGTTGCTGCGCCCTCTTCAGCTGGCGCTTTCGTGCGAAACTACGAGCGGCCATGGTCAGGCCAGTCCGATCAATGGACGCAAGTACCGTTGCGTCCTCAGCACTCAAGGAATAGCGGTCGACGAATTCCTTTGGTGCGGCAAGAAAGCTCAGGCGTAGAGGTTCGTCCACATAGATGCGCGCCAACAGGGCTTCCAGACGCGCAGAACTTCCGCCGGAGCACCCCCGGTTAACCGGAGTCGCGCGTTCGGTGACCGTCTCAGACCTGGCCCGCCCTCTGCGCATGGCAGCGCGAGCCAATTGCAGTTCCAGCAGCAAGTCACCCATGGGCGGATAGGCGCCGTCGCGCTCGAGCACGACCGTCAGAGGCTGCGGTGCCAGTGCAGCCAACTCTTCCAGCATCGAGAAGACTGCATCCGGCACGGGATGCAAGTGATCATCCAGCAATCGCTGTTCAGTGCTATTGCGGTTTGCAGAAATCCAATGACCTTCGGCAATGTGCACCGTCCCGACGCGGTCCAGGGGAAGCTCTCTCAAAACCAACAGTGGCGTGCCGCAAAGTGTAACCCGGGAGGGGCAAGTTGGGGTTGTTTCTCTGTGTTCAGCCTCACTGTCGCCAGTGATGGTGGTCACCCGAGATGTCGGGGAACGATCGACCTCATATCCCGATGACCTTCCAGGCCCGCAAATCATGCGCCTGCAACGTCTTGCGCGACATTTTTGCCCCAAAACTCGGTCGTGCCTAACCTCACGCCGTCCTGTGATGCTGGTCACACCGCCTGCCACTGGAGTCACCGCATAATCAAGTCCTGCGTTACTGAATTCCCGGAGTGATCGTCACTCTTTGGCTGGGGGATCTCGTGGCAAAAGGACGTGTTTCAATTGTCGTGGAGCGCTGCAAGGCCTGTGGCTTTTGCGTGGAGTTCTGTCCCACGCACGTGCTCGCGCTCTCTTCCGCCTTCAATTCGAAGGGCTACCATCCGCCGCACGTGGTGCATCCGGAAAAATGCAGCGGCTGTGATCTCTGCGGCATGTATTGCCCGGACTTCGCCATCAATGGAACCAAGATTCCTCAGGCCAGCGCCAAGCAGGCCAGTGGAGGTGAGAAATGAAAGCTGATCCCCATGGCGTCTTGACCGGCACGCACTTTCTCGACGGCGATCATGCATGCTGTGAAGGCGCGCTGGCTGCCGGCGCGAGATTCGCGGCCGGATATCCCATCACCCCCTCGACCGAAGTGGTCGAGCGCTTTGCCGCGCGCGTGCCCACGGTAGGCGGAACCTTCATCCAGATGGAGGATGAACTCGCCGCGTCGATCGCGCTGCAAGGCGGAGTATGGGGCGGAGCCAAGGCCTTCACGGTAACCTCGGGCCCAGGCTTCTCGCTGATGATGGAACACATCGGCTACGCGGCCATGACCGAAACGCCCTGCGTGTTCGTCGACGTGCAGCGCGGCGGGCCGTCTACCGGACTGCCTACGCTTCCCGCCCAGGCCGACATGATGCAGGCGCGCTGGGGATCGCATGGCGACTACGAGATCATCGCGCTTTGTCCGAACTCACCGCAGGAATGTTTCGATCTGACCATTAAGGCCTTCAACTTCGCGGAAGAACTTCGCGTGCCGGTAATGTTCATGATGGATGAAGTGGTCGGGCACATGACCGAGAAGGTTGTGATTCCTCCTGCTGACGAGATCGAGGTCACGCCGCGGAAGCACACTCATAAATCAGTCGAAGACTACCTGCCCTACGGCACCAACGGCGACATGGTTCCGGAGATGGCGCACGCGGGCGACGGCTACAAGTTCCACATGACTGGCCTGACCCACGACGAGCGTGGCTATCCCAACATGACGCCGCAGGTCCAAGACAAGCTGGTGCGACGTTTGCAGAACAAGATTCGTTCGGCGGCAGATCGTATCTGCCTGTTCGAAGAAGACCGACTGGACGACGCCGACGTGGTCGTAGTTTCCTACGGCATCACGTCGCGCGTGGCGCAGCGGGCGATCGACGCGGCGCGCGATCGCGGCCTGCGGGTCGGCAAACTGCGCCTGATTACCGCCTGGCCTTTCCCTGAGAAAAAGATTGCAGATGTGGCCGCGCACATCAAAGCCTTCGTCGTGCCGGAACTTAATTTGGGGCAAATGGTGCGCGAAGTCGAGCGCGCCGCTAACGGGAAAGCCAAGACTTACGCCGTGTCGCACGCAGGCGGCGGCGTCCACAACCCTGACGAAATCCTGAACGCCATCGTGGAGGCAAGCCGATGCTGAACATTCTGGACGACACTGTCAATCCCGTGGAACCGTTTTTGCGCAGCGACCGCATGCCGCATATCTGGTGCCCCGGCTGTGGCATCGGAACCACGGTGAATTCGTTCGCCCGCGCCCTGATCGACTCGAAGATTGATCTTGAGTCGCTGGCGCTGGTGTCGGGCATCGGCTGCACCGGCCGCGTGGCGGGTTACGTGAAGCTCGATTCGTTTCACACCACGCACGGGCGTGCCATCCCATTTGCCACCGGATTGAAGCTGGCCAATCCCAAGCTGAATGTCGTGGTCTATTCGGGTGACGGCGATCTGTCGGCGATCGGCGGCAATCACCTCATTCACGCCGCACGGCGCAACATCGATCTGAAAGTGATCTGCGTGAACAATCTGATTTATGCGATGACCGGCGGGCAGACTGCGCCAACCACGCCCGGTCACGCGACGACGTCCACCCATCCCTACGGGACCTTTGAGCCGGCGTTCAACCTGCCGCACCTGGTCGAAGCCGCCGGCGCGGTGTATGTCGCGCGCTGGACCACGTTCCATGTGCGTCAACTGTCGCGTTCGATCGGCGAAGCCTTTCAGAAAAAAGGATTCTCGTTTATCGAGGTCATCTCGCCCTGCCCCACGCTCTACCAGCGGCGCAACAAAATGGGCGACGGCCTCGACACCATGAAGTACTACAAAGAAAGGAGCAAAGTAAAGAACGGCGCGCCCACCAGCGAGGTCGGACTCACACTGAACGGGGAGATTACGGTCGGCAAGTTCGTGGACCGCGACCGGCCTGACTACCAAACCATGATGCGCGCACAATATGTGGAAACGCTGGGCGAGCGCTATATCGAAGAACCAGAAATGGAGTGTGTATGCGGCTAACCGAGATTCGCGTGGCAGGCTTTGGAGGCCAGGGCGTCATCCTTTCGGCGATCGTGCTGGGCAAAGCGGCGTCGATTTACGAAAACGGCTTCGCCACCATGACGCAGAACTTCGGCCCGGAAGCGCGCGGCGGCGCGTGCAGTGCCCAGCTGATCCTTTCCGACGAACCGGTGCTGTATCCCTACGTGACACACCCCGACATTATGGTCGTCATGTCGCAGGAAGCCTACAACCGCTTCGCTCAGGATTTGAAACCTGGGGGCTTGTTGATCGTCGAAGAAGACCTGGTGCGCGTCTCTGATCTAAAGGGCGATCTTAGGGTCTACAGTATTCCGGCGACCCGCATCGCCGAAGAACTCGGCAAACGCATGGTGCTGAATTCCGTGATGGTGGGGTTCTTCACTGCAGTCACAAAGCTTCTGACCGCCGATGCCGTGCGCAAGGCCGTGGCTGACTCAGTGCCGCCAACCTTCCGCGAGCTGAACCTGAAGGCCTTTGAAAAGGGATTCGAATACGGCAACCGAGCACTGGCCGGGGCCCCGCCCCGGCACGGACTGCAAGAGCTTGCGTATTCGAGCGAGTAGCCGGCCGAAACCCAACAGAAACACGTAGGGGCGGACGCATTCGTCCGCCCCGGACGAATGCGTCCGGGGCTACGTGGATGTTGCACACTCGAGGGCACGATGACAGAGTCGGGTCACGGCTTGGCGCCCGCGGCGGAAACCCAATAGTAATCCACGTTCTGAGGCGCGTAGGAACCCAGGAACGAGACGCGTCGCCCCACCGTTTGCTTTGCGACATTCACCTTCCAGGCCACCGGAGCCACCAACAAATGTTCCTCCGCCGGAATGTTGCCCGACTCATAGCGCGAAATCGTCTGGTTGCGGTAAAACGCGAGCCCATACTCCATCTCGCGGGATAGGCCACAGACCGCGAGCGGGAGTGAATGAGTTTCCACGCTGGCCAACTCAACGGCCAGTGGACGCGCTGACAGCGTTTGATCAATTGACGTCGTACCCAGTTTCAGCACTGCCGCTACCGACAACACCACCGGAATCAGCGTCACAAAGCGCAGCATGCGCAGCCGCAACCGGCTCGCCAGCGTCAGCGCGATGGCGGCACAGAGCGCGAAAGCAATCGCGAGCGCAAATAACATCGGACGGCCCGCCGGCAAACGGTGTTGGGTTATGACATAAGCAATCAGCACCGACGGAACCATCGGCGCGGCGGCCACCAGTGCGTGCAATACGGCCAGCCCCTTTGGGACCGATTCGTCTTCCTCTAGCGCGAAGTGCTGACGCAGATAATCCGCCAGCAGCACGGCTCCGGCCGGGAGGGCGGGAAGGATGTAGCCGGGAAGCTTTGACTGCGAGATCGAGAAGAACACCACCGGCGCGGTGAGCCAGCCGCAGACGAACAGGCCGAACTGCCATTCCAAATCAGGCGTTGCGGAACCGGACTTACGCTCGCCCCACCAGGTGCGCACGGTCTGGACGAACGCCGCGACCACGAACACCGTCCACGGCACAAACGCGAGCGCGGTCACGGGGAGGTAATACCAGAATGGCTGGCGGTGGTGATACAAATCGCTGGAGAAACGCGCCAGATTGTGTTCGAGAATGAACTCGCGAAAGAATTGCGGATTTCGCATCTGCACCGCGAAGTACCAGGGCAGAGCCATCACACAGAACAGGAGGAGGCCCGGCAACCACAGAGTTTTGACGACAAGGCGAAATTCGCGAGTTGCCAGCGAGAAGAGCGCAATAACTGCCGCCGCCAGAAACGGCGCGACCGGCCCCTTGGCCAACATACCCAGCGCCATGAAGGCGTAAAACAGAGCCAGGTAGATTCGCTTCTCGCTCTCGCGCCAAGCCCACCATGCCAGCATCCCAGCGCTGAAAGTCGAGGCGAGCGCCATATCCATGGAAGCGGCGCGGGCGTATCCGATCACTCCAGCGCACGATGCCGTGATGAGCGCGGCATCCACTTCCACGCCGCGCCGGAACCTGCGGAAGAAAAGATAAACAGCGATCACCAGCAGAGTGGCATCGACCGCAGCCGGGAGACGCGCTGACACGTCGCTCACTCCGAACAATGAGTAAGCCAGCATCGCCTGCCAGTAGTACAGAGGAGGCTTCTCGAGCCACGCGCGTCCGCCAAGGACCGGAGTGATCCAGTCGTGACGATCGAGCATCTCGCGCGCCACCTGCGCGTAGCGCGGCTCGTCGGCCCCGATGAGCCCGAACTGCCCCATCCCATAGAAAAACAGAAACGCACAGAAGCCTGCGATCAGCAACACGTCGGTACGGGTGCGAGTGGTCATGGAAGAACAGAAGATTGTAGCGCCGCCGTGCCGGCGGCTGTCCGGCGGGCGTTCACGCGGGCTCCGAGGGCGAGACGCCCTCGGGACAGCCGGCAGGATGCCGGCGCTACGAGAGTCATTGTACGGAAGGTCCGCGGCGAAGCTGGAACAGAACCTGGCGCACCGCTTCGGCCAGCGGTCCGTCGACCGAGCAGCCGCTGGCGCATTCGTGGCCGCCACCACCAAAACTTTCGGCCACCTGGGCAACGTTCAGTTTGCCTTTGCTGCGCAAGCTCACACGATAGCGGCCCTCAGGCATTTCCCGGAAGAACGCCGCGACCTCGACGCCGCCGATGGAGAGAACATAATTCACCAAACCCTCGCAGTCTTCTTCGATCGCGCCGCAACGTTCCATCTGCTTCTGGGTAACCCAGGCGAAACCGATGTGGGCTTCCACGCTCAAATTGCGGAGAGCCTCGCCGAGTAGCCGGATCTTGGCGACGGAGTGAGCGAAATAAATGCCGCGGGCGCAGTGCGCCGGATCCGCTCCCGCCAACACAAGTTCGCGGGCCAGGGCGAACGTATTGTCATTGGTTCCCTGAAACATGAACGAACCGGTGTCAGTCATCAGCGCCGTATAAAGGCAGGTCGCAATCTCAGGCGAGAATTTCACGCCTGCTTCCCGGGCCAGGCGGAACACCATTTCCGCGGTGGCCACGGCATGGGGATCGATCCAGTTGACGTGGGCAAAGGGACGGCCGCTGACATGATGGTCGATGCTGATCAGAAATCGGTTTTCCAGGCCCTCGAGCCGGGTGCGATGGATGCTGTCACACTCCAAAATGATGGCCGAATCGTAACTGCCCAAGACGTGGTTGGACTGCACGACCTGGTCGGCGAAGGGTAGCGAACGGTAGACGCGAGGGACGCCATCGTGCAGCACAACATCGGCATGCTTTCCCATGGCGCGCAGAATCTGGCAGCAGGCCAGCGCAGATCCGACCGCATCGCCATCGGGACGGGCATGCGACGTCAGCACGAACCGCTCGTGCTGCCCGATTTGCCGAAGGACATCCTCGACGCCGCTATGCCTTTTTTCCACCGGATTCCCTGCGGGCCTTATTTCGTTTTTTTGCCCGCGCCAACAATTCTTCGACTCGCGCTTTTTCCTGTTCGGCGCGGTCCAGCCGGAAATACAACTCCGGGGCTCGTCTCAGGCGCAACCGCTCCACCAGTTCATGCCGGATGTATTCGCGCGCCGCCTCCAGACCTTCCAGACTCTGGTCCGCATCCGCGTCGTCGCCTTCGACATTCACCCAAACCTGCGCCGACCGGCCATCGTCCGCGATATGGACCGCCGTCACGCTCACCAAGCCAATCCGTGGATCGGCCAACTCTCCTTCGACGAGCGTTTCAATCTCCTCGCGCAGAGCCTCACCCACTCGCCCGCGATGGTACTTCAGCCCGCGCTTCTCCAAAATCCCGCACCTCAGGTAAAACGCATGAGAATATCAGAAAAACGGGCTCAAGTGTGTGATCAGGCTGCGCTATTGTCGCCCGCTTTTGTGGGGAAGGGTTAAGTACGGAGGTAACAATGTGTTAGGGGATGTTACGAACAATCATCGGTGAGCTTTCTATCGCTCGGAAGAAGCGACTGGCTGGCAAGTGTCCGCTCGCGCCGCCGGGCTTCGCCCTGGCGGGACAGCCGAGAGCCTGTCCTGAGCGGAGTCGAAGGGCGGCTGTCGCTACATGACCATTTCCTAGAAGTATTCGACGAAAGAATCCGCGATATCGGCGCCGTGGTTGTTGGCGATGCGCGTAGCCGCGCGCTCCACGTTCTTCATCAGGCCATCGAGGTAGTCGCGTGAGTTGGAGATGCTGACCACGCCGACGGTGGCGCGGTTCCACAGTTCAGCGGCATCGAGTTCCGCGACCGAAACGTTGAAGCTGGTGCGGAGGCGGTCTTTCAGGCTGCGCACGACCTGGCGGCGATCTTTGATCGACTGCGCCGCTTCGATGTGGAGTTCGAGGGTGAGGAACGCGATTGGCATGCCGTTCTCAGTTCCCAGTTCTCAGTTCTCAGAAAACAAACCGAGCAGCATTCACTGAGAACTGAGAACCGGGAACTGAAAGCTTGTTTACACCATGGCTTCGGCGGCGATCCGCTCCGTGGCGAACGCTTCGATCACATCACGCGCTTTGATATCGCCGTAGTTGGCGATCGAGATGCCGCACTCCATGCCGTTGGTGACTTCCTTGGCGTCGTCCTTGAAGCGGCGCAGCGATCCGACTTTGCCTTTGAACACGACCACGTTATCGCGCAGCAGGCGCACTTCGGAGTTGTTCTTGATCACGCCATCGGTCACGCGGCAACCGGCAATCGTTCCCACCTTCGGGATGCGGAAGGTTTCGAGCACTTCGGCGCGTCCCTGGTAGGTTTCCTTGATAGTCGGTTCAAGCAGGCCGGTCATGGCACGCTTGATCTCGTCCTGCAATTCGTAAATGATCGAGTGCAGGCGGATATCGACTTCTTCCTGCTCGGCCAGTTCCTGCGCCTTGCGTTCGGGCCGCACGTTGAAGCCAATGATGATGGCATTCGACGCCGAGGCCAGCAGCACGTCGGTTTCGGTGATAGCGCCCACGCCCGAGCGCAGCAGCTTCAGCCGCACCTTTTCGTTCGAGAGCTTGGAAAGCAGATCGCTGAGCACTTCCACCGAGCCCTGCACGTCGCCCTTCAGGATGATGTTCAGTTCCTTGGTGCCAGCGGTCTTAATCTGCTCGGCCAATCCTTCCAGCGAGACGCGCGAACTCTTGGCCAGCGCGGCTTCGCGGGCCTTCTGCTCGCGGTATTCGGAGATTCCCCGGGCCTTGTCGCGATCCGCAACCACCACGAACTGATCTCCTGCCTGCGGCAGACCTTCCATTCCCAGAATTTCAACGGGAGTGGACGGGGGCGCGGACTGAAGCGCCGCTCCGCGATCGTCGAACATGGCGCGGATCTTGCCGTACACATTGCCTACCACGAAGTTATCGCCGGCAACGAGCGTGCCGTTCTGCACCAGTAGCGTGGCCACCGGTCCGCGGCCGCGATCGAGTTTCGCTTCCAGCACCACGCCAGTGGCAGCCCGCTCCGGAGTCGCCTTGAGTTCCGCCAGGTCTGCGACCAGGCAGATCATTTCCATCAGCAGGTTCAGGTTGGTTTTCTTCTTCGCTGAAACGTCGACGAACACCGTCTTGCCGCCCCACTCTTCGGGCACCAGGCCGCGGTCGGCCAATTGTTTCTTCACGCGGTCGGGCATGGCGTCAGGCTTATCGATCTTGTTGACCGCGACGATAATAGGAACTTCGGCAGCATGCGCGTGATCGATGGCTTCGACCGTCTGCGGCATAACGCCATCATCGGCGGCCACGACGAGTACCACGATGTCGGTGGCTTTGGCTCCGCGCGAACGCATGCGGGTGAATGCTTCGTGGCCCGGCGTATCGAGGAACACGATCTCGCGGCCGAAGGCGGGAGATTCCTTGTCGGTAATGCGCACTTTGTAGGCGCCGATGTGCTGCGTGATGCCGCCCGCTTCGCCTTCCGCAACGCTGGTGAGGCGAATCGAGTCGAGCAGCGTAGTCTTGCCATGGTCGACGTGACCCATGATGGTGACCACAGGCGGACGAGGGGTGACCTCCACGGCGGAATCCTCGCCGCTCGCGGCGGCGGCGTCGATGTCTTTCGAAGCCTGCTCTTCGAACGTAATCACGTTCGTCTCCGCTCCGAAGAAGCGCGCCATTTCGCTGGCCAGTTCGGCGTCGAGCGTCTGATTCACCGTGGCGAAAACCCCACGGCCCAGCAAGCGTGAGATCAAATCTTTCACGCGAATCTCGAGCTTCTCCGCCAGATCCTTAACGCTGATGCCTTCCGTGATCGTGATATTGCGCGTGATCGGCATCGGCTCATTCGACACCACCATGCGTGGTGGCGGCGTGTAGCCCTTCATCGGGCCTTCTTTTACGCCTCGCGGAACATATCGCTGGCCCGGCCGGCGCGCGGGAGCACCTGGACGACTGCCCGGACGAACGGGTCCCGGGGGCGGAAGCCCAGGGCCCACACCGAGAGGACGCGCACCTGCGGGCGTCGAGCGCGTGGGATGCATGGGACGGCGCTCGCCCGGGCGCAACGGACGCGGCGGACCTCCACCGGGCACGAGCGGGCGGGGGCGCTGAAAAATGGGTTGTCCCGGCACCGGACGTCCGGGCGCGGGACGCATGGTCCCAGCGGACGCGCCAACCTGGGCAACCGGTGCAACCGGGCGTGGTGGCGGCGCTTTGTACACCGGACGAGGCCCAGTCTGCGGAACAATCATGCGCGGCGCGGGCGGCTGCGGCGGGCCCACAACGACAGGTGGCGCCGCCACTGGAGCAGGAGGCGCAGATGCTGCCATCGAAGGCGCGGCGGGCGCATGCGGCGCAATCGCAGCGGGCGGAGGCGGTGCCGCGGGACGCGGCGGTAGCGCAACCGGAGGCGCCGCTGAAACTACCGTTGGAGTCGCAACTGGAGTTGCTGGAGCGATGGGTCTTTCCACCACGGGCGCGACCACTTCGGGCCGTGCGGCGGGCGCAGGCACCGGAGCTTTTGCTGCCGGAGGTGCAGGAGGAGGCGGCGTTGGTCTTGCCACCGGGGGCGCAACCGCAGGCCTGGCAACCAGGGGAGGCGCAACGGGCCGAGGTGGCGCCGCTGCGGCTTCCTTCTTTTGCGTGATGGCTTTCAGCACATCTCCCGGCCGGGAGATATGCGACAAATCGATCTTGGTCTTGATTTCTTCTTCGCCGCGCAGCGGGCGCGCGGAACGGGCAGACGGCGTCTGGGCTTCGGACGAACCGCGGAGGTGAACCCGCACTTTTTCCGCTTCATGCTCCTCGAGCGAGCTGGAATGGGTCTTCTTCTCCGTCACCCCGACGAGAGGTAGCGCGTCGAGAATGGCTTTGCTTTTAACTTCCAGCTCCCTGGCGAGATCGTTGATTCGAACCTTGCTCATCCGGCCTTTCTTGTACTCCGCGTTGTGCTTAGGTCTTCATCGCAGCCTCACGGAGTCAGCGTCCTGCACTCGCACGTCATCGCAGATGTCGGCGCGCGTCATTTTTGTCATAACCAGACTATTCAGTTGTTTCCGAAGCGGAGCCATCTTTCGGCTCGTGCTCTTCGCTTTCGTCTGAGGCGGCTTCGGCTTCCGCCGTCGCCTCAGGAGCCGCCGCCTGTTCTTCCGCGGCAACTTCGCCGGCCGCCACTTCCGCGGCAGCATCTTCTGCTGCTACTGCTTCGCCCTCGGCGGGGACTTCCCCTTCGGCGGCGGCGGCGTCCAAACTCGCGAAATAATTATTCACCGCGAGACTGATTTTTTCCACCGTTTTAGGCCCGATGCCCTCGATGGCTTCGAGTTGTTCCGGCGTCATATCAGCGAGAGCTTCGACCGTGGTCACGCCCGCTGCGCTCAGCTTTTCTACCAGCCCTTCGCCCAGGCCCGTCACGTTTTCAAGCGGAGTCGTAGGAGGCGGAGCCATTGCGGCCATCTGCTGCTCGACTTCCTGCCGCTTCTCTTCTTCGCTCTTGATGTCGATCTTCCAGCCGAGCAACTTGGCCGCCAGGCGAACGTTCTGCCCCTTCTTGCCGATAGCCAGGGAAAGCTGGCTGTCATCGACCACGACTTCTAGGTGCTTATCCGTGCTGTCGACCACCGTCACCCGGCTCACCTTCGCGGGCTGCAGCGCCTTTTCGGCGAAGGTTACCGCATCCTCGTGATACTCGATGATGTCGATCTTCTCCCCGCGCAATTCGCGAATGATGGATTGCACCCGCATGCCCTTCATGCCGACGCAAGCCCCCACCGCGTCCACGTCCTTGTCTTTCGACATGACCGCGATCTTGGTGCGCTCGCCGGCTTCGCGCGCAATCGCGCGGATCACGACCGTTCCGTCGTAGATCTCCGGCACTTCCGTCTGGAATAGGTGCTGCACCAGCTCCGGCGCGGCGCGCGAAACCACCACGCCGGGGCCCTTCGATGCCCTTTCCACGCGGGCAATCACCACCCGCACGCGCTCGCCGATGGCAAACGATTCCAAGCGGGACTGTTCCTTGCGCGGCATGCGCGCTTCCGCCTTGCCGATGTCGAAAATCACATCGGGACCTTCGACGCGTTTCACCGTGGCGTTGACAATCTCTCCCACGCGCCCGATGTACTCGTTGTAAACCGTATCGCGCTCGGCTTCGCGCACCTTCTGGAAAATCACCTGTTTCGCCAGTTGCGCCGCGATGCGTCCCAGAATGCCTTCGGTGACTTTCGGAATCAGCAACTCGCCCCCGACCTCGAGGGCCGGATCGACCTTGCGCGCATCGTCCACCGTGATCTGCAGGTTGGGATCCTCCACCTGCTCCGGCGTCTCCACCACGGTCTTCACCGCAAAAGCGTTGATCTTGCCGGTTTCCTTGTCGAGCTTGGCACGCAGATTTTCCTGCGACTTGTAATACTTGCGCGTGGCCATAACAATGGCGTCTTCCACCGCGCTGACTACAATCTGCGGATCAATGCCTTTTTCCCGGCTGAGTGCGTCGATCGTGTTGTAGAGCTCGCTTGCCATAATTAAACCGATTTGGTAATTGGGTAATTTAGTAATTGGGAAATTGAAACCTAACACAAAGCTGGTTCCTGATTTTCAGTTCCTCAATTACTAAATTCCCCAATTACTCAATGTCTTCAGATTTCCGGCACCAAGTTCGCCTTCTCCACGTTGGCGAACTCAATTTCTATCTTCTCGCCGGCCGCCGCGCCCATCTTCTTGCGCGACTTGTGGCTGGCCACGCTCAAATCCAGCGTCAGGCGTCCGTCCTTGAAACTCTCCAGCCGTCCTTCAAAGTGGCGGTTATTATTAACGCCCACCGGCTGCCGGGTGCTCAGCTTCAGACGACTCCCAGTGAAGCGGGTGAAGTCCGCAGCCTTGATCAACTTCCGATCCAAGCCGGGCGACGAAACTTCCAGCGTGTACGAGCCGGGCATCACGTCCTCGACGTCGAGGATCGTGCCAAACTCTCGGCTGAAGTTCGCACAGTCCTCGTGCGTAACCCCGGCCAGCGGATCCGTACCCGCCGCGGGCTTATCCAGAAACACCCGCAGCATGCGCGCCTTGCCTCCGCCCAGGAACTCGATCTCCACCACTTCGAGCCCGCTGGAGGCGGCTACCCGCTCCGCGATTTCCCGCACACGTTCAACGTCAAGCGCCATGAATCCAGTAGCTTACAGGCGATGGCGGCAACACCCGAAGGGGCCCAAACTAAAATGTGGGCTTGCGCCCACTGGTGTGCTTCGCCAATTGCCGGTACACAGCAGTTCTCAGTTCTCTAATATACGCGCCCGGGTGCCAAAAGACAAACCGGCAAGCCTGCAGAAAATCACTTCTCCAACCAACTGGGCTTACAAGTGAGTGAACCTCAGTGGACCCTCTCGAAACTGACATCTCTAGCATTCACCGTAAACACGCTCAGCCCGCTGACACGGTTATTTGCGTCTCTACGGAACACTAATGTGCCCAGGTCGCCACTCTCAAACTCGTCCGGTGCGATCGCGGTCAGCTTTAAGGGCGGGTTCCATTTGCTTCGAAGCAGCAGACCTCCCGGGTCGATCGACAGATCGTAGGTGGTGTCGATTTCCGTGCTTCTATATTGTCCGGCATACCCTGCGAGGTCGGCCCCGCCAAGATGCGGCACTTCAATTCTCTTGCCTGCAAAAAATGTCTCGCCATCCGTCACCAGGGTAGCCTTCATTCCCCCGTCTGCGTTTTCAAAGGTGATGGTACCGGTGCCAAGGTCCTTGAACTGATTAGGCCCCACGCGCCGAAGGATCCCGCCCCAAGCCATCAGATTGCCGCCAGAAACGGTAAACGAATAAGCAAAATGCTTATGCGGATCGAGATACTTGCCGGCAAAGAGACTTGGGTCGGGAAGGCTGCCACTGCCTGACGCTGGGGCTATGCCAGCCTCGGCCTGCAGACTCTTCTCCAGATAAAGATCAGCAACCTTGCGCACAAGATTGCTCGGGTCGGCGCTCGATAAATTGCAGAGGCACACGACCGTGAAATGTTGCTCTGGAAAGCGCAGGATCCCAGTGCGGTATCCGAAAAGTGCGCCGTCATGACCAACGGTGGGTAAGCCACGATAGGTGCTCAGTTCCAGCCCAAAGCCATATTCGGTCTCATTGCCGCTGTTCAGCACTCCACGGGTCTGCATCTCCTTGAGCAACGTTCCCTTGCCGAGCTGGTTTTTATCAAAGTTCTTATCCCACAAAAGCATATCGTCGACGCTGCTCATCAGCCCACCCGGACCAACGGTGTCAAAATTGGTCGACCAATTCTCCTGAAATTTGCCATCGCTTCCGGGATCGTAAGCGGCAACACGGCCCGGCATCACCAGGGTGTGATCGTCGTAAAACCGCGTGTGCACCATCCCCAGCGGCTGGAAGATATTTTCGGCGGCAAATTCGGCAAGGGACTTTTTCGTCGCGCGCTTCACGACTTCCGCCAGCAGAAAATAGTTCGTATTGCTGTAAATCCACTCGTCTCCGGGAATGTTGTTGAGGCCTTTTTGTCGGGCGATGATATCAAGCATTTCCTGTTTGGAATGAAGATCGGCAAGGTCTCGGCCGGATAGAAACATCAGCGTCTCGAAATCCCGGAATCCGCTGGTGTGGTGCAGCATTTGCCGCAAGGTGATGACATGTCCATAGTCAGGGAGTTCCGGAACGTACTTCCGAACGTCGTCGTCCAGCGAAAGGAATCCTTGCTCCGCCGCCAGCACCACACTGGCAGCGGTGAATTGCTTGGACACAGATGCCAGATAGAAGACAGACTCAGCGGAAAGCGGAACCCCGAGTTCGAGGCTGCCCATGCCGTATCCTTTTCGGTAAACAAAATGCCCGTCCTGTATCACTCCAACCGCGCAACCGGGCGAGTTTGGCCTGTTGTACGCGGCAAAGATCCGATCCACCTTTCGCTGTCGTGTGTCGGCGGAGAAAGCCGGAGGGCCGACAAGTAATGCCACGGCAAGTGAGAAAATGACCGCAAAGCGCATCGCAGACTCCTTTTCAAATCCAGAGGCTCCTAGCTAGGGATCCGTCCAATACCCCGCCCGCAAACCAACTCACACCAAGGCACTCCTATAACCCTCGAAGCTAGGATGCTGCCTTCGGCCTCCGATTTGCCTCAATCCCCCGCCCTCTCTAGAATGAAGAATTACCCCATACGGCTGGGAGAGTTCCCGAGAAACTTATGATTCATTTTCCCGTTCCTGAGGCGCTTACTTTCGATGACGTTCTTCTGCTGCCCGCTCGCTCCGACGTAATTCCGGCGCAGGCCGTCACTCAGACACAGCTGACCCGCAACATCAGCCTCAACATTCCGATCGTGAGCGCCGCCATGGACACGGTGACCGAATCGCACATGGCGATTGCGCTGGCGCAGCAGGGCGGCCTCGGCATCATTCACCGCAACCTCACCATCGAGCAGCAGGCCAACGAGGTCGACAAGGTGAAGCGTTCGGAAAGCGGCATGATCGTCGACCCTGTGACGATGTCGCCCACCGACCGGGTCAGCGACGCGCTCGAAGTCATGCGCAAATACAAGATTTCCGGCGTGCCCATCACCGAGCACGGAAAACTGGTCGGCATCCTCACCAACCGCGACCTGCGCTTCGAGACCCGCTTCGACATTCCCATTGATAAGGTGATGACCAAGAAAAATCTCATCACCGTGCCTGTCGGGACCACGCTGGAGGAGGCCGAAAAAATCCTTCACGAGCACCGCGTCGAGAAGCTTTTGGTCGTCGATGACAAGTACAACCTGAAGGGCTTGATCACGGTCAAAGACATTCAGAAAAAACTGAAATATCCCAACGCCGCCAAGGACTCGCAGGGCCGTTTGCGCGTGGGCGCAGCCATCGGCGCCACAGGAGATTTTCTGGAGCGCGCCCAGGAACTAGCCGAAGCCAAAGTCGACGTGATCGCCATCGACAGCGCGCACGGGCATTCCACAAAAGTTCTCGACGCTGTGAAGCTGGTGAAATCGAAATTGCCCCACCTCGAACTGTTGGCCGGCAATGTGGCCACGTTTGATGGCGCTTGCGAACTGACTCGTGCCGGCGCCGACGGGATCAAGGTTGGCATCGGGCCGGGATCGATTTGCACCACGCGAGTCGTGACCGGCGCCGGCGTGCCGCAGATCACCGCCATCGCCGAGGCTTACCGTGCCACCAAAGACTCGGGCGTCCCCATCATCGCCGACGGCGGCATCAAATATTCCGGCGATGTCACCAAGGCTCTGGCCGCGGGTGCGAGTGCAGTCATGATCGGATCGCTCTTCGCCGGCACCGACGAAAGCCCCGGCGAACTGATCCTCTATCAAGGGCGCTCTTTCAAGTCCTACCGCGGCATGGGATCGATCGGCGCCATGGCCCAGGGATCGAGCGAACGCTACTTCCAGAGCACCGAGGGCGATTCCTCCGCTTCTATTTCTGCAGGCGACGGCGATTCCAACCGCCTCGCGAAGCTCGTTCCCGAAGGCATCGAAGGGCGTGTTCCCTACCGCGGCTCTGTCGCGATGATCGTCCACCAGATGGTTGGCGGACTGAAATCGGGCATGGGCTACTGCGGCTGCTCCACCATTCCCGAACTCCTGCAGAAGACGCGCTTCGTGCGTATCAGCGGCGCCGGCCTGCGGGAAAGCCATGTGCACGACGTCATGATCACCCGCGAGGCTCCGAACTATGCCATCGAGTAGTTTGGCGTTGCCGAGCCTTTGCGTAGGTGGGGACAGCCGCCTTCGGCTGTCCGGCCGGGCGCTGCCGGGCTGTGGTTCTCTCGCTTGAGCGCCGATCGCCACCATGTTCTGAAAGCCTGGATCGCCGCAATCCTGTGGCTGATCGTTATCGCCATTGAATCCAGTTCCTATCTCTCCGCCCACAACACCAGCCACATCCTCTATCCCCTGCTGCATTTTCTCTTCCGGATGGACCACGCGCAATTCGAGCACTGGCACTTCTACATGCGTAAGGGCGGACACATTTTCGGTTACGGCCTGTTAAGCGTTCTGCTTTTTCGTGCCTGGCGCGAGACTCTACCGGTTGCAGGCAACTCGAAGTGGACCTTCCGTTGGGCAAACATCGCAGTGCTAGGAACAGCCTTGGTGGCGAGTCTTGACGAGTGGCACCAGAGCTTCATCCCGTCGCGCACGGGAACGCCCCGCGACGTTCTTCTGGACACTTGCGCGGGCATCGGGGCGCAGATTCTCGTATTTCTCTGGCTGCAGTGGTTCTAAGGGTTGACCCACGGACGGCCAGGGCATAAACAGGGCGAGGCGGGAATCACTCTCACGCTGGCGTCCTCGACGGAGTGCGCCGGGCTTTGGTGCACCCGTCGAGGTCGAACCAGCGTCCAGGTTGAAAAATACCAGCCCTTGGGGGAGGGCCATGCCTGGAGGATAGGGGCGAGGCCGACTTCTGTCTTTGCGCCAGCGCAAGCAAGGAAAAATAGTTCCTGCTCTCCGCTAATCAATCATGAGCGCTTCGGGAGCATGAAGCAGGATCCGGCCGCGTCCCTTGGAAAGCGTTCCCGCACGCGCCCAACGACTGAGGACGCGGCTGGCCGTAAACGGGCTGACATCCGCCAACGCTCCCAGTTCATCGTTGGTCGCGCGGATTTCGACTCCGTCGGAATGAACCTCCCCAGATTTGTCCCCGAGCTTGAGCAGGGTCTCGGCCAGTCTCTCGTCTGCAGTTCTCGTGACCAGTGCAACATGGCGTTCGATGTAGGTGTGCACGTAGCCGAGGGCGATGTGCAAACCATTCTCTACGAGCAGCGGGTGGCGCGACGCCAATTTGCGTACTGCGGAATGTTCCCAGGCCAGGAGCGCGCACTCGGAGGTTGCTTCAGCGGTGGCCATATAAGCCGACTTCGTCTTCAGCAAGGCCACCAAGCCAAACACGTCTCCCGGCCCTAACCGAGCCAGCAGAACTACGTCACCCTGTTTGGTGAGGTGGTAAAAGCGCACCCGCCCGCTCTGCACCAGGAATAAGTGACTGGCCGGTTGGCCCCCGGTTGTGATGTTGTCCTTGGCAGAAATCCGCCGGGTCCGGGCCGCGGCCAGAACGGTTTGCAGGGCAGGCTGGTCAAGGCCGGCCAAGAAGCTAGAGGATTTGGCAGCAGCCCATGCTGATCGAGTGGTGACCATGTTCAGTGGATCCTCGGGGTTGAAAACGCAGTTCTCCGAGGCCAGTCATCCAGCATGAGTCTAGGCCTCACGCTTTAAATGAGTAACTGTCAGAAACTACAGGTCGGGTTATCTTCCGATCCATGCCCACACCCGTATGGGATGGCCTCTTAGATCTTTCCGCGAGTGCTGGCGCGGGGCTGGATGACTAGCAGCGCGGCCGAAACCGCCGCCAGCCCCGCCGAAAAATAGAACGGAATACTCGCGCCGTAGTGCTTCCACAACTCTCCTGTAATCAGGCTGGCTGCCAGTGTGGCCACGCTGGTGATGAAGAAATATATGCCCAGCGCTCGTCCGCGCACCTCCAGCCCCACGGTCTCGACCACTAGAGCTTTTAGCACCGGCTGCGTCAGGGCGTAGTACAAACCGTAGACCGCCATCGTGATCCATAAGGCGAGTGGGGATGGCGCCCGTCCAAAAACGAAATAGACTGCGGCAAAGATGAGGTACCCGGCGGCCGCGATCCAGCGCCGCGAGAAGTGATCGCTGAACCATCCCGCAGGCCACGATCCCAGCGTGTACGTGAGGTTGAAGATCAGCCCCAGCAAGGGTGCCAAAGCCACGGGAATGCCCACGCTCTGCGCCCGCATTACTAGAAACATGTCGCTCGAATTTCCCAGTGAGAACAGAGTCACAGCGATCAGAACCATGTAGAACGAACCAGATGGCGCGGCGCTGGGCACAACCGGAGCAGCGGCAACTCTCTTGGTGGGTCCGGGATCGGGGTCCAGGGGCTGGCGCGGGTGGCCCATTTCTCTCGCCTTTTGCGAGAAGTGGGGCTTTTGAGTCTCGCGAATGCCGAACAGAGCCACCATCACGCACAGCGCGCCCGGGACCGCCGCGGCCCAAAACACGCTTCGAATTCCATATCGCGCCAGCAGCACCAGGGCCGCCAGCGGGCCTGCGATCGCCCCCGCGGAGTCCATCGACTGAATCAGGCCGTAAGCCGATCCCAGTCGCTCTCGGCCGACTGATTCTGCAACCATGACATCGCGCGGCGCGCCGCGCACGCCTTTGGCCAGCCGGTCGCTGAACCGGATGAGCAGGATCTGCCACCACGCGCCGACGACAGCGAGCAACGGCTTGACCGCGTTGGCGACGAAGTATCCCGCCACCACCAGCGGCTTCCGCCGGTCGATGCGGTCCGTCAGATATCCCGAAATGAGCTTGGCGAACGACGCCACGCTCTCGGCCACGCCCTCGATCAACCCCAACTGCGCCGGCCCCGCCCCCAGCGAAACCAGAAACGCCGGCAGCACCCAGTACGCCATCTCGCTGGCCGTGTCATTCAGAAACGAAGTGATGCCGAACGCGTAGATGTTGCGCGCCGCAGACGGCCGGGGTTCAGAGGGAAGCGCTGGCATGAAGCAGTTTCTATCATGTCCGCGTACGCTTGCCGTGCCATCGATCAAGCATCCACCCGACGAAGTAGAACCAAGCCAGCGTCAGGAGTGGCATCGAGATGAAAAAGGTCGTTACTTCGCTAACGCCTAGCTGTGCCAGGCCATGGACGATCGCCTTGGCGATGAGGAAGGCAGGCAGGGCAGAGAGTACGAAGCATTGTGACAACCATCCCGGATCAATCCAAATCCCTAAAGGCTCCAGGGACTCGCAGTCTTTAATGGTATCGGTGCACGAGGTCGAGGCACGAGACGAAGAATGCCTGTTCGAGGGTCTGAGTCCAAGCGGAAGGCGGACCACCAGAAATAGCGCCCTGTGCCGCGATGAAAGTCCTGGTTTGCTCGGATCGACGCGTAAGTCCCGGTTGCAAATAGAAGCAGACCACCGATAGGAAGGATCGCTCTCCAGCGAAATCTCATACTTGAATTAGACACCGGCCCCGGCAAGAGAGCGTCCGCCTCAATTCATGCTTCGTGAAAACGGGAACTGAAAGCCGACCGCTGCGGGCTGACAGCTGAGAACTTCTCAATACATGGCGTCGTACTTCGTCACGACCCACTCGCCGCCTTTATGCTCCGTCGTGACGGTGAAAAGATCCTGATCAATTCCAGGCTGAGTCGGGCCCGCATTGCTTTGACGCTTTCCGCGATAGTGCAGGATGATCAACGGCCCCGCTTCTTCCCACTCCACCAGTTCCC
Organism: uncultured Acidobacteriota bacterium; assembly: GCA_963709865.1. Classification (GTDB taxonomy): domain Bacteria; phylum Acidobacteriota; class Terriglobia; order Terriglobales; family Acidobacteriaceae; genus Sulfotelmatobacter. Next base: position 139,230 of record CAVPXW010000018.1, read on the forward strand.
AGGTGAGCAGCGGGTGCTGGGCCTCCGAACTGCAAATATACTTCGCGTATTTCTTGTGGTAATCGTGTTCCCATTTGGCCAGCAAATCGTCGCAGTGGCCGTCGCGGATCTCGCGCAGAAACTTGTTCGCGGCCTTCTCAGTCGAGCGGTCGCGCAACGGATTCATTTTGATGCTCACCGGCAGACCGGTTAGCGGATCGTGATCCTCCGAACGCGCCAGCACCGGCCCCTGATTGCTCAGCCACCACAAGTAGCCGACAAACACTCCCACCAGGAGAACTCCTGCGCCCACGGCAATGCCGATGTGTGTGCGAGTGAAGGCCATTAGCAGAAGTTTAGGGAGATAGCGAAAGCGAGGGAAGATTACTTGTGGGAGACGCGGAGGGACATGTACGAGTGCGGCAAAGAGCAGTTTCGAAGTGAACAGAGCGGAGCTATGCCCGAGATGACGAAATACCACAACGAAAAAGGCGCGGCCCCGAGGCCGCGCCTACCGCAAAACATGAGCAGCTACTCTTTCTTGTCTTCCTCTTTGCTTTCGGCCGACGCAGCTTCGCTCTCGGCCTGGGCCTGCGCTTCCGCCTCTTCCATGGCTTTCTTGGTTTCGGCAGCCTTCTTGGCGCGGGCTTCGGCGCGCTTTTCCTTCTTTTCGTCAAGAACCTTCTCGCTGCCCAGCAGTTCGAGGAAAGCCTTGTCGGCGCCGTCGCCTTTATTCCAGTGGGTGCGGATGATGCGCGTGTACCCGCCGTTGCGATCGCCGAAGCGTGGGCCTACGTTATCGAACAACTTCACCACGGCCTCATCGGTCATGAGATACGCCGCAGCCAGACGCCGTGCTGCGAGATCGCCACGCTTGCCCAGCGTAATCATCTTCTCGACGAGCGGCTTTGCGGCCTTGGCCTTGGGAACAGTGGTCTCGATGCGCTCTTCCACGATCACCGAGGTGACGAGGTTGCGCAGCAGCGACCGCCGGTGCGCTGTGTTCCGTCCGAGTTTGTATCCTGCAACTTTGTGACGCATGGGAAACCTCAGCTTCTAGCTCTTAGCTTCTAGCTTAAAAGTCAAAATCCAATCTCGTTGGCGACCCGGCTTCCGATTGCCGGAAGCCGGGCGCCGGAAGCCTATCTTATAGCTGGTCGTCCGGTCCGTAAGCGGAAGCCGGCAGCACCTGATTCGAAGTCGGTCCGGGCACGGCATTGCCGTGCTCGTCGATCTTCATCCCCAGGCTCAGACCCATCGAGGACAAAATCTCCTTGATCTCGTTCAGCGACTTGCGGCCGAAATTCTTGGTCTTGAGCATCTCGGCTTCGGTCTTCTGCACGAGTTCTCCGATGGTCTGGATATTCGCATTCTTCAGGCAGTTATAGCTGCGCACCGAAAGCTCGAGCTCTTCCACGGAACGGTTGAGGTTCTCGTTGTGGATCTCGGGCTTGCGGTCGTCCGACGACGACGTGCCAGTTTCAATTTCTTCCTCGAAGTTGATGAAGATGTTCATGTGGTCCTTCAGCAGCTTCGCCGCCAGTCCGAGCGAATCGGCCGGCGTGATGGAACCGTTGGTCCACACTTCGAGCGTGAGTTTGTCGTAGTCGGTGATCTGTCCCAGACGCGCCGCTTCCACGGTGTAGTTGCACTTGCGCACCGGCGAGTGAACCGAGTCGATCGGAATGAATCCGATGCCCAGATCCTCGTCGAAGTTCTTGTCGGCGGAAGTGTAGCCGCGGCCGCGCTTCAGGCGCATTTCCATGTCGAGCTTGCCGCCCTCGCTGACGGTCGCGATGTAGACGTCTTTGTCGAGAACTTCGACGTCGCCGTCGGCTTCGATCATGCCGCTGGTGACCACGCCGGGCTGATCCGCGCGCAGGTAAATCGCCTTGGGCGCATCGCCCGCGAGCTTGAACGGAATCTGCTTCAGGTTGAGGATGATGTCGGTCGCGTCTTCGACCACACCAGGGATCGACTGGAACTCGTGCAGCACGCCTTCCATCTTCACCGCGGTGACGGCCGCGCCTTCAATCGAGCTCAGCAGCACGCGCCGCAGGGCGTTGCCCACGGTCGTGCCGAAGCCGCGCTCAAACGGCTGCGCCCAGAACATGCCGTACTTGTCGGTGAGGCTGGAGGTATCGGTTGCGAGACGTTTCGGTTTCTGAAAACCCTTCCAAAGCATGTGTTTCTCCTTCGGCCGTTTGGCTCAAAGCTGACTCCCTGAATCGGTCCGGACTCAGGTCAAGCGTCAGCAGAGGCTGATCTGGCTCGAAATTACGGACCAACAGCATTGAGCAATTGGGAAATTTGGTAATTGGGTAATTTGAAGCCCAAACCGCACTTCCGCTTTTGCCCTTCAATTAGTCAATTACCAAATTCCCCAATTACTCAATCGCGTTCACTCTACTTGCTGTACAACTCAACAATCAGCTGCTCGTTCACCGGCAACTGAATATCTTCGCGCTTCGGCAGCGACAGCACTTTCGCCTTGTAGTTGTCGCGATCAACTTCCAGCCAGCTCACCATCGTTCCGTGGCTGGCGAATTCCTTCGCCAGTTCCAGGACGGTCAGTTTCTTGCTCTTCTCGCGGATCGCGATCTCTTCGCCCGCGCTCACTTCGTACGAAGGAATGTTGACCTTGCGGTTGTCGACGGCCACATGTCCGTGACGCACCAACTGGCGGGCCTGGCGCCGCGACTGGGCGAATCCCAGGCGGTAGACCACGTTGTCTAGACGCCGTTCGAGTTGCTGCAGCAACTTCTCGCCGGTCACGCCCTGCGAGCGCGCGGCCTTCTCGAAGTAGTTGCGGAACTGGCCTTCCTGCGTGAAGTAGATGCGCTTCGCTTTCTGTTTTTCGCGCAACTGCAGGCCGTAGCCAACGATCTTGGCTTTGCGGTCCTTGCCATGTTGTCCGGGAGCGAAGTTGCGCTTCTCGATGGGACACTTGTCGCTGAAGCACTTTGCGCCTTTGAGGAACAGCTTCATGCCCTCGCGGCGGCATAGACGGCAGACTGCATCGGTATAACGTGCCAAGTTTCTTCTCCTTTAGATGACCGGTTTACGGGTTTGGCTTCACCCTTCGTCCCGGACAAAATCAGTCATTAGCTTCTAGCCGTTAGCTTCTAGCCAAAACGATTCAGTTTTGCTAGCGAGACTAGCAGCCAGGAGCTGTCTTACACTCTGCCGTCGTTTCGGCGGACGGCATCCGTTGTGCGGAATCGGCGTGACGTCGCGAATCGAACGTACTTCGATCCCCGAAGCAGCCAGCGCACGAACCGCCGATTCGCGGCCCGACCCCGGACCGCTGACGCGCACATCCACGCTGCGTACTCCGTGATCGCGCGCCATGTTCGCGGCATTCGACGCGGCCTGCTGGGCGGCGAAGGGCGTGCCCTTGCGCGATCCCCGGAAGCCGAGCGATCCCGAACTCTTCCACGACAGAACGTTGCCGTTCATGTCGGAAATGGTCACGATCGTGTTATTGAAGGACGCCTGCACATACGCCAGCCCATGCGGCACGTGCTTGCGCTCCTTCTTCTTGAAGGTTTTCTTCTTGCCTTTTTTCTCCGGTGCGGCTGCTGCGCCGCCCGCTGCTGCTGGTTTCGCCATAGTTAGTCTCAGTTCTAGTCTCAGCTTCAGCTTCCTAGCCAGGCAGCTAGAAGCTAGAAGCTGTTCTTAGGTTTTTGCCGTCGCCTTCTTCTTCTGTGCGACCGTTCCCTTGCGCGGACCCTTGCGGGTACGGGCATTCGTATGGGTGCGTTGTCCGCGGACCGGCAGGTTGCGGCGATGGCGGAATCCGCGATAGGAGCCGATTTCGATGAGACGCTTGATGTTCATCGAAACTTCCTTGCGCAGATCGCCTTCCACCAGGCCCTCGGCCTCAATGACCGTACGGATGCGGTTGACCTCTTCTTCGCTCAGGTCCTGCACCTTCTTCATCGGCTCGACCTTCGCCTCGTCGCAAATGCGCATGGCGCGCGGATGCCCGATGCCGTAGATATACGTCAGCGCGATGTTGATGTGCTTCTGGCGCGGAAGATCGACGCCTGCAATACGTGCCATAGAATCCTATTCCTCTTAACTGCCAAGCTTCTCTCGGCTACTAGCTTCTAGCTCCTAGCTTCTAGCAAACCACGATTTGGCTAGAAGCTAGGAGCCAGAAGCTAGAAGCTTCTTAACCCTGGCGCTGCTTATGTTTCGAGTTGACGCAAATCACCCGCACCACACCCTTGCGGTGGATGACCTTGCACTTGTCGCAAATCTTCTTTACCGATGCTCGTACTTTCATAACTGTTCCCAACTCCCAGTGTGTCGGGACGGGCCATCTTGCCCGTCCGCCGAGCGCAGGCTCGGCGTTTTTCCTTATTTGTAGCGATACACAATTCGTCCGCGATTCAGGTCGTACGGCGAAAGCTCTACCGCGACCTTGTCCCCCGGCAGAATCCGGATAAAGTTCTTGCGCATCTTGCCGGAAACGTGCGCCAGCACCTGGTGTTTGTTTTCCAGTTCCACCCGGAACATGGCGTTGGGCAGGGGTTCCAGAACCACCGCCATCACTTCAATCGCGTCTTCTTTGCTCATCGACTCCTTAAGTCAGCTTCGAGCTGTGAGCTATGAGCTTAAGAGCAGCAGCGTCTTGCTCATAACTCGTAGCTCGCGACTCACGGCTCACTGCGTCAAAATCACCGGACCATCTTTCGTCACCGCCACGCAGTGTTCAAAGTGCGCGCTGAAACTGCCATCGGCGGTCACTGCGGTCCACTTGTCGCCCAGCACTCGCGTTTCGGGCTTGCCGTAATTCACCATCGGCTCAATCGCGATCACCATGCCCTCGCGTAGCTTGGCGCCGTGCCCGCGAGCTCCAAAGTTCGGAACCTGCGGCTCTTCGTGCAACCGGGTCCCGATGCCGTGGCCAACAAACTCACGCACCACGCTGAATCCCGCGGCTTCCACATGTTCCTGCACCGCCGCGCCCACATCGCCAATCGAATTCCCGATCCGCGCCTGCTCGATGCCCCGGTACAGCGACGCCTCCGTGACTTCCAGCAACTTCTGCAACTCCGGCTTCAGACCGTTGCCCACCGGAACCGTGATCGCCGCGTCGCCATAGTAGCCGTCGAGCACCACGCCGCAGTCAATCGAAACAATGTCGCCTTCCTGCAGCACCCGTTTTTCCGACGGGATGCCGTGCACAATCTCTTCATTCACCGACGTGCACAACACGCAGGGATAATCGTAGTACCCCTTGAACGCCGGCTTGGCCCCGAGTTCCTTGATCTTCTTCTCGGCGGCGCGCTCCAGGTCCATCGTCGACACGCCCGGCGCCACCAGGGCTCTGACATGGTCGAGAACCTGGCGTACGATGCGGCCGCTGTGCCGCATCTTCTCAATCTCCGCCGATGATTTGCACACAATCGCCATTCTTAAGCGTGATGATCTTCCAAGATCCGGTAAATCTGCTCCGTGACGTCGTCCATGGGCAGATCCCCATTCACCGAGATCAATCTGCCCGTGCGCTGGTAATAGTCCGCTACCGGACGAGTCTGCTCCTGGTATGCCGTGAGTCTGGGCTGAATCACTTCCAACCGGTCGTCATTGCGGGTCACCAGCTTCTCCCCATTTACGTCACACACTTCATCGACGCGGGGCGGCTGGAAGTGGACGTTATAGATCCGTCCACAGGAGGGACAAGAACGGCGTCCAGTAATCCGGAGCAATAATTGATTATAGTCCACGTCCAGGCGGATCACAATTGGCCACGCCCGGGTGGGACGCGAGTTGTCAAAGAGCTCATGGTCGAGCAGCGCATCGAGCCACCCCGCCTGGGCCGCAGTCCGGGGAAACCCATCCAGAACATAACCGCGCTTGCAGTCCGGCTGCATCAGCCGTTCGCGGACCATGACGCACACCAGATCGTCAGAAACCAATTCTCCCCGCGCCATCACCGCCTTGGCCGCGAGGCCGAGTTCCGTCCCGCGGGCTACGTTCTCCCGCAGGAGGTCCCCCGTAGATATCTGGGGAATCCCGTACCGTTCCATGATGCGCTTGGCCTGAGTGCCTTTTCCGGCACCCGGTGGCCCGAGCAGCACCACGGGACCTACTTCACGCGAGGTTTCCTGCGCCATCGGCCTGACCAAAGCCTCCCGAGCTCAGTCTCCCCGGCGCCCCAAATTCAGCCGAGGTGCAGCAAAAGGTGCAGCAACCCCCACAAAATATTCCGTAGAGACGTCGCTGGCAACGTCTCGGCCGGCAGCACCGGCGCCGCACGCAAGACGTAGCAAGCTACGTCTCTACGAATTAACTACTACCAGGTCCGGCGGCCGCGAATACGTCCGCTGCGCGGCGTGAATCCGTCATAGTGGCGCATGATCAGTTGCGCCTCGATCTGCGTGACCGTATCCATCGCCACGCCCACCACAATCAGCAGCGAGGTTCCACCGAAATAAAAGGTCACACCCAAACCATTCGTCACCCAGTTGGGCAGCGCTTCAAACAATCTTCCGAGCGCCCCCGGAAGATGGTTGAGGTGGATACCCGTGATCATCCACTCCGGAATGAACGAAATCAAAATCAGGTAAAGCGCGCCCACCAGCGTAATCCGGGTAAGCACCTCATTGATGAAATCCGCAGTCCGCTTCCCGGGACGGATGCCGGGAATAAATCCGCCATACTTCCGCATGTTGTCGGCGACTTCGCTGGGATTGAAAACAATGGAAACGTAGAAGTAGGCGAAGAAAATGATCCCAACCGCATATAGCAGGGTGTACAGCGGCTCGCCCCAACCCAGCATTCGGAACAGCTCTCCGAAGTAGCGGCTGTTGCGCGCCCCGTAACCAATCGTCTGCGGCAGCGTCAGAATCGAAGACGCGAAGATCACCGGCATGACCCCGCCGGCATTGACCCGCAGGGGCAAGTGCGTCGACTGCCCGCCCATCACCTTGCGGCCGACCACACGTTTGGCGTATTGCACCTGGAATTCGCCGTTCGCTTCGTTCCACATAGACGATGAATCCCACCACCGCCACCATGAAGACCAGCAGGAACACCATCAGCGGGAACGTCATCGCGCCCCATGCGGCGTTCTTGGCCTTCTCGATCAAGTCCACCACGCCGCGCGGCAAGCCCACCACAATGCCGGCAAAGATCAGCAGCGACATTCCGTTGCCCACGCCGCGCTCGGTAATCTGCTCGCCCAGCCACATGATGAACGCGCTGCCCGTGGTCAGGGTCAGCATGGTCATCATCCGGAACTTCCAGCCCGGATCGAGGGCGAACCCGCCTTTCTCCAGGCCAACGGCAATGCCGAACGACTGCACCGAACTCAAAATCACGGTGATATAGCGCGTCCACTGCGTAATCTTCTTGCGCCCGAGTTCGCCTTCCTTCTGCAGCTTGGCCAGCGGCTCATACACCACGGTCAGCAACTGCAGAATGATCGATGCCGTAATGTACGGCATGATGCCCAGGGCAAAAATCGTCATGCGGCGCAACTGGCCGCCTGAGAACAGATCGACAAATCCCAGCAGCGATCCGCTCGTACCACTCTGCGTGAAGAAATTTTCCAGCTTGGCGGTATCGATTCCCGGCGTCGGAAGGTGTCCGCCCAACCGGTACACAAACAGCATGCCCAAAGTAAACAGGATGCGTTTGCGCAGATCCGGAATCCGGAAAATATTAGCCAGTTTGTCGAACATTACTGCAAGACCTCAACCTTGCCGCCCGCCTTGGTGATCTTCTCCTGCGCCGACTTGGAAAACTTGTGCGCGTGCACCGTGATCGCGATCTTCAATTCGCCATCGCCCAGGATTTTCACCGGATGCTTCGTCTTGATGACTCCGGCCTTGCGCAGCACCTCAGGCGTGATGGGATCTCCGTGAAACGATTCGCCCATCTCCACCAGCCGCTCCAGGCTCACGATGTTGAATTCCTTGCGGAAAATGTTGGTGAAGCCGCGCTTCGGCATGCGGCGGTGCAGCGGCATCTGGCCGCCTTCAAAGCCGCGAATCATGCGCGAGCCAGTGCGCGAGCGCTGCCCCTTGTGTCCCCGGGTGGACGTCTTGCCCATGCCGGAGCCCATACCGCGGCCCACGCGCTTGCGCTTTTCCGTCGCCTTCTTCGGTGCTCGAATGTTCGATAAATTCATAACTCGCTTCTTTCGTAGAGACGTTGCTGGCAACGTCTCTTGCTTCCACCTGCAGAAGTCTCTGCGTCGGCTCAGACGTAGCAAGCTACGTCTCTACGTCAACCTATTCCACGACCTCAACCAGGTGCGGAACCTTCGCCACCATGCCGCGGATGGCATTCGTGTCCGGACGTTCAATCACCTGATTCAGCCGGGTAAATCCCAGTCCCTTGATCACTCGCTTCTGTTTCACCGGGGCACAGATGGCGGAGCGCACCCACTTCAGGTGAATCTTTCCGCTGCCCGAATTTGTTTTCTTCGCCGTCATTTCATCAACCTCAATATTCTTGGGGAAGGGCACGACTTCAGTCGTGCCGTCCCGCAGCCTTAAACAGGGCTTCAGCCCCTGCGGGCCTACAGTTCCTGCGCCGTCTTGCCGCGCATCGCCGCCACGCCCTCGCGGCTCTTCAACTGCTTGAGCGCGTCGAAGGTCGCCTTGATCACGTTGTGCGGATTGGTCGTGCCGATCGATTTCGTCAGCACGTTCTGCACCCCCGCCGAAGTCATGACCGCGCGGACCGCGCCGCCCGCAATGACGCCCGTGCCTTCCGGCGCCGGCTTCAGCAGCACCTTGCCTGACCCATATCGTCCCAGGACAAGGTGGGCAATGCTGGTCTGCGTCAGGTTCACCTTCATCAGATTCTTCTTGGCCGACTCGATTCCCTTGCGGATGGCCTGCGGAACCTCCTTGGCCTTGCCGGAACCGTAGCCCACCACTCCCGCCGAAGGGTCGCCCACGACCACCAGCGCAGCGAACGAAAGATTCTTGCCGCCCTTGACCACCTTAGTCACGCGGTTGATGGCGACCACCTGGTCTTTCAGCTGGAACGAATTCGCATCAAGTTTCTTAATCACTGTTGGCATTTTTATTCCTCAGCTTCTAGCTATTAGCTGCTAGCTTCTGGCTACTCGGCTTTCAAGCTAGTAGCTAGGAGCTAGAAGCTAGGAGCTGTTTTCTAGAACTGCAATCCCGCTTCACGCGCCGCGTCGGCCAGAGCCTTCACGCGCCCGTGATAAATGTAGCCGCCACGGTCGAACACGACCTTGGTCACGCCCTTGGCCTTGGCGCGCTCGGCAATCGTCTTGCCCACAGCTTTCGCTGAGGCTACGTTGCCCCCGGTGCGCCGGTCTTCCTTCTTGCCCTCGGCCGTGCTGGCGGAAACCAGCGTCTTGCCGTGCAGATCGTCGATCACCTGCACGTAAATGTGATTCAGCGAGCGGTACACGTTGAGCCGCGGACGCTCCGCCGTCCCCTGCATCTTCTTGCGAATGCGCTCGTGCACGTGCCCGCGTTTCTCGTTCTTCGTAATCTTTGTCAGCATGAAATCTGTCCTTGGTCGTTTGTCGTTAGCCGTTAGTCCAAATTCCCGACCATTCTGTACTTCTTGGCCCGTATACCACACGTTAGTCCGCTGGCAGTGCGAACGACTAGCGACCAGCGACTAACAACGGCCTATTTCGCTCCGGTCTTTCCGACCTTCTTCTTCAGGCGCTCGCCCGCATAGCGCACGCCCTTGTTCTTATAGGGATCGGGCGGACGCAGCGAGCGCATTTCCGCCGCCACCTGTCCCACCTTCTGCCGGTCAATGCCCGTCAGCGCGATCTTGGTCTGCTTGGGATCCACCGTCGCATCCACGCCTGTCGGCAACGGGTACTCAATCGGATGCGAGTAGCCCAGGTTGAACACCACCATCGTCTTGCCCTTCATTTCGGCGCGGTAGCCGATGCCGACGATTTCCAGTTCGCGGGTCCAACCTTTGGTCACGCCCTCAACCGCGTTGTTGACCAAAGCGCGCGCCAGTCCGTGAAGCGCCGCCTGCGAATCGTTCTCGCGCACGGCCACAATGATTCCGTCCTTCTGCTGCACCGTGATGCCGGCCGGCAGCGCCGTGTCCAGTTTGCCCTTCGGCCCCTGCACCGCAACGGTATTGCCTTCGATTTTGACCGTCACCCCTTTGGGGATCGGGATCGGCTTTTTTCCAATTCGTGACATAAGCTTCTAGCTTCTAGCTTAGCTTCTAGCTAGGCCGCTTGGATTTTGCAGCCTGGACTATCCGCCCAGACTGTCTCAGTTCAAAACTCGCTGCACTCGCGCCTTAGCTAGAGCTAGAAGCTAATAGCCAGAAGCTGCGTCTAGTAAATCTGGCACAGCAACTCGCCGCCCACGCCTTCTTTGCGGGCCTGGCGGCCGGTCATCACACCGCGCGGGGTGGTGAGGATGTTGATCCCCATGCCGCCCAGCACGCGCGGAATCTCGCTGCGGCGCACGTAGACGCGGCAGCCGGGGCGCGACACGCGCTCCACCTTCGAGATCGCCGCCTCGTTGTTGGCGCCGTACTTCAGGTAAATCCGGATGACCTTATGGCCTTCTTCTTCCGTCGGCTTGAAATTGGAGATGTAGCCCTCTTCCTTCAGAATGCGGGCAATCTCCAGCTTCAACCGCGAAGCCGGGATATCCACCTTCTGGTGCCGGGCCTGGAGTGCGTTCCGCACTCGCGTCAGCATGTCTGCGACCGGATCGGTCAACCTCATCGTTTGCTTCTCCTCTAGCCGCCCGTTCGCTCCGCGTTCAGCGGAGAACCTGCGGCAGCATGTTTCTTCGGCCGTTAGTCGTCTGGATCGTTCGCCGCTAGCGCCTTGTTCAGTCGCCGCTTGTTCTTCGCGACGACTCAACGATCTGCGGCAAACGACGACCGCACCTACCACGACGACTTCGAAACCCCTGGAATCTCCCCGCGCAGCGCGAGCTGGCGGAAGCACAAGCGGCAGATGCCAAACTTGCGCAGAAATGCGCGCGGCCGTCCGCACAGCTTGCAGCGGTTGTGCTTGCGCGTGGAGAACTTGGGTTTCTTCGCGTCTTTCACTCTTTTTGCTGTCCGTTGCCAAACTTTAACTCGCTTTGCTGTTGTTGCCCAACTTTAGCTCCTAGCTTCCTGAACCTCTGAAACTCTGAAACTCTCGAAGCTTCGACTCTTACGCCCGGAACGGCATGCCCAGGTGCTTCAACAGCGTCCGCGCCTGGTTATCATTCGCGGCCGTGGTCACAATCGTGACGTTCATCCCCTTCTGCTTGTCGACCTTCTCGTACGAAATCTCCGGGAAAATCAGCTGGTCGTGCAGGCCCAGCGTGAAGTTGCCGCGCCCGTCGAACGACTTGGTCGAAACTCCCTTGAAATCGCGCACACGCGGCAGAACGATGTTCACCAGCCGGTCAAAGAACTCGTACATGCGGTCGCCGCGCAGCGTGACCATCGCGCCGATCGACTGTCCCTGGCGCACTTTGAACGCCGCGATCGACTTCTTCGCCCGCGTCACCACCGGCTTCTGCCCGGTGATCTGCCCCAGTTCGTTCACGGCCGGATCGAGCACTTTCGCGTTCTGCGTCGCTTCGCCCACGCCCATGTTCACGACAATCTTGTGCAGGCGCGGAACCGCCATCACGTTCTTCAGTTCCAGTTCTTTCAGCAGAGCCGGAGCCACTTCCTTCTCGAACTTCGCAGCGCAGCCGCGGACGTTCCTTCGCGCTGTGCCGCGCCTGATCCGGCGCCTTCTGCTCCTGCGATTCCTTCTGTCCCTTTTTATCTTTTGCCATGTCCTTCAATTCCTCTCACGGTTTCGGGTTGCGGGAGCAGCTTCTAGCCATTAGCTCTTAGCCTTTAGCTTTGTCGCTCACTGCGTTACCGGTTCGTGAGACTCAATTTTCATACCTGCTGCTCGCATTTGCCGCCACAAGCTAAAAGCTAATGACTAAGAGCTAACAGCTTATTTATCTAGTGTCGTTCCGCACTTCTTGCACACGCGCACCTTGCGGTCGCCGCGCACTTCGTGGCCGATGCGTACCGGCCCGCAGGTCGCACACACCAGCTGCACGTTGGAGATCGCAATCCGGCTCTCCTGCTCGGCAATGCCGCCCTTGATGTTGCGCTGCGGGTTCGGCCGCACGTGCTTTTTCACCATCATCACGTGCTCGACCAGCAACTTGGCGTCATTCGGAAACACGCGCAGCACGCGCCCTTCCTTGCCCTTGTCCCGTCCGGTGATCACCTTCACGGTGTCGTTCCGCCGGAGATCCACTCGCTTGTTTTCAGTGCTTACAGTTCTCATAAAGTCAAAGTTTCAAGGTTTCAAAGTTTCAACGTTAGTCGAAGTTTCGATTCTCAAGGACCTTGAAACCTTGAAACTTGAAACCTTGCAACCTGCTTCTAGATCACTTCCGGCGCCAGCGACACAATCTTCAAAAACTTCTTCTCGCGCAGTTCGCGCGCCACCGGCCCGAACACGCGCGTTCCCACCGGCTCGCCCGCGTCGTTGATCAGCACCGCGGCATTCTGGTCGAAGCGGATATAGGTTCCATCGCGCCGCCGGTGACTCTTTCCGCGTGCGCACGATGACGGCCTTCACCACGTTGCCCTTCTGCACCTGGCCTTCGGGGGCCGACTCTTTCACGGCCGCCGTGATTATGTCGCCCAGCCCGGCATTCAATCCGGTCGAGCCGCCGAGCGGCAGAATCATCTGCAGCTTGCGGGCGCCGGAATTGTCGGCGACCTCCAGCATCGATCTCATCATCACAGCCATGGCTTCAATCTCCCTCTTCTCGACTCACTCACGACCCGCGGCCAGCTCTGGCGCGGCTAGACGCCCGGAACTTCCGTTACAGCTTCCGGCACCAGCGCGGTCTTCCGCACAATGTCTTTCAGCTTCCAGCGCTTCAGCTTCGACAGCGGCCGAGTCTCTTCGATCCGCACCACATCGCCCACATGCGCTTCGTTCTTCTCGTCGTGCGCGTAGAACTTCTTGTTGCGCGCCACCACGCGTCCGTAGAACGGATGCGCTTTCTTGCGCGTCACCTTCACCACAATCGTCTTCTGCATGCGGTTGGCGACCACTTCTCCCACCACTTCCTTGCGCCGGCCCTGCACCTTCGCCGCGGCCTGTGTATTGGTTCCCGCCATTATCGTTTCTCCTGCGCGGCCGAGCGCTCGCGCTCTCCGACGATCGTCTTGACGCGCGCAATGTCCTTGCGCAGGCCGCGAATCTTCTTCAGGCTCTCCGTCTGGCCCATGTTCAGCTGAAACTTCAGCTTGAAGAGCTGGTCGGCAAGCTCGCGCTCCTGGTTGCCCAGCTCCACATCCGTCAAATTTCTGATTTTTTCTACCTTCATAAAGTTCCTCAACCAAACTCTCAGCGCCGTTTACTGAAAGCTGAGCAGCTGACAGCTTCTTAGTGCGCCGCGCCCTCGCGCTTGACCAGCGTCGTCCGCAGCGCCAGCTTGTGCGAAGCCAGCCGCATCGCCTCGGTCGCATCCGTAATGGTCACGCCTTCCATCTCAAACAAAATCTTCCCCGGCTTCACAACCGCGACCCAATGATCCGGCGCGCCTTTGCCCTTGCCCATACGGGTTTCAGCCGGCTTCTTCGTGACCGGCTTGTCGGGAAACACGCGGATCCAGATCTTTCCACCGCGCTTCACGAAACGCGTCATGGCCACGCGGCTGGCTTCAATCTGCCGGTCGGTGATCCATCCGGGCTCCAGCACCTTCAGCCCGAAATCCCCGAACGCCAGCGTCGACCCGCGCCACGCCTTGCCGGTCATGCGCCCGCGCTGCTGCTTGCGATACTTCACTTTCTTTGGCATCAACATAACGAATTTTCCTGTAGAGACGTTGCTTGCAACGTCTCGGCTTACGCCATCTCCCTGCCGGAGACGTAGCAAGCTACGTCTCTACGACGATCTCTTAGAATCCGCCCGCCGTGGTCGCGGCTTCCCGTTTCTTCTGCGGAAGAATCTCGCCCTTGTACACCCAGCACTTCACGCCGATCACGCCGTACGTCGTCCGCGCTTCGGTGAAGCCGTAGTCGATATCCGCGCGCAGCGTGTGCAGCGGCAAACGCCCCTGCAGATACCACTCGGAGCGCGCGATTTCGTTTCCATTCAACCGCCCGCTGACGCGCACCTTGATGCCCTTGCACCCGAAGCGCAGCGCCGAATCCACCGCCTTGCGCATCGCGCGCCGGAACCCCACGCGCTTTTCCAGCTGCAGCGCGATCGATTCCGAAACCAGCTGCGCATCAAGCTCGGGCTTGTGCACTTCCTGGATGTCGACAAAAATATCTTTGCCCGCCGTCTTCTTCTGCAGTTCGGCCTTGAGCTTGTCGATTTCCGCGCCCTTGCGCCCGATGATGATTCCCGGCCGCGCCGTCTTGATGATGATGCGCAGCTTGTTCCCTGGCCGCTCAATCTCAATGGCGCTGATGCCTGCCGACTTCAGCTTGTCCTTCAGTTCGGCCTTCAGCTTGACGTCTTCGTGCAGCTGCTTGTCGTAATCCCGCTCGGCAAACCAGCGCGACTTCCACGGCTTCGTGAAGCCGAGGCGAAAACCATAAGGATGGACTTTTTGTCCCATTGCTTCTCCTAAATCGAACTCTTAGGTACTCAAGATCCTTCGCTACGCTCAGGATGACCGCTGCGGGCTTCCGCTACGCTCACGCCCGAAAACACGGTCACTTCGCAACCGCTTTCTTCTTCCCGGACGCCTTAGCCGCCGGAGCCCGCCGCTTACCCTTCGCCGGAGCCGCCTCGACTGTCCTGGCATCCCCAGCATGTCTCGGTCCAGCGTCGCCACTCTTCCCGCGCTCCGCCAGGATCAACGTGATGTGCGCAATGCGCCGCTGGTAGCGGTACGCGCGTCCCTGCGGCGCCGGACGGATGCGCTTCATGCGCGGCCCGTCGTTGGCGATCGCACTCTTCACGTACAGGTTGTCGATCTCGACGTCGAGATTCTTCTCGGCGCTGAGAAAGTTCGCGTTGTCCAGCGCCGACTGCAGCAGCTTGCCCACGTGCGCCGCCACGCGCTTTTTGGTGAACGCCAGCGTGTTGCGCGCCTCTTCCACGCGCTTGCCCTTAATCAACTCCAGGACCAGCCGTGCCTTCTGCGGCGAAACCCGCAAGTACCGCATTTCCGCTCGAAATTCCATAGTCGTAATCTCAGTTCCTACTCATAGCTCGTGGCTCAAAGCTCGTAGCTCGTTACGCCTTCGGTGCCGCGGGTGCTGCCGGAGCCGACGGAGTAATCGCTCCCGGACCGCCCGGGATCCCAGCAGGCTTGGCCGCAACTTCCGTCGCCGCGCGCATGGAGTGCCCCTTGAATGTGCGGGTGAAACTGAACTCACCCAGCTTGTGGCCCACCATGTTCTCGGTGACGTAGACCGGAATGAACTTTTTGCCGTTATGCACCGCGATCGTGTGTCCCACCATCTCAGGCACAACAGTGGAACGCCGCGACCAGGTGCGCAGCACTTTTTTCTCGTTGCGCGCATTCATGCCTTCTACCCTCGCCTGAAGGTAGGCATCCACGAACGCGCCTTTCTTGGTTGAACGTGCCATAAACTCCTCATGTAGAGACGTTGCTTGCAACGTCTCGGCTTGCCACATCTCCGCTGCCTGAGACGTAGCAAGCTACGTCTCTACAAAATCTACTTACTGCGCCGGCTCACAATAAACTTGTCCGTACGCTTGTTGTTCCGCGTCTTGTACCCGCGCGTGGGCTGTCCCCACGGCGTCACCGGATGACGTCCACCGGAGGTCTTGCCTTCACCACCACCGTGCGGATGGTCGACCGGGTTCATCGACACGCCGCGGTTATGCGGACGCTTTCCCAGCCACCGCGAACGCCCCGCTTTTCCGATGGTCACGTTCTCGTGATCGAGATTTCCTACCTGCCCGATCGTCGCCATGCAGTCCTGCGAAATCTTGCGCGTCTCGCCCGAAGGCAGCTTCACCAGCGCGTACTCTTCTTCTTTGGCGATCAACTGCGCCGCGCCGCCCGCCGACCGCACCATCTGCCCGCCCTTGCCCGGCTTCAATTCCAGGTTGTGAATCTGCGTGCCTGGCGGAATGTTCCGCAGCGGCAGCGCATTGCCAACAAGAATGTCGGCCTCGGGTCCGCTCACCACTTTCTGCCCCACCTTCAGCCCTTCCGGCTGAATGATGTAACGCTTTTCGCCATCAGCATAGGCCAGCAACGCAATGCGCGAAGAGCGGTTCGGATCGTACTCGATCGTCGTCACGGTCGCCGGAATCCCGGTCTTGTCGCGCTTGAAATCGATGATGCGCAGCTTGCGCTTGTGCCCGCCGCCAATGAACCGCATCGTGGTATCGCCGGAATTGCGGCGTCCGCCGGTGCGCGGCTTGGGCTCGACCAGCGGCTTATGCGGATGCTTGGTCGTAATGTCGTCATTGACCAGCGTCGTGCGATAGCGCAACGTCTGCGTCGTCGGTCTGTATGTCTTGATTGGCATAATCAGCTCTTCTTTGCTGCTACAAACTCTCTGTCATTCCGAACCGGCGAACTATGCCGGTGAGGAATCTGCTCTTCCCGGAAGCCGGAATCCCTTTTACAGATTCTGCGCGTACTCCGGCATCTTCTCGCCCGCCCGCAGCCGCACGTACGCCTTCTTCCAGTCGGGACGGTAGCCCGCAAACTTTCCGCGCCGCCGCTCTTTTCCCACATACGTCGCGGTGCGCACGGAATGCACCTTCACTTTGAAAATCGTCTGCACCGCTTGCTTGATTTCCGTCTTGGTCGCCTTCGGTTCCACCTGGAAGACCAGCGTGTTCTGGTTTTCCTTGATGGCCAGGCCCTTCTCGGTAATCACGGGACGGCGAATAATCTGGTATGCGGATTTCATCAGGCCACCTCCGCCGCTTTGTCAGTCCGCGAACGACGGCGCCGCTCGCTGTGCGCCTTCTTCGTGCCTTCGTCGGCTTCCGGCTTGTGCTGCCGCTTTGACACCGAGGACTTCAGCGAAACTTGCAGCTTCTCGATCGCCGGCTGCGAGAAAATCGCCCGGTCATACTTCAGCAGATGATACGGATGCACTTCGTTGCTCAGCACCATCTCAAGCCCCTTGATGTTGCGGGCGCTCAAGGCCAGATTGTGATTCTCGTGCTTCGGCTCTTCGATAATCAGAACCGTCGCATCCACTTTCAGCGAGTCCAGCGACTTGCGGAACTCCTTGGTCTTCACTTCTTTCATGTCGAACGAATTCACCACGATCAGCTTGCCATCCGCCAGTTTCGCGGCCAGCGCCGAGCGCAACGCGCCCATCAACTTCTTCCTGGGGAAGGCGTAGTCGTAAGAGCGCGGCTGCGGACCATGCACCGTATAGCCGTGCCGCCACAGTGGCGACCGGATCGATCCGATGCGGGCCCGGCCCGTGCCCTTCTGCTTCCAGAGCTTCTTGCCGGAACCGGAAACTTCCCAGCGGCCCTTGGTCTTGTGCGTGCCGGCGCGCTGCCCGGCGCGGTAATGCTTCACCGCTTCCCAGAGCAGATCTTCGTTAACCGCGCCGAAGATTTCATCGGCGAGATCCATCGTCCCAACCTTCTCGCCGCTCAGATTATGGATATCAATCGTTGCCATATGTCTCACGTAGCGGCGGACGCATTCGTCCGCGCGCGCTTCCTTATGCCTTCTTCGCCGCTCTCTTCGCCGCCTTCAACGGATCCACCGTCGCCGACCCTGCGAATCCGCGCCGTTCTCGTGGCGGTTTCTTCGCTTTCGTAATCACGATGTAGCCGCCCTCGGGTCCCGGCACGCTGCCCTCTACCACCAGCAGATTCTCGTCCTTATCCACGCCCAGCACGCGCAGGTTGCGCTGAGTCACGCGGGCATTGCCCATGTGTCCCGACATCCGCATTCCTTTAAATACACGCGACGGGAACGCCGATGATCCAATCGAGCCGGTAATCTGGAACATCGAACCGTGCGACTTCGGACCACCGCCAAAATGATGCCGCTTCACGACACCCTGAAATCCTTTTCCCTTGCTGATCCCGACGATATCGACAAACCGCTCGCCTTCGAAAATCTCGACCAGCACGCGGTCTCCAACCTTCACCGAACCGTCTCCATCAGGCGTGCCCTCGACCTCGAGCGGCACTTCGCGCATGAACTTCACTGGAGGAAGATTGTTCTTCGCCAAGTGACCCTGCGCCGGCTTGGTCAGCCGCGACTGCTTCACAAACTCCACCAATCCAATCTGGGCAGCTTCGTAGCCGTCTTTCGTGGCTGACTTATGCTGCGTCACCACGCACGGACCAGCCTGCAGCACTGTGACCGGGCGAACGTCGCCCTTCGAGTCAAACAGCTGCGTCATGCCGACCTTCTTCCCCAGAATCCCCGTAACCTTCGTTGGCATTTCCTTCTCCATTCCCAGCATGGCCTATAGCTATTGGCTGGGGAGCGAATCAGCTCGTGTGGCATTGCCCATGTGGAAACGGACGCATTCGTCCGTTCCGCGGGCGCAGCCCGCGCCTTACTTATGTTCTTTCCCGAACGCCTTAATCTCGACATCCACACCCGCCGGCAGATCGAGCTTCATCAGTGCGTCCACCGTCTGCTGCGTCGGTTCGAGAATATCGAGCAACCGCTTGTGCGTGCGGATCTCAAACTGTTCCCGCGATTTCTTGTCCACGTGCGGCGAACGCAGCACGCAGTACTTGTTCTTCATCGTGGGCAGTGGAATCGGTCCCGCAATCTGTGCGCCCGTGCGCCGCGCCGTTTCCACGATCTCGCCCGTCGACTGATCCAAGATGCGATAGTCGTAAGCCTTCAACCGGATGCGAATTCTTTCTTTTCCAATCACTGTGTCATCTCTCTAACCCCTCCCGGCATCTCCGGAAGGAAAGAACCGGCGGCAAGCCGCAAGCCGCGTTTTAGTAGCGCCGGCGTCCCGCCGGCTGTGGCGCGGGCAACTTGCCCGCGCACCTCATTACTGAATAATCTCCGCAATCGTACCCGCGCCTACCGTATGCCCGCCTTCACGAATCGCGAACCGCAAGCCCTTTTCCATGGCCACCGGCGTGATCAGCTCGATCACCAGGCCCACGTTGTCTCCCGGCATCACCATCTCCGTGCCCGCCGGCAACTCCGCAACTCCCGTCACGTCCGTCGTGCGCAGATAAAACTGCGGACGATAGCCCTTGAAGAACGGCGTATGCCTTCCGCCTTCTTCCTTCGTCAGGATGTAGACCTCGGCCTTGAACTTGGTGTGCGGCGTGATCGATCCCGGCTTCGCCAGCACCATGCCGCGCTCCACATCTTCCTTGCCAATGCCGCGCAGCAGCAAGCCGGCGTTGTCGCCCGCCATGCCCTCGTCCAACTGCTTCTTGAACATTTCGACGCCCGTGACCACCGTCTTGCGCGTCTCGCGGAAGCCGACGATTTCCACTTCCTCGCCCACCTTCACCTTGCCGCGCTCGATACGGCCCGTCACCACCGTGCCCCGGCCCGAGATCGAGAAAATATCTTCGATCGGCATCAGGAACGGCTTGTCCAGCTCACGCGCCGGCTGCGGCACGCTCTCATCCACCGCCTTCATCAGAGCGTCAATCTGCGCTTCCCACTTCGCTTCCCCGTTCAGCGCGCCCAGTGCCGACAAGCGAATCACCGGCACGTCATCGCCCGGAAACTTGTACGACTTCAGCAACTCGCGCACTTCGAGCTCAACCAGGTCCAGCAACTCGGGATCGTCCACCGCATCGCACTTATTCAGCGCCACCACGATGTACGGCACACCCACCTGGCGGGCGAGCAGCACGTGCTCGCGTGTCTGCGGCATGGGACCATCCGTCGCCGCCACCACCAGAATCGCGCCATCCATCTGCGCCGCGCCCGTAATCATGTTCTTGATGTAGTCGGCGTGGCCCGGGCAATCCACGTGCGCGTAGTGCCGGTTCGCCGTCTCGTACTCCACGTGCGCCGTGGCAATCGTGATGCCGCGCGCCTTCTCTTCCGGCGCGTTATCAATCGAGTCAAACGAGCGGAACACAATCTTCGGATTGTGCTTCTGCAACACCTTCGTGATCGCCGCCGTCAACGTCGTCTTGCCGTGATCAATGTGACCAATCGTCCCTACGTTGCAGTGCGGCTTATTGCGATCAAATTTTTCTTTCGCCATAACTCAGCTCTCTAGCTCCTAGCTCTTAGCTTCTAGCTACACCCGTTGTCATCCTGAGGCGCGCCTTTTGCGCCGAAGGATCTATGCAACTTCTCTCCGCGACCGAATCCTTCACAAAAGAACGCTCAGGATGATCGCTGCGGCGATCATTTCGCCGTTCCCTGCACCTTGGCGATGATTTCCTCCGCCACCGACCGCGGAGCCTCCTCATAGCGCGCGAAGTGCATCGAGTATTCCGCGCGGCCCTGCGTCGACGAACGCATGTGGGTCGCATAACCAAACATTTCCGCCAGCGGAACGATGGCCTTGATCACCTGCGAACCCGCGCGGTGCTCCATGCCTTCAATGCGCCCGCGGCGCGAACTCAAATCACCCATGATCACGCCGGCGTAATCTTCCGGCGTCACCACTTCCACCGCCATCACCGGCTCGAGCAACACCGGAGAAGCCTTGCGGGCGGCCTCTTTGAACGCCATCGACCCGGCAATCTTGAACGCCATTTCGTTCGAGTCGACGTCGTGATAGCTGCCGTCGTACAGCGTCGCCTTCACATCGACCATCGGATAGCCAGCCAGGATGCCGCCTTCCAGCGCTTCCTGAATGCCCTGATCGATCGGCTTGATGAATTCCTTCGGCACCGAGCCGCCCACGATGTCGTTCACAAACTCGTAGCCAGTTCCCGCGGGTTGCGGATCGAGATAAATCTTCGCGTGCCCGTACTGGCCGCGCCCGCCCGTCTGCCGGATGTACTTGCCTTCCGCCTCGGCGTGCCTGCGGATCGTCTCGCGATACGCCACCTGCGGCTTGCCGACGTTGGCCTCGACTTTGTACTCGCGCATCATGCGGTCGACGATAATTTCCAGATGCAATTCGCCCATGCCGCTGATGATGGTCTGTCCGCTGTCGGGATCGGTATGAACCTTAAAGGTGGGATCTTCCTGGGCCAGGCGGCTGAGCGCCATGCCCATCTTTTCCTGGTCGGCCTTGGTCTTCGGCTCGACCGCAACCGAAATGACGGGAACCGCAAACGTGATCGATTCCAGCGCGATGGGATGATCTTCGTCGCAAATCGTGTCGCCCGTGCCGACGTTCTTCAAACCAACAGCCGCGCAAATGTCGCCTGCCAGAATTTCGCTGATCTCTTCGCGCTTGTTGGCGTGCATCTTCAGCAAACGCCCGATGCGCTCCGTCTTGGTCGTGCGCACGTTCCGCACGGAATCGCCCGTCTTGAGCTGCCCGGAGTACACGCGGATAAACGTCAACTGCCCAACGAACGGATCCGCCATGATCTTGAACGCCAGCGCCGCAAACGGCTCTTTGTCGTCGGCATGGCGGAAAATCTTCTCCCCGTTGTCGGGGTTGATGCCATGCGTTTCCGGCACATCGAGCGGCGAAGGCAGGTAGTCGACAACCGCATCCAGCAGCGGCTGCACGCCTTTGTTTTTGAACGCCGTTCCCACCACCACCGGAAACACTTTCAGCGCGATGGTCGACTTGCGCAGCGAGGAACGCAGTTCGTCCGCCGTGATCTCTTCGCCTTCCAGGAACTTGTGCAGGATTTCGTCGTCGTTCTCGGCGATGCTCTCAACCAACTGGGCGTGAAACGCTTCGGCTTTCTTCTTCAGTTCGGCGGGAATTTCTTCGGTGACGTATTCCGCGCCCATCGTATCGTCTTGCCACACGATCGACTTCATGTTGATCAGGTCGATGACGCCCCTGAACTTGTCTTCCTGGCCGATAGGAAATTGAATCGCGACGGGCTTGGCACTGAGGCGCTTGCGGATGGTATCGACGGCATGCTCGAAATCGGCACCCATCTTGTCAATCTTGTTGATAAAGCAAATTCGCGGGACGCCGTACTTATCCGCCTGGCGCCAGACTTTTTCCGACTGCGGCTGCACGCCGTGCACTGCGTCAAACACCGCGACCGCGCCATCCAGCACGCGCAGCGAGCGCTCAACTTCCGCCGTGAAATCGACGTGGCCGGGCGTATCAATAATATTGATGCGAATGTCGCGCCAGGTGCAGGTCGTCGCCGCCGACGTAATCGTGATGCCGCGCTCCTGCTCCTGCTCCATCCAGTCCATGGTGGCCGTGCCTTCGTGCACCTCTCCGATGCGGTGCGTCCGTCCCGTATAAAACAGGATGCGCTCCGTCGTAGTGGTCTTGCCGGCATCGATGTGGGCCATGATGCCGATGTTCCTGCAACGCTCTAATGGGACTGTTCTGGGCACGGCTCTCTAACTCTTTCTGGGCTCCGACTGCTGTTTCGATTTGGTAATTGAGAGATCTGCGTAATTTGGCAATTGAAAATCACAAACTCCCAATCGCTCTTGACCAGATTACTCAATTACCCAATTACCCAATGACTCAATTTCCTTCCTTTACCACCGGTAATGCGCGAATGCCTTATTGGCTTCCGCCATGCGGTGAACATCTTCCTTCTTCTTGATAGCCGCGCCTTTTCCGGCGGCGGCGTCCAGCAATTCGTTGGTCAACTTCTCAACCATTCCCTTTTCGCCGCGGGCCCGGGCATAGGTAATCAGCCAGCGAATCCCCAGCGAAGTACGGCGGTCGGCATTCACTTCCACCGGCACCTGATAGTTGGCGCCACCGACGCGGCGCGTCTTAACCTCGAGCAGCGGCTTCGCATTCTCGACGGCCTTCTTAAAGAGCTTCAGCGCTTCATCGCCGCCCTTTTCCTGCACCTTCGCCAACGCCTCATAGAAGATGCCCTCGGCGGTCGAGCGCTTGCCCTGCCACATCATCGAGTTAATAAACTTCGTCACCAGATCCGATTGGTAAACGGCATCGGCCGGGACGGTCCGCTTGGCGATATGTCCTTTACGAGGCATGTAAGCTTCTAGCTCCATAGCTCATAGCTTCTAGCTTGAGCATATTGACCGCTGGCAGCTAGCCACTAACCACTAGCCACTAAGCACTTGCTTCTTAACCCTTCTTCGGCCGCTTGGCGCCGTACTTCGAGCGTCCCTGCATGCGACCGGCAACGCCCACGGCATCCAGCGTCCCGCGAATCACGTGATAGCGCACACCCGGCAGATCTTTCACACGGCCCCCGCGGATCAGCACAATCGAGTGCTCCTGCAAGTTGTGGCCGACACCAGGAATGTATGTCGTCACTTCAATTCCGTTCGTCAGTCGAACACGCGCGACTTTCCGCAACGCCGAGTTCGGCTTCTTGGGCGTCTGCGTGTACACGCGGGTGCAAACGCCGCGCTTTTGCGGACATCCCTGCAACGCCGGGCTCGCCGTCTTGTAACGGGGCCGCTTGCGGCCCTGAGCAACCAACTGGTTAAACGTAGGCACTCTCGCAACTCCTTAGCCGCACGACATCAGTCGCGCAACAATCCTGCCTTCACGCGCAGGAGGCACCGCTCAAATCCTGCAATCCTGTTTGACGCGCATCCGTGGGCATGGCCGGCTTTTCGCCAACCATTACTTCTCACCGCAAAATGCCAGAGAGATTCTGGATTCCCTTAGACTTTCGCTGCCGACGGTGGCGCCCGGCCAAACTCCGGGGGCACTCCGTTTCGTCAGCCTTGCCCTGCATATCCTTCCACAATAGGGCGGAAGGCACCGCAGGAACGTTTCAGCGAGGAAAGTTTCCGAACCTGCACTTCATCCGGAAACGCATTTTTCTATAGCTCAACTGCAAGCTCTGCTCACACTGCCGCAAAACTCACAGCACACAGCAAGCCTGGATGTACTCGCGGAACCAAACTACTATAGCAAGTCGCTGCAAACATCGTCAACCCGAGTTTTTGCATCCCACTCACGGATTGCTCGAAACACGATTCGGGAGCCGGCCGGCAAGCACCGGCATCACGCTGCGCTTGCTGATTCCGCCTCCAGCCTCTACACTACAAGTTTTCCAATTCATTCGACGGCTCGTCCTGCGTGAGTCCGGGTGCGGGCTGGGACAACGCTTAAAGAGGGGTGCATGGGTAGGTCGCTTTCGAAGGCTCTGCAGTTGGCAGTGGCAATCCTTTCTCTATGGAGTGTGAGCGGATGTGGCGGCGGTTCCAAGGCAGGCCCCCCATTGTTTCCCGGGAGAGTCAACCTGACTCCCGCTACCAACACCTCCTTGACACTGGGCGGCGTGCTCGTTTTCACCGCCTCGGTGCAAACTGCCTCCGGCACCACCCTGGCGACTTCCGTGGCTTTTTCCTCCAGTGATACGTCTGTGTTGAATATCGCCCCCAACGGAGTCGCTTGTGCCGGACACTGGGACGTAGCTTTCACCACCTGCACTCCCGGTGGCACTGGCGCGGTCCAAGTGACCGCCTCCGCCCTGGGTGCCAGTAGCACTCCTACCTACGTTTTCGTGCACCCTCCCATCGACAACATCACCGTCACCGGAGTTCTGCTCGACGGTGTCCCGGTTCAGGAGCCTTGCCTCTCCCAGAGCCAGACCATGACCGTGGAGGCGCACGCCTTCAGCCAGGGTTCCGACATCACTTCTTCGGTCGGCCCTTTTACCTGGTTCTCGAATAACCCGAGCGTGGTCACCCTGACCCCACTTGTGAATACGGCCTACAATTTCCCCACGAATCAGGCGACGGCAAGGGCTGATACGCCCGGGATGGCGCAGATTTTCGCCTCGGCCAGCGGGCTTTCCAGTTCGGCGTTCCATCAACCGCAATACCATAATTCGCAGAACATCACTTCGCCGGCGCTTGACTTCTTTGAGACTTGTCCCATCGCGAACATCGCGCTCGAAGTGGGCTCCGCGGGATCCACTCAAACCAGCTTCGTCAGCGCCAAGGGAACCCCGGAGACTGCCGTCGCCACCGTCATCGACGTCATGGGAAACAGTTCGTTACCCAACACCAACGGCGGCATCGTCCTCAGCAAGATCCCATTGACCTGGAGTTCCTCACAACCCGGCGTAGTGGGTGCGAGCGCGGGTTGCCTGCAATCCTGTGCGATCACGACTTCATTGCCCGGGGCCGGATCGGTGACGGCCTCCTGCTCGCCGCCCACCTGCAACATCGGATTCCCTATTGTCCCCGCATCCCTCTCCTCGGCTGCCGCCATAGCCTCCTGCACCCAGTTTTTTCACGCCCAGTACCCACAGTTCACCAGTTGCCAGGAACTCATCCCTGTTCCTGTCTACGCTTCTCCGGTCTTCGTTACTCCCACTGGGAACATCCCTTTGACCGGGTATGGGGCCATCTCCGCAGTCGTCACGGGGACCACCGCCCCGACCGGCGTGCTTGCAACCAGCACGGGATGTTCCTCGTATCCACCGTCGACCTGCACCACCTCGATTTATAGCCTCGCGACCTCGAAAGCTTCGACGGGCTCCGGGAATTACGCACCTGCTGCTCCCAATTCCTTGCTCTTCGATCTCGCGGGCGACAAGGCTTTTCAGGGAAGCGACTTCGGCGCCGTGCTGATCAACCCGGCGAATTTCGGCACCGCCAACAGCCCCTTCACAGGGCTGGGCACCGTGACCGGAAAGGTGCTGGCAACGTCCAACAACGGAACCGTCGCCGTCTTTTCCGATACGGTGCACACTCCGAATCAGGTTTATGTCGTCAACGCCGCCAATACCAGTTCGCTGTCGGCCAGCGCGTTGAATATCGCCAATGCTGTGGCGGCCGCGTTCTCGCCCGATGGATTGAAGGCATTCATCCTCGGCAACGGCGGCAGTTCGCTCTACGTCTATTCCTCCCTGCAAGCCTTGCAGGGACCGTTTGCCCTGGCAGGACCGGCCAACGCGAACACCCTCGCCCTCTCCTCGAACGGCGCGTTCGCTTTCGTGGCCGAGGCCGCCGCGAATGGCGGCTCGGCGAATGTCACCGCGTTTAGTACCTGTAACAATCAAGTCTCCGCACCTTCGGTGCCTTTGCCCGGGAATCCCCTTTTCATGAAAGTATTGCCCGGCGTGCACATCGAGGGCCACGACTCTTATGGATTTACGATTCCCGACGGGAACCATGTCTTCGTGCTGGACGCTACCGGGTTCGACATCCTCACGGCCACGATCACTGCGCCCGCAGGTCGGAACCCTTTGTCCCCAGACCCTGACCTTTACCAGCGGCGACCCCTCCCGGTTGGCGCAGCGCATCGAATTGGGCCAGGGCAGCATCCAGCCGGTGAACTTCTTCGCCTCCGCCGACGGCACGCAACTGTATGTGGCCGCCACCGGTTTCGCCAGCATTCTGGTCTACGATTTCGGCGCCGGCGCGGTGACCAGCGGTATTGAACTCCTGGGAAATGCCACCCCCCTCAGCGCGGACATGAGCGTCGATGCCGGCACAATCTTGATCGCGGGCAGCGACGGCATGCTGCACGAGGTCAGCACTGCCCTCGGCGGCAGTGACCAGGTACAGCTCTCTTTCCCCAACTTGCCCAACTACTTGAACCCGTTTTGCACCTACAGCCCCGCGTCGGCCGCGTGCGCATTGAACCTGGTGGTCGCCAGACCGTAGGGCAGGTCTCAGTTCTCAGGCTCATTCGTCTCGGTGTGCTGGGTTCTCGCCTCGTGGCAAGTGAGAAGCGGTTGCAGATAGGTCGCGGAGAGGAATTGCCTGGAAGAGGGAGCGTGATGAACCGGCACTCTGGCCGAGGATAACCTCTTACGCCTGTCTTCTCCAGTTCTTTCCCCACACTATCGAGGACGCCGTTCACGAAGTGCACCGACTCCGGACTGGAAAACTTCCGCGCAATCTCCAGCGCTTCGTTGATCACCACCGCCCGCGGAGTCTCCGGATACGCCAGCAACTCGGCCACCGCCGCGCGCAGCAGATTGCGATCCACCGCCGCCATGCGCTCCATGCGCCAGTGCTCGGCATGCTTCTCAATCAACCCGTCAATCTCCGCGTTGCGATCGGTCGCCACCCGAAACAGATCGTCGGCAAATCCGCGCACTTCCGCGCTCGCCGTCCCATGCTCGGCCCAGAACGTCCGCCGCACCTGCTCGGCATCCTGCTTGCCCATGTCCGACTGAAACAGCATCTGCAGCGCCAGTTCCCGAGATTTGCGGCGAGTACCCATGGTTTGTGTCAGCGGTCAGAGCCTTCGTCAGTCCCGCGGGCAAAGCCCTGCGGTGGTTATTGCGCAATTTCCAGTGTACCGCAGCGGCTCAGTGGATCAGGGATTACTTGCGCCGCTCTGACTTCTTCTTCCCCTTGTCATTCCGAGCAACGCGAGGAATCTGCTTCTCGCTGACAGCTGTCCTTAGCCTGCCCTGAGCCGATGGCTGAAGGCTGACGAGCTGATAGCTTGCTTTAAACACGCCATCTCCACCGCCGCCAGCGCCGCCTCAAATCCCTTGTTCCCCATCTTCAGCCCGGCGCGATCAATGGCCTGCTCCAGTGTCTCGCAAGTCAGCACGCCAAACGCATGCGGCACCCCAGTCTCCTGCGCCGACTGCCCAATCCCTCGCGTGACCTCATTGACGATCACGTCATAATGCGCCGTGTCGCCGCGCAGCAAACAGCCAATACAAATGATGGCGTCGTACTTCCCAGTCAAAGCCAGAGTCCGCGCCGCCAGCGGGAATCTCAAACGCCCCCGGCACCCGCACGATATCGATGTCTTTCTTGCGCGCCCGGAGCGCAGCAAGCCCATCGCAAGCGCTCTGCAACAGCCGCTCGGTGATAAACGCATTAAAGCGCGAGACGACAATCGCAAACCGCTTTCCCGGCAGCGTTGAGCTGTCCCTCCAGCGCAGGAACGCAGTCTCAGGAGCCGATTCAACTTTCAATTTGATTTTCTTCTCCGTGACTCTGTGTCTCCCTGTTGAAGCCTATCCTGTGTCCTCTGTGTCCTCTGTGGTGAAAGCCCTTGACGTTACTTCCCCTTAAACGCCGCCGCCCGCTTCTCCAGAAACGCCGTAGTCCCTTCCGTCTTATCCTCGGTCGCGCAGCACACCCCAAACAACGTCGCCTCCAGATAAAGCCCCTCGGCCAAAGTCATCTCCATGCCTTTGTTGACGGCCTCCATCGCATACTGCACGGCCAGCGGAGCATTCGCAATAATCTTCGCCGCAATCGCCTCCGCCCGCGGAATCAACTCCGCCGGCGCCGTCACTTCATTCACCAGCCCGATGCGATGCGCCTCCTGCGCCGTGATCATCTCCCCCGCCAGCACCATCTGCATCGCCAGCCCCTTGCCCACCAGCCGCGGCAGCCGCTGCGATCCCCCGTATCCCGGGATAATCCCCAGCTTCACCTCCGGCTGCCCCAGCTTCGCATTCTCGCTGGCCAGCCGCATGGTGCAAGCCATGCGCAATCTCGCATCCGCCGCCGAGCGCAAATCCGTTGATGCAGGCAATCACCGGCTTGCCCAGATTCTCAATCAAGTTCAGCACCGACTGCCCGCGATGCGTGTACTCCTTGCCGGAAACCGCATCGTGCTTCGCCAGTTCGCCAATGTCGGCCCCGGCAATAAACGCCTTCTCGCCCGCTCCGGTAAAGATGACGACGCGAATCGCCTTGTCGTTCTTGATGTCATGAAACGCCGCCCGCAGCTCCTCCATGGTCGCCATGTTGAGCGCATTGAGCACCTTCGGCCGGTTGACGGTGACGTAGGCAATCGAGTTTTTCTTTTCGAGAAGTATGTTTTCGAAAGTTCATAAATTCCTTTCGGAATCCACAAATCAGCGACGCACCACGGACGCATTGAGTCACGGAGAGAGCCGGTATTCCTGAATGTTCGTCCGTGTCTCCGTGCCTCCGTGGTCGAGTTCCTAAAGCTTCTTCGCCCCGGCTTCTTCGGGTCCGCATAATCATAAAACCCGCGCCCCGACTTCCGCCCGTACCACCCCGCCATCACCATCCGCTTCAGCAGCGGAGGCGACGCAAACCGCCGCTCCTTGAACTCGTCATACATCACATGCGTGATGTAGTAAGTCGTATCGAGCCCCACAAAATCCAGCAGCGTAAACGGCCCCATCGGATACCCGCAGCCCAGCTTCATCGCGTTATCGATATCCTCAATCGACCCCACGCCCTCTTCATACGCGCGGATCGCATCCAGCAAATACGGCACCAGCAGCCGGTTCACGATGAATCCCGTCTTGTCCGAAGTCCGCACCGGAACCTTGCCCAGCTTCTTCGCAAACTCGTAAGCCGACGTCGTAAACGTCGTCGCGCAGTGGCAATCGTCCGCACCACTTCCACCAGTTTCATCAGCGGCACCGGATTAAAAAAGTGCAGCCCGATAAACCGCTCCGGCCGCTTCACCGCAGTCAACAAGCTCCGTCACCGAAATCGAAGAAGTATTCGAAGCAAAAATCGCGTCCTTCTTCACCATGCCATCGAGCGA
Organism: uncultured Acidobacteriota bacterium; assembly: GCA_963709865.1. GTDB lineage: Bacteria > Acidobacteriota > Terriglobia > Terriglobales > Acidobacteriaceae > Sulfotelmatobacter. The sequence continues at coordinate 168,651 of CAVPXW010000018.1, forward strand.
CGCATACATCTTCTTCTTCTCTTCGACGTTCTCGATGATGGCCTCGATCACAATGTCGCAATCGCCAGGTCGGACTTGTTAGTCGTCCCCTTAAGCCGCGCCCGAGTCGCGTCTTTCTGCTGCGCCGTGATCCCGCCCTTCTCGACCGGCCGCTCGGCAAACTTCGCCAGCGATTTCTCAATCCCCGCAAACCCCTTGTCGAGAAACTTCTGCTCGACTTCAAGCACAGTGACGTCGAATCCAGCCATCGCGCAAACCTGCGCAATGCCAGACCCCATCAGCCCACAACCGAGAACTCCAACTTTCTTGATTTCCATAATTGCTTACCTTCGATGCAAACAAGTTCTAGAAATACCTTGTCATTCTGAGCGAATGCGGAGAACCGTATGCATTTTGCCTGCACCAGATCGGAATGCGATAGCCGATCCGCTTCGACTCTGCGCTCAGGAGATCACCTAGTGGTTCGTCTTTTGACCATTCCTCGAGAGACGTCGAGGCAGCATATAATCTGTCAGACTGCTCGATCTGACAGTCTGATGCTACCTTGTTGTCCAGCATTAGCGACTTGACCCAAAGCAGACGACGAATGGCCTTGTGGCAGGTAATAATCGCGATTGATAACGTTCACATTGGTTTGCCTGATCGAATTCCAATCGTAGGATCGCGTGACCTCCACAGTCCAATAGGTCGTTCCGATTACACAGGTCAATGCCGCATCTGCTAGTGCGGACGTGCGACCTCTGAAATACGAAAATGCTACAATCTCACTTGTCTGGCAATTTACGCCAGGCGTCATGTGTCATTATCGCGATAACCATAAGAGCCCAACGCGGCTGGTCTCTAGCTGAAAGCTCTCCACCACCATCGCAATCCCCTGCCCGCCGCCAATGCAAGCCGTAGCCAGCCCATACTTCTTCTTCCGCCGCCGCAACTCATACAGCAGCGTAATCACCAGCCGCGTCCCGGTCGCCCCCAGCGGATGCCCCAGCGCAATCGCTCCGCCATTCACGTTCACCTTCTCGCGATCGAGTCCCAAGTTCCTTCTCCACCGCCAGATACTGCGCCGCAAACGCCTCATTCACTTCAATCAGATCGATGTAATCCAGCGACAGCCCCGCCTTCTGCAGCGCAATCTTCGAAGCCGGCACCGGACCCGCGCCCCATCAGCTTCGGCTCGACGCCCGCAATCCCCCACCCGCAAATCCGTCCCAGCGGCTCAGACTGCCGCTTCTGCGCCTGCTCCAGCGACATCACCACCACCGCCGCCGCGCCATCCACAATCCCGCTGGCATTCCCCGCCGTCACCGTCCCATTCTTCCCAAACGCCGGCCGCAGCTTCGCCAGCCCCTCCATCGTGGTCTGCGGACGCCGGTGATCATCCTCAGTCAGCGACTCCCCCGTCGGCCTCGCCCTTTGAATTCCGCAGCGGCACCGGCGCAGCTCTTCCTGCAGCCGCCCCTCTTTATAAGCCGCATCCGCCCGCTGCTGCGAGCGCAGCGCAAACTCATCCTGCGTCTGCCGCGTAATCCCCTGCTGCCGAGCCATACAGCTCGGCCGTATTCGCCATATACGATCCGCAATACGTATCCAGCAACGCCACCATCAGCGAATCTTCCAGCTTCCCGCCCGGCGCCAGCGTAAATCCATCCCGCCCGCGAATCACAAACGGCGCCTGCGACATCGCTTCCATCCCGCCCGCCAGCACAATCTTCGCTTCTTCGGTCTGGATCATCTGCGCCGCCGACTGACAATCGACTGCATCCCCGACCCGCACAGCCGATTCACCGTCAGCGCCGGAGTCTCAATCGGAATCCCCGCCCGCAACCCCACGTGCCGCGCCCCATACAGCGCGTCGCCCGTAGTCTGCTGCGCGTTCCCCAACACGACGTGATCGAATTCCTTGGCATCGATCCCCGCGCGCTCAATCGCGCCCTTGGCCGCAACCGCGCCCAACTCCTGCGCCGTAAAGTCCTTGAATTTGCCGCAATAGCGGCCAAAGGGCGTGCGCGCCCCACTGACAATGGCGATGTCACCTGGTTTTAACATGATTTTCCCGACAGTACTCCGACCAGAGCTGGTCAGAATCGACTAACCAAACTTGTTAGTGTAGCAGCGGATGAGAGTCCTTGGCCAGAACCGCACGCAAGCCAATGCGGAGACACAGAGACACGAGAGAAAAGCTCAAGTAAAGAACCGGAAATCCTGGAGGAGCCGTGTCCGAGCCCAAACGGGCGAGGCCGTCCCCACACGTTCTGTGCTGGTCCCGAGACTTAGTGCGTTCCAGATGGCGCGGGCGCAGAAGCTAGAGCCGCTTGCGTGGTTGCCACGGGGAGTTCGTCGCCGCGAAAGAATTTGTCCTTTTCTTTGGCGTTGGCGGCCTTCATTTCCGGCATGGCTTCGTAGGGCTTGGAGTAGTCGTTGGCAGCGTTCCAGAACAAGAATCCGATGCCGCCTTTATTCTTGGCAGTCTCGACTTGCACCTTGATGTATTCGGGCGAGTAGGTCTTGGTGCGCCAGTGGAAGGCTTGCAGCCAGGGACGGATCACGACTCCACTGCCTTTGGTGATGAGTTCGAAGCGGTCCATGGACTCGCCAATGAAGTGGGCGGGCTCGTCGCCGGGGTGGGCGATGTTGTCCATGCCGAAGAAGTGCGAGGGGTAGATCATGGGGCTGAGCACGTCGCAGTAGTGGGCCATGCCGACGATGTCCTGTCCGGTATGGGCGAGGTCGACCTGGCGCTGCCAGGCCATGACTCCGAAGACGTCGAGGGAAAACAGCACGCCCGTGGGATGCAGTTCCGCGTAGGTCTTCTTCAGGAAGGCGGTGATGACGTCGGTGCGTTGCGGGCCGCGCGGGGCGGCCGGCTTGGCGGCGACGGGGCACGGTCCCTTTTGGACCTGCGGTGCGTCGTTGGCCTCAGTTGATGCCCTTCTTCTTGTGGTGCTTCGGGACTGGGATCGCGCAGGTGGAGTCGGTGCTCACGGTTGCCTGGGTCTCCGGCTGCGCGGGTTCTGGTTGCTGGCCTTGGTAGACGAACTGCGCGTCTTTCTGGTCGCCTTCGGCGGGGAAGCGGACGTAGTCGAACTGGATTTCGTCGGCGCCTAATTGGGCTACGTATTTCGCCAGCGCAATGTTATAGTCCTGCACCTTGGGCTGGGAGGGATCGGTCCAGACCAGCTTGCCGTTTTCGCGCCAGGCTTGCTTGTTCTTTCTCGACTGGACGGCGAGTTCGGGATGCTCGGTGACCAGGCGCTCGTCGCGGAAGATAGCGATGCGGGCGATGGCGTGCATGTTCTGCTGGTGCAGGAAGCGTACAAATTTCGGCACGTCGTGAAGGTAAACGTTGTGCTTGCCCAGCAGCGGATGCTCGAAGGGAATGGTGACGCTGCCGTCGGAGTCCTTGATATCGAAGACGACGGCGTTACCGCCAACTTCCCGCCAGTGGCGGATGATGCGGAGCCCGTGATCGCTGCCCGCCATGATGCCGGTCAGGTAGATGGCGCGGACTTCAAAGTCTTTGGGGACGGGAATGGTCTTTTCGCTGACAGGCGCGGCCAGGATTCCGGGGATGATGATGTTCTCATTGGCCTTGAGGATGTTGGAGGCTGTCGGACTTGTGGTTCACGGCGCGGATGGCGCTGGCCAGTTCGGAAGACGTCAAGTAACTCGTTTTGCCGAGGTAGCGGCGGGCGATGGTTGGAATAGCTTCGCCACGCTTCGCGGTGTAGATTTCAGTCCCCGGAGCCGCAACGGGCTTGGGCTCGGGGATGGCGGCGGGCTTGCCAACGCTGGGTACGGAGGCGCTGACCACGTGCAGTTGGGATGCCTGAGCTGGGGCGGATCGTTTCGACGTTTGGGCTTCGGCCGTGAAGGTCGACGAAGAGTGCGAGCCGACATGCCATGCGGCGGCGGCGAAAACGAGACAGGACACCCCGGTAACGATCCGAACTGACGAAATGCGCAAGCGTTCCTCCGCGAAAACCTACCCGGATTCGATAGTAGGCGCGGTTGGTGGAGGTCGCTAGTTACGAGGGGAGTAACACGGCAGTGCACAGTACTCGGCACTCGGGACTCAGTTGCCAGTGGCGAAGGAGTGTGCTCGGATGCGCTCGGCTTCGCCTTCGCTTGGACGGCCGAGGCGGCCGTCCCCACAGGAGTCGGAACCCTTGCGTTCTGAGCACTGAGTGCCGGGTTCTGAGTACTGATGCGCTCGGCTTCGCCTTCGCTGGACGGCCGAGGCGGCCGTCCCCACATGAGTCGATTGGTTACTGGTACAGGTTCCTTCCTTGATGGTGCAAAGTATTTCTCTTTGGGGTTGCGCGAGTCGAGATTCGTTCCGGGGGAATTGGGGTGGTTTGGCGCTAAACCTCGGTGGATGCAGGGGTTCGGGTAGGTGCGATTTATGGGCGTGGCGTGGCCAGCGGGTTGCTTATTTCCTAGGCAGCCGGATGCGGGCAGGATTCGGGAAGCGAAAAAATGGGGCGCTTCCAGGATGTGGGCCAGGGACACGGAGATAGGCCTACAAAGTCCGGAAAAAAATAGAGAAGAGCCGAAGAAAACGGCCGAAAGGGAAAATGCCCGGGAGCCCGGGCGAAGGTCTTATGAGAACGAACCTCGCAACAGTGCTGGATCCGAACCGTCGCAGCAACGATGCTGGAGAGTTTGATGCCGCCCTGCGCCGCCGCATTGTGGGGCAGGACGCAGGCCGTGGAGAAGGTCGTCGAAATCTATCAGATGTTTCTGGCTGGGCTGAACGCTCCCGGGCGTCCGGTGGGGAACCTGTTGTTTCTGGGGCCGACCGGATCGGGCAAGACGCGCGTGGTGGAAGCCATGGCCGAGGCGTTGTTTGGGGACGCGCGGGCCTGCATCAAGATTGATTGCGCGGAGTTCCAGCATTCGCACGAGATTGCGAAGCTGATTGGCTCGCCTCCGGGATACTTGGGGCACCGCGAGACGCATCCGCTTTTGACGCAGGAAGCGTTGAACCAGTGGTTCACGGAGAAGCTGAAGCTGTCGATTCTGCTGTTTGACGAAATTGAGAAGGCGTCGGATTCGCTGTGGCAGCTGCTGCTGGGGATTCTGGACAAAGCGACGCTGACGCTGGGCGACAACCGGCGGGTGGATCTGTCGCAGTGCATCATCATCATGACTTCGAACCTGGGCGCCGGCGAAATGACCAGCCTGGTGGATGGCGGGTTCGGATTTGCGCCCAAGGCGGTCGAGGTCGATCAGTCGTTCGATGACAAGATTCAGCGGACGGCGGTGGAAGCGGCGCGGCGCAAATTCACGCCGGAATTCATGAACCGCATCGACAAGACGGTGGTGTTTAAGACGCTGCGCGACGAGCATCTGGCGCAGATTCTGGATATCGAACTCGGCATGGTGCAGCAACGCGTGCTGATGGCTGCGGGGACGAACCAGTTCGTATTCAACTGCACTGCGGCAGTGAAAGAATATTTGCTGAAAGAAGGCACCGACCCGCGGTACGGAGCGCGCCACCTGAAGCGCGCGATCGAGCGCAACCTGGTTTTCCCGCTGGCCAACCTGGTCGCGACCGGACAGGTGAAGCTGGGAGATTTCGTGCGCGTGGACATGGCTTCGGAGAACAAGATGATCTTCGTCAAGGAAGCGGAGAACAGCATGGCGCCGGTTCTGCTGGAGCGTTACGGGTCGGCGGCGGCGAACCAGCCCAACGCGCGCGCGGCGCGAACCGCGGTAAACAGCCGGCGCGGCGATTTCGGGGCAAGTCCGTCGGTGGCGGAAAGTAAATAGAGCTTCCAGCTACTAGCTACTAGCTTCTAGCTGCTAGCGAAACCGAACAAGTTTTCCCTTCTCGCTTGACCGCATCTCGCGAGACGTTCTCACTCGATGGCGCCGGAGCCCTTCCGGCGCCTTTTTTATTGCAGCCATCTTCCGACGCGCGGGTGAGCCGAACCCGCGATTCGGCAACCGGCAACACCGGACAGCGAGAAAGGCTAAGATAATTACAGATGTTCTTATGCCGATCGAAGTTGAAGTCCGGCACGACGCCATGGGCGTGGTCTACCATTGCAGCGGCGCAATGGTCATTGAAGATTTTTTCGTCGCCAATCAGGGATTCCTGGCCACTCCCGAAGAGATCCGCAAGTGGAGATACGCCCTAATCGACCTGAGCGCCGTCGAATCCATGGACATCAATTACGCTGATGTTTCCCGGGTGGTCACGCAGAATGCCAACATCGCCGCCAAGGCGGTGCCGGGTGTGCTCTTGGCCGTGGCTTCTCCAAAAGATCACGGCTTCGGGCTGGCACGCATGTGGGAAGCACTGGTGGAACGCGTCGGATGGGAGACCATGACCTTTCGCTCTCTCGCCGAAGCTCAGGATTGGATCCAGCGAAGGGTCAAAGAGAAATTTGCAGTTGACCTGGCGATTCGCGCCTGACCCCGTATACCCGCCCTTACTTCGCGCGATACACCGTTTTTCCCGCCACCATCGTCCACAGCACTTTGGCGTCCCGCATCTCCTCCGGGGCAACAGTCAGCACGTCGCGGTCGAGCAGAATCAGATCCGCCCGCTTGCCGGGGGCGATGGATCCGATGGAATCCAGATTCATGGCACGGGCCGAGTTACGGGTGTAGGCATAGAACATGGCTTCGCGGGGCATGTCCTGAGAAGGATCGAGGACGCCTTCCGGTCCCTTGCGGGTTTCGGCCTGATAAATCGCGCGGAAGACATTCGCGGTGGAAACCGGCCAGTCGCTGGCGCCGGAAATGATCCCGCCGTTGTCCAGGATGGAGCGGGCGGGATATTGCCACGGGTAGACGTCCGCATCCACATAGGGCTTCACGATTTCAATCGTGTCATTGCTGGCTTCCGCCCAGAAAAGCTGCAAAGCGCTGATCACGCCGAGTTCGCGGAAGCGGGGGAAATCTTCCGGCCGTACGAACTGTTCATGAGTGAGCGTGTGCGGCAGGTGGGAATCGCCGTTGGCCTGGCGGGCTGCGGCGATGCCGTCGAGAGCAGCTTTCACGGCGCCGTCGCCCAGGGCGTGCACGTGAATGATCAATCCTTGTTTGTCGGCGGCAATGCATAACTCGGCGAACGTTTTCGGATCGAAGAGCAGTTCGCCGTTGCGTCCGGAGTTCTTGTAGGGCTTGCTGAGGTTCGCGGTTTGAGACGGGAATTCCACCACTCCGTCGGCGAAGATCTTGATCCCGGTCACGTGCAGGTTGGGAACGCCCTTGTAGGCTTCGCGAGTTTTCTGCACGGCGGCGAGTTCGGCCGCGGGATCTTTTGCAAGCACCCGGGGAAAGGCCACGACTTGCGAAGTCAGTTCGCCGTGGTCGGCCAGCATCTTGTAGGCCTGCAACACATAGTCACTGGCGAGCGGATCGAGCCAGGCGGTGATGCCGAGGCTGTAGTTGTATTGCAGGGCGGCACGGCCCGCCGCCAGCAACTTGTCTGGAGTGGGTTGGGGCAGCAGCGGTTCGATTTTTTCCATACCGGCGTCAACCAGGAAGCCGTTGGGCTGCATATTTTTATCCACGCCGTAGTAACTGCGCTCGTCCACGGAAAGCTTTTTCAAAAACTCCGGAGTGATGCCGGCGCGCTGCAACAGGACGCGATTGGCCCAGGCGGTGTGCCCGTCCATGCCGCGCAGAAGGACACTCTGTTTCTCGTAGGCGCCGTTGCTGAAGTCGGCGTTCAAGACGTCGGGATGCGACCAGAACTCCAGGGGCAGGCCCAGGATTTCAAGAATGTCGCCGCGCATGCCTTTGCCGGTCTGGATTGCGTCGTTCGCAAAGGGAGGAAGTTGGTTGAGAGAGAGTACTTTCTCGCTGGCGTCGGCGGCGATCAGGCCGAGTCCGCCGTCGATCGAGTGGCTGTGGGAATCGATGAATCCGGGCAAGAGGCTCTTCCCTTGCAGATCAATCCGCTCGGCGTTCGCCGACACCGACTTCACCACCTCAGGGAGGTTGCCCACGGCGACGATCTGGGCGCCGCGAATGGCAACCGCTTCCGCGTAGGGATTTTGCGGATCGCCGGTGAAAACTTTGGCATGAAAGAAAATCCGCTCAGCGGAGCCTTCCTGGGCCCAAAGCGAGGAAGCGGTTGGAAGAAGAAGGAATGGAGTAACCAGAAGAACCAGACAATGCCCTAAGACTCGTCTCACTCGATCACCCTTTTCCGAAACGATATTGTCCAACACCGCAAGCAACGGGAACCCCACAATATACATAAGTCTTTCAGACCTCGCTGGCTGGAATCCACGGTGCACGAACCCGCGTGGTCCAGTGGCCGGGAGAAGCTTTTAGCCGCAAAGGTCACCGAGGTTTGCGAAGTTCGCTAAGACGGACAATTTCTTCCGCGAGCGGCGCGCCTTGGGGTGTCCCTGCCCGTCACCTCACGGTTGGCTGCTGACAAAAGTTCTTCCCTGCAGAACCGCTTCCACCGCGGTCAACAGGTCAGTTCCGGCCCTGGTCTTTGCCACAAAGCCGCAGGCCCCCAAATTAATGACTTCCCGCACAACTTCGGGAGCGGTTTCCTGGCTCACGAAAAGAATTCTGGAGTCGGGCGCAAGTTTTCGGATTTGCCGGGCGGCCTCGACTCCATTCAACTTGGGAAGCCCGATATCGAGGAGAATCAGATCCGGTTTCAGGTCTGTGGCTTTTTGCACCGCATCCAGCCCGTCGACGGATTCGGCGACGATCTGCAAGCTAGGCTTTTCCTCCAGGATGGCGCGAATCAATTTCCGAAAGGGTTCGAAATCCTCAACCACCAGAATGCGGACTGCCGAAGTTGGCATGCTGTAGGGGCCCAATTACATGATTATTTATACAGCGTTATATGCACAGTGTATACAGTATCTTCCTTTTCCTGATTACGGCGGTGCCCCGGAACAGTAACCCAAGATTCACCGGCCGAAACTCCGGGTAAAGCGGGGAAGCAGGATCAGAACCAGGCCATAGAACAGAAGAGAGACGACCAGCGACGCGGCGTTGCCGAAGCGCAAGTCTTCGAACAGCAGCTTGAGCGTGCCGAAGGCGACCGCGGCATACGCCACCCAGCCGAGTTCGACGTGCTTCCAGCGCGAGCCCAGAAATCCGAGGCAGAGCGCCAGGGCGCAATTCACGATCGTCCGGATCACGGAAAGGCGCGAGGGACTCAGCTCCATGCGGCCGGCAGTGGCCCACGCGATTGCGACCACGGCGAGAGCCGCCGCCGCGAAACCCACGAGGACGGCAGGAAGCACCCAGAGCAGGCGGAGTTTCGCTTGAGTTTGCGGGGCTGGCGTTTTCCGGGATCCAAACGCGTAACAGAGACCAGCCGAGATGGCTACGATCCAAACGCCGGAATCCGGCGCGGCCGGCACAGTTCCGGCCAGCGCATTGCCCAGCCCAATTGGGAAGAGATGAGGCGGCGGCCGCCGCCGTGAGATAGAACGACGCGTGCAGGCCGAGACTGAGTTTGCCGGTGCGTGCATAGACGAAAGTCGCCGCGACGGCGGCCAGGCACAAGAAGAGCACGCGCAGATTGGGGGAGAGCAACAGGTAGCTGCCAGCCAGGAGAAGTGCGGCGGCGTAGGTGGCGCAGACCCGACGATTGCGCGCATAGGCTTCGCCGGTGAAGCGAGACAGGGCTCCCCAGTAGCAGGCTGCTGCCAGCAGCAAGGAAAAAACGCCGAGGGCCGGAGCGGCGGACGCGTGGCTGGCGCGCATTACGCCAAAGGCCGCCAGCAGGAAGGCCAGCACGCCTTGGCCGATTTCAAACAGGGTGATGCGGCGGCGCAGGGCGAAGGTGCGAATGGCAATGCTGCGCGCCGTAGATGGCAACCAGAGTGAGGCAGAGCAGGGTGATGGTGACGGGAGAGGCAGGATGATATCCCTCGGGCACGCCGTCGGATGAGGTCATGACATCCACGAGCAGCCAGACCGCGAAATCGGCGGCCAATGCGGGCACGGCTCGCAAGCTGAGGCGGTGCTCCAGACAGGCGGCGGCTTCTGTGGCCAAAGCCACCGCCAGCAAAGCGGCGGTAAGCGGCACCAGTTCACGGGTGGCAATGATGAGAGCCACAGGCCGTAATGACGGTGGCCAGAGTCGCAATCCACGGAATCACCTGCAGGTTTCGCTGCCATGCCAGGGCCAGCGCCAATACCACGAACGCAACCAGCACGACCGCCGCAAAGGCGGGCGCCAGGACCTGGAAGCGGACGGTGGATTCCCACAGCAAGGGAGAGAGAATGAGTGCGGAAGTGACGGCGTAGGTGACGCCGGCAAAGCGATTGGCGGCGTGAGTGCGGACTGCCCATACCATCCACAGGCCCGCGTAGATGATGGCGACGATCAGTACGGGGAGTTTGGGAACGGCGGCGGATTCGGCGATGGCGCGGAGCAGGTAGGCTCCGGCGATTCCGAGGACGGCTTTGCCGAGCACCGGCACCGCCCCGCCGGGAATCGCTGCGGGGGGAAATCCACGCCAGGTTGCGGGAGGGCGAGGTCGTTGCAGGGTAAAGTCGGTCGATTCAGGGGTGGCGGGAATTGGCTTCTCCGGTTGGCGTTCGAGCGCGGCAACGCGGCGTTCGAGTTCGCGCACTTGTTCGGTGAGTTGTTCCACAGCCGATGCGACGCTGTCGACAGCTTGCGCCATTCGGCTACTCCGCATCTGCCCCGATGGACGGGGCTAGCTGGTTCCGTGCGCCGGAGTTGCACCGGAGGCGGGAAGGGACCCGCGTCCGGCCACGGCGGCAGGAGTTTGACCAGGACCCACAGAATAATAAAGGGAAGAATGCAGGAGCGCGATCGCGGTGAGAAGTCCTTCCCGCGTGGCAAAGGCCATTTTATAAGTGGTGTAGCCGAGGAAACTCTTGGAAAACAGCTGGCCGCCGATGACCACGTTCCAGCGCATGGCGAAAATGCCGATCACGGTCAGGCATCCAGCGAGCGCGTAGATTCGTTTGCGAACGGTGTCGTTCAGCTTCAGAACCTGGGTCAGGCCCAGCAGGGCGATGGGGGTCACGGTGCCGATGAGAATCTGGACGATGACCTGCGAGGTCCACAGGCGCGTGTGCACCATGAAGTCGAGGCTGCGGAAGGACTCATCGGCTTCGTAGATGCGCTGCAGCAGGTCGAGCATCTCGAGGCTGAAGTCGATGACGAAGATATAGAAGAGATATTGCGCGATCTTGTCGAGGCAGCGGATGTCGATCTGGCGGCCGCGCAGGCGCGTCGAGAGCCATGTAAAGCAGCATGACGGCGGCGATGCCCGAGACCATGGCCGAGAAGATGAAGACGATGGGCATCAGCGGCGAGGACCACCAGGGGTTGGCCTTGACCGATCCGAAGATGAAGCCGACATATCCGTGCAGCAGGAAGGCGGAGGGAATTCCGATCACGGTAATGAAGTAGCCGAGCCGCTCGTCGATGTGCAGCGAGCGTTCGCTGAGATTGCTGGAGCCGAGGGTGAGTACGCGGTAGATCAGGCGCGGGAAGCCCGTCGAGGTCTGGGATTTCAGGACGATGTCGCGGCGGTAGTCGAGCCAGATTTCCAACAGCAGCACGGCCATCAGGTACCAGAGATAGACGAAGCCGAACATGGCCATGGCGGAAGAGCGGTGCGGCGTCAGGTACATTTCGAGGGAACGCTCGGGATGTCCCAGGTGCAGTTGCAGTGGCAGCGGCGCGACGAGCAGGAAAGCCAGCGCGGTGAGCAGGGCGAGGCGATAGGTGGGCTTCACGGCGTCGACGCGGAAGACGCGCTCCAGGGAAGCGAGGATGAAGGCGCCCGCGACCAGTCCCGTGATGAAGGGATAAAGAACGATGAGGATGCTCCACTGGAGCTCGACTTCGTTCGGGATACATGAAGCCTTCGACGGGAATCTGCACGAGCCTCCTTTACAACCAAAGCGGCAACCTATCGGACGAATACGTCCGGGGCTACGTGTTACCGGACTGAACCGTCCATGCCGTTGTAAAAGACCTTTGCGCCCGTCGCCATGTGGGGCTTGAGAACCTGCACCGTATGAGTTCGCAGGAACTCGTGAATCGGGTCTTTGGGATTCTTCAGGTCGGCGAGCTGGCGGGCGCCGGTGGGGCACACTTCGCAGCAGGCCGTGGTCAGGCCCTTGGTGATGCGGTGATAGCAGAGCGTGCACTTCTCCGCCGTATTGGTCTTGGGATTGATGAAGCGGCAGCCGTACGGGCAGGCCTGCACGCAATAGCGGCAGCCGAGGCAGTAACTTTTGTCGACGAGCACCACGCCGTCGGGCGTGACGAAGGTTGCGCCGACCGGACAAACCTGGGTGCAGGGAGAGTCGGCGCAGTGGTTGCACAGCTTGGGGACGAAGAAATTCTTGCCGCCGAGTCCTGATTGGGCGGGAAACCTTGCTTGCCGCCGTCGGGGGATTCCACCTCGGGACGTTCGATCTTCCAGTCGGCGACGTGGTAGCGCTCAATCCAGGTGCGGTAAGTAGCCTTCGGGAACGTCGTTCTCCTCGGCGCAGGCGCGGACGCAACTGCCGCAGCCGATGCACTTGGGAATGTCGATCAACATGCCCCACCAGTGCTCCGTCGATTTGTAGTTGGGGGAGGCCTCGGGCGTGCCCGCCTGGACGTATTGCCAGGCAACGGCGGCGGCGGGCAGCAGCATGAGCAGGCGACGGCGGGTGATATCCATTATTTCTTCCCTCCGTCGCGGGCTTGGCTGCGCCGGCGTGTTCTCGATCTTGGGCTGGTGGGGCTGATGGCAGGTGTCGCAGGCGAGGCCTCCGGAGTGGTCTGCAGTCGCGACCTGGGGGAAGCCTTTGGGCTTGGCGCTGTTGGCTTCGTGGCAGCGGGCGCAGACGACGGCGGTGTCGAGCTTCGGCGGTTTCACGGAGGCAGGATCGTCGGCGTGTTTGGCCTGGGCGCCATGGCAGGCTTCGCAAGGCACAACCACGTGCCTGCCTTGCTTCTTCTGCTCGACCACGTCGGTGTGGCAGGCTTCGCAGGTATCGTGGCCGGCGAAGGCGACGGGCCGGGCGGCGATCTCGGCGATAGCCGCGCCGCGATAGTGTCCGTACTGGCCGAAACTCTTGGGAACAACGGCGGCGCGCAGAGCGACGAAGGCGACCAGTGCGATCGCCATGACGGCGGCGAGTCGGACGAGGTGTTCGATGTCCTTGAACAAGTTTTTCTTTCTGCGTCGGACTGCGGACGCCGGTGGCGCGCAAAAATGCGCAATGCTCTTGGATAGCTGGGATTGGTCGGCGCAACGATGATTGAGGTCACAGGGGGTTGTGATGGCGGTCACCCAGCCTGACGGCAACTCATTCAATCGAATCAGGAATGTGGCGCTGCGGCCCGTGTTTGCAGCCAATGCTAAGGACTTTGCACGTGAAATGAAGCGACTGTAGGCGCGGTTTAGGGTTGTGACGCCCGACCCTGCGCGCAGCGTGGAGCGCCGGTTCCCACACGAAAGGCTGAGAGTGCGACATGGCTGAAAGGTCATGGGTAAGGTCGTTACCCATAGCCAGATTGCGCGGAAAGAGAAGGGCGGATATGCACTTCAGGAACCTCAATTCGGCAAGCGTTGGCTGGTAGGCTCCTTGCATGCCGGTTATCGTCAGTGACTCGAAAGCTTCGGAAACCCAAGCCAGCGAGCCCGCGCAGGCTCCCGACAAAGTGTCGGCGCTGGTGGAATTGTTGCGCAACCGTTCCTATGTGGAGATCCGGCAGCGGATGTATGACAGTCCTCCGGGGAGCCCGTGGTGGGCAGCGTGCCGGGCGGAGCTTGATCTGCGCAATGGACAACAGCTCGGGGAAGCGTCGCTCGCCATGTCGAGGACCTCGGACAAAATGAGGGCTTCTCTGCAGCACTTTGAGCAACTGGCCGATACTCTGCACCAGTCCACCAAAGACGTCGCCGACCTGCTGCGTGGGACTCAAGAGGCGGGCCGGCGGCTGGAGATCGCGGTGTATGTGGCGATCGGGATCACGCTGGTGCAGTTCTTCAATCTGGTCTTCGAGATTTTCCGTAGGCGATAAGCTGTCCCGTCGGCAATACAAAGGCGACAATGCAGTGTTGTCGCGATTTTTTCACCAGCAACTTCGGTGTTTTTCGTAAACTAATGGCATAAAAGCGTGGGGACTGGGATGCTCAAATCGCACGCGAAGTTCCTGCGCTCATGCCACTGCCCAGCCAATTTGAAACCCAAGGAGAAATCGGATGAAACGCAGAACAGTAGGAACGGCAATCCTCGCGCTCGTGGCAAGCCTGGGTGTTTTCACAGGACTTTCTCAAGTGCAGGCGCAAACCCCCAGGCAACCAGCCCCCAAGGCTGCGGTTTCCGCTCAAAATGTACCCGCGGAATACCAGGCCGGAATTGCGCAACTAAGAGTCGCTAAGGGCTACCTGGAGAAGGCTGGGGACAAGTGGGGAGGGTATCGCGTCAAGGGCATCACGTCCATTGACCAAGCCTTCAGGGCACTGGGCGTAAGTCCGGAGTCCACACCCACTGAAATGCAATCCGGCAACGTCGACGAGCCTGGGATGATGAACAGTGGCATAGCCAGCCTGCAGAGTGCCAAGGCCGACTTTGCCAAAGCCGGCAACAATTGGGGTGGTCGCAAGGAGAGAGGAATCGCCCTCATCAATCAGGCCCTCAGGGATCTTCAGACCGGGATTGATTGGGCCAAGCAGCACAAGACCTACTGAAGCGGATGTCAAGGTAGCATTCCGTCGAGTACGCGGATTTCGGATGATGCCGATCTTCGCCCCAGCCGGACAGCCGAAGGCGGCTGTCCCCACCTAAGCATGGATGGCTTTTATACGGGGGGCTTGCGGCGAGACTTTGCCACGGCATAGGCGGCAACCAGAGTTGCGAGGCAAGCGAGGCCGCTCCAGAGATTCACGAGGGGATGGAGCCAGGTCTGAAGGAGCGCGATGCTGACCAGGAGGAAGCCAGCGATCGATCCGCATTGTCCTAGCGGAGAGCGGAGGGGGAGCGCGGCTAGTTCGGCGGCAGTGCGGCGGCTGCGGAAACTGATGTGGGCGGCCAGCGAGACCAGCCAGGAGAGAATCATTCCGGTGAAGGCGGCGCCGATCATGTAGCGGAAGGCATTTTCGGGGGCCCAGAGAACCAGGGCCAGGGCGAAGAGGATTCCGAACGAGGAGATCAGGACGGCGTATTGGGGTGAGCCTTCGGGATTGAGGCGGCCGAGGCGGGCGGGAGCCCATCCCGTGCGCGCGAGGGAAAAAATCATGCGCGAGGCGACGTAAATCGTGGCGTTGGCTCCGGAGAGTGCGGCGGTGAGGACCACGAAATTCATCACACCCGACGCGTGCGGAATTTTTACGGTGCGGAAGGTGGTGACGAACGGACTTTCGGTGACGCCGGCGTGGTTCCAGGGCATGACGCCTAACAGGACGACCATCGCTCCCACGTAAACAAAGGTGAGTGTGAGGAAGGTCAGCCAGACCGCGCGGGGAGTCTCCTTAGACGAACGCGACTCGCCGGTGGTGACCGCCACCATTTCGACTCCGCCGAAACTGTAGACCGCATAGGTCATGGCGATGAGCGGAGACCAGAGGCCTTTGGGAAAGAATCCGCCCTGCGCGTTGTATTGCGGAGCGGCCCGGCCCCCCACTAGCAAGGCCGCTCCGATCAGGATGAAGGCGATGATGGTGGCGAGCTTGATCATGGACAGCCAGAACTCGACGCGTCCGTAGGAGCCGACGCTGCGCAGGTTGATGACCAGGAGCAGGGCGGCGAAGACCAGGATCCAGAGGTAGGAACGCACGCCGGGAAACCAGTTCGACATGTAGGTGGCAGCGGCAACCATTTCGGCGCCGATGGCGAGGGCGAGGCCGATCCAGTATCCGGCGCGAGCGATGAATCCGGCAAAGGCATTGAGGTAGAGGTCGCCGTAGACGCCGAACGAGCCGGCGGCGGGATGAGCGCAGGCCAGTTCGCCCAGGGCCATGGCGACGGTCCAATTAATGAAGGCGGCGGCCAGAAAGCTCAGGATCGCGGCCGGACCGGCGACTTCCATGGCGGCGCCGGAACCAAGCAGCAGGCCGGTGCCGATGGAGCCTCCCACGGCGACCATCGCCATCTGTCCGGCGGAGAACTGGTGGCGAAGGCCTTCTTCGTGAATCTGTGGTGGACCGGGCTCCGGAGGCATGGAGCACATTACCAAATCCTTATTGGATCGCCCAAATCTGGTGGCGACAGGCCGAGAGACTTATTCACTCCAAAGTCAATGGCGACGCGCCAGCCAGCGGGCGGCCCAAGAAAGAGTGCTCATCGCATCGGACGACTTGCGGGGGGGCACAAAAGTTACTTGCACAACAGGCCCTTTACCATCAAGATTATTAGGGTAAGGGGACCTCCATTCCACAGGTAACGATCAAGACGGGCCTCAGGACTCCGGACGGGCGCGAAGAACTACTCACTGAATATCTCTGCGACCAGCCGGACTGTCCCAATATTGCTACCCACGTGCTCGGGTGCATGCAGAGAAGTGGGCGTCGTGGCGGCCGTTTGCGACGAGCACGCGCCTCACCCTCAGTCCTAATACACTTCTCTAATGACCCATCGTTTTCGCTCGCTTCTCGCTCCCGGGTAACTGCCCGCAACCCCGATCACGCCAGCCCGCCTGTACATTCTGACAGTAGCCACCCTGAGGCCGGACTCCTAGTGTGATGGGAGCTAAAGAGTGTGCCATGTTCTGCCCGCAGTTGCCTAAACATTCGAAGCTCTCAATCGGTAAACATCCAAGATTTCAAGAAGGAAGGAAGTCTGCTATGAGTGATCAAGAGACGATTCAGCGAAGCGTGCTCCCGATCCCGGACCCACCGCGTACAGGTCTGATGTTGTACGACGCCAAGGATCCGGAAAACAAGTACCCAGCCATCACCCAGTTGCGTCCCCCCAAGGGTGCGCCAAACGTTCTGCTGATTCTGATTGACGATGCCGGTTTTGGTTCCGCCAGCGCCTTCGGCGGGCCATGCGCCACGCCGAATGCGGAAGCCCTTGCAGCTGGTGGTTTGAAATTCAACCGCTTCCACACTACTGCGCTGTGCTCGCCGACGCGGCAGGCCATGCTGACCGGACGAAATCACCACACGGTTGCCATGGGCGGGATCACCGAAATCGCCAGCGGCTCGCCTGGCTATAACTCGATTCTGCCGAACACTTGCTCGCCGCTGGCGCGGACTCTGAAGCTCAACGGTTATGCGACGGCGCAGTTCGGCAAGTGCCATGAAGTGCCCGTCTGGGAGACCAGTCCGGCCGGGCCGTTTAATTCCTGGCCGACTGGCGGAGGCGGATTCGAATACTTCTACGGGTTCATCGGCGGCGAAGCGCACCAATGGTACCCATCGCTGTATGAAGGAACGACGCCAGTGGAGGCAAAGAAGACGCCCGAGGAAGGCTATCACTTGGTAGAAGACATGACCGAGAAGGCCATGAACTGGATTGGGCAACAGAAAGCGCTCATTCCCGACAAACCATTCTTCGTCTACTTCGCGCCGGGAGCGACCCACGCTCCGCATCACGTCCCGAAAGAGTGGGCGGATAAATACAAGGGCAAGTTTGACCAGGGCTGGGACAAACTGCGCGAAGAGACCTTCGTCCGGCAGAAGAAACTAGGCGTTATTCCGCCCGATAGCCAACTCACGGACGGCACAAGGAAATTCCGTCATGGGATGAAATGCCTGCCGCCCTGAAGCCCGTACTGATCCGGCAGATGGAGGTTTACGCCGGCTTCATGGAGTACACCGATTACCATGTCGGTCGCTTGGTGGACTCCATTAAGAAGCTCGGCATTCTCGACGACACGCTGATCTATTACATCATCGGCGATAACGGTGCGTCGGCCGAGGGCACGCTGAATGGCACCTACAACGAAATGATCAACTTTAACGGTGCCTCCGCTCTGGAGACCCCGGAGTTCCTGATGGCACGCCTGGACAAACTGGGCGGGCCGGAATCCTACAACCACTTTGCCGTGGGCTGGGCGCACGCCATGAATACGCCGTACCAGTGGACCAAGCAGGTCGCTTCGCATTGGGGTGGAACACGCAATGGGACGATCGTACACTGGCCCAAGGGGATCGCGGGAAAGGGCGAACTCCGCAGCCAGTTCTGTCACTGCATCGATGTGGCCCCGACCATCCTGGAGGTGGCGGGTCTGCCACAACCGCTTTTCGTCAACGGCATCCAGCAGCATCCGATCGAGGGTGTCAGCATGGCGTACGCGTTCAACGATGCCAAGGCGGCCGAGCGCCACGAGACGCAGTACTTCGAAATGTTCGGCAACCGCGGCATCTACCACAACGGCTGGACCGCGGTGACACGGCACAAAACGCCATGGCTACTGATCGGCGAGAAGACCCCTCCCTTCGACGATGACGTCTGGGAACTCTACGACACCACGAAAGACTGGAGCCAGGCGAACGATTTGTCCAAGCAGATGCCGGAGAAATTGCACGAACTCCAGCGCCTCTGGCTCATCGAAGCGACACGCTACAACGTGTTGCCTCTCGATGACAACCTCGCTGTGCGGTTCAACTCCGATACCGCAGGACGTCCACAACTGATCAAGGGCAAATCGCAAATCCTGTTTGGCAGCATGGGTCGCTTGTCCGAGAACTCCGTGCTGAATCTCAAGAACAAGTCCCACTCGGTGACAGCGGAGATCGTTGTACCCACAACCGGGGCTGAGGGCGTGATCGTCGCTCAAGGCGGCAACATCGGGGGCTGGAGCCTCTACGCCAAGGGCGGCAAACTCAAGTACTGCTACAACTTGCTCGGCATTTACCAATTCTATGCCGAGTCCAGCGGCCGCTGCCTGCGGGTGAACACCAGGTGCGCATGGAGTTTGCGTATGCTGGTGGTGGCCTGGGCAAGGGTGGCACCGTATCGCTGTTCGTGGATGGCAAGAAAGTCGGCGAGGGAAAAGTCGCGGCCACGGCGGCCATGGTCTTCTCAGCCGATGATGGTTGCGACGTGGGCGTCGACACGGGATCTCCTGTCGTCGCCGGACTACGGGTCGCGGGGGAACGAATTTACGGGTCAGGTCAAGGGCGTGCAACTCGCGATTGCCGAAGATGCCGTAAGCCTCGATCACCTCGTCTCGCCGGAGGAAGCGATTCAGATCGCCATGGCACGGCAGTAAAGGCAATCATGACTGGCAGCCCACCCTGGGCTGCCGGTCATTATCCTTCACGTGTTTCCCGAAGCGGGGGCGGCAGTGTGATTGCATCGTTGGGCCTGCGCCTTCAGGTCGCACGCGTTTCAGTCGTAAAAGCATCGTCGGCATCGCTACCTGCCCTTGCAAGGAACGCACGCGGCTCCCGTAAAAGAAACAATCGACGCGGAAAGGCAAAATCGGCCTCCCGCCTATGAAAAAGCTCCTCGTTCTCGCGGCGGTAAGCGAAGGGCTGACTGGCCTGATCTTGCTGCTGTATCCCCCCGTCGTGATCCGGCTATTGTTCGGCTCCGAAGTCGCCGGCACAGGCGTCTTGATGAGTCGGATCGCGGGCATCAGCCTGATCGCGTTGGGAGTGGCTTGTTGGCCAGACCGCAACCCGCTCCGGGCGTTCTTTGGGATGTCGACCTACAGCCTGCTCGCAACGCTGTACCTCGTTTATGTGGGGGTCAGCGGTGCGGCGGGGATTCTGCTGTGGCCACTCGTTGCCGCTCACGCAGGGCTATCTATCCTCCTCGTTTGGGCGTGGCGGAAGGAACGACAAGCACCGGAGGCAAACACTTAGAACACCAGCCCTCGAAGCCAGCCAAGGGGCTGCCCAACCGAAAACTCCTAAAGTTCTGAAGCTCTGAAAACAGATGCGCTTGCTCTCAGATCTGGGAGCTATCAACAAACCAGTGTGACCTTCGTAATCGGGCGGAGCCGTTACCGCATTGCTGCTGCCAGAGCCCGCTCCTAGAATCGGAGCAGGGTTTACTCCGCCTGATTCCGCATGCCTGAGATCACAAAACGACTGGACCGAGCCGAGCTAGCCAAGCGCGTCGAGCGCGCGGAGAAGCTTCTGCAGAAGGGCAAGACTGCCGAGGCGCTGGAGGAGTATCTCCTGGTTTTGCGGGATGATGCGGAAAATGATGTCGTGCGCCAACTGGCGGCCGATCTGTGCCTTTCGTTGAGCCGCAACGCCGATGCGGTGAAGCTGCTGGGGGATCTGTTTGAGCGCCAGGTGGGGGCCGGGGATGCGACCCGAGCCAGCCTTACCTATAAGAAGCTGGCGCGGCATGGGAGTCCGACGTGGCAGCAGAAATGCCGCTTTGGGCAACTGCTGGAAGGGTCCAACAAGAAGCTGGCGGTGGGCACGTACGAAGCGGCGCTAGCGGATCTGGGGAAGCTGGGGAAGAAGCAGGAATCGGCTGAGTTATTGGATCGCATCGTGGCGCTGGAACCGACGCAAGCCAACTTGCTGCGGGTGGCGGAACTGGCATCGGAACTGGGAAATCGCAAAGGGGCGGCGTCGGCGTTTCAGCGCATCGCTCAGCTGGCCGCAGCCGAGGGCAGCGACACCGCACAATGGTATGAGCGCGCCTACCAGGAGGATGCTTCCGACCCGGGCATCGCCCTCGCCTACGGGAAGACCTTGCTCACCAAGGGACAAGTGGGCGCAGCCATCTTCATTCTGGAACCACAACTGAACTCGGGGCAAGCGACGCCGGCGTTGCGCGAGGCCTATGCCGATGCTCTGGTGGCGGCGGGCCGCTATGCCGAAGCCGAGCCGCTGGTCTGGCAACTGTTTGAGCAGAATCCGGCGCGCGTGCAGCAGGTGATCACGCTGATCGGGAATCTGCTGGATGGGGAGCACGACGAGGCCTCGGTCGCGCTGGCGCGCAAGCTGGAACAATTCCAGCGCCGCCGCGGCGAGCGCCGGCAGTTCATCGCCATCATGGAAGACATCACGGCGGCGCACCGGGCTTCGCCGCAGATGCTGGAGTTCCTGAGCGAACTCTATAACGCGTCGAATCGCGAAAATGACTACTGCCAGACGCTGCTCAAGTTGTTTGATCTCTATTGCAATACCGGCGAGTTTGCCAAGGCGGCGGAGTGTCTGGATCGCGCTGCCGAAGTCGATCCCTACGAACCCGGCCACTTGAAGCGTCTGGAGATGCTCAAGGGGAAGGTGGACGACGGGCGCTTCCGGTCGATCTCTTCGAGATTTTCCTCGGTCAGCAAGGCGGCCGAAGAACCGGCCCACGTGGAAGGGCCAACTTTGGGCGCTTCGACACTGCAGGATCTGATGCTGCAGGCGGAAATCCTGGTGCAATACGGGATGCGCAACAAGGCAGTGGAGCGGCTACAGAGGATTCAGGAACTGTTCCCGCGCGAGGAGGAACGGAACGAGGATCTGCAGCGCCTGTACCTGTCCGCGGGTGTGACGCCGCGGTATGCCGGGTCGGCGCCTCTGCCTCCGGCCGCGACTCCTGCGGCGGCGCCGGTTCCGGCGGCGCCCGCACCCGATCCGGCGACCGACGTCCGCAGCTTCACCCGAGTCGCTGAAATTTCGCGCAAGTTGTATCACCAAGGCACTGCGCCCGCCGTGCTCAGCACTGCGGTGCGAGAAATTGGCACGCATTGGGAAGCGACCCGCTGTATCGCGGCCATGGGCAAGGCAGGTTCGTCGTCCACCGCGGTAGAAGAGTTTTGTATCGAAGGATTGAAGAAGACGAGCAGCCCGGCGATTGCCGAACTGGTCGCGTGCCTGCAGAAGGCGGTCGATGGCCATGATCCGTTGGCGATTGAAGAGGCCCCGAAAGCGGTCGCATTGCTCTCCGCGCGGAAGGCGTTGACGGAGATGGGGGCGGCGTCGCTGTTGGCCATCCCGCTCAGCGACGGAGAAGAAATTGTCGGCATGCTGGTGCTGATCCACAGCCGCCCCCGGGTTTGGGCGCAGGCGGACATGGTTGTGCTCAAGACTCTGGCCGAGCAGATGGTGATTGCCCTGAACAACGCGGGGTTGCGCCGCCTGGTCAAGAACCTCTCGGTGACGGACGAGAAATCGGGGCTGTTGAAACGGGCTTCGTACATTGATCTGCTGCTGGCGGAGAGCAAACGCGCGATTCAAAATGCGTCCGCGCTTTCGGTGCTGCTGCTGCAGTTCGGCAAGAGCGCGGCCATCATCAAGGAGTATGGCGAGGCGGAAGTGCAGGCGGTGATGGAGAGGGCAGGACAGGTGTTTGCCGCCAACATCCGCTCCAACGATCTGGCGTTTCGTTACGACACCACCACCATCGCGATCCTGCTGGGCGAGACCGCGGAAAAAGAAGGCATGCTGGCCATTGAGAAGCTGCGCAAAACCGTTTCCGAAGTACGGTGGCCGGCGAAAGAAGAAGGCGGGAAGGGGCCGTCCGCGCAGTTCTCCGCGGGACTGGCGCAGGCTGTGATCCGCACGGAATACGATCCCGTCGATGTGGTTACAGAAGTGATCAATCGCGCCGAACATGCGCTGGCCCAGGCCATGGCGCAGGGCCCCGGGAAAGTTGTCGCTCTCGGGCCGGCCCTGGCGGCGGGAGCGGTGGCGTAGATCGCATCATAGAGGCGTTCTAAGAATTTCTGTCGAGTGTCTCCGCTAGGAGGTTGCGGAAGAACTACAAATGCGTGCACTACCGTGGAAGAGCGGCCCTTCTAGGGCCGCGTAAGGCATGTGGAATCAGTGTGGGCTTCAGCCCCGGTGGTCGCTTGTTCGTAGATCTGTACGTTTTTCCGCACCCGCTAGAGTCTGCACGCCTCGTTCCTGTCCCTACACAACCCGTCCTCTTGCCCAAGCCTCCCGCGTTCCGCGGCCCTGAGATGCTCAGGAGTTCTTCGTGAAATGAGGTGGCGGAAGTTGCGGCGGCTGCTCTTCGGTGGTGCGGGCTTCGGCAACGCGCTTGGCTTTGCGATACACGTTGGCAACGGCGAGCGTCCAGAAAGGAACAAGATCGACGCCGGGAACGAGTTTGGCAAAAAAGGAGGGGAGAAATTCCCAGTGCCAGCCGAGCAGGTGAACCATCAAGGCTCCTACTCCAAGATCGAGCAGATCATCGGCTGGAGATAGAGCGCCAGCCACAAATAGGGGGAAGACGACGAGTTGGACGGCGTCGGCAACAATGGCCAGCAGCATGGCCGTTCGAAAGCTGGGGCCGGGTGAGATGGTGATGGTGTCGTCAGTCATGGCCACACCCGATTTCCGGGCGCACGCTCATTTTAGCCGATGCTCCAGCCGGATTGATTCATCAGGAATTTCTTCATGTTCGCGGTAGGGTTTTTGAAGGTGCTGAGGGGCGGTACATAGCCGCCCCTTCGTTTGGTTTGCGGGGGGGAGGAACTAACTTTTGAGGCACTCGGGGCGGCATGAGCGGGACGGCTTGCTGGCGGGAGGACAAATCTGGGCGCGCCGCTAGTACCGGGCGTCAGCCACCCAGCGCCGCACGTGATCTTCCACAGAGAACTTTTCCGGGGATGGGCGCAAGAACTTCGAGGTCAGAGAAAAGGCGTGCATTTCGAGAGGCACGGTGATGTGGGTCTTCGTCTTCATGAAGCTTTGCACGAACAGCTCGGTGTAGCGCTCCAGGCCAAGGACTTGAAACTGGACGGCGTGCACCAGGGCATGGAACAGAGAGCGCTCGGTCAGCGTTTCATTGAACACCACGACGTCGAGAAACGTCACTGAGTCCATGTGGGTGACCTCCGGTAGATTGTCGAAGCCCTGAGCCCGGGCTTCAGCATAGAACGGAGGCACGGGAACACGCTCGCCTTCGAGTTCGACGACGCGTACCTGGTCGAGCAGCGCCGGCGAAAAATAGGGCCACATGCGGGCCTGGTACTGGTTGCGAAGCGGCCGGGCAGCAGGCAGATAGTGCTCGCGCTGCTGGCGCAGGTAGGAGGACACGCACTGCATGGCCTGTGTGATCTGCTCCCGGGTGGGCGGGACGCAGGCTTCGGGACTGGGAGCAACCTGCGGGACCTTTTTCTCAATGGCCGAGTAGAAGTCGTTCAGGGCGCTGGCGGCCTCGGCGGATTTGCGCAGGACGTCGCGGCGTCCGAAGCGGGCAAGATCGTCGGTGGAATAGTGGAGACGCAGCTGATGGGTAGCGCAGTGTGCGCTCAAAAGCTCCAGTTGCGCGTGCTGGAGCTCGCAATTCATTTGCAGAATGGGGGCCCGGTCGTCGGAATCCTGGTACGAATACATCGCAAACACTCCTCAATCTAAGGAAACTGGAATACCACAAGGAAGGGGCCCGGAATTGCTATTCTTTATACATCGTTTTGTTTACGATGTCAACGTAATAATGGAGCGTTCTTTCCGGCCGCGAACAGCGGGACAGCGTAGCGGAGGAACAGAAGGGGCCGCGAGACTGGTCTGCTCGCCCGCGGCCGCCCTTTCTGACAAGCGAACCTGGGTAGGGGGAGGACTTGTTATGATTAGGTATACAGTGTTATGTGTACAGTGTCAACATAATAGTGCAGCGCTGCGACGCGAGCCCAGGAGGAACGAACCATGCCCCGGCACCCTGATCCGGACCTTGAGGAACGCATCCTGAAAGCCGCCCACGTGTTGTGGAAGCGGGGAGGCGAAAAGTCGCTGACCATGAGGGCGGTAGCGCGGGGGGCGGGAACGAATACGCCGGCGGTATACCGGCGGTTCAAAGACCGGCGCGACCTGGTGCGGGGCCTGCTGCTGCGCATCGCGGCCAGGATTCGCGAAGACTTTGAAGCAGGTCAGACCCTGGAGGAGATGGCGGAGGCGTACGTGGACTCCGCCCTGCGATTGCCGCACGAGTATGAACTGTTTTACGCGCACGCGCGCGAACTCTCGCCGCCGAAAGGTTCGGGGCGGCCGCGGCCGATCCGGGAATCGCGACCGAACTTCGCCTTCGTGGAACAGTTGCTGGCCAAGCGCTTGGGCGGTTCTCCGGAAGATCACACCCAACTGGCGCTGGGGGTGTGGGCCGCGCTGCACGGGACGACCATGCTGCTGCTGTCAAAATCGATTCCCGAGGGACATGAGGAGGAGTTGCGGGCGGCCTGCCGGATAACGGTCAAAACCCTGATCGATGGAGCCGCCCGGATTTCCCCAAAAAACGGCCGGAAGAGCGGCGGCCCCTCGCGGCCATAATGCCCCCCGAAAGCTGTGGCAATTGGTTCGAGTTCTGTGAATGTCTGCGCCGCCCATTTTCTGTAAGTCGTTGAGCCTTCGTGTAAGTGATTGAAAAGTCGTCGAAGGGATGGAGGAAGCTCCAGGCCGCATCCTTTTCGCGCGGATGAAGTCTCACTCGGGCGCGGGGCGATCGTCGCTCCTGAGGTCGTTTCCGGCTCCGGAAAGGGTATTGTAGGTGGCGCGTCGGACGGCTTTCCGGCAGGACCAGGCTGTTTGCCAATTGTACGTACATAGCTGTACGTATATCGAATCAAAACATTCCTCTTGACAATAGTCGTTACAACGAATATATTGAGGAGGAATGAGCGGAGACCCCTTCCAACTCGAGCCCACAACCGCGCATGGCCTGTCCGGAAGAAGCAGCGTTCCTGGAACTGCTGCGCACCACCGACATGCTGTCCCGCGGCCTGGTCCAGGTGCTCAAGAGCGGGGACCTTTCGGCGACACAATACAACGTGCTTCGCATCCTGCGCGGTGCGCCCGAAGGACTGCCCTGTGGCGAGATTGCCAACCGCATGATTACCCGGGATCCGGACATTACCCGCCTGCTGGACCGCCTGGAAAAGCGCAGCTTGACCTCGCGCTGCCGGGAAACCAAAGACCGGAGAATGGTGATCACCCGGATCACGCCGGAGGGCCTCAAACTGCTGGCCCGCCTGGACGAGCCGGTGCTCGAAGCCCATCGCCAGCAACTGGGCCACCTGGGGCGGGAGCGACTGCGGGCGCTCACCGAACTGCTGCAGGCTGCGCGGTCCACAGGTGGGTTGATTTTTTGGAGTAATATCCGTTGCAACGATTATCGTTGAACCGCATCTAATTCGATAGGAAAGGACAACCGACCATGACCACACTGACTGCACCGCAAGCCACCACTACCACCTGGAACCTCGACCCCGCTCACACCGTTGCCGAGTTCAAGGTGAAGCACATGATGATCTCCAACGTGAAGGGGCAATTCGCCAAAGTCACGGGCAAGTTGACGGTGGACGAATCAGACCTGACCCGCTCGCGTGTCGAGGCCTCCATCGACGCGGCTTCGCTCGAAACCTGCGACGCCCAGCGCGACGCGCACCTGAAGAGCGCCGACTTCTTCGACGTGGAGAAGTTCCCCACGCTGTCGTTCAAGTCCACGCGCATCGCAAGGGTCGGCGACGGAGAATTGACCGTCGAAGGCGACTTGACCATTCACGGCGTCACCCGCAAGGTGGTATTTTCCGTGGAAGGCCCGACTCCGCCCGCGAAAGATCCCTGGGGCAACACGCGAGTGGCAGTGTCGGCGACCACCAAGATCAATCGCAAAGATTTCGGCTTGACCTGGAACTCCGCGCTGGAAACCGGCGGCATCCTGGTGGGCGAGGAAGTAACCATCACGCTCGAGGTGCAGTTCGTAAAGGCATGATTGCGGACCGCTAGGCCCAAGTCCGAGCCAACAGTTGCCAGACGGTAGAAAGGAAAAACTATGTCGCTCCGCCCCATTAAACAGATTCTTCAAACCACGCCGACCATGGAGGGCGCAGGCGTGAAGCTGCAACGCGCCTTCGGGTTCGGAAAGACCAAGGAGTTCGATCCATTCCTGTTGCTGGATGACTTCCGCAATGAGCGGCCAGAGGATTACCTCAAGGGATTTCCCTGGCATCCCCATCGCGGGATCGAGACCATCACCTACGTACTGGCCGGCTCGGTCGAACACGGCGACAGCCTGGGAAACAAGGGGAAAATGGTGGCCGGGGATGTGCAGTGGATGACCGCGGGCAGCGGAATCCTGCATCAGGAAATGCCGAAAGGCGATGCGGCAGGGCGCATGCACGGGTTCCAGTTGTGGGCGAACCTGCCCGCGTCGCTGAAGATGACTGATCCCCGCTATCAGGACATTCCCGCCAGCGCGATCCCGGAAGTCACCGACGATGACGGCACCCGCGCGCGCATCATCTGCGGCGAGTTCTGGGGGAAGAAGGGACCGGTCGAAGGGGTGGCGGCGGATCCCAGTTACGTCGATATCTCGGTCGGGCCGGGCCGGCGCAAGCGACTGAAGGTTGAGACCACGCGCAACGCCTTTGCCTACGTGTTCGCGGGCTCGGGAACGTTCCGCGATTCCTCGGAACCGCGCGCGGTTCTGACCGAGCAGGCAGCCGAACCTGGGGCCGCGCCGGTGTACGACGTTCGCAATCACTCGCTGGTGCTGTTCGACCGTGGCGATGAGATCACGGTCCAGGCGGGGAGGAGGGGATCCGGTTCTTGTTGGTCTCCGGCAAGCCGATCGAGGAGCCGGTGGCATGGTACGGCCCCATCGTAATGAACACGCAAGAACAGCTACGCCAGGCGATGTCGGAGCTGCAAAACGGAGATTTCATCAAGCATCGCTGAATTCCATTCAGGAGGACAACCCAGAACAGAAGCGACCCTACAAAGCCGGGTTGAAGTCTAAGAACGATCTCATCTTCCTTGTCGCTGATCCACTCGTCAAATTTGCCGATAAGAAACGTGTAGGCTGTCGAATTGGGGACCATGATCCTGCCGGGTTGGCCGGGCAGGATGCAGGCCGCGATTCGTCCGGAAAGACGTGGCGAGAATGACGAAGATTTTGCTGGTCGACGACAGCAAGTTTCTGAGACTGGCAACGGAGCGGGCGCTGGCGCGGGCGGGGTACGACGTCAGCACAGCGACGGATGGGGAGCATGCGCTGGAGATTGCGCGAGAAAAACGGCCGGACATCATCCTATTGGATATGCTGCTGCCGAAAATGACGGGGCCGGATGTGTTGAAGGCGTTAAAGAAAGATCCGGTGACGGCGGAGATTGCGGTGGTGGTGTTCACGGGGCTGTCGCAGAAGAACGCGGTGCGCCTGCAGCAGGATGGGGCATGCGCGTTCCTGGAGAAGTCGGCGCTGGGGTTGGACAAGGGGTGCGAGGCGTTTCTGGTGGCGCTGGCGGGGATTGTGCGGAAGTTGAATCTGCAAGTCCCGGCAGGAGCGTTGGCGAAGTGAAGACCCGTCATCAGAGCGCGGCCTTCACGAGCGCTCAAGTACCCTCGCAGTCGACAAATCCGGTTGTTGATTTCAAATAAACCCTGGTTGCTAGACTGCTTCCTGTTTTCCACATCCCATCCGCGGTAGTTTTCACGAACAATTCAACTTTCCGTAACAGTCTTGTCACAAGAGTTTCCATACTATCGGGGCTCGAGGTCCCCATGAAAAAGACACTCACTTTACTCTCCCTCGCAGTTGCCTGTTCGGCGGGCCCAGCAGCGGCCCAGAACAATGACTCCCACCAGGACCACCACCACGATCAGATCAAACGCGTTCTGCTGATCAGCGTCGACGGTATGCACGCAGTTGATTTCGCGAACTGCGCCAACGGAATCAGCACCGCCAATAGTGGCGCACCCTACTGTCCGGCGATCGCAGCCCTCGGCCAGACCGGAGTAAATTACGTTGCCGCCAGCACCTCTAAACCGTCGGATTCCTTCCCCGGCCTGACCGCGATCATCACCGGCGGAAGCCCGGCCCTGACCGGCGTCTACTACGACGTCGCGTATTCGCGAAATTACAGCGCGCCCGCCAAGACCACCGGCAACGGCGTTCAGGCTGGCCCCTGCACCCCCTTTGGAACGCCAACGGGTACGACCACCGAGTATGAAGAAGGCATCGACATTGATCAGACCAAGGTGAACGGCGGCGCGCCCGGCGCGGCCCTGACCGATGGCGGCATCGCCTCCATCGACCCCAAGAGGCTGGTCCGCGACCCAGCGAAGGGCTGCAATCCCGTTATGCCGTGGGAGTTCGTCCGCGCCAACAGCATCTTCAGCGTCGTTCACCAGGCTGGCGGATACGCAGCCTGGTCCGACAAGCACCCCGCGTACTCCTCGGTCGCCTCCGGCATCGGACCGAGCGCGCTCGACGACTTCTACGCGCCTGAAATCAACTCCAACTGTGATCGGCCTGCCCGGCGTGGTAACGCCCACCGGCATATCCTGCGCGACCATCCGCGATCAAGGCGCAGACCTGACGGCCTGGACCAACAGCTTCCAGAACATTCAGTGCTATGACACTTTGAAGGTCGACGCGATCCTCAACCAGATCGATGGCAAGAACCACCTCGGCACCAGGAAGACCCAGGTTCCCAACCTCTTCGGCATGAATTTCCAGTCCGTGAGCGTGGGCCAGAAGTTCATTGAAGCGAGCAACAGCACGACGGGCGGATATCTGGATGCGGCGGGCACACCCAGCGCGGCGCTGCTGGACGAATTCAAGTTCGTCGACGCCTCGATTGCGGCCTTCGTCAGCGAACTGAAGGCACAGGGTCTGTATGATTCGACGCTGATCGTGATCACTGCCAAGCACGGCCAGTCGCCCATCGATCCCAGCCTGCTACGTGGCGCAGACGCGCAACGGCACTTCACCCGCCACCCTGCTCTCCAATGCGGGCTATATTCCAGACTCGGAATCGACCAATAACAACGGCATTGGACCGACGGAAGATGACGTCTCGCTGCTCTGGCTGAAGAGCTCCGCCGATACAGACGCCAGCGTCGCCATCCTCGAAGCGAATGCCTCGGCCGACCGGAATCGGGCTGGGGCAGTTCTACTACGGCCCTTCCCTTGCCCTGAACTACAACGACCCAACCGTCGACCCGCGCACGCCGGACATCATCGTGACCCCGAACGTCGGCGTCACTTACTCCGGGAGCCACGCCAAGCAGGCCGAACACGGCGGGTTCGCCCATGACGACACCAATGTCATCCTGCTGCTGTCCTACCCGCGCTTCCGACCCCAGACGGTTCGGGCCGCAGTGGGCACCGCCCAGGTGGCGCCGACCATTCTCCAAGCTTTAGGGATCGATCCTTCCGCGCTTGATGCGGTTCGGGCTGAGGGAACGAGCGTTCTTCCGGCCGTCCAATTCCAGGCGGGCCACAACTAGCCCGTCCGCAAAAACCGGGTCAACCACAGCGGACGCTCCTTCGCGGGGCGTCCGTTTTTTTGGGGCTAAGAATTCCCGATTGAATCCTGCCCGGGCCACCAACCCGCGCATCGCTGGTAACCTCAGGCCGATGACTTTTTCGTTCCGCACAGCCTCGTCCCCCGCCCCGGGACCCCACTTCTACTCCGATCTCCGCCTCTGATTGACTGAAAATAAACCACTTACCGGTGGGAACTCTAGACACCCTGGCGGAGTCTATGTTGTGTGAGAGTCACGGCTCCGCTCACAGCTGCCGGACTTGCTCGGAACCAGGCCAGGCAGCAAATTTTCAAGGGCGCGGTAGGGTGGAAAATCCTATAATCAGGGGACGCCAATATGGCGGGAGCAACCACCTTGGGTGATCTGGCAAGTGCCATCGGAATCCGGTCGCAGGAAGAAGCGGCGATCGTCGCGGAGCTGAAAGCGGGCTCGGAGACGGCGTACGCCTGGCTGATCGGAGAGTTCCAGCAGCCGGTGTATGGGCTGGTGTACCGGATCGTGAATGATCCGGCGGACGCGGCCGACACCACGCAGGATGTCTTCCTGAAAGTGTTTCGCGGGATGAAACATTTTCATGGCGGCTCGAGTTTGAAGACATGGATCTACCGCATCGCGCTGCATGAGGCGGCGAACCGGCGGCGGTGGTGGTTCCGGCACAAGGCGAAAGAGACTTCGATCGAGCCCGTGGAATCGGACGGACCGAGCCCGGGGAAAATGCGATGCAGGTGGCGCTCACCGACCATGCGGATTCTCCGTTTGACAGCGTGGCGCATCGCGAAGTGCAGCACCGGGTGGATGAAGAGTTGAGGAAAGTGCCCGAGCCGTACCGGACGACGCTGATTTTGCGCGATCTGGAAGAGATGTCGTACGAGGAGATTGCCGAGGTGCTGGAGATTTCGCTGGGCACGGTGAAATCGCGGCTGACGCGCGGACGAGACGCCCTGCGGCAACGGCTGGCGCCGTACGTGCGCGAGGTTGGAACTGAACTGGGGTTGACCGCGCCGTCCCAGAAAAATAAAGAAGAACGAACTGTGCGGTCGCAGGTGGCTGGAGGGGGTAGAAGGGTCGAGGTGATTTCATGAAGGGCACAGTGAAGAACATGGAACTGCAGTGCCCCCGGGCGAAGCGGCTGTTCTCGCCATATCTGGATGGAGCAGTCACGGGCACGGAGATGCTCGCGCTGCAGGACCATTTGTCGGAATGCGCGGCCTGCAACGAACAGTACCAGGCGTTGCGGCGAACGCAGCAGTTGCTGGCAGGCATGGGACGTCCAAAAGCTCCGGCGGACCTGGGGCTGAAGTTGCGGCTGGCGATTTCTCGGGAAGCGGCTCAGGCCAGGCGGCCTCGGTTCGAGGGACTGCGGGTGCGCCTGGAAAATACGCTCGACGCGTTCATGGTTCCGGCCACGGCGGGGTTTTTGAGCGCCCTGATTATTTTCGGGATCGCAATGGTGTATTTCGTGGCGCCGTCAACGCTGCGCGCGGATAACGATGTGCCGCTGGTCATGGTCAACACCGCACCGCAGTTGCAGCAGAGCGCGTTTGGCATGACCCTGGACACGATCGACGCGGATTCGCTGGTAATTGAGGCTTACGTGGACGCCAACGGGCGAGTGCAGGATTACCGGATTCTGTCGGACACGGAAGCATCGAAGGAAGTGTTGCCGCAAGTGAAGCGGATGCTGATTTTCACGACGTTCCGTCCGGCGCTCTCGATGGGACGGCCCACCTCCAGCCGGGCAGTGTTGTCGTTTTCGAAAATCAGCGTTAAGGGGTAGGAAGCTTCTGGCTTCTGGCTTCTAGCTTCTAGCTTCTAGCTTCTCCTTCAACTTGCAACTTGCGCGGGGCTGCAAACCCCACTTCTCGCAAAGGGCGCGAGAAATGGGGCACCTGCATTTAATGCGGTACCCGCTTTGTTGTGGACCAATCTTCGCTGATCATCTCTTCTAGAATCTTGTAGCTCCCGATCACTACTTGAGTCGTGAAGCGCGTAGGAATGACGCCCGCTACTCTTGTCTCCTGGGGGTATAATCCGGTCCTGCTTATGGGGCTTGCTCCCGGAACAAAACTAGGTCCGTATGAAGTGCAGTCGGCCGTCGGCGCTGGCGGTATGGGAGAGGTGTACCGTGCACGGGACGCGCGGCTGGAGCGCACGGTCGCGATCAAAGTTCTTCCCTCGCATTTGAGTTCGAACGCGGAGTT
Organism: uncultured Acidobacteriota bacterium; assembly: GCA_963709865.1. Taxonomy (GTDB): domain Bacteria; phylum Acidobacteriota; class Terriglobia; order Terriglobales; family Acidobacteriaceae; genus Sulfotelmatobacter. The sequence continues at coordinate 200,947 of CAVPXW010000018.1, forward strand.
CCGGGCGCGGTTCGAGCGGGAAGCTAAGGCCATCTCTGGGTTGCAGCATCCCAACATCTGCGTGCTGTACGACGTCGGTTCCCAGGACGGCGTGGACTTCCTGGTGATGGAGTACCTGGAGGGGGAGACCCTCTACGCGCGGCTGGCGCGCAAGGCGCTCAACCCGGACGAAGCGTGGAAGATCGCAATCGAAATCGCAGACGCGTTGGATAAGGCCCACCGCAGCGGAATCGTGCACCGCGACCTCAAGCCGGGCAATGTAATGCTGACCAAGAGTGGCGCGAAGCTCATGGACTTCGGGCTGGCCAAGCCCAACGCGCTCGCTGGAGGTGCGCAGTCCGGAGCGCCGAATTTCTCATCGATGGCGACCATGGCGAGCATGGCATCGCCGGTCACGGTGGCGGGGACCTTGGTGGGCACGGTGCAGTACATGAGTCCGGAGCAGATCCAGGGCAAGGAAGCCGACGCTCGCAGCGATATTTTCGCGTTTGGCGCGATGCTCTACGAGATGCTGACCGGAAAGCGCGCCTTCGAAGGAAAGAGCCAACTGTCGGTGGCGAGTGCGATTCTGGAGAAGGATCCGGACCCGATCACGGTGCTGCGGCCCATGACACCTCCGTTGCTGGAGCAGGTGGTGCGGACTTGTCTGGCGAAGGAGCCCGACGATCGCTTTCAGAGTGCGCATGATTTGAAACTGCAATTGCAGTGGATCGTCGCCAGTGGCAGCCAGGCCGGGGCGCCGGCCATCGTCAGTTCCCGGCGGAGGAAGAACGTCGCGATCCTGAGATCTGCGCTGGTAGCCGGCTGGCTGGTGGCGGCGGCTGTGGGAGTCCTGGCCCTGCTATATGCCAACCGGGTCACCTTAGCCGAACAACCCGTGCGGGCAACTGTCGAAGCCCCTACGGGCTTTGATTACCGTTTCGTGGTGGACGGGCCACCATCGGTGTCGCCCGACGGTCAGCGACTGGCGTTTGTAGCATCGAAGAACGGCACGAATGATACGGGCGGCGAGCGCCTGCTCTTCGTGCGCCAGATCAGTGCCAGCGATGCGACTCCGGTGGCGGGTACGGAGGGCGCAAGTTTTCCATTTTGGTCTGCGGATGGCAAGTATCTCGGCTTCTTCGCGCAGGGCAAGCTGAAGAAGGTTGATGCTGTGGGTGGGCCGGCACAGGTTCTGGCGGATGCGCCAGAGGGCCGTGGGGGAAGTTGGAGCGGGCGTGGAACCATCATCTTTGCCCCTGGGATTGCGGGACCGCTTCTGGCAGTTTCCGATGGCGGAGGCACAACGTCGGCCCTGGCGGCTGCCCGCAAAGAGGAAAAGGAATTCACAAACCGCAATCCCTGCTTTCTTCCCGACGGGAAGCACTTCCTTTTCACAGCGCGCAGCGGAAGCGGGGCGGTGGGCAGCCTGTACGCAGGCTCGCTGGACGGCGGCGAGCCCAAACAGATTCTGGCCGCGGGCTCGAATGTCGCCTTTAGCGATGGCTACCTGTTCTACGTGAGGGAGGGAACGCTGACTGCGCAGAAGTTTGATTTGTCGGCGCTGCGTTTCGAAGGGAACCCCATTTCGATTGCCGCGAATGTCGAATACTACAATCCCCGCGATGTCGGTTTCTTTTCCGCCGGACGCAACGTTCTGATCTATCGCACAGCAATCGCGGAAAACCGCGAACTTATTTGGCTGGATGCATCCGGGAAGGAACTGGACCATTGGGGTGAAGCGGCCCCCTACGTGGGCGGCACGTATTCACCCGGAAGCCAGATGGCCATCCTCTTTCGAAGCAATCCCAACGGACGGGGCAACAGCCTGTGGCTGGCAGATGTGCCGCGCAAGACCATAACACGGCTTACCGCCGATTCGGATCTGGAGCAAAGCGGCGTTGTGGCCGCCGATGGCAACAGCGTGATCCTTGCCTCGACCAGCGGATACCTCAGCACCGTCGTGCGACGATGGCTAACCGCTTCCGGGAAGGAGGAGAAGTTGCTGGACGCGCCGCGCAGCTTTCTGAGCGTGGTCAGCGTCTCGCGCGACGGACGCTATGTCTTCTTCAATCAACAGGATCCTAAGACCAGCTTCGACATTTATTATCTGGACTTGCAAGGAGAGCACCAACTGGTGGCCCTGCTGAACAGTCCCTATGGCGAGTACGATGCCCGGCTCTCGCCGGATGACAAGTGGCTGGCCTACACCTCCGATGAAACCGGGAAAGCCGAAATTTACGTAACGTCATTTCCCGCCACCGGATCGAAACGGCAGGTTTCCACGGGCGGAGTCACCCTGCGAAATACTCTCGGGGCGATGGACTGGTCGGCCGACGGCAAAAACCTCCGCTACCAACAGGCGAACAAGATCTATAACGTCGAGGTCCGCGACCGGGGAGACAAGCTGGAATTCTCCGCGCCACAGGAGGTTGCAACGCTGAATGTCGATCCCCTCGTAATTGCCATTTTGCCCGACGGCAAACGGACTCTGGCGGCGCGTCCCAGCGCAGAGCAGACCTCGACATCCGTGGATCTGGTGCTCAACTGGCAACATCTGTTGCGGTAGGGAGTTCGTCTTCCGCGTCGCCAGGTGGCCAGACCAGACCTTGACTTCACGGAGAATCAGAAACAAACAGGATCAAAATCAGAGTCCGCGGGCACTCCTGCCCGCCAAGCAGGCCATCCAAGATCAGGATCAGGATCAAAATCAAGATCAACATCAATAGCCGCGGGCGGGGCGCCCGCTCCACATGGACCTAGCCTTGGGGATGGATCAGGTGGATCAGAAGGAAGGTGGCGCCGGCTACTACGGCGGAGGCGGGGATGGTGAGGATCCATGCCCAGACGATACGTCCGGCAACGCCCCAGCGGACGGCGGATAGGCGGTGCAAAGAGCCTACGCCAACGATAGCGCCGGTGATGGTGTGAGTGGTGCTGACGGGGATGCCTGCCAGGGCGGTGCCGAACAGAGTAATGGCTCCGGCGCTTTCGGCGCAGAAACCGCCGAGCGGCTTGAGCTTGGTGATCTTCTGTCCCATGGTGTGGACAATGCGCCAGCCGCCGAAATAAGTGCCGGCGGCGATGGCAGCGTGGGCGGCCAGGATGATGGGCCAGCGGAAGCGTCCCCAACTCGTCAACATGTCAGATTTGCTCATGAAGCCGGCGGTGTAGAGGGCGCCAGCGACGATGCCCATGGTTTTCTGCGCGTCGTTGCCGCCATGGCCCAGGCTGTAGGCCGCGGCGGAGAGGAGTTGCAGCTTGCGAAACCATTTGTCCACGATCTGCGGCGGCTTGTTCTGGAGAATCCAGTGGGCGGCGATCATGAAGGACAGGCCCAGGACCATCCCCATAACCGGGGCAACCACAATGAAGATGAGGGTCTTATACCAGCCCTCGGGAATGATCACGGAGAACATCGACGCGGTGCCGGTGTGAATGGCAGCATGCATCATGGCGGCACCGGCGTAGCCGCCGATCAGGGCGTGGGAGGAGGAGGTGGGCAGTCCCCACAACCAGGTGAGGAGATCCCAGACGATGGCGCCGAATAGGCCGGCCATCACCACGTATTGATCCACGTGGTCGAGGCGGATCATGCCTCCGCCGATGGTTTTGGCCACGGCTGTACCGAGGAAGAAGGCTGCAAGAAAGTTGAAAGTGGCGGCCCACAGGACGGCCAGTCTGGGCGACAGCACGCGGGTGGAAACCACGGTCGCGATGCTGTTGGCGGAGTCGTGAAATCCGTTGAGGAAGTCGAAGGCTAAGGCGACCAGGATCGTGATCAGGACCAACAGGACGTCTTTATTCATGTTTCAGGACTTCAGCTTTTCCAGAGTTTGCAAGGTTTGCAGAGACTGTTCATAGGTTTGGAGGGTTTCGTCGTTCCCGTTTCTTGAAACCTTGAAACTTCGAAACTTTGAAACCTTTCTAGGTGCTCTTGACGACGATAGCTTCGAGCACATTGGCTGCGTCCTCTGCTTTGTCAGTGGCGTATTCCAGTACTTCGTACAGTTCCTTCAGCTTGATGAGCTGAATAGGATCTTTTTCATTTTCGAACAGATCGGCGATAGCTCGGCGGCTGACGTGATCGGCCATATCCTCCAGGCGATTGACTTCCTCACAGTGGTCCATCACATGGCCGTTCTTTTCGAGCAGGGATACCCCCTTGGCCAGTTCCTCACATTGCAAGACGATAAGTCCAGCCAGTTCGGCGGACACGGGCGGAGGCGTCGTGATTTTGTACATCACCAGGCGCAAGGCCGCGGAGTTTACAAAGTCGAGCACGTCGTCGAGGGACGAGGCCAGGCGGTGGATGTCCTCGCGATCGAAGGGAGTGATGAAGCTCTGGTTGAGTTTGGTGATAATGGCGTGGGTGGCCTTGTCGCCTTTGTGCTCGATGGCCTGCACCTGGTTGACCCGCATGGCAAGGTCGCTGGGGTCGGCCAGGATGCTGCGCAGCAACTTGGCACCGTCGGTCAGGTTGCCGGACAGTTCAGCGAAAAGATCGAAAAACTTGGTGTCGCGGGGGATTAGACGCATTTATGAAAGGTTAACCTGGCTCCTGGCTGATCAAGATACGGGAAAAGGTCAAGAGCACAGTAATATCTCACGCGGGACGTGGGGCAGGCAAACGACGGAGCGGGGTTAGCGGGATCTTCTGCGGGTGGCGAGGACAGGGGAGCGGCGGGGCGTCCCGAGGCCAATGGCGAAAAGAAGGGCGATGACCGCGGCCGATCCCACCGCAACCGGCTGCAGAAAACCGACAAAGATCTGAGTAAAGGCCATTTGCAGCATTATGGCGGTGGGGGAGGGTGGAGGCGAGATTACTAGTAGGGTAGACCTAAGGTGCGGGCCGGGAGTAGGGCGGTGCTGCAGGCGCTGGGAGGGCATCCGTCCATTGCACGTTGTCATGTGCTCCGGCGATCAGCGGAGGCGACCGGACTGCCGCCCTTGCCGCGGCCGCCGGCAAGGCTAGGCATTACACCCGAAATATGACGGAGACAAGGAGGATCGCTACCCTGTTTTCGCGCATGGAATCTGTTTCCGAATCGGCGTTGCGTTGACTCTGGGTTGGGAGGATTCGTCCCCGCGGTTATGCGCGCACTCCGGGTTTGACCCTCTGCGGGCAAGCCCGTAAACTGAATGATGTTCTCCGCCTATCTCTGATACTGGCTATCGAGCGGCCATCCTGCGGGAGGGATTCCTGAGTCGTTTCCTGGGTTGTGGGCTTCGAGGTTTGTTGGTGGCGGCCTTGGTGGGGCTGCTGGCGCCGCTGTGTCTGGCAGACAATAATAATCCGATCTCGCTGGATACGAACGAGACGATGTTCGCCGTGCTGACGGCCATGAATGCGTGCGGGTATGACGTCGGCCTGAACATTTCCGATGCACAGCGGCTCAACATCCGGGCCGAGGTGCAAAAAAACCTGGCCAACTCGGAAGACGCGCAGGCGGCCATGAACGCGATGTGCGACTGGTACCTGGCGCACCGGGGAAAGGATCCGGCGCATGATCTGTCGCAGTACGTGTCGCTGGCGCTATACCTGCAGGGACCGCCGCACTTTCTGCCCCGAGTGAAGGAGGACGACCTGCCTCCGGATGCGGTTCCCATTGCCGCGTTTGGAGCCGTGCTGGAACGCTTCTATGAGAAAGCTGATTTGCACGGAATCTGGGAGCGGCACCGGGCAAACTATGCCGCACTCGTGGAACGCTATCATGTGCCGCTGGCGAAGATGGTATTCGACACCGATATCTACCTGCGCATGCAGTCCGGGGGATATCTGGGGCGCACGTTCACGATTTACCTGGATTTCATGGGCGATCCGAGTCAGGCCAACGCCCGCAATTACGGCACCGACTACGACGTGGTGGTGTTTCCGTCGCCCGACCCGAGTTCGGTGGATCCGTTGAAGATGCCGCAGATCCGGCACGCCTACCTGCATTATCTGCTCGATCCCCTGGCGGAAAAACATTTCAGCTCGATCAAGCGGATCGAGCCGCTGCTGCAGTCGGTGAAGCGGGCGCCGCTGGAAGAGGGCTTCAAGACCGACATCTCGCTGCTGGTGACCGAGTGCCTGGTGCGGGCCATTGAGATTCGTACCACCGGGACCAAGCAGACGGCCGAGGCGATGCGACTGCAGGCGGTGGATGACGCGGTAAAACAAGGGTACATCCTGACCAAGTACTTCTACACTTCCCTGTTGGCCTTCGAAAAGGATCCGGCGGGGCTGCGGACCGCGTATTCGGACATTCTCGACAATATCGATCTGAAGGCACAGGAAAAGGCGGCGAACGAAGTGCAGTACGTACGGGTGTCGGCTCCAGAGTTGGTGCAACTGTCGCGACTGGAAGACCGCCGGATGCTGGTGACGGCTGAGAAGCGTCTGGTGGCGGGCGATCCCAAGGGTGCGCAGGAACTGGCACAGCAGGCGCTGGATAAGAAAATCGGAGATCCGGGGCGGGCGTTGTTCATCCTGGCGCAGGTGGCTGTGGCAAATAAGAATCGGGAAGTGGCGCTGGAGGATTTCCAGAAGGCGATCCAGGAAACGAAAGATCCCAAGGTGGTGGCGTGGTCGCACATTTTCATCGCCCGGATCCTGGATATGAAAGAGGACCGCGAAGCGGCGCTGAACGAGTACCGTGCGGCGCTGACCACGGGGGCGGAACTGCCCGAAGTGAAGGCGGCAGCGGAGCGCGGGCTGCAGCAGGCGTACGAGCCTCCGGCCAAGCCTCAGCAGTGAGCTTTCAGCTATCAGCGATCAGGAAAACCTGCTGAGGTTTTGCGGCGCTACGATAAAATGCACGGTTGCAGACCACGAGTCGATTTGAAATCAGAAAAATCTGGAGCATAGGAGAACGCATGAAGCGAGCAGCGATCGTGATCGCAGTGCTGGGAATGTGCGCCTGGAGTTTGGGGCAGGGCAACAACAAACCGGCAGGGCAGAATGCGCCGGCGGGTCAGGCGGCGCCACCTGCGGGACAAGCGGCGGCGCCGCAGGGCAAGCGTAAACCGGCAGCCAAAACGAAGCCGGAGTATGACGCCTACAACGCGGCGGTGGGGCAGACGGATCCCGCGGCGCTGGAAAAAGCTGCTGACGACTTCGCCACGAAGTTTCCCGACAGCGAGTTACGTGGCCCGCTGTACACGGTGGCCATGGGGCGTTATCAGCAGGCCAACAACGCCGACAAAATGACGGAAATGGCCAGGAAAGTCCTGACTATCGACCCCGACGATCCTGCAGCACTGGTGGGGATTGCACAGGCGCTGTCGGAGCGGACGCGCGATGCGGATCTGGACAAAGATCAGCGTCTCGCCGAGGCCAAAAAGGACGCGGAGCGCGCCCTGGTAACTATCGACACCGACATTCCTACCACGGGCTACACTCCGGAACAGCTCAACGCATTCAAGAATTTCGTGAGGTCCGACGCTTATCTCGTTCTGGGCACGCTCGCATTCAAGGCCAATAATTGGGCGGAGGCTGAGGCAAATCTGCGAAAGTCCATTGACGCGTTGCCGCAACAGCCCGATACGGTCGCGGTCTTCCGCTTGGCGGTCGCGCTCGACATGCAGAACAAGGTTCCGGAGGCCATGAAATATATTGACCAGGCGATGGATCTCACGAAGGATCAGCCAGACTCCGGTGTGGGCAAGGCGGTGCGCGCCGAGAAGGATCGATTGGTGCAGCTGAGCGGCGGCACGGCGCCGGGACAGCCTGCGCCTCCGAAAAAATAGATTGTGGGCGGGCGGGATTTGGTCGGGTGCTGCGCTTCAGCTATGAAAGAGCGGGAAATCACGGCGCTGGAAGAGGGGCTGGGCTACCATTTCCGGCGGCGAGCCGTCATTGAGCAAGCGGTCACGCACAGCTCGCAGGCGCGCGAACAGGAAGCGCAGCAACCGGGTGGCGAGAGCAAGTACAAGGTCAGCGACAACGAGCAGTTGGAATTTCTGGGAGATGCGGTGCTGGCGCTGGTAACGAGTGAGGAACTGTTCCAGCGCTTCCCGCAATTCCGCGAAGGCGAACTGTCCAAGCTGCGGGCGCATCTAGTCAGCGAGAGGCACCTGATCCGGGTGGCGCAGCAACTGGAACTGGGCCATTACCTGCGCTTGGGGCGAGGCGAAGAAAAGAGCGGGGGGCGGGGTAAGACGGCGTTGCTGGTCGACGCCCTGGAGGCGATCCTGGCGGCGATTTATCTGGATGGCGGCCTTGAGGTGGCGCGAGAGTTCGTGGTGCGCAACGTGCTTGCGCCGGCACTGGAGCGGATGGAGCGTGGGGGCGGAGCGCTCCCGGTTACGGATTTCAAGTCTGCCCTGCAGGAAGCAGTGCAAAGCCTGGGTCTGCCTCAACCGGCGTATGTGCTGGTCGAGGAGGCCGGGCCGGAGCACAGCAAGACCTTTACGGTCGAGGCCCGCCTGAATCCGAAGAACGGCAAGGAAGCGGAGTTTGTGGGACGCGCAGAAGGCTCGACCAAGAAAACCGCGGAGCAGGATGCAGCCCGGCAACTGCTGACGTTCCTGGCTTCACGGCCGAAAACACGGGACGTAAAAACTGCCGAACGCGCCCCACACCCGGTGGATAAGTAGAGTTCATGGATTCGCCAAACCACCCTATCGCTTCGCCACCTCCCGCTGTCGCCTCGCCGGATCTTCCGGTCGTGCCGCCGGACCACCCGCTGCCCATGCCGGAGCACCCGGTCGCAATTCGCAACCGCCGGATCGTGACCACTTTCAGCAGCGACGTAATCGGTTCCCTGCAGTCGTTGCTGGGCACGGTGGTAATTGCAATTTTCGTGATCACCTTCATCGTGCAGGCGTTCCAGATTCCTTCCGAGTCGATGGAGAATACCCTGCTGGTCGGGGATTACCTGCTGGTCAACAAGCTCTGCTATGGGGGCCGCGGGCCGGGCGAGTATTTCATGCCGTATCAGAAGATCGCGCGCGGGGATATCATCGTGTTTCATTACCCGGTGGATCCGCAGCAGCACTTTGTGAAGCGCGTGGTCGGAGTGCCCGGCGACCACCTGCGGATGGTCAATAAGAAGGTGTTCATCAACGGCAAGCCGATGGAGGAACCCTATGTGCGGTTCCTGGAACCTCCCAATAACATGTTCCGCGATAACTTTCCCCGGCTGGACATCGCCGCGCGAGGACTGGGGGGAGATTGGTGGCTGGAGATGAAGAAGTTGGTGGTCGACGATCAGCTGATTATTCCGGAGGGACATTACTTCGTGATGGGCGACAACCGCGACAACAGCGAGGACAGCCGCTACTGGGGATTTGTGCCGCGGGAAAACATTATTGGGAGA
>CAVPXW010000019.1:0-334850 GCA_963709865.1 uncultured Acidobacteriota bacterium
CTTCCGTGCGGATAGTAACCCATGTCCTGGATAATCGCCCCGCCGTAGGCATAGCCGTGTGCTTCCTTGAGTTCTTCCGGCGTGGCAGCGGGAAAACGCTTCAAGAGCAAGGGACGCAGGTTGGTGTCCCATACGCTGTCAATGATCGCTTCATGGGCAAGGACGGCGTAGGCCGCGGTCTCATTCGGCCAGCCCAAACAAAGAACAAGCGGCATGATGATGGCGAATACTCTCAAACACGACGCCCCGTGGCGCCCCATTTTTCCCATTCCAACCTCGCTGTGAGTTGAGCTCCCTCTATCGTACTGGGAAATCGCATGCTCCTCAATTCCACGGGGAGTGTCGCTTGAATCGGGTCTTCAGCAAACATTAAGCAGAAGTATTCTCCTCCAAGTGTTCGAGTGGATCACGAATCATAGTGTCCGCCTCCCCTTGCCGGCTCCCAGCCTCACGGTTCGCGGCTATCTGGCATCGGTGTAACCCAGGTTCGAGCAGGTCAAAATTGATCAAGCCGGTTTCTGGCTGCGCCTTCGCCCACTTGTGAGCAATGTTGCGCAGACTCGCAACGCTCCCCCTGTCATCATCGAATTCAGCAAGGTGCTCTGCAATGAGCACAGGAGATTCAATATGCTTTGGACAGTTTTCGTAGTTCTATTGATTCTGTGGCTTCTAGGCTTCAGTCTCCATCTCGGCGGAGGCCTAATCCATTTACTCCTCATTGTGGGGTTGGTGGTTCTGGTCATCAATCTGGTAAGCGGACGACGAAGTGCAGTGTGAGGTGCCGAATCAGATGACTCGACGCTGAAACGACTATTCTTAACGGATCCCTCTTCCGCTCTATTGTGCGGGTAACGGCTCCGCCCTTCAGTTTCTCTGAACTAAGGCAGTCCATCTGAAGTTTTCTCTCCTTAGGTACTCAGCGAAAGCGTGTACCCATGCATACCAATGCGATCCTGCAAGAGGCTCAGCAACTCCACAGCGTGAGCGATCGTCTCGACTCTCTGGCGGGGCAGCATCCCCTGGTCTCAGAAGCACTCATCACCATCTCAGGAAGCGTTCGTAACACGGCAACTCTGTTGGAGGTGCTGGTCGCGACGAAAATGCCCCCGCTCGCCGGACCAGATCCAGCAAATGCCTGATTTGCTCATCGCTCTGTTTGAGTCGAGCGTTAGGATTTCAGTGCGGAAGCTAATCGTGAAGAACGACGTTGAGAAGCGAGCTGTGGACTTGTAGCCCACCGTTGTAGTGAATGAAACCCAATTGTCTGAATCGGTTCATGAAAAAACTCACCCGCGAGCGGGTGGTGCCGATCATCTCTGCCAGCGTCTCCTGACTGATCTTTGGAACTACGGTCTCAGGCACGCCTTCCTTGCCAAAATGTGCGACCAGCAGAAGGATTCGGGCTAGTCTCTTTTCACTGGAATTGAAGAGTTGGTCAACCAGATCCTCCTCGTAACGGATATTGCGGGCCAGCAAATACGCCACGAATAGATCGGAAAATGTGTGTTCGCGGTGGAGTGCTTGCATCATAGCCTTCTTCTCAATTCGCAGAACAGCGCAATCCGTCATTGCGGCGGCGGTGCCCATGCGGAGAGTTTGGCCTGCAAGCGAACCTTCGCCGAAGAAACTCTCATCACTCAATATGCCGATCGTCGCTTCCTTGCCAGTCTTCGAGACAACGGTGAGTCTTACCTTGCCCGTCTGGAGATAAAACACTGCGTCTGAGGGATCCCCTTGCGTGAAAATGGTGTGCTTCTTCGGAAAGATCATGGCTTTCCTGCCCTCGCCGATGGTGGCGAGGAATGACTGGGCATCGAACTCGCGGCCGTTCTTGGAAGCTCGACGCGGAATCGCGGAATTCCGTGTGTTTTGGGATACCCGATCAATGGGTGCGTGGCGGACGATTTTCGTTGAACCTTGGGACTCGCGAGGCGGAGACATGTGCACCTCCCCGAACCCCACGCCCAGACACTATTATACCGCCGCCCCGAAAAAAAGCTGCAAATACACAAAGCCAGAACAACCAGAACCGAAATCACGCTCACGCTAGTGCCTGACTGCCCCTTTTCGGTTTTTCGGACTGCCCCAAAGAGGATCGTCGTGCACGCGTAGAAACATTGGGCACGACTGCAACCACCGCCGCAACATCGTGCGTTCTCAAGTGGTCAAAACGAGACAGTTAAACACCTTCTGCGACGCTTACGCTGGAAGTGTGAGGTAACGCTCGTAAGCGGGAATGTGAGGCAACTTTCATGAAACGATTCGAATTCATCATCGCCACGGCAGTTCTCCTCTGCGTTGTCGGCAGCACCGCTCCTGCTTATGCTCAGCAGCAGGATCAGCAGGACGAAAAGCAGGCCAAGCAGAAGGAACAAGCCCAGCCCGAGAAGCAGCAGGGCCAGGCTAAGAGTGCCCAGCAGCAGAAGCAGCAACAGAAAAACCAACAGCCACAAGCGCAGCAGCAGAAGCAGCAACAGCAGAATCAACAGCAGAAGGCCCAGCAGCAAAAGCAGCAAGAACAGAGCCAGCAGCCACAAGCGCAGGAGAACCAGAAACAGCAACAGCAGAACCAGCAGCAAAAAGCCCAGCAGCAGAAACAGCAAGAACAGAACCAACAGCAGCAGGCCCAGCAGCAGAAACAGCGACAGCAGAATCAACAGCAAAAGGCCCAGCAGCAAAAGCAGCAAGAACAGAGCCAGCAGCAACAAGCACAGCAGCAGAAACAGCAAGAACAGAACCAACAACAACAGGCCCAGCAGCAGAAACCAGCGACAGCAGAACCAGCGACAGCAGAACCAGCAGCAACAAGCGCAGCAGCAGAAACAGCAACAGCAGAATCAGCAGCAAAAGGCCCAGCAGCAAAAGCAGCAAGAACAGAACCAGCAGCAACAGGCGCTGCGCCAGCAGCGGGAACAGCAGGACCAACAGCAACAGGCGCGACTCTCGCAGCAGCGCCAGCAGCAACTCATTTCACAGCAGCAGCAGCGCAGCGTCCAGTACCGTCAACAGCTAGATCGGCAGCAAGAGCAATTGCAGACCGCTCAGCGGCAGACGGCGCTGCTGCAGCAACAAAACCGCGCGTCGCAGTACCGTTATCAGCAAGACTACTTAGAGCGGATACACCAGCAGCAGCTACGCATCCGTAGCGACCGGGACCACGATTACGATCGTGATCCGTATTTCTACTCGGCTCCGATCTATCGTTACCATCGCGGTGGCAGATACTACGAGACGAATCAGTACGGCGCAGACTTGCTGCGTCAGGCCGTGAACTACGGTTACGAGCAAGGCTTCCGCGCTGGTGAAGCGGACCGGCAGGATCGCTGGCATTCGAGCTACCGTGACTCGTTCGCCTATCAGGACGCGAACTATGGCTACACGGGCTATTACGTCGACCAGGACGAGTACAACTACTATTTTCGGCAGGGCTTTCGTCACGGCTACGAAGACGGATTCAACAGCCGCTACCAATACGGGCACTATTCGAACGGCTCGTATATCGTGCTTGAGGTCACCCTCGGGCAGATCCTCGGCTTCCAGTCGCTTCGCTGAAGACGGAGGTTTCCAACCCGCGCCCTGCCTACTGATCCACAACAGGTCCGTGGAGCAGGGCGCGTGCATTGGAGTGACGTTCAGCGACGCTGTAATAGGACGACCAAATTTCGCGGGCAGATTACGAAGGTGTGGACTCTGAGCCTTGGAAGAGCCGGTGCCATGCGGGGAGAATCGAACCCCCAAAGTATCGGCACCGACGGATTCTGAACATAGGAGAGTCCCGACCCGCCAGGCCGGCGTACCTGATTGCAGTCGCGCATTTGACGTTTGGCCAGCACGGGAGGAAGTCATGAAAATCCTATTTGCCACGGATGATTCCAAGTTCTCAGAGGCTGCTGCGAAGAGCCTCGCTGAGCAATTCCGACCTCAGGATACCGAAGTCCGGGTTCTACATGTCGTCGAACCGATTACGATCTCAGCACCTCCACAGATGTCCCCAGGGTACTATCCGGAACTGGAGGATCGACTCCCGCAAGCACACGAGGTCGCAGAGCGGGCTGCGAAAACGCTCTCGTCTGCTGGCTTCAGAGTGGCCACGTCAGTCACCACTGGTGACCCGAGGAGCGTCATTTTGGACGCTGCCTCAGAATGGAATGCCGACTTGATTGTTCTGGGCTCTCATGGGCGCACCGGGCTGGGGCGCTTCCTCCTCGGCAGTGTTTCTGAAGCCGTAGCACGCCACGCGCGCTGCTCTGTGCAGATTGTGAAGATTCCATCGTAAGCGCCGAAGCCCATCTTGCCGGGGGCATCCGTATACCGGCCGGGGAGCGCCGACGGACCTTTCCCTTTTCGTCGTTCCCACTCCGCCCCGATGAGCAGGCTGCCGATTCCGAGAGCCGCGGCAAAACCGTTACGGCAAGTTCATAGACGCCCGGCATGGACGGAATATTCATCGCTAAACATTTTCGGCTAGGCACGCCAGCCAGGCTAGACATTTCTTCCTCGAACACGAGAACAGAATCCGGCGTACCGCCACAGATTCCGCTACTGAGGTGGTCGACCCCGAAGTGAGCCATTTTGAACAGACGCAACGCCGAGAAGTTTCTTACTTTCAGAGTGGACCATGGATGGCTCGCACCAAGCGCGTCCCAGTTTCGACAAGATCACTGGCCGAACATGGCTGATCGCGCCTGGTCACAGGGCGATGACCAGCTCGCAACATCATAGTCCAGCGACAGGCTATCGCCCATTTAACGCTCGCACCATTACCCGGGTGGGAGATCAAAGCCAGCCCGGTGTTGAAAGGAGATTCCCATGTTACTGATCGTGCTCATTATTATCCTGCTACTCGCGTTCGGTGGTGGTGGTGGCTACTACGGATATCAGAGGTGGGGAACGGGCGGAGGCGTCGGAATCTTCGGGCTGGTCCTGATCATTCTGGTGCTCTTCTACGTGTTCGGCGGAATGCATATGTCGCATTGAAGTTCGGAGCCGTTCGGTGGATCGAATGCCCCAACGCGCCGACGAGGCGTTAAGCGATCAGAGAACGAAATGCGGGAACTGGAACTCTGAAAGGGAGGACCGCAGGTCATCGATGACACGCCGCATCACTTCAAACTCAACAAACAAAACAAGGACAACGAAACAAGTTCAGCGTTGCCATCACGAAATTGCGCGTTTCCGCTGCAATTGTCGCCGGAGCCATTTATGAAAATTATGCTATTGGCAGGCCTGATTTTGGTAGTACTCGGTATCGCATCGTTGCTCGTGCCGATTCCCCATACCGAGAAGCATGGAATTAGAGCCGGGGATCTGAACATTGGGGTGGAGACCACTCAGAGTGAGCGTGTGTCACCAATCATCAGCGTCGTGCTGATCGCAGGCGGGATTGCGCTGACGGTTGGCGGGGCGCGTACGCGATCGTCTACGAAGTGAGCGGCTAGCGATCATCGGTGATTTCAGCCTCCTTTCAGGAGTGTGCAAGTTTGACCAGTCGCGCGCCGTGCGCAAGTCGTAACATCCCGCCTGTGAGGCAAGTTCTCAACTCTCTTGGAGGCTAATGATGAATCTCAAGATCGCAACTGGGCTTATTGCGTTGTTCATGTTTGCGGGCGCGGCCGGGCTGGCCACAGCGCAGGACACCACAAAAACCACCCACAAGAAAACGCGGACGCTCACGGGCTGTCTTCAGAAGGGCGAAGAGGCCAATGAATACAATTTCACCGCCAAGGACGGCGGCACCTGGGAGATCAAAAGCGACAGCGTCAACGTCAAACTAGGCGAACACGTCGGGCATACGGTCAAGATTACCGGCGTAGTGGCAAATGCCACAGCCCACGGAATGAAAGAAGACACGAAGGAGGAGATGAAAGAGCACGGCATGGATACACATGAGAGTGGTCACATGACGGTCACGAATTTGACGATGGTCAGCGACACCTGCCAGAAGTAACCGTGGATCGTGCGTGAAGTCGCAGTACCAATGGTGTTCAAGGCTGGGGACATTTGTGTTCGCCGCCCTGTGATGGCCCGGTAAAAACCGACTGTGTCCGCTGAGACTGTCTGGGGCGGCTTGCCGAGCCGTACGCTAGAATCCTCTTGGAATGACTACACAAGGAAGTGAGGTCCGGTATCGATTCCGCACAAGATAAAGTGCGCAAAATTGTCGCTCTCGTATGTTTGCCATGTCTCGTTTTCCTGGCAACGCTCGCCTCATCGTCGCAGGTAACTCCGTCCATCGCTGAAATCAAATCTCCCGATCTTACCCTGATCCTGCAAGGCTTGGAGAACATCCAGCATCACGATCCCGCCCAATCGCGGCCCTATGAGTTGACGCGAGAATACAAAGTGTTTCATGGCTCTGATAAGAAACCCACCTCTGAGGTCACGGCGCAGATCAATTTCGTCCCTCCCCATATGAAGACATACAAGATTATTCAGGCGCGAGGGAACTCAAGGGGAGCGAAAATGGTGCGCGAACTTTTAGACCGGGAGACCGAGTCGGCGAAGAAAGGACAGGCTAGCGAAGTTAATCGGACGAACTACGACTTCGTTTTCCTTAGGCAAGAGAACTTCGGCACCGTTCCTGAGTACGTTTTGGGGACCCTCCCGAAGAGGAAGGATAGAAACCTTCTGCGCGGGCAGATCTGGGTAGATGCGAGCACTTTCCGTATCCGCCGAATTGAAGGAGTACCCGCCAAGAGCCCCTCTTTTTGGCTAAAGAACATTCATATCACTCTGCAATTTGCGCAACTGGGCGGTATGTGGGTACCCGTTACCTTCGACGCTGTCGCGACAGTCCGGTTATTGGGGCAGTACACACTTGCTGGCCTCACTATCCGATCCTCCGAATCCTTATCCGCCGCGCCATAACGCTCGTTGATGGAGTCCGGCCAATTCTCAACTTGTGAAATGGACTTTCCCGCTGCTGTGCCGATCTTCTATTTTCTCCAGTTCAGCCATTACGCCACTTCTTTCCTTTCACCGGTCGCTGGCATACCTGTACCAGTCCCTCAAATAGGGAAATAGAGAGCGGTGGTGAATCATCGCCGTTCTCAGATCCTCCCGTTGTTGCTGCCTCTTTCCCAGCGAGGATCTCGTGCGCAGTGCGGTAGTTCTCCACCACTTGGGGATGGTCGACAGAAATGTCCGCGGTACCGGCAGGATAATTTCTTCACCACAGTTTGTCGCTGACTGAACGCGGCGAGGGTGAGCATTATTGCTCAGACCTCTAGGATCCTGATTTGCTACGGTCGAAGTTGACCCGATGCGTCGGCAGTGTACTAGGAGTTCGTGCGAGTGGGCACACCGCACGAAGCCAGAGAGAGCTGCGCATCGGTGTCGGAAATGAGGGCCGTCCTATGAAAAAAGTAATGTTATTTCTTGCGATGTTGGGCCTTGGCACGCTGTGCTGGGCAGGATCGGGGCGAGAAGACGCCACCGAGCGACTAGATAACTCCAAGCAAGTGTTACACGAGATTATGGGAATGCCGGACAAGGGCATCCCGGAAGAAGTGTTGGAACACGCGAAGTGCATCGCCGTTGTGCCGCACATGGTCAAAGGCGGCTTTGTGTTCGGAGGTAAGGGAGGCAAAGGCGTGGCCACCTGCCGTACTGCGAACGGCTGGAGCGCGCCGGCGTTCATCACCATTTCGGGCGGAAACTGGGGACTGCAGATCGGTGTGGAAGCTGTGGACCTGGTCATGATCATTCAGAATGAAAAAGGGATGCAAAAACTGCTTGAGAGCAATTTCCATCTGGGAGCAGACGCTTCGGCCGCAGCCGGTCCAGTTGGACGACATGCTGAGGCTGGTACGGACTGGAAGATGGATGCGGAGATCCTGACCTACTCCCGTGCCAAGGGTGCGTTCGCTGGGCTGACATTGGAAGGCGCGTCGATCCGCCAAGACAATGATTCCCGGCACGCGATTTATGGACCCAAGGTCACAACTCGGGCTTTGCTGTTGGGCAAAGTGACGCCTCCAGCCGTAGTCGAGCCCTTCCTCGCGGAAGTTCGTGGAGCAAAAGCTCAAGCCGTAGCTCAAGGGAAGGCTGAAGCGAAAGAGGAAGCTAAGGAGAAGGATAAAAAGTAGGCTTCGGGACTTGAATTTACCGTTGTGTCATACAGCCGCCGGCGGCGCACTCTACTGGGAGCACAGTCCGTAAAACGCTTGATGCATGGAGTGCTTAAGCCGGAAATTGTGCGCCGCTGCAGGCCAAACCAGCAAACTCCGGAACAACATTCGATGACACGCTGATCTCCCGTCACCTGTGCGGCAGGGATGGTCAATATTGATCAGCAATCGCCAGGCGCGAAGCTTGACACTAGCGATGGATAAATCTCTCCACGTTTTAGAAGCCGCACGCCCGGCCGTAGATCTCTTGTGCGCCCATACATAAGAGCTCCTAACGACCCGTCGTACGAGCTACTTCGGAGAAACTACAGGAGTCTAATATGAAATTGTTCAAGATGTTTGCAGCCGTACTCTCAGTCGCCGTGCTGTGTCTGCTTGCGGTTCCAAGTGCATCAGCCGATGACTGGAACAGGAAGACCGTCATCACCTTCAGTGGACCAGTAGAGGTTCCGGGTGTGGGCGCGCAGACCTTGCCCGCTGGCACTTACGTCTTCAAGATTTTCGATTCCCAGTCCGACCGCCATATCGTCCAGATATTCAATCAAGACGAAACCCATGTATTTACGACCATCCTTGCAATCCCGAACTATCGGTTGAAAACTACAGACAAAACCGTGATCAGTTTCCGGGAGCGGCCAGCCGGACAACCGGAAGCCCTCAAAGCATGGTTCTATCCCGGGCGCCAATGGGGTGAAGAGTTTGTTTATGCAAAGTCGAGGGCCGTGGAACTGGCCAAGGAAACAAATGAACCAGTTCTCGCGACGCCGATCGAGTTGGCAGCAGCGCCTATCGAGGCTTTGAAGACGGCACCAATAGAGGCCGTTGATCCGAAAGGCGAACCAATTGAACTAGCGCAGGTTGTTGAGGCACCGCCGGCGGCTGCAGAGCCGGCGACTGTGGCCGAAAATTCTCTGCCGAAAACGGCCAGTTCATTGCCATTAGTTGGACTGATGGGGCTGGTAGCGCTGGTCGCAGGCCTCGGCCTTATGCTCATCTCGAGGCGAGTTCTATTGAACTAAGCGTGCCGGAATGCCACCGGGAGACTCGACGTCAAGCTGCGGGGGAGGTTGTGTGCGAGTGCCACCTCCCTCTCTCCCAGAAAGCACTACCCGGATGACAAAGCTGTCCTCATCTCGATCACGCCCGCACAGCAGGACGGGGGGGCAACCTCACGAAATCTCCCGCACTGGAATACGAACCAGGCAAAGACATGCCTACACGCGCCTGATCGTACTTGTTGCCTTGGTCCTTCTAGCCAGCCTCGTCCGGCCTCAAGAATCATCTCCGTTACAGCAGCCACCGATTGACGACTACACCATTCGCGTGACCGTTGACGAGGTGGTGCTGCACGCAACCGCTCAAAACCGCAAAGGCACTCTTGTCTCCGGACTCGGCAAAGAAGAGTTTCAAGTCTACGAGGACGGAGTGCCTCAAGAAATTAAGCATTTCAGTCACGAGGACATTCCTGTAACTGTCGGGTTGGTGGTCGACAACAGCGGAAGCATGAGGCCCAAGCGCGCTGACGTGATTGCGGCGGCCTTGGCTTTTGTGCGGTCCAGCAACCCGATGGACCAAATGTTCGTGGTCACTTTCAACGAAAAGGTGTCGTTCGGCCTTCCGAGCAACCTGCCGTTCACAGACGACGTCGTTCAGTTGCGGACCGCACTGTCCCGAATCTCCGCAAATGGTGAGACGGCGCTGTACGACGCGGTTGCTGCTGCGTTTGAGCATCTGAAAAAGGGGAATCGCGACAAGAAAGTACTGATCGTGATCAGCGACGGGGGCGACAATGCCAGCAAACACAATTTGTCTCAGATCAGGACCCTGACTGGCCGCCCTGACGCAATCATCTATACCATCGGTATCTTTGATGAGCAGGATGCCGACCAAAACCCTCACGTGCTCAGGCAACTGGCCAAGGATACGGGCGGCGAAGCATTCTTGCCGGAGTCATTAGAGGAAGTTCTCCCCATTTGTGAACGCATTGCTCGCGATGTTCGCAATCAGTACACGATCGCTTATATTCCTTCCAATAGAAAGCCGGACGGAACTTATCGGAACATACTCGTGAAGGCCAATGTACCGGGACGTGGGCATTTGGTGATCCGTACCCGGGCCGGTTACTTCGCACCGTCCGTGCTTCCATCACCATCGCCAAAGACGACTGATCATGACGCTCACAACTGAACGCGAGATGCACCCCACGCGAATCCGAAGACTACTTCGCTGGACTCAACGCCTGCTTTTCATCACTGGCGCTCTTGCGCTCGGTTACGTCGCCTTCACCCTGCTCGATGCAAGGCTTTATCAAGTTTCTGCGAAACGATCCTTAGAAGGCCAGATCCGCCGGGAAAAGGAGCACCACGAATCACAGCCGAAACCAGCGCTCAAAACGGGCGACGTTCTGGGTCGAGTAGATATCCCGCGACTAGGAATTTCCGTCGCAGTCCTGCAAGGGACCAGTTCGCGAACGTTGCGACTGGGTGCGGGACATATCGAAGGCACGCCGCTTCCGGGGGAAAACGGGAACAGCGGAATCGCGGGGCACCGCGACACCTTCTTCCGCGAACTGAAAGACATTCGCAAGAATGACGAGATTCAGCTTCAGACGCTAAATGGGCTATTTCGCTATGAGGTCGATTGGGTGAAGGTCGTCGAGCCGAATGACTCCACGGCTCTGCAGCCTTCGACACAAGAATCCACACTCACCCTCGTAACCTGCTACCCATTTCATTTCGTTGGTTCGGCACCGAAGCGGTTTGTCGTGCGAGCTCACAAGTACTAAGTGCCGGGTGCTCTAGATATTCAATTCAAATGGTTAATGTCGTTGACCCCCGGTTGAGTTCGAGCGCCAGCACGGTCAAGATGCTGGAAACGTACCGCGAATGCGCCAGCACTTCGCGCCGCGCCGCGAGCACAGTCGCCGTGCATCCCATGACCACAACAAGAACGGCGTATCCCGCTCCAAAGGTCCCCAAGGCCCTATGGATGCGTGGCCGATTCGAAGCAATCAGGAGGGTCTGCGCTGCGACCACGACGATCCAACCCGTCATCACTGCACCATGAACATGCAGAAATGTGGGAAGGTTCGGCATGTTGAAGAACGTGTGAAGATAATAGGTTCGGGAAAAACCGACAAATACGAGAAGTGCGGCTAGTACCGACAACCATAGAAAAAAGCGCCCCTCTGGTTGCCGGCTGACAGCTGGGGCTTCGGAGAAAATTGTTGCTTTTGTTCTCATCATGATTCGCATCCGCGATTTGTGGCGTGTGCCTCGGAAATGGCAAACCCACCGATCCAGTTCGCCTATGACTACTGTTTGCCTGCGTTCCATCGCAGGAGGCGGGCTGCGTTGTTACCCCTGAATCTCTCGAACCACAGATTCCTTTTGTTATGTCAATTAATGACTTCCTGAAGACTGGCGCTGGTGCTCTTCGCAAAATCTCGCGAACCACTAAACGTCGCAGCCAGGCTGTGCGTTCCAGTACTCAGCATTGATGTTGTAAATTGCGCCTGCCCGTTAACGACATTGGCCGTGCCCAATGCAGTTTTTCCATCTTTGAACGTCACCGTGCCGGTTGGGACCTCGGTTGCGCAGTTGACCGTAGCCGTGAACGTCACCGCTTGTCCGGAGGAGGCTGGGTTGGGTGAGGCGGCGAGAGTCACCGTTGTCGGCGCTGCGACCACGACCTGTTGAAGACTGTTCTGACTGGTGGCGAACGTACTGCTTCCGTTGTAGATCGCTTTGACTGTGTGCGCACCGGCATCGATTGTGGTGACTGCAAGCTGGGCTTGTCCTCCGCTGAGAGTTACCGTGCCCAGGCCTTGCGTACCATTTTTGAACGTGACCGTACCATCGGGAACTCCGGCCGTCGAAGTGACCGTAGCCGTGAAGATGACGGCCTGCCCGTAGTTGGACGGGTTGAGGCTGCTTGTGATCGCCGTTGCGCTCGGCGCTCCCTGGATGGTTTCGATCAGGCTGGCCCTGGAAGGGTTGTCGGAACTGTCTCCGCTGTACTGGGCGGTGATCGTATGCTTTCCCGCCAGTAACTGAGGAAGGGTCAGTTGCGCCACGCCCGCGTTCAGCGTAACGCTGCCATAGATCGTGCCTCCCTCAGAAAATACGACGACTCCAGTCGGCGCGATGCCGTCAGAGTCTGTCACGGTCGCCGTCAGGTTGACGGCCTGGCCGTAGACCGCCGGATTGAGCGATGAAGCCAGTGTGACCATGCTCGACGCCTTGCCCACTTTTTGCGTGAACAGGCCAAGGCTGGTAGTGAAGCTGGCATCTCCGGAATAGTCGGCCTCGATGGTGTGATTGCCCTGTGTGAGCGTGCTGATGCTTACTGATGCCTGGCCATTATTCGTTGCGGCTGAGCCAATCGGCTCGCCATCGGCATAGAACTCGACGGTTCCGGTTGGGACGCCAGAATACTGGGGGTTCACGGTGGCGGTGAAAGTAACGTTCTGCCCCAGATTGGAAGTTTTCTTGCTGGACGAAACAACAGTGGTGCTCGAAGCAGCAGTGACGCTGACCAGCAAACGTTGTGAGAGGCTGCCGCCGAAAGCGCCGTCGCCGGTGTAGAGGGCGGTGTAGCCATACTGCCCGATGGCGGATGGAGCGGTCTCGGCTGTCTGCGCCGCGCCGCCCGCGAGGGCGACGGTCGTTTGCGGTACGCCCGCCTGTTTGAAGATGACGTTGCCCGTCGGTGTCCCCTGCTTGCTGCTGACTGCCGCCGATAGAGTGAACGATTGCCCGACCACAACTTTCGTTTGAGACTGAGATAGGGCCGTCGTGGTCAGCTGAAAGCTTTTATTGTTGAGCAGAATCTGGACGCTGTTGGTGGAAGGTTCGAGGAGGGCAACATCAAGGGAACCGTTTCCGTCGAAGTCGGCTACCGCGCTGGTGCCCGGCGCAGCTGGAATCGCGGTTCCTGAATCGATGAAGCTGCCGTCAGCTTGTCCTAAGTAAACTTCTACCTTACTGATGGCATCGGTAGTATAAAACAGCAGGTCGGGAATTCCGTCGCCATTGAAGTCCTGGGCATCCAAAGCATGGTCCACGCAGCAACTGGGTTGCAAGCCGCTCCGAAGTGTGCCATCTCCATTACTAAGTTCGATCTGAATCAGCGACAGGCCGCTGACGACTCCAATGTCCGATAAACCGTCGCCATTGAAGTCTGCCGAGAAAATATTGTTTCCAGGATCAGTAAGAGTCTGATTGACAATGATTTGAAAGTTGCCTGTTCCGTCGCCCAACATAATCGTGGGAGTGTAGGCGTTAAGGACGGCGAAATCTGGTCTTGCCGTCCCCATTGAAATCGCCTGTGACGGCTGAGCCTGCGGGAACTCCCGCATTCCCGAGGAACGCCGCGGCAAATGCACCTTGAGGGTCGGGAAACGAGATCAGGTAAGAGTCCGGTGAGGCTGAAAGAAACAAGTCTTGTATTCCGTCGCCATTGATGTCAGCGACGACCATGCTCTCGATTTCCATTTCGACAAGGAAGTTGGCGACCCACTGAAAGGTTCCATCCCCGAGTGCCATCGAAACCGGCGAAACCAGCATTACACCTCACTACCAAATCTGGAATTCCGTCGTGGTTGAAATCCGCCGATACGAGGGCACCCAGTGGCCCGCCTGGATCAAGGCATGCGTTGAATGGAGGCAGAGCTCTAAATCCGCCTCGCCGATCCCCGAGGAACACGACAATCGAGCCGGTCGATGCGTCGTTTCGGGCAACAGCCAGATCGGGAATTCCGTCGCGGTTGAAGTCTCCGCTGACAATGGACACTGCGTTTGGGCCGACTGAATAAGAACCGGCGCGAAACGTGCCATCTCCTTGTCCGAGCAGCACCTGAACATTGTTGTCGCCGTTGTTGACGATGGCGACGTCAAGTCTTCCGTCTCCGTTCAGGTCGGCCAGCGCCAGGTTGGTGGAGTGCGTCCCGGTTGGGTAGGTAGTGGCACTGCCAAAGGTTTCGTCCCCCTTGCCCAAAAGTACAGCGAGGGTGTTATCGACATTGTTATCCACGATCAGATCGATTTTGCCGTCGCCATTGAAATCGGCGGCTGCCAGCCACACGGGATTATTTCCGACAACAGGAGTACCTGCTATCGTGAAGGTCCCGTCGCCGTTGCCCTGACAAATGACCGCGTAGTTGGTGTTGTTCAAAGCGACGACCAGATCGAGCCTGCCATCGTTGTTGAAATCAGCGGTCGCGATGGAAATGGGGACCGCGCTGAGCGGTCCGATCCCCAAACTGCTGCCCGCCGAGAAGGTTCCGGAACCAGTGTTCAGCAGAATCGACAGTTCGCTTTGTGCATTTGTGTTGATGCCGCTGACGGGCGATCCCACTGCCAAATCGAGTTTGCCATCTCCGTTAAAGTCTCCGACTGCAATGGAAGAAGGAGTGAGTCCAACTCCATAGTCTGCCTGGGCTGTAAAGGTGCCGCTGGCGCTACCCATCAGAATGGTGACAAAGCCCGCGTTGAAAAGGAGATTGGGATTGCTGACCACCACGGCGAGGTCGAGATTTCCGTCTCCGTCAAAATCGCCGACGGCCAATGCCGTGGGAATGTAGCCCACCGCATAAGTTGCCCCCGCAGCAAACGTCCCGTCGCCGTTTCCGGTGAGAATTGAGATGCTGCCTCCGGCCCCGCTGGTGTTGGGATTGCTGTTCAGCACCGCCAGGTCGAGGTGGCCATCGTGATTGAAATCTCCCGCGACGATGGCTATCGGGATCGGCGCCTACTGAGTAGTTCACAGCGGCTTTAAAGTTCCCGTCGCCCGTTCCCAAGAAGAATGGAAACCGCGTTAGTCCCGCTGCTGGTGACGGCTGCGTCAATAATCCGTCGCCGTTGAAGTCCCCGGATGTAATCGCCAGAGGCAAAGAAGCGACCGGGCTCGGCGAAATCGTAGTGAACAGGTTGTTTTGCGCGGCGGCCAGTGTCGGGATCACCAGAAGAAGGAATATGCGGAACAAACGGAAGTCGAAGGGGCTGCGAAACATGGGTTCTCCTTAGATATCGGGCGATGTTGCGTAATCGACTGCAAACTCGGGCTAAGGTTCGACTTTGTACAGAGTTGCCATCCCGGCATCCATGTGGTCGTCAATGTGGCAATGAAACATCCAGATTCCTGGATTGTCTGGGACCATGTCCACAGTTTCCATCTGCGCCTGCATGAGCGGCACTACGTCGGTCCGCTTGCCGTCGTGTAAGACCACGTTGCCGTGCCAGTGGGGCGTATGCACGCTGAACTGCTCCCCAAGTGCGACCAGATACCAGCGGACGCGTTCGCCCTTTTTCATGATCATCATCGGTCCTGTTCCGTAGATGTAGCCATTGATCGCGAACTTGGAGTTAGCCACGGTGAATCCGGAACCAAGACCCGAGAAGTTGCCTTCGTTATCTACGGGAGCGAAATCCAATTTCTTCACTCCCTTGGGATCGCTGGTGAAGGTCTGAATGTTATGGTCGATATACCAACTCACGTTTTCGTCGAAGAGAAGGTACAAACACACAAACTCCCGATCGACATCTTTCGGTCTTCCATCTTCAGTGGCCATGCCGCGGCGGGTGATAATCATGGCCCCTACCAGCCCGCTCTCTACATCTTTCAACTCATTCGTGTGTGAGTGATAGAGCCATACGATCGAACTCGGATCGTTCGGCCCCGGCCCCGCCCGCTCGGGCACTTGCCAGGTGTAGACGTGCGTCTTTCCCGGCGGCACCGCGTCATCTTCTTTGTCTTTGCCCGACGTGCCGTCGTTGTAAGGGGCACCCTCCGAGTCTTTGTCATAGAACACGCCGTGGGGGTGCATGCTGTAGGGTCGGCTAGCGTTGTTCTTGAAAAGGATGCGAATCGTGTCTCCTACTTCGGCGCGAAGGATTGGTCCAAGGATGCCGGTGTGTTTCCACTCAGGTGGAGCGGGCTTTCAGATGAGCGAAGGTTTCATCCGTGTACTCGCGGTAAATAGCCTTGCGGTATACGGTTCCGATCCGGTGTGGCCCTCGTTCGGTAAAAACCGTCGAGTATCCCTCGAACTTCATGCCCATCATCTTGTTCACGCCACCGGGAGCGTAGTCCCAATCAACTTCGTCAGCAGCGATGTAATAGGTGCGCGTCTTTCCAGAAGACTGCCCGAAGGCTATGAATGACAAAAGGACGAATACTGCCGCCAGTCTGAAACAGTGAGTCATTTCTTCTCCTCTTCACCCCAGCGATACGGAACGGCAAATCACAGTCTTACGCCCGCTTGCTCCGCGGCAAATTTACCCACGATTGGCAGCCTGAAAAGTTTTTGCTGATAAGCCTGATACCATCAGGAAAATCCAGATTCCAAAGCCAGCAAACAGCGAAAACCAACATCAACGGCAGAGCAATTAAGCCAAAGATTCCGGCCGTTAAAGGTGTTAGCACAGCCGAGAGAATCATCCAGATAATCCAAAAGGTGATCCAGGCGACATTGAAGAAAATCGACTGGAAAGCGTGAAAGCGAACGAAGGAGTTCGACTTGTACGGATCCAGGACAAGAAAAATGATCCCGGTCAAGAAGCCGGCGAGGTAGGTGAGCGCTCCCACGACATTCGTATCCATCGTTTTTGATCCGGTCTCCGCGGGCGGAGACATGACAGCGACATCAGAGGAACCCTCGACTGCCGTCGTAGAGACGCCTACCTTGATTTCTGTCGGTGACCCACAGGACTGACAGAAGCGAGTGTCTGTTGCTAAAGCCGCACCGCAAGATTGACAAGCGCTCATCTCTCCCTCCTCAGGATTAATTTGGTCGATGGGCTGCAACGTCGGGAACTTTGCTTGCACCCGGAAGGATTAGCAAACCAACTGTGGGCAAATTGTGCTTTAACCGCTAATTCTTTATTTTCTGGGGGCTTACGAACGCTGATTAACTCGTCGTAGCTCGTTTTCGTGCTAAACTCGACCCTCAAAATCTCGCCCGACGTATGAAGGCATCTGCTCCAGATCATTCTGCGGCCCCGGAAATCAGCTACAGTTTCGGGCTTTACGTGCTTGACGTGGCCAATGGCACACTGACGCGCGGGTCGGTGCGCGTGCGGGTGCAGGAACAGCCGTTCCGGCTACTACTATTGCTTGTGGAACGCGCTGGACAGATTGTTTCGCGGGAAGAGATTCGGAACCGCCTTTGGCCGCAAAATACGTTCGTCGAATTCGACAAGAGTCTGGGCGTAGCCGTCCTGAAGGTTCGAGAAGCCCTCGGGGATGATGCCAGTAACCCCAGGTTTATCGAGACGATTCCGCGACGGGGTTATCGATTCGTCGCACCCGTACACGTCGAGGATGTTAATCCGGAACGTGCGAAGCCGGAGAAGGCAAGTGCCGCAGATTCGCGGAAATGGAATAAAAGAGTTAAGCGAATGGCAGTGGGCGCAGTTCTGCTTGGGACTGTTGTAGCCGCCGGGTTTTGGTTCTTTGCTTCGAGGGCGAGAATTCCGGAACATGCCGTCATCGTCATTGGAGATTTTGAAAACAACACGGGAGATCCGGTGTTCGACGGCTCTTTGCGCCGTGCCGTTATCATCCACCTGAGACAGTCGCCCTACCTAAATCTGCTTCCGGATGAGAAATTGAGAACGGCCTTGCAGACCCTTGGGCGTTCACCCGATGACAGCCTTACTCCAGCGTTGGCCAGCCAAGTTTGTCAGCGCTTGAAAGGTACAGCTCTGATTGTCGGTTCGATCCGAACCACTGGCCGGAATTACGCCTTGTCCCTGGATGCCGGACGTTGCAGTGACGGAGCGTCGCTGATACACCAAACATTTTCGGCAGACAATAAAGAAGAAGTCCTGCCCCGGCTCAGCTCAGAGGTGGACCAACTCCGCAGGAGATTGGGCGAGTCGCGCGAATCATTGCAGAAATTCGATGTCCCCATGGAACAAGCAACAACTAGTTCGCTTGAAGCCTTAAAGGCCTATCAGCTTGGGCTGGAATTGCGTACTCATTCGAAAAATGTTGAAGCGCGTGCCGTCCTAAAAACGGCGATTACCTTAGATCCAAATTTTGCCATTGCATATGCACAGTTGGGATCAGCGTACTCGAACTCGGGAGATGCGACTTACGCCAGACAATACTTTCAGAAGGCTTTTGAACTCAGGGCGCGAGCGACCGAGCCTGAACGTCTTTATATAACGGGGCGTTATTTTGACATCGTGACGGGGGAACGAGAGCATGGGTCAGAGACTTATAAGCTCTGGACTGAACTTTACCCAAACGATTGGCTTCCGTACAACGCGATTGCAAACAACGCGATTCTTTTGGGCCGATACGAGACGGCAGCAGATTCTGCGCGCAAAGCCATGGAGCTCGGGCCTTCCCAGGACTTCGGTTCGTCCAATCTGATTGCCGCCCTAATTGGACTAAATCGCTTGAATGACGCGAAATCGATGTGCGAACAACTGCTCGCAAAAGGCCGTGACAATAGCTTCATCCATCTTGATCTTTTCGCGATCGCATATCTCGAAAATGACCAGGAGGCAATTAAGCATCAGCTGGAATGGGGGGAGACACATCCCAATGACGTGGGCATGATGTTTGCTCGGGGATCGGTTGCCGCCTCGGAAGGCAAGATCGAGACAGCCACGAAACTCTTCGATCAGACCGCTGAGGTAGACATTAGCAATGGCGATTCGGAGGCAGCAGCTATCGCCCTGGTGGAGTCTGCGGAGATGAATTCCGAGATGGGGCGCTCCTCGATTGCCAAGCGAGAATCCGAACGCGCCTTGAAGCTGGGAAGAAATGAGATGGTCTACGGCCTTGCCGCTCTTGTCGCCCTCCGCCAACATGATATACAGAGCGGCCAGCGTCTGTTGGCAGAGATGGATCATGATCACCCTCTCTCCACGTTCAATCTGGGAATTTATTCACCAATTATTCGCACATTCGTGGCCATCTCGAAGCGAAGCTCACCCTCGGAAGTAAAGAGCCTTATGGAGCCGGCACTTCCGTACGAATCCGGATCGTTGGCAGGCATGTTGCCAATCTATGTGCGGGGAGTAGCCTATTTAGCCGTCGATGCACCGGCTCAAGCAGAAGCGGAGTTCCAAAAAATCATCGCCCATCACAGCGTCGATGCGACGACGACTCTGTATCCGCTTGCAGTATTGGGGACGGCCCGCTGCTACCGCCTGGAAGGAAGAAAAGCCGAAAGCCGACAGGCATATCTCCAGGTATTCAGGCTTTGGAAAGACGCGGATAGAGATTTACCCATTCTGCGCACAGCGCGAAAGGAGGTCGATTCACTTGGATCGTAGCGATCGATTACCCTCGCACAAGGCAGCATCCAAGGCAGTTTTCCTGCAAAATCTCCAACCTACAACTCAACCGACAATTTGATGTGTCACGGCAGCGTCCTGAATTTGAGGATTCTCGGAGCGGGAATGAACTCGCGCCTCAACCGCGGTTTGAACCCACGATTCGCATGTCTCTCACGATTTCTCAAGTACTTAGGCGGCCACCTGAAGTCACTTAAGTTGTTTAAAACACAGCATAACGTAGCCCTGAAAAGGCTGGCGTCGACGGTTCAACTCCGTCCCTGGCCACCATCATTCTAAATAACTTGCGTGACTCGCCTCGGTGAACTTCCAGTCCCGCGCTCAGTCCGCATCTGGGACGTGGTGTAAGAAGACCAACGCACGAGGTATACCTCTGGCTGCCTGTTAGCCGGAAAGGCGCTCTGAGCCTACCCACAGTTGAGCCAAATCTCTGAGGTTGTCTTTGTATGTACGCGTTACCAAGTATTCCTTCCCGCCTTTTACGCGCAGCCTGTACTCTCCCGTCGGTAAAGGTTGGATCTCCTCCACCGCCGAAATATTCACGACGACCGAGCGGTGGATGCGAATAAAACCGTAGGGTTTGAGCTTCTCCGCCATGGACGAGAGGGACTCGCGCAGCAAATAGGGATTGGGCCGGTGTCGCAACGAAACGTAATTACCTTCCGCTTGCACCGCCACGATCTCGGATAGATCCAAGAACAGGATGCTTACCCTTTGCCTTGAACGCGATTCGTGGCGCCTGTCGTTTTGCTGTAACCTCCAACTGGCGCAAGACTCGGATGAGGTTTGCAGCATCAACTCGGGTTACCGGATGCAATGATGTATCTGCAGGTTCGTAGAACCCATCTTCTGCCCTCGATTCAAGAGTGTAATCCCGTCTACTCTTGGCGGAGCAAATCGCAGCTCCCCGCGGTGGGCTAGTCTCGACGTCCGCATTAGCGTGAGCAGCTTGTTGAATGAACATCTCACGTGCAATGGCCTTCTCATCCCGAATTTCGCGGGCGCTCATAAATGGAACCCCTTGCTCTCTCGTTTCGACTACCTGCTACCCGAAGTGAGAATGACGAGTGCACTGCTTCTCGATGAAATGGTCTTACATAACCGGAGCAGCCGATCGGTCTGACCACCTGCCCACGGGAACGATAGACACGTCGATTGGTTGAGCGCCTTTGAATTGTGGATTCAGCATCACCGGTGATTTCGGCAGATCGGCACCCCACGCCTTACCTTCCAGGCCCGTAGGTTACTTCTGCCCAGTGCTTACGGCTGACGGAAAGCTGGATTGCGCGCCGAAATAACACTCAATGGATTGCAACTTTCCGTTCCTGATTCGGAGATACTCCACGTTCCGGAACGATTTACCGTCCTTGGTGTGGCAAAGATACTTCACAAAAGCATCGTCCGCGCCAGTGGTGATTCGCTCCAGGTCAAAATGTCCAATGAAATCGATCTGTGTTTCCCAGCATCGCGTTTTGAAAGTGCTCTTGCTGATGTGGTCGTCGCCGGCCGCGCTGGTAAAGGTGAAGTTATCGGCGAGCAGGCTATCCAATCGGGCCCCAGTCTTTCTTCTCCCATGCCGCGTACCACTTCCGGGCTACCTCCTCGTTCGTTAAGTTCTGCCCTCCCAATGCGCTGGCATTTGCCGGTCCCGGCAGGCTCACGGCACCAACCAGCGCGCACGCTCCCGTTGCGAGCAGATTCCTGCGCGACACTGCGATCCTTGTCATTGTTCGTTCTCCTTTTCATGATGAAGTTTGAAGCGCTTCGCTCGATCGCGATGCTGAGTCTGAGCATACGAACCGGTTGGTATGAACAATGCCAAAACTGCTCCTTGAGACACCGATGCGATCAGCCTCGCTTGCGGTTGCCCGGCGCGCGCAGAGATCGCAGCCAGTCCACGATGTTTCTGATCCCCGCTTTCATTACTTTCGGATCCTGAGCATTCTTTGCCAGCGAACCATAGCCTTCGACCATCGCGATCAGTAAGCCAGCGGCATCGGTGGGCTCCACGTCGCGGCGAACGCTTCCGTGGGTCTGGCCCTCTCGCAAAGTGGAGGCAACGGCCTGCGCGCCAGGCATCGAAGATTATCGCCAGCCGTTTCCGGAATCCCACGTCAAGAGGAGACATTTCCTGCGCCAGATTGTTCAGTTGGCAGCCACCCCGCACATCCTCGGGCCGAACGGGTATACGTTGAACAGCGCCGATCAAAGCGTCGATAGGGTCCTTGACGCTCTGTAGAGGCCGCACCCATTTGCCGTGGACGTCGGGGGCGATGACCTCTTCGACGACGGCGTATCCCAAGGCTTCCTTGCTTTTGAAGTGGTAGTACAGCGCTCCCTTGGTGACGCCAGCCGAGGCCAGAATTGTGTCCAGGCCGGCACTCTGGAAACCCGATCTGTAGATCTCGCGGGATGCCGCCTGCAGCAAGCGCTCCCGCGTGCGCTCAGGATCGTGCAGCCTGGCCGCTCTACGTTTCGGATTCTTACGTGCCGCCAACATACCAACCAGTATGTATGGCAACGATCAGAGCGTCAAGAGGGATTTAACAACGCGCTCAACCCTATGAAAATCCTCGAATTTCATAACCTTTCCCCAATGTGTATGAGAAGTTGGAGAAATAGTCGCTCTAGCCATTTTGGGATCGTCCCAGGATGTTGTCAGTCCGCCACTCGTTTTCGAACTCTGAAGGGTTGGGCCTGTTGTCTCACGTAATCGTCGTGAACGTGGAACGCCACATGCTCTCTCAGTTCTCACTCAGCAGGAATCTGTGGGGTTGTGAGCCAATTTCGCTTTCAATTGCACAATCGCTGTTCTGAGTGCCGGGTGGTCCCTGACGTAAATCGCCAGCCATCCCGGCACCACGACTTTACCGGAGGAAAAGAGGAATATGATCACGCTTAGACAGTTGCGGAATTTCTGGATACTCGGGGTTGCGACGATTGTTCTGGCTTGCTTCAGCGATGCGGTCGCTCAAGCGAGCTACAAAGTTCCCGATTTGGGCGTTCAGCACCCTGACAACTTGGGCATGGCCATGGGCCTCAATAATCACGGCTGGACGGTGAACATGGACCAACTCCTGGATCCTTTCAGCATATCCCTTTCCGCCCACCTGGTGCAAGGCACGGTGAGGATCAACATCGGCGAACTCAACATCGACTCGGCACGCTTGGAGGAAAGAACAGTTGGATCAATTGGGGCGGGATCAACGACCGCGGGGAATCTGTCGGTATGTCCGAAACATCTGTTTCAGATCCGAATGGTGAAGACCTTTGCGGTTTTGGCACACACCTTACGTGTCGTTCCCTTTCTTTGGCGAAACGGCCACATGAGCGCTCTCCCGACGGTGGGCGGGAATAACGGGCAGGCCAGCGCCATCAATAACCGCGGACAAATCGTAGGATATGCGGAAAATGGTATCGTGGACTCCACGTGCCCGGCTGGCACACTAATAATCGGATTGACCTGCCGGTGTTGTGGCACAAAGGCAAAGCCCAAACTCTTCCTACGGTCGGTAGCGATCCAGACGGGGTCGCATTCGGCATCAACAATCAAGGCCAAGCCGTAGGCTACTCAGGAACGTGCACCGCAGCGAATCACGCCGTATTGTGGGAAAACGGCACTGCCATCCCGCTTCCGGACCTCGGGGATCCGGGCGCCATAGCCTTCGCCATTAACAGCCACGGCCAAATTGTTGGGCAAGCCGTTAACTCTGACGGCACACCCTTGGCCGCTCTTTGGCAGAACAATACAGTCACAAGCCTCGGCGACCTTCTGCCGGGAGATGTTGCCTCCTTCGCCACCAGCATCAACAACCGGGGCCAGGTGGTGGGAAGCTCCTTTAACTCCGGCAACAGCTGGTCCCACGGCTTCATTTGGCAGAACGGCGTGATGACCGACCTTAACACGCTATTTCCGGAAAGTTCCCACCTCTTCGTAATCTCGGCTAGCAATATCAATGAGCGCGGACAAATCTCGGGCATGGCGACGGTGCTCGCCGGGCCGCATGCGGGCAATAGGTCCACGCCTTTCTGGCAACCCCTGTAGACGAAGACCTGGGCAAGTCGGTTGCAGACGTCGTGGGTACACACCCGAAATTGAATTTGCCCGCGAATACCGGCAGACAGCCATTGCCGAGATTCGGACTCGTCCGATTCGAGCGATAAAGGCATTTGTGCCGCTGGGTATGTGCCTGGTCGCCGCTGGGTTGATTCCCTAAACGCGACCGCACGCACGCTTAGGAACACGAATCCGTGAGGCGGGGTAAACGGCCCGCCACACGGGTTCTTTTTCGATACGAAGAATTGCTGGCAAGCCGTGAGCCGATTCTGCTCTGGATTGGACTTTAGTTGTTCGGGGTCGAGCACCGCTGAGACCGGCCTGCACTTTGTGCAAGGAAAGGGCGCGCGTTGCAGCGCCACACGGGTTGCGATCAAACCGTGGTTTCAATCTTTATGTCTCGTGTTCGTCATTGCGTCGAGTGCCCGAAATGCCGCACTCGATATTTGCCAAGTTTCAGCCCGTATCGCAACGGATCGTACCTGATCCCGCTCACCGCGCACGGCGCCTCAGGGTGGATCCTGTACTGTTCTTGCCGTACCCCGCCTGCGTCCAGCCAGTGGGGTTCGACGGACTTGAAGCCGTGCGAAATCTGCGGCCGAGCCTATCGTCGCGGTTACGGTTCACCGGACGAAGTATGGGATGTGACCAGAAATCGTATGGTCGACCCTAACTGACCCGATATCGATAGGCGCTTGTAAATGCACTGGCTGTCCAGAACGAGACTATCGGAGTGATTTCAGGAATTGGATGGTGCGGCATCCTTTTTGTTTAGGTGTCGTGTTCATTCGCCGCGAACCTCCGCACACTCTCTCCACGTTCTCCATTCTGAACTGCGCCCACTGCACGCTGGCCGCAATCAGCTTGTCCGTCCCCGGACTGGTTCCGGCCCGGGCACGGTGTTTATTGTATCGACCTGTCGCAGCGCGCCGTGCATACCAGAACGACATTCTGACCAGGGCCGTGACCCCGTGACATAAGTCATCGTCTCGGTGGCCGCGCTGGGCTCGAAAACACCCAGTCGTCTAAGTCGTCTTGAGCAGAGAACCGCGCGACATTCTTCCGAGCCCGCTAAAGCGGCGACAGTTCGTCTTCTTTTCCCTCGTCCTTGCTGGTTCCCCGAACCAACCTCTTCTCCAGGAACTGCCGTGCCAAGTCCTTGCCGCCCGTGCCGAACGCGATTGCCAGCCCAAGCATCGTGGCTCCAAAGGCGATTCCGAAAGCAACCAGCATGGTCTGTTCGGCTACTCCCACTTCCTCAAAGGCCATGGACAATACAAAGATAATGATGATGGTGCGAATGGAAACACTCAGCAGGCGGGGTGAGGGCAAGTTGGCATTCACGGCGGCTAAGCAGCGCAGCGCGTGAAACGAAGGTGGCGCCGAGCAGGCCGAAAAACACGGTGAACAGCGCTACAAATAGACGAGGCAGGAAAAGGAAGAACCTGGCGATTTGCTCCTGCAAGCCAAAGATTCCCAGCGCTCTCACGCCCAGCAGGATGAAGCCCAGCCAAGCCACCCAGAACACAAACCGGCCCAGCAGTTCCGTCGCCGAAGGTAACGCGGCCTTGGTGAGCAGTTGGGAAGCGCCTGCATTTTCAGAGAGCTTGTCGAACTTGATGAGCCGCAGGATGCTGCGCAAGAACACTTTTAAGAAGTACGCAATCATCCACCCTGCAAATGCCATGATCACCAGTACGATGATCCGAGGGAGGATGTGGGCGAAGCCCCTGGCAAGCTCCTGCACCGCCTGAGTCAATTCGTTGATAATCATTTCCCACATAATGACCTCACTCTCTACCGTTCCATATCTCCAGCAGATACGGTTTCATTCGTTCGAACTCAAGGCATAAGGTTTCGATATTGCTTTCGACGTCGTCGGCGGAACCGTTGCGGTTCTCCACCAGAAATGTGAACACTCTGCCGCGAAAAAGCGGCGCCAGCGCCTGGATGATATGATCCCGGCTGATGACCGATTTGTGATACGCCGCGGCAAACTCGTAAACCGTCTTGACCCACAATTCCGCGGGATAGCGAAAGCGGGCTTCTTCCACGCGAGCGATTCGCTGCAGTTCTGCCAGCGTCGAGGGGGAAAGAATGGACTGAAATACGGATTCCAACTCCGCGACTCCGGTCGAGAACATCTCTCGAAGCCGTTTCCGGTTGACTCGCAGTGGCTCCAGACGTGAACTCCCGCTCAGCACCGGTCGTAGGGATTGGCTGGGAACCCGTCCTGGCTGTTCCACAACGAAAAATTCGGTTCCATGGAAGAGAACAAAGCCCCGACTGTTTGTCGCATGGCGGGAACCAAATCGGCGGAACGCCGCTCGACATGCTGCTTGGTCCCCAGGAAAGATTGGCAGATACGGTACCCGCCGGCGATCGCAGCCAGGGTGAATTGAGTTTCGGAACCCGCCCGAGCCGCTTCGTCATGCCAGCTATTCTGGGCAAGAAATTGGCTTCCCAGGCGGCCAGAGAATGCGAAGTCCAACGCGTAGGGCTCGCGGATTCTTAATCCATAAAGCGCACGGGTCATGGGATAGAGCAGATTGGTTAAGAGCATCCCATCAAACCTGTGCCTGCGATAGGTGGGCAACACAAGGTCGAATGCTTCAGTGTAAATGGGCCGCAGGACGGCTGGGAGCCAGTCCGTTGTGATCTGAGTGGACTCGGGGGAAATCACCGCGCACGCCTTGGCGCGCAGCAATTCGGCAGCCGCTAAAATGGTCCGCAGCGCTGTCCCCCGGGCAGGACTGCTCGCATACTGCGTGCTGATTGAGTGCAACGTGCGGAGCGCGTAAAGCTTGGAAGTGCTCGCGCGCGTCGCCGATCGCCGCACTTACAACCAGTTCGGGCGTGCCATCCCGAGACCCTCCGTCGGCGTTGATAATCGCTGCTCTCTCCCGAGGAAAGAATGTCAGGATGCCAGCCTGAATCGTTTCCACGATGGAGCCGATGGTTTTGGCGTTGTTGTGAGTGGGCACACCCACCAGGATGTCCACTTCGCCGACATTGATCAGTTGGCGAAGAAAATCATCCGTAAGAAAGGTCCCCTCCGCCAATTTGATCTCTGCCATGTGACGTCGATCCTCTGCCAGCCGATACTTTCAGATTCGTCGTAACCGAAACCAGTAAAAATGGTAAGGGCCCAGGGTCAGCAGATACGGCATTTCGCCTACCCGCGGGAAGATATTCTTGCCGAACATCTCTATCAGAATATTCCCTTTGTAGCGGCGCAGATCCAGCTCGACCGCCTGTGCCGCATTGGAAAGATTGTTGACGACCAGGATCGTCTCATCTCCCAACTGGCGCACGTAGGCCAGTATTCTGTGATTGGCTGGATAGAGAAACTCGATCGATCCGCTACCGAACACGCTCGTCGTCGTTGCGAACCGCGATGAGGCGGCCCATCCAGTTGAGCAGGGAGTGTTCGGTCCGTCTTTGCGACAAACACGTTGACTGCCGGATACCCGTAGACTGGGTCCTGGATCAAGCGGCGCATACAGTCTTTCGGGATCGGCAGCGGAAAACCCTCCGTTCCAGCCTCCGCTCCATTGCATTGGAGTTCGCACTCCGTTGCGGTCGCCCAAATTGATGTTGTCGCCCATCCCGATTTCATCGCCGTAATAAATGATGGGAGTACCCGGTAACGACATCAACATCCCGTTCATCAACTCGATCCGCCTGCGGTCGTTGTCGAGCAAAGGAGCCAGCCGGCGCCGGATTCCGCAGGTTCAGCCGCATGGTCTTGTCCTGGGCGTAGGTGTCGTTCATGTAGTCCCGTTCCATGTCCGTGACCATTTCGAGGGTCAGTTCGTCATGGTTGCGCAGGAACAGGCACCACTGGCATGAGGGTGGAATTTCCGGGGTCTGCTGCAGGATTTCCGTGATCGGTTTGCGGTCTTCGAGTTTCACTCCCATGAACATCCTCGGCATCAGCGGGAAGTGAAACGCCATGTGGAATTCATCCCCGTCGGCGAAGTAAGGCCGGAGATCCGCAGGCCATTGATTGGCTTCCGCCAGAAGCATCTTGCCGGGAAATTGTTCATCGAGTCTTCGCCGAACTCTTTCAGGATGGCGTGGGTCTCGGGCAAATTCTCACAATTCGTGCCCTCGCGTTCCACCAGGTAGGGAACCGCATCCAGCCGGAAGCCGTCAACACCCATTTCCAGCCAGAACTTCATGACATTCCACATTTCTTCCCGGACGGCAGGATTGTCATAATTGAGGTCGGGCTGGTGGCTGAAGAAACGATGCCAGTAATAGGATTTTGAAACTGGATCCCACGCCCAATTGGACAGCTCGGTATCGAGAAAATTGATTCCGGCTTCGGGATACCGAGTGTCGGTATCACTCCAGACATACCAATCGCGGCGCGGGTTTTCCTGCGAACTTCGGGACTGCTGAAACCACGGGTGCTGATCCGATGTGTGATTCAGCACCATTTCGATGATTACCCTTATCCGACGCTCGTGAGCCGATCCAGGAATGTTCTGAAATCCTCCAAGGTTCCGTAGCTGGCATGGACCGAGTAGTAGTCTGCGATATCGTAGCCGTCGTCGCGCAGAGGTGAAGGGAAGAATGGCATCAACCAGATTGCGTTGATCCCCAGTTCCTCCAGGTAGTCCAGCTTTTGATCAAGCCCCTGGAAGTCGCCAATGCCATCTCCGTTGCTGTCGGAGAAAGTACGAACGTGGGCTTGGTAGATGATCGCGTGTTTGTACCAAGGCACATCCGGCTTAAATGGCAAACCGCTTCCTCCTCGTGCAACGCAGTGCTCCTCGACCGAGGGCGTCTTTGCATTTTAGCTTATCTCTGAGGCAGGCAATCCCACCAGCCCCAACAGTCCTGCAAGTGTCTCAGGGGCCTTGGCCATCGCCATAATTGGCGCTCGGCGTGCCGACGGGGTGACCGAGGCCAGGTACAGTGCTGCGGGATGGAAATCGTCAATCGATTGATCGGTACGGATCGCCTCGGCTGATTGCTCACGCGGCGGAGGCCCCCAACTGCGACTCCAGCCTGTTCGCTGGCTCGTCGAGCCGTACTTCGCACAGTTCCGCGATCAAGGTGCTCGCCCAGCGATAGATGTTGTGTTCTCTGACCACCCTGCGCATGCGCTGCATCCTAGCCTTCCGTTCCTCGGTGTCCATCTCCAGAGCGAACCGGATGGCTTCCGCCATCTGCTCGATGTCGTAGGGGTTTACCAGTAACGCGTCCGGCAATTCGCGGGCTGCCCCGGTGAATCGGCTCAGGATGAGCACTCCTTGTTCATCCTGGCGTGCGGCCACGAATTCCTTGGCCACCAGATTCATTCCGTCGTGCAGAGAAGTGACCAGGCAAAGATCCGCAGTCCGGTAAAACCGCTGGATTTCATGGTGGCTGTGCTGCCGTTTCATGAAGACGATGGGCTTCCACTTGCCTGTCTGGAAGCGCCAATTGATGCGCTCCGCTTCCGCCTCCACCTCCCCCAGCAAATCGTGGTAACGCTTGATGTGGGTGCGGCTGGGCGCTCCGATCTGTAAGAACGTGAATTTCTCCGCGATAAGCCGCATGCTTTTCCAGGAGCCGTTCGATGGCGAGGAAGCGCTCCAGAATGCCTTTGGTATAGTCCACGCGATCCACGCCCACGCCCAGGAACACCGCTTCGATCCCCAGTTCCCGCAACAATGCAACCCGCTCCATGTAGACGGATTCCCCGGCCTCGGCGGGAGGAGGATTCTCCGGAAACTCCACGCTGATGGGAAACGGTTTTACCACGGTGCGGTGTTCTT
This sequence comes from uncultured Acidobacteriota bacterium, assembly GCA_963709865.1. Taxonomy (GTDB): domain Bacteria; phylum Acidobacteriota; class Terriglobia; order Terriglobales; family Acidobacteriaceae; genus Sulfotelmatobacter. Next base: position 29,270 of record CAVPXW010000019.1, read on the forward strand.
CGCGATTGACCGTGAAATGTTCCCAATCAATCCGTGATTCCAGCGCGCGATCCACCGTTTGCAGGAAGTTCGTGCAGTGGGATTGAATGTGGAAGCCAATCAAGTCCGCTCCCAACAATCCGTCCACAGAGTTCTCGTTGCCACGGACAAATGCCGAACGCCTCCGGGTTCGGCCACGGGATGTGCCAGAAAATCGCCACTCGCGCATCCGGGCGCGCCTTCTTGATCATCCGGGGCAGAAGCGCGAAGTGGTAATCCTGCGCCAGGAGCACCGGACGGTCCATTCCCTCCATTTCTTTCAGTACCGCGTCTGCGAACCGGCGGTTGGCTCTCTCATAGTGTTCCCAGTCGGAGCCGCGAAACACAGGGCGCGTGTGGGCAATATGGCAGAGCGGCCACAGCCCTTCGTTGGAAAAACCATAGTAGTACCCTTCTTCTTCTTCCTTGCTCAACCAGACGCGGCGCAAGGTGTAGCGTGGATCGTCGGGCGGAACGCGCAGTCGGTCATGCGCGTCCACGGTCTCGCGGTCCGCATCCCCACTCCCGTGCGCAACCCAGGTTCCATCACAAGCGCGCAAGATGGGCTCCAGAGCCGTTACCAGTCCACTGGCTGGAACGATCGCCTCCACACCTTTGCCGTGATGTTTATGTATGTAGGGCTCCCGATTCGCGACTACGAACAGGCGGCTTTCCCCTAGTTTGCCGCGCACGTGGACAGAGAGTCGCTCGGCTGTCCAGATAGCGTCCGCGGCCTGGCGCAACTGGGCCTCCTGCTCGGCTGCGGAGCGAGCTGCCGTAAGGCTTGCGGCGAAGGTTGCCATTTCGTTGGCCAGTGGGCGGAACAGATCCAGATCTGGCGCGGCGGGCCGCAAAGAGATTTTGCCCATGCGCATGGCGCGCATCCACTGCGCTGCCCGGGCGATCGGGCCGGCAATGCTCCAGCGCACAATCAGCAGGGTAGTGAGTGTGATCAGGAAAACCAGCACGAGCACGCGCAGAAACGTGTCGCGCCAGATCCTCCTGCTTTGAGCATTGATGTAGCTGGCGTCCTGGACGATCGCCAGGCCGCCCACGACCGCGTCCTCCTGATGGAGAGGAACCGCATAAATGTAGACCGAAGCCTCCCCCAGCCGGATGTATTCCCCTGCGCTTTGGCCGTTCGCAGCTACCTGCCGGACCACCGCAGGTTCGCTGGTGAGTCGGGGCGCCAGTCCGGGAGTAATGAGCGATGGATTGGCCTTGGGGGTTATAGACCGCAACTCCAGTCAGATGTTCCCGGTTGCCGAACCGGTCAACGACTAGCCGCAAGGTCTTTGCGTGAGCCTTTCTTAAGATAAGGTTCGACTTTCTCGGCAAGGCTTTCTCCTAATACCTCCGCGCGGTGCTCCAGATCTCGGCGGAGACCCCGCCTTTGAGACCGCACCTCAAAATAAGAGAGAAGTAGCGAGATCAGCGTGATTCCAACGATCAACGAGATAGTAAGGCGCAGGGTTAGAAGGCGCACAGATGACCTCAGTGTAACGGGTAACGCGGGTCTAAGACATTATCCTCCACAATCAAGGCTTTCCGTTACCTAATGATGTTGGGAGGGTTCATTCGGCGATTTCACCAGCAGGCCCAGACTCAATAATCCGAGCAGCGGCGGCGAAGTACGTAAATTTGTCCCACGAAAGCAGACCACGCCCTCGTTCAGAATGCTGATGGTGGTTCGGGCTATTCGACACAACCGTGAGTTTTATTTGTCCTCTGTATATACATATTTGTATATACACACGGGGGGCGGCGGGGTCGGAATTCTGTCGTTCCCGCTATTTTCTTTCGGGGCCGTGTCGTGCCGCTCCCAGATCCACGATCGTTCCCAATCATCGCGCGTCCGAGGTCCGATTACCTTAGTACTCCGCTTCTGTAGGACGCAACAGCCGATGAAGATAGTGCAGGACTGTGTGACCAATGGCGCACATGGGTTCATCTCTACGCAGGTTATTTCTGTCTGGCTGCATCCTCGCGGCTGTGTTTTCCGCGGGAGCGGCTCATGGCCAGCAGCCTGCGGCGGATTGGCAATCACTCGTGCGTGCCCAAGTGGATGCCCATCAACTGGATGCCGCTCTCGCCCTCGTCGATCAGCGGCTGTCAGAAGTCCGGGGCGACCTCGAAGCGCGTCGGCTGGCGGGGACGATTGCTGGCTTGGCAGGGGCACTGGCCGGAAGCAGAGTCCGAGTACCGGCAGGTTCTCGATCACGCACCGAACGACACTGACATTCTTTGCGGCCTGGCCGACGTACTGCTCTGGCAGGGAAAGCGGGACGAAGCGCTGGCAAGCCTCGATCACGCTCGTGATCTTGCCCCAACCGACCTTGGCATCTTGCTGCGCCGGGCGCGAATTCTGCTGGCTCTCGGGGACACGGAGAAAGCTCGGCAACAGTATCAAAGAGATCCTTGCGCTGGATCCTCGCAATCCGGAAGCAATCAAGGGCTTGGCCGGTCTGGCTGGGGAGAACAAACACGAACTCCGGATCGGGGCTGACGGCTCGACGTTCAACTACACGAGTCCGGCGGAAGGTCAGAGCACTGCTCCTCAGTTCTCGCTGGACGCCACGCTGGTCTACTGCATTCGGCGCGGACTTCTATCAGAGATTTGGACAAGACTCCACGAAGGTCTCGGCCAGCGGTTCACTTTCGCGTCACGAGGAAGGATTGGCTGAGCTTCGGCGGTGCGCTCGGCCACACCAGCGGAATTATTCCTAAGCGAGAGGCTCTGCTCGAGTACGGACATGGCGTGCGTTTACAAAATCCGTTGGTGAAGGGCCTCGAAGTCTCTTATCTGCAGCATTGGTTTTGGTACCAGCAGGCTCACATTCTTGTATTGAGCCTGGCGCAGCTCTACTACCTTCCCGGGACTGGACGTGGTCAATCACGTTTACCGGAGCGCGCAGCGGTTTTACGGGACGAGGGTTGGAGTGGGTGCCTTCCGGTTCGACCCGGCTCGAATTCCCTTTACGCCGACAATTGCGCGCCCATGTCGCCTTCGCCAACGGTTCGGAGAATTTCGCGGAGGTGGATCAGATTGGCCATTTCTCCGCGCGCACTTTCGCGGGTGGCCTGCGATACCGCTTTGCGCTTGGTCAAGACATCGGCGGCTATGTCGCCGTGCAAGACCGATCGCAGGGTCGAAGCCAGAACAGCTACGGAATCAATTATGGGATTCGCTTCTAGGCTATTGCCGGAACTCGGGTTCGCTCGGCTGCTGGTGGAAGCGATTCTGTCATCCCTGCTGGGAATCTTTCTGCTGCTCGCTTTCATTGTGATTCGTCGCTGGTATCGCGGGCGCTACTTCCAGCGCCTCAGTGAACGCACATTCGCCCTGCGCTCACAGTGGGACGGTATCCTCTCCGGCGCTGTTCCAGCGCGCACATGGCGGTTGCAACGACTCGACTGCGAGATCGTCGAATCCATTCTGCTCGACAACATCGAAATGGCTAGCCCTGCAGCAATTGCCTCAACTTCTCGCCTGCCTGCGGTCGAGCGGGCTGCTCGATCTGCGCATTCATCAGGCGCGGGCCGCGAGCGGCTGGAAGCGGAGCGCCGCACTGGTTGCGCTCGGGCGTACCCGCGCTCCCGAAGCTGTGCCTGCTCTAGCCGAAGCGCTCGATGCTCCGACGGAGGAGACTCGAATTGCGGCCGTTCGCGGACTGGGGCGTACGGGACTTGTCGGAGGCGGCAATTCCAATTCTTGATCACTTGCTGGCGGGTACCCTCACGATTCCCGATCATGCCGTGAAGAACGCACTGGCCGGCTGTTGCCACGATTCTCCCCGACTCCTGCTGCGCTACCTGAAAGCAATCGACTGGACACGCGCGCGAACTGCTGGCCCGAGTCCTTGCCGAACTGGCCACTTCCGACCTGGGGGAGGACTTGATCCTGCTGGCGACCGACGACGATCCCGAGGTTCGGGCTTCGGCGGCAGGGCGCTGGGCAACGCACAACCTTCGTTTGCCTTGCCTGTCCTGTCGGTGCTGGTTCAGGACCAGGAGTGGTTTGTGCGGCTTCGCGCTGTGGTTGCCCTGGCATCCCTCGATCACACGGCGAGGATCCGGCCGATGCTGCACGCACTTTGCGATTCCAACCGTTACGTTCGTCAGAGAGCAGCCTGGGCGCTTGCCCAAATGGGATCGAATCTCGACCGCATCCTGACGCAAGTTGTCGAGACGCGCGACAACTACGCTCTGCAAGCTTTTATCTCCGAACTCGAGCGTTCGGGTGCGATCGACAATCTGGTCGAGGCGCTCGAAGAACATCGGAGAGCAGGGTTCTGCTGGAAACATTCTTTTGCAGGCCCTCACCAACTGCCGCGAGAAGATCGAGGAGGCGGGCAAAGTCTCCACCGCAACGGCGGGGGCAAGCTGATGCGCGCCTGGCTCGAGTTCTCAAACAGATATGCTGTTCGTTTATTACCTGCTCTCCAATCTCATCTATCTGGTTCTGCTGGTCACGGCGATTTTTCGCAACACGTGGCACCGGCACCGTCTGGCAAGCCTGCGTCTGGAACGAATCAAGACTTCCCCTTTCACGCCTCCGATCACGCTTATCGTTCCCGCGCACAATGAAGAAATGTTCATCATCGACAGCGTGCGGGCGCTGCTGGCGCTCGACTATCCCAGCCTGGAACTGATTGTCGTCAACGATGGATCCCAGGATCGCACGCTGCTCGAACTCCAGCGATGCATTCCAGCTGCGCCCAGCCCGGCTGCTTTACATTCCGGAGATTCCCACCGCGCCGGTCCATGAAATCTACGCTACCGCCATCGAGCCGCGATTGCTGGTGATTGACAAAGACTCCGCCGGCAGCAAGGCGGACGCGGTCAATGCCGGCCTGAACGCGGCCACGAGTCCCTACGTTTGCGTGGTCGATGCCGACTCGATTCTGGAAAAAGATTCGCTGTTGCGAATTATGGCGGGAGTGTTCTCGGACCCGCAGCGCATTGTGGCCGCTGGCGGGATTGTTCGTGTGCTGAATGGGTGCCAGGTCTCGGGCGGAGAACTTCGGCAAGTCAAACTCCCCCACAAGAGCCTGGAAGTCATGCAGGTGATCGAGTATCTCCGGGCATTCCTGATTGGTCGCGAGGCGTGGGCGCATTTTAATGCCCTGCCGATCATTTCTGGAGCATTCGGCATCTTTCGCACGGACCTGGTCCGGCAGGTAAAGGGATATCGTGCGCACGCGGTCGGAGAGGATTTCGACTTGGTGGTGCGGCTCCATCGGCGTCTGCAGGAGCAGGACAGGGACTATCACATCAGCTTTGTTCCCGATCCCACCTGCTGGACCGAGGTTCCTGGCGATCTGCGGTCGCTGGCCCGGCAACGAGCGCGCTGGCATAAGGGCCTGCTCGATACTCTTTGGCCGAATCGTGACATGCTGTTCCGCCCACGATACGGCCGCATAGGGTGCCTCATTCTGCCCTATATGTGGGTCTTTGAGTTCTTTGCGCCGGTGATTGAACTGATCGGATACTCCACCATTCTTCTTGCCCTTGTGTTTGGACTATTGGGCCGGCAGTTTTTTGTGCTCTTCCTGATTTTCGGCTACGCGTTCGCCACGCTGATCTCAATTGGATCGGTGCTGCTCGAAGAGATGACCTACCGCCGCTATAGTGATTGGCGCGAAGTCGCTCGTTTGCTCTTGTACTGCTTGTTCGAGCACTTTCCTTACCGGCAGATGACGCTGATTTGGAGACTGCAGGGCATATGGCAATATCTGCGAGGCGATCTTCGGTGGCGGGAGATGAAACGGACCGGTATATCCACGGGGCATGTGCCCAATGCTTGATCGCGCGTGTTCTGCCGCGCTAAAAAGCTGGACCGAACCGTAACTGCAGGCTGAGCCATCCGTTCCTTGACCGCGCCAGTGCGCGACCCTATGCTGGGGCTGTCGTGAATAGCAAGTGAGTGTTTGCACCCACCCTGTGCCAGGAGCGGGCGCATGGCTTTCAAGATCGCTGGGAACCAAAGCTGTGCAAAACACCTTGCCGACAGAAGGCTGGCGAAGCTTTGCCCCAACCTGCAACCGCGCTTTCGGAAAATCCTTTACCACCCTTTTTTGATCGCGAGGCCGATCCGGATGCGAGATGGTTTGCGGTCTACACCAGCTCGCGCCATGAAAAACACGTGGCGCGGCATTTCAGTGAGCGAGAGATCGAGTATTTTCTGCCCCTCTACCAGAAGTTGCATCACTGGGCGAAGCGCACCAGCGTCCGCCTGGAGTTGCCGCTGTTCCCCAACTACGTCTTTGTGCATATTGCACAGCCACAGCGACGCTCGGTGTTAGCCGTGCCGGGCGTGGTGGGTGTGGTGGGGCAGGGACAGGTTGCCGCCGCCTTGCCCGACGGCGAGATCGAGTCTTTGCGCAATGGCCTGCGGTCGCTCAAGTTCGAGCCCTATCCTTATTTGATCGCAGGAGAGCGAGTACGCATCCAGGCCGGGCCCATGGCGGGACTGGAGGGGATCCTGCTGCGCATGAAGAACGACTTTCGCGTGGTCCTGACTCTGGACTTGATCCAGCGGAGCGTAGCGGTTGAAGTGGATGCCCTCGACGTGGCCCCCGTGAGTCCCCGCCCGGTTTGCGGCTCTTGGGCTTGAGGCCAGGGGCCATGACAACTTTTAGGATGCCGGGCATCTAACGTTTTCCGGCTGATGCGCCCGCTCTTGTCGACTCGGAAACCCATCCATGACGAAGCAAAAATCTCCCGCGCAGAGCCTTACCGCGTCGCGCCATCCTGCCATGCCGGCGGCCGCGGCGTGCCAGGTTCATCCAAAGAGGTTCTGATCGCAATGTCTTCCGGTCAAGTGCGTGGTTCAGTTGTAGCCCTGCTGGTTTTTCTGGGTTGCCTTCCGCCTCTCGGCTTTGCCCAGGCCGCCTGGGTGACTCCGGCCAGCAGCGAGCTCACGGCGCGATTGCCCAACGGGAGCGGGAGACGCGGCGAGACGGCGATCATGAACAGCACGCCGGACCGCGCGGCCACACTCCAGCCTTCCGAAGCCGACGCCTCCGAGTCGGCTCCCGGCAACGGCCGGCCTTTGATCCCGGCGAGCCCGATGGCCCCTGCGGCAGCGGAATCGCCAAGCGAGTTTCAGGAATTTGTTGCCAGATCCCTCGATCGCAGGTTGTCTCTCTATGGCTACAACCTGTTTGAGCGTGTCCCCACCACCTTCGCTCCGGTGGACCGGATTCCTGTGACCGACGATTACGTGATTGGGCCGGGCGATGAAGTTCTGATCCGCGCCTGGGGACAGATCGACATGGACGGCAGGCTGGTGGTCGATCGAGGAGGCGAGATCTTCCTGCCTAAAGTGGGCACGCTCTCGGTCGCCGGATTGCGGTACCAGCAATTGCCGGAGTATCTGCGGACCGCGATCGGAAGGGTATTCCGCAATTTCGACTTGACGGTCAACTTGGGGCAGTTACGGTCCCTGCAGGTGTTTGTCGTGGGACAGGCGCGGCGGCCTGGAAGTTATACCGTCAGCTCGCTCAGCACGCTGGTCAACGCCCTGTTCGTCTCCGGTGGACCATCCAGCAGCGGCTCCATGCGGCACATCCAATTGAAGCGCAACAACCTCGTGGTCACCGAATTCGATATCTACGATCTGCTGCTCAAAGGGGACAAGTCGAAGGACACCAGGCTGTTGTCCGGGGATGTGATCTACATCCCGCCTTGCGGACCGTCGATGGCTATCGCCGGTAGCGTGAATGTGCCCGCCATCTATGAACTGCGGGATGGGACCACACTGGCCGGCGCGATTGAGATGGCAGGCGGCCTGGCCACCACGGCGGACGGGCAAAAGGCTGTGGTGGAACGCATTGAAAACCACGGCACGCGCCGGGTCGAAGAATTTCCTCTCGACGAACGAGGCTGGCAGCGGCCGGTGAAGGATGGCGACCTGGTCCGCATCTTTTCCGTCTCTCCCCGCATTGAGAATGCAGTGACGCTGCGCGGCAATGTCGCGCATCCGGGCCGCGTGGAATGGCACCGCGGCATGCGTCTCCGGGATTTGATCCCGAACCAGGAGGCGCTGGTCACGCCCGACTACTGGAACGCCAACAACGCCGGGGAGCGCTCGGACCCGCAGCACAGGACCGATGTCACGCGCACCGTTGCCGAAATCAACTGGGATTATGCGGTCATCCAGCGGTTCGACGCGCAGGAGTTGACGCCGCGCCTGGTTCCCTTCGCCCTGGGGAAGCTGGTGCGTGAGGGGGATGAGGACAACAACCTGGCGCTCGAGCCGGGCGACACGGTCATTATCTTTTCGCAGAACGACGTTGCGGTTCCGCTCGCGAAAAGGAGCGTGTTCCTGCGGCTGGAGGGCGAATTTCAGACCGCCGGCATCTTCCGCGCGCAAGCGGGAGAAACTCTCCGCCAGGTGGTCGAACGGGTTGGCGGATTCACGGCGAACGCCTACCTCTATGGGGCGCAATTCACGCGCGAGTCGGTGCGCATCGCGCAGCAGAAGGGTCTCGACGAGATGATCGAGAAGTTCGAGCAAGACATCTCCCGCAGCGCACGGAGCAGTTCCGGCATCACGCCCGAGGAGGTTGTCGACCGCCGCACTACGCTCGAAGAGCAGCGGCGACTGGTGGACAAGCTCCGGCAAGTGAAGCCCACCGGTCGCGTCGTGCTCGATCTGACCCCGACTGCGGGCGGGAATGGCGACCTGCCCGACATCGCGCTCGAGGATGGCGACCGGCTGCTGGTGCCTTCCCGCCCGTCCACCGTGGCGGTTCTGGGCGCGGTGTACAACAAGAACTCGTTCTTGTACCGGCGCGGGGAGCCCGTGGGCGCCTACCTGAAGCGCGCCGGCGGGCCCACCCGGGACGCGGACCGCGGCCGCATGTTTCTGCTGCGAGCCGACGGCTCCGTCCTGAGCAAACAATCGGTGCCGGGACTGTGGAACGGAGGATTCTCTTCGCTCCGCCTGATGCCGGGCGATGCCATCGTGGTGCCGGAGCGCTTGAGCCGGGGCGGAACCTTGAGAGCGCTGCGCGACTGGTCGCAGGTGTTCTCCCAGTTTGCTCTGGGCGCGGCCGCCATCAACGTCCTGAAATAGCTTTGCCGGCCGGCAAGCCAAGCCGGTGTGGGATTCTACGTCTATGGAAGTCACATCCCCGACCGTCGCTGAAACTGGACCAGAGCAGGCATCGCCTAAGGTTTGCCCCTTTGCCAGCCTGCTGGTTCAACTGGGGGAGGGCAACGAGGACCAGGCGGATGAGGCTACGCCAGCCGATCTCGCCGAGCTTCTGCGAACGCTCGGGAGGCGCCGGCAATGGATTCTAAAGTTCACCGCGGGGGTAACGCTGTTGACGGCGATCGTGGTCTGGCTGTTGCCCAACACCTATACGGCAACCGCGACCATTTTGCCACCCCAATCGGCGCAATCGTCTCTGGCCGCTGTGTTGGGGCAGATGGGCCCAGCGGTGACGCTGGGCGCCAAAGAAATTGGCCTTAAGAATCCGTCGGATCTGTACGTGGGAATGCTGCACACCCGTGGCATTGCCGACGCTTTGATCACGCGCTTCCGGTTGCGCGAGGTCTACCAGGAGAAGAAATACGCCGACGCCCGCAAAACCCTGGCGGCTCGCACCGACATCGCCGCCGCCAAGGAAGGCACCATCAATGTTTCGGTTTCCGACCGGGATCCAAAACGTTCGGCCGTGCTCGCCAACGGTTACGTCGAGGAGTTGCAGAACCTGACCCACCGGCTGGCCCTGACGGAAGCCGGCCAGCGCCGCGTCTTTTTCCAGAAACAGCTGGAGGATGAAAAACAGGAGCTGTCCGCGGCGGAACTGGCTTTGAAAACGACTCAGGAACGGACCGGCCTCATCCAGTTGGATGCCCAGGGGAAAGCGATCATCGAAGCGGTGGGCGAAACGCTGGCCCAGATTGCGATGCACGAGGTTGCGTTGCGCACCATGAGTTCGTTTTCCACCCCGCAAAATCCCGAGTTCATCCGGCAACAGGAGGAACTGGCCGGGCTGCGCCAGCAACTGGCAAAACTGGAGCATAGCTCGGGCGCAGCGCGGGGTGACATTCAGGTGCCTACCGGCAAGGTGCCACAGGCCGAGCTCGAGTACCTGCGATGCTTGCGCGAGTTGAAGTATCACGAGACGCTGTTCGAGTTCCTGAGCAGGCAATTCGAAGCCGCGCGGCTTGACGAGGCGAAAGATTCAGTGGTGGTGCAAGTGGTGGACGCAGCGGTCGAGCCGGAACGCAAGTCCGGTCCCATGCGGATAGCGATCGTCGCCCTGCTGACCGCGATCAGCTTCCTCGGCGCCATCGGCTGGGTCCTGGTGGGGGACCGGATCAAAGACAAGTTCCGCAGGCCGGACGTTTCCCGCAACCTGCATTCGTGCCCGGAGCAGGCGCGCTTCTGATTCGCCACTGCTCCGGTCCGGATGCGCCCCGTGCGCGTGGTTTTCCCCGGCGTTCGCCAGGTTTCTGAGTCACACCCGGCAGCATACAGCCCGAGCTCCCGCAGCTCTAGGGCAGCGGGCGTTGTGAGTATTTTCCCTGCGGCTCGATCGCCGAGGCCGCGCAACCCATCCGGGAGCAACTGGAAAGGGAATGAGCATGGGGCGAGTCAAGGTTCTGGTCACGGGAGGAGCCGGGTTTATTGGTTCCGTGGTTTGCCCGTCGTTGCTGGCCGCAGGCTACGCGGTCACCGTCGTCGACACCTTTTCGCACCGCATGAACAGCCTGGCGCCCTGTTGTGCCGACCGGAACTTTGAGGTGCACCGCGCCGATTGCCGGGACGAGGGTGTCATGCGCGAACTGGTGCGGGACAGCGATGTGGTGATTCCGCTGGCCGCGATCGTGGGTGCGCCCTTATGCCAGCGCGACCAGGTGGGAGCGATCTCCATCAATCGCGACGCCGTGCTGATGTTGACGCGGATTCTCTCCCGCCAGCAGCGCATCCTGCTGCCGGTCACCAACAGCGGCTACGGGATCGGAGAAGCGGGCAACGTGTGCACCGAGAACTCGCCTTTGCGTCCCATCTCGCTTTACGGCTTGACTAAGGTGGAAGCGGAAAAAGCGGTTCTCGACCGGGGCAATGCCATCACCTTTCGGCTGGCGACGGTGTTCGGCATGTCGCCGCGGATGCGGATCGACCTGTTGGTCAATGACTTCGTCTACCGGGCGGTGACCGACCGGGCGGTGGTGCTGTTTGAACCCCATTTCAAGCGCAACTACATTCACGTGCGCGATGTGGCGCGGGCGTTCGAGCACGGCATGGAGCATTTTGAAAGCATGCGAGATCGGCCGTACAACGTGGGCCTGGAGGACGCGAACCTGTCGAAAAGCGAGCTCTGCCAGGTGATTCAGAAACACATTCCGCAGTTTGTTTTTCTGGCGGCGCCGATTGGCACCGATCCCGACCAGCGGGACTACGTGGTGTCCAACCAGCGGTTGTTAGCGACCGGATTTTGTCCGCAGTGGTCGCTTGACCGGGGGATTGAAGAACTCATGAAAGGTTATCGCACCCTCTGCAATGGCACCTATTCCAACGCCTGACCCCACATTCCGACTGGCCGGCAAGCGCATTCTGGTCACCGGCGCCACCGGGTTTCTGGGCCGGCATCTGCTGCCCATTCTCTGTACCCGCTATGGCCGGGAGAATGTGCGTGGCGTCTCGAGCTGCGACTTTGATTTACTGGACCCGGTCGCGGTGCGGCGGATGTTCGGCGAACTGCGGCCCCAGGTGCTCATCCATCTCGCCGCTTATTCCGGCGGGATCGAGGCCAACCGCCGGTATCCCGCCGACTTCTACTACCGCAACACGCTGCTGACGGCGCTGCTGTTCGAAGCCGCCGCCCGCAACGGGGTGGAGAAATTGCTGTACCCGATGGGAGGATGCGCGTATCCCGCGCGCGCGAAGTCACCGATCGGCGAGAGCCAGATGTGGGATGGCTACCCGCAGGCGGAGAGTGCGCCCTATTCGACCGCCAAGAAAATGGGCATCGTGGCCAGCGATTCCTATCGCCGGCAGCACGGATTGATCTCGACCGTCCTCATTCCCGGAAATATGTATGGCGAATACGACAACTTCCATCTCGAGGACTCGCACGTGGTGCCGGCGATGCTTCGGCGCTACTACGAAGCCCGGCGCAGCGGCGCCACGGAGGTGAAGATGTGGGGGAGCGGCACGCCGGTGCGCGACTTCGTCTATGCCGGCGATGTGGCCGCGGTCATTCCGTGGTTCCTGGAGAATTTCGAGGAGACCGGGCCCGTCAATATCTCCTCGGGGGTGGCCACCAGCATCCGTGAACTGGCCGAAACCGTGGCCAGGGTAACCGGATATGCCGGCGAAATCCGGTGGGACACCTCCCGGCCCGATGGGCAGAGCGTCAAGACCTTTGATGTATCGCGGCTGCATTCGATGGGCTTGTCCTGTCCGACCCATCTGGCCGAGGGGTTGCAGCGGACCTCCGCCTGGTTCTGCGCCCACTACGTGGACCGCTCGGACCGGATTCGCCTGTAGCGACAGCCATGATCTTCATCCTGGGTGCGAAAGGTTTTCTGGGATCGGCGCTGGTTCAGGCCTGCCGCGCGCAAGGCCTGGAGTACCGCGGGATCGACCGGCAACAGTACCCGCAGTATGTTGGCTGCGACTGCGACGTGCTGATCAACGCCAACGGCAACCCCCGCAAGTACCTGGCCCGCGAGGCTCCGCTTGAGGACTTCGCCATGAACGTCACCGCGGTGCGGCGCAGCCTGGAGGATTTCCGCTACGGCAAGTATGTGCTGTTCTCCTCCGCCGACGTCTACCCGGATGCGGGCAGCCCGGAAACGACCGACGAGGAGAGCGCCATTGCACCCGCGCGCCAGACGCCTTATGGGTTTCACAAGTATCTCGCCGAACTGTGCGTTCGCCACCGCGCGACCCGCTGGCTGATCTTGCGGCTCAGCGGATTTGTGGGTCCCGGACTGAAGAAAAATCCCGTGCACGATGTGCTCAACGGCGCCCCGTTGTGGGTCGATCCCGCCAGCGAGTTCCAGTATCTGCACACCCGCGACCTCGCCACCATCGTGCTTGGCCTGGCGGCATGCGGGGAAAGCGACGGCCAGACCGTGAACGTCGGCGCCCAGGGGACCATCAGCGTCGGCGAGCTATCCCAAATGACCGGGCGCGCTCTCCACCTTCGTGCCGGCAGCCCGCGCGTCCGCTGCGAACTTGCCCTGGCCCGCCTGGCCCGTTACTGCGAGGTTCCAACCACTCGCGCGGCGGTGCAGAGTTTTCTCAACGAGCTGCAGCGCGGCCTCAACGCAGAAAAATGACGAGCCTGGACATGTCGGGTTGGACCGCCGTGGTGCGGGCGGGCGGTTTGGGGACGGGGCTTCCGCGAAAAGCCGGCGGGCGCCGGAGTGGTCAATGCCGGGATGTATCTTTTTCGCCAGCGCGTGGTTGCCCGCTTTCCCAACCGGCGCCCCCCAGCTTCGAATCCGAGGTCTTCCCCCATCTGCTGGCCACCGGGTGCCGTGTGCGCGCTTATCCCGGTGCCGGACCTTTTCTCGATATAGGCACTCCAGCGGCGCTGGCGAGCGCTCCCGGTTTTCTCCATTCCCATTTTGACGGGTTTCTCCGACAGGTCCAATCATGATCATTGTCCGGGCTCCACTGCGGATCAGCTTTTTGGGCGGCGGCACCGACTATCCGGAGTACTTTAGGGCGGAAGGCGGAGCGGTGCTGGCGACGGCGATCGACCAATACGCCTACATCACCGCCAATCACTTCCACAGCGAGTTGTTCGACTACTCGATTCGGATTGCTTACCGGAAGGTGGAACTGGTCAATTCCCTTGACGAAATCGAGCACACCCCGTTTCGCGAAGTGCTCCGCCATTGCGGCGTGGAGCGGGATATCGAGCTGAACTATATGGCTGATCTGCCTGCCTTCACCGGGCTGGGATCCTCCTCCAGCTTTACCGTGGCCTTGCTGCAGGCGCTGCACGCCTATTGCGGGCGGTATCGCTCGGGGCTCGAACTGGCCTACGAAGCCATCCATCTGGAGCGGCATGTTTTCGGCGACCGGGTGGGCTGCCAGGACCAGGTGCTGGCGGCCGTGGGCGGATTCAACCGCATCGAGTTCCGCGCCGAAGACGACATTCTGGTGCACCGCCTGGCCCTTTCCCCGCAGCGCATCCACGACCTGCAACGCCATCTGCTGCTTTTCTTCACCGGGATTCGCCGCTCCGCTTCGGAAGTGGCCGGAAAACAAATCCAGCGGATCTCGGAAAACCGTTCCGTGCTGCGTGCCATGCGCGGGCTGGTCGACGACGGCGTCAACGCCCTGACTTCCGCCGCACCGATCGCGGATTTCGGCGAGCTGTTGCACCGCAGCTGGCTGTTGAAGCGCAGCCTGGATCAGGGCGTTACCTGTTCGGCCATCGATCAGATGTATGAGAGGGCCCGCGCCGCGGGCGCGGTCGGGGGCAAGTTGCTGGGGGCCGGCGGCGGAGGCTTCCTGCTGGTCCTGGCCCGTCCGGAAGACCATGTTCACATCCGCGAACAGATGGCGCAGTTCCCCAGCTTGAGCATTTCTCTGGCTGCCCCCGGCAGCCAGCTGAGCCCGGGAGAGCGCCCCTTACCCGAACCCAAGGAGATTTATGTTGGTGCCATCGGCGGTGGCTCCGACCGCAAACCGCCCGCGTACACGGCCTGAACCGGACCGGGCGGCTGGCAGGATTCGGCCGCCCCGGAGATTTCTGTGGGTAACAAAATGGCGACCTTGGGCCTTGCCACTTGGCCTCTGGGTGACACTCCAGGGGCCTGCAGTGCTGCAGGGAAGCCCAAGCCGAATGGGGCACCCGACGACAGAGAAAGGAAGAGAGAAAAGTGGCCCACTCGGAGGATTCTCATGCCGGCTTCAGAGCATGCTCGCATGCCAGCATGGAACGTTCCAACGCCCGTCTTCTAGCATACGCACGAGCCGCCGTGAGCCGATATCCCAACGCAAGGCTCCTTGACATCGGCTGCGACGACGGGCAGAGAGTCAACGCAATTTCGAACGGCGGTGTGGTCTGGGGGATCGACAGAGTATCTCCCTCAACAACGCCCGCAGGTTTGCAGATGGTCATCGCCGACGTGGAGCAATCGTTGCCCATTGCAAGTGAGAAGTTTGATGTTGTCCTTATGAACCAAGTGGTGGAGCACATCCGCAATCTCGACGGCTTGTTCAGCGAGTGCCGGCGGCTTTTGCAGCCGAATGGCAGTCTAATCATGGCCACTCCCAACCTCGCCAGCTGGCATAACATCGCCGCTCTGCTGCTCGGGCAACAGGCATTCAGCCAGTCTATTTCGCAACGGGTCTACCTTGGAAACCGCTTTGCGTCCCACTACGGGCAGCCCGTGTTATACGACTTTCCTCAGCACTGCCATGTCCTGACCGTTCGGGGAATTAAGGATTTACTGCTGCAGTATGGATTTCGCCTGGTGAAGATCTCTGGCGTGAATTTCTTTCCCCTGTCCGCCCTGGAGACTATTGATAAGACGCATTCCCAATACCTGATTGCCTGGGCTGAGTGTGCGTAAGTGAGCGC
Organism: uncultured Acidobacteriota bacterium; assembly: GCA_963709865.1. GTDB lineage: Bacteria > Acidobacteriota > Terriglobia > Terriglobales > Acidobacteriaceae > Sulfotelmatobacter. The sequence continues at coordinate 44,857 of CAVPXW010000019.1, forward strand.
TGACAGGCGGAAATCCACTTGAACCCGGCGAGATTGCTGAAAAAGTGCAAAACGCGTCTGCACACGGCAGCCACCAGTTGACCCCGGCAAGATTTATCTCGGTGCGATCGTCGGTGGAGATGTCCGCACCGCCCGCGTACACGGCCTGAACCGGACTGCGGCGGGAGCGCTCACCCGTCGGCGGCTGGGAGCAACCGGTGCAACCCATGCCCCGGTTCAGGGGTCAGCTCATCGCTTTCGTTTTTCTGAGCAAATACTGTGAAGTACGAGATGGCATAAGCTGGCCGAATTGCGGGCCGGCACTCGATGGAGATTGTCTGTGACAACAATGGATTCGCATAAGGGACGTTTGCGGTTAGTAGCCGAGCGCGCGGTAGCAGTATCATCGGCTGACCATCAGGTTCCGTGGGGAACACGATTGGACAACAGTCGCAACCTTCGATTCAACGCCAAGCTCAATACCTTGTTCAACCACGAGTCGCTGTTGATTCTGGATCTGGGTTGTGCCGGGGGAGGCTTCGTCCAAGATTGCATTGACCAAGGACACACGGCGATTGGCCTTGAGGGCAGCGACTATTCCAAGAGGAGAGGCCGGGCAGCCTGGCGCTCCATTCCCGACGTACTCTTTACCTGTGATATTTCGCGCCCTTTCAATATTGTTGGAGAATATGGGGAAAACCCTACGCAGCCGGTTCAATTCGACGTGGTAACGTCGTGGGAAGTGCTCGAACACCTGGCTCAGGCGGACCTTGTCACGGTCTGCGAGAACGTCCGGCAGCATTTGAAAAAGACGGGACTGTGGATCGTGAGTATTTCGCCCAATTCCGAGGTAAGGAATGGCAAGCAACTTCACCAAACCGTGCACCCCAGGATGTGGTGGGTTGAGTTTTTCGAAAAGAACGGGTTTATTGCCCTCGGGGCGCATTGTCGACACTTCAACACCCAGTTTGTTCGAGGACCGAAACAGGGAGCACGGGAGTCATTTCACTTAGTGCTGTCTACGGATCCTGGGGCCGCGCCCCCCATTCCTTCGGAACGGTTCAGCCAGCGCCTGCTAGACCGATGGATTGGCTGCCGGCTTCAGCGGCTTTTGGCGCGCGTGGTGGTGGGCTCTTGAGAAATCCAGTCGCAGCCCCATCAATATCTCTGCCTGCCTCATCTTGGTACGAACCGTTGCCTCTTGCGGAACGCCAATTTAGCTTATGAGGTCCGGCCGGCAAGGTGTATCCCATCAGCCGATACCACGGGTCGCGATTGTCCTCGTGCGTGGTTTGAAAGGTTCTCAGTGTTTGCGGGATCTGCACCGGCCCGCGAACGGAACCTTGCGTTGACGTTTGCTGCAACGAAATGAAGATTTGTGTCGGTCCTGCACCCGTGACGCCTGCCGCAATCGATTCGCCTGCACCGCCTGAACAGGATTACCCGGCACACCGCGACCATGCGGCGTCTCACCGTCGGAGGTTATCGCTCCGGCTTGCGTCCGCTGCCGCGTGGACATGTGGAGGCTGGGCTGTGTCCCGAGCCGCCAATGTCATGGCCTTGTTGTACGTGGCGCGTCTGTTGGGCAAGACCCCTTACGGTCAGTACGCGACCGTTCAGGCTGCGCTCAACGTGTTCAGTCTCGTGGGTGTGGTCGGGTTCGGAACCACGGCCGCTCGTTACGTCTCCCGCCTACGGGAGCAAGACGCGCAACGCGCAGGCCGCATTGCGGGGCTGCTCCTTAGTGCGGCAGTCCTTTGCGGCTCTGTGGCAAGCGTCGTATTGTGGCTCTCCCCGGAGATAGTCCATTCCAATACTGCCACGATTGCTGCCCTCACGCGTCTGAGCGCTCCCGCTGTCCTGATGTACAGCATCGACGGCGTGGTTACGGGTATCTTGGCGGGCCTGGAGAATTTCCGGGCGATCGCGCTCGTGTCGGCGCTGCAGGGACTGGCCATAATCGTGGCTACCGTTGCGCTTACGCCCGCATTTGGACTTCAAGGCGCCGTTGCCGCGCTTGTACTCAGTGCGACCGTAGCGGCTGCCATGGACTCCGCAATCCTGTACCGGGAGATCCGTCATGGGCGAGCGCCCTTTTCCCTGCTGGGCGCGTTCGGGGAACGCCGAGTACTTTTCGAGTTCTCCCTTCCGACGGTTCTGAACAGTATTATTTTGAGCGGCTCGTATCTGCTGTCGCTGTCTTTGATTGGCTGGAGTTCCGCCGGTGCGGCTGCAGCTGGTGTCTTTGGTCTTGGACGCCAAATCGGCCTTTGGGTACAGGTTGTACCCCAAATACTACTTCGCGCAACCCTTCCGATCCTGTCCGAGCGAATCGGGGCGGATCGTCGTTCCGTATCTCTCATCGTGCTAACGACTCACGGGCTCTACATGTTGTCCTGTTTCCCGTTGTGCGCGATTGCGGTCTGCGCAGCGCAACCATTGCTGGCCATCGTCGCGCCCGCTTTTCGAGACGACCGGCTTGCGATCACTGCGCTGATCGTCGCCAGCGCGCTTGGGGTTGCTCGCGGTGCTTCAGAACTGGTCCTGGTCGCGGAGGGCCGCGCCTGGACAAACATCTGTCTTTCGGCGCTCTGGAACGGCATGATGTTGGCAGGTGCGCTCGTAACATATAAAGGTGGGCCAGCCCGGGTCGTGTCTTACTCGACCGCATTGGGACTGCTGCTGGCCGCGGCCATCGGTAATCGGCTTGTTCTTTCAACCGGGGGCTGGGGGGCGCTACGAACGGACATTTGCATGGTCTTTCTAATCGGGATTGCCGCGACTAGCTTTCTTGTCAATCTTGCGCCGATGTCGCCCTTGGCGGGCGTCGTCTTCGGAATCTGGTGTTACAAATGGTTTCTGCCTGCACCCGTGCGCGCCTCCCTGCGAGTGGGAATGGGATATCAAATCAAACCCACGGGGGAAACAGGATGCTAATCAGTATCTGCATCGCGGCCTATAATCGCCCGACGTTCCTCCATCAGGCCGTTCAGAGCGTCCTCGATCAGCACGATCCCTGCCATGAACTTGTCATCACTGATGATTCCACCAATGCCGACGTGGAGCGGTTGATTGCTTGTAACTGGAGTTCCTTCCCGGCTGTTCGCTATTTTCGCAACGCCCATCGGCTGGGATACCCAAACAACTTCAATCGCGCCATCACCGAAAGTACGGGTCGGTGGATCGTCACGCTCGCCGATGATGACTACCTTCTTCCAGGTGCACTGGCTACGGTGCGGGCTGCTGCCGACATTATCGACGGACCGGGAATTATTTTTCCCGGCAAACCGTGCCATGCGGACCGCAAATGTCGCGGAATAGCATTTCGCTGCTATCCCGGGGGCACCGCGCTGCGGGAGTTTGGAGGCTGCCCCCCCTCCACCGTCTTTTTTTCCCGGGAGCTATTTGAGCGATTTGGAGGTTACGACGACCGGTATTTGGCGTCCGACGAGGAACTTTGGGCCCGCTATATGCAGACCTGCGCGTGTATCGAGGTCACCAGCAACGGCCTTGCACACTACAGGCTTCACCACGACAACCTCGGCCTGCAGTATCTGGATTTACCCGACAGCCTACTGCACTACGATGCGGTTAGCAATCGGCTGGGTGTCTACCGTGGGCTCTCCGGAGTGCAGCTTGAGGAATTCGTCCTGGCACGCCGTCGGAAGGCAATTCGCTTTGGCATTGGCCGCGGCCTCCAGCTCGGCAACCCTGAGCTTATCCGCCGGTATGCGAAGCTGATGCGCACCACAACCCCTGAACATTCCCGCTCGTATGCGTTCATGGCACGAGTTCCAGAGGCCGCTGCTGTCGCCTACGCCTTGTACCAACGGCTGCGAAAATACCTGTGCATCCCGCCGCTCCTGGCATAGGGATAGCGGAGAGGCCGAGTCGCATCGCGACTTGCAACGCGACCCCAGCTAATGTCCGCAAGAGCTGGAACGAAATCTTCATCCATGGACATAGCTCTCAATCTCGAGCACTGTTTACGCGCATGACAAAGAACAGCGTTTTTGCTGTGTTGGTGCCATTGGCCGTCATATCCAATCGCTTCATAGTCCATGTTGGCCTGTTCTATAACGATTTTGCTGTCGCCATGCTCGCGGTCATAATCTTAGCGTGCTATCCCATCCGTATCCCGCGCCGCTCTTTGCAATGCCTGACGGCACTGTTCTTGTTTATCGCGCTTCATTCTGTCTTCATCTCAGCGCTACATCCGGATCTTCTGTCGACAATTATCTTTAACTTCGCTCGGATTGCTGCCTCCCTGCTCGAGCTGATTGCCTTCTACTCTTTATACTCAAGTATTCCCGTTGAGGAAGCGACTGCGGGGTTACGTCGTGCGGCATGGATTCTCAGTCTGTCGATTCTCGTACATTTTGCGTTTTTAAATTGTCTTGGCGACGTCGGCAGAAGACTGGCTACTTGGCAAGAGCATGAACTGGTTGGCGGCAAGTACGATCTCCAAACCGTCGGCTTCCTCCGGCCCAGGGGAATCGCTATGGAGCCGTCATTTGCGGCTGGGTATCTGTTTTTGATTGCGTCTTTTCTCCGTTTGACCCAACCGCCTGAGAAAAACAGAGTTGCACACTGGGTTTTCCTGACCTCGGCCCTGATTACAGGGTCCTTGAGCATGCTGCTGTTTCTCCCCGTGTGGGCCTATCTGTTTCTCAGGCACGCCAAAAAACAGCAGGTGGTACTCACGACTCTTGCAGTGTTGTCGGCTGTGATCTTTTTCTTTATCGCGGCGTCCACGCAGGTTGGCATGGTTTCCGACCGGGCCTTGGCCGTCCTGCAAGGCGAGGACTCCTCCGCAAGTCTCCGGCTGGTGCCCACGCTGCGCACCATCGTGGGAACTTTCGAAGAAGCACCATTTTCCGGTTTCGGTATCGGGCAGTCGCGACTCGCCGATTCGGCTGGATCCGAGCACCTTGCCTTGGCGTGGTTGCCAGAGGTGGAGTCTGAAAAGTATTCCGGGGTTGTGTTCGCAGAAATGTTAGGGGACTTCGGTATTCCTGGACTATTGGCATTCACCGCCCTTCTTTATTTCTGTGCCTTGCCGGAGAAACGATCGCCCCAATCTTGGTTGTGGCTGGCTTGCATTCTGCTCACGCAAAACTGCTACGTTTACAGAAACCCTCAACTCTACTACTGGTGCAGCCTTGGAATCGTCCTGGTTAGGTCTCGTCGCCTTAGTTCGCGGCATGGTCCGGAGTCGATCAGGCGCTTCTTGTCGCATTACATCTCTCGGGCGAAGGCAATGCATTCTCCCTTAACGGTTCCGCAGGAGGCCGAGTAAATCAGTACCGGTCCAGAGTGCGAGCTCTTCCCAACAATCGATCATTACCCCATGGTTGCAACCCTGTCCGGCTGATACCAACGCTCAGTCTTAACCGACGTTCTCGCCAATTCTCCCCGAAGAATCGCCCCCGATGACATAGGGCTGATCGCTTCGAAGGCAGGTGGCGTTAGCTTGACGCCGCAGGTGTCGCTCCTCATTTCTGTTGCTGTCGAGCGAGCGGTAGACGGGTTGAAACCAAAGATTTTTCAACGCAGGATACTGTGCAACCCTTTCCCGTAATTTCCATCATCACGCCCTGCTTCAACCACGTGCGTTTCCTGGATGAAACCATGCGGTCCATTCATTCGCAGGGCTATCCCAGGCTGGAACACATCGTGGTGGATGGTGGATCGACCGACGGCTCGGTCGACATCATCCGGCGCTATGCCGACCGGCTGGCGTGGTGGTGCTCGGAAAAAGATTCGGGCCACGGCGAAGCGCTGGCCAAGGGAGCGCGGCGGGCGACTGGAGACATCGTTACCTGGATCTGCTCTGACGATCTGCTGCTGCCCGGCGCGTTGCGGTTGGTGGCACGCTACTTTCAAGAGCATCCGGCGGAAGAGTGGGTGGTGGGGGACGGTTTGAAAATTGACGCCGAGTCCGTGATCCGGCGGCTGATTTATGGCATGCGCTTAACCCACTCTGGCCTGGTGTACTGGACGTTTGCCGGCGCGGTGCAGCCGGCGATCTTCATGCGCACCGGTGCCTTCCGGAAAGCCGGCGGCATCGGCGAGGGGCTGGATCTGGCTCCCGATTTCGATCTGGCGCTGCGGCTGGCGCGGCGCCGGCCCTCCGGGTATCTCCGGGCTTTTCTGGGAGCCTTGCGCATCCATGCTGCCACCCAGACGATTTGCCGGAACGATCAGTTGCATGAGGTAGCGGCGTCGCTGCGGGCGCGGGAAATCGAACTGGCCGGCGGCGGGTTCCGGGGGCGGTGCGGAGGGCGGTACGCGCTGGCCCGGTATGTGAGCAAGCGGGTGGCGCGCCTGGCGTTGGACAGCGCCTCGCCGTCCCGCTATCGGGTAGGTAGACGGCTGCCCATCGACTCTCCCGGTCCGAAAGGCGGCTTTCCATCCCAACCATGATTGCATTAGTGAGCCGCAGCGACGAACGCGACGTGCGTCTGGCCAAGATTCTGGCCAGCCTGCTCCGCAAAGGCGCGAGGTGTGTGGTGATCGGCTGGAATCGTTTTGGCGACCAGTGGCGGCCTCCGCGGGTTTCCTGGGAGCGCGACATCCTGAACCTGCCTGCGGGCATGGGCCTGGGCAACGCGAAGCACCTGGTTCGCTTTCGCGGGCACGTTGCTGAGGCGCTGGCCAAGCGCCCGGTCCGCATGGTGATTGCCGTGAATGAGGAAGTTGCCTACCTGGCGAAACCGTGGCGAGGCCGCCTGTTTTCCTCGCTGGTGTTAGACACTCATGACGAGCTGGACCAACGGGTCCACACCACCAATCCGCTGTTGAAGGCTATTCTTGCGCATGTGGCCTCGAAAGCACGCGACTCAGCCGACGCGATTTTCTGCACCAATCCCCTGCGGCGGGAGCGCTACCGCGTCGCGCACCAACGGAAGACGGTAATTCTTCCGAACTACCCGGTCGACTTCGCAGCCCAGCTATGGAATCGTCTGCCGGTGGGCGAGGTTCGGATTTTTGTGGGTGGTGCGCTCAGTCAGAATCGCGGGCTCGAGTTCCTGCTGAAAGCGGCAGAGACCGTATCCGTCCGCCTGGTGGCAGCGGGCCGGCTGATGGACGACTACTCCCGGCAGGTCTTTTGCCGACACCCGCTGGTCCATTATGTTGGTTGTCTCTCCCCGGAGGAGGCGATGGCCCTGCTGGCGGATTGCCATGCCTCGGTGTCGTTCTACGCGCCCGGACCGGAGATCAACTACCTGGCGTCGCCCAACAAGGTCTATGATGCGCTCGCGGTCGGCCGCCCCATTCTGGTGAGCGACGAAGCCGCGGTCGCGGACTGGGTGGAGCAAAACCAGACCGGGTACCGGATCAAATACGGCGATGTCCAGGGCCTGGCGGCGGTGCTGGAAAGACTCAAAACCAGCGCCGCGCTACCGGAATTCGCCCGCCGCACGCGCGCCCTGTTCCTGCAGGGATATAGCTGGGAATCCTGTGAACCCGTGCTGTACTCAGCCGTCGAACGAGCACTGGCAGGGGGCACATTCGTAAGCCCCAGCCAGAAGGGAAGCCTTCTTCGCTGGGCGGGAGATCCCGTTGCGCATCCTGATCATCTCTGAATTCTATGATCCTGACCCGGCGGCCGGCCAGAGAGTGGCCGAAGCGGCGTCTGCGCTGGCCGCGCGCGGCCACACCGTCCGGGTGCTGGCCCGCAAAAGCGGCGGAGCGCAGAGCAGGCGCGAAGGGAGAGCAGTTGCCGTGCGGCGCCTGGGCGGGCCCGCCGGGTCCGCTTCGGGGCTGGCCGGAAAAATGATTGCGACTGCCTGGTTCCAGATGTCCGCCTTTCTCCGGGCACTGATCAGCCGCGAACCGTTGGATGTGTTGCTGACCGTTTCAACCCCTCCCATGTGCCATGTCGCAGGAGTCATCGTCAGCCGGCTGCGGGGAGTGGCGCATGTTTTCTGGTGTGCCGATGTGCATCCGGACTCGCTCATCGCCATGGGCGCTTTGTCCGCGCACAGCCTCCGGGCGCGCCTGCTCTCGGCTGCGAACCGGTGGGCGTTGCGACGCTGCGACGCCATCATCGCCGTCGGCCGCTGCATGAGAGAACTGCTGATTTCGCGGGGCGCCGCTCCGGAACGGATTCAGACCGTGCCCATGTGGCACCGCGACGCATTAGCCGAACTCCCCGATCCCGACCGGGTGCGCGCGCTGCAGGCGGAGTTGCGGCTGCGGGGACGATTCGTCGTGATGTATTCCGGCAATCTCGGCCGCATGCACGATTTCGAAACCATCCTGGCCGCGGCCGAGCGACTCCATGACGATGCCAGGTTTGTGTTTCTGTTTTCCGGCGCCGGTTCTGCGCTCGAGCAGGTCCGCCAACAGGCGGCTAGACGGGGACGAGAGCAGATTCGCATTCATCCCCTGTTCCCCGAGGAGATGCTGCCGGAAGTGCTGGCCCTGGCCAGCGTGCATGTGATTACTCTGCGCCCGTCCGCCGCCGGCGTTTCAGTGCCGGGAAAGGTCTATGGCGCCATGGCGGCAGGCCGGCCCGTGATCTTCATCGGTCCCGCGGAGAGCGAAGTGGCGATGACCATTCGGGAAGAGGGTTGCGGATTTGTAATTGCGGCCGGCGACGCCGCTACCCTGGTGGACGTCCTGCGCCAACTACGCGCCGATCCGGCCGCCGCGGAGACCTTGGGCAATCGGGGCCGCGACGCCTTCCGCAACCGATACAGCCAGTCCCACCGGTGCGCCCAATTCTCTCAGGCCATTGAGCGTACGGTCTGGCGGAAAGACGCGGGCGCTCAGCGGGTGAGGGAAGTTGCGGCTTCCGGCATCGCCGGGCCGATTGCGCCTGGAGAGGAGCAACATGCAGACGAAGAAAATCCTGTTTATTCTTGGCACGCGTCCGGAAGCCATCAAGCTTTGCCCGCTCATCCTCTGGCTAAAAGGTTTTTCTGAACTTTATGAAGTCCGGGTGTGTGTCACCGCGCAACATCGGCAGATGCTCGATCAGGTCCTTTCTGTCTTCGGCGTGGTGCCCGACCATGACCTCGATCTTATGCTGCCGGGCCAGTCGTTGCTCGAGTCCACCGCCCGGATACTGGCCGGCCTGGAGCCCATCCTCACCCTCGAAAAGCCGGACCTGGCGATCGTACAGGGAGACACAACCACCACCCTGTGTGGCGCCCTGGCGGGATTCTACAAACATGTCCCGGTGGCCCATGTCGAGGCGGGACTGCGCACCGGGGACCTGCAACAACCGTTCCCGGAAGAACTGAACCGAGTACTGGCGGCCCGCATGGCAACCTTGCACTTCGCCGCCACCGGACGGGCGGCACAGAATTTATTGCGCGAAGGCGTCGCGGCGGATCGAATTGTGGTCACGGGAAACACCGGGATCGATGCTCTCCTCTATGTCGAACAAGGTCTGATCAGCGGCCGCTATGGCCTGTCGAGCGGGTACAAGCCGGAGCCCGGCAGAAAGCTGATCCTGGTCACCGCGCACCGGCGCGAGAACTTCGGCGCGGGGCTGGAACGAATCTGCTCTGCCCTGGTGCAGCTTGCCGATCGCGAGGATGTGCAGGTCATCGTTCCGGTTCATCCCAACCCACAGGTGCAGGCAGCAGTCCGTCGGCACCTGGCCTCCCATCCCCGGATATGCCTGGTCGCGCCCCTGGATTACGTTCCCTTCGTCGATCTGATGAGGCAGTGCCACCATCTGCTCACCGACTCCGGCGGCATCCAGGAGGAGGGACCGTCGCTGGGCAAGCCGGTGCTCGTGCTGCGCGAGAAAACCGAGCGACCGGAGGCCGTCTCGGCGGGGACCGCCAAGTTAGTCGGCACCAGCGTCCGCCGGATTGTTTCCGAATCGACCTTGCTGCTCGATTCGGAGCAGGAATACAACAGCATGGCGCGCCGGCAAAACCCTTACGGAGACGGTCACGCCTGTCAGCGAATTGCATCGGCTCTGCGAACCTACTTCGGCTTCGCTCGACCCGCTCCGAAACCTGGGCAGCAGCCGGGCGCGCCGGTCCGGCGCCCGTTGGAAGCCTGATCGTCAATCACGAAAACAACTCATCAGGAATAACCAGGAGATCTGCCATGACTCATGAAAGCGCGGCGGTAGCACGGGCTCCGATCCAGGAGCCCTTTCTGCCCTTTTCCGCCCCTTGCTTCGGGATCGAGGAGAAAGAGGAAGTCATCGCGGCGCTGGAGTCGGATTGGATCACAACCGGGCCGCGGACCAAGCGGTTCGAGGATGAATTTGCGGCCATGGTCGGCAGCCGGCATGCGGTGGCCGTTAATTCCTGCACGGCTGCACTTCATTTATCTCTGGTCGCCCTGAGCATCGGGCCCGGCGACGTGGTGGTGACCAGCCCATTCACCTTCTGCGCCACGGCCAACGTGGTGGTCCATCGTGGCGCCTACCCGGCGTTTGTGGACGTCCGTCCTGACACCTACAACCTGGATCCGTCCCGCCTCGGCGATCTGCTGGATCGGGATTGCGACTGGGACGGTTCACGTCTGACCCTGCGTCGCACCGGGGGCGTGGTGCGGGCCATCACTGCCGTGCATTATGGGGGACAGCCCTGCGACCTGGACGAGATCAACGCCCTGGCGCAACGATACCGGTTGGCGGTGATTGAGGATGCGGCACACGCAGCCGGGGCCTCCTACAAGGGGCGCAACGTGGGCACGCTGGGCGACGCCAGCTGCTTCAGTTTTTACGCCAACAAGAACATGACCACGGCCGAAGGCGGCATGCTGACCACCAACGACGACCATCTGGCGGCCCACGCGCGCAGCCTGTCCCTCCATGGCATCAGCCGCGATGCGTGGAGGCGTTACGCGCCCGACGGCGGCTGGCGGTACGACGTTGTGGAGCCGGGCTACAAGTACAATCTCTCCGACATCGCCTCGGCCATCGGTCTTCACCAACTGCGCAAGCTCCCGGGTTTTATCGCGCGGCGACGCGCCATTGCCGCCCGCTATGCCGCCGGACTCGCCGGCCTGCCCCTGGTGCTGCCTCTGGTCCTTCCGGATCGCGAACCTGCCTGGCATCTGTTCCCCGTGCAGAGCACCTCCTCCCGCATCGGCCGCAATCATCTGATCGACGAACTGAAGCGCCGCAACATCGGAACCAGCGTGCATTTCATCCCCCTGCACCTGACCAGCTACTACCAGCGGGCCTGCGGCTACCGGCCGGGTGACTTCCCCGTGGCCGAACGAATCTTCGAGCGCATTCTGTCGTTACCGTTTTTCCCGCGCATGACTGACCACGACGTCGAGCGCGTCATTGCCGCTCTGCGCGAAATTTTGGCGTAGGTTCAGGAGAAATCGAACATGGGAGCCAGACCAGCTTTCCCGAAATCGGCGGACCTGGAAAGATCGGCCCCGCCCGAAGCATCGGTCCGGCAGCTGCTTTCGACTTGGCCGTACCTGCCCTATTCCCATTGCCGGGAGGTCACGCCGGAACGGTGCTGCGACTATCTCCTGGCAGCGCTGGCATCCGCCGAGCGGCGGGGCGCGACCACGGTGAACGCGCGGGTCGACGGCCAGATGCAGGCGCTGGCGCAGTGGGAGCTATTGCCCTGGGATACGCAGATGCTGGGCTTCACGGCGGCGCGCATTTCCGCCCTCTACCGCAGCCCGGGCCAGGCTGCGCTCACCCGGCAGCAGGAACTGCTGGAGCAGATTCTGCAACAGGCGCGGGGTGCTGGGGTGCGCTACCTGATGATTCGCGTCCCGGCCGGAGATATGCCTGCCATCGAGCAGCTCGAAAATCTCGGGTTCCGCATGGTAGACGGAATTCTAAGTTTTGGCCGGACGCTCGTGGACCTTATCCCCGCCCGGAACGCGACCGTGGTGCGCGCGGCCGAGCCGCGCGATGTCCCTGCGTTGCGGGAGATTGCGGGCGCCAGTTTTTCGATTGACCGATTTCATTCCGATCCTGCCATCGGCAAGGAAAAGGCCGACGAAGTGCATCGCGCCTGGGTGGACAATGCCTGCCGGGGCCGCGCCGATTGCGTGCTGGTAGCTGCCCGTGACGGCGAAGTCGCTGGATTTACCACTCTAAAGCTCGATGGCACGGCGGAAACAACGCTGGGAATGAAAGTGGGCGTGGTCGAGTTGGTGGCGAGTTCGCCGCGTGTTCGTCGCCAGGGCGTTGCCCACGCGCTGGCACTCTCCTCCTTGCTCTGGTTCCGGGACGCGGGCTGCGGTTGGGCGGAGGTTGGGACCCAGATTGCCAACGTCCATGCCGTGCGCGTGTACCAGTCCGCCGGTTTCCGGCTCACCACGACCAGCCTTACGTTCCGGCTATTGCTGTAGCCAGCCGATGCTTCGAAGAAGCGCGAGTTTCACGAGCGCGGCCCCGTGACTCCAGGGGCTCGACCCGCGAGGCTGGATTGCCTTCAGCGAACAGCCGCCCACCGGCTGGACGAGAGTCTGGTTTGGGGCACCGCAGCCGTGATGAATGTGAAAACAGTTTTCGGGAACCGATTTGGGTTAGTAGCGGGCGGACCGTTTTGTCGGCGGCTGCAGTGGGGGATAAAACGGATTTGCGAGTGGTTGCTGGCAGCCATTCTGCTATGCCTGCTGGCGCCGTGGCTGCTGCTGATTGCGGTGCTCATCAAGCTGGATTCCGCAGGCCCGGCATTTTTCCTGCAACCACGCCTGGGGCGCAACGGGCGCGTGTTTCGCATGTATAAGTTCCGCTCGCTGCGCTGGGACCCGGATTATAAACCGGTGTTGCATCCCGATGGCTCGACCCGGGTCGACGAGAACGATTGCCGCCTGACCCGGCTGGGCCGTTTCCTGCGCATCGGCCTGGACGAGTTGCCGCAACTCTGGAACGTACTCAAGGCGGAGATGGCGCTGATCGGGCCGCGGCCGGATGAACCCTTTCACCGCCAGTTCTACAGCGAGACCGAGGAACGGAAGCTCTCGGTTCTTCCCGGAATCGCCGGCTTGCCACAGGCCCTGGGAAGGAATGACATTCCCTGGAAGGCCCGTATTCAACTCGACCTGTATTACATCGATCATTACTCGTTGTGGCTCGACCTGAAAATCGCGGCCTTAACCCTGTTATGCGTCGGCCGACAGCGAGGCATTTACGCCAAAGTTGCCGGGGACAGTTGCCTCTCGAGAGCGTTTCCTGCCACCGGCCTGGCGGCGCGGCGCCCTCAGGGTTCTGGTTCGGCGCGCGGCAAAGCATAGCCGGTTTGCAAGCCCGCTGTGCGTCAAATGGTACTGGAATGCTGCCAACTGCTCAGTGGTTCCAGTTTCCGGCCAGGCCGCAGCCTGCCATCCGGCGCGCTAGGCGAAGTACTTCAAGTCATTTTTCTAGGCTTCTGGCTGTAGTGATGGGGAGGACGGCTTCATGTTGCTGAGACTGAAAAGCAAGCTATACCTGGAAATCCTGGTGCGAGTGTTGGCCGACGTCGTATTGCTGAATGCTGCCGCGGGGGTTGGCGTGCTGGTGCGCTCAAGGCTGATCGACGGCGCATCCAGCGCTCCGGCAATGGCCGCTTCGTTCGCCATCGCCGCGACGTTTCTGAGCCTTGTGGGCCCGGTGGTCTTTGGGGCTTTCGGCTTCTACAGCAAGGGCCGTTTTTATGCGGGACGCTACAAAGCACTGGTCGTTGCCCAGGCCACAGCGTTGCTGTTCCTGCTTTTCGGTTTTTATGAGGGGATTCTGGCGGGCCATTCCTTTCCGCGGGTCCTCGTCTTGACGAGCTGGGCGACGGCGACCGCCTTGATTGAAATCGCCCGCTTATGGGCCTGGCTGTGGCGCCTGGTTTTGGAACGGGAGAATCCGGCGTTGCGGGCGGCAATCGTGCGAGAGCAGCGCAAGGTGCTGCTGATCGGCGGAGCCGGCTACATCGGCTCCAGTCTGTTGCCTCGTATGCTTGAGCGCGGCTGCAAGGTCCGCCTCATGGATGCGTTTGTCTATGGAGAAGAGCCAGTGGCACGTTGTCTGAGCCATGGCAACCTGGAAGTGATGCGGGCGGACTTTCGCAATGTGCATGACGTGGTCTATGCCATGCGCGACGTGGATTCCGTCATTCACCTGGGCGCCATCGTCGGCGATCCTGCTTGTGCTCTCGATAAGGATTTGACGGTTGAGGTCAACTTGCTGGCCACCCGCATGATCGCGGAGGTCGCCAAGGCGAACGGCGTCCGCAAGTTTATCTTCGCCAGTACCTGTTCTGTCTACGGCGCCAGCGATGGATTGCTCGACGAACGTTCGGCGTTGAATCCGGTCTCGCTCTACGCCCGCACCAAGATTGCCTGCGAGCAGGTGCTCACCTCCTTGCGCGATCCGGAGTTCTCGCCGGTGATCCTGCGCTTTGGCACGGTCTATGGCCTGTCGGGCCGGATCCGCTTTGATTTGGTGGTGAACCTGCTCGCCGCCAAGGCGATCTGCGAAGGCAAGATCACCGTGTTCGGAAGGCATCAGTGGCGCCCTTTCCTGCATGTGCACGATGCCGGCAGGGCCGTTCTGGCAGTGCTCGAAGCTTCTCCGACACAACTGGCGGATACGATTTTTAACGTCGGCTCCGACCAACAGAACCTGACCCTGGGTGAGGTGGGGGAACTCATCCGCCGCATGGTGCCCACTGCCGAATTGATCTGCACCGACTCGGAGGCCGAGCGGCGCAACTACCGGGTGGATTTCGGCCGTATTCGGCGCGCCCTGAACTTTGCGCCCGAGTGGACCATCGAGCAGGGCGCCCAGCAGGTAATCGAGGCGATCCAGAGCGGAGTGGTGGTGGACTATCGGGATCCCAAGTACAGCAACGTGAAGCTGCTCAGTGAAGAGCATTGCCGCCAGATCTTACGACCCACCAAGGACTGGGCCACGGAGATGCTCGACCATATACTGGTCGACGTCCAACCCGCCTAATGCCCGGCAATGATTACCGTAAAGGGCTGGCTTTCCCGATACTGAGGTTATCCGCTGAGTCGTTTCTGCGGGCTGCGCGGTGGGGTAAAATCAGGCTAGGCATTGCGTTCTTGAAAGGCTGCATCTTGCAGAGGGCATGAAAACAAATCGTTTTCGCGAACTGTCGGAGTTGAGCGCCCTGGCTGAGGTGTGGGGAGCGCCGTTGCTCATCGAGCACGATCTGTTCGAGTGCTTGTGGAGAGCCAGCCTCCAGGAATTTCATGCTTGCGGCCTCAGTGAAGCCGATGCTTATGCCGCTCTACATTCACTGATTGTGGCCAAGCTTGCGCCCAGCGTTTTTCACAGAATAGCCTAGCCCTCAGGCAAGACCCTCTTCGTAGCTGCGATTCCTCCCTTCCCGACGTTCCCGGCCTTCCGCTTTCCAGCTGAAACTCCCATCGATAAACTGAAACTGCGTGGGATTGCGCCCTCGTGCGTTCTGCTTCCCGGCCTGCAACCGCGGCGGTGTTGCGCGTGGTGAAGTTCACACGTGTTACCTCGTATCGTTGCTGCTGGTCTGCGCGAACTGTGCTGCCGCGGCCGGCTACGGCTTAGCCTCTAAGTTCGCCCGCCGCCGGCGCTGGAGCATCATCCTTTTTGGATCGGGATCGTTGGTGTGGTCGGCGAAGCGGACGTTCTCGTAGTTCTTCCGTAACGCCATGATGCGATAGTAGAAACGGACGTTGGAGGTGCCTCCGCTCAGTTCGTGTACCTCGAACGAGGTTGGCGTCTGCTGACTGACGTAGAGTCCCTTGCAATCGCCGTTCGGGACCGGGAACACCATGTATTCCTGTTCGGTGTTGACCGTCTGTATGAAGTCGGGATCGAGCGCGACGACCGCCGAGCCGTTCACTAGATTCAGCGGCGCCGGCATCCTCGAACCAGTTCTTGGGCGACTCGATGGCCGACATCGCCACTCTGCGCTTGCCGCCATCAATCGGAACCACGGCGTTCTTGGTCCCGGTGCACGTAAGGTTGCCACCGGAATCCACGTAGCAATAGGACCCGTTTGCGTTGTTGCCCGCAAAGAACGGGGCTCCCCCGGCGTTGTTGTTTTCAGCCACAAGAGAAACATAGTACGGAGTATTGTTCGTGAATGCGCCCGCGTAGCCGTCGTCGGCCGTGCCCATCACGCCCCATCCACCCCCAGCGCCTCCGTCACCCCAGGAGCCGAGGCCAATCGCGGAAACGGTCGCACCCGTCGTGCTTAGGGAACCGTTTTGTCCGAAGACGCCAATCGCGTTGATGCCGGCAGCAGAACCGTAGACGCCTTTCGGGCTCCCAGTTGAGGAGGTGGCAAATCCATAGATACCATAAGCATTGGCGCTGCTGCTTGCCGTAATGCCCTCGACGCCCCAGGCGTCTCCCGTGGTCGCGGATGCGGCGCCCTCGATCACAGTGGCGTTGCCCGAGTTGCTGGTAACGAAAACGGGCACGTTCGCCGCCGAATTCATGAAAAGGGAACTGGAGATCGACGCGCTTGTGGCGGCAATCGATCCGGCAGTCAGGTTGGTGAAGGTGGCCGTGGTGGTGTTCACGGCGCCGCCGAAAAAGTCGCCTGCCGTAATCGTGTTCCCGGCGAAGTTGCCCGAGGCGTCGCGCTTGACGATGGTGTTCGCCGTATCCGTGCTGGTGGGCGGAACCTTCCAGGCGATACTCAACGTGCCCGTGCTGGTTACCGGAGACCCGCTCACCGTGAAGTCAGTGGAAGGCGCGCTCAGCCCGATACTCTTCACGGTCCCGGGCCCCGTTCCCGGAAACGTCTGCCCGGCCGCGAACGTGACCAGGCCTTTGTTGCTGATCTTCAGGCCAGTCTCGGTCGGAGTTGTGTTGGCCCCAAACAGCAGATTCAGCGTGCCCGAAGCTGAAGACGTATTATTTCCGCTCGCCTCGGCCTGCCACTGGAAATTCTGGCTGATCGCTTTACCGCTGCTGCTGTTGAACGACGATGCTGTCAGCAAATAAGGATTCGAGTTGAATCCGGAAGACGCCGTCGCTGTGCCTAAGCTGTGCAACTGTAGCGGTCCGCGAGCCAGCACGCTGCCATTCACGTCCAGCATTGCCGCCGGCGCGGTGAGATTGAGCCCCAGCTTGGCGGACGAGCCAGTGCCGGACTGAAACACGATGGAGTTGCCGATATTTGAAGCGGAGGTCCAGAGCGGAACGTAGTTCGCCGTACCCGATCCGGTGACCGCGCTGGCCGGTGGATTCGCGGCTGGATTGGCCGCCGGCGTGGAAGTGGTTTCGCTCGCGGCCAAAGTAGCAGGTGGAGCAGCCAATAAAAAAGCCGAGGGCGGCAATCCCCCCAAGGTTGCCGCGTCCCCAGCCTTTAGTGCGTACGGCACACTCAGCAGCAAAACGCGGGGCTGTTCTGCCTGTCCCTCGGGTTGCACGCCCAGCCAACGGGCCTCCCCCGAGGCGAATAAGTCCGCGGGCAGGCCGTCCGGCTTGGTTGAGCCCAGCATGACGGAGTAATGCCCGCTGGCATCCAGTGGGACACTTTGGGTCTCGATCCACAGTGGAGCTCCGCCTTGATCATCTTTGTAGAGTGCGAAGGTGAGGCCGGCGATGCCGGTCCGTGGTTTGCCATTCAGGTCTGTCACGTTGCCGCCGAACTTCACCAGATGCGGAACCGCGGCAGTTTCGCTGGACGGTGTTGGCAATGCCGGTTGCGCCTGTGCTCCAAAAGCGCAGATCAGGAGCATCGATAGAAATAGGATCGAACCTCGAATTTGCGTCATGGCTTTCCTCCCTTGGGCGTTCGAATTCGGCATAACGTGGAGCATTATTTCTTTGGCCCGGACACCGTCGTGCCGGGTTCCAGTTGCCTCGCCAGACTCTCCCCTCCGGCAGTCCTTGCCAACAGCGAGGCCAGACAGACTCGCAGGGTTCCGTCCGCTGCGGCGGAAGCGTGCCAGAGGCCGGACTGAAACCCCGCTTGAATTGTGCCGGGGGCGGCCCTGGTCAAGGCAGCCGCAGTCTGCAGGTTGACCTTATCGGTCTCACGGCCGCATTGCGGGCACCACTCCCGGCCAGACTGGACACCGCGGACGATGAGGATCTGTTCGGTCTGGATCGTAATTTCGATCTTTCTGGTCATGGCCGCCGGTTTTGCCCAGACATTAGTAACGTGCTAAAGTGCTGACCAACCGTATCCGCTGCGCTGCCCCACGCTGCGCATCCTGTGCCGCGGAGGGCTTCAAAGTCCTCAAGAACGGCTCAAAAAGTTCTCAGGAGTCCCTCAGATCGGCTATGTCGAAGGAAAGACAGCGCTTCTATGAGTTCGGCCCTTACCGGGTTGATCTCGACGAGCGCCTTTTGTTGAGGGATCAGCAGCCGATTCCGCTACCGCCTAAAGTCTTCGAGACCCTGCTGATTCTTGTGCAGCATTCCGAGCGCGTGGTTCTCAAGGATGATTTGATGAAAACCCTGTGGCCCGACACCTTTGTCGAGGAGTCGAACCTCAGTCAAAACGTATTTGTATTGAGGAAGGCGCTGGGAGAGACGGCTCAGAATCCGCACTACATTCTTACCGTCCCCGGAAGGGGATACCGTTTCGCCGAGAAGGTGATAGCGCCCTCGTTCGAAGATCACGACCTGGTCCTCAAAAGTCAGTCCATCCAGACCGTAACAATAGAGGAGGAGGACTCGGAGCCCTGGCGTCGTTTCCTCTGGGCGGGGGTCGCAGCCCTTCTGCTGGTTGCATGCCTGACAGGGTATTGGCATTACCGCACGGCACGGGACCGGACAGGCGCGGGAGGTGTCCCGGCGGCAGCGGCCCGGCCTTCCGTTGCCGTCCTGGACTTCCAGAATCTTTCTGGGAGAGGAGAAGAGAAGTGGCTGGCCACAGCATTGCCGGAAATGCTGAGCACAGAGTTGGCTGCCGGAGAGAAACTTCGTCTGGTCTCGGGAGAGGACGTTGCGCGTGCGAAGATCAACCTTCCACTGGCCGATGCGGACAGTCTCTCGAAAGACACGTTGGCCAGGCTGCGAAAGAATCTGGGTAGCGACTTCGTGGTTGTGGGCTCGTACACAGCGCTGGCGGGAACGTCGGATGGCCGCATCCGGCTCGACCTGCGGTTACAGGATGCAGTTGCCGGGGAGACCGTCGCAGAAGTTGCTACCACCGGAACGCAGGCCGATCTGTTTGATCTGGTTTCGCAGGCCGGAGCACAGCTGCGCTCCAAATTGGGAGTTGCAGCCGTGTCCACTTCGGACGCCGCGTCGGTGCGCGCCTCCTTGCCTTCCAATCCAGAAGCGGCGCGGTTTTATGCGGAGGGTCTGGCCAAGCTGCGCGTCTTTGATACCCTGGCGGCCCGCGATCTGTTGCTGCGGGCCATTGCCGCCGATCCCAAATTTCCGCTGGCGCATTCCGCGCTGGCCGACGCCTGGGCCGCGCTGGGTTACTACCAGAAAGCGCACGAAGAAGCCGCGAAGGCGTCCCAACTCGCCACCGGCTTGTCTCGGGAAGATCGGCTGGTGGTCGAGGGACATTCTCAGGAAATTGCCCACGACTGGGAAAAGGCGACCGAAACGTATCGTGCGCTTTTCAAGTTTTTCCCTGACAACATCGAATACGGCTTGGGGCTGGCCAGGGTCCAAAGTCAAGCCATGCGCGGGCAGGAAGCTTTGACCACCTTGGATGCATTACGCAAACTGCCTGCCCCCGCGGCCGACGACCCGCGCATTGACGACGCGGAAGCGGAAGCGGCTAACGCTTTTGGCGACTTCAAGCGGCAAGAAACCGCCGCTGCGAAGGCTGCCGTAAAGGGCCGGGTTCTGGGTGCGCGGCTGCTTGTGGCCACAGCCCGGCACCGGCAATGCTGGGCACTGCACAAACTGGGCCAGGTCGACGCCGCGATCGCTTCGTGTGAGGAATCCAGGCGGCTGTTCGCCGAAGCTGGCGATCAGGATTCCGTAGCCAGTCTTCTGGTGACCAGTGGTGCTCTGCTGCAAGAGCACGGCGAGCCCGCGTCCGCGAAATCCAGATACGAAGAAGCTCTGGCCATCTATCGCAAGCTGGGTGACGAGGGTGGAGCGGCTTCGGCGCTGAATAATCTGGCCATCGTGTACCGCGACCTGGGAGACTATGCGGCCGCCAGGAAGGCGTACGGCGATTCCATCGCGGTCTCACGCGCGGTTGGCGACAAGGAAAACCTGGTTCTGGCGCTTGGCAACCTCGCGGATTTGACCTTCTATGAAGGGGATTTGCAGCGCGCGCAGCAAATGTTTGCGCAGTTGGCCGACACTTGCCGAGAGATGGGGGCCAACGATCGGCTCGCACTTCAGTTGTCCAACCTTGGCGGCACACTGTACTTCGAGGGCGATCTATGGGGAGCCGAAAAGGCACTGGGCGAGGCGCGAACGCTCGATTCCGCCTCCGGGTTGAAGAGACAGCTCAGCTATGATCTTGCGGGCCTGGGCGATGTCTTTCAAGCCGAAGGAAAACTCCAGGACGCACGCCAGACCAAGCAGGAAGCGTTGAAACTTCGTGAAGAACTCGGCGAGAAAAATGACGCGGCCGATTCTCGCATAGGCCTTGCCGAATTGGCGATCGAAGAAGGTCATCCGGAACAAGCCGAAACCCTCTTGCGTAGCGTGCTGCCTGAACTGGAGGCGCTAAAGGCTATCGACGACGAAGCGCAAGCTTACGTCGTGCTGGTGCGCGCTCTTCTGTCAGCTGGCAAATCAGCGGAGGCCAGCCAGGCTGTGGCCAACGGTGCGCCCATCGTCGCTCAAAGTCATGATCGAGGCGCCCATATCGCGTTCTCGATTGTCAACGCCCGAGTCGCTGCCGCTGCCGGGAATGCCACTCAAGCTGTCGAAAGTCTCCAGAAGACGTTCACCGAAGCCCACAAACTCGGATTTGTCGTGTACGCATTCGAGGCGCGGCTGGCGATGGGAGAGATCGAAATGAAGTCCGGCCGTACCGGCCAGGGACGCCGGCACCTGGCCGAACTGGAGAAAGATGCCGCAACCGCAGGCTTCTCTCTAATGGCCCACAAAGCTGCCGCGGGTCGTGCCTGAAAATCTTTCCACCTGGTGCGGTTCAACTCCGTTCCTGGCCACAATATTCTCAATAAGTCAGCCATCCCCTGGCGCTTCCGCCCAACACGGGTCACCTCCCGACCTAAATGTCTCGAACCAGAATCAGCCCCCTCACTCATCTTGGCTTCTCCGTCGTTGTTAGTTTCCGGTGTGCCCTTAGCTCAGGAACAATCCTGAAGGCTCAGTATGAGTCCTGCGCTGGCTGTCAGTTCTGCCAGTTACCAGGGCGGCCGGGGCGTTCATAAACTGTAGGGTCCGCTGAACCTGGGCCGCGGCGCCAAGGGCGACGCGCATAGACAATACCGAGTGACACCACTGTTGTGGTGCCTGCCTTCCGCCGGTTGATGTTGTCTCTCGGCAACGTCTCGCACATGACAAAGGACCGTTTTCCTCGGCAACGGGCATGCAAACAGAGGGCAACCATAAAAACAGGAATGCATAACCTCGTTACCGCCGCGCTGTTTTGTGGGCTCGCGCGGACAGCACACGCTGCCCATTCCACGATCGAAAGAAGTATCAGAGAACGTGAATAACCGTAACCAATGAATGGAATGTCGAACTTGGGAGTGCGATGGTTTCTCGGGATCGGAGTGGCGGCGGCTTTGCTGTTATGCCCGCTGCCGCGACTCCATGCCCAGGACCTTGCACCCCGCGCCTATGTCATCACGCCGCTTCATGCCAACGCAGTTACGTTGACTTGGTCGTTCTACGACGGAAGCATCAATTTCAATGGCGCGCTCCCCGTCAGCGACGCCAAGGGGACATATAGCGTCCCTATCATCAGCTACTACCACTCCTTCGGCCTGTTTGGCCGCTCGGCCAACATCGTCGCTGCGTTGCCCTATGGAGTAGGAAACTTCCAGGGGACTTTGGCGGGAGCGGGGCAAAACCTGTACCGCTCCGGTCTCGTGGATTCGGTCTATCGCTTTTCAATGAACCTGAAGGGAGGCCCGGCCATGCGACCGCAGGACTTCGTGAAGTGGCGCCAGAAGATTCTGCTCGGCGTCGGTCTAAAAGTGATCGCTCCGACCGGCCAGTACGATCCGACCAAGCTGATTAACTGGGGTACCAACCGCTGGTCCTTCAAGCCGGAATTCGGGTATTCCCAGCGCTTGGGCCATTGGGTGGTCGACGGCTACGCCGGAGCGTGGTTCTTCACCACGAATCACGATTTCTGGTCGCGCAATGCCTACTATCCGGGGACGAGGTCTCAATCGCAAGCGCCGATGGTCGCCTTCGAAGGGCACCTCAGTTACGACTTCAAGCCGCGGCTCTGGGTCTCGCTCGATGGCAATTTCTGGGCGGGCGGAAAGACCAGCGTGAACGGCATCGAAAACCCCCTTACCAGACAGGAGAACTCTCGTCTGGGAGCCACTGCCGCGATTCCCATCACCAAACACCAGTCTCTGAAATTCGGCTACAGCAACGGAACTTACATCCGATTTGGCGGCAACTATCAGAACGTGTCGGTTGCGTGGCAATACTCCTGGCTGGGACGACCCAACTGAGTTGTTCTGGAGCGGCGAAGGTGCAAAATGCCGAACAACGAAAAAGAAAAAATTGGGGCTGCAATCGAAGAGCAGAACCAATTTACCCAAGAACTGAAACTGGCCGACAAGCTTGCCATGGAACGGACAGTGATGGCGGCCGACCGAACCATGCTGGCCGCGGTCCGCACTTCCATGGCCCTCATCGGCTTTGGATTCACCATCTTCAATGTCTTGAAGTATGTGCAAGAGCATGCTCCCATCAAAGTCTTCATGCGGCCTCAGACGCCAAGAAATATCGGTATCTTCATGGTCGTTGTGGGGGTCGTCCCCCTATTAGCCATGATCGTTCAGTACTCTCGGACACTGAAGCGGATGGGCAGGAAGGAGACTATGTTCAGCAACCCCAATTTCCAGATGGCCGCCGCAATTCTGTTGCTCGGGACCATTCTCCTGGTGGCTCTCATCGGCAATATTCTTCTGCTGTGAAACGGCAGTCCCCGAATTCCTTCCCAACGCATGGGAACTACGTCACGCTCGCGCTTTGTCGATCATCGTTTTCCAGATGCCTTTCGATTTGAGAACGAGCTCCACGGCTTCACGGATGGCTCCGTGGCCGGCATGTGCTTTCGTCGTGTAGTGCGCTGCGGCTTTGACCTCAGGCACCGCATCCCCCACGGCAATGGCCAGGCCCGCGCGGCGCAGCAGAGGCACATCCGGCAGGTCGTCGCCGACATACGCCACTGCCGAATCGGAGACACCTGCTTTGCGAAGGATCTCCTCATAGGCCGGCATTTTCACCGGCTGTTTCATGTAGATGAATTCCATCTTCATTTCGTGGGCGCGGCGCAGGAGTGCAGCACTTTCGCGGCCGGTAATGCAGCCCGTGCGCAGGCCGGCGGTCTGGGCAAGGGTTAGACCTTGGCCGTCGTGCGCGTCAAAGGTCTTGATTTCGAGGGCGGTGCCGTCGGTTTGTGAGAGCAGAGTAACGCTGCCATCCGTCATTGTGCCGTCTACGTCCATGAGGAGCAGTTTGATCTGCATCGCCCGTTTCTTGAGCGCGGGGGGAATCTTTGGCAAGCCAGCCAACGGAGCCTCCAGGGAAAGAAGTGAAGAAAGAGTGTAAGGCAAGCCCGATCCCTGCGGCCACCGGCTGCGTCTGGATATCGGGCGGGTTACCCTCAGATGCTCGGCCCGCACCCACGCCGGAATTTTCTGCTCCCCGCCCCACCGCGTACAATAATGTTTTGCCTGGAAACACCGTCTGGAAAGAGGCTCGAATGACGACTACTCCCCACCCTGGTCCGCAAGTCGCAGCGGAGATCCCCGCCGTTCCCCTCACCACCGAAGGCTACAGCGTTCTGCACCAGATGATGCGCTTTCGCTGGCCAGCCTGGCGAGCCCTGCCCGCCGCCGACCAATCTGCCATCGCCAAGGAGGCGGCCTCCGTTCTCTCCGCCATGGAGAAGAATCCCGCAGGCCAGTCCGCCCTTTATTCGCTGATCGGCCACAAAGGCGACCTGATGCTGGTCCATTTCCGCGACTCGTTCGCTGACCTTAACCAGGCCGAACTCAAACTCGCCAACCTCCGCCTCAGCGACTATCTCGAGCCCACCACTTCCTATCTCTCCATCATCGAACTCGGACTCTACGAGTCCACCATCAAAGTCTACAAAGCGCTTCTGGAGCGCGGCATCGAGCCCCACTCCGAACAGTGGCAGCACGAGATTGGCGAAACCCTCGCCCGCCAGAAAGAAGCCATGCGCCCGCGGCTCTACCCAGAGATCCCGCCCCATCGCTATGCCTGCTTCTATCCCATGGACCGCCGCCGCGGCGAAGACAAGAACTGGTACAAGCTCCCCATCGAAGAACGCGCCCGCCAGATGAGCGACCACGGACTCATCGGCCGCCGCTACGCCGGAGAAGTCAAACAGATCATCAGCGGTTCCATCGGTTTCGACGACTGGGAGTGGGGCGTCGACCTGTTCGCCGACCAGCCCCTGGTCTTCAAAAAGCTGATCTACGAAATGCGTTTCGACGAAGTCAGCGCCGTCTACGCCCTGTTCGGCCACTTCTACGTAGGCGTCCGCGTCCAAGCGGCGCATTTGGAGAAGTTGCTTGCCGGACAGTTGCCGTAGAGACGTAACTTGTTACGTCTCGCCCCGGAGGGGCGCCCGAGAATAGCCCGGCGTTTCCAACGCCGGGTGAGCCGCCCATCATCCAACTGCGTCCCGTAGGGACGCCTGAACTGCTATCGTTTATCCAAAATTGATTTTCTTAGGAGCTCCCCATGTCCACACTCGGCCTCATCGAATACAAGGACGCCACCCCGGAAGTCCGCGCCATCTACGACGACATCATGGCCACCCGCAAAACTGACTGGATCAACAATTTCTGGAAGGCCATCGCCCACGATCCCGCCACACTGAGGCGCACCTGGGAAGATATCAAGCAGATCATGGCCCCCGGCGCCCTCGACCCGCTCACCAAGGAAATGATTTACGTCGCCGTCAGCGTCACCAACCAATGCAACTACTGCATCGCCTCCCACACCGCGTCCGCCCAAAAAAAAGGCATGACCGACGCCATGTTCAAGGAGCTGATCGCGGTTGTCGGCATGGCCAACGAGACCAACAAAATGGTCACGGGATATCAGGTCGAGATCGACCCACAATTCAAGAAGTGAATTAAAGAGGAGATGCATGTGGGGACAGCCGCCGCGCCCAACCAGCTGTGGCAAATGGATTTGAAAGGCTCCAAGGGCTGGGGATGGGACACGGCGGTGGGCCCGTTGTCGGTGCTGGACGATCACAGCCGTTATCTGATCGCGCTACGCGGGACTTGGACGACCAAGGCGGAAGCGGTGCGCGAGCAACTGCATCCGCTTTTGAGGAATGTGGAATGCCGGAAGCCATGCTGATGGATCATGGCACGCCGTGGTGGAACGCGAAGGCGCCGACGGGGGCGACCTGGCTAACGGTGTGGCTGATGCGACAAGGCATTGAGTTGCACTGGAGCGGCTACCGTCATCCCCAAACCCAGGGCAAGGTGGAGCGGTTTCATGGCTCGCTGCAGCGTGCCCAAAAACAACGGGGTGTACCGGACCAACAAGGCAACAGTGGCTGGACGAGTATCGCCATGAGTACAACCATGTGCGACCCCACCAAGCTTTGGGCATGCACACTCCCGCCAGTCGGTGGAGCAAGAGTATTCGAAGCTATGATCCCCACCCCTCGCCATGGCAGTACCGAGAAGGAGCCACGGTGGTGAAGGTAGGCAGTCAGGGTCAGATCTGGACCGAACATCGACGCTGGGAGATCAGCTATGCCCTGGCAGGGCAGTGGGTAGAGTTGGTTCGCCTTGACGACCGAGTGCTGGTCTATCACTGCCGTACCGTATCCGGGAGCTCGATCTCGCCAGCCAGCGCGCCACGGCCGTGGCGCGCTGGCTGGCGGATTGAGTTCCCCCTAAATCTGTAAAGGATGTGTCGGAACAAAATGTAAACCATGTCATGGAACGGACACGCCTCGGCTGTCCGCCGGGCGAAGCCCGGCAGTCGCGTCATTTTCCTGCGCCCTTACGTTCGCCCAAACTTCCACTCGTGCGCCTTCATATCCACCCGCCGCCCGCGGAACCGCACCCCCTCGGCCTCCAACCGCAAGCGCTGCTCCATCGCTGAATCGCCCCGCAGCTTGATCTCTCCGCCCGCACCCAGCACCCGCTGCCACGGCAATCCAAATCCCCGCCGCAACGCCGCCGCCACCTGCCGCGCCGCACCCGGAAACCCCGCCGCCCGCGCTACCCCACCGTACGTCGACACCTTCCCGCGCGGAATCGCGCGCACCGCCCGCTCAATCCGCAGACGCATCGCTCCAGAATCACTCTGCTTGGTTTTTCCCGCCGGAGAACCGCGGCTCTTCCGTTTCACGATCACATCATCCCAAGATGAACCGGGTGCCCCACCCTTCTCGCGTCTTGGGCGAGAGGGTGGGGATTTTGACTTTATGCCACTTTACGGAACGCTTCCAGCGCCTCGTATTCCGAGTTGTGAACTTCAAACACGGTCAGCAGCTTGGTGACCTGCAGCAGATCTCCCACACGCTTGGTCAGGTTCGCCAATTTAATGGTCCCCCCGGCGTTGTGTGCCGTGGTATGCAGCGCCACCAGCGTGCCCAGCCCGCCCGAATCGATATAGTTCACTTCACCCAGGTTGAGCACAATCCGCTTGTTGCCGTCCGCGATGACTTTCTTAACCTCGTCCCGCAGCAGGGAAGACTCTTCTCCAAAAACGATCCGCCCATTGCACTCGACGGCCACAATCCCATCCACCGTTCGCTTCGTAAGTTTCAATTGCATCGCATCGCTCCTTTGCGGCCGCCCTGGACTTGCTTCGCTCCGGCCGCATCCGCACCACATTCTTGACGCATCCAGCCTAGCGCGTGCGAGCCAAGCTTAGCAAGCCCACCCCAAGTCCTGCCCAGCCCATTCTCGGCGTTCTCCCGGATCTTCTCAGCGCCTTTGCGGTTCAAGGTTTTGCTTTGTCCCGGTCAACGCCGCACCGTTCATCACGTATAATCGTCTCTTCCGCCCATGAGCTACACCGTCCTGGCCCGCAAATACCGTCCGCAGAAATTCTCCGAGGTCATCGGACAAGAGCACGTCACCCGCACCCTCCAGAACGCCATCGAGCAGGGACGCACCGCCCACGGCTACATCTTCAGCGGCCATCGCGGCATCGGCAAAACCACCGTCGCCCGCATCCTGGCCATGGCCCTCAACTGCCGCTCCAAAGATCATCCCGTCCCCGAGCCCTGCGGCGTCTGCGAATCCTGCACCGAGATTCGCGCCGGAAACGCCGTCGACGTCATCGAAATCGACGCCGCCACCAACCGCGGCATCGACGAAATCCGCGAACTCCGCGAGGCCGCTCGCTACCGCCCGGCCCGCGACCGCTTCAAGATCTACATCCTCGACGAAGCGCACCAGATCACCGACGCCGCCTTTAACGCCCTGCTCAAAACTCTGGAAGAGCCTCCCGACCATATCGTCTTCATGCTCGCCACCACGCAGCCCGAGGACATTCCGCAGACCATCCGCTCCCGCTGCCAGCATTTCAGTTTCCGCGCGGTGAAGTTCGACGCCATCGTCGCCCAGTTGCGCGACCTGGTCACCCGCGAAAACATCGAAGCCGACGACGATGCCCTCGCCCTGCTCGCCGAAGCCGGCGACGGCTCCATGCGCGACGCCCTCTCCATCCTCGATCAGGCCATCGCGTCGTCGAATGAAAGACTCACCGCCGACTCCGTCCGCAACCTGGTTGGCGCGGCCCCTGCCCACATCCTCGAGCAGGTGATGCAGGCCGTGTCCGAGAGCCGCAGCGAAGAAGTTCTCCGCCAGGTCGACCACCTTATCAGCGAAGGCCACAGCCCCACCCACTTCGCCCGCCAGATGGTCCGATTCCTCCGCAACGCCACCGTCGCGAAAATCGCCGGCAAAGATTCTCCCTTGCTGCAAGTTTCCAGCGAGGAGCGCGAGCGCGTCGCCCGGGTCGCCGAATTGTTCGGCGAAGAAGATCTCACCCGCCACCTGCAGATCATGCTCCGCACCCACGGCGAGTTGGGATACAAGCAGGAGCAGCGTTTCCACCTCGAACTCGGCCTGCTGAAAATGGCCCACGCGCAAAAGCTGCTGCCGATCGAACAGTTGCTCAGCGACGTGGCCACCGCTCCCGCAACCGGCGCCCAGCGCCCTCCTGCGAGGCCAGCGATTGTGGGCAGCGCACCCAACGCCGAAACGCGCCGCCCAGAGCCAGGTCAAGCTCCGCGCCAGAATTTCGTTTCCCCCTTCGCGGCCGACTCCGCCCGCAAAGGCACTCCGCGCCAGGAATCCTCATCCGACTCCGCGCCACCGGGCCCGCGCATCGTAGCCGCAGCCAGTGCCTCAGAGCCAGTGATCATGGGCTCCGCCGCGCCCGCCCCGCAGCCGGTTCCAGATCCAGTACCCGATCGTAGAGACGTAGCTAGCTACGTCTCTGCCGACTCAACGACGCTGCCTTTGCTCGACGAATCGGGGAAGGGCACGAGTTCTACTCGGGCCGCTACAAGCGCTGGAGAACGCGCTTTAGCGTCTGAAGGCCAGCCGGCTTCAGAGCCGCAATCGCCGCCTCCCGGGAGCACGGACATCGTCCGTCTCCAAACCGCCGTTCTGCAAGCCCTCACCGACGGCAACCAGCGCATCCTGGTCTCCATGCTTTCCGCCGGCGAGTGGAGCGTTCAGGGCAACGAACTGGTCATCAAGATCGCGGAATCGCAAACCGTAGTCGACATGTCGCTCGGCCCCGACGCGAAACGCCTGGCCATCGCCTCCGCCAGCGGAGTGCTGGGCCGCCCCATGAAGCTCAGAGTCGTTCCCGGCGCCGCAGTGGCTCCGCAGGAGAATAAACGCAATGGCGGCCCCGCGCGTCCTTCCGGTCCCGGCGGCCGCGGCCGCGCCGAGCAAGACCCGGTCGTCCAGCCGCATGCAAGAAAAATTCGACGCCGAAATTCGCACCGTGATCGATTACAAAGAAAAGCGGTGAAAGCAAATTTCGGGGATCTGAGACCTTGGACAGTTTGGCAATTCGAGTAACGGTGCCAAAGATCGAGATTCTGAGTCTGATTCAGATTCAGCCAAATGCGTGCCGGTAGCCGGAAGTTGCAAGAGTTGTTCATGGGTGGATTCAATCTGCAAGACCTGATGTCCAAAGCCAAGTCGCAGTACGATGCCCTGCAGAAAAAAATGCAGGAGACCGTCGTCGAAGCCACGTCCGGCGGCGGCACCGTCACCGCCAAAATGGACGGCCGCAAGCAACTGCTCAGCCTCCAGCATCGATCCCGAAGCGGTGAAATCCGGCGACGTCGAGATGCTGCAGGACCTGGTCCTGGCCGCCGTCAACGAAGCCGCCCGCAAAGTCGACGCGCAAATGCAATCCACCGTCGGCGGCATGCTCGGCGGCCTCGGCATCCCCGGTCTCTAGCCGCGGAGCGGCGCTAGAATGCAGGCGCAAGCCGTGGGATTGGCCGGCGGTTACAATGTCCTCAGGGTTTTCAATTACCCAATTACAAAATTACCCAATTACTCCATGTCCCGATTCGCCGAACCCATGTCCCGCCTGATCGACGAGCTGAAAAAGCTCCCCGGCGTCGGCGCCAAAAGCGCGCAGCGCCTGGCCTTCCACATCCTGCGCTCCAGCGACGAAGACGCCGAGGCCCTCGCCACCGCCGTGCGCGACGTCAAGGCCAATCTCCGCCTGTGCTCGGTGTGCAACAACATCACCGACGTCGACCCTTGCGTCTACTGCACCAGTCCCACCCGCAACCAGCGCCTGGTCTGCGTCGTCGAGGAACCCACCAACATCGCCGCCATCGAAAAGACCAAGCACTTCAACGGCGTCTTCCACGTCCTGCACGGCGCCATCTCTCCGCTGCACGGCATCGGCCCCGAGCAGTTGCGCATCTCGAATCTCATCACTCGCGTCGACGCCGGCAACGTCGACGAAGTCATCGTCGCCACCAATCCCACCGTGGAAGGCGAAGCCACCGCCACCTATCTCTCGCAGCAACTCAAGCGCGCCGGCGTGAAAGTCACCCGCATCGCCATGGGCATTCCCGTCGGCAGCGACATCGAATACACCGACGAAATCACCATGCTGAAGGCGATGGAAGGCCGCAGAGATATGTGAGCTTGTTATATGTGAACTTGTTAAATGTAGGGACAGCCGCCCTCGGCTGTCCGCCGGGCGAAGCCCGGCAAGTTCCTTGTCCCGGGAAGTCTTACTTCTTCATCTCCGCGTCCCAGTTCAGCACCAGCGTAATCGGTGAAGAGACTTCCTGCTCCGCCTGCAACATCACCAGAATCCGTCCATCCGGCGCAGTGTCGATCGGGCGCACGCCTCCCGGCGCCGTGAATATCTGCCTTGGCAGCCCGGAATGAAATTCACTCCCCTGCACTTGAACATCGACCGCCATCAGCCCTACCGCCGCGTCGCGAAAATAGAGTTGCTTTCCATCCCGGCTCCAGGTCAGTGCATTAGCGCCCATGCCGCCCCCGGTGGCTCCGCTGCCGGTCACTCCGTTGT
This sequence comes from uncultured Acidobacteriota bacterium, assembly GCA_963709865.1. GTDB lineage: Bacteria > Acidobacteriota > Terriglobia > Terriglobales > Acidobacteriaceae > Sulfotelmatobacter. The sequence continues at coordinate 75,410 of CAVPXW010000019.1, forward strand.
TGGAAATCTGCCAGCGTCCGCCGCGCTCGGGAAACGGAACTACATAAACCTCCGCGTGGCCATTTTCGTTCGAGATATAGGCCAGCCAATGTCCGTCGGGAGACAATCGAGGCGTGGTTTCGTCAAACTGTGAATTCAGCACCGGTTTCACCGACTGTGGCTCACCGGTAACCGCCAGCGACATCACATCAAAGCCGGTGCTGGAATTCTGCTGCTGTACGAGAATTGTCTTCCCATCCGGCGACCAATCGCGGACGGCGGCCACCAGATCCTCGGAGGCGCTGACCGGTGTTCCGCTCCCGTTGGCCAGCATGATTTGAACCTTGGCTCCCAGGCTCGCAATGGCCAGGCGGTTGCCGTCGGGCGACCACGCCGCGCTGTAGGCTGCGACGGGATGAAAAGTCAATCGGGAAAAGATTCCTCGTTGCACTTCCAGCAGCCACAGATCATTCGTGCTGGCCTCCGCAGCGTCCGCTCGGGAAATCACCACGGTGCGGGCATCAGGGGAGAGACGTGCAATGCCGTAGTGTCCCGGATCTGCGAGAGTCGAAACTTGTTTGCCGGTGCGGTCCAGCCAAACCAGGCGGCTGGGAGTCGAGTAAGCACCGCGGTATACCAACACGCCGTTCTCCGAGACAGAGAAATTTCCCAGGGACTTGCCGTCGTAGTATTCCACCTTGGGTGCCACCGGGACTGGGTTCCCGCTCAGAGACAGATGGTCCGGATCAAACGGCTGGGCCACCAGATTGCCGTCCTTGATAAAAAAAAGGTAGCCGCTCGCGTAGGCCGCGCCGCTATTGTCCTCCACGATCAGCTTCGCCTCCGGAGAATCGAGCGAGGCGGCGTAAACCTTTCCCCTGGGATCATCACCTTCTGTTCCAACGTAGAGGAAATGCCGCCCATCGGGCAGGAAGTAAGGCCAGCGGCCACCAGCATAAACGCCCGCCTTCTTCGCCTTGGTCACGGGTACGGGCTGGCCGCCGCCATCGGGCACACGATAGATCACGTCATGAATGCCTGGGGTAAACAGAATCACGCCGTCCCGGTTCCAACTTCCACCGCGCCCGTACGGAGCGTCGCAAATGGTCTGCACCACGCCGCCGGAGGCTTCCACCTTCTTCATTTTCCCGGCGGCGAAGAACCCGATGAACTTGCTGTCCGGCGACCAGAACGGATAATAAGCACCCTCGGTTCCAGCGAGAGCCTGCGCCTCATTGGCACGGAGCGGACCGCACAAAAAGAAACTGCTTGCCCTGCTCCATCGGCGATAAAGGCAAGGCTGTTGCCGTCGGGCGAAATCATGATGTGGTCGGTGGCCGCGACGGGTGAAATGAATAGTGTTCGGGCGCGCCAATCTGCGCACGCACCACGCGCCGCAGGCTTTCGGCCTTCTTCGAAAACATTACCGAACCCGCGATTCCGGCCGCCGCCAACAGCCCACACAACACCGCCGCCGCAATCAACCCGCGCTCGCGATTTTTCCTGCGCGCCGCCACCGGCGCGGGCACTCCCGCCTGCGATCCTCCCTCGGCGATCCAGATCAGCTGCAGTTTCAGATCGTGGACGCTTTGAAACCGCTCGTCCGGATCCTTCGCCAGGCAAACCTTCACCACTCGATCCAGCGCCGGCGGCGACATCGGACGCACTACCGAAATCGGCTGCGGCTCCGACGCCAGAATCGCCGCGACCACGCTGGCCTGCGTCTTGCCGCTAAATGCCTTGATGCCCGTCGCCATCTCGTACAGCACCGCGCCTAGCGCAAAAATGTCCGACCGCGCATCCGCTTCCTTACCTTCGATCTGCTCGGTCGACATGTACTGGAACGTGCCTACGATCATGCCCCGCGCGGTCAGCGGATTCTGTGTGGCGCGGGCGCCCTCGCCCGCGTTTGTTCCACCGCTCCACGCTCCGTCCAACGTCGCCGTCAGTCCTGAAGCCGGCGGCGGCCCCGTCACCGCCTTCGCCAGCCCAAAGTCCATCAGCTTCGCGCCCGCCTTCGTCAGCATGATGTTTCCCGGCTTCAGATCGCGGTGCATCGACGCCCGTCTTGTGCGCCTTCTCCAGTCCCTCACAAATTTCAATCCCGTACTTCAGCACCTGCTCCGGAGGCAGCGGCCCTTTCGCCAGCCGGCTCGCCAGCGTCTCGCCCTCCAGAAACTCCATGACGATGATAGTCCATCCCGTCCTGGTGCCCGACGTCATACAGCGTGCAGATGTTGGGATGGTTCAGCGACGAAATGGCCCGCGCCTCGCGGTCAAAGCGCTGTTTCGCCTCAGGGTTGTCCGACAGATGTGCCGGAAGAATCTTGATCGCGACCGTGCGGTCGAGCCGCGTATCGCGAGCGCGATACACCTCGCCCATCCCACCCGCACCCGCCGCAGAAATGACTTCGTAAGGACCAACGCGCGCGCCAGAGGTCAGAGACATGAGTGCCCGGAATTATAGCGGAGAACCAGATTCTCCTGTCATCCGTAGAGACGTAGCTTGCTACGTTCTGCGCTGCAAACCCGATCCGGCGGGAATGCACACCTTCCTGTGCAATCTGTGCAAAACTTTGCTCTTCGGTAGCCGCCAGCGCGCGCGCGAGCGCAATAACCAGTGGTCGCATGCATCAAGCTAACCCAATCAAAATCAGTTGCTTGCGATCTCAGATCGAAACCATTGGGTGCATGGCATGCCGCTTGCACTTAGTCTTTGTCGGTTTCCTCTTGCCGGTCTGATCGGCTCGATCTGTGGACTCGCCTGAGGAGCTCAAAAGCACCCTCAGCGCCTGTCGCGCCGCGCTGTGATGTAACCGCATCCAACTCGACGCAGAAGAAGCCGGGCCAACCAGCCCGGTTTTCTTTTTCCAGTTGCGGCCTCACGTGCGTAGCGCTACACCCGTAGCGCCGGCGCCCCGCCGCTCTCGCGAGGGCGTCTCGCCCTTGCACGCACGACCACAAAACCGCGTTAGCCACATCCCAGCAAGGCCGCGCCTTACCCCGGCACTTCGCTCTCCAGGAACGAATTCATTTCGTCCTCGGTAGCGGTGATGCCCTCGGGCAGCGTTCCGCGATTGTACTCAGCCATGCGATTCTTCCACTTCAGGAAGTCGGTAATGCTCTGCGGTTCAATGCGTACTTCAACCCTTCGCAGGCTGGCCAGCAGCAGATTCATTTCATAGCGGAATCCGGTCGCCGTCCGTAGATTCTTGGCCGAGGTCTGCACCATCTCGATCCGTCCGCGGCGCAACTCCAACAATCCCCAACCCGCCGGCAGTTCCTCCACCTTCACCAAAGCCGGTGGAGTCAGATAGAACCGCTCGCTGCCCACTCCCTGTTCTGGTTTCGCGCGAAAAGGCTTGGCCCGATCCGCCAGAAAATCCGCGCGCGTGACCTTACACTCCACCAGCACCGAATGGTTGGCGCGTTTCCATCCTATGGCGTCCGGCATCTCGCCGCTGACGCAGGCCTGTTCGGACAGCACCACTCCACAGCGATACCACCGCAGCCACCGCACCGCCCGTTCCACCAGTTGCGCGTGAGTCATGGGAACAGTCTACGTTGTATCGTGCGCTGGAAAAGTGACTTCGCCGTTTCCCCAGTCACGCTCCACAGGCGGAACCGCTGCAAATCCGCCCCGATCAACCTGCGATCCTCTTCGCCTCAACCGCTACTCGCCGGGGCTCCGCATCCTTCATCGCCTTCACCACCACGGGCCTCCGCAGCACGGTTTCCAGCAAGTATCTTTCCCCCGCGACAGCCTGCGCGGTAGCGCTCCCGGCCACGAAGCCTTCGGCTCCAATCGACCACCGCTTCGTTCGGTCCCAACTTCGCCGGCTTGCGCAGGAATCCATTCATACGGCTGCTTGACCGCGTCCGAATTCTCGATCTTCACCCGGCGGATGTGCCCGTCGTGTTCGCCGTCCAGAGCGTTGGCCAACCGCAGGATCGCGGCCAGCTGAATCGTGATCTTCTGTTCCTCGGGCAGCAGGTCGCGCAGCGCTTTGTGGTTGCGCGTGGGCAAGGCTCCCGCATGAAAGCGCGCCACCACCGCCGCCCGCCGCAGTTGTTCCGGATTCCATCCCAGGGGATTGCTATGGCCTCGGATCAACTCGAACGACGTCTTGTGGTGTCCCTTATTCCCCTGCGACTTCCCAACATCGTGCAGCACGGCTGCGACCTGCAGGCTGGAACGCGCTTCGAGCGCCATTCGTCGGATTCCAGCAAGCCCGTAGCCACCAGCCCATCGTAAAGTTCCACGGCCAGCCGCGACACCCGCTCCGAGTGCGCGAAATCAGGGTCAAGCACCTTCGCCCACAACATCATTCGCTGCGTCGCAATCGCCTGAATCTGCTTGCCCTGCGGCAGCCCCGCGCGCCACACACTCCACAGCGAATCCGGCCCCGCCGTTCTCTCCCGATATTCCTCAATCCGCTTCGTCCGTTCTTCAACGATCCGCGCGTGCCAACTCTTGCGCGCGTCTTCGTCTGGAAAAATGTGACACGCCAGCGCGGTCGCCCACAGCACGTCGAGATCGTGCACTTCGCCCAGCAAGTCCTGCATGTGCTTCAGGTCGTTGCTCCAGGCCTTGTGCTGCTCGGGAAGGAAATTCTCGACGATGTAGCGAAACCGCTTGATCCCAATCCGCAACGTATGAAACGCAATCTGCGACCGGTTGCGCAGGGCGCGGGTGTGCAGTTCGCGCGCCGTCGTCCAGCGTTCCAGCGCCAGATGCTTGAACACCGCGCTCCCCGGCCGCATGCGCGCCGCCCGCAGCGGCAGCGACTGGCTCCACGCGCGCCACTGCTTGCGGTCGAACTCGTCCAGCGCAGCGCGGGCTTCGCGTTTCTGTTCGATTTCGCGCGCTTGCAGAATCTGGAGCAGCGCGCGCGCCGGGTAAGTCGGAGTGTCACTGGTCCATGGGGCGCGGACCTCCCCTGTGCGGGAGTCGAAGGGGCCCCCGCCCGCCCTGCCGCCATCGGCAGAGACCTCTGCGGGCACAGCCGGCTCTTCCGCCTCGACCGGGCCAGGATGCAGTTTCTCAATCCACTCCATCATGATCTGCACGTCGCGCAGATCGCCCAGGCGCTGGAACAGCCGTTTGCCGGCCTTCTTCATTGCCTTCCAGTCGGGGTCCGGATCCATGGCCATCATTCCGTCCGCCATGGACCGGCAGCGCCTCAGAGCTACCCGCAAATCGTGGACTGGATCCGCGCTGAAGTCGGCAGCGACGTGCTCGCACTCCTCCAGCACACGCGCCATCCAGTACCGCAGTCCCGTGGTTTTGGTCGCAGTCTTCAAGGTTTTGGTCGCAGAGTACGCGATGCCCCGCGAGTATTCTACTGAAGATGTACCTGGCATGGGGTTCTCGTCCTGGCGGACTTTTTCCGGCTTCGGGCCGGATGCCGGCTTCCGGTGGCCTCGCCGGTGTAGCTTCAGGGTTGACTAGCGGCGCTTCTGGCCGGGCATCACCGAGGTTCCCCTCTATTACCTCCGTAACGTTTAAGCCCTTACCATTTCGCTTTACCCTTGAGCTTCAAAGTTGCGTTTCCGAGGAGTTTACTATCTCTGCCACAAACATGTCGCAAGGTGCCCGTGCCGCCTCGGCGCGCGCGTTTGTGCATAGCCTCAACATCTTGATCAAGTACGCCCGGATGTATGGCTATGACCATAAACGCACCGAGGCGCAATTCGAAACCACCTGGAACGAGTTGAAGCAGGGGCTGCCTACCACTGGGGACGCCGGTTTCCTGCTGGGCGTTTCTGACAACAAGTTGCTGCTCGATGGCATTCCGCTGGAAGCGGGAAACGCGGAACGCAGTTTTGCCACCTTGTTGACCACCGCCGGACTCGCGAGCCTGCACTTTTCCAAGGACGTGACCGAGGAAGACTTCGTCCGGCTGGTGCGAGCCTTCACGGTCGCGGGGTCCAAAGCGCAGGATGTGTCGAAGCAGATCAAGGAAGCTCTGGCCGGTAGCAAGCACGGCAGCACCATCAAGATTAATGAAGTGAAGTTCGTGGCCGCCGATCCGCTGACCGGAGACGTCAGTATTGCGGCGCAGATCGCCGCCCAGACCCTCGGACCCGAGTTCAAGCAGTGGCTGAACGATCCGCAGAAGTTGTTGCAGTTGATCGCGGCCGCTGAGGGCGCGAACTCTGGCGGCGGGGGCAAAGGGCCCGCGGACGGAGTTCCCATGGTTCCCCTGGGCAGCGTCCCCAACCCAGGGAAAGGCGCAGGAACAGGAACTGGAACTGGAACCGGAACTGGAACCGGAACCGGAACTGGGGTGGGTACGGGCGTGGCCCCGGCGTGGACCGGAGGAATGGTTCCCCTGCAGGAACAGGAAGTCATTCAGGCCATCCGGCTGCTGACGCGCTTTGGGCAAGTGCAGCAGGATCCCAGCATCAAAGAAGAAGACATCCAGAAGGAACTGACCGAGACCGATCCGAATACGCGGCTGAACCTGCAGCAATTGCTGGGAAGTCTGGCGGCCAAGGCGGCGACAGCCGAAGAGGAAGATACGCCCCTGTTGATGAAGGCCGCCGAGCACATGGCGATCCGCTTCGCGCTGGAGCGTTACCAGAAAGGCGAGATCAAGGTCAACGCCGTGCACCAGATGATGGAGCACATGAGCCGGCAGATGGACTCGCTGCGCCAGATTCTGAAACTGCAGGAAGAGAAGATGAGCAAGGCCGGGATTCTGGTGGAGTCGCACGCCGACATCCTGGACCGCATGTTCTGGGCGGAAGTGCCGGAGTCGGGCAAAAAGAGCGTGCTGCTTTCCCACGAAGCGCCCTGCGTACCTCCGCGCAACTTGCGCCAGTTCGTCGAAGTGCTGCTCGAGCGCGAAGACAAGGAGGCGGCGACCGACATCCTGAACAATTACTCGAGTTGCCTGGGCGCGAAGGAAGCGGAACCCCGGCGCCGAACCGCGATCGGACTGAGCCAGTTGGCGGACCTGTACGCCCGGCTGGGCGGACAGCCCCTGGGGCAGGCGATCCGCAAGCTGAGCGAGCAACTGATCGCGGAAAAGGATGCGGAACTGCAGAGCCTGCTCAGTGCGGCATTTGTGCGCCTGAGCCAGGAAGCGAGCGCGGCCAAGAACTACAGCGCGGTCAACGAAGTATGCGCCGGCATGGAACACATCAGCGTGGAGCGGCCGGTGCTGATGAACGATTTGCGTCCGCGCGTCGGGGTGGAGAACCGGCTGCCCGAGTTCATCGAGGAAGCCCTCCACCTGGACCCGATTCCTGCGGATATCTTGTCGGTGCTGCGGCGGACCAGCCAGTCCGGCGCGGAGCACCTCGCGGACCGCTTCTTCCGCTGCATGCGGCGCGACGAGTGCGACCGCATGATCGAACTGGTCAAGCAGGTGGGTTCTCCCGTGCTGCAGCAGTTGCGCGAGATCCTGCGTACCGGCCAGCCCCGGCAGGCTTCGGGCGCGGTCGGGCTAATCAGCCGGTTCGACGTCGGCACGCTGCTGGAGTTGCTGCCCGTCCGGTTGCCGGAGTGGAACCGCTTCTATCACGACATCGTCGTGCGGCAGATTGCCTATGGCGCGGCGCCGGATCGCGGGCGCACGCTGCTGGAACTGGCGGAGATTCTGGATCCGCTGGTATTGCCCGAGGCGGTGGACGAAATCGGAATGAGCGGCGACATGACCGCGACTCCGCCCTTGATCGCGATGGCGCGGCCGGGTGAAGCGGCTTCACGATCTCCTTTTGTGCAACTCAAGGCCATCGAGTCGCTGGGCCGGTTGAAGGATACCGAAGCGGTGGCGACCCTGCGCGAAATTCTGGAAGCCAAGAAGACCTTTGGCTGGGTGTATCACCGCGAGTTGCGGATCGCCGCGGCCCAGGCCCTCTCCAAGACCGATCCGCGCTACAGTTCGCAGGTCCTGGCCGACAGCGGGTTCGAGCCCTCAGAACTGGCGATTGCGCCGCTCGATATGGCTCCGGCATGCCCGTGGGTGCGGCAACGCCGCTACGAGCGGCTGGTGCTGGCGAAAACCGTGTTTGGAACGATTGGCAGCTCATGGGGCAGATCCAAGATCCAGATCCGCGAATTGAGCCTGGGCGGCGGCATGGGCACAAAAGAAGACAACCTCCGCATCGGCAGCGAAGCGGACTTGGAGATTTCGCTGGGCATGCGGTCGAAGATTCGCGCCCACGTGTTGTTGCGGCGCGCGCGGGTGAATGAGGTGGGATTTGAGATCGTGAACACCGATCTGGAGAGCCGCTACCGCTTACGGCGCATCCTGGTGGAAGCACTGAATCACGCTCCGCAGGACAAGGCACCAGAGTGGAGCGGGGACCGGAAAGTCTAGAGAACGGCTCTTGCGCTTTCAAATGCAAAAGGCCTCTGCCGGCGGCAGAGGCCTTTGTGGGTTTGGGTGGAATCTGCAGTTACTTCACCTTGGCGAAGATGATGACCAGGGTGTAAAGAGCGAGTGACTCGATCAGCGCCAGGCCCAGAATCAGCGCGAGCTGAATGCCGGGACGAGCCGCGGGATTGCGCGCCAGTCCCTCCGCCGCCGCAGCCGTTGCCTTTCCTTGCGCCAGAGCGCAGATGCCAGAGGCAAAAGCCATCGAGAATCCGGCGGAGATTGCGACCCAGTTGACGGCTCCGCTGGAAGCTCCGCCCTGCGCAAAGGCAGGGACGGCGAACGAAAGTGCCGATAGTGCCATGAACAGCTTACTCAGTGTACGCATTGTGGTTCTCCTTGATGAATTGCCGCCAGTGGGTGGTTGACGTCATCCCTTGCAGACGCCCTCACGCTGAACGGCCCTGCCAAACTTGAAATCGTCCCGCTCGAACTCAGTGCTCGTCGGCAACCGCGCCCTGCAAGTAAACGGTCGTCAGGAGCACGAAAATATAGGTCTGCAGCAGCGACACGCCAACGTGCAGTCCCAGAAAAATAATCGGCACGCCCAGCGGCACCAGTGAAAAGAAAACCAGAGTGACCATGTCACCGGCGAACATGTTCGCGAAAAGACGGATGGTCAGCGAGAGCACGCGCGCTAGATGGCTGATCAATTCGATTGGAATCATCAACGGCGCCAGCGCTGGCATGGGCCCGGCGAAATGCTTCAAATAGCCAACGCCGGCGTGCTTGAAGCCCTGGAACTGGTAGTACACGAACGCGCAAAGCGCGCATCCCAGCGGCACGATCGGCACCGCGGTGGGCGACTCGAAGCCGGGGATCACACCAATCAGGTTGCAGAACAGAATGAAGAAAGCCAGTGTCGCAAGAAACGGTGTGTAGGGTTCGCTGTGGTGGCCGATGATTTCGTTGCTCTGATTCTGAATGAGTCCTTCAACGACTTCAAAGGAATGCTGGAGCCCGCCGGGGCTTTCGACGGAAAGGCGGGAGCGCACGAGCACAAACAGGATCAGCAGAAACGAAAAGACGAGCACTTCCATGGCGAACGAGTTCGGGATCGGCGCGGTCGGATATTTGGGCTCGATTGAGAATAGGTGCAACAGCGCAACCACCGGGCCCGCGAACAGATGGTTGAGGATTTCGGTGAACCAGAGTTGTTCAGGCATAGAGAGCTTTTAGCGACTAGTTCCTGGCTTGGTCGCGACCTGCCGGCCTTCCTGTTACATCCCGCGGATTAAGGCTCCATAGACTTCGTAAGCTGCTTCGCAGGCTATGGCGGCGACGGGCAAAAATAAGCCCGCAAGAAGCCCATTCAGGCTCGCGGGTGAAACAGTCAATATAACATAGGCACCGACGGCCATCAAAATATACCGCAGCAGAAAGCGGAAGACGATTCCGTCGCTGGATTGCGAGGTGGTGGCGCCGGCAGCGCGGTCGACGAAGCCGCTGATCACACGCTTCAGCCACAAAAAGTTTACGTAGGCAATGGCGCACCCGACCGCGAGGCCGACCGCGGACCGCACCCCGAACTTCCACCACGCTGCTGCCACCAGCGGAATCGCGAGCGCAGCCATGAACCGTCGGATGCGGTCGAGGGCGCCGGAAAAGAATCGCTCGGCCGGGGAGGCTTCCGTTGTGGGTTCGGTGTGGGAGGCTTCGGTCATTCGCGATCAACAACCTGCTATGGTACCCGAGTGCCCCTGCCGTTGGCGCGCCGAACCGCCGGCGGTTCGCTCACTTTGTATCGCGAAGCACAGTCCGGATGAGTTCGATGAACCCGGCGGCGATGCCGAGAAGAATACCAGCCAGGTAAAGCCATGTGGTATGCAGCCATCGGTCCAGCGCGGCACCCGCCAGCCATCCCACCACCAGCGCTGCGGGCAGGACGAAGGCGAGTTGGCTGTAGCGCGCGAACTGCAGCCAGAAAGTCTTCTTCTGATCCGAGTTCTGGTCGTCAGGCGGAGTGGGCGGCATGGGTGAGACTCGTCGCGACCGATTCTATCGGATTGAGCACCGCAATGCTGGCTTCGCTACCCGACTGTCTTCAGTGCGTCAGCTTCGCGATGGCTGGATTTTGCGCGATCCCCAGCGCCCAGTTCACGACTTCGATGAAGCGGTTGGGCAGGATGCCGATGTAGAGCGTGGCCAGGGCGGTCAGGGCCAGGGCAGCGCGCATGGTGAGGCTGACGGGGAGCGTTTCTTCGCCCTTCTCCACCTTCCCCATGAACATGGCGTTGGCGATCTTCAGGTAGTAGTAGAGGCCGAAGACGGAATAGAGCACGCCCAGCGACGCCAGCACGTAGTGCCCGGTTTCGATCAGGCTGAGGAAGATGAAGTACTTTCCCCAGAATCCGGCGAGCGGCGGAATCCCGGCCAGCGACAGCATGAAGACCAGCATGAGCACGGCTTCGACCGGGGCGCGCGAGTAGAGGCCGTTGAGGTCGTCGAGTTCGTCGCCGATCACGTTCTTGTGGCGCAGGGAAGTGATCACGGCGAAGGCGCCCAGGTTCATGAAGGTGTAGACCAGCAGGTAGATCAGGATGCCTTTGAGGCCGTCGGGACTGAGTTGCGTGGCCGTTCCGGCGATCAGGCCGAGCAGCATGTAGCCGACGTGCGCGATCGAGGAATAGGCCAGCAGGCGCTTGGTGTTGGTCTGGGTGAGCGCGGCGAAGTTGGCGCCGGTCATGGTGGCGATGGAGACGAAGACCAGCAGCGGAACCCAGATCGGGCGCATGGGCAAGAGTCCGACGACGAGGATGCGGAGCAGCATGGCCCATCCCGCGGCTTTGACGGCGACCGACATGAATCCGGTGATGCTGGTGGGCGCGCCTTCGTAGGCGTCCGGCGCCCACTGGTGAAACGGGATGGCGGCGATCTTGAACAGCAGGCCGGTGATGGTGGTCAGCAGCGCGATGACGGCGACCGGCTTGTATTCGCCGCCCAGAATCTGGTTGTGCAGCACACTGCTGGATCACCGCCAGATTGGTGCTGCCCGTCAAACCGTAGAGCAGGGACAGTCCGTAGGCGAAGATGCCCGACGAAAATGCGCCCAGCAGCAGGTATTTCAGCGCAGCTTCGTTGGAGCGGCGGTCGCGGCGCAGGAAGCCGACCAGCACGTAGGTGGAGATGGCCATCAATTCCAGGCCGATGAAGATGAGGACGATGTCGAAGCCGGCCGCCATGCACATCATGCCGGCGACCGAGAGCAGCATCAGGGCGTAGTATTCGCCGTGATTTTCGTGTTCGGTTTCGAGATAGCGCACCGACATGAGGATGGCGATGGCCGTGCCCGCCAGGAACAGATACCAGAAATAAATGGCGAAGCGGTCGACGAGCATCGTGCGCATCAGGCCGAAGGAACCGGGCCCGCGACCGTTCAGACAAGAGCTGAATCTTGTAGACGCCGGCCGCGGAGAACAGCCACGCCGACGAAGGCGGTGACGGCGTTGACCCACTTCATCTCCTGGGGGAGCATGAGGTCGATCAGCAGGATGCCGAGCGCAAACAGCGTCAGCAGCGTGATCGGCAGCGCCAGAAGATAGTCAGTCCGAGGAGCCCACTAGTTCTTCCCCTTCGTTTTCGTTGGCGCGGACGCGGCTCGGGCGGATTGCAGCCGCCGGCGGCACGATCGGCAGCGGGAGCGACATGCCGCTGTCGGTTGGGCAGCGGCGTTCACCGCAGGCTGCGGATAATCCGGCCGCACGATCGCGATCGTATGATTCACCGGCTGCTCGAGAATCTGGAAGAACGGCTTGGGATAGAGCCCGATCCAGAACGCCATGATGACGAGCGGCACAAACGTGGCGACTTCCCGCGGCGTCAGGTCGTGCAGCTTTTCGTTCTTCGGATTCGTCACCGTGCCGAAGAACACGCGCTGGTAGAGCCAGAGCAAATACGCCGCGGCCAGCACGACTCCGGGCACCGCCCATGCGCCCCACTTCCAGTTCTCCATGAACGTTCCCTGCAGAATCGTGAACTCGCCGACGAAGCCGTTGAGCAGCGGCAGTCCCATCGAGGACAGGAACATGATCATGGTGATGGTGGCGTAGACGGGCATCACGTTCGAGATGCCGCCGTATTCCGAGATCTCGCGGGTGTGGCGGCGTTCGTACAGGATGCCGACAATCAAGAAGAGCGCGCCGGTCGAGATGCCGTGGTTGATCTGCTGCAGCACCGAGCCGCTCAGGCCCAGCGGAGTGAGCGCGAAAATTCCCAGCGTGCAGAAGCCGAGGTGGCTGACCGACGAATAGGCCACCAGCTTCTTCATGTCCTTCTGCATGAGCGAGACCAGCGCGCCATAGATGATGCCGACGATCGAGAGGAAGATCATCCAGCCGCGCACGGTCATGCCCAGGAACGTGGCAGGATTCGACAGCACGTCGGGGAAGAAGGGAAGCGAGAAGCGGATGAAGCCGTAGGTTCCCATCTTCAGCAGAACGCCGGCCAGGATGACGGAGCCCGCGGTCGGCGCTTCCACGTGGGCATCGGGCAGCCAGGTGTGGAACGGGAACATCGGGACCTTGATGGCGAAGGCGAAGAAGAAACGCAGGAACAGCAGGGTCGCGACGTGCGGGCCGTAGTCGGCGTAAATGTGCGGCGCGGTTTCATAGAGCGCGGTCAGGCTGAAGGTGTAAATGCCGGTCACGTGTGATGGTGGAAGTAGAGGAACAGGATGCCCAGCAGCATCAGCACGGAGCCGGCCAGCGTGTAGAGGAAGAATTTGATGGCGGCGTAGAGTTTGCGCGGGCCGCCCCAGATGCCGATCAGCAGGTACATCGGGACGAGCATGGCTTCCCAGAAAACGAAGAAGAGGAAGAAATCGAGCGCCATGAAGACGCCGAGCATGCCGGTCTGGAGAACCAGGAACCAGATGTAGTATTCCTTGACGCGGTTCTCGATGGCGGTCCACGAGGAGAGGATCGAGATCCATCCCAGCAGCGTGGTCAGCATGATCAGCAGGAACGAGATGCCGTCAATGCCGAGGACGTAGCCCGCGCCGATCGAGGGGATCCAGTTGTTGGGCGCGCCCTCGATGAACTTGAAGCCGGGCTCGAAGCGCTGCGCCCAGAACCACGGCACCAGCGGCAGCGAGACCAGGAAGCCGCCGAGCGCGAAGATGTTCGCAATCCAGCGGATGGCGTCCTTGTTCTCCTTGGGAACGAACAGGAGAACGAGCGCGCCCAGCAGCGGCGTGAAGAGGATGATCGATAGGATGTGATTTTGCATAAATGCAGCTTCTAGCTTCTCAGCTGCTAGGCTTCTAGCTCTAGGCTCGGGTTGGCTACGCAGCCAGAAGCTAGGAGCTACGCAGCTCTTTCAGTGATACACATAATAAAACGCGAACCCTACCAACCCTGCGGTCATGACCAGGGCATACCACTGCACCAGGCCCCATTCGAACAGGCGCGCGGGATAACTGAGCATGCGCGCCAGGATCGCGGGGCCGTTGACGCCGATGCCGTCGATGATCCACTTGTCCCACCAACTGGAGAACGTGGCGGTGGGGCGCGTGATCCAGCCAGCGGCGTTGACGGCGCCATCGATTACGTTGGAATCGAACCACGAACTGGCTTCGCCCAGGCCCATCACGCCCAGGCGAACATCCGCCCAGCTTGCGGCGGCCGGTGAAGACGTAGTCGTAGCCTTCGTCCACGTAATACTTGTTGAGCAGCGTGTCGTAGAGCGGCGGCGCGGCGGCGGCGATGGGCTCGGTGTAGTCTTTGCCGGCGTTGCCGTAGGCGCGGCGACGCCATGAACCATCCGACGCCGGCGGCGGCGACCGAGAGGACCATCAGCAGATATTCCGTGCCGGCGCGGGCCTTCTTCGCCGGCGGGCGGCGCTTCGCCTGCCTCTGCGTCGAGTTCGCAAACACCGGCTCCAGGAACTTCTCGAAGCGGTTCGATCCGCCCAGGCTCTGCGGACACGCCGAGCCATCCAGCGAAGATCGAGAAGAACGCCAGGATCGACCAGCGGCACGGTCATCGACTTGGGCGATTCGTGAATGTGGTGCTCGACTTCGTGGCTCACACGCGCGGCGGGCTCCAGAACGTCAGGTAGATCAGCCGGAACATGTAGAACGCCGTCATCAGCGCGGTGACAAAGCCGATGACCCAGAGATAGGGGCTGTACTTCCACGCCTGCCAGAGGATTTCGTCCTTCGAGAAGAAGCCTGCCAGGCCGGGAATTCCCGCGATGGCCAGCGTGGCGACGAACATGGTGCGGAACGTCACGGGAATCTTGCCCGACAGGTCGCCCATGTTGCGCATGTCCTGCTCGCCGCTCATGGCGTGAATCACCGAGCCCGCGCCGAGGAAGAGCAGCGCCTTGAAGAACGCGTGCGTGAAGACGTGGAACACTCCCGCGGCAAACGCTCCGACGCCTAGCGCCAGGAACATGTAGCCGAGTTGCGAGACGGTCGAGTAGGCCAGCACGCGCTTGATGTCGTTTTGCACCAGGCCGATCGAGGCGGCGAAGATGGCGGTGAGCGCGCCGACGATGGCCACGGTCTTCATCGATTTCGGCGCCAGCACGAACAGGGCATTCGAACGCGCCACCATGTACACGCCCGCCGTCACCATGGTCGCGGCGTGGATCAGCGCCGAGACCGGCGTGGGGCCTTCCATCGCATCGGGCAGCCAGACATAAAGAGGAAGCTGCGCCGACTTGCCGCAGGCTCCGACGAACAGCAGCAGCGTGGCAGCGGTGATGATGGGATCGCCGGCATGGAAAGTGTCCGCTGCGCGCGAGCGGCATTGACGTCGATGAAGCGGAGCGACCCGAAGATACCAGGCGATGAAGAACATGCCGAGAAGGAATCCGGCGTCGCCGATGCGGTTGACGATGAACGCCTTGTTGGCCGCGTCGCTCGCCGACTTGCGATGGAAATAGAAACCGATCAGCAGGTACGAGCACAGGCCTACGCCTTCCCAGCCCACGAACATCAGCACGTAGTTGTTCGCGAGGATGAGCGTGAGCATGGAGAACATGAACAGGTTCAGGTATCCGAAGAAGCGGTAGTAGCCGCCTTCATGCGCCATGTAGCCGATGGAGTAGATGTGGATCAGCATGCCGACGCCGGTGACGAACAGCAGCCAGATGCTGGAGAGCGGATCGAGCAGGAATCCGGCGTCGGCCTGGAACGGGGCCGGAGAGTGCCGTCGGACTTCAGATAGGTCGGGTGGCCGGTGTCGGTGCCCAGCCAGGTATAGAGAATCTTTTCGAAGGGCTTGTGGTCGTTGGCCGTGAGCCCAGTTCGTGTACTGCCACACCGCGCCGCAGGCCAACAGGAACGCCAGGACGACCGCACCGACGCAGACCGCGCTCACCGTTGCCTTCTGCAGCCTGCGGCCGAAGAAGAACATCAGCGCCGCGCCGAGGGCGGGAAGCAGCGGGATGAGGCAGATGTGATCTAGAAATAGCATTCGGGCTCTCAGCTTCTAGCTCTCAGCGTCTAGCTTCCAGTTCGAGCGTTGCCGTATGAGTCGCATCGCTGAAAGCTGAGCAGCTAGAGAGCTAGACAGCTGCTTTCCTACCACTTCAACAAGTTCACTTCGTCCACGTTGACCGTCTCCTTATTCCGGAAGAAGGCGATCAGGATGCCGAGGCCGACTGCGGCTTCGGCGGCGGCGTCGGTGATTACGAAAATCGCGAACACCTGGCCGTGCAGCGCGCCGGGACCGCCACCCAGGTGGACAGGCATTCCCTGCCAGTAGCGCGAGAACGCGACCAGGTTCAGGTTCACGGCGTTCAGGATCAGTTCGATCGACATCAGGACGATGACCACGTTGCGGCGGGTGAGCACGCCGATCACGCCCAGCAGGAACAGGGCCGCGCCCAGGACCAGGTAGTGCAGCGTCGTGATGTGGAGCATCGCTTCCATAATCAGTTTCGAGCTTCTGAGCTTGAGCTCTGAGCTTCTGGTTTGCTCACAGCTCAGAGCTCACGACGAGCTCAGAAGCTAGCAGCTGCCATCTAAATCCTCTTCTTCGCCATTACTACCGCTCCGATGATCGCCACCAGCAGCAGCAGGGAAGCGATTTCGAAGGCGAACATGTATTGCCCGGCATGACGGTCGAACAGCAGGGCCGCGATCTCCTGCGTGTTTTGCGTTTCGCCGTAGGACATGCGGCCTTCGGGGAATAGCGCTTTGCCTTCCGTCGTCTTCACGTAAACCGAGATGAACAGGCCGCCCAACGCCAGCGCCGCCGCTCCGCCTACCAGCCATTGTTTGTTGAACTGGCGTTCTTTCATGCTGCGCTCGATCGAGATCAGCATGATCACGAACAGGAACAGCACCATGATGCCGCCGGCATAAAGAATGATTTGCACGCCAGCGACGAACGGAGCATAGAGCATCAGGTAGAGCCCGGCCTGGGCCAGCAGCGTGGTGATCAGCGCCATCGCCGAGTGCACGGCGTTCTTGCGCGTGATCACCAGGATGCCGCCGATGATCATAGTGGCGGCCAGCAGGTAAAAGAAAAATGGCGTTGCGACCGGGGGATTCATGGGTGCCCTACTCCTCGCAATTCTGCCCAGAGGTCCGCCCGCATGGCGACGACGGCGGTCAGAATCAACACGCCAAGCCCGTGGGCAGCAGGACTTTCCATCCTACTTTCATGAGCTGGTCAAAGCGATATCGCGGGAACGTGCCACGATACCAGATATAGAGGTACATGAAGCCGGCAACTTTGGCCGAGAACCAGAAAATGTCGGTGACCCGCACGCGGACCGGCGTCAGGAATAATGCCAGGCCGATCAGTCCGAGCACGGCGCCGAATCCCGCCAGGCCCATGGTTTGAATCTTGAACAGCGGATGCTTGGGCATGCGGGCCGTGTTGTAGAAACACATCGCGGCGAAAAACAGAAATGTGATTCCGGGGAATAGCGAGAAGACCAACTCCCACGTCGAGCCACTCAGCGCGTTCGGGAACGGGCGCAGCCATCCGCCCAGCCACAGCGTGACTGCGATCGACGAGACCGCGATCATCGCCGAGTATTCCGCGAGCAAGAATAAGGACCAGCGGAATCCGCTGTACTCGGTGTGGAATCCGGCGGTCAATTCCGATTCGGCTTCGGGCAGGTCGAAGGGCGCGCGGTTGGTCTCGGCGACCATGGCGATGGCGAAGATGAAGAATCCGACCAGGCCCAGCGGGAAGAACTTGAAGATGAACCATTCTCCCTGCGCCAGCTGCGCCTGCACGATGCCGATCATGCTCAGCGTGCCCGTGCTCTGGTCGTTGAGGCTGGTCATCAGGATGACGGAGACCACAGCCAGTCCCATGGCAACTTCATACGAGACCATCTGCGCGCTGGAGCGCAGCGCGCCGATCAGCGGATAGTGCGAGTTGGAGGCCCATCCGGCGGTCACGATGCCAAGCACGCTCAGCGACGAAACACCCAGCATAAAGAGGATGCCGATGTTCATGTCGGTGATGGCATGGGTAGGGCCAAAAGGGACGACAACGAAAACAGTGAACGCCGCCAGCACGACGATGAACGGCGCAATCCAGAAGA
Source organism: uncultured Acidobacteriota bacterium (assembly GCA_963709865.1). Classification (GTDB taxonomy): domain Bacteria; phylum Acidobacteriota; class Terriglobia; order Terriglobales; family Acidobacteriaceae; genus Sulfotelmatobacter. The sequence goes on from CAVPXW010000019.1 coordinate 93,290, forward strand.
CGAGCTTGTCGGCTTCGGCGGGAATGATGTCTTCTTTCAGCAGCAGCTTGATGGCGTCGGCGATCGGCTGCAGCAGGCCGTGCGGGCCTACGCGCATCGGTCCAAGCCGCACCTGCATGTGCGCGAGAATCTTGCGCTCCAGCCAGTTCATGGCGATGACGGCGACCGAGAGCCCGCCAAAAACCAGCAGGATGTAGACCGTCGCCCAGAAGATGTTGCCGGCGCCGCCGGGCGTCACCTTGACGCTGTCGAGGTAAGACTGGATGTACAGGATCAGGTCGTGCATCAGCGGTCTACCTCGCCGAGAACGATGTCGAGCGTGCCGATGACGGCGATCACGTCGGCGACCAGCTGGCCGCGGCACATCACGTCGAGCGCCTGCAGGTTGACGAACGACGGCGGGCGCACGCGGATGCGGTAAGGCTGCGTGGATCCGTCACTGACGATGAAGTATCCCAGTTCGCCCTTGGGCGCCTCGATCGAATGGTAGATCTCGCCCACCGGCGGCTTCATCACTTTGGGAACTTTGGCCATGATCGGGCCTTCGGGGATGCCGGCGACCGCCTGCTCGATGATGCGGCACGACTGCCGCATCTCCGCCATGCGGACCAGATACCGGTCATAGGTGTCGCCGTTCTGGCCGGTGGGAATTTCGAAGTCGAAATTCTTATAGTTCGCGTAGGGCAGGGCTTTGCGGATGTCCCATTTCACGCCGCTGGCGCGCAGCACGGGTCCGGTCACGCCCAGCGCGATGCAGTCTTTGCCGGAGATCATGCCCACGCCCTTGGTCCGTTCCAGCCAGATGCGGTTGGTGGTGAGCAGTTCCTCGTATTCGTCGATCTTCGGAGCGAAGAAGGTGAGGAAGTTCTTGACGTCCTTTTCGAACCCGTCGTAGGCCTCGTACTGCAGCCCGCCGATGCGAAACGCATGCGTCGTAAGCCGCGCTCCGCAATATTTTTCGAAAATCTTGAGAATCTCTTCCCGGTCGCGGAAGGTGTAGAACAGCGGCGTGATGGCGCCGATATCGAGCGCGTGCGTGCCCAGCCAGAGCTGGTGGCTGGCGATGCGATTCAGCTCGGTCAGGATGACGCGAATGTATTGCGCCCGCGGCGGGGCTTCCACGCTGAGAAGTTTTTCGACCGCTTCGCAGTATCCCAGGCCGTTCGAGACCGCCGCCACGTAATCCATGCGGTCGACGTAGGGATTGAACATCGTGTAGGTGCGGTTCTCGGCAATCTTCTCGACGCCGCGGTGCAGGTAGCCGATAACGCACTCGAGCCCCAGAACTTTTTCGCCATCAAGCCGCAGGATGACGCGGAGCACGCCATGGGTCGCCGGATGCTGCGGCCCCATGTTGATGACGAGTTCGTTCGAATCAAGAAACGTCTTGTCGTGGGCGGCGACGTGCGTTTCGAGATCGAGCGGCGAGAGTGTCTTCGGGTCGGTCATTTAACGAATCGGGAAGGGCACGTCTTCAGTCGTGCCACAATCGCGTCACACAAGAGTTGCGGCTTTAGCCCCTGACGGGTCGCTGAGGCATTCTTCGAGAACGAACGTCTGCTTGATGTGCTTTCATTGCCCGCTCTCAATCCCCAAGTTGATCTGCACCCATTCATTATCCTGTTGCAGGATCCCGTAATCCTTGCGCAGGGGATGTCCCTTCCAACCGTCCGGCAACAGAATGCGCTTCAGGTCGGGATGCCCGTCGAACTTGATGCCGAACATGTCGAAGACTTCCCGCTCCAGCCAGTTCGCGGTCGCCCAGATGGGGACGGAACTGGGCAGACGTCTCGCCGTCGGCGATTTGCGTTTTCACCCGAATCCGTTCGTTTCGCGGAAACGAGTACAGCACCCACACCACGTCGAACTGCTTCTCGCGCTTGGGATAGTGCACTGCGGTGATGTCCACGCAGTAGTCGAACTGCTCTTCGTTGCGCAGGATCTGCAGGATTTCGGGGATCAGCGAGCGGTCGACCACCATGTAGTTCTGGCCGAGATGGGTCAGAGGCTCAATGCCCGATCCGTATTCCCGTTTGAACTTGGCCACCATGGGCGAATCCCATGCCGTGGGGACCGGAGCCGCCGGTTTGGGCGGAGCGGCCGCCGGCTTGGCGGCGGCAGGGGCGGCGGGCGCTGCGACAGCAGGTTTCGGAGGTGCTGCAGCAGGAGGAGCAGGCTTGTCAGAAGCGGCTTTCGTTTCTGCTGGAACCGAACCGGAGGGAGTAGCTTTCACCCCACCCGGGGTACCGGGCTGATCCGCCGACGGTTTCGGTTCACCTTCCGGCGGCGGTGGAGTGGGGGATTTGATTTCGTCCGGCATAGTCGCGAAGGCACAAACCTCCCGCGCAGTCTGCGTTTGAAAAGAACGTTAACTTTTATCAGCTTGAGAGTGCGAAGTCAACGTGGAGAAACCGCGTTCGGCGCAGCACCTGACGCCCCTCGACTGCGCACGAGGGTTCCCTTCGTGAACGATACTGGTCGTGACTTGAATACTAGACTCTAGCTTGCGCCTGGTAGGTCTCGACCAGGTTACGGATGCGTTGCGCGTCCGCCTTGCGGTGGCCGTGGCTGGTGATGGGGTCGGTGCCGCCGGTCGACTCGATGACGATCTCCGACCAGAAGACGCCGGTGGAGATGTGCACCGACGCGATCTTCGACATGGAAATGCTTTCTTCGTTGCTGCCGAACAGGCGCGACTTGACCCGGGCTACGCGCTGCGGGCTGACGATGAGCCGGGTAGGAAAGAAGAAGTTGCCTTGCGTCCAGCGGCTGGCGGTGAAAGTCTCGGCGGGAGAGGAATCCATCGGGTTATCAATTGCGGCGGTCATGGTTGTTAGGCAGCGCCGCTGTCTCGGCGGCTGTCGCGGGAGCCTGCCCTGAGCCTGCCGAAGGGGCGTCTCGCTCGCGCCTGCTCGTCCCCTACACCCACTCCAGCGCGCCCTTTTTCCAAACCCATATGTACCCGACGATCAAAATCGCCAGGAAGATCAACATCTCCAGCAATCCAAACAAGCCAAACGCCTTAAACCGCACCGCCCAGGGAAACAGAAAAATCGTTTCCACATCGAACACCACGAACAAAATCGCAATAATGTAGTAGCGGACGGTATAGCGTCCGCGCGCGCTGTCAATGGGGTCAATGCCGCACTCGTAGGGCATGAGCTTGGTCTTGCTGGGATTCGATGGGCGCACCAGTTTCGCGAGCAGCAAGGTGATCGGCAGCAGCGTGCCCACGATTGCGATGAAGATAAAAATCGGAACGTAATTTTGGGGCATAGAGAGTCTTGCCTCTTCGATCAGCGCAGCAGGCCATAGTAGCGCCGATGGGGCTCGCGGTTCAAGCGACACGCGAACTTTCGGTAGACGGTGCAGCTTGAGAGAAATGATTCATATCAGGAAATCGCAGAAATGATTCAGTATCAGGGCATAGCAAAAATGATTCGTATCAGGGCTAGCAAAAATGATTCGTATCAGGGCATCGCTTTAGCGATGCCGCCAAGGGGCGTGAGAGTGTAACGGCTTTAGCCGCTGGGGTTTGCCCCGCCAAGGGCCGCAGCGTCAAGAGTCGGGCGTACGCTGCGTGACCTTGTGCATGCCTGAATACTGACCCAACCCTTCCCCTCAAACTGCACTGCACCACTACCAACTCCAACCGCCGAACGTGGATGACCCCGCAGCAGGCCTCATCGTCGGCGAACAGCCTCTCGCGGCGATCGTGCTCGCGCAATTCCACGCTCGACTGTCATACTCTGATCTGCTCGACAGGAGCACGCCCTTGGCCGACCCGTCCGATCCCAGTCTCTCCCCCGAATTACAAAATGAGCAGCCACCCGCGCGCCAACCTAAGACTTGGGGGCGGACTGATCGTCGCACCTTGTTCATCTGGGTGGGAATTGCCTTCGGCGTGCCGGCCGCCCTCATATACGGGTTGCATCTCGGAGGAGGCCGGAATGCCTCCGTCCTGACCGTGCAGAGCGAATTGCCCATCAAGGCCGTGATGGTATTTTTTGTCTCACTCGCGACCTGGATCGTGTCCCGCCGGGAGAAGCGTCCCCTTGACGATTATGGAATTCCTCTGCGCCAGGCATTCGGAAAAAAGTTTTGGGAGGGTTCGGTCTGGGGCTTTGGCATGCTTTCGGCTATTCTGCTGGCCCTCTGGGCTTCGGGCCACTTTCACATTGACTCCGTGGCGCTCGCAGGATCAGCAGTTCTCCGGTGGGCGGTGGCCTGGGGCGCGACCTTTCTTGGTGTGTCACTGACCGAAGAGCTTACATTTCGCGGCTACTGGCTCTTCACCATGTCCAGACGCATATCCTTCTGGCCGGCGGCTCTGTTCCTCTCTGTCATCTTCGGAGTCGCTCATCTCGGTAACCAAGGCGAAAACGTGCTGGGCATTCTGCACGTGGTTGCGACCGGCTTGCTGTTTTGCCTGATGATTCGGCGCACCGGTACTCTCTGGTTTGCCATCGGGTACCACGCCGCGTGGGATTGGGCAGAGACGTTCTTTTATGGCACGCCCGATAGCGGCCTTCTCGGCGTAGGCCGATTCCTGAACTCCTCAGCGCATGGCCCGAACTGGCTCACCGGAGGATCGGCAGGACCGGAAGGCAGCATCTTCGCGATAGCGATTCTTCTGCTTTGCGCGGCCCTCATCCATCTTCGCTTTCCGAAAGCGACCTACCCAGATCGTCCCGCCTAGTTCGCCGCAACATCTGTCCTTTAGGAAGTTGCGGAAAATAGGAAGTTGCGAAAAATAGGAGGTTGCGGAAAATAGGAAGTTGCGGAAAACAAATGCTTGCAACTACTCATGCGTGCACTACTCATGCGTGCACTACTGTGGAAGAGCGGCCCTTCTAGGGCCGCGTAAGGCATGTGGAATCAGTGCGGGCTTCAGCCCCGGTGGTCGCTTGTTCATCGATGGGCACGTTTCCGCAACCGCTTACGAGAATCCGTTGCGCGTCAGCGGCAGCTCTCGCACTCGCTTGCCGGTGGCGGCGAAGACCGCATTGCAGAGCGCGGGAACGAACGGCGGAACACCGGGCTCTCCCACTCCCGCGGGTGGGGCCGTGCTCTCCACGATGTGGATGTCGACCTGGCGCGGCGCGTCGTTCATGCGGGCAACCTGGTAGTCGTGGAAGTTGGACTGGTCGATGGCGCCGTTGGTCGCGGTGATCTCGCCGGTGCGGGCGATGCTGGTGCCGAAGACGGCGGCGCCTTCGAACTGCTGGCGCACCATCTCCGGATTGGCGACGATGCCGGCATCGACCGCGGTGTCACATGCGGAATGCGAATCGCGCCCTGGTCGTCGACTTCCACTTCGACCACCGTCGCGACGTAGGTGAAGAAGCTGCGATGGACGGCGATGCCCATGCCGCTGCCTTTGCCGGATTTCTTCTTGCCCCAATTCGCTTTCTCGGCGGCGAGTTCGGCCACGCGGCGCAGGCGGCCGGTGTCGTAAGGATATTTCTTGGCGACTTCTGGTGGGCCCTGCGTGCCAGCGTCGATCACGTGGCCCGATCCGATCAGCGCCAGCAGATAGTCGTAGGGATCGCGGTTGGCCGCATAGGCGAGTTCGTTGGCGAACGACTGCACCGCGAACGCGTGATAAATATTCGCCACCGAGCGCAGCCAGCCGATGCGCACGTGAGCGGCGGCCTGTCCGTTTTCGGAGCGGAAGTTGGGGACGTCGAAGGGAACGACGTTCCATCCCATCGACATTTCGCCCGCGCCGCCGTAGACCTCGTTCTGGTTGAAGGTCGATCCGATGGGAGGAAACACCGAGCGCTGCAGCCAGGCCTTGGGCTTGCCCTTGTCGTCGAGCGCGGCCTTGATGTACATGGCGGCGACCGAGTGGTAGTAGTCGAACTTGATGTCGTCTTCGCGGCTCCAGATGACTTTGACGGGCTTGCCGGTCTTCTTCGAGAGCACCGCGGCTTCGACGGCATAGTCGGGCTTCGACTTGCGCCCGAAGCCTCCGCCCAGAAAAGTCACGTGGCAGGTGACGTTCTCTTTCTTCAGGCCGAGCGCCTTGGCGACTTCTTCCTGCACGCCTTGCGGATTCTGCGTCGGCGACCAGACGGTGACCTTCTCGCCTTGCACATCGGCGACCGCGACGGGCGGTTCCATGGACGCGTGCGCAAGATGCGGAGCGAAGTATTCGGCTTCGACGATCTTTCCGCCCTTGGCGAATTCGGCGTCGGGATCGCCGATGGTGTGCACGACTTTGCCCGGCTGGCGGGCGGTCTGCTGCAGTTCCTTCTTATAGTCGGCGGAGTTGTAGGAGGCGTTGCTGCCGTTGTCCCATTCGATTTTGAGCTTGTTGCGGCCTTTGAATGCGGCCCAGGTGTTGTCGGCGATGACGGCGACTCCGCCCAGAGGCTGAAACGCGTGCGGAGGTTTGAAGGGATCGATCGGGATCGTCTGTTTCACGCCAATCACTTTGAGAGTCGCGGAGTCGTCGACCGACTTAACTTTTCCGCCGAGCACGGGCGGATGCGCGATGGCGGCGTAGAGCATGCCGTCGACCCGCACATCCATGCCGAACAGCGGCTTGCCCGAGCAGACGTCGGTGACGTCGTAGCCGGGCGCGGGCTTGCCGATGTAGCGCCAATCCTGCGGCGACTTGAATTTCAGCTCTTCTTTCTTCGGTACGGGTAGCTTGGCGGCGAGAGCTGCGAGTTCTCCGTAGCCGAGCTTGCGGCTTGAGTTCTTGTCGGTGACCGTGTGGACGGGATCGGCAACGCACTGCGATTCCGGAACGCCCCATTGCTGCGCGGCGGCGCGCACCAGCATCAGTCGCGCGGTCGCTCCGGCTTCGCGCAGCACATCGAAGAACTCGCGAACGGAGTGCGAGCCGTCAGTGTCTTGCGATCCATAGGCGGCATCGCCGTCGGCCTGGACTAACTTTGACGCGGTTCCAGTCGGCGTCGAGTTCGTCGGCAACGATGCGGGGCAGGCTGGTGCGGACGCCGTTGCCCATCTCCGAGCGGTGCGCCACGATGTAGACCGTGCCGTCGGTGTGAATGCCGACGAACACGCCGGGATGGAACGCGGACGCTCTCGACGCGACGCCAGGCGCGCTCGGTCGGTTGCGGCCCACGACTGGCTTCGCGGAAGGATTCGGGCACAGAGCACGAAGGCTCCGGCGGAGAGCACGCCCTGCAGAAAACCGCGGCGGCTGACATTTTCGATGGTGATCTCTTCCGATGGTGATTTTTTCTGTCGTGATCATGCGGTCTCCTTCGCCGCTTCCTTGATCGCGGCGCGGATGCGCTGGTAGGTGCCGCAGCGGCAGATGTTGCCCGACATGACATCATCGATGTCGTCGTCGGTGGGCTTGGGCTTCGAGGAGAGCAGCGAACGGCCTGCATGATCTGGCCGGGCTGGCAGTATCCGCATTGCGGAACGTTCATTTCTGCCCAGGCTTTCTGCACGGCGTGCGGGCCATGGGCGGAGATGCCTTCAATGGTCGTGATCTCGCCGGCCCTCGACGGTGCTCATTGGCTTGGAGCAGGAGCGGACGGCTTTGCCGTTTTGCAGCACGGTGCAGGCGCCGCACAGGGCCATGCCGCAGCCGAATTTTGTGCCGGTGAGTCCGAGCATGTCGCGCAGGTACCACAGCAGCGGCATCTCGGGATCGCCGTCGAACGTCTGGGCGTGTCCGTTCACCTTGAAATGAACCATGGGGCACTTCCTGGATTGGAGTGGGGTTAGAAAATTATGGGGCCTATTCTACTGCGGAAGGAGTGCAGATGCGAGTCGAACGCGCAACTGAGCGCACGCAATCCTCGGGCCTGCGCCTGCAACGTCTCTGCGTTCTCAGCGCCCATGCACGCGAAGCTCTGCAGGTCAACAGGCGCTATGATCGTGGCCGCACGCGTTCACGGTTTCTCCCAATGCGTCGTGCTGAACTGTTGCGGATCGAAAACTGCCGGGGTCGAGTTTTACGTTGGCTTGGATGTCGGTGTAGTCCTCGCTGAAGACCAGTTTGTCGTCGGAGTGGACCTCAACGCGGGCGGCCACCCAGGCCCCGGCCAGCGGGCGGTAGTCGGTGAAACGGATGTCGTCGAGTTTCTTGGGGTCGCCTCGAGCGGGCTCGATTTCGCGCACGAACAACAGCGTGTCCTTCGCTACCCAAAACTGCTTGGACTTCAGGTCTCCCTTGTCGGCGCCGACCACGTAGGCGGGATGGCCTTCCCAGCTATCTTCGCGAAATTTCGAGAGATCGTAGCCCTCGCCTTTCACGACCTTGATCGTGGTCTCCGGATCCTGAGCTGTAGACATCGAATCCCAGAACCAGCAGCATGTTGACCAGCGGGCGCGTGCCCACAATCTTGTTGTTTTGCACGATGGTCACGTTGCCGTCAACCAGGACATAGCCGTTGCCGCTGGCGGGTGCGCCGATGTCGATGCGCAATTTTCCCGGCAGCATCGCGGCTTCATACCAGGTTTCGGCCGTGCTCGTGCCGTCGGGTTTGTAGGTCGTGCTTTTCTGGGTGAAGGTGAGCGTCTGGTACCAGGACGGATTGGTAGCGGTCATGCATGGCGCGCAGCAGGGCGTCGCCGGTGCGGATGTCTTGGGCATGGGCCAGCGTGAGAGTCAGCAGTGCGGGGATGAGAAGAGTTCGTCTGCGCAGTTTCATACGGGTTTCCTGTCGTCGAGAGGATCGTACCCTATCTTAGTTGCGAAGACCGTTAGACGAGCACAACGGCAAAGGACAGCGGTCTCTTTGTTTGACGGCAATTCCGGCGCACACGTGTTCAACAGTATCTTGTCTGGGAACAGGAAGACGGCGCGGGCAAGGTCGGATTGCAGCGTGCTTCGTGATAGTAGTGACTGAGGATCTCCGTCCTTCCATGCGAGCAGGTCGGGATTGCGGTGCGGCGAACTCGTCCCACGTCGCCGGCGCCGCGAGCGTGCCATGCGCTCGCGGATCAGGAAGAAGTACGCGTGCGTGATGGTCTCGTGGTAGAGCTGGGACTTTTCCCGCGGGCGGCGGCGTAGCGCTGCAGCGCGCGGAGAAGCGGTCGAGCGCTTCCAGCGGTCGGGTATTCCGAGAGATAAGCAAACGCCAGGCGGACGTGGTCGCCGTGATGGAACGAATCTTCCGGCAGAGTGTCCGCTTTCGAAACGCTGGATGAGTTGTTGATGAGTCATGGCTCTACCTTGAAATCACGTAGGGACAGCCACGCCGGCTGTCCGCCGGCGCAGCCGGCGATGTTGACCTTAATTTCCTTTTCCGACTGCGATGGCGAACGCTGCCGCGGCGTAGATCACCAGATTGCCAATGCCGTACATGCCGTGGAGCAGGTGAATGAGGATGGCCATCACGAACACGGCCAGCAACAACCAAGCGCCGCGGATCGCTGTCTGGGGAATCAGAAGCAGGATGCAGCCGACAATCTCGCCGAAGCCCAGCACCAGGCGGACGAAGCCCGGCATGTGAGTGCGCGCAAAGTCGTGGGCGGCGCTGGGCAGCACGAACAGCACGGCCTCGAATCAGGATCACAATCCCGAGGGCCCATTGCAGAACCGTCAGACCGCATTTTGTTTTCGTCGAAGCTCATGGCTCTCCTCGTTGCGTTATTTGTCAGCCGTTCGCTTGCGCGGAGATTTTGCCTTGATTTCTTTCAGCCGGTGGCTGGCGCTGGAGTCAAGATCCAGTTCATAGAACTTCTTCAACTCGCGAATGCGTTCCAGCGATGCCGGACTGAACGGAGTCTTGCCGTCGAAGGCGTGCAGCACGATGCCTTCGAGCACGTCGCCCAGCGTCATGTCGTGGTACTCGGCGAAAGCCTTGAGCACTTTCAGGATGCGTTTTTCGATGCGCACGCCGGTTTGCACGCGCTCGACAAGAAGCTTGGGATCATCGGTCATGTGTACCAATGTACCATGGTACCAAGTTCGCGCGCAAGCCGGATGTTGCCTATCCAGCACCTTCGTTTCAGGAAATGATGCCTCCTCTTCCCGCTGTGTTAGTATGCGCTCGCTCTTGAAAGGAGCCGCGATGAAGCGTATCAACTTTTTGCTTGGGGTCACATTGGCAGTGGTTGTGGTGCTGGGCTTGCTGGGCAGCCGGGTGTTGCACGCGCAGGACAATCTAAAAGGCGGCACGGTTCTGCAGCGAACCGAATTGAAAGGTGCGCCAGGGTGGGAAGCGATTCTCGTCCAGCGTATCCTGCCCCCGGGCGCAGAAAGCGGTAAGCACACGCAAGCGGGCAACGAGATCGTGTATATCCAGGAGGGTTCGGTGACCTTTGAGGCACAGGGCAAGCCCGCTGTGACCCTGAAGCCCGGCGAGTCGTTCACCACCGTCGACGGCCAAGTGCACAACGTGAAGAATGCCAGCAGCAGCGCGCCTGCCAAGGCGCTGGCCTTCTACGTGGCCAAGAAGGGCGCCCACCTCGAGGACCTCTCGGTTCCTGCCAAATAACCATCGCAGGTGGCGGCCCGGGGAGCAGACCCAGGTTCGAGCGGACCTAGGTTCTCGAGGGATACGTGTGCCAGTTTGACCCTACCTGGCCACTTCTTGATCCTGTTTCTGCTCCCGGGCATCCGCACCTCTGCCTGCGAAAGTCTCGCATACGCCATTCTGCGCCTGTTCTCAACGATCGGCCTCCATTCCGCGGAACACATTATAAGGACGTAACTCACGCGTCGAAATCCAAAACCAGATCCTAGCAGGCTGCGGAAAAACTACAAATGCGGGCCTACTGTGGAAGAGCGGCCCTTCCAGGGCCGCGTAAGGCATGTCGAATCAGTGGGGGCTTCAGCCCCTATAGTCGCTTGTTCGTAGATGGGCACGTCTTTCCGCAACCTCCTAGACACCGCTCCACCACACACCGAGGAACGCCGCAACGACCAGCGCGATGAGTCCGGGAAGAAGTTGCAGGGCGAAGCGGGTACTGCCGGCGGTGAAGGCGACCACCGCTTTTGTAAGTGTGTTGGCTGAGAAGCCCACCACGATCGGCAGAATCGCTGCCTGCGGCGAGAGCCGTCCCGTCGACACCAGGGACGCAACGGAGATCGCGGTGGCGTGTGTGTCGGCCAGGCCGGAGAGGGCGGCTCCGAGGAGGAGACCACGATTGCCATAGGTTCGGTTCAGGAAGGCACAGAGAAAGAGAATCGCGCTAACCGTGGCCGCGAAGAAGATGGCTAGTTTGAGATCGAAGGCGCGTCCGGGGGTTGGTTCGCGAGTGATCGCTATTTTGGAAGTGCGGATCAATAAAATCACCGCATATGCCACGGCTGCGAGTCCGGAAAGAAACAGCGGTTTTGCCAACGCACGGCACGTATCGACGTTAGTGACAAGCAGCACGATCACCATCTCTAGCACAGTGGCGACATTGGCCAGAACAGCGGCCGAGGTCGCTGCGCCCGCCAAGGCAGGATCGCGTTTGGCACGCTGGCCCATCGTGCCGATGGTGGCCGTAGCCGAAATGAAGCCACTCACAAAACCAGCGAGCGTCAGTCCCAGGCGAGAGCCCAAGGCGCGTAGAGCGATGTAGCTGGCGGAGCTCATCGCCATGACCAGCACCACCAGCTGCAGGATCCTGCGGGGATTCAACGCCCCGAATGGACCGACCGCGTGATCCGGGGCCAGCGGCAGGATTACCAGCGCGGCCGCAAGAAAGACAAGCGCATCATGCGCCTCCTGTTCCGACAGCAGGTTCTTGAGAGCCTTGTGCAGGTAGTCCCGAGATGCCAGCAGGATTGTAGTGACCACGCCCAGGCTGGCCGCCAGCATCGGGTCGCGCATGGTTAGAGCGCCCAGCAGAACTGTCACCAGCACTGCAAATTCCGACGTGATGCCCGGGTCTTTTTGCGCGGTCCTCTTGTAGGCGATGGCGGAAAGCAGAACCGCCCCGGCGGCCACAGTCACCAGCAAGATTGCGTTTTGCAGATAACTGCTGAGAGCTCCCGCGAAGGCGGCGAGCGCGAACGTACGGACACCCGCCGCTCCCCGCCTCGGACCTCTGCCCTTACGGCGCTCGCGCTCGCTCCCAATTAACAGCCCGAGACCGATGGCGACCGCGAAACGAATCGAAGATTGGTTGAGCACGGACACGGAAAAGCGGTTGGTCCCGGGACGCGATTGGATCCCGCAAAACAGCAAAGCATACCACCATGGGCTTCGCTTGCTGCTGGTTGCGAGTTGGCCTGTCCTGCTGGTGTGACTCGCGATGCCGTTGGTGAAGCGTCGCCGTTACCGTCACTGAGCATGGTCGGTCCCACGTACCCTCCGTTGGTTGCCCCCACCGCTCAGGACTTTCCCACAGCCTTCCACAGGCAATTTCCCCGAACTTGTGACGAGCAACCTTTACCGAGGATACAGAGGGTTCACAATGGAATTATGTCCGCCAATTCCAGGAATCCGTCACCGCCACAGTCTCCGCATCGGCGCAGAGAAACACCCGCGACTAAGTCCTTATTCAGGAATATTTTGCCTGTAAGTGATTCAGAATCAATATTTTGCGCTCCACGCGGGGCATCCCCCAGCGATAACTCGAATGGAATCAGGATCTTGGTGCGCAAAGCAAGAAAAAAATATGCAGTCCTATCCTCACTCCCGACGCGACCTTTGGCAACCAGATCGCCTCTCAAGACAGCCGGAACGCATTGTTTATAATCTCCCTTCCATCGCTACGAACTAAAAGGACTCCCTTGGCACTCGACGACCATATTTATAACCTGCGCCGCGAAAAGTTGAAGCAGATTGAGGCGCTCGGTCAGGCCACCTACCGCAGCAAGTACGAATTCACCCACACGCTGGAGCAGATTCTGGCGGAGTACACGCCGAAGACCGCCGAGGAACTGGACCAGGCGCGCGTCAACGTGCGCGTGGCCGGACGCATCATGGCGATTCGCCTTATGGGCAAGGCCGGGTTCGCCCACCTGCAACAGGGCGGCAAGCGGCTGCAGATCTACGTCAAGAAAGACGCCGTCGGCGACCAAGGATTCGAACTCTACAAACTGCTCGACCTCGGCGACCACATCGGCGTCAGCGGATACCTGTTCCGCACCCGCACCGGCGAACTCAGCGTTCACGTCGAGGAGATCACCTTCCTCAGCAAAGACCTGCTGCCGCTGCCCGAGAAGTGGCACGGCCTGACCGACGTCGAACTGCGCTACCGCCAGCGCTATGTCGACCTGGTCATGAATCCCGACGTGCGCGAAGTTTTTCTGAAGCGCACGAAGCTGATTGCAGTCGATGCGCCGCACCATGGAGGCGCACGGCTTCATCGAGGTGGAGACGCCGATGATGCAGCCCATCGCGGGCGGCGCCGTGGCGCGTCCGTTCGTGACCCATCACAACACGCTCGACATGGATCTTTACCTGCGCATCGCGCCCGAACTCTATCTCAAGCGTCTCGTCGTGGGCGGCTTCGATCGCGTGTTCGAGATCAACCGCAACTTCCGCAACGAGGGGTTGGGATGGCGTTGGAATCCTGAGTTCACCATGCTCGAGGCCTATCAGGCCTACACCGACTACCAGGGCATCATGAACGTCACCCAGGAAGTCATCACCCAGGCCGCGAAAGATGTCACCGGCGGCACGAAAACGAAATGGGGTGAGCAGGAAATCGACTGGGCCAACTGGAACCGCATGACCATGCGGGAAGCCATCATTCACTATTGGCCCGACGCCGCCGGCGCGAAGCCTGAGATGAGCGACTTCACCACCAGCGAAGGTGTGAAGAAGTTGGTCGACCGCTTCAACGCCGCGCACTCGCACATGGCGTACGAAGCCAATGCTCCGGCGGGGAAGAACATTGCCGCGCTGTTCGAGGCCACGGCCGAAGAGCATCTCACGCAGCCCACCATCATTTACGAATTTCCCACGGCGGTCTCTCCGCTGTCGAAGCAGAAGCCCGACGAGCCCGACTGGACCGAGCGCTTTGAGATCTATGCCGGCCAGATGGAGATTTCCAACGGCTTCAGTGAACTCAACGATCCCGAAGACCAGCGCCGCCGCTTCGAAGGCCAGTTGAAGGAACGCGAGCGCGGCGACGACGAAGCCCACCAGATGGATGAAGATTACATCCGCGCACTCTCGTACGGCATGCCTCCGGCAGGAGGCGTGGGCATGGGGGTCGACCGGTTGTGCATGTTGCTGACCGACTCGCACACCATCCGCGACGTAATCCTGTTTCCTTTGTTACGACCGGAAAAGAGCTCAACCACAGAGGACACGGAGGGCACAGAGGAAGAGCGAAACGCGTAGCAAATGCCGGTAGTGGTATGGGTTTGCGCTTAAGACGTTCCATTTTTATGGCGTCATCCTGACCGCAGCCGTTCTTCAGGCGGAGGGAAGGATCTCGCGCGGGATGCAGTCTATTACCTTTCGGATATTAACTCCCAGGTACCTGATCATGCACTGTTAGTGGTGCATCCCACTTTCTATACTTTTCCTATCAGTTTGGGCTCTGCCGTGGCGGCGCTACCGTAGTGTCCAGCAAGCTGTGCGGGACACTTGGTCGGTAGCGCTTTGCCGTCAGGCGTCGCATCCGCGATGCATTGCGTCTTCGCGCGATTAGAAAGCGAGCTGAATGCGGTTCATCAGCACGTTCTCGCTGTGCAGGGGAGTGATCGTCGATGAAGCCATGCGGAACGCGGTGTGCTCGTAGTCCATCCCGAGTTTGACATAGCGGTTGAGATACCAGTTGATCCCAATCGCCCGTTCATTCGCCCCTTGCGCCGCGGTTTTGGGATTGGCGAACAGTGGAAACGCGTCACCGTCGATGCGCAACTGGCTGTAGCGCAGCGCCAGTTCCAACGCTCCAAACCGGCGGAACCCGACCGCGTGCTCGCTGGCGTTGCGCGGACGGACCCCCGCGTAGGTGTTCTTTTCTCCCGTCAGCACGACCGAACCAGCAACCTGCCAGGCCTCATTGCGCATCCTCCGGGTGAGGCTCTTGTTCAGCACATCCTGGGAGGAGATCGTATATTCGGCCATCGCGCCGAACGGCCCGGCATAGTAATAGGCCTGCGGGGCCAGCCGGTTGTGCTGGCCATTCGCGGTGGCAGACGAAGAGTACTTGAAGAACGTAGTCTGTCCCACGGTTTTCAATCCGGCGATGGTGCCGCTTTGATGTCCCGCAGAACCGCCCACGCCCACGCCGAACTGTTGGAGCGCGGTCACGCCGGTGGTGGCAAAGGGAAGGAAGAAGACCCGTGCGGCAGCCTCAGTTCCGTGCGACCACTGAGTGAAGGTGCCATTCGATCCGTCGCTCGATCCGTTGAAGTAGCCGCCGCTATACGAGATGGAGTTGGAGAGAACGGAGCCTGACAGTTGCGCTCCGATATAGCGCAGCGGAACCAGGTCCGACGCCAGAGAGCGCTCCGCAAAGGTGAGGTCGCGGTCGGAGCGCAGGACTTCGAGTCCGATCGGCTCTTTGAATTTTCCCACGCGCAGCTTGGCGTACTTAACTGTTTTCAGTTCGAGAAAGGCTTCCTGGATTTGGGGATTGGTCTGTCCGAAGTCGGGCATGAAGCGGAAATCGACGGCGTTGAACAGCGTGCCCTCAAATAAAGGACGGATGCGGCGGAACAGGAACGTGTCCAGCGCTTCTCCGTGAGTGTTGTCGAGGAACATGCGGTCGTCGGCCTGGACGTAACCATGAACGTGCAGTTGGGTGGCCCCATCCGGAGTCGAGAACCACAGGCCATCGCGGCGGAACGAGACTGCGGGTTTGCTCTTGGTCACAGTGGCAGCCGGTTCCACGGCCGCGGCAGAGCTCTCTTCTGAAAGCGCGGCCTGAGTCGGAAAGGAGGCCGGCGATCCCCCTGCGGTCTGCGCGTGCGCGCCCGCCGTTAATGCCGCCAGCGTCAGGGCTAGAAATAGGGTCTGGTTGGGTTTCATGGAAGTACTGTCCTCTCCTAATGAGTTTGTTTTCGCTCTAGTCGTGCAAGGGGGAGACACCAGAAATTCGCGGCCGCTGGCCCCGGCCTCGGCGCGTCTTGTTCTCCGGGGGCATTTGCGCTGCGCGCCGAGGCTCGGTCCAACTGCCTAAATAATGTCCATCAACATAATAGAGATACTAGCAAATGATAGAGATACTAGCAAATGTCCAGCAAAATCTGTTCCGCGATGCTTGAATTTCAGAGAGACCTGGAGGATCCTCCCCGATCGTTCTAGGTGGCGGGCGTCAACCCCCACTTATTCTGCAAATGGCGTTCCATCCCTTTGAACACGACGCCATCCACGACATAACCGATGGCGATGATCAGGATCATGACGGCGATGACGGCGCTCATGTCGTTCAAGTCGCGGCCCATCATCAGTACCTGGCCGAGCCCGAGACTCAGGTAAAGCATTTCGGCGGTGATCAGCGAGCGCCAGGCAAAGGCCCAGCCCTGCTTGAGTCCCGAAACAATGAACGGCAAACTGGCCGGCAACAGGACATACCAGAACAGCTTGAATCCTTTGGCTCCCAGGTTCCGCCCGGCCTGGCCGAAGATTTTGGGCATCTGCTTGCGGCCGTCTTCCATCGCGAGCGTAACCGACAATAGCGATCCCATGATTACGACGAAGAGGATGGCATTCTGATTGAGGCCGAACCAGAGCAGTGCCAGCGGCCACCAGCAGATGCTGGGAAGGCTCTGCAGGCTCACCAGCAAACCTCCCATCGTGTCTTCAAGGAACTTATTGCTGGCCACGCCCAGGCCCAGAATCATGCCCAGGATGACCGAGATGCCGTAGCCGATCAACACACGCTGCAGGCTGACGCGGATCGCGATCCAGTAGCTGTGATCCTGGAATCCGGCATAGAGGGCTTCGCCGACACCCCAAGGCGTGGGAAACAAGTATGGTGGCCAGATTTTCAACTCGGCAAGTAAGGTCCACAAGCCGAAGAGCGCGGCATAGAAGATGATGTAGCGGGCAGCGCGTTTCATATTCGGGAAACCCCTTCCACTCCCGTTTTCACGTGGGGTTTTACGCCCTCGTTGTATTCGGCTTCGAGGGAGCGGTTAATCTCGTCGCGCAACTCGTCGAGAATTTCGCGCGCGGCGCGGGCGACGGTGGGGTCTTCCAGATGACGCGGGCGCGGCAGTTCGACGGGGAATTCACTTTTCACGCGGCCGGGGCGGAAGGTGAGAAGAACCACGCGGTCCCCCAGGCGAATGGCTTCACGGACGTTGTGGGTGACGAAGATGATGGTGCGTCCGGTTTCGCTCCAGATGCGCTCCAACTCGTCGTGCAGCAGGTCGCGGGTCTGGGCGTCGAGCGCCGCGAAGGGTTCGTCCATGAGAAGAACGTCAGGTTCGGTGGCCAGAGCGCGGGCAATGGCAACACGCTGGCGCATGCCGCCGGACAAGCTGATGGATGTAGCTCTTCTCGAACTTCGCCAAGTGGACGAGGCGCAGGTAGTAGCGAGTCTTCTCTTCGCGTTCGACCTTCGAGACGCCTTTCATCTTCATGCCGAATTCGACGTTCTGTCCCACCGTGAGCCAGGGGAACAGGCCGTGCTCCTGGAAGATCAGGATGCGGTCGGTGCCCGGGCCCTGCACGGGTTTGCCGTCGACCAGAATCTGACCGGAGGTTTGCGGATGCAGGCCCGCGATCAAATGCAGCAAGGTGGACTTACCGCAGCCGGAAGGGCCAACAATGCAGACAAATTCGCCGCCACGCACTTGCAGATTGATGTTGTCGAGAGCGAGCAGGCGCTCTCCGCTCTGGGTGCGATAGCTCAGGCAGATTTCGCTGAGGCCGACCTTGGGAATCTCCGGCTCAACAGCGGTTACCAGATGGTCGACCGAGACCGGGACCACTTTGCCACGTGGAGTGTCCGCGTGGGCAGGGAAGCGAGGGTCAACGGGAATCGGGAACTGGCTGGGGAACTTCTGTACGTTCGTGCTCATTGAATCGCCTTTCGTCCCTTTTCCGCGAGAACCTGGTTGAGGAGTGAGAGATCGTAGAGAGCGGAGAGATTGGGCATCTGGCGGCCCAGGAATCCGTCGTCGAAAGCCTGTTGCGCGGCAGTGGTTAGCGCGCTGTGCAGCGGGTCATAGGTGGCCTGCATGCGGGAGAAGGCCTCGTCGAGAACTGCGGAGGGAAGAGCCTTGCCGGTTTCGGCAAGAATCTGCTGGTTCAGGAGCTTCTTCGCTTCAGGTTGGTGCCCGTTGATCCAGTCGGTGAGCTCGACGTTGGCGCGGATCCAGTTCTTGACCAGATCAGGATGAGCCTTGAGGAACTTGGTATTGACGACGAGCAGGCCGATAACGAATTGTCCGTTGGGCCACAAGGTGCGTTCGTCGACGAAGAGGCGGCCATTGCCTTCATGAATCAGGCGCGTGGCCCACGGTTCCGGAGCCCAGGCAGCATCGAGATCCTTCTTCAGGAACAGTGTTAGCTGGTCGGGATTGGCCATGGGGACGATCTGCACGTCGCCGCCCTTGTCGTTGGTCTTCATGCCGTGATTCTTGAGCCAGTTGCGCAGAGCGACGTCTTGCGTATTGCCGAATTGCGGAGAGGCGATGCGCTTGCCGTGAAAATCCTCGGGCTTGCCGATGCCGGAATCGTTGCGCACGATCAGCGAAGCGCCGCCGCTGGCGGCCCCGGAGACCACGCGCAGGGCCTCGCCGTTGGATCGAACATAGCCGTTGATCGCGGGATTCGGGCCGACATACGTCATATCGATCGCGCCGGCAAACAGCGCTTCGATCGCCGAAGGACCGGCGTTGAAGCTGGTCCACTGCACTTTCACCTGGGGACCCATGGCCTTATCGAACCAGCCATTGGCCTTGCCTACCATCGCCTGGGCGTGAGTAATGTTGGGGAATGCCCCGACCCGGATGGTGGTGCTTTTTTCCTGGGCCCACCCGGACCCGATCGTCCCCAGCCAGAGCAGCGACACAACTAGAGTTCGTCTATTCACCTTTCTTGCCCCCGACGACCATGGGGAGGATGCTGGCGGCACTCTTCTTGGGGTTCTTCTGCTGCTTGCCGGTCTTACCGGCTCGGCGGCCGCCGCCGGCGATCAGATCAGCCAGCGTAGTGTTGTCCAGGATGCGAGCGGCCGCGTCGCGCACGTCGAGAAACACCTGGTACAGGGCGCGGTGCGGAAGATCCCGGTCGATCAGTTCGCGTAACTGCTCGGCGTCGCCGAAGGGCGCCAGCGGACCATCGATCAAGCGAATGATCTCGCTGAGATGGATGTCGGCAGGGTCGCGACGCAACTGGTAGCCGCCCTTGGCGCCGCGCACGCTCTCCACCATGCGGGCATTCTTGAGTTCGAGGAGGATCAGTTCCAGGAACTTCTCCGGGAGCCCCTCTTCGTAGGCGATGTCGCGGATCTTGATGGCGCCCTGGTGATAATGGCGCGCCAGCATCATCATGGCCTGCAGGGCGTAAAGTCCTTTTTGGGAGATCTTCATAGGCAGTTTATTCCACAAAGTCGATTTAATTAATAGACTTTATTGGCGTGAGTGACAATGCAAGCGGATTTCCATTCCGCCGAAAAAATAAAATTGAATTGAGTCTGTGAAATCAATCGGTTAGCGCTGATCGCTGGCGGTGGCCGAAAAACCATGTGCAGCACATTGCAGTTTAGAGGCAGGGAAGGTGCGGCAGACACAGTGGAAAACCCGTCCCTTTGCAGATTCTTGCATACTGCCGTTCTCCAGAAAGTTGTCTTCAGAATTGTGTCCTGTGCCGGAGGTCGGCAACGGCTTCACGGGGATTACACTCAGGGGAACAATGAGAATCTCTGGGCTGGTGTGCGCCATTTCTGCTGCGGCCTCTTTGACTTTTTTGCTGGCACGCCCGCTTACGGCAGGCGACTGGCCCGTGATCTTCGAGGTTGCGAGCATTCTCCTGCTTGCGGTGCTGGGGTTTCGCACGGACGGATTGCTGGGAGGCGCGCTGGCGCTCTCCGCCGTCGGAGACTTTCTGTTGGGCGTCCGGCGGCTGGGAAGTCTGGATGGGGAGTCACTTTTTCTGCTCGGGCTAGGTTCATTTCTGTTGGCGCATCTGGTTTATATCGCGTTGTTCCGCAGATACCGGGCCAAGGTTTGGCGGAAACCGGGCGCGGCGCGGATGTTCGGCGTGCTGGCGATCCTGGTTGCGCTCGGGGTCATGCTGGGTATCTTGTGGCCGTCGCTTGGTTCGATGGTGATCCCGGTGGTGGTGTATTCGCTTGTCCTGTGCGGCATGAGCATCAGCGCGATGCTGGCGGATTTGAGGACTCCGTGGGCTGGTGTCGGAGCCCTGTTGTTCATCGTGTCCGATGCGATGCTAGCGATCAGCAAGTTTCGCGGCCCCTTTCCGGGCAACCTGCAACTGATCTGGATCACCTACTACTCGGCGCAATTCCTGATCCTGAGCGGCGTGGAGCGCCGCCCCGGAACCCAGTAGATTGCTTGTGAAATGGCGAGCACCCGGACCTCGCCTTGTCCGGGTCTCTGAAATTGCAGCTTGTTGGGATGGTGAGTGCGGAGATGACGGAGGCTGGTCGCGGCCGACGAATCAGGCAGAGACGCGCAGCACCAGCACGGTGATGTTATCGGGACCACCGCGCTCCAGGGCCATGGTCACCAACTGGCTGCAAGATTCCGCCGGGGAATGACCTTGCACGACGCGAGCAATCTCCTGGTCGCTGACCAGACCCCAGAGCCCATCGGTGCAAAGCACCAGCGAGTCTCGCTCTTCGAGAAGGCAGGGATGCTCCGGAGTGTGAGGGGTCACCTCCCGGCCGGATCCCAGCGCAGCGGTAAGAATGTGGCGCTGCGGGTGCGACTCGGCATCCTCGGAGCGTACGATGCCGGTCTCGACCAGGCGGCCGACGTAGGAGTGATCGCGGGTCAGGCGGGAGACGGTCTCGCCGCGAACCAGGTAGAGCCGGCTGTCGCCCACATGGGCGAAGTAGAGCTGGCGGTCGATGATCGAGAGAGCGGTGCAGGTGGTTCCCATGCCGTAGAGTTGCGGATGCTCGACGGCGTAGCGCTGAATATTCTGGTGAGCCGACTCGAAGGCTTCGATCAAGGTGAGTTGGGGATCGCCGCTAAAGTTGCAATCGTAGACGTGGCACACGGTCTCGACCGCCAGGCGGCTGGCCTCCTGTCCGCCTTCGTATCCGCCCATGCCGTCGGCGACGACGGCCAGGCGGCCCTTGCGGCGGAATTCGTCATCGGAGTCGGGTTCCCAATAGAGAAAGGAGTCCTCGTTGTTGGAGCGCTGGCGGCCAACGTCGGTCAGGCTTGCCGCTTCGATCCCGGGCTTTGGATTTTTGCAGTCAACGGCCATACATGGAGGAGCGCCTTCTGGTCGGAACCCCGTTCGATAAATCCTGATGCGATAAATCCTGGTGCGATGAATCCTGGTGCGAGCGATCGAAAAGCGGTTTGGACCCCGGTCATTATAAGGGAAGCCCGACCGTTTCGCCTTCCGCTCCGGGCCTCCCGGTACCCCGATTCGCCATGAGAATTGGGTAGCGTATCACTTCCGGGGCAAAATGGAACAACGAGATTGATTTTGTCCGCAAAAAAGGAAAAAGCCGCAATCACTGCGGGGCTCTCTCTTCCAGCGGATTTCCTCAGTACAAGAAAGAACGCCAGACGATTTGGCGGGATGCTTGTCTTGTAGATGCGTTTGCGCACATGATTCGCTTCGTGGTTGAGTGGCGCTTTGGCGAGCGCGGATTTGGCAAGCCCCGCGTGCAACGAGTTAATATTCCGCCACTTCCAAGGAACCTTCCTATGACAATGATTTCCCCGATGCGTAGACTGGGTTGGCTCACGCCTTTCTCATGCCGGCGGTGCTGTTTCTGGGATCCTCGGCTGCACAGACTCCGGCGGCGGCTTCCTTGCCCAGCGAAACTCCGGCCAAAATCGAACCGGTAACCGACAGCTTCGACTACGTCAAGCGGGATGTGATGATCCCGATGCGCGACGGGGTGAAGCTGCATACGGTGATCGTGATTCCCAAGGGAGCGAAGAATGCGCCCATCCTGCTGACGCGGACGCCCTATAACGCCAGCGCGCAACTCAGTCACGCGCAGAGTTCGCACCTGGGGCCGATTTTGAACGGCTACGACAATGCGCTCGAGGTGATCGTGGAAGGCGGCTACATCCGCGCGGTGCAGGACGTGCGCGGCAAGTACGGGTCCGAGGGCGACTACGTGATGACGCGGCCCGCTGCACGGGCCGCTGAACCCGACGCCGGTCGATCATTCCACCGATACCTATGACACCATCGACTGGCTGGTGAAGAATGTTCCGGAGAGCAATGGGAAGGTGGGCATCCTGGGGATTTCCTACGACGGGTTCCTGCCGCTGATGGCGCTGGTGAATCCGCATCCGGCGCTGAAAGTTTCCGTGCCGATGAATCCCATGGTCGATGGCTGGATGGGAGACGACTGGTTCCACAACGGCGCGTTTCGCGAACAGAACATGCCGTACATCTACGAGCAGGAGGCGACCCGCGACAACAGCGAGTCAGTGGTGGACCAATCACTTCGACGATTACGACGTATACCTGGAGGCGGGATCGGCCGGCGAACTGGGCCGGCGCCACGGGTTGGAGCAAGTCGGGTTCTGGCGCAAACTGCTGGAGCATCCCAGCTACGATGCGTGGTGGCAAGAGCAGGCGATGGACAAGATTCTCGCCGCGCAACCCTTGAAGGTGCCGGTGATGCTGGTCGACAGCCTGTGGGATCAGGAAGACATTTACGGGGCGCCGGCGGTTTACAAGGCGATCAAGCCGAAGGACACCGACAACGACAAGGTGTTTCTGGTGATGGGGCCATGGCATCACGGGCAGGAGATTGGCGATGGCAGCACGCTGGGGGCGTTGAAATTCAACAGCGATACCGGGCTTTATTTCCGCGAGAACATTCTGCGGCCATTTCTGGATCAATATCTGAAGGATGGCGCGCCGAAGGCGGACGTGGCTCCGGTAACCGCGTTTGAAACGGGGACGAACACGTGGCGGCGTCTGCCCTCGTGGCCCGCGGGATGCGCCAGCGGATGCACGATCCACGCGGCGCGGCTTTATCTGCAAGCGGGACTCAAGTTGAGCTTCGACGCTCCCAAGGCTGGCGACGCGGCGTTCGACGAATATGTTTCCGATCCGGCGAAGCCCGTGCCTTTCCGCTCGCGGCCCATTCAACCTGTGGGATACGGCGACGGGTTCACCTGGTCGCAATGGCTGGTGGACGATCAGCGGGAGGCGTCGGGGCGTCCGGACGTGGTGGCGTTCATGTCGGATGTGTTGAAAGAGCCAGTGAAGATCAGCGGGCAGCCGGTGGCGAACTTGATCGCTTCCACCAGCGGAACGGATTCCGACTGGGTGGTGAAGGTGATTGATGTCTATCCCGATGAGGTGGCAGCGCAGCCGGCGATGGGCGGATACCAGCTGATGATTTCGGCCGACATCTTCCGCGGCCGGTATCGCGAGAGCCTGGAGACGGCGAAGGCGATTGCGCCGGACAAGCCGTTGCTCTACCACTTTGTGCTGCCGACGGCGAATCACGTGTTTCTGCCCGGGCACCGGATCATGGTGCAGATTCAGTCGAGCTGGTTTCCGCTGTACGACCGCAATCCGCAGACGTTTGTGCCGAATATTTTCTGGGCCAAGCCGGGGGATTACAAGAAGGCGGTGCAGCGCGTGTTCCACTCCGCCGATCAGGCGAGCTTTATTGAACTGCCGCTGGTCGAGATGCGGTGAGCCGAGCGGCGGAAGTCCTGATGAGAATCGCAGTGCAATTCGTATGCGGGCTCTCTGTTGCTGACCGCGCCTTCGCTGGGGCAAGGAAAGCGGCTGTGGGTGCTGCGCGCGCCGGGAGAGATGGTGGAGTACGATCCGGCGACCTTTGCGGTGAAGCAGACGGTGAAGGTTCCGGCCGAGGCGGTGCAGTCGCCGGGGAACGTTTCGGTCAACCGTCTGGGGCAGATTCTGTTATGCGGCGGCGGTGTCGCTGCCGCTTTCGGAGGAGGATGCCGCGGCCGCGCACAAAGTGTGGTTTTGGAACGGGCACCGTGCGACCACGATCGATCTGGGCGTAAAGCGGGAGGTCAGTGCTACGGGATCGAACCAGGCGGTCACGGAGACGGCTCCGGCGGCTTATCTTTCGGCGGATGGCGGACATTTGTTCTGGTTCGCCAATCAGGCGCGGCGGTTGCAGCGGGAGGCGGTGGACCTTTCGACCACTACGACTTGGCAAGCCTGGCAGACGGATCTGACGGGCGCGGGGCGGGAAGAGTTGGCCACGTCGAAATTTCCGGACTGCCGCTGTGCGACCGGGACGTGTGAGGAGAGTTGTCCGTACGGCGTGGTCTGGGCGCCGGAGGGCGGCGTGGAGAAGTTTTTTCTGATGACGCAGTTTGTCGCGGGACAGACTGAGCCGGTGTACAAGGCGAGCACGCGCTATCAGGAGGAAGGCGGGAAGTGGACGGCCGATCCGCTGGCCGAGCCTTTGCAGCGGGTGCTGGACGCGGCGCCTGCTGGAAGACGTGATCGTCGAGGCGATTCCGGATACCGGCTGCTGCGGGTGGTCGAATCAGAGCAACGATCAGACGCTGGTGCTGAGTAACGGCAAGAAGCGTGCAGTGTTTGACGAGCAGGCGACGTACAAGAATCCTGACTACGATGTGAGTTTCTACACCTCGAACGCGCGGTTGTCGCCGGAAGCTGGGATACGTGGCGATGACCATTGTTTCGACGGCGCAAGCCAACAAGCCCATTCAATTGGCGGAGGAAGGGCAGGCGAATCCCGAGGAGTCGCAGCGGATTCGCAAGGCTCTGGCGGACTTGCCGGCGGTGGAAGTGAAGAGCCTGGAGGATACTCCGCGGCGGGTGGCGTTTGTGCCGCATGCGGCGCTGGTGGGGTGGATGAGCGAGAAGGAAATGCTGATCGTCGAAGATCATGTGCTCGTGGTCTACAACGTAGGGACCGGCGCGCGGCGGAAGTCGAGCGTGCGGGTGGAGGATGCGGCGAGGGTATTTTTGCGGTGACGAAGGTGCAATCAATGTGCCGACTAGCCAGGCGGATGGGCCGTGGAGATGCGGCAACGACGTCACACGCCAAACCTGACCGATCTTCCCTCTGCAATTAAGCGATCGCGCTGGTGCTCTTCCGCTGACCCGCCCGATAGATCATCCATCCCACGAAGTTGGCGCCGAAGACCACGAGGACGACTTTCAGAAAGTATCCCACCTTGCTTGCGACTGGGATCACGGGTAGCACTGAAAGCACCACAAAGAGAAGCGTCACGAGGAATCCGCATGCGGCTCCAAGGCGCAGCCAGTGCCGGGGCGCAATCCCTTTTCCTTCGACGAGACGAGCGGGATGGCGAACTTCGCCAGGTAGGCCAGGCCATAGAACGTCCAAGCCCAGGTTTGCAACAGCACGAATGATTCCTGGCTGCCGGCTCCGATCAGCACTGCCGTGCTCGATGCCAGTGCCACCGCTCCCATGAAAACAATTGAGTTCACCGGAGTGCGGTACTTGGGATGAAGGCGCGTGAACCAGCGAGGCAGCAGGTGGTCCCAGCCCGCCACCAGCGGCAGCCGCGTGTTGGCGGAGAAATACAGCGTGTAGGAGCAAAGGTAGTTCAGCAACAGGAGCAGGATAGCGACCGCAACGATCGGGCCAGCCTGGCTGAATCCGGAGAATCCGCTGCGCAGCGCCTGGGGGATGGGCCCGATCACGTCGATCGCATCGGGGGAGACGAAAGCGAGAATCCCGCTGGTACCGAAGATGTAGAGGAGGGCAATGATCGGCGCAGTGAAGAGGATGGAACGAGCAATGTTGCGGCCGGGGTTGCGGGATTCTCCAGCGAAGATGGCGACAGTCTCGAAGCCGGACAAAGCCCCAAAGGTCATTTTGCTGAAGACGCTGAGGCTGAACAAAGTCATGGAAGGGAGCGACCAACGGGAGAGGGTGATACGCCGGCCGAGATCCGCGCCACACCTGGAACCAGGGCAGGAAAATAAGAGCCGTCAGGATGAAAACAGTGAAAATGCTGCCCACATTGCTTACCCACTTGCCGACGCGGAGGCCGAGGCGGGCGATCAGCATCATCAGCGTAATTAACGCGACGGAGGCAAAGATTAACATTGCTTGGCTGCTGGCGATCCAGGCCGCGCGAGGTGCCGCGTAAGAGATATAGGTTGTGGTCACCAGCGCAATCTGGGAAACCTGGACGGTCTGCAGGAGCCAGATGTTCCACGCCGTGAGGAATCCGATCTGATCACTAAACGCCAGCCGGGCCCATTCGTAGAGGCCGCCCTCCAGGGGCATCAGGCGATTCAGGTGGGCGACGACACAAGCGTGCGGAATGAAGAACAGAAGCAATGGCAAGAAGCCACAGAACGACATGAGAGGTGCCGGCTTTGACCGCGGTTCCGAAAAACTCCGGGACGATGATGATGAGGATCTGGGCCAATGCCAAATCGGCGATGCCGAGTTCCCGGCGCAGAGAGGCGCTGTGGGCCTGAACTTCGGCTTCGGCCGCTTGGAGCGACGGATTGTTTGCGGTCGCCAAGTTGAGTCGTGGAGATAGCAAAGTCAAAATCCCCGCTCTATCCCGCCAAAGAACGGCGGGATAGAACGGGGCACCCTCGGACGCGTTTTATTGACGCGGCGGCTCATTTCTTCGCCGCTGCCGTCACTGCTGGTTTCAGCAGCAGGTCCTGATAGTCGAAACTGAAGTCCGCCAGCGGAGAGACGGCGGCCATTCTGGCGCTGTCGATGCTCCCATCCGGGTTCAGCGAGAAGGTTACAAACGCGTCTTCAATGCCACGGTCGCGCCAGTGAGCCTTGAAGGTGTCGTGTTGCCAGTGTTGCAGGTCGCCGATCATGGTGGGGGTGTGATCGAAGGTGATGACCAGGCCGCCGTTTTCCACGCGGATGGTAATCGGACCGTACCAGGCGTCGTTGTAGACTCCGGCATATTTTTCCAGAGGCAGAGAGGGCTTGGAATCGGCGGCGCGTGCGGCTTCCGCTTTCTTCATGGCCTCGGCCGCGTCTTTTTCTTCCGTGTCGCTGAGGGTCTTGAAGGCTGAGATCCAGTCGGTGGGCGGCAGCTGAAAGTAATGATCCAGTACGTGGTAGAGGATGGAATCGAAGGCGCCGTCCTCTTCGGCGTTGGTCAGGATGATGACGCCGAGACTTTCTTCCGGCACAAGCATGACGCGGGAAACGAATCCGCCGACGCCTCCGGTGTGGCCGACGAGTTTGCGGCCGTGGTAGTCGCGCAGTTCCCAGCCTAGAGCGTAATCGGCGAAGTTGGCTTTCAGGCCGGCCAGCGGCGGCGGAGGATCGCCGGTGGGAAGAATGGTTTGCGGCGACCACATTTCTTTGGATCGTTGCTCGGTGAACAGGCGGCCATCGCGGTCCGCGAACTTGCCGCGGTTGAGTTGCAACTGCACCCACTTGGCCATGTCGGAGGCGCAGGAATTGATGGCGCCAGCGGGTCCCGCGTTGTCGAGCACTTCGAAAGGGATGACTTGCAGTTTCCCGTAGATGCGCGAATGGGGAAACGCGACGTTGTCCCCGGGCTTAATCGTGGTGTTGGTAACGTTGGAGTGGATCATGCCGAGCGGCGTGAAAATGCGCTGGCGAATGTAGTCGTCCCAGGAGATGCCGGTGACGGCGGGGATGATCTGTCCGGCCGTCATGTAGAGCAGGTTGTCGTAGGCATAGCGGCTGCGGAAACTGGACGCAGGCTTCATGAAGCGCAGCTTGTAGATGATTTCTTCGCGCGTGTAGGTCGTGTGCGGCCAGAAAAGCAGATCGCCTTCGCCCAGTCCCATGCCGCTGCGATGGGTCAGCAGGTCGCGGATCGTCATTTCGTGCGAGACGTAGGGGTCGTACATGACGAAGCCGGGGAGACGCTGGTAGACGGGATCGTCCCAGGAGAGCTTGCCTTCATCGACCAGCGTAGCCAGGGCAGCAGTGGTGAATGCCTTGGTGTTCGAGCCGATGCCGAACAGGGTGAATTCGTCGACCGGCGTGGGATCGCCCAGTTTGCGCACTCCGTAGCCCTTGGCGACAACAATCTTGCCGTCTTTGACAATGGCCACGGCCATGCCGGGGACGTCGAAGGTCTTCATCGCGGAGGCGACGTAGGCGTCGAGGTCGGCAGGAGGCGCGGTTGAGCCTGCCGGCTGCGCCCGCGCCGAATTCACGAGCAGCAGCGCAAGCAATGCGATCCCGAACCGGCGGAACGAGGTGTCTGGCATGGATCTCTCCGGATATTATGAGGTGCGAGAATTACGACGCGGAGATTAGAACACAGAATCGCCAGGCGGTGTCTGGTCCCTGCCCAAAAGGACGGCTGTACAAACACTGGGGCTTCATATACAAACTCTGAAAGCGGTGTGTGGCGGGTTGTTTCGGGGGCCGAGTTCCTTGTATCTCAAGCCGAAAACACTTGACGAGGCAGTTTCTCTGCTGGCTATTCCAGGCGGACAGATTCTGGCTGGGGGGACGGATTTTTATCCGGCGCTCGGCGAACGGCTGCCGCAGGGGCGTGTGGTCGACATTACCGCGGTGAGTGAGATCCGCGGCATCTCCATCGCGAACGAGCACATTCGTATTGGCGGGCTGACCACCTGGAGCGAGGTCATTCGCACGCCCTTGCCGCGTTGTCTGGATGCGCTCAAGGCGGCGGCGAGGGAAGTGGGATCGGTGCAGATTCAAAACCGCGGCACGGTGGCGGGGAACTTGTGCAACGCCTCTCCGGCGGCGGATGGGGTTCCGCCCCTGCTGGCATTAGATGCCGAGGTGGAACTGGCGTCTGCGGCGGGAAGGCGCCGCATGCCGCTGGCGCAGTTTCTCGCGGGCAATCGCAAGACGTTGCGGCGGGCCGGATGAGATTCTGGCGGCGGTGCTGGTTCCGCGGCGAATGGAGACTGCGGCCTCCTCCTTTCTGAAGCTGGGTGCGCGGCGGTACTTGGTGATCTCCATCTCCATGGTGGCGGCGGTTATGCAGGTTGATGAATCTGGCCGCGTGGCTGAGGTCCACGTCGCGGTGGGATCGTGTTCGGCGAAAGCGCAGCGGCTGAGTGATCTTGAAAGGGATCTGGTGGGCTTGCCCGCGAAGGCGGGAATCGGCGCGAGCGTGAGGGCGGATCATCTGAACCCGCTTTCTCCGATTGATGACGTGCGCGCCACCGCCAACTACCGCCGCGACGCTTCGCTGACTCTGGTGCAACGCGCGTTGGAAGCGTGCGTGGGGAGCCGCTGAGATGGCGACGATCGAGAAGCTACGGGCGGCGGGGACGAATCTGATTTCGTTCTCGGTGAACGGGCGCGCGGTTGAGGTGACGGTGGCTGGGACGCGGCGACTCTCCCGCGTTCTGCGCGACGATCTTGGGCTGACGGGAACAAAAGTGGGCTGTGACGCGGGCGACTGCGGAGCCTGCACCGTCTTGCTGAATGGTGAGCCGGTCTGCGCCTGCCTGGTGGCGGCGGGTCAGGCTGCGGGATGTGAGATTACAACCGTGGAGGGCTTGGCGGCGCGCTCGCCGCTCCACGGCCGCTTGCAGCAGTCCTTTCTCTCCCACGGTGCCGCGCAATGCGGCGCTTGTACGCCCGGGATGCTGGTGGCCGCGACTGCGCTGCTCGAACAGAATCTCTCTCCCCGCGAGAGCGAAGTGATGGATGCGATTGGCGGCGTGCTCTGCCGCTGCACGGGATATCGGAAGATCATCAGCGCGATTGTAGAGGCAGGGTCCAGCACTGCGCTGGATGCGTCGCCTGCGGCCGGAGCCGCCGTGGGCGCGCGCCTGGTGCGGCTGGATGGCAAAAAGAAAGTCGACGGCACGGAGATTTTTGGGGCGGATGAGACGCCCTCGGGGGCGCTGGGAGTG
The DNA here is from genome assembly GCA_963709865.1 of uncultured Acidobacteriota bacterium. Lineage (GTDB taxonomy): Bacteria > Acidobacteriota > Terriglobia > Terriglobales > Acidobacteriaceae > Sulfotelmatobacter. The sequence goes on from CAVPXW010000019.1 coordinate 123,106, forward strand.
CGCGTGGTTCGCTGTCCCCATCACCGGGCGCGCTTTCAATTTGGCGATCTGGATCAGTTCGTTGCGGCTCATCCCGGCGTGATGCTCGTTCTGACCGCGAAGGATGTGCCTGGGGTAGATTGCTACGGCGTCATTCCCACGATATGCGGATCAGCCGGTATTTGCGCACCACGAGGCGCGATTCCGCGGGGAAGCAGTTGCGGCGGTGGTGGGCGAGGCGGACGCGCTGGAAGCGCTCGATCTGGCGGAGTTTCCCGTGCGTTGGGAAGAGTTGCCGCCTCTCCAGACGATCGACGAGGCGCTGGCGGCGGATGCGCCTCGGATTCATGCGCATCGCGAAGGGAATGTTCTGGTGCGCGGGCGGGTGGTTTGCGGCGATGTGGAGAAAGCGCTGGCCGAGTCGGACGTGGTAGCCGAGGGCGAGTACGAGACGGGATTCGTCGAGCACGCTTACATCGAACCGGAAGCCGGCTTCGCGCGGCGCGTGGGCGATCAGCATCGAGATGCAGGCGTGCACGCAGTCTCCGTACATGGACCGCGACGATATCGCGAAGATTCTGGGGATCACGCCCGGAGAAGGTGAGAATCATTCCAACCGCGGTCGGCGGAGGATTCGGGTCGAAGCTCGATCTCTCAGTGCAGCCGTTTGTCGCGCTGGCCGCGTGGAAGCTGGGGCGGCCGGTGCGCATGGTGTATTCGCGGACGGAATCGATGGTGTCGACCACCAAGCGGCATCCGGCGCGCATGCGGCTGCGTGCGGGCGCGACGCGAGAGGGGAAGCTGACGGCGCTCGACTTTGCCGCGGACTTCAATACGGGCGCGTATTCGTCGTGGGGACCGACGGTTGCGGGGCGTGTGCCGGTGCATGCCTCGGGGCCGTACCGGGTCCCAAACTACCGCGCGCTGACTCGTGCCGTGCACACCAACGTCGTTCCGGCGGGAGCGTTTCGCGGATTCGGCGTGCCCCAGGCGGCGATCGCGCAAGAGCAGCTTTATGACGATCTCGCGGACCGAGTCGGAATGGACCGGCTGGAGTTCCGCATCCTGAATGCGCTGGACAATGATACTCCGACGGTGACCGGGCAAGTTCTCGGCGAGGGCGTGGGAATTCGCGCCTGCTTCGAGGCGTTGCGGCCGAGATGGCAGGCTGCGCGGGCGGAGGCGGCAGCATTCAACGCCAGGGCGACTGGGCCGCTGCGGCGCGGGGTGGGTGTGGCGGGCATGTGGTATGGCTGCGGCAATACTTCGCTGCCCAATCCGTCGACCGTGCGCATTGGATTGAAGCGTGACGGGCGCATCGCATTGCATCAGGGCGCGGTGGATATCGGTCAGGGATCGAATACGATCGTGACGCAGATTTGCGCGGATGCGTTGATGGCGCCCGTGGCGCAGTTCGACCTGGTTTCCGGCGACACCGCAATTTCACCGGATTGCGGCAAGACCTCGGCTTCGCGGCAGACGTTCGTGACGGGCAAAGCGGCGCACATGGCGGGAAGCAAGTTGCGCAGCGAGATTTTGAAGCTGGCGGGGGCGTGCGAGTGCGCGACGATCGAGTTTGGCGATGGCGGGGTGACGGTTGTCGAGAATGGACAGCGGCAAGGCGCTCGCTTTATCGGAGTTGCCGCTCGATGCAGCACGGGTACGTCATCACCTGCGAGGCGACGTTTGATCCGCCGACTAGTCCGCTCGATGAAAATGGGCAGGGAAGTCCGTACGCGGTATTCGGCTTCGGCGCGCACATGGCGGAGATTGAAGTCGATGTGGAACTGGGTACGGTGCGGGTGCTGAAAGTGACGGCGGCCCATGACGTGGGGCGCGCCATCAATCCCACGCTGATCGAAGGGCAGATCGAGGGCGGCGTTGCGCAAGGCCTGGGGATGGCGTTGATGGAGGAATTTTTCCCCGGCAAAGGCGAGAACCTGCACGACTATCTGATTCCGTCGGCGGGTGACGTTCCTCCCGTGGAGTCGATCTTGATCGAGGATCCGTCGTCCGATCGGGCCGTTCGGGGCGAAGGGAATCGGCGAGCAGGCGGTGATTCCGACCGCGCCGGCCATCCTCAACGCGATTCATGATGCGATCGGGGTGCGCATCCACAAAATTCCGGCGACGCCGGACCGGGTGCGCGCGGCGATACTCGCGAAGGCTAGCGGAGGCGCGCGTGGCTGACGACGCCATCCGCTGCGATGCCTGTCCCGTGCTGTGCTACATCAAGCCGGGACGAACGGGATCGTGCGACCGCTACGGCAATCACGAAGGCAAGCTGGTGCGGCTCGATCCGCATGTCGTGCTGGATCGTGCGCGTGGAGCGCGGGGAGTCGGTCGTGCCGTTCCTGGAGCGGGGCCGCGACTGGGACGGCACGCTGGTCAGCCACGGCGAAACTTTTGTGACCGCGATCGGCGCGGGCACGACCTATCCGGATTACAAGCCGGCGCCCTTCATCATTTCGTCGCAGGTGGAAGGCGTCGACATGGTCACGGTGGTGACCGAGGGAATTTTCAGTTATTGCGGCGTCAAGGTGAAGATCGATACCGACCGCCATCTGGGCGCGGAATGCAGCACGGTGCGGGCGCAGGGAGAAGCCGTGGGGCACGTGACCACCAGCGAGTACGGGTCGCAGATGCTCTCGCTCGGCGGCGTGCGGCATTTGACCGGAGGCAGCCGGCACGAAGGCACGGCCACCTGCGACGCGCTGCTGAACCTGTGCAACGGCAAGGCGGTCGAACTGAAGATTGACGACGGCGCGAAAGTTGTGGTGCAGGCGGGCAAGCCGCCGATCGTGGATGGTGCGCAGGAAGAGCGCATGCGCGTGGGTTGCGGCTCGGCGACGATCGGCATGTTTGCCAAGCAGTGGTTCGGCAAAGTCGATGAGGTCGTGGTGGTCGACGATCACATCACGGGCGTGTTGTCGGAGCATCAGGCGGGGAAGTTGCTGGGCGTGCCGGAGACGGGCATCAAACTGAAGGGAAGGCGATCGACGCCGGGACGATATTTTCAGGTCGCCGAGCCGGGCACGTCGTGGGGCGGAACCGACATCGATGATCCGCTGACGATTCTCGGAAAGTTCAACGCGAAGAAGGCCTGGCCCGGGTTGCGCCTGCTGATGGTGAGTACGACGGGCGAGCACTACGCCTATTTCGAACTGGACGAAGATCTGAAGCCGCGAGAAAAAGAATTGCCCGCCAACCTGCGGGAATCGGTGGCGCGCATCAAAGAGAATTGCGAGCCCGCGCTGTGCACGGTGCTGTTCATGGGCGGCGCGGGCGGATCGTTGCGGGCGGGCGTGACGGAGAATCCGGTGAGGCTGACGCATTCGGTGCGCGACGCGCTGACGCGCGTGACTTGCGGCGGCGCGCCGGTCTACGTGTGGCCGGGCGGCGGGATCACGTTTATGGTCGACGTGACCCGCATGCCGCAGAATGCGTTTGGATATGTGCCGACGCCGGCGCTGGTGGCTCCGATTGAGTTCACGTTGAGGCTGGCGGACTATGCGGCGCTGGGCGGTTATATGGACCACGTGCGTCCGTTGAGTTCGATTGCGGCGCTGGATGAAAGCCGGAGGCGAGTGGCGGCGCGGGCGGACAATCCGTGGCCGCTTGAGTCCGGGCGCAGGACGAAGAAACGATGAATCCGCGCGCACAAATCCGGATGCTGCCTGACGGACGGAGGCTCCATCTTCACGACGGGCCGATCGACCTGATCGTGGAGGCGTTCGGGCAGGCGTGCGAAGTCGAGACGGCGTACCGGGCCGCCGGTGCGCGATTTGTGACCGTGCTCGACGAGTTGTGCAGCGAGCTTTCGTATTTGCGGCAGGCCTTGCTCTCCGGAAGCGGCGTGGCCGCAGGGCGCGGTGGCGCGCAGGATGGTGGCGGCGGTGATGCCCTACGCCGCGCGAGTACTTCATCACGCCCATGGCGGCGGTGGCGGGAGCGGTGGCGGAAGAGATTCTGGCGGCGATGGTTTCGGCGGCGGAACTTTCCCGCGCTTACGTGAACGATGGTGGAGACATTGCGCTGCATCTGAGCGCGGGCGAGAAATTTGTGGTCGGGATGGTGGAGCGCCCCGATCGTCCCTCGTTGCTGGGGACGACCACGGTGCCATGCGGACGATCCGGTGCGCGGCATTGCGACCAGCGGATGGCGCGGCCGCAGCTTTTCTCTCGGCATCGCGGATGCGGTCACAGTGCTGGCGGATCGCGCCGCGGCAGCCGATGCTGCGGCAACCATCATCGCCAATGCGGTCGATCTTCCGGGACATCCTGCGATTGTTCGAGTTCCGGCTTGCGAACTTGCGCCCGACAGCGATCTCGGGGATCGACTGGTGACGCAGGCAGTGGGCGAGTTGACGATTGGACGAAGTGAATCAGGCCCTGGACGCGGGCGCGCGGACCGCGGAACGATTGCTGCGAATGGGACTTGATCCGGTCGACTGCGCTGAGTCTGCAGGGAGAGACGCGCGTGGTCGGAGGGCTTGGAGAGTCGCGACTGATCGCGACTCCGGTTCCGAGAAAGGGGCCTGGTGCATGCCTGAGGTGGTGGTCCGAAAGAAAGTCATCTGCGTGGAAGAGATTTTTCACGAAGGCGGGCCGGTGGCGGAAAAGCCACTGCGCCGGGCGGCGGCGATTGCGGTCATTCGAAATCCGTTTGCCGGGTCGTACGTCGCGAGCATCGAAGGCTTCATGGACGACTTGAAGCCGCTCGGGCTTGGAGATGGCGCGGAAGTTGGTCGCGGCGCTGGGTGGAGACCCGAAGGTCGTCGAGGGCTATGGCAAGGGCGCGATCGTGGGGTCGGCGGGAGAACTCGAGCACGGAGCGTTGTGGCATGTGCCGGGCGGATACGCGATGCGCGAAGTGCTGGGCGGGGCGAAGGCGATTGTGGCCTCGACGAAAAAAGTGGGCGGGCCGGGAACGCGGCTGGATGTGCCCATCACGCACATCAATGCGTCGTATGTGCGCAGTCATTTCGATGCGATGGAAGTGGGCGTCAATGATGCGCCGCGGGCGGATGAGATCCTGCTGGCGTTGGTGATGACGACCGGGCGCTCGGGTGCATGCGCGCGTGGGCGGGCTCAAGGCGTCGGAGATCAAGGGAGAAGACGGACTGCGGTGAGGATGAAACGATGAAAGCGAAAATCCGCAAGATTGCGACATTCGTGGAAGAGACGCAGCGCGAGATGGATCGTGAGATTGCTCCGCCGACACGGCGGGCGGCGGCCGTGGCCGTGATTGAGAATCCGTGCGCCGGGAAATATGTGGAGGATCTTTCGGAGTTGATGGCGATTGGCGAGGAACTCGGCGAACTGCTCACGGCGCGAGCGGTGGCGGCGCTGGGGATTGCGGGCCCGTCGGCGGAGAGCTATGGCAAGGCGGCAGCCGTCGGCGAAAACGGAGAACTGGAACATGCGGCGGCGATTCTCCATCCCAAGCTGGGGACGCCGGTGCGGCGCGTGTTAGGCAAAGGAGCGGCGCTGATTCCGTCGTCGAAGAAGCGCGGCGGGATGGGCGTGGTGCTGGACATCCCGCTGGGGCACAAGGACGCGGCGTTCGTGCGCAGCCATTTCGACGGCATGGAAGTGCGAATCAACGACGCGCCGCGGGCGAATGAAATCATGGTGGCGATCGCGGTGACCGACAGCGGGCGTCCGCTGGCGCGCGTCGGCGGGCTGACGAAGGATCAGATCAAAGGCGAAGACGGACTGCGCTGTAGTTCGGCAATCAGCGGATGCTCAGCCGGGCGCGCGCATCAGAAAAGGAATGTCATCCACCTTATAGAGGACTTTCCCGGCAGAATCCGGCGTTGGCGTGACCTTGCCCGCGCGCACCGCATCGAATGCCGCCACCAGACGCGCGAGCACCGTAGGCTGACGCAACCGGAATATTGTGCGCGCCCAGAACGAGCTTGACGTTGCGGCGCGAGAGCGGCGAGGCGGCGAATGGATGCGGCGTACGCGTTAAGATCGGTCTCGGGCCGGAAAAGCCAGATGGGCGCGGGATAGTAGGTGTCGCCGGTGAAGAGCAGGCCGTTGGCGCGATCGATCAGCGAGATCGCGTCGGGAGTGTGGCCGGGTGTGGCGATGACTTCGATAGTGCGACCGCCCAGGTCAATCCGGTCGCCGTCGTGCATGTAGGCCGTGATCTTCCACGGACGAGTGGCGTAGGCCTTCGCGTCGAATCCTTTCGGCAGCGTGCCGCAGATCTGGTCGGGGGTGATTTCGGCTTGTGCGTCTTCGCGCGATCCTTGCGCGTTCTTGCGCGTGAAGTCCGTGTCCATTCCGTAGACGGTGTCGAACTCCCAGTTGCCGCCCACGTGATCGTCGTGGGTGTGAGAATTCAGCACGATGATGGGCAGTTTGGTGAGTTCCGCGGTGATTTTCTTAATGTCGCTGATGCCCATGCCGGTGTCGAACAGCAGGGCTCGCTTCTCGCCGACGATCAGGTAGCCGATGGTCTCTTCGGCCTGATGCGGTTCGTAGATGGCGAAGACGCCGGGAGCGGGCTTGTAGACTTCGAACCAGGGATCGCTGACGGGAACGCGCTCGAGAGCTTTGTATTCCGGGCGCGGCAGGGCGCGGCACCATTCCGGGATGGATGTTTGCGCGAAAGAGTGGGGGCTGCGACCAGGAAGAACGCGGAGTAGAGCATGGTTCGAAGCGTACGAGTTGTTGTGTGCACAGGAAAACCTCAGGGCTGAAGCCCAATCGCATTTACCAGTCGTCTGGCGCAGCGCTGAAAGCTCTGCGTCGTTTTCGACTACCACAAAACCCTCAGCCAATCACGCCTACACAATAGCGCTGGGCTTCGCCCTCGCTTGGACGGCCGAGGCGGCCATCCCCACATGGTTCGTTACGGCCTCACCACTTCTGGTACTCGCGTGGCGGGCGGCGTGTTGCGGCTGCGCTGGATGCTGACGGCGCCATCGGTGATCACCATGCCGACTCCGGCCAGGTCTCCTTTTTGAATGCTGTCGAGCAGGTTCTTGCCGGCGGACTGCTGCGCCGTGTCGAGGAAGACGAAACTGGCTTCGCGTCCGGCGCGCAATCAGGCCGCAGTTTAGGCTGCGCATCTTGGCGGTGTTTCCGGTCGCCAGGCAGATCGCGATTTCTGCCGGAATTTCCCCGAGCGAAGACAGCATCGAAATCATGCGCAGAATTCCGAGCGGCTGCACGCCGGATCCGGCGGGCGAGTCGGTGCCGAGAATCACGCGGTGGAGTTGCTTCAGTTCTTTCGCCGTCCGCAGCGCGAGCAATCCGGCGCGTTCGTTTCCGTTGTGAACAATTTCCAGGGCGCGCGGCGAGCGCTCGCACAGCGCAACAATCTGGTCGTCGGGCAGGGCGGTGTGGCCTCCGTTGACGTGGCCGATCACGTCGGCGTCGGTTTCGAGCACCATGTCTTTGTCGATGAGGCTGGAGCCGGGGATCGACGGCCCGCCAGTGTGAATCGTGCTCTGGATGCCGTATTTGCGGGCCCAGGCGACCATGCGGCGTCCGGTGACGCCGTCTTTCACGCTGCCCAGGCCAACCTCGCCCAGAAATTTCACGCCCGCGGCGGCGAGTTCCTTGAAGTCGTCTTCGACCATGCCTTGTTCAAGCACGGGCGCTCCGGCGTAGACCTTGACGCCTCCGGGACGAAACGCCTGGAAGGCGCGCTGCGCGAAAATGGCCATCGCTTTCAGGCCGACGATATCTTTGGGACGGCCGGGAGTGTGGACTTCTCCGGCGGAGACCATGGTAGTGACGCCGCCGTGCAGGCAGCTGTCGATCCAGCCCAGTTGATTCTGGCGGGGCGTCCAATCGCCACAGACGGGATGCACGTGGCTGTCGATCAATCCGGGAGCCAGCGCCGTGCCTTTGGCGTCAATCGTGGTGGTGGCGCCGGAGGTGTCGATGTCTTTCTCTTTGCCGACGTCCTGGATGATGCCGCCGATGCGCGACCACGGTGTCGGCGTCAAGAATGGGATGGTCAAGGTCTCCGCTGAGGAGAAGCCCGATATTGCGGATTACCAGTTTATCGTCGTGGCTCATGTCATTTCTCGAAGATGGAGGAACCCGCAAATCATACGCGACGCTTCTTCGCCAGAGAAGCGGCGCGATACGCGGTCTTCACCAGTTCCGGCAGAGCGTCGGGATGCACTTTCGCCAGGCTCACGAGGATCCACGGGTAGTCGCGATAGTGATCGGTGATGAAGTAGGTTTCCGGATCCGCCGCCATCAGTTCCTCGCGACGGTCGAACGGCATTTTGACGACAATCTTGTCCAAGTCCTGATGCAGACGGACGAACAGCTTTCCGTTCACCTTCAGGGCTGGAGTTCGATACGACGTGCCCTCTTCCACGTTGGGGAGGCTGAGAGCGACACGACGTACGGTGTCGTAGGTGACAGCTTGCTTTTTCACGGAATGGTGCCGGTAGCATAGCGCATAGAGCGGGCTGCGCACCACTCCTGCGATAGCGTTGTCAGCGCCGAAGCAAGGTGGTACGCTCGGCCTTCGCACGGGAAGGAGAATCATGGTTTCGCAAGACTTCATCTTCTGGGAAGTGGACGCGCAGGCGGATTTCATGTTGCCGGGAGGAAACCTTTATGTGCCGGGCGCGGAGAAGTTGCTGCCCAACATCCGGCGGCTGACCGACGCGGCGCGCCACGGCCGGGTGTTCCTGGTTTCGCACGGATGTTTTCATGCGCCCGACGATCCCGAGTTCAAAATCTTTCCGCCGCATTGCGTGAAGGGAACCGCCGGGGCGGAGCTTGTCCCCGAAGCCCTGACGGAAAAAGTTGTGCGGGTGCCGAATGAGGCGGAGGCGAAACTGCCGGAGGATTTGTCGCGCTACCAGCAGATCCTTCTCGAAAAACAGACGCTGAATATCTTTGAGAGCCGGCACGCGGACGCTCTGGTGCGGCGATTGGGAAATCACCCGGAGTTTGTGGTCTTTGGAGTGGTGACGGAATATTGCGTGAGCTTTGCCGCCAAGGGACTGCTCGAGCGGGGACGGCGCGTGGCCGTGGTCCAGGATGCGATCGAAACGCTAAAGGCGGAAGACGGGGAGAAGACCATTGCAGAATTAAAACGGTTGGGGGCGAGACTGATTACAGCGGACCAGGCTCTCAAGGCGCTCGGCCACTGAAAGCCTGGCCTCGGCGCTAGTGATGGCCTTGGTCGCGGCTCGTCGTGATCGCCGTGGTTGTGACGCCACGTCCAATATTCTTTTTGCTCTTGGGGAGGGAGTTTGCGGAAGTCGCGGTCCCGGTCGCGGTGAGTTTCCTCGGCCCAGCGATGGTAGTAAACAGTTTCGTCGTTGTCCCACGCGTGATAGTCAGTGTAGTAGGGATCATAAACGCGGTACGCATGGTGCTCGGCGCATGCGATTCCTGCCAAGGATGAAGCCAGCGCGCCGGCCAGCAGCAACGAATTCAGGGAACGGGAACCACGGCTCATGTTTTTCTCCCTTCGAAAAAGAAAACACCTCTTAGGACGATTAGTTGCTGCTGAGTCGTGCGCGATTTCCGGAGAGTGAACTTCTGGCTGGGATGGAGCGTGCAAGGCGGATCCAACCCGCCTCTACCGTTTCCTTCCGAACAAGATTTCCTTTTCTTTCGAATACTTTTCAAGCGAAGCCACATTGTAATAGACTACGGACTGCGTTGAGGAGATTCCACGTTGGACAACCCGTTGCGCACGCTGCTGGAGTTGCCGGAACCGGAGAGAATTGAGCGCGGTCTGGAGCACACGCCCCGCGAAATCTGGCAGCAGCCCGACACCTGGGGCAAGACGTACGAGCGCTGCCGTGACCTCCGTGCCGAGTTGAACGATGTGTTGCGGCGCGCCGGAATCGGCCGCGGCAGCACTTCTTCGCCCACTGTCTACCTGGTGGGCGCCGGCACGTCGGACTATACCGGCCGGGCTCTGGCTCCCTTGCTGCGCCGGCGCTGGGGTTGTGACGTTTGGCCCATTCCGAGTACGACGTTGCTGACCGAGTTCGAGGAGTACCATCGCCCGGGCAGGGAGTATCTCTGGATTTCGTTTTCCCGGTCAGGGGAGAGTCCGGAAGGCGTGGCGCTATTGCAGCAGGCGCTCGACAAGCATCGCGAGATTCGGCATCTGGTGATTACCTGCAATCCGCAGGGCCCGATGGCTGAGCTGTGTTCGCGCCATGCGGACCGCGCTGTGGCCCTGGTGCTCGACGATGCCGTGAACGACCGCGGCCTCGCCATGACCAGTTCGTTCAGCAACATGGTTCTTGCCGGACAGTGCGTGGGTCATCTGGAAGATTTTGCCCAGTTCGGCGAGGTGGTCGCGCAAATGAGCGAGACCGGCCGGCGGTTCCTTCCGGTCGCAGCCGAGACCGCGGCGGCCATTACGTTGCTCGGTTGCACGCGTACTTGTTTTGTGGGCGCGGGAGTTCTGCGCGCGGTGTCGGACGAATCCGCGCTAAAAGTCGTGGAACTCAGCGCCGGCAAAGTAACCACCATGGCGGAAACGCCGCTGGGGCTGCGTCACGGGCCGCTGTCGAGCGTCGACAGCCAGACGTTGTTCGTGGCGTTCCTGTCGAGCGACGCGCGCCGGCGCGGCTACGAACTCGACCTGCTGCGGGAGATTGATCGCAAGCATCTGGGGCGGGTGCGGGCGGTGGTCACCGCGCACGCGGGCGATGATGTGGCGTCACTGGTGGATTACTGTTTGTCTCTGGACACCAAGGCCAGTTTTCCGGATCACTATCGCCCCGTGCTCGATGTGATGCTGGGCCAGTCGATTGGCTTGTTCGCCTCGATGCGATGTGGCTTGAAGCCGGACCAACCGAGTCCCAGCGGAACCATCACGCGGGTGGTTGCGCCCATCAAGCTTTATTCCTGAAAGTTCCTCGAGCAAGTCTGGGCTCGCCATCTCACCGCCGCCGGCTATGCCGTCACCGCCGTTGCGGGCTCGTAGGGACAGAACGGATCCGTCCCCAGAGCGTCGCCGGTGTAGGCATAGGCGCGCGCGCGCGATCCTCCGCAGATGTGGCTGTATTCGCAGGCACCGCATTTTCCGTGAAACTGGTCGGGGGAGTGCAGGGCGCGGAAAACGTCGGAGTCGCGGTAGACGTCGACCAGCGAACCGGTGCGGACATTGCCGCAGCGCAACGGCAGGAATCCGGAAGGATAAATATCTCCCAGGTTCGAGACGAACACGATGCCGTGGCCATCGCGAATCTGGAATCCTTTGTAGACGGAAGTGGCCTTCATCTCAGGCGTTGCCATGCCAGATGCGCGCATCTTGTCAATCGCGATGCGGCGGTAGGACGGGGCCTCCGTGGTCTTGATGGCAAACGGGCGAGTGCGGCGAGAGATCAAACACCCACCGCATAATGGATTCGCCCTCTTCGGGCGAGACTTCATTCAGCGCCTTGCCGCGTCCCACCGAGATCAGGAAGAACAGGCTCCAGCGCATGACCGGGAAAGCTGGTGCGCAATAACTCGTAGATCGCGGGCAGGTCGTCGGCGGTTTCTTCCGCGACCAGCGTGTTGACCTGGATGGGAAGGCCCAGGCGTCCGCAATGGCGCGCCGCTTCCATGGTGCGCTCAAAGGTTCCAGCGACGGCGCGGATGTTGTCGTGTTTCTCGACGCGAGGAGCCGTCGAGGCTGAGTCCCAGGCTTTGAATTCCGTGCGCCTTGAGCTTGGTGATGGCGTCGTTGGTCAACTCGGGAGTGGCGCTGGGAGTGATGGAAACTTCCAGCCCCAGCCCGTTGGCGTAATCGATCAGGGGGTAAATGTCTTTGCGGCTGAGAGGATCGCCGCCGGTCAGGATCAGGTGCGGCAGGGGATTGCCAAATCCGACAAGCTGGTTGAGGAATCGCTTGCTCTCTTCGGTGTTGAGTTCCAGCGGATGGGCCTGAGGCATGGCCTCGGCGCGGCAGTGTTTGCAGGCCAGTCCGCAGGCCTGGGTCATCTCCCAGTAGACCAGCATTGGATTTTTGGAAAAGTCCTGAGCCATGCGGCCCATGTTTGGAGTAGTGCCGGCGACTCCCATGATGTTTCCCCCTTCGGCGTAAGACTCTGAAAACGCTCCCACAAGCAAGTTCAGAGTACTTTTGGAATGGAGAAAAGGCTGTGATTAGAATCACAGGGAGCGGTGACTGATCTCGCAAAAAAGGCAGGGGGCAGGGATCATGGATCAGTGGGCTTGCAGGCTCTGGTCGGCGCGGCGGCGGACCATTTTGGGAAATTACCCTCTGGTACCCCCCTCCCCCCCTCCCCCCGGTCTATTGGAATCAACAACTTGGGGGAAATTCGAGATTTAATCTATGGGCTGCAATCACTTAGGGGCAAAATCTTGAGCCGCAAGGAGTTACAGTCTGAGATCGGATCCCGATGGTCGATGCCAGTATCGCGGACGGGGATATCTCGGTCAAGGTTAGGTGAACATGGCTGGAGGGTACTCTGTGGAAAACGCGAGGTCCAAAAGGCAGCCTGGAGCCGGTGAGCGTCACGGGAATGTTTCAACCGTTGACAAAGTACAGGTATACAGAAGGCGGGCTGACGAGCCCGCCACTCTAGCGTTTTCTTGTGCGTTCTACTGAGGTGAGATCGGAACCTCAACTCGCGCGGTCTGGTCAGGGGAACGGTTATTGGCCAGTTCCCGCTGCAACTTGCCCGGAATGGAGAAGATCTGGCCTGTACCTTCTTTCCACACCTCGGTGAGAAAGTAGTACGCACCGTCGCGCTGGAAAAGCAGGTAGCTCTGGTCCGGTTGGGCTGTCCGATCACTGCGCTCGGTGTACGGAACATTCCGGCAGGCTACCGGTAGCGCCAAGGCGGTTGACGTGGTCGCAGAGCGAAGGATCATGGTGTCCTTTGCCAGGGTCATTGCGATGGTGTAGTCGCCTGCCGGCAGTTTGTCATCTCCGGCAAAAAACGAGAACGGCACCGTAACTCGCTGCGTCTGTGCCCAGGCCATCGTAACCATCAACAGGAGAATGGATCCGAGTACGATTCTGATTTGTGTTCTCATAACTTGCCTCCTTAGGCATTTCGGCTCACGGTGTCGTTCTGGCAGCGTGCCGAGACTTTCTTGTCCTTCACTTCCTATAGCGAGAACTGGGGTCAAGACCTGCAACGGAGAAAGCAGATTTCTTGAAGTGCGAGCCTCTTCCGAGGTTGCTCGGGAGGGGCTCAGCCAAAATCGAGCAAACCAGACCTAAGAGTGCGCCGCATCACATTCCCGCGTGTTTTGGAACACTGACAATTGTTCCTTCCAGGGCTAACTCGAAGGCAGAAGGCAAGAGCAGTGAGAACGCGGGACGAAGAGTTCCTGGTGTCCTGTCCCCCGAATAGGAAATGCCGGCCAATTCTCGGGTCGCCTCCCTTTCCCCTTTTGCAGGTGCAGAGGCTTTGCATGACCGCGGCCCTCGGACACGAGATCACGGAACTGCTACAGGCATGGCGGCAGGGTGACAAGCAGGCCCTGGAGAAACTGACACCTCAGGTTTATCGCGAGCTGCATCGCGCCGCCCAGCGCTGTATGAGGCGAGAACGCGAGGGACACAGTCTCCAGACCACCGAGCTGATTAATGAGCTCTACCTGCGCCTCTCGGATTTGAAGCTGATTGATTGGCAGAGCCGCGCGCATTTCTTTGCCCTGTGTGCTCGGCAGATGCGGCGCATTCTTACCGACCAGGCCAAAGCCCGGCTGGCGAACAAGCGCGGGGGAGGAGCACTACGAGTTTCGCTGGACGTGGTCCCCGTGGTTGCTCCCGCGGCAGGTGCGGATTTGGTCGCCGTGGATGAGGCTCTTAGCCGCCTGTCGCAAGTGGACGATCGCAAGAGCCGAGTCGTCGAGATGCGGTTCTTCGGCGGCCTGAGCGTCGAGGAAACTGCGGAAGTTTTGAAAGTTTCGCCGGAAACGGTAATGCGGGATTGGAGGTTGGCCAAGGCCTGGTTGCTCCGGGAACTCAGCGGAGAAAAAACTCAATGAACCGTGAGCGCTGGGGACAAGTCGAGGAACTGTTTCACGCCGCACTGCAAGTGGAAGAAGGCGGCCGGGCCGACTTTGTCAAGCAGGCGTGTGGCGAAGACGAAGGACTGCTCCACGAGGTCGAATCGCTACTGGCGCACGATGATAAAGCCGGAGACTTCATTGAGACGCCGGCATTCGCGGCGACGAAGGGCGGTGTTCCTGAGTTCAGGGAGGCTCCTATGGCCAGGCCAGCATCAGATCAGGCCTTGCTCGTCGGAAGTGAACTGGGCCACTACCGCGTCGTGGAGAAGATCGGCGCCGGGGGCATGGGAGAAGTCTATCGTGCCCGCGACGAACACCTCGCTCGTGATGTCGCCATCAAAGTGCTCCCGCCCGGTACGTTAGCCGACGAATCAGCCCGCAAGCACTTTCACAAAGAAGCTCTCATCCTGTCGCAACTCAATCATCCAAATATTGCCACCATTCATGACTTCGACACGCAACAGGGTGTGGACTTCCTGGTCATGGAGTACATCTCCGGAATCACACTCAGCGAGGAGTTAGCTGGCGGACCGCTGCCAGAGAAGGAAGTCCTCAGTCTGGGCGTGCAGCTTGCAGAAGGTTTGGCGGCTGCTCATGAGCAGGGGGTAGTCCATCGCGATCTGAAGCCCGGCAATCTGCGGCTGTCCAGCGACGGACGGCTGAAGATTTTGGATTTTGGGCTGGCCAAGCTGTGGCGTCCGGTCACAGCGGGCGCCGCGACGGAAAGTCTTAGCGAAACGCAAGGGATAGCCGGGACTCTGCCGTACATGGCGCCGGAGCAGTTGCTGGGGAAACCGATCGACGCTCGCACCGACATTCATGCTGCTGGACTGGTCCTGTACGAAATGGCCACCGGGCGCCACCCCTTTGCCGAGGTAGAGCGCTCACAACTGATTGGTGCCATTCTGAACGAATCGCCGAAGTCTCCTGCTGCTCTCAATCCCAATCTGTCTCCGGAATTGGTGCGGATCATTGCGAAATGTCTGGAAAAGGAACCAGAGAACCGCTACCAGTCGGCGAAGGACCTGGCGGTGGATCTGCGAGGCCTGGCGAGGCCCACGGGTAATCCGTCAGTTCCCTGGCAGACGCGAGCTCGACACAGCCAGAGACGCTACTTGATTCCGGTGGCAATCATCACGGCCATTTTGATCGTAGCGGGCGTGGTTGCTTGGGACCGGGGCGGTCTGCGCGACCTCCTGCGAAATCGTCATGGCTCTTCTCGCATTCAGTCCCTTGCGGTGTTACCGCTGGTCAACCTCTCGGGGGATGCCAACGAGGACTACTTTGCCGATGGGATGACGGAGGCCCTGATCACAAACCTGTCGAAGATCCGGGCACTGAAAGTCATTTCACGTACGTCGGTGATGCAGTACAAGGGGGTGAGGAAGCCCCTGCCGCAAATCGCTCGGGAATTGGGAGTGGACGGCATCCTTGAGGGCTCGGTGCAACGCTCCAGCGGACGCGTGCAGGTGAACGCGAAACTGATCAACGCTGCCACGGATGCCAGCCTGTGGGCTGAAACCTACGAACGCGATCTGCAGGATGTGCTGGTCCTGCAGAGTGAAGTTGCAAGTACGGTTGCCCGCGAGATCAAGGTTGCACTCACGCCCGAGGAGACAAGACAACTGGGCAGCGCAAGCCAGGTGAACCCCAATGCCTATGAGGCCTATCTCAAAGGGCGGTTTCACTGGTACAGACTCTCGAAGGAAGACCTGGACAACGCGGAGCGGTATTTTCACCTTGCCTTGGACCAGGATCCGAATTACGCCTTGGCGTACGTTGGTCTGGCAGACGTGTATATGTCCCGCACAGATACGGGTTTTCTGGCTCCTCAGGAAACCATGGGGAAAGCTAAGGTCGCTGTGACCAAGGCCCTGGAACTCGACGACTCGCTCGCCGATGCTCATGTAAGTCTGGCCAATCTGAAAATGATTGACAGGGACTGGCCGGGTGCGGAAAAAGAATTCCAGCGAGCCATTGAACTCAATCCCAGCCATGCCAACGCACATTTCATGTATGCCGACTATTTGATCTCTCGCCTGCGCAATCAGGCTTGGGAGCGAGAGATGCATCGGGCCCTCGAGTTGGACCCCATGAGTTACTTCTTCCAGGCCTTCTACGGATGGCACCTGATCTATCTCGGCCGCTATGATGAAGCCATTGTGCAGATCCAAAAAGTTCTGGCTACTGAACCCGGCCTTTCCTTCGCCCATTTGGGTCTGTGGAACGCTTTCTACAAGAAAGGAATGGACGAAAAAGCAGTGCAAGAGGCGGAGGCATTCTTTTCGGCACTCGGCGATCAGGAAGTAGTGCGGGACCTGCAAGAGGGTTACGGGGAAGGTGGCTATCGCCTGGCTATGAAACGTGCGGCCGACACACTGGCGACTCGCTCGCAACGGATCCATGTTCCTGCCGTCCGCATCGCGCGCCTCTATGCTCATGCCGGAGAAAACGAGCGCACCCTATACTGGCTCGAAAGAGCTGATGCTGCGAGAGAGATTGCCTTGACCCATCTAGCCGTGGCAAGGGAATGGGACGGCCTGCGTTTCGACCCGCGGTTTCAGGCCCTCCTGCACCGCGTGGCCCTGCCTCATTAGAAACTGCAGATCACCTGTGGGTGAACCGGCTGGAAGTCGGACCCAATCTGGGCATTCAGCCTGTCGATCTTGCGCGGCATGGCAAGCAGGATTACAGGCAGGCTCTGAAGCCAGAGCACGTCCGTATTGCAGTTGAGGCAAGAAAGCACAAGGTCCCATTGGATGGATTTGATTTTCATCGCCTGTTAGGCAGATCGTGGAAATGATCCCAATTTGCGGGCTTTCTTTCGATGTTCGAGATCAATGGCGAGAACAGCCTTTACGCTCCTTGAGAATTAGCGATGGATAGGAGCAAACAAAAGCCCGGGTCTAAGGGTGAGCACTTAGACCCGGGCTGGCTGTTCCGTATGTTCGCGAGCCGGGGAGGGGTCCCTGGCGAGCCAGCTGGGCCAGAGCTTGCCAGTGAGCGGATCACTCACCCTCGCGTGTGTCGCGGTGCCGTCGTGGGCAGCGCGGGGTTCGCTTGCGGAACAGCGATCCTCACAAACTACGTTGGCCGAAACTACTTCTTTTGCGCGTCGCGGATGTAAGCCACGACCATCTTGACCTGGTCCGGGGTCATGCCCTTAGCCGCAAACGCATGGGATGCTTTCTTGTCTTTGCCGCCGCTGGCGATCATGTCGGTCAGGTCGGCGTCGGAGGCTTTCTTAGCCGTGTCGGAGACCAGGCTCGGAATCTTGGCGGCCGGTTTTCCCGCAAGGTCGGCGCCATGGCACATGGCGCATTTTGTTTTGTAGACGGTCGCGCCGTCATCGGCGGCCCAGGATAGGTTGGGCAAAACCAGAAATAACGCCAGCGCGATCATCACGATCAGGATTACGAGCTTCGACATCTTCATGATTGCTGTTCCTTTCAAGTCCTTCGATGGTCTCGGCCCTCGCCTGCGCTGAAGCGGAGGAATCTGGCGAACGAAGTTCGAGACTGATAAGAATGTACTAATCGTCATGCAGTTTCGACGGAAGCGGGGGCGTTGGTCAGTGATTGTGGTCACTAATGGTCGTGATCCTAGTGCGAGCCTAAGTCGATGTGCCACAAACAGATCGCGTCAAAAGACTCGCGGTCCGCGCGATATGCCGCAGTGTCGGGATTTCAGACACATGCGGATTTTTGGCGCGGCACCTAAGTTGCTGAAACCACGATGATTGGAATGACCACCCCGGTTCGGATCCTTTGGCAAACGGCTTGCCCTTCCATCAGTTGCAACTTGCGCCCGAGGTGTTCGTCGTGGAACCTACGCTCATGGTGGTCGGGTTGAACCACCGCACTGCTCCGCTGGCCATGAGAGAGCGTTTCTGGATCAGCGAAAACCGGCGCTACGAGGTGTTGCAGCAACTGAAGAGCGCGGAAGGCATCGAAGAGGTCGTCGTGCTGTCCACCTGCTGCCGCACGGAATTTCTGGTGTGGGCCAGCGAGCCCACCCTGGCCGCGAATTCGCTGCTTCACTTCCTGGGGGTTGAGCACGGCTTAAAGCTGAGCGAGTGGGAGCACTTCTACCGCCTGCTGGATGAAGCCGCCCTGACCCAGGTGTTCCGAGTGACGTCGGGACTGGACTCGCTGGTGCTGGGGGAGCCGCAGATTGTGTCGCAGGTGAAGGCCGCATGGGAACAGGCGCGAACCGTGGGCGCCGCCGGACGCTTTCTGAACGCGGTGCTGGAAAAGTCGCTGAACGTCTCCAAACGAGTGCGCCATGAAACCGCGATCGGCAAGCTGGCGGTCTCGATACCGACGGCAGCGCTCGACCTGGCCCGGCAGATCTTCGGTTCTCTCGAGGGACGGAAAGTACTATTGCTGGGGACGGGAAAGATGAGCGAACTGTCCGCCCGGCACATGGTGGAAAACGGAGCGGGATCGGTGGTGGTGATTGACCAATCGCCGACGCGTGCGCAAGAAGTGGCGGAGAAGTTAGGCGGCACGGCGGTCACCCTGGCGGACCGCTGGAAGTGCATGCTGCGCGCCGACATCGTCATCAGCGCGACGGGATGCCCGCACGTGGTCCTGACTCGCGAGGAAGCGGAGAGGATCGCGATTGAGCGCAACCGCGTGGCCCTGGTCATCCTGGATATCGGCATGCCGCGTGACGTGGAACCGGAAGTGCGCCGGGTGGACGGCATCCTGCTCTATGACCTGGATGGTCTGGAGCATGCGGTCAAGAACAATGGTGCGGAACGGGCGGCTACGGCCGCGGAGGCAGAGAGAATTGTGGCTGCAGAGGCGCAAGCCTTTTGCGGCAAACTACAGGCGGAGACTGTGGTGCCCACCATTGTGGCGCTGCGCCACCGCCTCGACGAAATTTGCCGGCAGGAACTGGAGTCTTTTATCGCAGAACGCGGGCCCTTTACCCGGGAGCAGGATCAGTCGCTTCACGCAATCACAGCACAAGTCATACAGAAGATTGCCAGCTCCCTGGCTCGCGAACTCAAGGAACTCCCAGAGAAGGAGGAGCAGGAGAAGATGACCGCCGCGGTCACGCGCCTGTTTCACCTGGAATCGCCGCAACGGGCGCCTGCCGGCACCAGATTGGAGAAAGAAAATGAGCGAAGCAGACAACCCGCAATCGCCGCCAACTTCTAATTCCAGCACGGGTGGGAATTGGACCGGCACGCAAGCCTATGTACTGGCGGCATTCTGCCTGTTGCTGGGCGTGGCACTGGGATATCTATTTCGGGGATCAGCATCGGTGGGCTCAGCCCAGGCTGCCCCGGCAACCACGACTCAGCAGGGGAGCGGCGTCCGTCCCCAGCAGCCCGACCCCAACGCGCAAGCCGCCTTGGCGCAGGCCGCGGCACCGCTGCTCGAGGCAGTAAACAAAGATCCCAACGACTACGATTCCCTGGTCAAACTGGGCAACCTGTATTACGACGGGCAACAATTTCCCAGCGCAATCCAATATTACGAACGGGCGCTGGTGATCCATCCCGAGAATCCGGATGTGCGCACCGACATGGGCACCGCGTACTGGTACACCGGGGATGCCGAAAAAGCCCTGGCCGCGATGCAGACTTCGTTGAAATACCGGCCCGGTCATCCGCAGACCCTGTTCAATCTGGGCTGGGTGCGCTGGCAAGGCAAGCAAGATCCCAAGGGCGCGATTGAGGCCTGGCAGCAGTTGCTCAAAGCGAACCCGGACTATCCGCAACGGCAGCAGGTCGAGCAGTACATTGCCAAGGCAAAAGAGCACGCGGCCCGAGGGTAGACGATTTCGAGAGGCGTTAATCGGCCTCCGATCCGGGAGTTTCCCAATGAACAAAATCTTGTCTGCATTGACCGAGGGGCGCGAGGCCGGCGTGTCTGAACTCGCGCAAGTTGACCAGTCCATTGCAACGCTTTCGGGCCTCCCCGATTCCAAAGACAACCCGGCGATCCCCATGCTGCTCAAGGGCAGGGATCGCCTTCAACTCCAACTAGACGAACTGGACCGTGCGACCGCTCGCATCAAATCTATTCAAGACGGGAACCTCCCGCTGGAGGGGCAAGGAGAAGGGAATCCTAAACAGGTCATCCCTGGGCAGTACATGGGCATGAAACTGTCAACGGCCGTGCAAGCGTATTTTTCAGAGCGTGGCCGCGGTCCCATCCATATCGACGTGATCGTCAAAGACATTATTGCCGCAGGGTTCCAGATCATGCAAGACCGCGCAGTCGGGCCAAACCGAGGGAAGCCGCGCGACCCCAACACCCGCGACCTGCGACTCCTGGCTCAAAACAATCGCAAACGCTTCCAGTATAACGTGGCGGACGACACGATCAGCATGTGCCCGGCCCCGGGGAATGACACAGCGTGGAGTCCACCGGTCTTAAAAAAGGGGTCTCGCGAGCGAAGTCAGACTAGCAATGGTTCCCGCGGGCCGAGTCGAGAAATCGGCGCTCTTTCATAACGCTCATGCTGGTGCCAAGGGGCTTCCTAAAAGGAAGCCCTTTTTTGCTTGCAGGATTCGGAAGGACGCTGGATTGCGTTTAGCTGGAAGCGTTTTCCGAGGGAATCGAATCGGATGCGGCTTCGTCGTCGCCCGCGGGGACGAGTTCGAACTTCTTCAGCTTGTAGCGCAAGGCGTCACGGCTGATATCGAGCAGGCGGGCGGCGTGGGTCTGGTTGCCGTTGGCTTGGCGCATGGCCAACTCCACCATGGCGCGCTCGACCTCTTCCAGCGATGTGCCTTCCTCAGGAATGTAGAGACGGGGAAGCACGCGTCCATTGGGCAGTTGCTTGCCGCCACCGTCGCCGGTAGCGCTGCTGTGTTCGAATGCGGTTAAGCCGCTGCGCGCGGCTTCTCCCACGGCGAACGGCATGTAGACCGGGCGCAGAATAAATTCGTCTTCCAGGATCATGGCGCGCTCAATGGAATTCTTGAGTTCGCGGACATTGCCCGGCCAGTTGTGCGCCAGCAGCAGCCGGCGCGTCTCGGCGTTGATCCCGCGGATGGATTTCTTGAACTTCCGGTTGTACCAGTCAATGAAGAAGTCGACCAGCGGCAGAATGTCCTCGGTGCGCTCGCGCAGGGGCGGGATGAAGATGGCGATAATGGCCAGCCGGTAATAGAGGTCCTGGCGGAAATGGCCTTCGCGCACGGCCTTCTCCAGGTCGCGATTGGAGGCGGCGATCACGCGCACATCCACCTGCATATCGCGCACGCCTCCCACCCGGCGAATGACCTGGTCCTCCAGCACGCGCAGCAGCTTGGCCTGCAGCAGAGGCGAGAGCTCCCCGATTTCGTCGAGAAACAGAGTGCCGCCATTGGCCGTTTCGAACAGGCCTTTCTTCATCGCCTTGGCGTCGGTGAAGGCGCCTCGTTCGTGGCCGAAGAGCTCGGCTTCCATCAGGGTCTCGGGAATCGCCGAACAGTTGATGGCGACGAAAGGTCCGTTCTGGCGAGTGCTCTCGTAGTGAATGGTCTTGGCGATCAGGTCTTTGCCCGTGCCGCTCTCGCCTTGAATCAGGATGGTGGTGGCCTCGCTGGCAGCGACCTTCTGCACGAAGCTCATCAGTTCCGTGGTTTTCGGCGATACCGCGACTACCTCGTGATAACCCGTATGCCGGCGCACTTCGCCGCGCAGAGATTGCACCTCGGTGCGCAGCCGGGAAGCTTCCAGCGCATTCTGAATGGTGACGTGCAATTCCTCGAAATCGAAAGGCTTGCCGATGAAGTCATAGGCGCCCAGCTTGAGCGCGGTCTTCACGTCGTCCAGTTGGGGATCGGCGGTGATCATGATGACCGCGGGGGCATCGGGGCTCTTCTTGAGTTGCTCCAGAACCTGAATGCCGTTCAAGTCCGGCAGGCGTACATCGAGCAAAACCAGGTCGGGGGATTCGTGCTGCGCCAGGCGCAGTCCGGGATCGCCGGCGGCGGCCTCGACGACCTGATATCCCCACTCCTCACACTTCTGACGTAGCGACCAGCGCACCAGGCGTTCGTCGTCGATGATCAGGATCTTCTCTGCAGGCATGCTTGTTTAGCTTACTACGGAAGGGACGCCGTGGGCACGGGAAGGGAGCGAAACGAGGACCCATGGAGTCGCGGCCCCAGAAGTCAAAGAGTGTTATGGGGATGTTACAACAACAATCCTGTCGATCCACCGTCAACCCTATCGCTTTTATTGACTTGCCCCACCTGCATCCCTAACATGTCTAGCCAGTGTCCACGCCCTCCCAACCCGTGGGGCAGACGGTTTCCCATTACCGCATCCTGAACAAGATTGGCGGCGGAGGTATGGGTGTGGTCTATGAAGCAGAGGACCTCAAACTCGGTCGCCACGTTGCCCTGAAGTTCCTTCCCGACGAGCTTGCCCACGACGTACAAGCTCTCAGCCGCTTCCAGCGGGAAGCTAAATCCGCGTCCTCACTAAATCACCCGAACATCTGCACGATCTATGAGATTGATGAGTCCCATGGGCGAACCTTCATCGCCATGGAACTGCTGGAGGGGCAAACGCTCCGACACCGAATTGCTGGCAAGCCGCTGGAGATCGAGACTGTGCTCGACCTAGGCATCCAGATCGCCGACGCACTAGATGCGGCACACTCGAAGGGAATCGTTCACCGCGACATCAAACCCGCAAACATCTTCGTGACGAATAGGGGTCAGGGGAAGATCCTGGACTTTGGGTTGGCGAAGGTCACGCTGAAGCCGGAGGGCGTTGCCCTGAGCGACCCGACGGTCGACTCAGAAGAACACCTGACGAGTCCCGGCAGCGCGCTCGGCACGGTAGCTTATATGTCGCCCGAACAGGTGTGCGGGAAGGAACTCGATGCGCGCACCGATCTGTTTTCGTTCGGGGCGGTTCTCTATGAAATGTGTACCGGCACGCTGCCGTTCCGGGGAGACACTTCGGGGTTGATCTTCAACGCCATTCTGGAGCGTGCTCCGGTGGCTCCTGTGCGGCTGAATCCCGACGTGCCAGTTGAACTAGAACGAATTATCAACAAGGCTCTGGAGAAAGACCGTGATGTACGATGCCAATCCGCTGCCGAGCTAAAGGCTGATCTGAAGCGTCTGCGGCGCGATAGACAATCCGGGATGATCCCCCCGACAGGGAATGTGGTTGCTTCGGCAGGTCGAGTGGGGCGCTCTTCGTTGACGGGCTCTCTTGCGCTCGCAGCTTGTGCAGTAGTGGTGACGATGGTAATCGCTTGGTGGGCTTCGCCTCAGGCTATTCCCCGCATTACCCGCTACACCCAATTGACGCACGACGGGAAAGACAAGGTCAGCATTTTCTCAGTGGGCGAGATTCCGCCACCGATGGTCAGCGATGGCGCACGTCTCTTCTTCGTAGAAGGACGGGGCAGCGGCAACTACGGGGTTGGCGAAGTTTCAGTCACCGGAGGCGACACTTCGATGGTGCCGTCAGGCTCTACTAACGCCGCCCCGCTCAGCATCTCACCTAGCGGTTCTGACTTACTCATCTATACGTGGAATTCCGATGAGATTGAAGTCCCACTGTGGGTCGTGCCAGTGCTCGGAGGATCGCCGCGACGAGTGGGCAGTATTACTGCACAAGACGCAACTTGGTCGTCCGAAGGCCAACGGATGGCGTATTGCACGCTCCATGAATTGATCGTTAGCAATAGAGACGGAAGCGAATCCCATAGGCTCTTGACCACAGCGGGACTACCGGGTTGGCCGAGGTGGTCGCCACACGAGCAGGTTTTGCGCTTCTCGTCTTACGATCCAAAGACGGATACTAGTTCGCTGTGGGAGACATCAAGCGATGGCTCCGGAACTCATCCGCTGCTCCCTCATTGGGAGAAGCATTCCGTCGAGTGCTGTGGCAATTGGACCAGTGATGGCAAGTACTTCGTCTTTCAATCCACGCGCAATGGCGGGACCGATCTTTGGATAACGCACGAGAAGCGGCACTGGTGGGGTCGAGCTTCGGCTGGCCCGATTCAGCTTACTGCGGGTCCGCTGAGCTTCTCATTGCCGCTGCCCAGCAAAGATGGTACGAAGCTGTTCGCTTTAGGAACACAGCTAAAAGGAGAGTTGGTTCGCCTCGATGCGAAGAGCGGACAGTTTCTTCCCTACATGGGCGGGATATCGGCATCGGGCGTGTCATTCTCACGCGACGGCGGTTGGGCGAGCTGGGTGTCATTTCCGGAGCGCATCCTCTGGCGCAGCAGAGTTGACGGAACCGACAAGCTGCAGCTGACCTTTCCACCTATGGAGGCGAACTTGCCGCGCTGGTCTCCGGACGGCAGGCAGATTGTGTTCATGGGGCGGGAACCGGGAAAAAGCTGGCACATTTACATTCTTCCAGCCGAGGGAGCGAGTGCCCCAAAACAGATCACGCCAGGTGAAGACAGTCAGGCGTCTCCGGACTGGTCGCCGGACGGGCGCAGCATCGTGTTCGGCGGATTCCCGGAAGTTTTATCCGGGGATCCAAAGTCGACCGCGCTTTCACTACTGGACCTTGCCACAGGACAGGTCGCAAAGATGGATGGAGCCGAGGGGCTGTACTGTCCGCGTTGGTCTCCGGACGGCCGTTATCTCTCGGCCTCAACGACCAACGCACGTAAGCTGCTGCTTTGGGACTCAACGACCAAAGCATGGACGGGAATCACAGATTTGTCTGGCGGGTGTGCGATGTGGTCGCGGGATGGCCGCTATCTGTATTTCCAAACCTATGACGTGCCTGATCCGGCAGTGTACCGAGTCCAGCTTGCTAACAAAGTGAAGGAAAAATTGGCAGCGATCCGATTGCAACGTGCAGTTGCTGGGATAGAGTTCCTCACTTGGAACGGTTTGTCCCTCGACGACGAGCCCCTAGTACTGCGCGATCAGAGTACCCAAGAGATTTATGCGCTTGACTGGGATCTGCCTTAGCAGTTCGCTTCGGCTTCATCAAATGCAGAGGAGCAAAGCTTGGTCACTGGGACGTGAAGAGGCCATGAGATTGTGCGGTGCGTCTGTCAATTGATGAAATCAGGCGATTGCGCTCATTTTGACGAGGCTAGCAGTCCCTGTGAAAAACAGCGACGCCTGTTCAGTGGGAGTTGCTTAAGACGCAGAGACGGGCGCTGCTGCTCTTTGCAGCGGCAGCACCACCGCGAACGTCGTGCCCTTGCCGACCGCGCTGGTGACGTCGATGCGTCCCTGGTGGTCTTCCACGATGCGGCGGGCCAAGGACAATCCCAGGCCTGTGCCGTCGCCCTTTGGTGGTGTAGAAGGGGCGGAAGATGTTGGGCAGGTGATCGGGCGCGATGCCGCGGCCGTTGTCGGTGACTTCGACGACCGCCATCTGCTCCCTGGGGCTTTACGGTGACGGTGATTTTTCCGTTCCGTCGATGGCCTGCAGAGCATTCAACAGCAGGTTGAGCAGCACCTGGTGGATCTGATCGCTGTCGTGCTCCACTTCGGGCAGCGAGGGGTCTTTGTGGAACTCAATTTCGATCGACTTCGCCAGCGCCTGCTGGCGGCCCAGCATCACGGCATGTTCGACGGTGGTGTTCAGGTCGCTCTTGCGGACTCTGGGGCGGATGCGGCCGCGCCGTCTGCAGCAGATCGGTGACGATGTGATTGATGCGGGCAATCTCCTGGCGAACATCTTTGACCACGGCGCGCGCCGGGCTGGTTGCAGGCAGGTCGCGGCCAATAATTTCGATCACGCCTGCAATCCCCGCCAGCGGGTTGCGGATTTCGTGGGCCAGACCCGTGGCCAGCTCTCCCAGAGTTGCCAGGTGCTCGGCGCGCGACATTTGGGTGCGGTGCAGGCGTTCGATTTCGTTCCGGCTTTCGCGCAGCTGCTCAACCATCTGATTGAAGTTGCGGCCCAGGTCGCCGATCTCGTCGTTGCGGTGGGCAAAGCTCACGGCCACGTTGAGGTCGCCGCTGCCGAGCTGGGCGATCTTCTGCTGCAGTTCGACCATGGGCCGCTGGACAGTGTAGGTGAGCACCACCAGCAGCGCGCCGCAGATGGCGACCGCGCCGGCCCCCGCGACCAACAGCACCATGTGGCGTTCCGGATCGCGCCAGGACAGCGTGGCCAGCAGGAACAGCAACATTCCGCCCAGCAGAACGCAAGGCGATCGGAACCAGCGCTTTGATCTCCCAGTTGATGCGCAGCCAGGGTAGTTCGGGATCTTCGGGCTTGGTTCCCGCTGGCGCGGAATCGTCCGCGACTGGGCCGCGTCGAGATAGGATCCGGCCAGCAAGGCCGCGCTCGAATACGCCGTACTGAAGAAGCCCGTACGGGGAGCGCGAAGTGGCGGCAGCAGCGACCGCTTCAGCCGGCATGTCCGGAATTTGTTTGGTCCGTCATAGTCTCAGGCATACGCGTGTAGTCCAGGCAGCAAGTAGGTCACGCCGAAGAAGGTGAACATCACCACCGCGAATCCCAGGATGGCGAAGTAGGCGGCGCGCCGTCCGCGCCAGCCGCGCGTGATGCGCATGTGCAGGTAGCCGGCATACACCAGCCAGGTAATCGCCGCCCACGTCTCCTTGGGGTCCCAGTTCCAGTAGGAACCCCAGGCCCGGTTGGCCCAGTAGGCGCCGGCGGCGATCATCAGGGTGAGCAGGGGGAAGGCGATGCAAATCGTTTTGTAGGTGATGCGGTCGAGCGCGTCGGCATCGGGCAGCAGCCTTTCCAGATCGGCGCGCCGCCACAGCAGCAACAGGTAGAGCAGGTTGGCGAAGATTCCGCCCACCAGCGCCGAGAGAATGAAGGGGCTTGCCGCCAGGCTGGTGGGGTACAGTCCCTCGGCATCGAGCGAAGGATACTGTCCAGAACTTGCCACGCACCAAGAAGAAGATCCAGCGCCAGCGATTGCAGACAGAATGCTGATGAAGACTGCACGGTCGGCGATCGCCAGCAAACCTTCATTCTTCTTAACGCGTGACACAATGTAGAGCACCAGGGGCGCCAGCACGGCGGCGAAAACCAGCAGCATCAGCCAGCCCAGATCCGGAATCGTCACGAACAGCCGCACGCCGCGCGAGACGAATACTTCCGCCTTATTCTCGGCGTCCCACGCGATGACGCTCAGCCCTCCCCACTTCTCGAAGCGCGTCAGGACTGCGGCATAGATTCCGACCGTGAATACGCTGGTGGCCGCCAGAAACGTCTCGGTCTTCACTTTGTCCTGGATCAGGAACATCATGGCCAGCGCAAAACTCAGCGCGCACGCCGCATAGGCGAGCATGGCGAGCGTCACGTGCACGTGCAGCCAGGTGGATTGCAGCGCGGGCACCAGCGGCCGGACTTCGCTGGGCAGAAGCTGCATCAGGATGACGCCGACAATCGCCACCGGCATGGTCACCGTGCCGATCACCTTCACGCCGTAGCGTTTTTCCGCGATCAGCGTGAGCGCGGCCAGGGTCCACACAAAACTCAGCAGCATTTCATAAATGCTGGCAAATGGTGGATGGCCCGCCTCGTACCAGCGATGGGCCACCGCTCCGGTGTTGGCCAGCAGTCCGGCCCAGGTCACCAGAGAAGCGAACTTGATGTAGGAGTCGGTTCCAGTCACGCCGAAGCCCAGATATAAGGCTCCCGCGCCGGCGTAGAAAATCAGCGCGGCGTACAGCAGGTTGGCTTCACTCAGAATGTTTCCGCTCTTGACCACATTCAGAAAAGCCATGAACAGCAGGAAGGCGATTCCCAACCCCACCATCACGACCAGCGTGGTGCCGGTCGCGGGATGCTGTTCAACTTTTGCGCGTGCCATACACTTCCTCCGTTGCCGGACTCACTTTCCGGCGATGGTTGTTCCTGAGATCTTTGTGGTTGAGATCTTTGTTCCCGAGATCTTTGTGCCTGAGATCGGTGTGGCCTGGGGCTGCGCGGTGGCCGCAGGTTCGGATTTCAATTCCTTCTGAATCTCTTCCACCACGTTCTTGAATTTGTGCTCGAATGCGTCGCGATTGCGATTCGCGGTGCCGCCGACCCAAAGCATGGTTCGGCCGCGCGCATCGGCGACAGGAACTACCCAGAAGCGCATGTGAACCACGTAGAAAACAAAGGTGAGGCCGATTGCCATCAGCACCACTCCAGCCCACACCGCCCACTGGCCGGGTTCGTGCGAGACTTGCAGCCCGGTATAGAGGCCGGTCTTCAGATCCTTCGGGTCGAAACTGTAGGGGGAGGAGGCGTTCTCGTCGATGCCGGGAATTTCCGGCAGCCACACGTTCACACTGGTGTTGGCTTTCTTCGAGGTGACGATCATGTGGACCGCGGGGTTCGTAACGTCTCTGCTGCGCGCGTAGACCCGGCCGTCCTGCACCACAAAGTCGGGGATGAACTCCACCAGTTGCACGCTGGTGTCGGCATCGAGCGCGACAGTCTGGTTCATCGCCAGTGAAATTTCCTGGGGCGTACCCGGGGTGCCGTTCGCTGGAGTCGCATTCAGAATCAGTTGATCCAGCTTCCCGGTGCGGCCGTAGCTGGCCTGGTAGAAGCGCAGTCCCTGATAGACCAGAGGATCGTTGACCACAATCTCTTTGCGCGAAATCTCGCGTCCGCCATCGACCACGGCCAGCTTGGACCACCAGCGCTTGGGAGTGCCGTCGGCGTAGGTGTCTTCGCCCGTGCCATCGCAGCGGATCGAGAAGGGAATGGTCCGCTGGGTTCCGTTCCTCAGTTCAACCTGATTGCTCGCAGTTCCTGGAGTCAGCGTCAGGAAGCCGCGCCAGCCGTACAGTGCGTCCACAATGCCGCCCAGGAAAATCAGCAGCAAGCTGGCATGAACGATGTAGACGGCCATCTCGGAGATTCGATTGCGCTCGGAGAAAAGCGAAAAACTGTCGGGGCGGACGATCCGTTCGGCCTTCAGTCCTAAGCGCCGGAATGCGCGCTCGGCCGCGCTCAATCCCTGCTCTTCAGTCGGCAACCGAGATCTGGCCTGCGTCGGCAAAACCTTGCGGAAACTTTCATCGGGACTCTTGTAAGGGCGCGAGAAGTACCGCCAGGCGTTGGGGAAGCGCTGCACCGAGGCCGCGATGATGCTCAGGCTCACCAGAATCATCAAGGCGACAAACCAGCGCGTGTGGAAAATGTCGGTCAGGCCCGTGGCATCGAGAAAGCGCAGCATCTGCGGCGAGTAGGCGCGCTGCATGTCGTCGGGATCGGTGATCGGACGCTGCAAGATGACCGTGCCGGCCGCGGAAAAAATGACGACCAGAATAATCAGAACGACGCCGGTCTTGATGGAACTGAGCGTCTGCCAGACTTTGCGGGCATCCCGCGAAAATCGGAGCGAAGTGACAGGGCCATAGATCGATCTCTCTTCCTCGCATCCTGCAATGCACGTTCCGCGCCAACGTTCGCATTTTGGTCCAAATCCTTTGTGATCAATGAATTAAGATCACTGAGCAAGCGCTTCAAAGCTCTGACCGTGAGCCATAACACTCATCTTCTTAAAGGCTCACTGCGAATTCACCCAGCGCCGCAAGTCTGTGATTTCAATCACAATTGGCGGAAATTCGATGCGAAAGCGACAGTCTTCCCGACCATGGAAAGACGTGCGTGATTTCACCGAGCGGGTGTGGCAGAAGGCCCATTCGCGGCAGGCTCAATCCGGATCGAGGGAATTTCGGTCACCGCGGGCTGTCAGTGGGAAAGTGATTTGTTGCAATAATTTACAGTTCAATCGAAGATCGGTGCTTGGTCCACCATCACTAAGGCGAGGATCGTGCAGATGCAACGGTTGGCAATGGTCCCAGTTCCTCCAAACCGTCATTCTTATGAACCGGAAAGCGAACATGGCTCAGGCCTTTCCTCGTCTTCTCCAGTTGCTGGCGTTCTTGCTGGTGATCGAAGTGATGCCGGCGTTGGCCAAGGAGCATCCGGTTCCGCTCGACAAGAACGTCGATTCCGCGAAGTGTCTCGAGTGCCACGAGGATAAGACGAAGGGCAAGGCCGTCCATTCCGCGATCGCGACGGGATGTTTGAGCTGTCACGAAGTTCGGGTCAACAAAGACATCACCCGCATTAAGCTGATCACTTCGACTCCGCAGGCTCTGTGCCTGAGTTGCCACGCCGAGAAAGACGCCGCCGCTCTCAAAGGGACGGTTCATCCTCCGGCGGTGCGCGACTGCATCAAGTGTCACGATCCGCATACCAGCGACAACAAGAATCAGTTGCTGAAGGCCGAGTCGGGGGACAAGGGCCAGAATCTCTGTCTCGACTGCCACAACAAGGACTTGAACGTCCCCGAAAAAGGCAGCCGCCATGCCGCGCTCGATATGGGCTGCGACACCTGCCACACCACCCACAAGACCGGGAGAAGTGGGGAAGCCGGAGTTCGACTTTCATCTGACCAAGGCGCGTCCGGCGCTCTGCATCGATTGCCACGATGTCAAAGGCCGCGGATCTGCAGAAGGCGCACCACGATCAGCCGTTCGCGACCGCGGACTGCACCAGTGCCACGATCCGCACCAGTCCGCCGCCCCAAGCTGATGCGGCAGTTCCGCATCCCCCATTCGCGGACAAGTCCTGCGACATCTGCCACGCGCCCGCGAAGGACGGCAAAGTAGTGCTCACGCAAACCGATGTGAAATCGCTGTGCGTGACCTGCCACGCCGAAAAGGCCAAGCAGATCGAGAGCGCAAAAGTGCCGCATCCGGGCGCGGCCGGGGACTGCACGGATTGCCACAATCCGCATGCCAGCCGGCAGCCGGGACTCCCCAAGACGAATGCGGTGGACATCTGCCTGGGCTGCCACACCGACCAGGCCGAGCAGGGGAAGAAGCACGTCCTGCATCAGCCCGCGTTCAGGCAGGGATGCGCGACTTGCCACGAGCCCCACGGCGGCGACGAACGATCACCTGCTGCGCGCCAAGACTACGAATGCAGTCTGCCTGGAGTGCCACGGGCCCGAGTCGCAAGCCGCAAGAAACTCGAAGCCGAGCACCTGCTCACGATTTTCAACGGCAGCGTGAAGCTTCCCGAGGACTATTTCGCAAAGAACAAGGTCGTGGTGCTGCCGCTGAAGTATGGGCGCGGGCATCCGGTGGAAGGCCACCCGGTCTCCGACGTGGTCGATCCGACCGACATCACCAAGGCGAGGGCGCAGATCAATTGCCTGTCATGCCACCAGCCGCATTCCTCGGCGCAGCCCGATCTGCTGATCAAAGACCAGGCCAACAATTTGGCGTTCTGTTCCAGCTGCCACAAGGATCTGACGCGGAGATAGTTTTCATGAGGAAAATGAATACAATCGTCGGAAACCAGCGCAAGGATAGTTCGCAATCGCACCAGCCTGCTCGCGGGGTTGCTTCTGTTGAGCCTGACGCTGCTTGCCCCCGGCGCGGCGTTTGGGGACAAGAAGAAAAAGAACGCCGAGCCCAAGAAGGTTCCGGTCATCGATTACTCCAACATCGTGTGGCCGAACCCGCCGGCGATTGCCCGCATCCGGTACCAGGCGTTTTATTCGGCGCAGAAGCTTTCGCAGGTCGACACTCCCAACACCAAGAAACAGAAGTGGATGGATCGTCTGGCGGGCACGCAGGCGGCCAGCGAGAATACCAAGGTCCTGTTCCAGCTGGCCGAGCCTTACGGTCTGGCGGTGGATTCCAAGAACAATTTGTACGTGGCCGATCAGAAGGTCGGGCGCCATCTTCATCTTCAACACCGAAACCCGCGAAGTGGAGCTGATCAAGAACAAGACCCACGCCCATTTCGTGCGCATCATCGGCCTGGCCATGGACGACAACGACCGCCTGTTTGTCTCCGATCCCGGACTGCGCCACATCCTGGTGTTCGATGCGACCCACAAGGCCGAAGACGTGATCACCGAAGGGATGGTCGATCCCGGCGGGTTGGCGCATCGACAAGGAGAACCGGCTGCTCTACGTGGCCGATGTGAACTGGACCAGGTGCTGGTCTACGACGCAGACAGCTTCAAACTGCTGCGCAAGATCGGCACCACCGGACACAACCACGAACTCACCACGCCCGGGCGATTTCGCCAAACCCACCGGGTTGGCGGTCGACGCGGATGGCAATCTCTACGTCTGCGACACGTTGAACAACCGCATCGAGATCTTCGACGCCGACGGCAAGTTCGTGAGCACCTTCGGCAAGGCCGGCGACGGTCCGGGATATTTCGCCCGGCCCAAGGGGGTCGCGATTGACGCCGATGGCCACATCTGGGTGGCGGACGGCATGCAGGACCGCGTGCAGGTCTTCAACCAGCGAGGCGCAGATTGCTGATCACCTTTGGCGGCCACGGCTGCTGCCCGGGCAGTTCCAGGGACTGGTCGGCATCGCCACCGACAAGAACAACCGCGTGTTCACCTCGGAAATGTATCCCGGCCGGGTGCAACAGTTCCGCTACGTCACCGACGCCGAGGCCGAGCAGTTACGCAAGGAGCGGGAACAGCAGCGCGAGAAAAAGGCGGGCGCCGGGAATAAAGAGTCAGTCCCAGCGGCCGCGCCGGCGGCCGAGGCGAAGAGTCCGCAGAGCAAGTAGGAGATTCCGAGCGTCACGCTCGTCTTCCTGTAGAGACGTCAACCTTGCTGCGTCTCTCGAACGATCGTCTGCAGGCGGCCTCGGCTGGGACGGTAGCAAGCCAAGCCACGTGGTTACGCATGTTCGATCCGCGCGCGCCTGCTGCGTTTCGCAACACTTCTGTTGAACAACCTTACAACTGAGGAATTTGACCAACTGGGGTTCGCAAGTGGTTCTTTTCCCCCAGTTTCAAGCAATTCCCGAATCGGACGCGAGATCCGAATTGGAGATCACAAGCATCGTTGATTCAATGACTTACGCGACAGAAACTCGGGAAATAGTTGATTCCTATGGGTTCGGGCGGCCACTTGCACTAATAAGCCGAGGGGCGGTTGCGACGAGCGCCCAGGCGCAAAATGCAGCCCACGGCCTAAGCCTCTGAGAGTTTGGTAACAGCTGAAAACATCATTCATGGAGGTCGTGAGATTTTATGAAGAAAGCGATGTTAGTTGTGATGTTCGTACTGGCGGTCGGGGGCTTGGTGATGGCGCAGAACGTGGTCGTCCACGGTTGACGTCCTCGGCGCGCACAACAACGGCGGCCGTGGCTGCGCGGGCTGCCACGCTCCGCACAGCGGCTCGTTCGGCTCCGGCCACAACGGCGCTGCCGATGCCGGCAGCTATGCATTGTGGGGCCAGGACGCCAGCCCACTGTATGGCGCGACGATCGCGTTCGGCGACGACGGGAGCTTCACGGAAGTTCTGCCCAGCGGCATCGCCACTGGCAGCCAAGAAGTCGGCGGCATTCTGCTCTGCCTGAGCTGCCACGACGGCAACCTCACCGCGAACAACATGATGGCCAACCAGTCGTATGAACAGAGGATTGGCCTTCTGACCAACACTGCCTACGGCAGCCAGCCGATTCCGACCCTGCTCGGAAACGACGGCACCACGGCCGGCAACTACACCAACGATCACCCGGTGGGCACAAGCTGGCCACCATCAGCACCGGAGCACCGGCCTGGTCTACGTTCGACGGCACGAAGTTCACCGTGACCACCGGCACTCCGTATGCGCAGTTCGTAGCCAACTACGGCTGGCCGGCGCTGGCGCCTGGAAAGTGGTCGCAACCCTTCGGCGTCACCGCCGCAGGCAAACCCTACGTGCTCTGCACCACCTGCCACAACCAGCACGTGATGACCGTTTACACGTCGAGCGCGGCAAGCCCGATCGCGGGCGACGGCGGCGGCAAGTACTATGCCACCTACTTCTTCGTGAATGGCCCGTACAACCCGAACATCAACAACGTCGCCAACACGAATGCGCCTTCGACGACGCAGTTCTGCCGCCAGTGCCACTTTGGCGAGGCGAACGAAGCCAACAACACCAACAACATCACGACGGTCTTCCAGTAGACCTTGGCGGATGCACAAAAGGGGGAGAGGATTACTCTCCCCTTTTTTTACGAATTTGTCAAGAAATGCGAGCGAGGAAATATGAAATACCGACTCCCCATCTCCGCACTGCTGGCCGTGGCCCTCTCGCGGCGTCGGCCCAGGTGGCTTCGCACGCGCCGACCGCGATCGCGAAGACGCCTTCTGCCCAATCGTCGCCGCTGCAGGTGAGCGACAAGCCGGTGGCCCGGGTGAACGGAGCGGTGCTGACCGATCGCGACCTGCTGCGCGAAATGTATGCGATCTTTCCCTATGCCCAGCAGCACAACGGATTTCCCAAGGCGCAGGAAGCGGCCATCCGGCAGGGCGCGCTGGAGATGATTATTTTCGAGGAGTTGGTGTACCAGGAAGCGGAGCGGCGCAAGCTGACGGTTCCGGCGGAGAAGCTGAATCGCGCCGAGGCCGATTTTCGCAAGCAGTTCAACAGTCCAGACCAATACCAGCAATACCTGCAGACGGAGATGCACGGCTCGGAGCAACAACTGCGCCAGCAGATGCGGCGCTCGTTGCTGATCGAGCAGGTCCTGAAGACCGATGTGGAGACTCAGGGCTGCCGTATCGCCGGCCGAAGTGCAGGCCTACTACGAGAAGAACGCGGCGCGCTTCCAGCAGCCGGAGACGTTCACTTTCCAGAGCATTTCCGTGGTGCCGCCGCTCAAGGCCACCGCCGAGCAGGCCAAGCAAGCGCAGAAGAAGGCCGAGGATGCGCTGCGCCAGGCCAAGGCGACGAAGAGTTACCAGGAGTTTCGGGCTGCTGGCGGAAAAGATCTCCGAAGACGATTTCCGGGTGAACATGGGCGACCACAAGGTCGTGCCCAGCGACAAGTTGCCGCCGCAGGTGGTCAAGACCTTGCAGGCCATGCAGTCGGGGCAAGTCAGCGGACTGATCCAGATCGAGAGCGCATACACCATCATCCGGCTGAACGCTCATAGCCCGCGCACGCAAGAAGACCGCTGGCGGAGGTCAAGAGCGAGCTGAAGACGGAGCTGCAGAAGAGCAAGTACGAGAAGCTGCGTTCGGATCTTGCCAAGCAGTTGCGCGCCAAGGCCAAGATCGAAGTGGTGTAGCAGCGCTGCGACTTCAAGCGTCGGGCGATGTCTGCGTGCTCTCGATTCGCAGAGTGTGCTCGAGCTCATCCGCAGTGCGCTAGCGCGCAAGTCCGGTGCCAGGAAGGCACTGCGGTTGTCACGACTCTGAAACCCGCGTGAAAAGCTTTCGCCACTGGAAGCGCTTTCCGCTCGGTTGATGTCGTTTCAACTCGCCGCAGGGCGGGTGATATGCCGCACCGGCGTCTGGTGATTCTGCAGCGATCTCCCGACCCGCGCCATTTCGATTGATCCAGCAACGAGTCCAGTTGTTTTCAATGAATTAGAAATCTTGAGGACGGTCGTGCTTTGGCACGTGTTGTGCCCTGTAAGAGGGTAAGTGGCAAGTGGTTTCTGAGCCTGCTGGCCGGAAGGGCAGTAGCGAATGAAGGTAGCGAATCGCATCATCGGACTGGCGGTACTGGTGATGGCTCAACTCGTGTCGGCCAAAACCAGCCGCAATCCCAAGCCCCGAGCTGTCCATCGGCGAAAACACGAAGCTGAACGCCGGCGGCCTGTTTACGTTCGGATATAGCGGAGACTATGGCAACGAGATTCCATCCAGCCACGGACTGAACTTCGGAGTCGACGGCAGGCTCTCGGGCTATTACTACAATCCCAAGTTCATTTCGTTCAACGCCACGCCTTACTACAACCAGTCGCGGAGCAATTCCAGCTACCAGTCGCTGACCGGGGCGAGCGGCGTAGCGCGACAGCGCGAATTTCTTCACCGGCAGCCATTTTCCCGGCTCGGTCAGCTACCACTACGACCGCAACAGCAGCGGGCACCTTTGGGCTTGACTGGGCAGCCGAACTTCACCACCATGGGCAAGGGCCAGGGATTCGGCATCAACTGGAGCGCGTTGCTTCCCGAACTGCCCGACGCTCTCGGTTGGATACTCGCAGGGCGACGGCAGCGGCACGATCTATGGCACCAGCCAGGAGACCAATTCCAGCACGCGCCTGTTCAATGTGCACTCCAATTACCAGATCGCCGGATTTCGTCTGAATGCCTTCTACGACCACAACAGCTTGAACTCCAAGTTTCCGGAATTTCTTATCCGGGCAGCAGGAATCGGTGCAGGATTCAACCGGGCACGATTTCGGCGTTGGCGCGCAACACAACCTGCCTCTCCACGGGCAGTTCTATGCCAACTACAATCGGGCGTACGTCCGACAGCGATTACTTCTCGGATGCAGGGCAGAACGCGAACACGTCCAGCTACACCGACAACATCGGAAACACGGGCGCCAGCTTTCATCCCACCCAGAAGCTATCGTCTGAACGTCACCGAGAACTACACCAACAACCTGAACGGATACCTGACGCAGAGCCTTAGCGGCAACGGAACTGCACGAGCCGGGACTCAACCTGGGATCGGGCTCGCACTCCTCGACCATGGGCGGAGGCGCCACTTACCAGTTCACCAACAACCTGTCGGCGACGTCGCAGGCCACCTATTACGACCAGTACTACTTCGGAAGAACTACACCGGTACTTACCTGAGCGGCACGGTGAACTATGGGAAGCGGCTGCTCGATATGTTCACCTTCTCCGGTTCGGTGGTCGATAGCAGCAACGGCCAGGGCACCAACGCGCTGGGATTCATCGGCAACGTGAATTACTTTCACCGGATCAGGGCTGGCAAACTTCGGGCGTATTCAGCTACGCGCAGAACGTGCAGTCGCTGCTGGTTACCTACACGACCTCCTACTACAACTACAGCGCGAACGTGCACCGCCGTTTGCCGGTCGGCCTGCAATGGACGGCGGCCTTCAACGGAACGCACAGCGGCTTGACGCAACTTCCAGGGAACCAGCAGCCAGAGCGAGGCTATTCCACATCGCTCGAGTTCGCGGAAGTTCACCGTGACCGGCAACTACACGCCAGTCGACGGGATCTCGCTGCTGGGCGCGGGCGGACTGGTGCCGGTTACGCCGACGCCGGGAGTGAACGATTTCATTACCTTTGGCGGCACGAGCTACGGCGGGGGCATCTCGGTGACCCCGATGCGGCGGCTGGTCATCTCGGGCAGCTTCAATCGCGCCATCAGCGATACCGTGCGGACAGACGCTCTCGCACAACAACACCGAAATCTTCAATGCCCAGATGCAGTACCATCTGCGAAGAATCGGGCTGCAGGCGGGCTATACGCGATTCACCCAGGGCATCAGCGCCGTGGGAGCGCCCGCCAACACGACGTCGTATTTTGTCGGGATATCCAGATGGTTCGATTTCTTCTAACGGCGCGGGGCAGATCGGCTTTTCGCAGCGGGCTGATCGTGGGCCGGGCTGGCGATCCTGCTCGCGCTGGCTCTGGCTGTCGCCGGCAGGAGCTGCGAAGCGCCCGAAGGAAACGGTCACACCCTCCGCGCCCGATTTGCTGCTGGACGGCGGGCGCAAACTCACGTTCGAGCGCAGCTTCAGCCTGGAGCGCGAGGTCAAGCCCAAGCGCAGTTTCTGGACCCGGGTGGTGGACGTGGTCGCGGGCCAGCCCGACTTTCATTACCTGGTCAGTCCCTACAGCGTGGCCACCGATTCGCGCGGACGCATCATCGTGACCGATCGTGGCGGCGGCGGGCGTGCACATCTTCGATTTCGAGCAGCAGAAGTACAAGTTCCTCTCGCGCCGCGACGCGGGCAAGGATCCCATGCTGACGCCGCAGTGCGTGGCCGTCGACGCGCAGGACAACATCTACGTCACCGATTCGCAGGCGGGCAAGGTTTTCGTCTTCGACGCCAACGGCAAATATCGGCGCGCGATCGGCAGCCTGAAGGGCGGCGAAGGATATTTCAAGCGTCCCACGGGGATCGCCGTGGATTCCGCGGCGCAGCGCATCTATGTCACCGACACGCTGCGCAACAAGATCTTCATGATGGACATGCAGGGCAGCGTGCTGCAGACGATCGGAAAGACGGGCACGGGCGACGGCGAGTTCAACTATCCCACCGAGTTGCGGCTGAATGGGCAGGACCTGGTGGTGGTCGATGCCATGAATTTCCGCGTGCAGGTGCTCGACCGCTCGGGCACATTCCGCTACGCCATCGGCAAAGTTGGGGACGGCGCGGGATGGATGTTCCGGCCGAAAGGGATTGGGTTCGATTCCGAAGGCGCATCTGTACGTCGTGGACGGGCAGTGGGGCGTGGTGCAGGTGTTCGACCAGCGAGGGCCAACTGCTGTACTACTTCGGCGAGAAGGGAACGGGCGCGGAGCAGTTTCAGCTGCCGACCGGACTGCAGATCGACAACAACGATCGCATCTACGTCGTGGATTCCTTCAACCGGCGCGTCCAGGTGTTTCACTACTACGGCGTCGCCCAGGCAGCGGACGGGAGGAAACAACCGTGAAGCCGCTCCTGTCGCTGGCCTGCCGTGCTGATCGTTGCCGCAGAGTTTCGCCGCAGGCGCAGCCCAGCCGGCGGATGTGCTGGGCATGCACAACCTGACGCTGTCGCAGTGGCGCGTCGGTCTATTCGCAGGGAAGCCTGGGCTGCACTTTCTGCCATGCTCCGCACAGCGGACTGGGCGGCGTCACCCCGCTGTGGAACCAGAAGCTGTCGCAGAAAACCTACACGCCCTACACCAGCACGACCTATCCCAACCAGGGCAACACGCAGCCGACGCTGGGCGTCACCAGCAGCCTGTGCTTGAGTTGCCATGACGGCACGGTGGGCGTGGGACAGTCCGCGGCCTACGGCCAGTTGCCCACGGTCGGTGCCGCTGAACAGCGCCGATTCCTTCGGCACCACGCTGACGGGTTCGCATCCGTTCAGCCTGGTGACGCCGTTGAAAGACGCCCCCAACCTGGTGGCGTCGCTGGTGACACAGGGCAAGACCGCCGATCCCACCGGCGCGGTGAAGCTGGTCAACGGCAACATCGAGTGCACGAGTTGCCACGATCCGCACGTGCAGGACAATCGACAAGATCGCGCAGAACTTTCTGGTGCGCGACAGTTCCAACGCGCAGATGTGTCTGGCGTGTCACGATCCGAACCGCGTGGTGCAGGGACAGATCAATCCGCTGGCAGGATGCACGAGCAGCGTCCACCAGACGCGCGACCAACCAGGTTTCACCGGACGCCCACGTCGGCGCGTATGCGACCGTCGGCGTGAATGCCTGCACGTCGTGCCACATGTCGCACGATGCGGTTGCGCCGGCGCGGCTGTTGCGGCCGGCTACACCCGCCGGCGCCCGGCGTACGATCCCGTGACCCAGAATTGCATGACCTGCCATGGCGGCGGAACCTACTTGTCGCCCGCGATTCCCAACGTCATGGCCGAGGTCGCGAAGGTAGGTCATCCGCTGCCCTCAGGGAACAACTTCCACGATGCCGCCGAGGCGGCGCTGCTCAACAACAACCGCCATGCCACTTGCGTGGATTGCCACAGCGCGCACGCCTCCAACCCGGAACTGCAGTTTGCCGCGCCTCCCGCCATTCGTCCGCCGCAGGCGGGCGCGCACGGGCATCAGCGCGCTCGATGGCATCACCGTCGTCATTCCGGCGGTCAATCAGTATGAAACCTGTCTGCGCTGCCACGGCACCAGCACGGGCAAGCAGCGGCTGATTGATTTACGGCTACGCGCCCATGCGAGTGGTGTCGGCCGCCGGACTCGCTGAACATCATTCCGGAATTCGCGTCGACGGCCACGTTCGAGCCATCCCGTGACCCATGCTCGGCGCAGTCCGCTGCCGCAGCCCAGCCTGCTGGTGAACATGTTGAACGAGAATGGGACTGGCTTCTGCGCGCGCTGGTGGGCACGCAGTTGTTCTGCACGGACTGCCATAACAGCGACGACAATCGCGAGTTCGGCGGCACCGGCCCGAACGGTCCGCACGGATCGGTCAACTCGCACATCCTCGAGCGCAACTATCAATTCAGCCAGGCGGCAGTCCCTGGCGGACTGGTCACGAATACGTTTCCCAATCCCGACACCAGCGTCGCCGGGCCTTACGCGATGTGTGCGAAGTGCCACGACCTGACCCAGATATTGGCCAACACCAGCTTCACGCAGCACAATCTGCATATCCTACCAGTACGGATTCAGCTGCTCGGTGTGCCACACCGCGCACGGCATGGGAGCCACCTCTCCGACCATCACCGGAGAGCGGCTGGTGAATTTCGATGTCAACGTCGTGGGCCAGAACGGCGCCGCTCCCATCGCCTACAACCGCGGCACGCAATACCTGCACGCTGATGTGCCATTCCGTCGCTCACAATGCGGATGGCACAGTGGCCTCGGCCGCGGCGGCCGAAACGCAAGGGGATCCGGGGCAAGTGCAGCCCAGCAGCGCAGTGTTACGACTTGTATCTGCAGCCTGCACTTCGTTTTTCCGCGGCATAACGTTTTCCGCTTCCAAGCGGAATATGGCATGCACGGGGACCGGCAGGGCTGGATGATCGAGAGATCTGACGCCGCGGTTAGGCCCACGGAATCGGATCCAGTCCAGCCCTGTATCGTGAAAGCCGCGCGGCACGACAGACCTGCAGAACGATTCGACGATGCCTGCACCTGTAGACTCAGCACCGACGAATCAACAAACGCGCCAGCTCGCGGCTGGCGCTACTGCGCCGCAGATCGCCACGGCGATCCTCGTGCCCGTGTTGTTGTTGGGCGCGATCGAGGGAGCGTTGCGCCTGTTCGGCGTCGGATTTTCCACCGGCCTCACCGTGCCCTGCACGGTGCAGGGCCAGGCCGCCGCTTGCTACAACCTGTTTTTCCCCGCGCCATTCTTTCCTCCCGGCATGATCAAGACCCCGCAAGCGTATGCGATTCCGGCGGAGAAGCCGCAGGGGACGTTCCGAATCTTCGTGCTCGGGGAATCCGCGGCCATGGGCGATCCCGATCCGGCCTATGCCTTCAGCCGATACCTGGAAGTGATGCTGCGGGAACGCTACCCGTCGATGAAGTTCGAAGTCGTGAATACCGGCAGCGTGGCCATCAACTCCCACGTGCTGTTGCCGATCGCGAAGGGACTTGGCGG
The DNA here is from genome assembly GCA_963709865.1 of uncultured Acidobacteriota bacterium. Taxonomy (GTDB): domain Bacteria; phylum Acidobacteriota; class Terriglobia; order Terriglobales; family Acidobacteriaceae; genus Sulfotelmatobacter. The sequence goes on from CAVPXW010000019.1 coordinate 164,075, forward strand.
AACAGCGTCCGGACGTGTTCATCATCTACTCGGGCAACAATGAAGTCGTCGGACCTTATGGACCCGGGACTGCGCTGACGTCTTCCGGCATGAGCCTGCCGGTGATCCGCACCAGCATCTTTGTCCGCTCCACCCGCATTGGCCAGCTTCTCACCAAGGTCGGAACGCAGAAGAAGGAATGGGGCGGGATGGAGATGTTTCTCGATAAACAGGTGCGAGAGAGTTCGCCGCTCATGAAGTATGCGTATGAGAACTTTGAGCAGAACCTGCGGGATACCGTCGCGGTGGCGCGCAGATCTGGCGCCAGGGTCATTGTCAGCACGGTGGCCACAAATCTGAAAGACTGTGGACCGTTCGCATCGCTGCACCGTGAGGACTTGGGCCCGGACGACTTGCGTTCCTGGACGGCGCTGGTGCAGCAGGGAGTCGGATCTGGAAAGCGCTCGCTCGTATGCCGAAGCGTTGCAGGCCTACCAGGCGGCGACGAAGATTGATGACCAGTACGCCGAACTGGAATTCCGGATTGCGCGCAGCCTGTGGATGCTGGGAGATTACGTGCGGGCGCCAAGGAGCATTTTCTTCGCGCCCGCGATCTCGACACGCTTCGTTTCCGCGCCGACAGCAGGATCAACGACATCAATCGCTCGGTAGCGTCATCGGCTCCGGGCGCAGAACTGGTGGATGCCGAGGCGATATTCTCCAAGGAGAGTCCCAACGGAATCATCGGCAGCGATCTGGTGTATGAGCATGTGCACATGACTCCGCTGGGCAACTACCTGCTTGCGCGCGCGATGTTTCTTGCAGATCGCGAGCAAGCTGCCACCGGAGTCCGGGCATCCCCTGACGGAGTCCGACGTTCCCTCTGAGGCCGAATGCGAGCAACTGCTGGCCTTCACCGGTCATGATCGGCTCGCGCATTGCGACGGAGATGCTGGAGCGATTGCAGAAGCCGCCTTTCACCAATCAACTGAATCACTCCGACCAGGTCTTGCGCTTGATGCTCAAGGCGCAGGATCCCGGCGAAAGCCCGGACGAGACGGCTGCCGAGTATGAATGGGCGATCCGGAAGAATCCGGCAGACCGGGTCCTGCACTACAACTACGGACTATTCCTGTTCGAACACAACCGCGACGCCGCGGCGTCCAGCAGTTGCGCATGTCCCGGCCGTGGGATGGGTTTCCGGTCTTTACCCCGGACGGGATGCCGGTGGAATAGAACTCACAGGAGATTCACGATAACCGTGTCAAAGTGGTAGGGATAACGGTTCACCGCGAACCCGCCACGAACTATTTCCGGGGGCAATGAGTGTAATGGGGATGTTACGCCAACTGACTCGTTTTCTAGCTGGGTGGTGGGCTGATTCTTTGTCCGTCGCAGGCCGGAAGACGGTAGACAGACAGCTTCGTGCCCTCAATAATCGCAACAAACTCGCCAGACGGGGAAATCGAACCGGACCTTACTCGCGTCCACGTCATTGGGAAACTACGTCGCCACTCAAAGCACGCCCTCTTAGAAGAGCGTATCGACAACCTGTACCACCTCCCCATTCACATCCTCAGGGCCGCTCATTCCCAGAGTTAAAAGGGTCTGAGCGGTCTCTAGGAGATGTTGCCCGAAAGGTACTTGTCGATCATTGAAGTCGAATAGCGTTCGTTTTCCATCTGCCGATGCCTGGCGCTCTGTGGCGTAACGTGTGCTGTCTCGGCCGTCTCTTTCAAGGTGCCGTTCTCCCAGCGAACGACGGGTAAAGAACATTTAGCGTAGCCCGCTGATGGGCACGGTCCCACCGCAATCGAGTTGTCTGACGAAAACAGTGCGGTAGTCGGGATGGAATCGTTATTGATTTCACGCAGCAGCTTGGCAACATCGAGAGTGGCCAGCGGCTGAGGAGTCGGTGAGTCCGCGGCAACGGCGAGCAGCGCACACATGAGTAAAACGGAGAAGGCAGCAATCAGCGGTCTTCCACGTTGGCAAGCCATAAGCCGAGTTTAAGGGACGATCCATTGAGATGGTTTGCATTTTCGCTTTCACAGGCGCACCGCGGTAACTGTCGAAACCAGGCGTTTACACAAGTGAGCACGAGGCAAATTGTTTTGACTCACGGTAGATGAGTGCAATTGATCGCCGACTTCTTCCGCAACCTCCTAGAACCTGCGATACATAAACTGGGCGGTGCTGGCGCCTTGCGTCAGGGTCACGATCAACAAGAAAATCAAGGCCAGCACATAGAGAGGCGGGAGCCAGAACCAGCGCCCGCGGGCCAGCCGCGCGAGGATACCTGGAGTGGGAGCGGCTGCGGAGGTTTCCTCGTCCAACGAGCGATCGAGAGCGTCGATCACCAGCATTGCGATCCCGTATCCCAGCGCCAGGGCCGCGACCAGGAGATACAGGTTTCCACTCAGTACGTGCGAAAAGTAGCTCGCCGGGGACACGACCGCCGACAGCATTTGACGTGCCTGGGGCAGAGAGTTGGCGCGGAAGAAGATCCATCCCAGGTTGAGGAGAGCCATGGTCACGATCCATGACACCGGCATCCACAGATTTGGGGAAGGTTCCCAGTCGAACTTGCGCTGTACCTGCTGCACTTGACGGTGCAAGACCAGAAGCACTCCGTGATAGCAACCCCACAACAGGAAGAGCACACTGGCTTGATGCCACAATCCGAACAACACCATCGCGATCACTAACGCGAGATTGCGCCACCATACTTCACGGCGCAACATGGCCAACGGGAGAAAAACGTAGTCGCGGATCCAGAAAGACAGCGACATGTGCCAGCGCGTCCAGAAGATCGAGGGGTTGGTGGATTGGAAAGGACGCGCGAAGTTTTCCGGCAGGGTGAAGCCCAGCGCTTGGGCCGCGCCGATTGCGATGTGCGAGCAACCGGCAAAATCCAGAAACAGCTGCAACCCGTACCCCAGCGCCAGGCACCAGACGTCCGCGCCACTCCACTGCGTGGCCCGATCAAACCCGCTCGTAATCCCGTCGCCGCCCAGGATGCCCTGTCCCAGCAGCTTGGCCAGTTGCACCATGAACACGCCCGTGGCAATGCGGGTGAAACCCCGCGCGATGTTGTTCCAAGGTGTGGGTTCCTCGGAGCGGAATTGCGGCAGCATCTCGGGCATGCGGCAGATCGGCCCAAAGATCGTCACGGGAAAGAAAACCATGTAGAGCGCAAACTCGAAAAAGGACGGGTCGAGTTCCTCACCCCGGTAAAGATCGAACAGGTAACTCATGGCCTGGAAAGTCCAGAACGAGATGCCCAGGGGCAGCGCCAGGTGCGAGAACCTCTGCAGCGACGAGAGCGGGAGTCGGGTGGCAACTTCCGGAAGGTATTTGAACGTGCCCAGCAGTGCCAGGTTCAGAAAAATGCCCAGAGACAGGATGGCCCCGGAAGGTTTTCGCCGAAGCCATCGCCCTACCAGGAAGTTCAGCACCGTGGAAGTGAGAAGAACGGCCGCGAACCAGGGTCCCCACGTGACGTAGAGGACGTAGCTGGCAACCAGCAGAACAGCCTGCCGCAGGTTTCGCGGGCGGACCTTGGCGAGGGCCGCGACACAAAACAGGAACAGCAGACAATACAGGATGCCTTGGAACAACATTCCTCCGTGGGTCAGTCAAGCGATCCCGCGCCAGACAGCGAACCAGAATAAAGGTCCCCTCCGCCAGTTACAAGAACACCCGGCTTCATCGCATACAATCAATGTTTGGTTCGCTTCCGCAATCTCATCGAAGCTCTCGACGCGGCTCCGCCGAGCCGTCCGTTTGTGACTGCCTGGATTGACGAAGACGAGCGGGAAACGCTGACGTTTGGCGACTTTCGCCATCGTGCGCGGGTGCAGGCAGCAGTACTCCGGGAGCACGGCGTGACCGCTGGCGACCGCGTGGTCATCATCATGCCCCAGGGCATCTCCGCGATGAGCACTTTTGTCGGCGCGATGATGCTGGGCGCCGTGCCCACGTTCCTCGCTTATCCCAATTTCAAGATCGAGCCTGCCAAGTACCGCTCGGGACTGGCTGGAGTCACCGCCAATCTCGACGCCAAGATCGTGGTCATCGACCAGGAATTTCCCGACGAGATGCTTGGCCATGTGTCACTCACCGAGGGAGCGAAGCTGCTGCGTGCAGGAAACGGCAGAGACGCGGACGGAGAACAGGAAATCCCTGCTCACGCGGTTCAAGCCGAGAGCCTGGCGTTCATCCAACATTCGGCGGGCACAACCGGGCTGCAGAAAGGAGTAGCCCTGTCCCACGCGGCCGTGCTGCGCCAACTCGAACATCTGGCGCGAGCGGTCAAGATCGATGCGGCCACCGACTCGCGTCTACAGCTGGCTGCCTCTCTACCACGACATGGGGCTGATCGCCTGCTTTATGCTGCCCATGGTTTGCCACATCCCGGTCGTGCTGCAATCGCCGCTCGACTGGGTGATGCACCCGGAAACCATGCTGCAGATCATCAGCGAGTACAGGTGCACCCTGGCATGGCTGCCGAATTTTGCCTTCCAGTTTGTGCCGCGGCGGACGCCGCGCAGCCGGTGGACGCAGTACGATCTGTCGTCCGTACGTGCCTTGATCAATTGTTCCGAACCGGTTCGCGCGAACAGCATGCTTGAATTCCAGAATGCATTCCGCGCTGCGGGATTGAAGGACGCGGCCCTGCAGTCGTCGTATGCGATGGCCGAGAACGTATTCGCCGTAACTCAATCGGCCATCGGTGAAGGCGACGGTCCGGCGCGCCTCTGGGCCGATGGTCCACAATTTCGCGGCGCCCATCAGATCGTTCCGGTGGCGGAGGGGACTCCAGGTGCGGTTGCGTTTACTTCGTCAGGCCGGTTGCTGCCCCACCATGAAGTTCGTATCGTGTCGGAAGCCGGCGCCGTCCTCGGCGACAGCCAAGCCGGCGAAATTCTGGTCAAGAGCGACTGCCTGTTCGAGGGCTACTACAACCGTCCCGACCTGACTGCCCAGGCGATTGTCGAGGGCTGGTACCGCACCGGGGATCTTGGGTTCCGCCTGCGAGACGAACTTTATGTCGTGGGCCGGAAGAACGACCTGCTGATCATCGGCGGTGAGAATATTTATCCGCAGGACATTGAGGAGATTGTCGCCGGCCATCCCGCCATCCATGACGGGCGGGCGATCGCCATGGGCGTATACAATCCCGATCTCGGGACGGAAGACATTGTCGTGGTCGCGGAGGTCGAAGGCGAAGAACTGCTCGGCAACGCCGGGGAGATCGAGGGCGAGATCCGCAGCCGAGTCGTGGCCGGCATGGGAGTGGCGGTTCGTACGATATTCCTGAAGCCGCCAAAATGGATTGTGAAGAGCACCGCCGGGAAAGCAGCCCGCTCCGCTACTCGCGAGAAATTGTTGCAGGAGCATCCGGAACTTGGCGGTGAGGCGTAGCAGCGGCGAGGCGTAGGAGAGGAATGTCCGCATGACCGAAGAAGCCCGGCAAATGATCGAACACATTGTTCGGTTAATCCGAAAACCCGGCGTGACCCTGGACGAGAATACTCGCGCTGGTTTCCTCAGGATTGATCGATTCCATGGCGCTGGTGGATCTGTTGGTGAAGCTCGAAGACCTCACTCACCTGCGCATCCCCGCGGGCAAGGTCCAGCCGAAAGATCTGGACACCGTAGCGAAGATGTTCGCAACGGCGCAGCGCGTGGGGAAGCCTCGCAAGTAGCTTCCCCGCTGGTTCGAAATCCATCTCTGAAAACGGTCCTGATCCCTGGCTCCCTCCGCTATTACTACGCTCTCGGTAGCGGGGTCTAAATGCCGCGTGATCATGGCGCTAGCCTCTGCGTCCTCCAGCATTTGATTGCGATCCCACTCCGGCCGCAGCACCATGGACTTAATGCGGAAATGAGATTCCTTCGCAGCATCATCAATGCGAATCAGCATCTCATTTTTCTGCATGCGGAATCGCGTGATCTCCGCCAGGGGAATCAATTGTTCGGAATTCTTGCCGCTGATGACATAGACCACTTTCTCCGTCACCAGAACGTATTCGGGGCAGAGCAGGCCCGAGTCCGTTTTCGCTTCCCCGGACATGGCGGCCATGAACCCGTGTTGCGAGCCCAGGCAATTCGTCATGCGCATGCGGATGATGGTGCCTTGTTGCCGGGAGTGGGTTTGCGCCGAGAGAAAAACGGGGAAGGTGAGCAGAATCGTGCAGAGCAGCATGCGTTTCATAAGGGCTCCCATTACCGAACTTGGTTTGGATAGTAGTAACCGCTGCGGCTGCGGAACCGCAGGTTGAGGTTATGTGTGGGCAGAATCCGGAGGGCGTGGAACCCGGTAGCACGACTCGGTAGTCGATAGCTTACCGTGTAGCTTGCTCGAAAACCCTCAAGTATTACATTCAGAGCGTGCAGGGCTCCGTCGGGCGCTGGAAAATACCGTCCTCCGCTGGCGCTGGCCAGGGTGCGCAGAACCGCGGCGCCCTGCGGGGAAGAGGCCGAATGGTTCAGGTCAATGCAATCCAGTTCGACTTCGTTGCTCAGGGAGGCGTCGATGGCATCGCGCAGCGAATTTTGGCTGATGGTATCGACGCCGTCAGAAAATACGATGAGGACTTTCTCGGCATGAGCGTCGGCATGGTGCGCAAGAAAGTCGGAAGCGAAAACGATGGTGTCGAACAAGGGCGTAAGCCCGCCCGCGCGGGTGGCCGGAAGGCGCTCGGCCGCGCGGGAAACGCGGCAGTCTCCGGCGCAAATCTGTGCGGGTTGCAGGCCGTGAAAGGTGAAGATGGAAAGGTTCTCGTCGGGCACACCGGCGGTTTGGGAAACCAGTTCCAGGACGTCGGCCAACTCCTGGCGGAAACGCGGCGTGACCGATTCGCTGGCATCGACCAGAATCGCGATGTCGAGTTTCGTCCAGTCGGAGCGGGTAAAGCTTTGAAAATTGCGGACGATAAAATCTTTGTCGACCACCGCGAAATCGCTGGCCTGCAACGTGGCCACCCCGTGATCGTTCTGGTCCACGGCAGAAAAGCTGAGACGAACCTCGGTAACGCTGGCGCGGTAGGTGTAAGCGGCCGGATCGACGGCCATGACGCGGGAAGTTCCTGTGCAACCCAGCACGATGGCGAGCAGTTGCAGGGGACGTCGACCGGGTAGAGGTATGGCCATACCCACCACATCGGCCTTTCGTAGGAAACTTTAGGGACGCTCCTGTTACCTCCGGCATTCCTTCATCGTCTTCGTCGCCGGTTGTGGCCCGACGTTTGCCCCCGCCTCCGACAGAACCGTTCCTGAGAGTCCGCAAATCTGGCGCGACTTCTCAGAACAACCGCGGTAGGGATGTGCGCCGGAGAACGGCGAGGCCCGGGTGTGGTGCTCCGTGTTTGGAGAAGGATTTTTGTGTTCGCGGCCAGGCTACTCGGTTGGCGGATGTTTCTGGGCCTGGGCGATCAACTTCTGCACTGCGGCCTTTTTGTCGTCTGCCAGCGTCGGATTCAACTTCAGCAACTGCTGCCACGCGGTCACCGCACCGCTGGGGTCATTCTTCGCCTGCAAGCGGATCATCCCCAGGTTAAACAGCGAATTGGCATCCTTGGGGTCGTAACGGAGAGATTGCTGGAGTTGTTTAAGGGCGCCGTCGGCGTCGCCTTCGTAGAACAGGCAAGAAGCTAGATCGGTGCGCGCGGCCACGTTCTTGGGATCGGCATCGACGGCTCTTCTGAAAATATCCCGCCGCCTCTTGAAACTGATGCGTGGCTTTGTAGAGCGTTCCAATCTGGTTGAGCAGATCAGAATTGTTGGGATCGGTTTTCAGCTTGGCGAGCAGCGGTTCGGCCTTTTTATCGGCCATGTGCTTCAAGTCGTCAAGGCTGGGCTTCTGCGGGTGCGGGCCGGCCGAAGCCTCGGCAGAAGCAGGCGCCGCCGCTTGTGGGGTGGGAACCGGGCGCGATGCCGATCCTCGGAACAAGTAGCCCAAGGCCACGCCGATGAGCAGGCAGATGCGTGGCCATGGCGTAGACCTGCGTTGACCTCCAGCCTTGAGGGACGACGGGTTCGACTTCGTTCGCCATACTTGGTGATGTTCGGAGCTTGGCGCTTCTATAATTCTTAGAGGCACGCGGGCTGCCATCCCAGTCCTCCTTGGGGGCTATTGTTTTCAACTACTTACGGAGATGATCCGGGGCTCAGACGACTCTCCGCTGGCGGCAAGTCGCGTCTTTCCTCGCAACTCCTGCGCTTTTTCCCGCGCGGGTATTTTCGGAAGGTTGACTATGAGGCCAATCACGACCTCCCGTGAGTAGCCTCACGGTGCGGCTTGAACGTGTGCCGCTAGAATCACGGATGTCCTTCCCCGAGTGCTCGGAAACTGCCATTTTGGCCCTTTCTTTTTCCGAGAGTGAGGCTTTATGAAAGGCCTCGGGAGTCTGTTCTGTCCCGTGTGCTGGCTCGAAGCGGGTTTCCGGCCGCTTCCTGCGGGTCAGATTCTGTCTCATTCCCAGCCTGATTCCCTTACTCCCCCTGATGCCGAACCCCGGATGAGGTCGCAATTCGTCCGGTGGCTTCAGGCGACTTAGATTTGCAGGAGGCGCAACCATGGCGCGGCACTGCTTTCTTACAGTGGCTTTTCTGCTGGCATCCCTCCCGGTTTTCGCAAGCAGCATTCCGAAGCCCAATCCCGAACAAGCGATTGATCGCATCATCGCCAACGAACGCGCCCTGAGCGCCACCATGCGCAGCTACAGCCCGATGGTAGAAACCTACCTGCAGCGCATGCAGCCGGACGCCACCCTGGGGTTCGTCCCTTCCGAGGACCGTTACTTTCTCGGGCGGGTGCAATTCCAGCAGGCCAAGGAAGAGTTTTATCTGGACAAGCGGCTGGTGGAGCGGATGGCGGGCTCGTTCTCGAAACTCTATTCGCTGAGTCCGGTGGGATTCTCCAGCATGATTTTTGTGGATCGCACCGGGTTCGACCGCAAGAACTACCAACTGCGCTACATGCAGAGCGAATTTCTCGGAGAGGTACGCTGCCTGATCTTCGAAGTGAGTCCGCGCAAGGAGAAAGATCGGAACGGCAGCCGTTTCAAGGGAGCCATCTGGGTGGAGGACAACGGCTACAACATTGTCCGCTTCAATGGCAGCTACGGCACGTTCCACATCGACAGTTGGCGCCTGAACTTGCGCGCGGGAGTGTGGCTTCCGGCGGTGGTCTATTCCGAGGAATTTGACTCCACCAAACCGCAAGCGCGGAATCCCCGCCTGAAAGCCCAGACTCGCATCTGGGGCTACAACCTGGGTCCGCGCCGGCAATCGGAGTTCGCGGAGATTGTGGTCGATCCGGAAGCCGCCAAGGACTTGTCGGAAAATACCGATCAGAGTCCGCTCGACATCCAGCGTTCCTGGCAGCGGCGCGCCGAAGACAACGTCATCATCAAGCTCGAAGAACTGGGATTGATCGTGCCCGAGGGCGAAGTCGACAAGGTTCTGCAGACGGTGATCAACGAATCTGGAAGTCACCAACAAGATTGTTCTTGATCCCGAGGTCCGTTGCCGGATTATTCCCACGACGCCCATCGAAGTGGCGACCATCGGCCACACGATCCTGATCAGTCGCGGACTGCTGGATGCGTTGCCGAACGAAGCCGCGCTGGCCGCCATTCTGGCCCACGCCCTGGCCCATGCCGCTCTGGGCCACGACCTCGACAGCAGTTTCGCCTTCAACGACCGCATGGTCGTGCCCAGCCTGCAGCAATTGCCACTTTTTGATTTCAAACATAGCGCCGAGCAGGAACGCGAAGCCGATGCGCTCGGGATCAAGATTCTGGCCAACTCTCCTTACAAAGACAACCTGGCCGAAGCGGGACTCTTCCTCAAAGCCCTGGCCCGGTACGGCCGCAAGGTGCCCAATCTGACCAAGGCGAACCTGGGCGAGAGCCTGGTCATCGACAATCGCATTTCGTTCATGAGTTCTGTGGCGGACGCCGCGCCCGCGCTCGAACTCGATAACCCGCAGCAGATCGTGGCTTTGCCGCTCGGCAGCCGGGTGAAGCTCGATCCCTGGGCGGGCCAGCTGAAGTTCGTGAAAGCGCGGCCGCCTCGCATCTACTCGCCCAAGGATAAATTGGCTCTGGAAGTCACGCCGTTCTCGCCGTATCTGGTTCGCCTGAAACCTGCCGCGACCATGACAGGAACCGCGCCGGATTTCAACCAGGACCGCTAACCGAGGACCTCCATGACTGTTTCCACGCGGATCGTGCTGCTCGGGATGGCTGCCTGCCTGCTGGTCCCGTGCCTGGCCTACGCCGGGTCGCATCCTACGCGGGTCGACGAGAACACGAACTGCCTGGAATGCCACGCCGACCTCGCAACCGGAGACCACGTGCATCCCGCGGTCAAGCTGGGATGTGCTTCCTGCCACAGCATCGAGAACCGCGAGGACGTGAGTTATGTCGTGCTCAAGCCGGCCAAGACCATCGTCTGCTTTGAGTGTCATCAGCCGGAGACGTTCTCAATACCCTCACTTCCCTTACGCTTCCGGGGACTGCCTGCGGTGCCACAATCCGCACGTTTCGGCGAATCCTCGCCTGCTGCGGGCCAACGTGAATGATCTTTGCCTGAAGTGTCACCTGCGCAGTCCAGAGAGTGTGCCCTCGCGTTACATGCCGACCATCGCACTCACGCCCGAACAACAGCATGGGACATCCCTACGAGCGCCATCCCGTGAGTGGAAGCCGCGATCCGCTCACCGGAGGCGAGATGTCGTGCATCAGTTGCCACCTGGCACACGGGGGAACGAAAGTGAACCTTCTGAAGATGGGCTCCGAGATTCCCGAAGATGCGCTGAACCAAAACACCGAAACCAAGGACATGTGCCGCAAGTGCCATCTGCTGATGTGGGGGCTGGAAGGCGTTTCAGGTAAGAAGAAGAACAAGAAAAACCACTAGGGCCGATTCAGGCTCGAAACACCCATGTGGGGACAGCCGCCCTCGGCTGTCCGTCGAGCGCAGCTCGACGGAGTTGTCAGCCAGGATTGGCAAACCGGAAAATCCTCGCGTCAGTAACTACTAAGTAATGCTGACTAAGTGATGCTCACTTCCGTGTAGGTCCCGTACACCTGCCGCAGAGCTTCGCAGATCTCGCCCACGGTAGCGTAGGCGCGGACGGCATCGACGATGTAGGGCATGGTGTTGGCGGAGGAGACATTGCCGTTGGTGCCGGCTTTGGGTTCGTGTGCCGCGGCCTGCTTTAGCGCCTCAAGCGCTCGCTGGACGTCCTCGTTCGAGCGGCGTGCCCGCAGAGTTTTCAGCTTCGCCGACTGCTGGCGGGCTACGGACTCATCGATGTAGAGAATGTGCGGCGACTCCTCTTCGATGACGAACTCATTGGCGCCGACGATCACTTTCTCGCGCGCCTCACCGCGCGCTGGTACTGGTACGATGCTTCGGCAATTTCTTTCTGCGGATAGCCGCGCTCGATGGCTTTCACCATGCCGCCCATCGCATCGAGCTTGCCGAAATAATCGAAGGCGCCGTTTTCCATTTGCAGCGTCAGATTTTCCAGGAAGTACGATCCGCCCAGAGGATCCACCGTCTGCGTCACGCCCGATTCATAGGCAATGATCTGCTGCGTGCGCAGCGCGATGCGCGCCGCTTCTTCGGTGGGCAGGGCCAGAGCTTCGTCGTAGGAGTCGGTGTGCAGCGACTGGGTTCCGCCCAGCACTGCCGCCAGCGCCTGCACCGCCACGCGCGCAATGTTGTTCATCGGCTGCTGCGCCGGCAAAGAGACTCCCGCGGTCTGGGTATGGAAGCGCATCAGCCAGGTGCGCTGGTTCTTCGCGCCGAAGCGGTCTTTCATCACGCGATACCAGATCTTGCGCGCGGCGCGGTACTTGGCGATCTCTTCGAAGAAATCGTTGTGCGCGTTGAAGAAGAAGCTGAGGCGCGGACCGAACTCGTCCACATCAAGCCCGCGCCGCCGCGCCCATTCCACATACTCGACGCCGTCATACAGAGTGAACGCCAGTTCCTGCAGCGCGGTCGAGCCGGCCTCGCGAATGTGGTATCCGCTGATGGAAATGGTGTTGAAGCGCGGCGTGAACTTCGAGCCGAACTCGAAGGTGTCGATCACCAGCCGCATCGACGGCGCCGGCGGATAGATGTATTCCTTCTGCGCGATGTATTCCTTGAGAATGTCGTTCTGAATCGTGCCGGAAATTTTCTTCCAGTCGGCGCCTTGCTTTTCCGCGACCACCAGGTACATCGCCCACAGCACCGACGCGGGCGAGTTGATGGTCATCGAGACCGTGGTCTTCTCCAGATCGATGCCGCCGAAAAGAATCTCCATGTCTTCCAGCGAATCGATGGCCACGCCGCACTTGCCGACTTCGCCTTCGCTGGCCGGATGGTCGGAGTCGTAGCCCATCAGCGTGGGCAGATCGAAGGCGACCGAAAGTCCGCTGCCGCCGTGCTCGAGCAGATACTTGTAGCGCTGGTTGGTTTCCTCGGGCGAGGCGAAGCCCGAAAATTGCCGCATGGTGTAAAGCTTGCCGCGATATCCGGTGGCGTGAATGCCGCGCGTGTAGGGCGGTTGGCCGGGATAGCCGAGATACTGCTCCTCGCTCCAGTCCTCGGGCAGATCGGCTTGGGTGTAGAGGCGGCGAATGGGCACGCCGGAGATCGTGGTGAAGCGCGCGTGGCCGTGCTCGTCGAGATTCACGCCGGTGGGCGCGCCAATGGGCCGCTCGGGAGCCTTTTCGAGCGTCGGCGCGAGCGTCTTCTCCGCCCAATTCTTCTCGGCTTCGGAAGGATGGCGATTCTCAAAAACGTCGGCGATCGGACTCTCGGCAACTTGCGGCTTCAGTGGCTTCTTTTCCATGCAAACCCCGGTGGTCTGTCTCGATGATAGGGAAGTGAGCGCGCGGGAGCAAGGTGGGAGCCACGCACTGCAAACGACCGGTCGGTCAGGTCCAGCAAAGCCGTACCGCACAGATCGCCACGCGATACGGCTTCGTAGCATGACGCTGTACGAGGTAATCCTGCGTTCAGCTTGCCGCGTCAGTGACAGTGGTTTCTTGCGGCAGAGTTCCCACGCCTTGGCGTATTTCCACGAGACATAAACCGCGTGGTAGAGGTGCAGCAGCAGGCCTTCGCGGCCGTCGAGAAAGCCGAGGCGAAAGAAATAGTTGTAGATGAACGTGGACAGCGGCCGCAGCACGATGTTGATCAAGCTGAAGCGGACTCTTGCCCTTGGCGACGACCATCTCCGCGCCCAGCGACGAGTAGCGGTTCATGTGCTCGATGTAGTCGGAGAGCGTGGGGTAGGAGTGGTGGAGGAGCGCGCCGTATCGAATGCTCCCGGTCATGTCCGTCGACCTGAATGTCCTCGTGGACCGCCCGATTCTCGAATCTGCCTCGTCCCCGACGGAAGAGGCGCAGCTTCGGGATCAGGCCAGAAGCCGCCGTGCTTGATCCAGCGGCCGAGAAAATGATTCTTGCGCGGAATCCAAAGTGCCGGCGAACTCTGCATCGAGCTGGCTCCGATGTGATATCGAACGTCATCGTGGCGTCAGCAACGCTGAGTGGATGAGCGTCAGTCTGCTTGCCAAGATCTGACACGCGTCAGCAAGCCTTCTAGCGTATCCTGTCAGCGCCTTGCTGCAACTCGGAGTTCGAGTTCCTCGTCCGCGTCCAGACTCAGAATCCAATCGCCCGTTGCCTTGTCGATCGCCGAATTCTTCTGCGCGGCGAAGCCCTTCCATTCTTCGACGAACACTTTCGCGCCGAACGATTTCGCGATCTCGACCGTGCGGTCGGTCGAGCCCGAGTCGACGACGATGATCTCTCCTTTGCCGTCGGCGACGAGCGGTTGCACGCTGGCGAGCGTGCGGCCGATGTTTGCTTCTTCGTTAAAAGTGATGATGACGACGGAAAGGTTCATAGGTGCAAAAGCGGCATTCCGACGGACTCGAAATTGTCTCACAAGGCGGGGGCTAAAGCCCGACTGTCTTGAGGCTGCTGACGCGGCCCTGAAAGGCCGCTCTTCCACTGACGCTGATCGACGGCCATCGTACTTCCGACAGCAGGAACACAATCAGGATGATCAACTCCGGCTCGATGGGATGGCGGTAGCGGGCGTGCGGAAATACGAAGTAATAGACCGTGGGATAGGTCAGCACCAGTCCCGCGAAAAGCCATGCTCCGGGCCGCTTCTGGCGCAGTGCGCGTCCGAGTCCCCAGAGAGCCAGCACCGACGTTGCCAGGAACGCCGAGGTGCGGAAGTCCACCGGGGCAACGCTGTTGGTTGGTCTGGGAACGCCATTCCAATAGTAGAAGAAGCGCTTCAGGCTGATGACCGCAAAGCGTGCCGGGTGTGCGTGGATCCAGTCAAACGTCGTCCGTTTGCAGGCGTCTGCATAGGCGAGTTCGCCCATGTGCTGAAACTTCTCGAGTTCCAGGCGGTTGAGATTGGGCTGGAGGTAGGCCATCAGCATGCCATCGGCGTTAGGGCCGTTGCCCAGGCGGATCTGCAATCCGAAATCGTCGCGGAGAAACACGAAGCGTCCAAACACTTCGTAGTTCCGCACCAGCCAGGGAGTCAGCACCAGAAAAAACACGACGGAAGAAAGTGCGACCCCGCCCAGCGACGACAGCCCCCGCCGGTATCGCTGCCGCCAGATCCAGAGGCCGCAGAAGGGCAGGAAGGCGAGCATCGTGGGATTGGCCAGCGCTCCAACCCCGTACAGCGCGCCAAACAGCGCCCAGCCTCGCCAGCCCGGCCACTCCTGCAATTCCAGTGCAAGCAGGAACAGGCAGGCCAGCACGAGCGGCGTGAACGTCGTGTCCCAGATCCAGTGAACCGACCAATACCACACGTAAGGACACAGCGCCCACGTCGCTGCGGACCACACGGCAATGCGTTCGCCGAAGGTTCTGTGCGCGATCCAGAAAATTGGGATGCAGGTCAGGGTTGTGAACAGGCTGTTGATGGTCAGCAACACCCAGGCGGAAGCTTGCGTGTAGACGCCGAAAATCTTGAAGACGCCGCCCATCAAGTAGGGATAGAGCGGTGGCTCCCAGGCCGTCGGACCGGTGTCGCCTTCGTAGGGACTGCTGAAGCCGTGACCGAGTGCGATGGACCGGGCGACGCGGCCCATCTCCCAGCCAAACTCGAAGTGGTCGTCGCCGGGCCGGGTTCGATACTGATGGAAGGCTCCGATGGCTGCCACCTGCAACGCCAACGACAGAGGCAACAGCCAGAGAAAGAATCTGGGGAGTGCAGGCCGGGACGGTCTAGCCATCGGGCGTAGTGTATCAGGCGAGGACTAGCGTTCGCGCCGACGCGATGCAAGAACTGGACGCGGCCCAACAGCAGGTCCCTCGACCGCGCATTGCGATTGGCCATCCAATCGCAATGCTGCGCTCGGGATGACAGGGGGTTGAGATGTGCAAAATGTTCCTGCAGGAACATATTACGTACATGATTGTACGTACAATGGGCGTAAGTCCATTGTTTGCAGTGTCGCTTTAAGCCCGCGGAGGGCTCGAGCGGCCCTACATTTGCCCTCCGGACGGTGCAGTCGGAGCAGGCGCTGGCGTGGACGCGGGCGGTCCGGCAGGCGTGGTATCGGTTCGCGGGGCGACATAAGGGACGTTGGGCAAGTGGGTGACTTGGCCGCGGGTGGCGTCGCCGACGTCGATGCCCGCGTGATCGAGCAGCAGTCCGGTGGCGCGATCGAGTTCAATGCGCGACTTCTCATACGCCGCCTTGGCAGAGACCAGGTTCGACTCGCCTGTGGTCAAGGTGGCGGCATCTTGCAGGATTGCGGTCTGGGTCGTGAGGCCCACTTTGAGTTTCTGTTGATCGGCGTCGAGCGTCTGGCGCGCGAGGTCCACGGCGGACTGGGCCGCCTGCACCGCCGCACGATTCTGGCGGACGTCAAATTGCGCGTTGCGCACTTCGATGCGAATTTGATTTTCCAGCTGGTGCAGCCGCACCTGGGCCTGGCGGTATTCCAGTTCCGCGCGCACCTGGTTGGCCTGCGCTTCGCGGTTGCGCAGCGGAATGGTGAGGGAGAGGCCGATGCCCCTGTCGGGGGCGGTGGAGTTGACCAGTTGGTTCAAAGTGCTGGCATAGCTCACCGACGCCGAATTCGTAAACGGCGGGGGAACGGTCTTGTAACAGGTTCCGGTGGCGCCGCCGGTACAGGCGGGAAGAGCAATATCGCCGCCGACGCCTGATCCGCCGTAGTAGGCGAAGGCATCGAGTGTGGGCAGCAGCGCATTGCGGACTGCCTTGTTGCTGAGGTCACGGGAGTTCAGATCGATGCGCGATTCGGCCAGTTCGGCGCGATGCTGCAGCGCCTGGTTGATCAGATCCTGGATAGGGACGACGGGCTCCTGTTCGGGAATTTGCACGGCCGAGGTGGGGACGACGTCCGCTTCCGCCAGCACGGGGTCCTCGATGCTGCGGCTGAGTGCGTTCTTCACCAGCAGTTGCTGTAACTGCAGGTTGTTCTGGGCCACGATCAGGTTCTGCTGATCGGTGGCGACGGTGCTTTGCGCGCTCACCACCTGAATGGGCGGAATGGTTCCGACTTGCGCCTGGCGCTTAGAGTCATCCAGCGCCTTCTGCGCGTAGGTGAGCGATTCTTCCTGCACGCGCACATTTTCGTAGGCGAAGACCAAGTCCCAATACATGTTCTCGATCTGGTCGACGGTGGTGAGGACCTGCAGGCGGAACGCGACGTCGGAAATCTCGCGGTTATTCTTGGCGATGCGGATGAAGCGGGTGTTGGGAACAGAGCCGAAGCCCTGCAGCAAATTCTGGGTCACGCGGAACTGGAAGTTCGAACTGAGCGAAGGGCTCAACAGGCTGGTGGGATTGTTGGTGGTGAGGTGAGTGTTGTTGAAGCCTGCGGTCAGAGTCGTGCCCCACTGGAATCCCTGCGTGTAGGCGAAATTTGCGGTGTAGGTATTCTGCGCCAGGATGGGCACGGGGCTGAGCGCGCTGGTAGATTCCGTGTTGTTCTTGTCGAGTTGGAGAGTGCCCACGAGAGCGGGATCGAAGCTGGTGATGGCGGAGCCGATGCCGAGTGTGGAACCGACCAGGCCGTTGGTGCCGGTGCCGGCGCCGCCGGCGGCGACGGTGGTGCCTCCGGTGCCGGAGCCTACGGTCCCGCCAAGACCGCCCACACCGCCTCCGGGAGTGTTCTGCACGATGCCGGTGTTGACGCCGAGAATGTTGGCGCCGGACCTGGCGCGCAGCAGGTCGGTGGCGGCGATGTTGAGGTTATAGCGGGCGATCTCCAGATCGAGATTATTTTCGAGGGCGAGTGCTACTGCGTCATCGATGGAGAGATAGATCTTGCCGTCGCGCAAGAGGGAATCGATGCGCGCCGAGTTGCCGAGGTTCGGTTGCGCAAGTTGCTGCGGCATGTAGGGTCGCAGCACATGGGGAAAGGGTGAGCGCGGGCTCGAGTAGTCCTTTAAGTGAACGGTCTGCGGCTGGGGCGCCGGCGGAGAGCGTCCCTTGCGGCGTTGGCGCTGGTGGAGCTTCCTGGGCCCAGAGCGCAGCCGGAACTGCCGCCAAAAGATAGGACGAGGTATACCGGCCGGACCATAGAAATCAATCGCGGTAAGAGCATGGGTGATCTCCTTGCATAAGAGCGGGCTCGCATTCTTGCGTGATCAGAATGCGGATAATGCCAGTGTTGGATGCGGGACACAAAAATCCGTCACTTCATCTTAGCGGGAGAAGTTTCGCGGGAAGGGCGGGGGATTGTAAAGAATTGTGAGGGGAAAATGAGAGTGGCGCCGCTTTCGCGAGGAAAGCGGCGCCACAGGAGTGCGATGGCGGCTACTGCTGAGGCGACGGGGGCGTCGGCTGAGCCGATGGCGCCGTCGTGGGCAAGTCCTTGCGCGGAGCAACGTAAGGAACTTTGGGCAGGCTCGTGACGTGGCCGCGGGCGGCGTCGTCAATGCTGATGCCGGCGCGATCGAGTGTGACCCCAGTGGCACGGTCCAACTCAATCCGCGACTTTTCATAGGCGGCCATGGCCGACATCAAGGTGGACTCCGCCGTGGCCAAGGCGCTTTGGGTCTGCAGCACGGCCGTGGTGGTCGAGGTGCCGAACTGATACTTCTTCTGTTCGGCATCCAGCGACTGCTTGGCATAGTCCACTGCGGCCTGAGCAGAGGCGACGCTGGCTCGGTTTTGTTCGACTCCGAACTGGGCGTTGCGAACCTCGATGTTGATCCGGTTCTCGGCTTGCTGGAGCGCCATCTGGGCTTGCTGGTACTCCAGTTCCGAACGGATCTGCGTGGCTTGGGCCGCGCGGTTGCGGAGCGGAATGTTGAGCTGTATGCCCACCCCTTTGTCGGAAGCGGTGGAGTTGACGAGCTGATTGAGGGTGCCGGCATAACCGACGGTGGGAGCGATCGGACTTTGGCCCACGTTCAGGTTGGGATTGGCGCTGGCGCAACCGAACTGATCAGGAGAGGTACAAATATTCGCTGGATTCTGTAAGCCGCCCAATCCCGCGCCGCCATAGTAGGCAAACAGATCGAGCGAAGGCAGCAGGGCGTTGCGCACCGATTTGTTGCTTAGTTCAGAAGTATTGAGTTGGATGCGGGACTCCACCAGTTCGGCGCGATGCCGCAAAGCGTCGGCCACGAGATCCTGCGTGGGCTGAACGGATTCATGCTCCGCAAGTTCCATGGTGGAAGTGGGAATGACTTCGGCTCCGGCCAGAATCTGGTCACGCAGGGTCCGGCTGAGCGCATTCTTCATGAGCAACTGTTGCAGCTGCAGGTTGGTCAGGGCAACCGTCAAAGCCTGCTGGTCCTGGGCGACGGTGCTTTGAGCGCGCACGACCTCGATGGGCGCCAGGCTGCCGATCTCCACCTGCTTCTTCGTATCGGAGAGAGTTTTCTGGGCAAACGCCAGGGATTCATTCTGCACGCGCGCGTTTTCGTAGGCGTATACCAGATCCCAGTACATGCTCTGAATCTGATTGACGGTGGTGATGATCTGCAGGCGGAAGGCCACGTCGGAGAGCTCGCGATTGTTCTTCGCGATGCGAATGAAACGAGTATTGCCGGCGAAGCCAAATCCCTGCAGCAGGTGTTGCGTCAGCTGAAACCTGAAATTGGAATTCAATTGTGGACTCAGCGTAGTGAAGGGGGCGTTCCCGGTCGCCACGCGCGTGTTGTTAAAGCCGACCGACAGATTGGTGCCCCAGGTGAATCCCTGGGTATAGGCAAAGTTGCCGGTGGTGGTGTTCTGAGGCGAAGCCGGACTGAACGTGCTCAAGGGTAGGATATGGAAACGATCGTTCTGCAGCGTGCCGGTGATGATCGGATCAAAGCTGGTGATTTGCGGGCCAAAGCCGAGCGTGGAACCGACCAAACCGCCCGCGCCGGCGCCCGCTCCGCCCGCCCCGAGACTGGTGCCGCCGGTGCCGGAGCCGACCTGTCCGCCGAGGCCCCCAACGCCGCCGCCGGGAGTGTTCTGCACCACGCCGGAGTTCACGCCGAGGGTGGCAGCGCCCGCTTTGGCGCGCAGGATATCGGTATCGGCAATGTTCAGGTTGTAGCGCGCGATGGCGATGTCGAGGTTGTTCTCGAGGGCCAGGGCGATGGCATCATCCAGCGACAGGTAGAGCTTGCCGTCGCGCATAAGCTGGTCGATGCGCCCCGTATTCGCTAAATTCGGCGCAGACAGGTACCGCGGTTTGTAGGGCGCAATCGGGTTGGGAAAATGCGACGCCGGCTTGGTGTAGTTCAGGACGGGCAACGGCTGATTGGCCGGCAGCTGTGGCATGGGAGCCGGGACTGACTCCTGGCCCCAGGACGCGAGGGTCAACATTGCGAATAGGCTGGCAGCGGCAGTGAGCCGGACAGTTGAGGCTAAACGTGCGAATGGCATCTACTCATCTCCGTTCGTTTAAAAACCACTGATTAAGGCCTTGCTGGCGAATGTATTCGGGTTTCGCCCGAGACAGCTCGACTACCCAAAATAAAGTTCTGCTCAGGCATTGGTACGCAAAGAACCGGCGGAAGGTTCCTGAAAGCCGGGAGAAAAACGAACTCTCCCGGTACAGCGCCGGTTTCGTTCTTGTCCCCTGGGGTCCGGCTCTCGATGTTTCCCGGGACGTAGTGGCAGAGAGGTCCCCATCCTGGAGACCGGAATTCCGCGGAAACCATTCAGTATATCTGACTGGCATCCCACTTGACTCGCACTACGCGGCTGAGGGAACTGGTACATTGCTGGCAAAGCCCGAAATCGCTTGGATGATGTGACGACGGCGCGGGACTCGAAAGATCGCAGGATGCGCAATCTCAAATTGATTCTCTCCTATGACGGGGCCGAATTCTCCGGCTGGCAGGTGCAGCCCGACGCCATCACGGTGCAGGGCACACTGGCTTCAGCGATTGGACGGATTACCGGGGAAAAGGTATTGCCGCAAGGCTCGGGACGCACCGACGCAGGAGTGCATGCGCTGGCGCAAGTGATGACATTTGTCACGGAGTCCTCGGTCCCCACCCGGAACTTCGTGAAGGCGCTGAACGATATTTTGCCGGCAGCGGTGCGCGTGCTGGACGTGGCGGAAGCGCCGCCGGAGTTCCACGCGCGGCATTCGGCGCGGGCGAAGACGTATCGCTATCGAATTTACCGGGAATCGATCTGTCCGCCGTTTCTGGCGCGGTACGTGTGGCACTATCCCTACAAGCTGGATGAGGGCGCGATGGCGCGCGCGACGCTGGGGGTGGCCGGGGAGCATGATTTCACTTCGTTCGCGGCGGTGGATCCGGAGCGAGGGCGCGAAGAAGCGGCTGTATCCAATGTCCGGACGATATTTTCCTCAGCGTGGGAGCGGGCGGGGGATGAGTTGGTCTACACCGTCCGGGGCTCGGGATTTCTGCACCACATGGTGAGGAATCTGGTAGGGACGTTCATTCTCGTGGGCAAGGGAACGTTGCAGGTGGAGGATGTGGCCCGCATTCTTGAGGCGCGGAACCGGTCGGCCGCGGGGGCGACGGCGCCTGCGAGTGGATTGTACCTGGTCAGTGTGGAGTACGAGTGACGCAGGGGTTCGTGGCTTTGCGGTTACAGGTTTGCGCAGGGGCAAGCAGAAAAGCTTTTAACCGCTAAGGACGCAAAGAAAAGCGGCTAAGGACGCAGAGAAAAGCCGCTAAGGAGGCAAAGAAAAGCCACTAGCAGAGCAGTGACTGGTTAAGAGGAGGGTTCGTGGACGCACAATCTCTGCGGCAGCAGGCGCGCGACAGCGTGTGGCTGGCGCTGGTCGAGTTCGCCATCGTCGCCGGTTTGTTTTACGCCGATGTGCATCACCACATTTATGTCAGCAAGACACCCTACCTGTTCGTGCTGGGCTGGGTTTCGTTGCGTGTCCGCGGAATCGGCTGGAAGGATGTGGGCTTCGCGCGGCCGCGCAGTTGGGGGAAAGCGCTGCTGATCGGTGTGGTGGTGGGAGTTGGCATGGAGGCGATGGAGTTGTTTGGCACGCAGCCCCTGCTGGCGCGATGGTTGGGCAAGATGCCGGACCTGTCGGACTTCGCCGACATGGTGGGAAATCTGAAAGTGTTCCTGATCTACCTGGTTTTGGTCTGGACGCTGGGGGTTTTGGGCGAGGAGGTCGTTTATCGCGGGTACCTGATGAATCGCGTGGCTGGGGTGTTTCGCGAAACGAAATTAGCGTGGGTGTTGAGTTTGATCGTGGTCAGTGTTGTTTTCGGATGCGGCCACCTCGACCAGGGGGCGACGGGAATGATTGAGAATGTCTGGAACGGCCTGCTGCTTGGGGCGCTGTACCTGGCATGCGGACGCAATCTGGCGGTGCCGGTCATCGCCCATGCGGTGGGGGACACGCTGGATTTCGTACTGATTTATCTGGGGAAGTATCCGGGGATGCACTAGGCTCTGGGCGAGATCTGCGACAGGATGAGAGACGTAGCAAGCCAGGTCGCTACGGACTAAGATTTGTTTATGGCGACTGATCTACAAATCGTGGCGCGAAAGATTCCATCGGTGAACCCGGCGACCGGGGAAGTTCTGCGGGAACTGGAGTGTGCGGGCGAAGTTGAGGTCGAGGCCGCGGTGGCGCGGGCGCGATCGTCACAAGCGAAATGGGCGGAACTTGGACTGCGGCGGCGAATCGCCGTGATACGCGAGTTCCAGGGAAAACTGTATGCGAAAAAATCTGAAATTGCGGCAGCCATCACGCACGAAGTGGGTAAACCGCTGGTTGAGGCCCTGGTCACCGAAGTTCTGGTGGTGCTGGACGCGGCACGATTTCTGATCGACAACGCCTGGGGCTTGCTGCGCGATGAACCGGTGCCGCACGGGAATCTGGTTACGAAACTGAAGAGTGGATGGCTGGTGCGCGAACCGCATGGGGTGATCGGAATTATTTCGCCGTGGAATTATCCGTTTTCGATTCCGGCCACAGAGACGCTGGCCGCGCTGGTGGCGGGCAATGCCGTGATACTGAAGCCGTCGGAGTTGACGCCGCTGGTGGCCCTGGAGTTGGCCTCTTTGCTGCATGCGGCGGGCGTACCCGAGGATGTGTTTCAGGTGGTGGTGGGCGAGGGCCCGGCGGGGGCCGCGCTAATGCGCTCGCCGATCGACAAGCTGGTGTTCACGGGGAGCGTCGCGACCGGGAAGCGGATTGCGGCGGCCGCGGCGGAACGGTTGCTTCCGGTGGTGCTTGAGCTGGGCGGGAAGGATCCCATGCTGGTGCTTGATGATGCCGACGTGGACGTGGCTTCAAGCGCGGCGGTGTGGGGAGCGTTCGTCAATGCCGGGCAGGCGTGCCTGTCAGTCGAACGCTGCTATGTGCATCGCAGTTTGTACGAGTCCTTTGCCAAGGCGTGCGCGGAGAAGACGAAACAGTTGCGCGTGGGCAATGGCATGGATCCGCACACCGACGTTGGCCCGATGATCCAGGAGCGGCAGGTGCGGATTGTGGAAGCGCACGTAGAAGACGCAAAGGCGCGCGGGGCGCGGGTTCTGGCGGGCGGCACGCGGCTGCCGGAACTGGGTGTGAATTTCTACGCTCCCACGGTGCTGGCCGATGTCACGCAGGACATGCGCATCATGCGGGAAGAAACATTCGGCCCGGTGCTGCCGGTGATGGCCTGCGCGAACGACGACGAGGCGGTGCGTTTGGCCAACGACTCCGAATATGGGTTGGCGGCGAGTGTGTGGACTCGCGACCCCAAGCGCGGGGAGCGGCTGGCGCGGCGCATCCACGCGGGCACCGTCATGGTGAATGATGTGATCTCGTGCTTCGGCATCAGCGAGGCTCCGCATGGCGGCGTCAAGGCCAGCGGAGTAGGCCGCACTCACGGGCGCTTCGGGCTGGATGAAATGGTGCGGGTGAAGTACCTGGATATGGATCGCATGCCGGGCATGAAGAAAGTCTGGTGGCACGGCTACGGCGAGAGCTTCCGGCGGCAGATGGAAGGATTTCTCGACATGCAGTTCGCGCGGGGCCTGGGGACGCGGTTGCGCGGGGCGTTGCGCGCGGCTGGAGTCGTGCGGCGGAAGCAGCTGTGAGAGACCTCATGTGGGGACGGCCGCCCACGGCCGTCCGCCCGAGGCGAAGCCCAGATAGGCGCTAAGTGGGGTTTGCCGGTCCATGCGGAGAGCACGAGTCGACTGGCTGAGGCTGACCTCCTGAAAGCCGACTTCGGGCCAGACACTACTTCTGGCTGCCGTCACTCGGACAGGAACGGCGCTGCGAACAAGCAAAATGCACACCCATCAGAGTCAGCTCTGGAACGTGATGTCCTGACGGGATGAAGTCCGGCGAGCGCAAGCGAGCCCTTGCGTGCCCCACTCATCATTCTGGCAGCCCCATGCGGCGGACGAGGGCATGGAATCGTGGGTCATCATGCAGCGGTTCCCACTGGATGCCGGATTTGATCCAAGTAAGGCGAGGGTCGCGCTCGGCGTAGGTATGGTCGAGATACTGGAACGCCAAGTCAGCGTTTCCGATCGAGGCGCACAGCGCGGCGATGGTGAGTGGTCTGACCGATTCTCGCTTTTCCTTCTGCAGCAGACTGTCCAGCTTGAGCTGCAGGATTGCCCGTCGTTCATCGACGAATGCCTGTTTGCCTCCACTGCCATACGCGCGAGTGAGCCTTTCTATATCAGCCCCCGGATCGCCCGCCAGTTTGCGTGAAGTGATGTACGCGGTCACGGACTCCGAATCTTTTCCGACCCGTTCATAGGCCCAGGAAAGCAGGCTGTAGGTCACCGGATTGCTTGGTTCGAGATCTCTTGCCCGGAGCAGTTGATCAATCGCCTCTTGACCGCGGCCCATCCGACCCAAGAGCCAACCGATGACGCGGTTGATCAGGGGCGAGAGAGGATCCACTCGGCGCGCACGTTCGAGGTATGGCAGGGCGTCGTGGTAGCGGCCGAAGACAAACAGACACAGTCCGTAGTGGTACTGGACTTCAACCGAGTTGGGATAGTTCTCGGCCGTCTGGCGGAACGGGCCTTCGCACTGCGTCCAGTCCCACTCATAATAGAACAGCATGTCAGCGCTTCCGATACGAGCTTCTGGAAGGGTGGAATCGAGTTCAGAAGCCTTGTTCGCCGCGTCTTTTGCCTTTAGAAAATGATCGCCTCGGTCGCCGGCCATGAAGGCAAGCATGCCCTGCGATTCGCTCAGTTCGGCGTAGGCCAGCGCGAAGGACGGATCCAGCCGAATGGCCTCCTCAAAATAGCGGATGCTCTCTTCGAAGCCCTGGTTGTCGCCGCGACTGGCCAGACGCGTGCCGATGAGAAAGGCGTCGTAGGCTTCTGCCGGAACGCTGTTCTGAGCCAGGCGGGCACTCTCCTTAGGCGCAACTTCCCGGCGGACACGCGCCGCGATGTCGCGCGCAACTTCGCTGCGAACATGGAGAACGTCCTGCAACTCGCGCTCGTAGGTTTCTGCCCAAAGGTGGCGCTCGGTGGCGACCTGAACGAGTTGCGCAGAAATACGGACGCGGCTGCCGGAGCGTTGCACCGAGCCTTCGACGACAGCATCTACACCGAGTTCGCGGCCGATCTGCTGCAAGGACAGCTTCGTACCCTTCAAGCGCATGGCTGAGGTACGGGAGATGACGCGCAAGGTCTCGATGCGGGCAAGTTCAGTCGTGAGTTCCTCGGTGATGCCGTCGGCGAAGTACTCTTGGTCGCTGTCGCCGGAAAAGTTGGCGAGCGGCAGGACGGCAAGGGAGTCGATGCGTGCCGCCGCGCGACGATGCAGGATGCCAAAAGTGCTCAGAAGCCCAATTGCGGCGCAGGCGGCGGCAACGGCTAACCAACGATATCGACGCCATCGGCCAGCGGAACTTGCACCGGGTGGGATGGCCGGCGGAGAAGGAGATTCGACATCCACCGGGGGGATGAGCCGGTAGCCTCGGCGCGGGATGGTCTCAATATAGCGTGGCACCTGGGCGGTATCGCTGAGGGCATCACGCAGGCGCCGAATCGCGTGGTTTAGGCCGTCGTCGAACTCGACGTTGGTGTCTGCCGTCCAAAGCGAGTTTCGGAATTCTTCGCGAGTGACGACTTGTCCCGGACGGCACACCAGAGTGAGG
Source organism: uncultured Acidobacteriota bacterium (assembly GCA_963709865.1). GTDB lineage: Bacteria > Acidobacteriota > Terriglobia > Terriglobales > Acidobacteriaceae > Sulfotelmatobacter. The sequence continues at coordinate 189,656 of CAVPXW010000019.1, forward strand.
AGGACCTGCAGGGGTTGCGGTTGCAGGCGGACCGTGATTCCGTTGCGACTTAGCGCGCCAGAGGCGGGGTCCAGGGTAAATTCCCCGAAGCGGTACAGGTTGGTTCGCGCGGGGAGCAAATCGACCTCCCAGATTGTCGAAGCGGTACGGAAATGCCGTGCCTGCCGCTACTTAGGTTAGCATCGAGCGGCTGGAAACCACCGTAAGCGAGCCTGCACGAATGTCCCAGATCGCTAATGACTAGCCTATCAGCTTCTCGTCATAGATTGGTCATGTGCCTGCCATTGATCGGAATGAACCCAAGCAGCAGAATGCCGGTCGGAGGCAAGAATTATGAAAATCAGCAAGGTACTCATCATTATGTCTGCCCTGGCACTCGCGTCGATTGCAATGTCAACCAGCGCAGGTGCGCAAGATCAATGCGTGCCCTTCGGCGGCACCATCTACGGATGGCATAACGGGGACTCCTGGTACGGTGTCGGCGACTTTACGTTTGGTAAGAAGGTGATGCACGCCGCCATAAAAGACCCAAACACTGGTTTCACCGATATGGGTGATATCTGGTTAGGCACCGAAGAGGCAACGTTCTACTTCGAAAACGGCGAGAAGATCACTCTGATGACGGACTTCGTTACGGAGCACCAGACAGACGCGGCTGGCGGTTCGGGCATCTTTCATGTGAACGAAACGGGATACTTCGCCCGGGGCACGGGACGCTTCAGACATGCCTGGGGACGGTTCAACTTGCAAGGTCCGTTCGGCTGGGGTGTGACGCTGCCTGCGAATATTAGTCCCGCTGCGAACGACGGACTCTTCTGGATCGGCCAGTACAATGGCACGATTTGCGGACTGAAGGATCTTTCTGGCGGGAACAAATGACCGCGGCCGGAATTTGAAGGCCATCATCAAACGGTGGTGGCCCTTTTTCCTCTGCCCAGAATGCAGCAATGGACATGATGCGGAGCCGGGCACGAAGGTCCGGATGAATTGTCGGCGATGCGGAGGCTCTCCACAACCTGGCTTCTGAGGGGCTCCAAGTCGCTTCAACCGTAACGGCTTACGTTAGCTCTTGTGGGGCGAAGCCCTCATTCGTTGAACCGGTCGCCGTGGCTGCGGGGGTGCGAGATCACGAGGAAGCGAACTGGACCGGACGAGGGATTGCGGATCTGGTGGCGCTTTCCCGGCAGCACGCGGATGCCGGTTCCGGGATGCAGCAGCGTGGTCTCACCTTCCACCTCCATGATTACCTCGCCCGACAGAATGTAGAAGAACTGCTGCGCCTTCCCGTGGTGATGGCGAATCTCGGCGGCGCCGGGCGGCATGAATTCCTCGATCACGCTGAGTTGTTCCTCGTTGACCAGATACCAGGCATCACAGTTCACTCCCCAGCGATAGTGCTCGGCATTCTCCCGGCTCACGGCAGCGGATGTGACAAAACCGGTCTGAGTAGAGGGTCGTGGAGTGCCCGCGGGTTGAACTTTCTTCGCCATGCTTTTCGTCTCCTGTAGACCAGTGTAATCTGGTCGCCATGAGCAATCCTACTCAGGAAACTTCCGATCCCAAGCGGGAATTGTTGCGGCACACGCTGGCCACGGTCGCGTATCGCGGCGGCAAAGCGGTGCGTAACCCGCCGGAGGGTTTCGCCGAGTTTCAAGCAGGTGAGGGAGTGCGCACGCCCGGACAGATTCTGGCGCACGTCGGAGACCTATTCGACTGGGCGTTGTCGATTGCCATGGGCCAGCAAAAATGGCAAGACTCGAAACCTTTGCCGTGGGAACAGGAAGTTGTCCGGTTCTTAGCTGCGCTCAAAAAGTTCGACGATTTCCTGGCATCGAGCGAGCCGGTGCATGCTCCCCTCGAGAAATTATTTCAGGGGCCAGTGGCCGATGCGCTGACCCACGTCGGGCAGATTGGCATTCTCCGGCGGTTGGCGCACGGTCCAGTGAAGGGCGAGAACTATTACGCGGCGGAAATCGAAACGGGCCGCGTGGGGGCAGAACAGGCCAAACCGAAGCGCGAGTTCTGAGCCGGGCTACGCTGGCGAGTTATTTCGAGCGATTGCGGTACAGGGACGCGTCCACCTGCTGGACCATCGCTTCGACGGCCAGAGGGATCCCCAGGAATTGCGCGAGTTGCTGCCCGATCTCTTTCGACTTGCTCAAGACTTCGTGGTATGGGACACGCAGGGCTTTTACGTTGGGCTTGCCGTCGAGCCACGCATAGACCTCGCGCAGGTGTTTCTCAAACGCAGCGGAGATTGCGGCGGGATCGGCCCCTTCCTTGTAGGTGCCACGGCGGCGCAGCATTTGATCTTGCGAGGCCAGCACTTCCGGCAGCGGGCGCTGCATAAAGATGATGCGGTAGTCGTGGCCAGCGGGGAGTGAGAGTAACAGTCGAGAGATTACTTTGACCACCTTGCCTTCACCCTCAGCGATACATGAAGGATCATTGGGAAGCTGTTTGATCCGCTCCCACTCCAGGTAGCCGCGCGGATTGTCGGTGTCAGCGAGGCGCTCTCCGTCGGACAGCGCGGACATCCCGCCGGCAACCAGCATCTGCATCATCAGAGACGTGCCTGAGCGAGGCAGTCCCGAAACGATTGTGATCATGTATTCCTTTGAAGCGTGTGGAAGGGCGGGCCCGATCCGTCCATCTGCGTTCCAGAGTAGCAGAGGGTTGTGGGGAGTCGTTCACTCCAGGTTCTTTAGCGGCACCTCGGCGCGGTAGATGGCCTGCCAGCGGCCATCTCTGGAGATGTAGACCGAACTGCCGTTCATGTGCACCGGAACTTTTTGTCCGCCGCAGGTGGCATGTTGGTCGGCCTTATAGGTAAGAAGGTAGACGCCTGTGGCCAGCGGAAGCACACCGAAGTCGGAGAGGCTGTAGCCTTCCACCACGCACGCTTGTGTAGATTGCTTCTGCTCCTCCAGTTGCTGGTCGCGCGAAGCGGTGCCGTATTCGCCCCAGAAGACCCCGTTCTCCGGGATGTGATTGCGGAAGTATGCCAGGTCCTTGGACTTCCAGGCTTCGAAGAATCCGGTTTCGGTGCGCACCAGTTCCTGATCGACGGCGTTTACCTTCTTCGATGCCTGAGCCTGCGCCGGGCGGGTTGCAAAGGTGAGTGCCATGGTCATCAAGAGTGTGGCGCAGGTAAGCGAAGTCCGATGAATAGTCATGGAATCTGCCTAGCATACGCCATTGAGCCTCGCTATGGAATGTGCCGGCAGGAGTGCGGCTCGAGGGAACGTGGTGATCTCGCCGTACATGTCTCGCCTGCTGCGTTTCGGTTACAATGACCGCGTAAGGCCGAATCCGGCGGCGTTCGGGCCGCTCGAACTAGGGGTACGTCCTTGGCGACTGGCGAAGTGACCACTTCCAACTCACAGAATATTCCGCAGCTTCCCAACCATAAGGTCAAGATCAAGAAGGCCGGGCAACGCGCCTGCAACGAGAAAGACGCGAAGGGGAAATTCTGCGGCGGGCACTTGAAGCTTTGGTTCTACAGGACCGACGCGGTCGAGCGCGAGTGCGGCGATGTGGAGAAGGCCTGGGGACCGAAGGCGGAAGTGTATCGCTGCGAAAACTGCAGGACGCTGTATCTGCCGACGCCCGGAGAAACCAAGATCAACGTGGCGGGGCAGGGGATGATTTCAGTGTTTGGGTTGACGCTGCCGCCGAAGGAGAAGTGAAGAAGCTTCTAGCTACTAGCTACTAGCTTCTAGCTGTTAGCTAAGACTAGATGGAGGGTTTGCTTCTGGGGATCCAACAATACACGCCGAGCTTTGCTCGGCGGACAGCCGAGGGCGGCTGTCCCCACATGAGTTTTGCTAGGAGCTAGCGGCTAGAAGCTAGCAGCTGTATTCCATGAACACTCCCGACCTCATCTACGACTGGAACAAGAACCACCCGCCGGGGCTGAAGCCGCCGGGGCCGGTGTTGCTGAACGACGAAACCTTGCGCGACGGGCTGCAGTCGCCATCGGTGCGCGATCCTTCGATTGCGGAAAAGATTGAGATCCTGCACTTGATGGAAGCTCTGGGAATTCATTCCCTGGCCCTGGGATTGCCGGGAGCCGGGCCGCGGGCGGTCGAGGCTGTGACCGCCCTGGCGCGCGAAATCGTTGCCCACAAAATGAAGATTCGGGCGAACTGCGCGGCTCGGACTCACGAGAATGACATTCGTCCGATCGCGGAGATTGTGCAGCAGACGGGGATGCCCATCGAAGCTGCCACGTTTATCGGGTCCAGTCCGATTCGCAGATTTACCGAAGGATGGACCGATGATTTTCTCCTGCACACCACCGAGAAGGCGGTGAAGTACGCGGTGTCGCTGGGGCTTGACGTCATGTACGTGACCGAAGACACGAGCCGCTGCGACCCGGAAACAGTCAAACGGTTGTATGCGACGGCGATCAATTGCGGCGCGCGGGCGATCTGCATTTGCGATACGGCCGGGCACGCCACACCGATGGGCGCGCTGGCGCTGGTGCGGTTTGTGATCGCGGAAGTCGTGAAGCCTTCGGGCGAGAACATTCGCGTGGACTGGCATGGTCACAGCGACCGGGGCCTGTCGATCGCCAACTCCATGGCGGCCGTGATTGCCGGCGCGAACTGCGTGCATGGGTGCGCGATTGGCCTGGGGGAGCGCGTGGGCAATACGCAGATTGACCAGATGCTGGTGAACCTGAAACTGATGGGCATTGCGCCCTGGGATCAGCAGGATCTGACACGGCTGAAGCAATATTGCCAGGCGGTGTCGCGGGCGACGGGCGTGCCCATTCCCGCGAATTATCCGGTGGTGGGCGAGGATGCATTCCGCACGGCCACGGGCGTGCACGCGGCGGCGATCATCAAGGCCTATCACAAGGACGACGTCGTCCTGGCGAACACGGTGTATTCGGGAGTGCCCTCGCACGTGTTTGGGCTGGAGCAGATTATCGACATCGGTCCGATGAGCGGGAAATCGAATGTGCTGTGGTGGCTGGAGCGGCACGGCATTCCGGTCAGCGACCGGGTCGTGGACCGAATCTACCAGCGCGCCAAGCAGAGCGACCACACGCTCAGCGAGGCGGAAATTCTGGAGTGCGTGCCGACCGCGGCGCAGAAGAAGTGACGCGCGCATGACTCCTTTGAGACATGCAATTCTGGGCGCGGGCGGAGTTGGAGGCCTGGTGGGCGCTTGCCTGGCACGGTCGGGCGCGCCGGTCACGATGGTGGTCCGGCCGGAATCGCTCGGGCAATATCCTGCACAACTTCAACTGGAAAGCGCGTTTGGCAACTTCAGCGTGCCGGTTGCGCACGCCGCGGAAGTTCCGCCCGCCGATGTTCTCTGGATTGCCGTGAAAGCGACGCAGTTGGATGCGGCCCTTGCGTCTCTCACTAAGCCCGACTCGGTGGGAGCGATTGTTCCCCTGCTGAACGGAATCGACCATCTTGCGGGGTTGCGCGCGAGGTACGGCGCCGAGCGCGTGATTGCGGCTACGATTGCGGTCGAGTCGGAACGGATTGCACCCGGACACATCGTCCATCGCACTCCGTTTGCCCGTCTGAATGTTTCGTCGGCTGGGCGAAGTTTGCTTGGCACCACTCTCGACGAATTCAGAAAATTGGATTCGAGTGCCGGTGGATCGATCACGAGCCGACTTTAATGTGGAGCAAGATCGTATTCCTCGCCCCATTCGCGCTGACGACCACCGCAGCGGATCGAACGACGGGCGCAGTCATCGCCGATCCGGTTTGGAAGCGAGCAACTGGAGTCTTGCGTGCGCGAAGCCTGCGCGGTGGCGACGGCGGAAGGGGCGAAAGTGGATGCGGAGTCCGTCCTCGCGGCGATGATGAAGATGCCGGCGAACATGCGCAGTTCCATGCAGAAAGACGTGCAGCGGGGCAACGCGCCGGAACTGGATGCGATTGCCGGACCAATTCTGCGCGGCGCCGCCCGGCACGGGATCGAAGTGCCGACCACGAAGAAGCTGGCGGCAGCGGTCGGACACAGAGCGGGATCTGCACGCTCTCTCGTGTAGCAGGCCGAGATGACCTGGACGGAAATCCTGGGCTTTGTTACGGGCGCGGGATTTCAGGGACGGGGGGAGCAACGATCGTCTGCTGCGGTCCGGGCAGTCGACAAGCTTCTCGCGGAAACGGCATGAGAAATGAAATGCCAGGCACCATCTTGCGTTGGAACGAAGGGGTCATCCGCGTGCACCTTAGGACAGTGCTGGTAACCGGTCGGCGACAGGGTGCGGCGCACCTTCCGTAACGCCCTCGCCAATCCCCATTCCGTCTCACACGTTGTAAACTTACGCAATACTTGCCATGAGCCCGAATCCCCCGCGCCCGGACCTACCGGACTCTGCGCTTGCGCCCTCGGTGCAGCAGGAGGTGGCGCGCCTGGCCGCATCCCCAGAGGTACGTTCAGCCTTCAACTGGTTTCGCACGCAAGAACCGCAGTTGGCGCAGTGGCAAATGGAAATGGCACGGATTCCGGCGCCTCCGTTTGGCGAGTCGGCGCGCGCGGCGTGGCTGGCGGAGCGCTTTCGTGGAGTCGGGCTGGACGACGTGCGCATCGACGATGTGGGGAACGTGTTCGGCACCCATCCCGGATTTGGCCGGCGCTATGTGGCCTTGAGCGCGCATCTCGACACGGTGTTTCCGGCGAACACGCCGCTGAATATTCGACAGCAGGGAAGCCGCATCTACGGGCCGGGAGTTTCCGACAATGGCGCAGGCGTGGTGGCGCTGCTGGGGATTGCATCGCTGCTGCGGACGGTGCGCATCCGGCATGCCCTGCCCTTTGTGTTCATCGGAAACGTAGGCGAAGAAGGCGAAGGCGACCTGCGCGGCATGCGGCACATTTTCTCCACGCCGCGCTGGAAGGATTCGATTGCCTACAGCCTGGTGCTCGACGGCGCGGGCGCGGACACGATTGTGGCCGAAGCCCTGGGCAGCCGCCGCTTTGAAGTGATCGTGCGCGGCCCGGGCGGGCACTCCTGGAGCGATTTTGGCGCGCCCAATCCGATTGTGATACTGGCCAAGGCAATCGAAACCTTTACGGCGACCCCGGTTCCGGCGACGCCGAAGACCACATTCAATATTGGAGTGATTCGCGGTGGGACCTCGGTGAATTCGATTCCCGAGTCGGCCAGCATGAAGGTGGATATTCGTTCGACCTCGATGGCGGAAATGGAGCGCTTGGAGCAGTCGCTGCGCCTGGCGCTGAATCGCGCGGTGGAAGATGAAACCATGGCGGCCGAGATGCGATCAGCGGCGCAGAAGCGTCCGCCCGGGGTGAGTTGCGAGGTGGTGGTCATCGGGAACCGTCCGGCGGGCGAGTTGCAGGCGGGGGCGCGAATTTTACACGTCATGAGGGCGGTCGACGCGCAACTGTCCAATGCAGCGCAGGTGCAGCGGGCATCCACCGACGCCAATATTCCGCTCTCGCTGGGGCGGGAAGCGATTGCCATCGGCGGCGGCGGGTCAGGCGGTGGAGCGCACACTTTGCAGGAGTGGTTCGATTCCAATGGGCGCGAGTTGGGTTTGAAGCGGATCCTGCTGACCATGCTGGCGCTGGCGGGGGTGGGAGAATGAGGCTTAGATTGAGAACGAGTCTGGGGTGTGCCGTGCTGTGTTCCGTTCTCGGTGCGACGCAAAGTTCCGCGCAGGAACCTTCTGCTGCTCCTGCCGAAGCCAAGCCCAAGGCGGACATCATTTTCGAGCACGCCAATGTTTATACGGGCGTGCCGGGCAACACGCAGTTCAGTTCGATTCTGCGCGAGGAAGCGATTGCGGTGCGCGGCGATCGCATCCAGGCTGTGGGCAAGACTCTCGAAGTGGAAAAACTGAAAGGACCGCAGACTCAGGTAGTCGATCTCGGCGGACATTTCGTGATGGCCGGATTCAACGATGCCCACCTCCATCTGGACGATGCGGGCATGACGAAGCTGAGCGTGGATTTGACCGGCGTGAAATCTCTCGAGGACCTGCGGGCGCGAGTTGCGAAAAAGGTCGAAGAGTCGAAGGCCGGCGACTGGATTCTGGGGTCCGGCTGGGATGAAACGCTCTGGCCGGTGAAGGTGACACCTACGCGTTGGGATCTCGACGAGGTGTCAGACGGGCATCCCGTATTCCTGGTGCGGATCGACGGACATATCGCCGTGGCGAATACTCGCGCCCTGCAGTTGGGCAGCATCACGCTGGCCAGCCGCAATCCGCAGGGTGGGCAGATTGACCGCAACGAGAATGGCGAGCCCACGGGCATTTTGCGGGAAACGGCGCAGGCAGCGGTTCTGGGAGTGATTCCCAAGCCACCCCACCGGCTTCGCCGGCAAGGCCTCGAGTTAGCTCTCGCCGATCTGGCCGAGCATGGTGTGACTTCTGCGCAGGATTATTCGCCCACCTGGGAAAATTTTGAGATTTACGAAGAGCTGGAAAAAGAAGGCAAGCTGACGGCGCGGGTCACGGAATGGCTGCCCTTTGACGATCCCGTGGAGGACTTGGACAAGAAGCGCAACTCGCATCCCCAATCGGACCTGATGCTGCACACCGGCATGCTGAAGGGATTCATGGACGGTTCCCTGGGATCGCATACGGCGGCGATGCTGGAGCCGTACGCGGATGATCCCAAGAATTCAGGCTTGCCACGATACGACGCGGTCAAGCTGAATGACATGACCAAGGAACGCGTGCTGGCAGGCTTTCAGATCGGCTTCCATGCGATTGGCGACAAAGGCGTGCAGATGGCGCTTGATGCCTTTGCGGAAGCGGAAAAAGCGGCGCGCGAGGCGCACGTCAGGGCGCCCAACGGAGGCGACGATTTCCGCCTGCGGATCGAGCATGCGCAGGTCACCACGCCGGCCCAGATCGCCCAATTCAAGATGTTGAAAGTTATCGCTTCGATGCAGCCCAGTCATGTGCTGACCGACATGCGTTGGGCCCAGGATCGCTTGGGGCCGAAGCGGGCGGCAACTTCGTATGCCTGGCTGGCCTTTCTGAATAAGGGCGTGACTGTGGCCTTTGGCACGGATTATCCAGTGGAACAGGTCACTCCGTTCCGTGGGCTGTACGCCGCCGTCACGCGCAAGAGCGAGGACGGCAAGCAGGAATATTTCCCCGAGCAGCGGCTGACCATGGATCAGGCGATCGCCGCTTACACCTCGGGTTCGGCCTTCGCCGAGTTCGAAGAGAAAGAAAAAGGCAAGCTGGTGCCCGGGATGCTGGCGGATTTTATCGTCCTGGACCGGGACCCGACGGCCTCCTCGCCAGAGAAATTGCTGGGAACTAAGGTGCTGCGAACGGTGGTGGGCGGAAAGACGGTGTACGAGGTGAAGTAGGTTCAGGCCTGTGGTTTTGATCGACGATCGAGTCCCTTGCTAAGATTCTCGCGGACAGCATCTTACTTTAATCCCTTGAGCATCAAACGGTTTCGGTACTTTGTGCGTCTAATAACGGAACGCTCAAGAGCGGAGTTCTGTGCTGGCACAACGAACCGTAGCGGTATGTAAATGGGTATACTATAAGGGGTTAATCGGTTTCGGAGGGAAGTAGACATATGGATTCGGGCGCAATGTGGATGCGCATGAAGGCTCATGGCTGGGCCTACACGCTGAGTATTCTGGCAACGCTTTCCGTCGGCATTCTGATCGGGTCGGTCATTTCCTACGGAGTCAAAGGAAAAGAAGGGCAAAAGAGCGATGCGACGCCGCTCACCCTGCCCTCGCCGCAGCAGATGTCGAACACGTTTTCGCAGATTGCGAAGCAGTTGGAGCCGAGCGTCGTCAATATCAACACGGAATCGACCATCAAGAACGTCCGCAAGCGCCGCGGTGGCGGGCAAGACGACGAAGATGGCGGCGGGATGGACGATTTTTTTAACCACTTCTTCGGTGGCCCCGGGGGCCAGGCCGGTCCCGGCGATGGCGCGATCCGCGAGCGTTCCCTGGGCTCCGGCGTAATCGTCGACCCCAAGGGATACATCGTGACCAACCGGCACGTGGTCGAGAAGGCCGACCGCATCCGGGTGCGGTTTCAGGATGATCCGCCGGGCGTGCAGCACGACGCCAAAGTCATCGGCACCGATCAGGAAACGGATCTGGCCGTGATCAAGGTGGACATGGACCGCGCTCTGCCGTCCGCGAAGATGGGCAACTCCGACAGCATGCAGGTGGGCGACTGGGTTCTGGCCGTGGGCAGCCCGTTCGGATTGTCCGAGACAGTGACCGCAGGAATCGTTTCGGCCAAAGGGCGCGACATCGTGCCCAACCGTCAATTCCAGACGTTCATTCAGACCGATGCCGCGATCAATCCGGGCAACTCGGGCGGGCCGCTGGTCAATATGAACGGCGAAGTCATCGGCATCAATACGGCGATTCTGAGCGAGACCAACGCTTATGCGGGTGTGGGTTTTGCGCTGCCGTCGAAGACCGTGGTCGAGGTTTACAACCAGTTGACCGGGCCGGAACACAAAGTTTCGCGCGGTTCGATTGGCATCATGTTCGATGCGGTGGAGAATCCGGCGATCGCCCGCGTATACGGTTCGGGAACGGGCGTGACCGTCTCCAGCGTGGTGGCGGGAAGCCCGGCCGACCAGGCTGGATTGAAAGTTGGCGACACCATCACCAGCGTGGACGGCAAGAAGGTGAGCAAGGGTGCTGAACTGGTGGCCGACATAGCGTCGCGCAAGCCGGGTTCGAAGGTGACTCTGAGCTTCCTGCGCAACGGCAAAACGCAAGAAACCTCGGTGACGATTGCCGATCGCGCCAAGCTGTTTGCGGCGCGGCTTGGGCGATGAGCAGGAGAACGACGACGAGAGCACTCCCAGGCAGAGCAAATTCGGCGTGACGGTTCGCAAGGTGACGCCGGAAATGGCCGACCGCCTCGACATGCCTTCCGGAAGAGGCGTGATCGTGCAGGACGTGAAGCCGGGTTCCTTTGCCGAAGACGTGAATCTGGGACGCGGCGACATCATCCTGGAAGTGAACAAGCAGCCGGTGAACAGCGAAGAGGAATTCGCCAGGATCGAGTCGAGCCTGAAGAGCGGCCAGGACGTTGTGTTCCTGGTGCGGCAGCGCGGTTCGACCCGGCAGGACGGGACGATCTTCCTGGCCGGTACACTTCCGTAACCTGAAACAAGCCCAACGGGAACTGGCACTGTACCCTCCCATGGTGGATGATTACAATGCCAGCGTCCGTTGGGCTTTTTATTTTTGGACGGAATACGTTGAGGTCCGGTTGAATGAAGTTGGACTCAAATCCGCAAGAGCACGATTGATTGCCGCAGGTGCGCTGGCAGTGTTCGGATGTGTGGCTGCGGCAAACGCCGGCCAAAGCATCGACCGCTGACGCTACGGCAAGAAGCCAGCGACAACGAAGACTTCTCACAAGAAACATCACAAGACCACGGCAAAATCCACCACTTCGTCGACGGGCAGCAGCAAGTCCGGTCTACGCATACGGCGTCGCAGGAAAACATTCCTCGCGCAAGAAGACGGCGCAGACGCGGGGCCAGCAGAAAATCGACTCCGAAAGAGCCCAGGCCATTCAGGAAGCCCTGATCCGCGAGCATTACCTGAGCGGGGAAGCCACGGGCACGTGGAACCAGGCCAGCGAAGAGGCCATGCGCCGCTACCAGGCGGATCACGGCTGGCAGAGCAAGACGGTGCCCGACTCGCGGGCGCTGATCAAGCTGGGCCTGGGACCCGAGTAAAGACCATCTGCTGAATCCTGAGAGCGCCATGACCACGGTGCCCGATGCGCCACGAACCGGGCCGGTACCGACGACCTCGCACAGCTGCGCCGCCCATCGACGCGATCCTGCGCCCGCTCCGAGTCCGAATCCGAGTGATTCTTCCCGCCCGCAGTAATCAGAGCATTCAGCATTCAGCATTCAACATTCTGCATCCAACCACCGGCACACTGGCGAACGGACCTCCCCGCGGAGGTGTCACGGTTCTCCGTTTGTCGCTTCAGCACACATGTCGACTGGCTGCGTGCTGAAGGCTGAATACTCGTATTGCTAGTTCTTCTTGTAGCTCGTCATCACCGGCCGGGGGAAGTAGGGTAGGGGCTGGTTGGTGATGATGGCGCGGGGATTCGATTCGACCAGGGCCTCGGCAATGTCTTCTCCGCAAATTTCGGCAGCGGCATCGCGCGCGGTGGAAAGAATCGGGACGCGTTTTTCCGTGTCGTGCGCATCGGTGGCGAGCACGTGGACGGCCTGGCGTTCGAGCAACCATAGCGCGGCGCGGCGCGTGCGTTCACCCCAGAATCCAGTCAGAGCGGAGCCCGTCATCTGAATCACGCAGCCCTGCTCGGCCCACTCCACCACGCGTTGCGGGGTCTCGCGCAGAATCGGGTTGCGCTCGGGATGGGTGATGATCGCCGTGATTCCACAGTCTCCCAGTTTGAGAAAGGAATCCGTGGTCTGCTGCGGGACACTGTAGTTGCTGAATTCGACCAGCAGGTAGCGCGTGCCTTCGATGACGTAGCGGGCGGGATTGGCCAGCGCGTCCTGCAGGTTGTCGTAGGAAAGATGGAAGTCGCAGCCCAGGCATGAGTTTGGGCGCGTCGCCGACCAATTGCTGGAGATGGGCGACGAGTCCTTGCAGATATGTCGCGATCGTAGTGGTAGCGGTCGTTGGCGTGGGGCGTGGCGACCATGTGAGTGATGCCGTCGGCGGCAGCGGCGCGGCACATGGCGACCGAGACGTCCCAGGATTTCGGGCCATCATCGACTTCGGGCAGGATGTGAGAATGAATGTCGACCACGGTTGTCCAGAACACCGGCACGCCGCCGAGGTTGCGTCCCTTGTTACGATTTAAGCAGATTCGATCTGCAAAGACCAAGCGGCGCAAGGGACTGGTACGAACGTCCCCGCCGCGTTGCCGGGAATCTTCTGAGAACAGCTTCTAACCGCAGAGGTCGCAAAGAGAAGCCGCAGAGCACGCGAAGAAAACATTGCACCTCTCTGCGAGCTTTGCGTCCTTTCTTTGCGGCCTTCGCGGTTAAACGCTCTTTCCGTACCGTTCCTGAATGAACTCCGCGATGGCGCGCGTACGCCTTGGTCAGGGTCTTTTCGTCCGGCAGGAACACGATGCGGAAGTGCTGCGTGCCCGGTTTCTGGCCGAAGCCGGAGCCGTGCACGACCATGACATGTTTCTGGCGGATGAGTTCCTTCACGAAGATCTCGTCGCTCTCAGGGATGTCGATGCGCGGGTAAGCGTAGAAAGCTCCGCGCGGGGCGACGCAACTCACGCGCGGCGTCGCCTCGCACCATTTCTGGGTGAGGTCGCGGCGGGAGCGCAGCTTGCGCTGCACTTCGATGAGATGATCCTGCGGGCCTTCCAGCGCGGGCTTGATCGCATATTGCTCGGGATGGTTGGCGCAGAGGCGCGCGCGCAGCAGGCGGTGCACGCCCTCGGTATAGGTCTTCACCGCGGCGGCGTCGCCGGAGACGATGCCCCATCCGATGCGCCATCCGGGAACAAGGTAATTCTTCGACATGCCGCCGAAGGTCACGCAAGGCACGTCAGGCGCGACCGAGGCAAAGGCGATGTGCGGCGTGCCATCGAGAATCAGCTTGTCGTAGATTTCGTCCGAGAAGACGATCAGGTTGTGGCGGCGCGCGAGTTCGGCGACTTGCTCCAGCATCTGCCGCGTGCACAGCGAGCCCGTCGGGTTATTGGGATTGATCAGAACGATGCCGCGGGTGCGCGGCGTTGAGCTTGCGCTCGATGTCGGCCAGTTCCGGCTGCCAGGCGTCGTCTTCATTGAGGTCGTAAGCGTTGAGTCCGATGCCCAGCTTGCAGAGCACCGCGGAGTACAGCGGATAGTCCGGGCTGGGAGTAAGAACGTTTTCGCCAGGATTGACCAGCGCGGAGAGGCAGAGATCGACGGTCTCGCTCACTCCGGCGGTGACGAAAATATCCTGCACGGTCGTGATGCCCTTGCGCTCGGCCTCGCCGCGAATGGCCTCGATCGCCTCAGGAACGCCGGGGGACGGCGCGTATCCGTTCTTGCCGTCGCGCATGGCCTTGTAGACGGCCTCGATGATGTGCGGCGGCGTCTGGAAATCGAAGTTCAGCGGATCGCCGACGTTGAGCGGGAGAACTTTGTGTCCTTGCTTGACGACTTCGTCGGCCACGCAGGCCAGGTCGCGGATGGCGTAGCGGACGTTTTCGAGGCGGGAGGCGGCGGCGATCTCGTGAGCTTGGCTGATGGGAGTCATGGGAAGCCTTGCCCCGGCGAAGTTTCCGAGCCGCGGCTACCCAGAAATTCTAAATGCAGAGGAGCGATGGAGGGCAGAAATCTGCGGCCCAGCGGGCTCGCGACCGGCAGGTGAGGAATTGGAGAGTGGGAAGACTTACTTGTTAGCGTTGAATGTGAACACGACTTCCTCGACGGTTTGGGCGGGGCCGGGTGCGTATTTCCAATTCATCACGGCCTGGGAGGCATACTGGGCCAGCATGGGGTTGCCGCCCTTGCATCTCGACTTTAGAAACGGTTCCGTTCGGAAGCACCGTCGCTTCCAGGCGAACCTGTCCTTCGAAGTGGCCATTCTGAAGAACGTACAGGATAGTCGGGCTCGGTCATCACCAGGACTTTGCGGTGTGGCTTGGCGGTCTTCTGAGCCAAAAGGCGCGGAGCGGAACTGGCCGCGAGGCAGAGCAGCAAGGTCAGGGCAGCAAGCAAACAACTACCCTGAAGCCGTTCAAACGGCGAACGGTGAGAAGAATACGACGATCTGTCACAAGGCAACCCCAAGCTTGGAGATTGAGACTTGGAGGAAAGCCTCATCGGCTAAGGTTAGGTTGCCGGCAACGAGTGGGCAAGATTACCGACGTACTCGTCACCCAGAGTCCAGATTTGCGCCGGGATCGAAGCTTGCTAGCTCAGGTCAGCAAGCTTCTTGAAGACGGCCACCCTCCAGGCAAGCTGAGTTTCAGTCTTCCCGGTCAATCTGCGCTTTCTGCAGCTTGTCGGAGTAATCCACGTAGACCGCCTTCCACTCGGTGTAGAAGTCGATGGCGCCGATGCCGCCTTCGCGATGTCCGTTGCCGGTGGCCTTGGTGCCGCCGAAGGGCAGATGCACTTCGGCGCCGATGGTGGGCGCGTTGATGTAGGTGATGCCGGCGTACAGGTCGCGAATGGCCGAGAACGCCTTGTTCACATCTTTGGTGTAGAGCGCCGACGACAGGCCGTACTCGATGCCGTTGGCGATTTCGATGGCGTCTTCCAGATCGTCGCAAGGAATGATCGAGACCACCGGGCCGAAGATTTCTTCCTGCGCGATGCGCATCTTGGGATCGACGTCGGTGAAGACGGTCGGCTCCATGAACCAGCCGTACTGGTAGTCGCCCTGGTCGAGGCGGTTGCCGCCGCAGACCAGCTTCGCGCCTTCGTTCTTGCCGATCTCGACGTAGCTGAGGTCGGTCTGAAGCTGCTTCTCGTTGACCGCCGGACCCATCTGCACGGTTTCGTCGAGGCCGTTGCCGACTTTCAGTTTCTTGGCGCGCTCGACGAAGCGGTCGACGAATTCGCGATACACGCCCTTCTGCACGATCATGCGGCTGGTCGCGGTGCAGCGCTGGCCGGTGGTGCCGAACGCTCCCCAGAGCCCGCCTTCGATGGCGAGGTCGAGGTTGGCGTCGTCGAGCACGATCATCGGATTCTTGCCGCCCAGTTCGAGCGAGCAGTGCTTGAAACTCTTGGCGGCGATGCCGCCGATGATGCGGCCCACGGCGGACGATCCGGTCAGCGAAATGGCGCGAACGTCGGCATGCTCGGCCAGCGGCGTGCCCACTTCGGCGCCGAATCCGCTCACGATGTTGATGACGCCCTTGGGCAGGCCCGCGTCGGTCAGAGCGCGCGAACCAGATTGAAGGTGGAGAGCGGAGTGTCCTGCGCGGGCTTGATGACGCAGGTGTTGCCGCAGACGATGGCGGGCAGCAGCTTCCACGAAGAAATCGCCATGGGGAAGTTCCACGGCGTGATCATGCCGCAAACGCCGATGGGCTGGCGCACGGCCATGGCGAACTTGTTGGGCATTTCCGAGGGCACGGTGGGCCCGAACAGGCGGCGGCCTTCGCCGGCGTTGTAGTAGGCGGCGTCGATGGCTTCCTGCACGTCGCCGCGGGTTTCGGCGAGAACCTTGCCCATTTCGCGGGTCATGTCGCGGGCGTATTCTTCTTTGCGCTCGATCAGGATTTCGGCGGCGCGGAAGACGATCTCGGCGCGGCGCGGGCGCGGGAACCAGGCGCCATTTGGCGAAGGCGCGCTTGGCGGCGTCGACGGCGGCGTCCACGTCGGCCTTGGCGGATTTCTGGAAGATGCCGACCAGGTCGCGCGTGTCGGCGGGATTGCGATTTTCAAAAGTCTCTCCGGTCGAGGCCTCGACCCACTCGCCGTCAATGAAATTCTTGAAAGACCTTGGTCTTGCCGTAGCTGAGCAGTGGCCGGGCTGGCCAAAGTATCGGTTGCCATGATTTCTCCTTATGAATGCCTGGATATTGATGCTACAGCCGTGCGAGGAAGGTGCGGCAAGGGAGGACGATCGGGGGTGGTGCTCATTTTGAATTTCTGATGGCATCCTCGCTCGTCGATGGCGTCATCCCTTCGACAAGCTCAGGGCAAGCTCTGAACATAGCCGTTCTTCGGGCGGAGCGAAGGATCTCCAGCTAGGACGCTGTGTGCCACGGGAGGGCCCTCGGCCCGCTGGTAAAAACACGGGCTCTTCGGGATGACGCCTTGTGAGATGCAGAGTTCAAACTAAGCCACTACCCGATCGTGCGATGCTGATAGAGGAACGTACTCCCCGATCGTGTGGTCACTACCGCCAGCGTTTGATCTTCGGCCAGACGTCGGTGAGGGTGCCGAACTTCGGTCCCCGGCAGATGTTGACGCCGATCTGCGGTTTCGAGCGCCCAGGGATTGTCCGCGGAGAGCCCAACGAATTCGACCTGCTGGCAGAGTTGGTCCAAACGTTCTTGACGGTCGTCGAGCACGATCATGCAATTGCCGGAATAGCCGCGCGGTCCCCAGAGCCAATCAAGTCCGATCGCCGCTGATCGCAGGTGGCAAGCCTGCGGCGGCCGAAGAAATCGATGGCGCCGGCCTGTCCGTAGTCCTGGGCGAAGATGCCGCAGTCTTGCTGCGTTCCTCGGGCGTAAGGCGGTTCCACGCGACCGCAGTTTCGTCCGCGATTTCTTTCCATCCGAACTGGTCTGCAGTACCACTGCGGCAGCGCGGCGCGGGCGTGGGAGTGCTCCATGACCGGGAGTTTGAACGGCAGAGTCTTCGTGTAAGCGAGAAAGTGCTCGGGCGAAAGAACCGGGACCACGATGGGCACGAGATACATGCCGCTAGCCAGCAAAACGACGACGATCACCGGCTTCAGCCACTGCAGGCGTGGGCGGGCGAGTCCGGACGGGCCTGATTCCGGTCGATCGAGGGCGGACTCAAAAACAACCGCGCCCGCCGCCAGCAGCATCGGATAGACGGGGCCAGGTAATAATTCTTGCCGTGCAGCACAAAGAAGACGCCGTAGCAGACCAGGTAACACCATCCCAGCACGCGATAGGGCTTGAGCCGCACGGAGAAGAGCAGCGCGAACAATCCCGCGAGCCAGAGGGGCGCGAGTTAAGGGATTCACCAAGCAGCGTCTGCTGGAAGAAGAATGGAATGGCCCCAGCACCACGTCGCGGCCCTCCGCCTTGATGGCGCGCATCAACTGCACGAACGGCCAGTCGTAGTGGATGTTCCACAGCAGATTCGGCAGGAAGATCAGGAAAGCGGCGAGCCCGCCCAGCCAGATCCACTTGTTAAGAAACGTGCGCCGCTGCTCGGTCAGCAACAGGCCCACGACAATCCCAAGCCGAAGACGGCAATGGAGTATTTCTCCTCCATGCCGAAGCCGGCGACGACGCCGAACCACAGCCAGTAGCGCGGATCGTTTCGCTTGATGGCGAGGATGGCGAAATAGGCGCAGCCCATCCACAGGTTGGGTTCCAGGCAGTTGGTGCCGAGCAGGCTGCCATTGGAGAGATATTGCGGCGCGATGACGCGCGCAGATGGCGCTGAGCAGCAGGGCGTAGCGGCGTCCGCCAAATTCGCGGGCCAGCACGGCGGTCTGCACGACCAGCAGAGACGATGCCAGCGCGGGGATGAAGCGAATGCTGCGCAGCGAGTCTCCCAGCACTGCCCGGCAGACGTGGATCAGGAATGGAATCAGCGGAGGCTGGTCGACATATCCCCACTGCAGGTGGTCGCCGCACGACATGTAGTCGAACTCGTCGCGAAAGTAGCCGTAGCGGTTGTTGAAGTAGATGTGGAAAGCAGTTTGGCCAGGGCGATCGCCCAGATGATCGCCATGCCAGTCGGCGAAGAGCGAGCGAGGCTTAGCGGTCGAGCCTGGAGAGAGGTGCTAGAGGTAGTCGCCAGTCATGGCACGTAAGAATAACTGACCGCGGCGGGAGCATGTCATGACAGGGACGGCGGATCATTGTCGGTTGCCACAGGCGCCAGAACTGGGCCGACGAGGGGACGTTGGCCTGCACTTCGGTAACGTCCCAAGCTGATTACCTGTTTTTTCCTCTCGTTTTGCATGTGCTACCGTTTTCTTTACCGCATATTCACTAAGGTTAACGAGGTTTTCGGTCCAAAGTGTCTTCCGACAATCGCAAACCGGGCATCCACGTTGCGTGGACGACGGTCACATACCGCAGTGTGGCGCTGCTGATCCTGGCGGTCGCCGCGGTGTTCTTCATTGCCATGCGCGTGGCGTTTCCGCAATTCACCGAGAACAGCATCAAGGCGGGCGAAAACGTAGCCGGCAAACTGCTGGAACGCGTTGCGGGCATGGCTCCGGCGGCCGGCTCCGGAGTGTCGACCGCGCAGCAGGCGCACTTCACCGCGCTCGACGGCACGGTGCGGGTGAAGAAGGGCAACGGCAACAGCTGGATCACGGCCGACTACAACATTCCGCTGGAAAAAGGCGACGTGGTCCAGACCGGCTCCGAAGGCATGGCCAAGGTCGTTTTCAACGACGGCACCAACTACACCGTGAAGCAGGATTCGCTGATCGTGATCGAAGAGAACTCGGCCAACGACCAGCAGCAGACCAACGTGGCCGTCGCGGTCAGCACCGGAACGGTGGATCTTTCGACCGCGACCTACAGCCAGGGTTCGAAATCGCAGGTGATTGTGGCGGGCGCGACGGCTTCGCTGGCGCCGGAGTCGGCGGCGCAGGTGCACAACGATCCCAAGGCCGACCAGCACGAAATCCTGATGAAGAAAGGCACGGGCGAGGTCACGCGCAATGGCGAGACCGTGAAACTGGCCAACTGGGAAAAGGTCAGCTTCCAGGGACAGCAGTCGCACCTGGAGAAGGCCAAGGAAATTGGGCCGCCCACGCCGATTGCTCCGGCCAACATGGTGCCGCTGTTTTCCGCCGGCGAGACGACGAAGGAAGTGGAGTTTTCCTGGACGCCGATGGCGAATGCAGTTGGTTACCGCCTGCGTATCTCCCGCAACCCGTATTTTTCTTCTACACTGGTTGACAAGAAGGTTAATACGGCAGCGGTGACGGTCACCGGCCTCGGCGAAGGCGCTTATTACTGGATGGTGCAGTCCTACGACGCGGCCGGGAAGGAATCGGTGGAGAGCGAGAAGAACCGCTTCACCATCATTTCCAAGGGCAAGGAGACGGAAGCGATCGATCTGGAACTGGATCCCTTCATTCAGCACGGGCACGTGATTGAAGTGACGGGCAAGACCCAGACCGGGGCGCGCGTGATGGTGAATGGCAGGGAGGTGCCGATGGTCGGCGCCGATGGCGCGTTCCATTACTTCACGCCGCCGTTGCCGCCCGGAGAAGCCGTGATTACGGTGACGGCGCAAACGGCGCAGGGCGGGGTCAACACGCAGCAGAAGAAGATCATGATCCAGTAGAGGACGCTGCGGCCAGGTTCGGCGGGACTCAGGGATAGGAACTTTCGATTGAGGCAGGGTTGCCGGGCATCCCGTAGAATAAGGACAGCCAGCACCCGACACGAGAAAATCGGAAACTCCGGGACGAGTCCCGGAAGAGCAGCATGTAGAAGGACGCGAGAACATTTCGTCATGTCAAACAACGGATATCCAACAGGCTCAACGCGCACTCACAATCTGCGGTCGCTGTTCAGCATGTTCTCCAGCGACCTGGCCATCGATCTCGGCACCGCCAACACGCTGGTGTACGCGCGCGGCAAGGGCATCGTGGTCAACGAGCCCTCCATCGTCGCCATCAACAAGAACACCGGCGAAGTGGAAGCGGTCGGCAAAGAGGCGAAAGAGATGCTGGGCCGCACGCCGGGCAACATCGTCGCCATCAAGCCCATGAAAGACGGCGTGATCGCCGACTTCAAAGTCACCGAGAAGATGCTGAACTACTTCATCCAGAAGGCGCACAACCGCAAGATGCTGGTGCATCCGCGCATCGTGATCGGCGTGCCTTCGGAAATTACGCAGGTGGAAAAGCGCGCGGTCATGGATTCGGCCTATCGCGCCAAGGCGAGCGAAGTGCATCTGGTCGAGCAGGCCATGGTGGCGGCGATCGGCGCGGGCCTGCCCATCACCGAACCCAGCGGCAACATGGTCGTCGACATCGGCGGCGGCACCACCGACATCGCAGTCATTTCTCTGAGCGGCATCGTCTATTCGCGTTCCGTGCGCATGGCCGGCAACCAGATGGACGAAGCCATCATGAATTACCTGAAGCGGAAATATAACCTGCTGATCGGCGAGCGCACCGCCGAGCAGATCAAGATGGAAATCGGCTCGGCGCATCAGCTCGACAAGCCGATGACCATGGAAATCAAGGGCCGCAACCTGATCGAAGGCGTGCCCAAGACCATCACCGTGGACGACAGCGAAATCCGCGAGGCGCTCAGCGAGTGCGTTTCGACCATCATGAACGCGATCCGCGTCGCGCTGGAGCGTACGCCTCCCGAGCTTTCCGCCGACATCAGCGACCGCGGCATCGTGCTGACCGGCGGCGGCGCGCTGCTGAAGAATCTCGACAAGCGCATCCGCGAAGAAACCGGCCTGCCGGTTTCGATCGCCGACGATCCGCTGTGCAGCGTGGTGCTGGGCACCGGCAAGATGCTCAGCGACTTCAAGCTGCTGCGAAAAATTTCGATCGAGTAAAGCGCTGCGAGCTCTCGAGCTATCGAGCTGTCGAGCTCAAGTCGAATTCAGGTTGCACTCGAGCGTGATTGAGCCTCGTGGCTCGAAAACTCGAGAACTCGAAACTGTCTTATGGAATCTGTCCTCGGCCGCTACCGCAACCTGATCGTTCTGGTGGGAGTGTTGTTTCTGCAGGTGCTGGGCTGGCGGTGCAGGTCAAGCGCGGCGGCAACGATGCGGAGCACACGCGCCTGATCCGCATCTGGGCGGTGGGCGCGGTCACTCCTTTCGAGCGCGGTCTGGTCTGGGTCCAGAACAGCACCGGCAACGTCTGGCACAACTACTTCTACCTGCGCGGCGTGCGCGCCGAGAACCGCCAACTCAAAGAGCAGATCGAGCAGATGCGGCTGGAGCAGGTGCGCCTCAGCGAGGACGCCGCCCAGGCGCGCCGTCTGCAAACTCTGCTGGCCTTCAAGGAACAATTCATTTCCCAGACCGTGGCCGCGCAGGTGATCGGATCCAGCGGCAGCGACCTGTCCCGCATCGTCTACATCGACAAGGGCGAAAACGCCGGCATCAAGCGCGACATGGCGGTGATCACGGCCGACGGCATCGTCGGCAAGGTGCTGCTGGTCTATCCGTCGGTGTCGCAGGTGCTGCTGATCAACGACCAGAGCAGCGGAGTGGGCGCGATTCTCGAGAAGACGCGGCTGCAGGGCGTGCTGCGCGGCACCGCCGAATGGCGAAGTGGTGCTCGAGCGCGTGATGAGCGACGAGCAGGTGCCCGTCGGCGAAACTGTGCTGACCAGCGGCGGCGACCGGATTTTCCCCAAGGGCTTGCCGGTTGGCACGGTGACCAAGGTCGGCAACGGCAAGGATCTGTTTCTGAATATCAAAATCAGGCCCGCCGCGAACCTGAGCAAGCTGGAAGAAGTGCTGGTGCTGGTCGAGAAGCAGGAACGGCAGGCCACCGCGGAAGAAGCAGTGCGCGTGCGCGCCGCCGATATTCTGGCGCAGCGCTTGCCGTCCGTGCCCGACAAGCCGGCTGCGGACGCGAAGGCCCTGCGGCAGGCGCCGGCAAGGATCTGGCCAAGCCCGCCGCCGCGAAGACCGCGGCCAAACCCGCAGGCGTCCGCCGACCGCGGATAGCGACCAAGCTGCAAGAATCCGACGTCCAGGCACTGGGACGGTTCGCCAACGCGCCAGCGGCGCGGCAAGCAGCCGGAAGCGCAGCGGATCGTGACTTCCGGACCGGCACCGACGACATCGCAGCCGCGAGCGAACCTCGACCGCGACCAAAGCCAGTCGCTCCCAAGCCAAGCCCGCGACCGCGCAGCCGAAACCGGACGCACGCCCGCCACGCCGCCTCAGGCCAATCCGCAGCCGCCGGCCAACGAGAGCAGCCCACAATAGCGTGCCCATCACCTACACATCCGGGGAGCAGGTTGAGGTCTACCGGTTCAGTATTCCGGTCACGATCGGCGTGCCGCTGCTGGCGCTCTTTTTGCAGGCCTTTGTGCCGCTGCGGTTTCCGCGCTTTGCCGTCTATTTCGACCTGCCGCTGCTGGTGACGATCTTTTTTGCCATGGCGCGCCGCAGTCCGGTTGCCGGCCTGTTCACCGGAGCCGTCATCGGCCTGGCGCAGGACATGCTGGGCCACAATCCGATCGGAATCTACGGAATCGCCAAGACCGTGGTGGGCTATGGAGCATCGTCGCTGGGCGTGAAGCTCGACGTGGAAAACGCCGGCGCGCGCTTTCTGGTGACGCTGGGCTTCTATCTGGTGCATTCCGCGGTCTATTTCACGGTCGCCCGCTGGACTGGTCAACATGACCCAGACCTGGAGTTGGTCGCACGGCATTCTGGCCGGCCTGGCGAACGCGGTCGTGGGCGTGATGCTGTACTTCCTGCTCGACAAGTTCAAGCAGAGAACGTGAAAACCAGTTCTCAGTCTCGGTTCTCAGTTCTCAGACCGGCAGCAGGGGTAGTGACCTTCGTTACTCACTCAGCCGAGTGCATCGTCGGTCTGAGATTACAATTGAGTTACAGCATTGCAACGCAGTATTCTACTCTCTGGGCTGGCAGTGCAGGAGTGTCCGAGCCGCAACTGAGAACTGGGAACTGGGAACTGAGAACTGATGTTCGGCCGCGACGAAAAAGTTTCCGCGATCCGCCTCACGGCGGCGCAGTACATCATCCTCGGCATCTTCCTGGTGCTCGCCTACGGACTGTGGCGGCTGCAGGTGATGCAGAGCGATTACTACTCGCTGGCTGCCGAAAAGAATCGCATTCGCAACGTGCCCGTGCTCGCGCCTCGCGGCAAGATTCTGGATCGCGAAGGCCGCACCATCGTCGATAACTATCCGTCGTTTTCCGCGCTGCTGCTGCGCGATTCCTCGCGCGATCTGGCGGCCGACGCGGACCTGATCGCCCAGGGCCTGCACCTCGATCCCGAACGAAGTGCGGGCGCGCATCCGGCGCTTCGCGTCGATGCCGCAGTACCAGCCGATTTTCCTGAAGGAAGACATCACGCCCGACGAACTTGCAGTTCATCGAGGCGCATCGCAACGAGTTGCCGGAACTCGACACGATCATGGCGCACCGCCGCCTGTATCCGCGCAACGGATTCATGGCGCACCTGATCGGCTACGTCGGCGAAGTCAGCGAAGACATGCTGAACCAGCCGCAGTTCGAGCTCTACAACCCGGGCGACGTGGTCGGCATTTCCGGCGTCGAGCGGCAGTACAACACGCTGCTGATGGGCACGAACGGATCGCGGCAGGCGCTGGTCGACAGCCACGGCCGCGAAGTGGGGCGGCTGGGCGAAACCGAAGCCGATCCCGGGCAAGCAGCTCAAGCTGACCGTGGACATCGATTTGCAGATCGCGGCCGAAGAAGCGCTGGAAGGGCAAGAACGGCGCCATCGTCGCCATGGATCCGCACACCGGCGAGATTCTGGCCATGGTGAGCGGGCCAACGTTCGATCCCAACGATTTTGCCGTGCACGTGTCGCGCGACGAATGGAACAAGCTGGTCACCGATCCCGACAAGCCGCTGCTGAACAAGGCGATTCAGGCGCAGCTCGCGCCCGGCTCGACGTTCAAGATCATCATGTCGGTGGCCGGCTGGCAGGAAGGAATTGCGCAGACCCTGCATGTGAACTGCACCGGAGGCGCCGAGTTCTACGGCCGCCGCTTCGGTTGCTGGGTGAAAGGCGGCCACGGCGCGGTCGATCTGGAGAAAGCGATCTACCAGTCCTGCGACGTCTTCTTCTACACGCTGGCGAAAAAGCTGGGCATCGACCGCATTGCGAAGTACGCGACCGATGCTGGGACTGGGGCAGAAGACCGGAATCGATCTGCCCAACGAAGTGAGCGGCGTGATGCCTTCGGAAGAATGGAAGATCCGCAACTTCAAGCAGAAATGGTTTGCCGGGGAAACGATTTCGGTCGGCATCGGGCAGGGCGCGGTCGCGATCACGCCGGTGCAGTTGCTGCGCGCGGTCAGCGCGATCTCCATGGGCGGGCGCATGGTTGTGCCGCACGTCATCAATCCGACCGACATGCCGCCGGGCTATGTCGAGGCGCAGTCACTATACCGAAGTGAAGAACGTCCCGATTGACCCGAACGGATGGAACTTCATCACCGACGCGATGTCGCGGGTGCTGTTGCCCGAAGGCACGGCTCCTTCCGCGCATATTCCGGGAATCGATATTGCGGGCAAGACCGGCTCGGCGCAGATTGTCTCGCTGGCCACTGCGCGCGAAGTTCAAGAACAGCGACGATTTGGCGCAGAACGGGTGGTTCGTAGGATTCACGCCGCGGCGCAATCCGGACATCGTGGTCTGCGTGCTGTTCCAAGGCGGCGAGCACGGCAAGTTGGCGGCGCGCCTGGCGACCCAGGTGATCAAGGCGTACGTCGACAAGCAGCGCCGGACCCCGCAGAAGATGGTGGAGAAGCCAAAGAGCGACGGAACGGTGGACATCGGCGGGCTGTGGACCGCGCCCGATTCCGACGGAGACAAGGAAACGCTGCAGGGCGGGCGGTTCGTTCTCGATCTGCCGAAGAAGCCGCTGGCGCTGGCGACGGCTGCGCCGGGAATGACGATTCACTGATACCGCGGCAGGAAGTGCGCGGGCGAGACGTTCCGCGCGACGAGCCGGCCGGACGCCGGCGCTACGACAGCAAAGAGCTAGGAGCTAGCAGCTAGAAGCTAGAAGCTGTTCTTATGGCACGTTACGTTTCATATCGCGATTTCGACTGGCTGCTGCTGGTCTTCGTGCTGCATGATCTGCGGCATGGGCGTGATGGAGATCCACAGCGCCACCATGCACACCAAGTTTGCCGGAGCGCACGTCAGCAGATCTATTGGGTGGTGGCGGGCGTGGGCGCGATGTTCCTGATCAGCCTGGTCAACTATCAGGCGCTGCTCGACCAGATCCACTGGTTCTACATCGCCGGCGTGGGCTCGCTGATGGCGGTCATGGTCTTCGGGCAGAAGTACCTGGGGGCGCGGCGCTGGATCAAGATGCCGGGCGGCAACCACTTCCAGCCGTCGGAATGGGTCAAGCTCATCCTGATTCTGGCGGTGGCCAAGTATTTTGCCGACATGCGCCAGCGCGAACTCTCCTGGTCCGATTTCATGAAGGCGGGGGCGATCGTCGGCATTCCCATGCTGATGGTGCTGGCGCAGCCGGACCTGGGTACGGCCCTGACTTACCTTCCGATCGCGGTCATGGGAGTGTTTCTGGGCGGGTTGCAGTGGAAGCAGGGGCTGACGGTGGGCCTGCTGGCGGCGATCGGCATCGAGCGCCGTCTTTCTCGTTCCGCGGGTGCACGTGCTGAAGTCGTACCAGAAGCAGCGGCTGACCAGCTTTATCGACCCCGAACTGGATCCGCAAGGCTCGGGGTACCAAGTTGAGCAATCCAAGATTGCGGTCGGTTCCGGAGGGCTTTGGGGCGGAAAAGGCTCGCAAACACACGGTGCTTTCCTCCCGGTTCCGCAAACGGACTTCATTTTCGCGGCGTTTTCCGAGGAACATGGATTCGTAGGCGCTCTCGGGGTTCTGCTGCTATACTTCATTGTGCTGATGCGTTTGACCCAGAACGCGCAAACAGCGCCCGACCGCGCTGGCACGTTCGTGGTGATGGGTGTGGTGGCTGTGCTTAGCTTCCATATCCTGGTCAATGTCGGCATGGTGGTTGGCTTTATGCCGGTCACCGGAATACCCCTGCCGTTGATGAGTTATGGTGGGTCTTCCGTGTTGTTCATGTTCCTGGCGCTGGGGATGGTTATGAATGTTCGTATGCGCCGCTTCGTGAACTAGCTGGGTGAATGTTAAGACGAGCCAGTTGACGACACCGTCAGACGAACGGGTTCAGGAGCAACGGGTTCAGGAACAGGGAAGACGGCAGGAAGCAGTTTGCTGCGCTTGGAGGCGCAGCCCCAAAAATATCGATCGCCCTCGCGTAAAGAGGGCATTTCACCGGCCAGTTGAGCAGTCAAGGCCGGGCAGGATTGAAGCTGAGCAGTCAGCCGGGCAGGGAACGGCCCCCCGACCCAATTGGGTCTGAGAGTGCGGTCACAAACCCCGGCGGAAGTTAAAGCGATAAGTGCAAAAGATTCCCAAGCTTGTGCAGCGGACTCGGCGCAGAGAAGAACTCTCTGGCCCAGGCCGTCCCCGGTTCGGGGCAGCATCGCGACGCTCTTCAGCTTCATCCTCCCGCACCTTTCCTGACTCCGCCCCGGTGAAGCCCGCCCGACTCTGCTAAGTCGAGCGGGACCGGAGTGTTACATGAACAAGGAATTATTTGTCTCTTCCACGCCCCACGAAACCAAGGTGGGGCTGGTGGAAGACGATCTGCTCGCGGAAATCTACCTCGAGCGCGAGAACGAATACACCTTAGCCGGATCCATCTACAAAGGCCGCGTCACGCGCGTGCTGCCCGGCATGCAGTCGGCTTTCGTCGACATCGGCCTGGAGCGCGACGCCTTCCTCTACGTTTCCGACTTTATGGAGTTGGAAGAGCACGACGACGATCTGACCGACGTGGTTCCGGCCAATCGCGGCGTGCAGGATATGCGCCAGCAGCCGGCGCGGGCCGAGGCTGCCCGGGCGTGGACGAAGCGTCCGAGACGGCAGAGCGCAGAGACCGATTCGCAGCCGGAATCGAACCAGGAATTCGTTGAGGCTGAAGCCGAGGCTGAGGCTCAGCCGCCGATGTCGGCAGCGGACGCAGCCGCGGAACCGGGCAATGCGGCAGATTCGCAGAGCCGCGACCGCGGCAGGCTTCCGCGGACGCCGCCGCCGCCGTGGCGGACGTCGCGATGGCCGCGAGCGACGGATCGTGATCGAGGTCCGGATCGCGGTGCGGATCGAGGTCCAGATCGCGAACGCTGCCGACCGCTCGGACCGGAGCCGCGCGTTCTCCCGGCCGGCTGCCGAGGCCGCCCGCACGCCAGGATTCCGGCAGGACTCAGCCTCGGGACCTCCTCCCGGATACACAGCCGATGCTGTTGCCGGGAGAGTCGATTTCGAAGTACCAGCGCTATGCGCAGCAGCCGTCCGTGCCAGGAGCGCCCGTTCGTCAGGCGGTCGCGGATGTCGTGCCGGAAACTCCCGACGGAGCCGGTCGCGCCTTTAGCCGCGACCTTCCCGGAGGATGAACCGATTTTCGCCGCTGCCGAGTCGGTCGCCGAGCCGCTGCATGAGGAGCACGAACATATTCGGGCCGAATCACGACGAGCCCGCTGGAGTCGGCCTCGACCATCGAGCGACTGGAATCAGGAATTCCGCCGTCCAGAGGCAGCGAGGCTCCCCACTCTCGGCTGGCCGGGAGAGTCGCAGCGTCAGCACTGGAAGTTGAAGAAGTCCGCGAGGAGGAAGATCAGCGAAGAAGAGGTCGACCGAGACGTCACTCCGAGCGTCGTCCGATCATCCCGTGCGCAGTCCCGCGCGAGGAGCAGGCTCCGGTGTTGCCGCTCCCGGCACGATGGAAGAAGAGACCATCGACGAGGAAGAAGCGGACACGGTTCATTACGAAGCTTCTTCCGACGAAGGTTACGAAGAGTTCGAAGAAGAGACCCAGGCGGCGGGTCAGCCCGCGCACCTGAACGGCGATGCCCGCGAGGCGGTAGCCGAAATTCACATGGCGTCGATGGCTGAGTCGGGCGAGGCGCATCCTGCGGAAGGCGCTCCCGCCGAAGGCGAAGAAGACAGCGAAGAACTGGAACTCGAAGAGGCGCAGGCGGAAGCCGAAGCCATGCTCGATGCGGAAGCCCGCGGCAACGGCACCGTCGATGCCCGCGTGGAAGTTCGCGCTCCCGCGGCGACTGCCGGTTACACGCAGCGCACCCAGCGCCCGCGTCCCGGTTACGAACGCCCGGGCAAGAGCGCCGCGGCGGCGATCGTGGACGCCGGTGGTGGAGGCGGACGCCGTTTCCGCCGCCGCGAGTCCGCGCCCGTTCCGCTGATCAGCGACCTGCTCAAGGAAGGCCAGGAAATTCTGGTCCAGATCGCCAAGGAACCCATCGGCAAGAAAGGCGCGCGCATCACCAGCCACATCGCGCTGCCCGGACGCTTCCTGGTCTACATGCCGACGGTGAACCACACCGGCGTCTCGCGCAAGATTTCATCCGAAGAAGAGCGCCAGCGCCTGAAGCGGATCATCCTGAGCGAGCGCGAGAACGGTCATGGAGGCTTCATCGTCCGCACCGCCGCGCAGAGCGCCAGCGAAGAGGAACTCCGCGCCGACATCCGCTTCCTGAAGGGCTTGTGGCAGGACATCAAGAACCGCGCCGAAAGCTTCGAAGCCGCCGGCGCTGATTTACCACGATCTCAACGTGGTGGAACGCGTGCTGCGCGACCAGGTCACTTCCGACTTCAGCGTGATCTGGGTCGACACCGAACCGGAGTACGAGCGCGTCCTGCGCTTCTTCAACCGCTTCCAGCCCGCGCATGGTCAAGCGGGTGAAGCTCTACACCAAGGAAACGCCGCTGTTCGAGCAATTCGGCCTGGCCGAAGAAATGAACAAGGCGCTCAAGTCGAAGGTCTGGCTCAAGAGCGGCGGCTACATCGTCATCAACCAGACCGAAGCGCTGGTCGCGATCGACATCAACACCGGCAAGTACGTCGGCAAGACGGCGCGTCTGGAAGACACGATCGTCAAGACGAACGTCGACGCGATCAAAGAGATCGTGCGCCAGATCCGGCTGCGCGATCTGGGCGGCATCATCATCATCGACTTCATCGACATGGATGAGCGCCGCAACCGCCAGCGCGTGATGCAGGCCCTGGAAGAAGAACTCCGCCACGACCGCGCGCCTTCAAAGACGCTGCAGTTCAACGATTTCGGGCTGGTCGCCATCACCCGCAAGCGCGTGAAGCAGTCGCTCGAACGCACCATCGGCGCGCCTTGTCCGTATTGCGAATCGACCGGATACGTGAAGTCGGTCACCACCGTCTGCAACGAGATCTACGTCGAGATGCGGAAGATCGCCAAGCACCTGGAGCACGAAGACGTCATGCTGCGCGTGCATCCCGACGTGGCCAAGGAATTGAAGTCCAACAACGGCCGCCTGCTGAACGAGATGGAAGAAATGACCAAGCGCACCATCATCGTGAAGAGCGATCCGGCGGTGCATCAGCAGCAGTTCGACATCAACTGAGCTGCGAGCCGTGAGCTACGAGCTATGAGAAAGACGGGCGAAATCGCCCGTCTTTCTTTTTGCCTAGCTCGCAGCATGCCATTATATTACGGTAAATGGTATGGTATAATGCCATCATGAATACCATTTTAACCGTGGACAAAGCTGGCCGAGTTGTTTTGCCCAAGCCCGTGCGGGACGAGTTGCACCTGTCCGCGGGGGATGCTCTGAACTTGGAGAGTTCCGAAGATCGAATCGTTCTTCGCCCGGTGCGTGAGAGCGCTGCGATGCGCGAGAAGGAAGGCATTTGGGTCTTTCGTACCGGACAGCCTGTTTCCACAGCATCCATCAATGAAACGATTCGCCAACTCCGCGACGAGCGCGAGCAGTTGGCGATTCATCCGGAAAAGCCCCAGGCCGAAAAACGCAGGAGGCCGCGGTGAAGCTCTTCTTCGACACCTCGGTCCTTGTAGCCGCGGTTCTTGAGGACCATGAGCATCACCAGCGAAGCTTTCTGGCGCTCTCCAAGGCAAATCGATCGTCAGCGTTCTGCGCAGCTCATAATCTTGTCGAAGTGTATGCGACGCTGACTCGCTTTCCCGGGAAGCAACGCTTGAGCGCAGAGCAGGCCTTACTGTCGCTCAGCGTATTTGAGAATCGGATGACCATCGTAGCGCTGGAGGTACGAGAGTACCTCGTCGCGATTCGACAGATTTGCAGCCCTCGGAATTACCGGCGGCACCATGTACGACGCACTGATTGCAGCCTGCGCCCTCAAGGCGAACGTCGACGTCCTCTACACCTGGAATACTGCGGACACTTCACTTGTTGGGTGACGAAGTGGCGCGGAAGTCACGCACGCCCTAGATTCTTGCTGCGACTCTAGCTCACGTTGGCGAGGGTCTTCACCGCGACATCTGCCTGGTTGCGCAGCTTCTGGACCGACTCGTGAATGGCTCGCGCTGCCGCGCCCGCGCCGCTTTGCTCGGCCGTTTTCGCCACGCTGCCGGCATCTTCGGTGGAAGTGCTGGCCATATCCAGCAGCACGACCACGGCGTCGGCATGCAGCTTCCACAGAGACGACATCTTCTGGCTGCGCTTGAGTTCTTCCAATTCCGTGCTGATGCGCGCGGAAATCGACACCATGCCGGATCAGCGTGCGGGCCACGTCGGCGCGCAGGCTTTTTTCTTCCAGGAACGGAGCGCTGTACGCGTCGGCTTCCGGCGCGGTTAGAGTCAGGTTGAAGAAGCGCATGGGCACGACCTGGCGGTATTTCGGATCGGCGACGCGCACAAACACCCGAATCGATTCCTCGACGCGCCGGAGTTTGCTTTCCTCCGCCGAGAGTTGCTGCGCGGTGATGGCGGGCGGCTGAAACACGGGAGCCACGGCGGGAGCTTTCGCCGCGCGCCGCTTTGGCGGCTTTGGCCGCCGCCCCGGCACCGCCCGCTGCGCGCGAGTCTGCGCCGCCGGCGTCAGCAGCGACCGCCGGATCGGCGGACGCCGGTCCAGTTCCTTCTTCAGTTTCGAAACCCGGCGGAATTTCTCCAGCGTGCTGCCGTAGTCGGCTTGCAGCAGTTGCTTCTCTTGAATCGCGGCCACGTGCTCCACCGTGACTTCCACGCCGTCGACGGTGGTCAGAATCGTTCCGCCCATTTCTTCGAGAGCTTGTCCGAAGGTTTTGATCTCGCCCAGCGCCTTGGCGAACAACTCGTCAAACTTCTTGCCGAACGTCGCGTTGTAAGCCGAAACCGTGGCCAGCACGCCGGGATGATAAAACGAAGAATCCAGCCACT
Source organism: uncultured Acidobacteriota bacterium (assembly GCA_963709865.1). GTDB lineage: Bacteria > Acidobacteriota > Terriglobia > Terriglobales > Acidobacteriaceae > Sulfotelmatobacter. Next base: position 221,258 of record CAVPXW010000019.1, read on the forward strand.
GCTTCAGTTCGCGCACCCGCCCGATAATGCCGGAATCGATCAGCGTGTTGAAGTCGCGGAAGCGGGCAATCTCTTCGCGCAAGCGGATCGAAACGCCGCAGCAATTGCACGTGCTCTTCGGGCAGCGAAGGCACGTCGGTGTCGGCCAGAATTTCAATCAGCGCGATTTCAAAGGGCGACAGCGGCAGCGCACCATCCAGCCCGTAGCCGCTCTGTTCCCACTGTCCTGGTACCCGCGGATGGCGGTAGAGAAAGGTCGCGATCAGGTCGGTCTTGTCGCGATTCACGTCGCTGGGTTCGCGGCGCCGGACAAAATAGCGCAGCAGCGCCTCGGCGACTTCAGAATCGGTGTCGGGAGTCAGCGCCTGGCGCACCATCGCCGGCGTGATCGCCATATCGAGCAGATGCAGCCAGCGGTACATCCGCGACAGGGTGTTCGGAAGCTCGCGCTCGGAATGGCGAAGCGCGTCCTCGTCAAGACCGCTCGGGATGGGCACGTCCCCGCCGAGCGCGTCCCGCATGAGCTTCTGGTAGAAGCCCTGGACGGTCGCCAGAATGGCTAGTTCAAACCGAAGATCTTCGGCCAAACAGTGCCCCCGAGAGCAAGAGTTCCCTCTGAAACTTTACTAATGTCTAAGTAAAAACGAGAGGTTACTTCCGGTGCAAGTTACCACCGGGTGCGGCACTGTCACAGAGTGAGAGGAAGGTTTCCGGAGGTACATGAACTTCCGGGCGCTGGACAGCCGCTTCAGAAGACGACGGTCTTGTTGCCGTAGAGCAGCACGCGATTCTCCACGTGCCAGCGCACGGCGCGCGAGAGCACGACCTTTTCCAGGTCGCGGCCCTTGCGGATGAGGTCTTCGACGGTGTCGCGGTGCGAGACCCGAACCACGTCTTGCTCGATGATGGGGCCATCGTCGAGCACCTCGGTGACGTAGTGGCTGGTGGCGCCGATCAGCTTGACGCCGCGCTCGAACGCCTGATGGTAGGGCCGCGCGCCCACGAAGGCGGGCAGGAAGGAATGGTGAATATTGATGATCCGCTGCGGATAGCGGTTGACGAATTCGTTGGACAGAATCTGCATGTAGCGCGCCAGGACCATGAAATCCGGCTTGTGCTGCGTCAATCAGCGCGTGGAGGCTGTGCCTCGGCCTGGCTCTTGTTGTCCTTCGTGACCGGAACGATCGCATAGGGAATCTTGTAGAAGTCGGCAATGGCCTGGTTGTCGGCGTGATTGGAGATGATCAGGGGAATGTCGCAGGCCAGTTCGCCGCTCTTGTGACGATAGAGCAGATCGACCAGGCAGTGATCGTACTTCGAAACCAGAATGATCATGCGCTGGCGCTGCGACGACTGCGCCAGCCGCCACTTCATGTGGAATGCTTCTGCGATCGGCGAGAAGTGCTTGCCGAAATCGGCCAGATCTTCCTGAGAAAGATCGATGTCGAAGTCTTTGGGATCGAACTCGACCCGCATCAGGAACAGGCCGGACTCTTCGTCGGCGTGCTCGTCGGCGTGCAGAATGTTGCCATTGTGGCGGTAGACGAAGTCGGCGATGGTCGCGACTTCGCCCTTGCGGTCGGGACAGGAGATCAGCAGGATGGCAGAATTCTTCATTCGGAGCGCGGCGGCCCGTTGGCCACATCGCCAAGTTTGAAATTGGAATCACTCCTGAACGGGTCCAATTCATGCTTCAGGTTGGGAGCTGGATCTGAATCGGCCCACTTCGGCAGGCCGCAGTGGACGCAGCGACGAGCGAGGGGGTTGTTCCACCGACCATACCACCGGGACGAGTAATGATACGGTTTGCCACACCTGGGGCACGACCAATAAACATATTCGCCGGAAACCAAGAAAAACCTAAGTAGAAGGAAAGCCCAGACTACGAACAGAGCAAAGCCCCAAACTTTGGAAAAACCCTGGGACGCAAACCGAGTTAGAGGCACGAGAGCGAAAACCGCCGCACCGGCAAATGCAACCGTAAGCAGCCGCCGACGCAGTCTTCGTAGCTCTGCCCACTTGTGAGAGTACTTGCCTACCATGCAAACAATTCTAGCCCAGAACAACACGTTCGTGATCATTTTCAAGTCGGGAGTTGTTGAGTTGTGGCACGTCACTTCTTCAATTCCTTCAATATCTCCCGCGCGGCATTCGCGCCCGAACCTCCGGTCAGCCCCGCGCCCGGGATGCGTGCCGCTGCCGCACAAATACAGCTTTTCAATCGGCGTCCGGTACCGCGCCCAGTCGAGCAGCGGGCGCATGGTGAAGAACTGGTCGAGCGCAAGCTCCCCGTGGAAAATCTGTCCGCCGGTCAGCCCGTACTTTTCTTCCAGATCGTGCGGCGTGATGATCTGATGGGTCAGAATCAGTTCCGGCAGATTCGGCGCATATTGCGCGAGGGTCCGCACCACAGTCTGGCCGAGCGCCTTGCGTTGCTCTTCCCAATCGCCCTTCAGCTTATAGGGCGCGTACTGCATGTAAATCGACATCACGTGCTTGCCTTCGGGCGCCAGCGTCGGATCGGTCAGCGACGGAATCGTGGCCTCGAGATACGGCTGGCGCGAGAAGTTGCCGTACTTGGATTCGTCGAAAGCGCGCTCCAGATAGTCAATCTCATGGCCAATGTGAATGCGCCCCTTGAGCGCGCTGGCGTCGCCGTTCTTGAGCGCCGTAAACTTTGGCAGCCCGGAGAGCGCGAGGTTCACTTTCGCCACCGTGCCGTTCCCGCGATAATGCTGCAGCTTCTGCACGAAGTCCGGCGAAAGATGCGTAGGATCAGTCAGTTTGAGCAGGGTGCGTTTCGGATCGGCGTTGGAGATGACTGCCTTGGCTGGAATCTCTTCGCCCGTCGAGAGCAGCACGCCGGTGGCTGCTCCGTTCTGCACGCGAATCTCAATGACCTCGGCGCCAGTGCGAATCTCTACGCCCGCAGCCTTTGCCGCCGATGCCATGGCCTGCGTAACCGCGCCCATGCCTCCCGCGGCAAACGACGCCGAGCCCGCGGGATGAGGATCTCCCGCCGCGCGAATCAGCAGCACCAGCGCGCTTCCCGCCGACCACGGGCCAAGAAAAGTTCCAAAGACGCCGCGAGCGGCGATCACCGCGCGCAGGAGTTCGGTTTCAAAATATTCCGACGCCAGATCGGCCACGGCCATCGGCCCCCAGCGCAGCAGGCGGAACATGTCTTTCTTGCCCAGCTTGCGGATCGCGCGTCCCGTCTTGAGCATGCTCCACAGATCGCCGCTGCTGGGATGGTCGATGTCGGGCGGCGTGGTCGCCAGCGCTTCGCCGATGATCTTGGCGATCTTTCCCAGCGACTGTTCGAACTCGGGATACTTCGCAGCATCCTTCTGCGAGAATGCCGCGATTTCCTGGGCCGATTTGTTCGCATCCTGATAGAGCGAAAGCGCGCGGCCATCGGGCGAAAGCGCCGTCACGCAAACATCCGGCGTGATCAGCCTGAGCCCGTGCTTCTCCAGTTGCATGTCGCGCACGATGCTCGGCTGAATCGGTCCCGCCGTGTGCGCCAAGGTCGAACACCGAAATCCGGGATGGAATTCATCGGTGACCGCGGCGCCGCCGACCTGAGCGCTGCGCTCGAGCACGAGCGGTTTGTATCCTGCCTTGGCCAGATAAAACGCGGTGACCAGGCCGTTGTGGCCGCCGCCGATAATGACGATGTCGCGCTCTGGGGACATGGCTATGCCGCTCCCTTGATGTCTTTCAGAATTTCCAGCGCCGCCAACCGCCCGTTCGCGCCCATGATGCCGCCGCCGGGATGCGTCGCCGATCCGCACATGTACAGGTTCTTGATCGGCGTGCGGTACTGCGCCCAGCCGGGCACGGGACGCAGGAAGAAAAGTTGTTCCAGCGAAAGTTCGCCCTGGAAAATGTTGCCCTCGCTCAGTCCCCACTCGCGTTCCAGGTCGAGCGGAGTGACGACCTGCCTGTGAAGGATGATGTCTTTGATGTTCGGCGCGTACTCGGCAATCGTGTTCACCACGGTGTCGCCGAAGGCTTCCTTCTGATCGTCCCAGTTGAGCCCCGGCCGCAGCTTGTAAGGCGCATACTGCACGAAGCACGACAGCACGTGCTTTCCCGGAGGCGCGACCGAAGGATCGGTCAGCGACGGGATGACCATGTCGATGTAGGGATGCCGCGAGAAGTTGCCGTACTTCGCGTCGTCATAGGCCCGCTCCATGTACTCGACCGAAGGCGAGATCGAAATCGCGCCACGCAAGATGCGCGCCCGGTCCGGGCATGCACTTGAAGTTCGGCAGCGCATCCAGCGCCATGTTGACCTTGCCCGAAGAGCCGCGAAACTTGTAGCGATTGATCTCTTCGAGAAAGTCGCTGGGAAGGTGCTCAGGCGCCCATCAACTTGGTGAACGTGAGACGCGGGTCGACGCTGGAAGAAATCACGTCCGCATATACTTCATCACCATTGGCGAGGACGACGCCCTTCGCCTTGCCATTCTTCACGATGATCTGCGAAATCCCGGACTGGGTGCGGATCTCCACGCCCGCCTCGCGAGCCGCGTCGGCAATCGCATTCGAAATCGCTCCCGTGCCGCCGCGCGCGAATCCCCAGGCGCGGAATGCGCCATCGATCTCTCCCATGTAGTGATGGAGCAGCACGTACGCCGTTCCCGGAGAGCGCACGCCCAGAAACGTCCCAATGATTCCCGAGGCGGACATCGTTGCTTTGAGCACGTCGGTCTCAAACCATTGATCGAGAAAATCAATGGCGGACATTGTCATCAGCTGGACTTGATTGTATTTGTCGTAGCTCGACATGCCCTGGAATCGCCGCCCGATGAACAGCAGCTTCATCAGTTCGCGCGGATTCAGCGTGGTCGGGTCGGGCGGCACCATGCTGAGAATCGGCTTCACGAAGCGGCACATCGCCTGCATGGCCTTGCCGAATTCGTCGTAGGCTTCGGCGTCGACCTGCGAATGGCGGGCAATCTCGCGGTGCGTCTTGCCGTGATCGTTCACGCGCCAGAGGTAATCGCCGCTGGGCATGGGCGTGAACGTGCCGTCGAGCGGAAGAATCTCCAGGCCGTGGCGGGGAAGATCGAGGTCGCGAATAATCTCGGGCCGCAGCAGCGACACCACGTAGGAGCAGACCGAGAACTTGAATCCCGGCACAATCTCTTCCGTGCAGGCCGCGCCGCCCAGCACGTGGCGGCGTTCGAGCACGAGCACTTTCTTGCCCGCTTTCGCCAGGTAGGCGGCGTTGACCAGGCCGTTGTGGCCTCCGCCGATCACGATCACGTCGTATGAGTTTGAACCAGCCATTCGCGTTCTAGCCCTAGCTCTTAAGCTTCCGGGATCGAAGAACAATGCAATGAACTCGCGCTGTTAGGCAGCGGAGACGGATCAGAGTCCGCTGGGAAGGACCGTCCAGCTGCTGAGGAGACTCCACAACGATTGGCATGAATGTGCGCATAGCTGGCCGGAAGTCGAATCGCCATTCTATCGGGAAGCGGGCGCTTTTGTCTGCATATTTGCAGACGCCGTTGACTTCAAGTCACGCGACCATGGGACTGTTGCCCCGCAAGCAGTCGACGAGGATCGGATATAATCCGGCTGCGGCGCTTTGAAGTCTGAAGTCGAGGAACCCACCTTGCCCATCGGAACCGCATTTCACGAACGCACGTTCCCCCTGTGCCACAGCCTGAACTACCGCGAATGGTCGGGCTACTACACCGTCAGCGTGTATGAAGTGCATCACGAGCACGAGTACAACGCCATTCGCAACGCGGCTGCGCTCATCGATATTTCGCCGCTCTACAAGTATCTGATCACCGGCAAGGACGCGACCCGGCTGGTGAACCGCGTCATCACCCGCGACATCAACAAAGTCAAAGTGGGCCAGGTGATTTATTGCTGCTGGTGCGATGAAGAGGGCAAGGTCATCGACGACGGCACCATCTCGCGCCTCGAAGAGAACGTCTATCGCTGGACCGCCGCCGATCCCAGCCTGCGCTGGTTCCGGCAGAACGGCCTGAACATGGACGTGCAGGTCGAAGATATTTCTGAGAAAGTGGCGGCGCTCGCCCTGCAAGGTCCGACCTCAGCCAAGCTGTTGAAGGCCGTGGCCGAGGCCGATATCGCGAATCTGAAATACTTTCGCGTCACCCGCGGCAAAATCGCTGGCGTGCCCGTCGACATTTCGCGCACTGGTTACACCGGCGATCTGGGATACGAAATCTGGATGCCGTGGAATGACGCCGTGAAAGATCTGGGATGCGCTGGCGGAGAAGGGCAAGCAGTTCGATCTGCACGCCGCCGGCATGCTGGCGCTCGACGTTGCCCGCGTTGAAGCAGGGCTGCTGCTCATCGAAGTCGACTACACGAGTTCGAAGAAGGCGCTGATTCCGTCGCAGAAGTTCTCGCCCTATGAACTGGGCTTCGCCAAGATGGTCCATCTCGACAAGGAAAACTTCATCGGCAAGCGAGCTCTCGAGCAAGACGCGAAGAACGGTGTGCCGCGGCAACTCGTAGGCCTCGAAGTCGATTGGACCGATGTCGAGCAGCTCTACGAGCGCTACGGCCTGACTCCCGCAGCGCCCGCGCAGGCTTCGCGCGTCGCCGTTCCCGTGTACTCAGGCGAGAAGCAGGCGGGCAAAGCGACGACGACAAGCTGGTCGCCGATCCTGAAGAAGTTGATCGCGCTGGCCAGCGTCGAGACTGAGTATGCGAAGCCGGGAACTTCGCTCCAGATGGAGATCACGATCGAGGCGATGCGCCTCAAGACGAACGTGAAGGTGACGAACCTGCCGTTCTTCAATCCTCCGAGAAAGACGGCGACGCCGGTGTAGGTTCATGTGGGGCAGCCGCTCGCTGTCCGGCCGACCCGACTCGGGCGGCCCCGGACGAATGCGTCCGGGCCTACGTGGCTTGGCCCGGCTGGGTGCGCCGCTCGTCGCTTTCCCGCCCAGTAAATCCACGCGCCAATCAGCACCAGCGCCCCGCACCCACCAATCACCTTGAACATCGCCAGCGGCTTGTTGGGCTCGTCGGGCTGCGGAATCAGTGACAGCGCAATCGTGAGCCCCGTGGTCAGGAACCCCACGGTCGCGACCAGTTTCGCCACCGTCGTTCCTCCCGGCACTCGAATCACGTCCGGACCCGCCGGTTCGCGCTGCAGCTTGATCATCGCCGCAAACAAATACAAATACGGAATGAAATACGTGATCACTCCCATGCTGACCAGAACGTCATAAGCGCCCTTAACGCTGGTGCCGGCCTGCCCGAGAAAAATGAAGACGACGCCCAGAAAAAACTGCGTCAGCAATGCCACCCACGGAGTCTTCCATTTCGGATGCAACGCCCCAAACGCCGGCGGCAAAAAGCGATCCAGCCCCGCGACGAAGGGAAGCCGCGCCACCGCCGCCAGGTAAGCCCCGGCCGCGCCAATGTTGCTGAGCGCAATCAAGAAATGCTGCCAGCGGCAGTACTCCCGGATATCCCACGCGCGATGCGGTTTTCGATACTGCCTGCACCAGTCCCTGCAGGCTGTTGACCTCACTGGAAGGCAGGGCCAGCAGCACGCAGATCGTCCCCAGGATGTAGCAGATCGTCACCGTGACCCCGCCCGACAACAGCGCCAGAGGAATGGTGCGCCGCGCGTTCTTGATCTCTTCCCCCATGAACGACGCCGTCTCGCAGCCGCCGAACGCAAAGGTCAGCACCGACCAGAAGATGATGTCGTTGAAATGCGTGCTGGGAATCATGGAATGCAGCGTGAACGAAGTCGCCGAGCCATAACGATGCCACGCCACAAAGCCCATCACGATGACGATGCCCACCGGAATCCACATCGCAATCGCCCCCACGTTGTGCAGCCACTTCCCTACATCCAGGCCGACGATGTTCAGCAGGGTGGCCGCACTCAGCGTGAGCAGCGCGAATACGATGTAGAAAGTCGCGTTGCCGGAAAGATGTTCCCAGTTTGCCTGCCGCATGAAGAGCACATTGCTGGCGGCAAAGTAGAGCACGGCAGGGAAGTAGGGCAGATTGCTGGTCCAGTAAGTCCACGCCGACATGAAGCCGGAGAAGTCCCCGAACGCGCGCTTGCTCCACACGTAGAGCCCGCCTTCGTTGGGATAGCGCGACGAAAGTTCCAGCACCGAAAGCGCCAGCGGCGTGTAGAAACACATCCAGGCGCCCACCCAGATGACGATGGAACTGGGCCCTGCCGCTGCTGCCGTGGCGATCCAGCGCAGGCTGATGCCGGTGATCACATAGAACAGCACCAGGTCGCGAAATCCCATCACCTGCCGCGGGCGATTGGGGTCCTCCGCGTCGGCGATCGACACGCCGGGCGCCAGGAAACCGATGTTGTCTTTCTGCTGCTGCGGAGTGGGTTCGGCCAAAGGTATGTCCCAGGGTCAGGCGCAGGTGCGCAAGAACAAGAGGAATAACACCGCCGCGGGCACCGAGCAAGTCCAAAGTTCCCCGGAGGAATCTTCAAATCTTGGAAACTGCAGAAGAATGCGACTTCCGGTTGCTGCGTTTCCAGTACAAATATCCCGGCACACCGATCAGCACGATCGCCGTTCCCCAGAATGCCTCGGTGGGCCGCGTGATGATTGTGTTCAGCGTCCACGCCGTGCCGATCAGCACGTAGATCGCTGGTAGCCACGGATATCCCGTGCACCGGTAAGGACGCGGAATCTCCGGTCGCTTCCAGCGCAGCAAGAACATCCCAATCACCGTCAACGTGTACGACAGGACCATGCCATAGATGACGTAGGTATAGAGCTGGTCGTAGCGCCCGCTGAGCGTGAGCGCCGCAGCCCAGATGCCCTGCCCAATCAGGCTGAAAGCCGGCGTCCGCCACTTGGGATGGATCACCGCCATGCGCTTGAAGAAGACCCCATCCTGCGCCATGGCCAGATAAACGCGCGCACCCGAAAGCGTGCACGTGGCTGCCGCACTGAAACAAGAGATCGCGATCATGAGCGACAACCACACCGCCGCCCCGGGGAGAACAACGCCGCGGCCGCCGCGTGCGCAATGGTTTCGTGCGCCGCGATCTCCCTCAGCGGCAGCGCGTACATGTATGTCAGATTCATGGCGATGTAAATCACGCCCACCGCGAGCACGCCCAGCACCATGGCTAGCGGCACGTTCCGTCGCGGCTCTTTTACTTCGCCGGCAACCCATGTGATGTACACCCATCCGTCGTACGCCCAGAACACCGCGATCAATCCCACTCCCAGCGCAGAGATCAGCTGGGTTGGTCCAAGTCCCATGCTCAGCCCCACCCCGTGGGGATGGAAGTTGGACCAATTTCCCTTTGCCGATGGCGAATCCCAGAAGCACGAACGCCGCCATGGCCGTAAACTTCGTCCAGGTGGAAACGTTCTGCAGCAGTGTGCCCCAGCGCAATCCCACGACGTTCACATACGTCAAAACGGCAATCAGGAACAATCCCAGCAAGTGTGCGCGGGTTACCACGATGCCGGCGAAGGCAACCACCACGTGATCGCGCGAGACGGCTGGCAGAACCTCCCCCACATACGCCGCCGACGCCACCGAGAGCGCGGCGATCGTTCCCCCATTGGCCACGCTGAACAGCATCCAGCCGTATAGAAAGGCGATCAGGTCGCCATAAGCCTCGCGCAGATAGATATACTGCCCGCCGGAGTCTGGGAACATGGAACCCAACTCGGCAAATGCGAAGCAGGCGCAGAGCGAGATCAGCGCCCCCAACACCCACACCAGCAGAAACAGCACGGGCTGCGGTAAGGGGCCGGCAATATCTTTCGCAGTCAGGAAGATCGAGGACCCGATAACGCCGCTGACCAGCAGCAGCACCGAATCGAGCAGTCCGAGCCCGCGAACCAGCGTGGGCTTCGAGTCCCCGGTGGTGGAGCCTGGCACCCGCGTTTCATCGGAGGGAAGAACGGGTATGGGTTCCATTATCCGATGCCCAGTTCATCGGAGGACTCGAGCGCCGTGCCGCAACGCCGGCAGATGACCGAGGAGCAGTCGCCGCAAGTCAGCGGATCGGTAACCTCTTCCGCACAGTTCGGGCAGTAGAGCGATCCGGGGTTGGGGTCGGGCGCTGGATTCTGAGGACGGGTCGCCATCAGGAACAAAACTGTAGCACAGAAACGGTGCGGCTGGTTCTGGCTAAGACCACAACCGGGAATTGCCTCGCGGACTCGACTTGCGTCCGGAACGGTGTTGCCAAGGAGGTCCGCCATGTACTGCATTGCTCTCGTGCGGGGGCAAGTGTTGAATGTTTCGACCGCGGCACAGCATCGGTGCAAGATCCTTCGTCAATTGCTCATTATTACGTAGACAGCGTGCATGGAACCTTGTATAAGTAGCCTGGCTAGTTTGGGCCCTCTGCATTACGCTCTTATCAGGATCGCGTCTGATTTAGAACATCCTCTCTAGTGAAAGTGCGGGTCGCTTCTCTGGGAGTTCTTGCAGGAGATGTGAACCCAAGTCACGGACTTTGTGTCTCCGGCAGCGGAGCATAAGTAGTGCGACCTGCCTCGAACACCCTATGACAGCCTTTTTGAACCATCCCACTAGAAGCATCCGTTGCCGCGGCGGAGTTTGTGGTGCCCCTTTCCTGGGCTCGTGGCAAGGGTTGCTCGTCGCCATTCAGGTTCGTGCCATGAACCGGTTCGCGGCGGTGCATGTCCCCATGCACTAAATCGTTGTTCACATACCCACTCGTACGATTTAACCCCCGCGCTTTCCTCGGGAAAACTTCTCCATCCGGCCGGTTCGTGTGTTGTAGGCGTTTCCCTGGCCGGGCTCATTAAGTGACGTCGCAACGGACTTGTCCGCGGGCGCCTTCGCGGACCGCACATCGAAGGTTTCATCAACTCATTTTCTTCAATTTCGAAAGGGGTCTCCCTTGGGCCACAGAAAGTTGCTTGGATGCATCGCTGGAATCATGTGGATGGTGTTCGGTTTGGGGTTCGGTCAGATGGCAATGTCGCAAACGCGCATTGCAAACGTTATCAACAATGAAGAACGAGTGGTGTTGCGCGGAACGAAGCCAGCGCTGCTCGCACAGAGCGCGGACACCGGACGCATGTCCGGCGGCCAGAGCCTGGGCAGAATGCTCCTGGTGTTGGCGCCCTCCGCGAATCAGGATCAGAAGGCTGCGAAACTGGTCGCTGCGTTACACAATCCCTCCTCACCCTCCTACCATAAGTGGCTGACCCCGTCGCAGTTCGGGCAGATGTTTGGCGTGAGTGAGTCCGATGCTGCGCAAGTGCAGCACTGGCTTCAGGGGCGGGGGCTAACCGTTCACGAAGTCTCTCAGAGCCGCCGTTTCATCGTCTTCAGTGGCACCGTGTCGCAGGTCGAAGATGCCTTCTCGACTCAGATGCACACCTACAGCTACAAGGACAAGAACTTCATTTCCAATTCCACCGACATCCAGATACCCGCTGCGCTGCAACCGGTGGTGAAGGGCGTCGTGCGCCTGCATAGCGATCCCCGCTCGCCCAACGCGTTTATGGGTGGGAAGGTTTACTTCAAGAAGAGTCACGGGCTATTCAGTTTCGGCGACGGCTCGCACTATCTGACGCCTGCCGATTTCGCGAAAATCTATAACCTGCAACCGCTGTACGACGCAGGAATCGATGGCACGGGCCAGACCATCGCCATCGTTGGCCGCAGCAATATTGACCCGCAGGACATTAGCGAGTTCCGCTCGATCCTGGGACTTCCGGCCAACCCTCCCCAGGTCATCGTCAATGGCGATGATCCCGGGATGACGTTTGACGATTTGCCCGAAGCCACACTCGATGTCACCTGGTCCGGCGCCGTCGCACCGATGGCCACGATCAAGTTCGTGGTGTCCTCCAGTAACTTCGCCGACGGAGTGGATATCTCCGCCGCCTACATCGTGGATCACAATGTGGCTCCGGTGATGAGCACCAGTTACGGGGCCTGCGAGCAGGCGATGGGCACGGTGGCAACGGCTTTCTATAATTCCCTCTGGCAGCAGGCTGCGGCCGAGGGCATTACTTCCTTTGTTTCCGCCGGCGACAACGGCGGGGCGGGATGTGACTCGCCGGGCGCCGGCCTCTATGCCTCAGGCTTGGCGGTAAATGGGCTCGCTTCGACCCCCTACAACGTGGCGGTGGGCGGCACCCAGTTCGACGATACCGCCAACCCCTCTGCGTACTGGTCAGACACCAACGATCCTACCACCGGGCTCTCGGCACTGGGCTACATTCCGGAGAAGGTGTGGAACGAGAGCAGCGCCGATCCCAACTACCCTTTGCTGTGGGCGGCCGGCGGTGGCGTCAGCACGTTGTATGCGAAGCCGGACTGGCAAACCGGTGCTGGCGTCCCCAACGATGCCATGCGCGATCTTCCTGATTTTTCTCTCACCGCGGCGGGGCACGATGGCTATCTGCTCTGCCTCTACCGAAATTGCGACTACGGCCCCTATTTTTACAGCTTTGGCGGAACCTCGGCCTCCAGTCCGGCTGCTGCGGGCATCATGGCCCTGGTGAACCAGAAGATGGGAGGACAGCCTCAGGGCGTGGCCAACTACGTGTTTTACCGGCTCGCTTCCACTCCCGGGATTTACCACGACACGATCAACGGCGACAACAAAGTGCCGGACGCGAACGGGCAATCCACCGTGGGTTACTCGGCGGGCACGGGCTACGACCAGGCTACCGGTCTGGGTTCGTTCGATGCCAACGCGCTGGTGAACAACTGGCAGTCAGCTTCTGCCGCGCTGGGTTCCACCACCACGCTCGCACTTGGCAGCGGGCAAACTCTCCCCGTCGTTCACGGCACGCCGATCACCTTCAACGCCACCGTCAATTGCTCAGGTACAGCCTGCGCGGATCCAACCGGCACGATTGCACTGACGGCCACCTCCTCCGCGAGTGGTAACGCAATCTTGGCGGGCCAGGGTCAACTCACCCCAGGTTCTCCCACCAGCGCCTCCACCATCCAAACCGGAAAGGTTCCTGGAGGCACCTATAACGTGACCGCCCGGTACAGTGGGGACGGCACCTACTATTCAAGCTCTTCAGCCCCGGTCCAGGTCACGGTGACTCCTGAAGCCAGTCAGACCTACGTTGGGGTGATTGGCGGTGGATCATTCAACCTCACGCCCGCTTCAGTCAGCTACGATGAGCCGTTGCATTTGGGTTTTGTAGTAACCGGAAATTCTGGCTTCGGGTATCCGAGTGGCAAACTCACCTTACAGGAAGATGGGCAGCCTGTGTCCACCGTGCTCCCTGATGGTGTAACCCCAAGCCCCATAACGTTGGGCTATGGGGAGAACTCGGCGCTCCTGACCGGCAGTGCTGCTACGGCAAGCCAATCGAGCACCATCTCTTACCTGGGCACTGGAACCACGGTGGGCTCGCATCAACTGGTGGCAAGTTATCCGGGCGACAACAGCTTCAGCAGCGGCACATCCAACACCTACAGCTTTACGGTTACCAAGGCGAACTCGGTGATCGCTGACTTCTTCCCGGTCGGAACTGTGGTGGCGAATGTACCAGTCACGGTTGCCGGGCAGGTGGCGCTGTACAACTTCTGTGCCCCCTACGGAGGCACCATCACAGTCTCGGACGTGACTTCCGGCACTCCCGTAGTTGTGGGTTCAGGAACCCTGAATTCCCTGTATTGCGATTCTTACTCCTTCCCCGTCACTTTCCGGGCGTCGGGTACACGAAGTGTGCGAGTCGACTACAGCGGCGACAGCAACGTAAACCCAGCATTTGCGACGTATCCGGTCTTCTCGGTCTCCGTCAACTCGCCGTCGTCGACCTCGCTGAGCGCTGACTTGACTAACGCCCTTGCGGGCAGTGCCGTTACGCTGACCGCGGTGGTAAGTTCGGATGTTCAACTCCACCCGAACACTGGACTTGTCACGTTTCTGGATGGCTCGACAATCCTAGGCACGGCTGCACTGGATGTCACTGGAACCGCCGTCTTCGCAATCAAAACGCTGGCCGGGGGCCAGCACAACCTCACCGCCAGCTATCCCGGCGACGCCGTCATCACCGCTTCTGTTTCGAGCCCAGTAACGGTCTCCATCTCAGACTATGTCTTCCAGGCTCTTCCGGCGACCCTAACCATCAAGAGCGGGCAGTCCGGAAGCGCTACGTTGAACGTCATTCCGCTGGGCGGTTTCTCGCAAGCGATGCAGTTCTCCTGCGGAACTCTGCCTGCAACCGTAAGCTGCGCGTTCAGCCCGTCAACGGTGACTCCGGATGGAGTGCATCCATCGACGGTTACGCTCACGGTGAAAAGCACCGGGGCCCTGGCGAGTCGTAGCCGGGACGGCGCTTTATGGGCGGTAACTTCGACTGCGGTTCTGGGCGGAGTGCTCCTTCTGCCCTTCGGCCGGCGCAGGCGTATCCACGTCACTTTGTCGCTGCTTGCTCTGGTGGTTCTGCTCCTCGCCGGTGTCGGTTGCGGCGGAGGCGGCAGCACGACTCACAGTATTGTGACCCCTGGGACTTTCACGGTGAATGTCGCGTCCACCAGTTCCGCGGGAAGCAAGACGGTGCCCCTGACTGTGACCATCACCCAATAGCCCCGCGCTCCCAGGCGGATCCCCTTACAGCAACGGGTAAGAGAACATGGCTCCATGTTCTCTTACCCGTCCCCCTTTCTAGAACTATCTCCGTTACTTTCCACAAACCGTGACAGAGCTCCTGATGGATGTTCCCGGGCTTGCGTGGAGGCAACGGAAACCCATTCCAACGTGATCCAGTTCCGGTCATCGTGGTAAAAATAGCGTAGTAAGACAGCCCGGCCCGAGGACCAACATGCCTGACAAACCCCAGACTCCCGACGAGAAGCTGCAACAGGAATTCAACCGCTGGGCCGCTGCAGGGGAAGGCGCGAAGATGGAGAGCCACCATCTCGACATCACCGAGAAGACGATTCGCCTGATGAATCTGCGTCCCGGCGAGCGCGTGCTCGACCTGGGCTGCGGTTCGGGATGGGCCACGCGCCTGCTGGCGCGCCTGGTTGGCGAAGGCCCCGAGGGATTCGGGCAAGTCGTCGGCCTCGACGTTTCCGACGAAATGGTGCGCCAGGCTCGCGAGACCTCCAAAGACTTCGAGAATATCCTGTACGTCTGGGGATCGGCGCAGCAGATTCCCTGGGAAGAAAACTTCTTCGACAAAGTCTTGTCGGTGGAATCGTTCTACTACTACCCCGACCAGGACCGCGCCCTGATGGAGTTATTCCGCGTGATGGCCCCGCGGGGAAGGCTGTTTATCCTGATCAATCTCTACAAAGACAATCCCTACTCGCTGCAGTGGGTCGACAAGCTCAAAGTCCCGGTCCACGTGCGCTCCGCGGCCGAATATGTCGAACTCCTCAAGAAGCACGCCTTCGAAAATGTCGAGGCGCGTCCGCATCCCTGACGACACGCCCACTCCGGATGACTACAAAACCAAGTCGTTCAACAGTCTCGACGATCTGCGGGCGTTCAAGCGGGAAGGCGCGTTGCTGCTGATGGCGCGAAGCCCGACCTGCGCACCCCGCTTCCGGGATACACGATCTACTGATCTGATAGATGTCCAGCGCTCGCTAGATGCTCGTCGTCGTCATCGTCGTCTTTGTCGCGATGGCTCAGATCTTTCACCGGGCTCAGCGCCCGCCCATCCTGCGCGTGACGAATCTCGATTCGGCCATTCACGTTTTCCAGCTTAATGCGTGTCCCGCCGCTGCCCAGTTCTCCGCGCAGATCGTGACCCACGAACTGGTGATGATTCACATGCAGCCCAAAATCGTTGTAGATTCCGCCAGAAACCGTGCTGGCCTCGAGCTCCGCCTTCGAGTCGGAAGGGATGGTCAACTCACCGAGCCGTTGACCGAACTTAACTCCACCGAATGCCCGGCAAGCTGGTCGAATCTGGCGTCCAGGTGCCCATTGATGGTCGACAAGCCGGGCTCGTCCGGCCAGATCGTGCGCTTCCAGCCGTCCGTTGATGCAGGAGGCATGCACTTCTCCGCTCACGCCGGTAACGTCGAGCTCGCCATTGATCAGCTTGATTTCATCGAGCCGGGCCGTGCGCGGCACCGTCAACGTGTATTCCACGCTGGCTGGGTTATTGCGCGAGCCCCAGTTCCACGTTTGGTCGTGCTCCGGGTACTTGGTGCGAATCGAGAGATAGTCTTTCCCCGAGTCAATCTCGATCTTAGCCTCGTCCAGCCGCTCTTTCGTGTCGGCGTACTTCACCGCATCCACCTTCACTTCGTTGCGGTCCCAACTGGAGATGTGCACGTCGCCGTTGATGTTGTCGAGTTCAACCCGGCCATCCGCGGTCAGAGCATAGGTCTGATGGAATTCCTCGGTGAGCGCCCCGCGGTGATCGGAAGCATGCGCTCCCAGGGCAAGGATGAGCAGGGCACAGACGGTTCCCAGGACAGCTCCCAGCCAGGTAGCAGATTGGCGATGGCGGTTCATTGGATACCTCCGTTTCAATGCGTTAGACGTGGCCGCTGAGAATTCGTGAGGAGGCAGCCGAAAAATTGCTCCTCCCGCGCTAGGGGATACGAAAGTTACCTCCGTGATGTTCCCCTCCATGTCCGACTGAAAGACAATTGCATCAAGAGGTTAACTGGGGTTCCTTTTGTCGTATCGAAGCAGAAATCCGGTGTCCCGGCACCGGCAGGGAAGTGCCCTGCCGGCTGGCCTGTTGTTTTTGCTGCTGCTCTGTCCCGCCTGGATCGCCGCCCAGATCCACCGACACCGAGAAGCCTGTTCCAATCCTTACCGGAAATGCTGGCTCTTTCAGCTTTGTCACGGGCGGTCACAATCTGATCGACACGCAAATCAACCCCGTTCTCCTTGTGCCTTTGGGAGACCGCTGGCTGATCGAGTCACGCGCCGAATTCGAGGGGCAGTTCCAGCGTCCCCCCGGTGGCGGACCTTATGGCGGACCCGTCGACAAGCACGTTGACTACGCCCAGATCGACTACATCGCGAACCCGTTTCTTACCATCACGGCTGGCCGCTTCCTCACTCCCTTCGGCATCTTCAACGAGCGCCTTTATCCCGTCTGGATTCGCGGCTCTGCAGCCGGATCCCCTGATTCTTCCCATCAACACCGCACCCAGCGACGGCGCGATGTTGCGCGGCGGCTTTCCGGTCAACGCCAATGCCAACATGAACTACGCGCGTCTACGTTTCCGTCACCAGCATCGGCATTGGCAGCGTGGATTCCGAGCGCCACGTCGGCGGACGCATGGGCTTCTTCTTTCCCGGCCCACGCCTCGAAGTCGGCGGCTCGTGGCAGAGGACGCTGCAGGATGATCGCAAGAACGCGTTCGGCTTCCATATGGGCTGGCAGCCGGCGAAGGCTCCATTGAACTTGCGCGCCGAATTCGCCCACTCGTTTGAAGGCAGCGGATATTGGATCGAAGGCGCGTACCGGCTGAGCCAGGCGCATTTCTGGCAGAAGGCCATGCGCCGCACCGAAGTCGTGGCCCGCCTCCAGCAGTTTTACACGGGCGAGATCAGCCCGGATGGCGCCGAGGCGCTCGGCCTGCCCAGCGCCAATACTCGCGAAGCCGATTTTGGGGTCAACTACTTCCTCCGCGATGGCTTGAAAGGCATCGCCAGCTACGGCCGCCAGTTCAGTTCGGCGGGGAATTTCAACCAGTGGAGCTTTGGGATCGCCTACCGATTTCTCGTTCCGCTGGGCCGCGTGGGGCGCACAACCATGAAGACTCGCTCGGAAAACATGGTTCGCGGTGCTGCTGTGCGCTCTGGGCGCTGGCATCCTCCGTTTTTGCCGGACCGCGTTCGAACCGCAAAGATGAGGCAGGGGGCACGCCGGTGGTGCAGCCGGCCGATCGCGGATAGCATGCGGCTCCAGGGTGAGCAGCGCTTTCACGCCAACTGCGGCCGCTGTCACGCCGCTCCGCAGAAATTTCCGCCGCGCATGATGGCGACCGTGCTTCGCCACATGCGGGTCCGGGCCACCATCACCGACCAGGACCAGCGTCTGATTCTGTTCTATATGACCCAGTAACCAGCGAGATGACTCGTACAACCCGGTGACCATTTCTTCCAAAATTCGTCGTATGTTGGTAGGGATCGCAGTGGCGAGTGCTTGGCTGGCCGGGTTGCCTCATGCCAGCGCACAAGTCCACGTCATCGAGATCACCGCCGACAGCGACAGCCGCTACAAGATCGCCGGACAACGGACTCCGGAGATCACCGTGAAAGCGGGCGAGCAAGTGCTTCTGCGGGTGACGGCTCACCGGGGCAAATCGTGGAATCGCGATGGTTCGATCCACGGCTTCACCCTGCTGCGCGCCAAGGACCGGACCAAGGTCGACGGGTGGGACCTGCTTTTCAAGCCCGGGAAGCAGGAATTCCTGCTCACCGCTCCCCACGAACCGGGCGCGTACGAGGTGGTCTGCACGGTGATTTGCAGCGAAGATCATGAAGGCATGCACATGAAGCTTACGGTGTTGCCGTGAGGCGATTGCAGCAGGGAGTTTCTATGACTCGAACCACATTCCGCACCACGATTCTGCGAACCATGATTCTCCGAGCTGTAGTCGGAGCGCTCACGCTGGCCGGCGCCGCCTACGGGCAGAATACCCGTGTGTTTCACGGAGAAGTTTCCGACAGCCAGTGCGCCCTGAATGTCCACTCGCTCACGCGGTCTCACCAGGAGATGCTCAAGTCGAAGTCGATGGGGGGCACGTCGAATACCTGCTCGGTGTATTGCATCGAACATCTGGGCGGCTACCTCGTGCTTTCGGCTGGGAATGACGTTTACCGCCTCGACCGGTCCGATCTGGTGCACGGCTTCGAAGGGCGGAGAGTGGTGATCACCGGAGTTCTCGACACCAAACTCAAGCAGATTCACGTTCTCAAGATTGATCTGGAGGAGAAACCTTAGTCTTGTTTCCCGCCTCGGTCAGCAGGAAGACTCCCAGGATCGCCATCTCTGGTTCCAGGGGATGCCGGTAGCGCGGGATACAGTACACAAAGTAGTAGACGGCCGGATAGAGCAGGAACAGCCAGAACAATAGCCAGGCGCCCGGTTTACGCAGGCGTAGCGCACGGCCCAAGCCCCAGAACATCAGCACCGATGCGGCCAGGAAAAGCGAGTTCTTCGCCTCGCTCATCCACCACGGCTGCGTTTCTTTCGGCGGGCCGGCCCAGAAGTAGACGAATCGTCTCACGCAGAGCCCGGCGAATCGTCCGTAGTCGGCTCTGATGTAGTCGAGGGCCTGCTGCTTGCGCATGGCGATGTAGGGCAGTTCGCCCATCGCTCGAAACTGCCGCATCGCATACGCATCATGCGTCGTGTCCAGATACAACATCAGAGTTCCGTCGGCGCCGGGGCCGTTGCCCAGGCGAAGTTCCGCGCCGAAATTGTCGCGGATGAAAATGAACTTGCCGAACGTTTGATAGTTGCGGATGATCCAGGGCGCGATGCAGCCCAAGAAAATGACCGACGCCAGCACAACTCCGCCCAATGATCGCCGGCCGCGCCGCGCCCGCCGGTACCAAGCCCACAATCCGGCAGCGGGCAGAAACGACAACAGGGAAGTGCTGCTCAACGCAGTGATGCCCCACAGCAGCCCGAACTGAAACCAGGGCAGCCAGCCGTCGCGCTCTTCCAGAGTCAGCGCGAGCCAGAAGATTGTGGTCAGCAACAGCGCCGCCAGACTCGTCTCCCAGACGGCGCGGGTGCACCAGAAAATGATGTTGGGCAGCAGGGCCCAGGCCCATGCCGAGCCCACCGCAACCTTCTCCGAAAACATCCGCCGCGCGATCAGGAAAATGGGGAGACAGGTCAGCGCCGAGAAGATGCTGTTCATGGCCAGCAACACAAATGCCGACGCCTTGGAATAAATCCCAAAAGCAAGAAACACGCCCGCGGTCAGATACGGGTACAGCGGAGGCTCCCACGCGGTGGGTCCAGTCGCTGGGCCAAAAGGATTGCTGAAGCCGTGTCCAGAAGCCAGCGACGCGCCGATGCGGCCCATCTCCCAGCCAAATCCGAAGTTGTCGTCTGTGTTTTTGAACTTGTAGGTATGGCCGATCACGATCCAAGCCAGGCGCACAAGCAGGGCGATCGCGACGATCCAACGCGGTGAGTTCCGGATGTGCAACCATCCCCTCAAGAGCGGACCGGATTCAGGGGAGCGGTCCCCGGCCGCTGTTGGTCTGGATTCCATGAGTGGTTCTATTTGTAGCTGAGGGAAGGGATGTGAGCAACTTTGCGCCTTCGCAAGACGGCGAAAAGTCGGACACCGGTGAGTCCCCACTTCTCGTAGACAACGCGAGAACCCGGGCACCCCGACTGAATTTCTACTGGTGAAGGGGGCGAACGAGTGGGGCGCAAAGGAAACTCTCTTGCTCTGGCTATCGCCAGATGACTATAATGACTATCGTGACCTTTTCGATTCGGGGGGAACTCCCATGGGCGCGACGAACTGGACCGTGGCCGAGGCCAAGGCAAAATTCAGCGAAATCATTGAGCGGGCCATGTCTGAAGGCCCGCAAACCATCACGCGGAAAGGCCGCACCGCTGCCATCGTGGTCGGTGTCGAGGAATGGGAACGGAAGACCAAGCGTGCGGGCAACCTGGCGGAGTTCTTCGCAGGATCTCCACTGCGCGGATCGAAGCTCAAGGTCCGCCGGCTCAAGGCGCAGCCCAGGAAAATCAGTCTGTGAACTTTCTTCTTGATACCAATGCGGTTTCGGAATGGGTGAAGCCACGGCCCAACCCCGGTCTGATCCGGTGGATGGAGTCTGCCGACGAGGATCGAGTATTTCTCAGCGTGATCTCGTTGGCGGAGTTGCGTTATGGCGTGGAACGCTTGCCCGTGGGAGTGCGGCGCAACCGCCTCGAGCAGTGGCTGCGAGATGAATTGCCGCTGCGCTTTGAAGGCCGCATTCTGTCTGTCGACCAGCGCATCGCCGAAGCCTGGGGAGCAACGGTGTCACGCAGCGCGGCTAGGGGGCGCCCCATGGGCGCAATGGACGCCTTCCTGTCTGCAACCGCGGAAGTTCATCGCCTCACCCTCGTCACTCGCAATGTTTCTGACTTTCCGGCGCTCCAGGCGGTTGTGAATCCCTGGACGTAGAACGCGCCGACGCGCCACCTGCCGCAAAATGCGCGAACGATGTTGGTGTCGCTGATCTACGTCGGCGCCGCCCTGCTCGCGATATCGGTGGTCACGCGCGGCATTGGACTGCTGACGAGCTCCGATCCGGTAAAATAGAAGTTTTCGACCGGACGCCTTGGTTGAATTCTGATCTCATCCTGACCGCGACCTTGGCGGTATGGGCTGCCCCCAAGGGCATTGTGCCCTACATCCGCCAGCATTTTCTGGATACCACGTTTCGCGGCCTCTACCACGCCAACGCATTTGATGTGGCGTTGCTGATTCCGTATTTCATCGTTCTGATTCTGCTGGCCGGGTATGGAGATGCACCGCTACGTCCTGGTATATCTCTATTACAAGCACCAGAAAAACCGCACGACCGAACCCGCCGCGCTGTTTTGAAGATCTGCCGCGCGTGACCGTGCAGCTGCCCATTTTCAACGAGCAGTACGTGGTGGAGCGGCTGCTGGAGGCGATCTGCAAGCTGAAATATCCGCGCGAGAAACTCGACATCCAGGTGCTCGACGATTCCACCGACGAGACCGTCGAAGTGGCTCGCGGACTGGTCGAGCGCTACGCGGCGCTGGGCAATCCCATCACCTACCATCACCGGACCAATCGCGAGGGCTACAAGGCGGGTGCGCTGGCCGAAGGGATGAAACACGGCGAAGGGCGAGTTCATTGCCATTTTCGACGCCGACTTTACTCCGCCGGAAGATTTTCTGATGCGCACCATCCATCACTTTACCGATCCCAAGATCGGGATGGTGCAGACGCGCTGGACGCACATCAACCGCAATTATTCTTTCCTGACCGAGGTGGAGGCCATCCTGCTCGATGGCCACTTCGTGCTGGAGCACTCGGGCCGCGCGCGCACTGGACTGTTCTTCAACTTCAACGGCACCGCGGGCATGTGGCGGCGCGCCGCGATCGAAGAAGCCGGAGGCTGGCAGCACGACACGCTGACCGAAGACACCGATCTCTCCTATCGCGCCCAGCTCAAAGGATGGAAGTTCATCTACCTGCAGGATGTGGAGTGTCCCGCCGAACTGCCGGTGGAAATGACGGCGTTCAAGACCCAGCAGGCGCGCTGGGCGAAGGGGCTGATTCAGACGGGAAAGAAGATTCTGCCGCGGGTCCTGCGCAGCGATGCTCCGCTGCACACCAAGATCGAGGCCTGGTATCACCTGACGGCGAATATCAGCTATCCGCTGATGATCATGCTTTCGGTGCTGCTGCTTCCGGCCATGATCATTCGCTTCTACCAGGGCTGGTTTCAGATGCTGTACATCGACTTGCCGCTGTTCATGGCTTCGACGTTCTCGATTTCAAGCTTCTACCTGGTTTCGCAGCGCGAACTGTTTCCCCGAAGTTGGCCGCGGGCGCTGTTGTACCTGCCGTTTCTGATGGCGCTGGGAATCGGCCTGACCGTCACCAACACCAAAGCCGTCATCGAGGCGCTGATCGGAAAGGAAAGCGCGTTCGCGCGAACGCCCAAGTACAGCGTGGTCTCGAAGCAGGATAAAGTCGGCGCCACCAAGTACCGCAAGCGGCTGGGATGGGTCCCGTGGCTGGAACTGCTGATCGGCACCTATTTCGCTCTCACGGTCTACTACGCGGTGGACAACGAAAACTACATCACGGTTCCGTTCCTGCTGTTGTTCGTGGTGGGGTACTGGTACACGGGGTTGATGTCGTTGCTGCAGGGCCGCTTTGGTGGCGCTCCCTGAGACGACCGACGCACACCAAGCCGTTTCCAGTCGGAGTATAGAACGGTCCGCTGTAACCTTTTTTTCCCACGCCGTCGAGTCTTACGAATGCAGACGAAATCTTGCGCCGACGTTCTGGCCTTCGCTTGACCGCTCGTTTACAATCCAGTCGCTGAAGGTTCTCATCCGCGAGACGCAACCGTCTGTGTCAGCCCGGATTCGAAAGGAGGATGCGATGCTTCCCTCGCGTAGAATTCTCCACTCCGCCTGCACTCGCCATCCTGTCGGTGTTAGTTCTCAGTTGCGGTAGCCGCCCACGACTCCGACGAATTCTTCGTTCTGGTCTCGGCCAATTTGCAGGTTCCTTATTGGAAGACCGCGGGATCGGGATTCGCGAATGCGGCGGCACAAATCAAAGTGCGCTCCGATTTCACTGGGCCCGCAGAACTACGATCCCAAGGCCGAGCGCGACGCCATGGATCAGGCGGTTCAGAAAAAGGCTACCGGCATTCTGCTCGGCGTGACCGACGCCGCGCTGCTCAAGGACAGCATCGACAAGGCCGTCGCCGCAGGAATTCCCGTCATCACGATCGACTCGGACGCGTCCATCGAGCAAGCGCCTGTTTTTCATCGGAACCAACAACTATCAGGCGGGATTCACCGGCGGGCAGCGCCTGGCGCAGGAACTCAAGGGCAAAGGCAATGTCGTCGTATTCACCATGCCGGACCAGCCGAACCTGCAGGATCGCCTGCGCGGCTACAAAGAGGCGCTGGCCCACACGCCCGGCATCAAGATCACTCGCGTGGTCGATATCCAGGGCGACCCGCGCATCGCATTCGATACGACGACGCAGATCATCGGCAAAGAGCGCGACAAGGTGGACGCGTTCGTTTGCCTGGAAGCGCAATCGGGCAAGGAAGTCGCGGGCGTGCTGAACAGCTATCACGTGACCGGAAAAGTTGTGATCGCGATGGACACCGATCCAGGAGACTCTCGATTGGATCCAGAAGGGCGTGATTGCTGCCACGATCGCGCAGAAGCCCTACACCATGGCATTCGTCGGCATGCAGATGCTCGACAACCTGTATCATCATAAGCCGTCTTCGCTGGACAAGGATTGGTCGAAGGACAGCTTTGCGCCGATTCCCGAGTTTCGTGGATACCGGCTCGGAACTGATCGATAAGAGCAACGTGGAGTCCTTCATTCAGGCAGGGAAGAATCTGGCGCCGGCGCCGAAGTAAGGGCGCGACAGCTCTTCGGAAAACTGATTCAGTAATCCAAGGTAGATGGAGCCTCGATGCGGAAGCTGTTTTCTTTTGCTTTTTTAGCGTGCTGATTCTTCTGTTGCCGCGAGTGCAAGCGCGCTCGAGCGACAACCCGGCGCCGACTATCAGCCCGCCGCGAAGCCCTGGCCAAGAAGGCCGGAGGTGTCGTCGTTCTTGTTCGCGCCGCTGGAGGGCGCGGACGCGGTTTACGGGTTTCGCCAGGACGACAACTTTTACTATCTCTCCGGCTTGCCCGAGCCCGGCGTCGCCTTGCTGATCGCCCCGCAGCGGAGGCCAAGGCAGATTCGCCGGCTCGTCCTTATACCGAAATTCTTTTTCTTCCTCCGCACAACCTGCGGCTGGAGAAATTCACGGGCCCGAAACTGGGAGCGGAGAATCCGGATGCTTCGAAGATCACCGGCTTCGATCACGTGGAAGAGATGGGCAAGTTGCCGGATGAAGTGTCGAAGGTGACTGGCGCAGCGGACGCCCAGTGATCTACACCGATCTTGCTTCCGAGGGAGAAACCTCGGCCGAGCGCGGAACCACTGAGCCTTCCTGAAGCGCACCAATGCGTTTGTGTTCTTTCAGGACGTGAGGCCGATGCTGACCTCGCTGCGGACGGTCAAGGATGCGGGCGAAGCCGCGCTGATCCGCAAAGCCGTGGATGCCTCGGTGGCCGCGCACCTGGCTGCAATGAAGGCGCGTGAAGCCGAACGTCAAAGAATTCGAGGTCTCCGCTTTCATGCAGTACGAGTGGGGCCGGCGCGGCTGCGAGCGGTCTGTCGTACTCGCCGATCGTCGGCTCCGGCCATAATTCCACGGTTCTGCATTACTCGGAAAACAGCAACACCATGAAGGCCGGAGACGTGGTGGTGATCGACGCGGCCGGGGAATATTCGATGTACGCCGCCGACATCACGCGCACGCTGCCGGTGAGCGGACATTTCACGGCGCGGCAGAGGGAGATATACGACATCGTGCTGGGCGCGCAGGAAGCGGCCATGGCCGCGTTTCCAGTCGGGCAAGTCGATGCTCTTATGGCGATTCCGAAGCTTCCCTCAACAAAGTGGCGAAGGACTACATCAAGACCCACGGCAAAGATCTGCATGGCCAGCCGCTCGATCAGTATTTCATCCATGGCCTGGGCCACTACATTGGATTGAGAGTGCACGATCCCGGCGACTACAAAGTTCCGCTCGGTCCCGGCATGGCGTTCACCATCGAGCCCGGAATCTACATCCCGGAAGAAAATATCGGCGTGCGAATCGAAGATGACTACTTGTCGATGCCGATGGCAAGCTGATCAAGCTGAGCGCGGCGCTGCCGTCGAAGGCCGAGGATGTGGAGAAAGCGATGGCCGGGAAGTGAAAGAATTGAGTAACTGGGAGATTGGGTGATTGTGCAATTTGGAAACTGAAAACCTCTGGTCTTCAATTACGCAAATTACTCCAATGATCCCGGATTACTCAATTCCTACGAAATGTATTCCTTGATGTACTCGTCCTTGGTGTGGGTCAACTGCCGAACGTCGCCGTCGAAGATGACTTTGCCGTCCCGCAGAATCAAGAAACTCATCGGCACGTCGCAGTACTGCCCGCGCGGCAAGACGCGCAGCTGGTTCGTTTGCGGATCGAATTGATGCGTGGCCAAGGTGAAGGCGTCCTGCAGGCGATGCGTGACCAGCAGGGAACTGGTCTTGTAGACATCGCGCTGCTTCATGATCAATTCAATGATCGTATTCGAAGTGACTGGATCCAGCCCGCCGGTGGGCGAATCGTAGAGCAGCAGTTCCGGCTGCGTGATGATGGCGCGGGCAATGGCGACGCGGCGCCGCATGCCTCCTGAAAGTTCCGACGGAAACATGTCGAGGGTGTGTTCCAGTTCCACGAAGCGCAGCGCCTCGCGCACACGTCGATCGATCTCCTCGTTATAAATGCCGCGCTCTTCCAGTGAGCCGGAAGGCGACATTCTCGCGCACGGTGAGCGAATCGAACAAGCGCGCTCTCCTGAAAAACCATGCCCAGCCTGCCGCGCATGGGGAACAGATCCTCCTCGCGCATCTCGGTGACTTCATTGCCCAGCACGGTAATGTTACCCGAGTCGGGCGGGAGAAGCCCCAGGGCCAGCTTCAGGATCGTGCTCTTGCCGGCCCCGGCCACGCCAAACAGAGCTTTGGTCTCGCCCAAAGGAAGTTGGAAGGAGACGCCGCGCAAGACCGCGTTCTCTTCAAACGAGAGATGAACATCTTCGAAGACAATCGCCGACCCGGACGTCTGCCCGGGACGGCGGCGGTGTGGTCGGTGGGCAGGGTAGGCGACGACATGCGGTTACTTGTACGACAACAAGGAGATCAACAGCTTGGTCACAAAGAAATCGGTGACCAGGATAGAGACGGACGCGGCCACCACCGCTTGCGTCGTCGCCCGGCCCACGCCTTGCGTGCCGCCGCGCGCAGTGATGCCGTAATAGCAGCCGACCGTCGCGATGATGAAGCCGAATAGAACCGGCTTCAGCAATCCCATGAAGACGTCCTGAAACACCAGCGCCTGCCAGGCATTGCTCCAATACTGCCGGGCGTCGAGGCTGAGGAACAGCTTGGCGACCATCAGGCCGCCCGCGAGTCCGACCAGATCGGAAATGATGCTGAGGAAAAACAGCATGAACACGGTGGCCGTGACCCGTGGCGTCACCAGCTTCTTCATGGGATCGGTGCCCAGCGCGCGCATGGCGTCGATCTGCTCGGTGCACCACCATCGATCCCAATTCGCTGGCCATGCCGGAAGAATTTCGTCCGGCGACCATCAGGCCCGTGAGCACCGGGCCCAGTTCGCGCACCATGGAAGTGGAAACCAGTTGCCCGATCAGGGTGATCGACCCGAAACGCTGCAGCGTGTTGGCCGTTTGCAGTGCCAGGACGCCGCCGGTGAAGAACCCGGTCAGGACCACGATCGGCAGCGAGCCTACGCCGATCAGGTCGGCCTGCTGGACCATATCCGCGAAATACAGAGGCTTGCGAAACAGGTTGGCCACCGACTGCGCGGCCAGCAAGGTGTAATCCTGAACCGCCTGGACTTTCTCCTTGGCGAACTCCGTGGGCGAGGTCAGTTCCATGCGATTCGGAAGCCCGGGGCTTCGCTGCTGCGAAACACTGGCTTGACCGAACTATAACAGAGAAAGCCGTCAGCGATCAGCCGTCCGCTGTCAGCTGGGATATCCCTTACCCGAAGCTTTTGCTGGTGAGTGGAAAGGTTCCGGTTAACAATCACCCCGGCCACCTTCAAGAAAAGGCCGCCCAAACATCGGGCGGCTGGTTGGTTAATCATCTTTCGGAGACGTTTACGTTCTCCTTCTGACTTGCCTGCTCTCGCTCAACCTCACGGCTGCATTACGCCGGAAATCACGTCAGCAGTCGCATTGGTCGGGCCCGTGACGTAGGGCTTGTTCACCACACTCACACCCGGACGATACAGGGTTCTAACCAGGAAAACGTAGGCTTGTCCGCTGCTGAGCAGGCCCGGTGGAAGCTTGAGCACGGTGCCCTGGGTCTGAAGCCTCGCGATTTGGAAATATTCTGTGTTGCCGCCATTGTTCGCCAACTGGTACACGAAGACTGCGTATGCATTCGCCCTGCCCACGCTGGGAGGCGCCCAGGTCAGCGTTGGTGTCAGTCCGATCCCGCTCAGGTTTGCGAAGAAGTCGCGGCCTCCGACGGATGGGCTGGTCGCAACGCCGACCAGAGGCCGGATGGGGTTCGTCGGCGAAGGCATCGTCGTGATATAGCCAACGACGTTGGTAGGTATGGCAACAGGATTCGTCGCTCCGGGCGCCACGTAATTCGTATTCGCAAAGTATTGGTAGCCGGCGAACAAGGGCCAGGTTGTGGGAAACGGGTTGCCAAAGTACACGTTACCCAGGTCCGCGTTCACCGTCAGCAGACTCGATCCTGCGTTAAAACCGTATCCGATCAGGTCCGGGGTGGACGTGGTCTCACCGTTGGCGAGACTTCCGGGGTAAACATCGAGGAAGAGAATAGTCTGGGAGAGGACCGCGCCAGGATTGGCTGCGACGGTTTGCGCGGCCAGATCAGCCCCGTTGATGTTCGCTCGAAATGTCTGGTTCTGGACGATTGTCTTGAGCGTCCCACTGACCGTTGTATTGGCTCCGTCCACCTGGACGAAAGTGTGGGGCGCAAAAAACCTTTCGGCCGAGGTGAAATCGTAGCCACCGACCGGCTGCGTGACCAGCTGCATAAAGTACGTCTTGTCGCCTTGCGTGGAGTCCGACAGAGGGTTGATGTACGGAAACACTCCCGTAAAAGTTGTTTCTCCGACGACACCAGGGAACGGAGTGAACCCGGTCGACTTAGGATCGACCATTTCAAAGAAATCCGTACTCTGCCATGCATTGAGATTGGCGAGGTTGAAGGTTATAGTCGTGGAGTTGACGGGTGTGGCCGCATCCGATCGGTAAGAGGCAAAAAAATCGGCATTGACCACCGCGTTGCTTGTCCACAGATACTGCCCTCCAAGCCGCAGGAGATAGTACCCCGCGGGTACGCCCGCAATGGTAAACGTGCCACTGCTGGTTCCGGTCCCTACGATTACGTTGTAGCTTCCCCCGCTGCGGACATAAGCAGCAACGACTCTGGAGGAAAGATCAATGGGCACGGCTCCGTCTGTGTAGTGTCCGATTCTATGCCCCGAGACAGTCCGCGTGAATGCCGGACTCCAGCTTTCGACAGCCTGGCCGTCGGAGACCGGCGTGGTATTGGTCCCAGACATCTCCTGCTCTTGAACCTTCCCCTTGATCGCGCCTGGTCTCTCCGCAGCCATAGCACCTGAAACTGCCAGCATGACGACAACGAGTGCGGCAATGCGCATCATCTTTGCGGATTTCATTATTCCTCCAGGGGGCGGAGCCATCATTGAGGACTCGCCGCACCTCAATTTACGGCAGAATAGTGCGTTCCGTGAAAGTTTTGTCAATAGGCATGACTTTGCACATCGCTCGTACAATCCAATAAACCTGAGCGGCCCGGGGCATTCATTCTTGGAGGCGTGGGTGCCCTTGTTATCCAATTTCTGAGCGCGAGAGTTCGCACAACTAAACCCCTAACTGTCCAAGGCGCGGCCCTCGGCGCGTTGCTCGGAGGTGCGGTTCCTTCGACCGCACTGGGCGGTTGGAATAAGAAGTTCGCAATTGATCTAACACCATGGGTGCCCTTATCGGCGTTATCTGCGCCGTTGTGGTTTTTGGTTGCTTCATCGGATGGGACTGCTTTGCGTCCAGCCACCGCATGATCCCGAAGTTGTGTAGTTGGCGAAAAATCGCGGCTACACTCAATGACCAGCGGTCAAAACTGTAATCGCCCTCTGGTTACGTAAACTATCCACTCCTCTCCCCTCTTGCCTTCTCCGTTGTTAATGATTTCCGGTTTGCCCGTCACCTCGGGCACGACTCCAGCAGGCTTCACCGTTCTTCTGATCAAAGAAGGGGATCGAGGCAAACACAGGGCCGGAGAATCAGACGTTTAGGGTTTTTCCGTCGCTTGTCTCACTATCTGGCCGGCAGCTTGGCTGAAGTCCTCGCGGGGCTTACGCTTCTTAGGATTTTGCTCCGGCCGCGCTTCGGTTCGCTTTTCAACTTGATCGGCCTGTCGCAATGCTTTGTCGAATTTTGTTCGCTTCTCTGACATATAGCGTCCTACAGGGCGCAGCCGATTTCGCCCCTTGTGGATTTCAAGGAGAGGGCTAGTTTGAATCTAATTCACGAACTGCTCTGGCATAATCGTCAGTCGCCTTCTTTAGCTCGGTGCCAAGTTGGTTCGGATCTTGCGCACCGGCCTTCTTGAGGGCTTCCAGAACCTCTTTCACCTTCTCCTCGGCTGCTCTGACTTCCTCAATGGTTGACACGGCTATGCCGCTCTTTTCCCCTCGGCTGTTCGATCAAAATCGCACTACCTATTTTTGCTGAATCGACTCCATGTGCCTGGTGATTGCGTCCAACCTCACTTCTCCCCAGTCTTGGTCCGATTCGACCTCATGGAAGATTGGCCCCCAAATTGGCATCTCTCGATCACCTTGGGAGCGCAATCCGGTTTTTTCCCCTTCAATGATTTCCTTTACACGCTGGGCCGGGAACTTTCCGCCACTTCTTTGCGAGATTAGGGTTACATCGGGAACCTGATGCTTGAGGACGACTGAGTCTGGTCCATGCCCTCGTCCATCAGTTCCATGACATACAGCGCAGTGGTATTGAAAAATCTTCGCTCCCTCGACGGTGTCACGCGCCGACGACGTCGCCTTATCCTGCTTCTGAGCTGCCGGCAAGAGAACAGCCGGCAGAAGAATCAGGCCCAGAAGTAGCATTGACCATCGTTCTTGCCGGTGCATAAAGCACCTCCGTATACAGCCGCTTTCAGTTACGGACGTTGGGAGAATCCTAGGTCGCCTACGGGGGTGCTGCATCCCAATCGGTGGGAACTGCTCTTCGGGAGGCGAGACGGTATTTCGCCACATGTTAATGCTGCGCGGATGAGCACGTCATGTCAGTGACGTGGGTCACATCTGCTTCGGGGTGAGCGCCAAGAGCCATAACTGTTTCACCTTGGACGCTTACACTGATTGGCTAGATTGTGACTGGTGTTCGGCTGCAAATACTGTGCCTACCCCTGGCGTCGCTCGATAGGCACAATTGCAGCAGGAAAATCCGCATGCTCGCCGAGAGCGGCAGAAACTTCGCGCAGTACTGACTCAATACGCACAACCTCAGCGTTGACTTGTTGAATCGCTCGCTCGGTCCGCTCGGGTACATTGTGGTAGGCGATGACCTGGAGAGCATTCCGAATGTGGTGGTTTAGTTCCGCAATACGCCGCAGCCGATCCAGCATCGCTTGGTAGCGTTCCTGGATGTCAGTCAGAATCTGGAACACCAACAAGCCAACGGCCAAGGCCACTGCGGCTCCAGCCAACATCAATGAAATTCGGGGAAGATATTGACGAGTTACAAACCAGTCCAGCACACCGCCGCTCAGGAATATGAACGCTCCGACTACTAAGCCGACCAGTGCCCTTTGTGCTCTGGATATGGTCGCAAACCATGGCTGTTGGATGGCGATCTGGAGTCGAGGTTGCCCGGAGTCGGAAGACATGCGGAGAACCTACGTGTACGAATGTTAGGCGATCAGATGAGTGATGGCTATGACGCCAATCACACCGCGCAGAAGAGTCCGAGGCTCCAACTCAACACGGTAGATCGGCGACCGGTGCCACATTGTTGACGTAATAGTGCCTTCTACTCATTGACTCATGGTGATGAAGATCACTGACAGCAGAGGTGGAAGCGCTTGTAATGGAGAGCGGAGGAATCAAAACTGAATACTTCTGAATTTGGCCCGGCCCCGCTAAGGTGCGGTTACATCGGTCAGCCGCCGCTCGGCGGCTAGGGGCCGGGCTTCTAGTTCTCAAGCGAGTTCCTCCGAGCCCCAAGGAAGTGGGAATGCCGCCTGCACTTGGGTTGGAATCGGGCCGAGGTGGCTTATGACGCTGACTGTTGTGGCTGTGATCTTCGGAGTTTTCGCCATTGGCCTGATCGTCCTTTTGATCTACAAGAGCACACTCACCATGCACAGGGATGACCAGTTGTTTCTGGATGACGCGAGTTCTCACATGCACGATGAGCAGACGGAACTGTTGGCCAAGGTCAACCGGCTTATCATCCCGGTGCGCGTGTTTAGCATCGGGTCTGGAGTATCTCTGCTCGTGCTCGTGGCGATGTGGCTCTATCAGAAGCTGAACGCTGTACAGTAGCGTCCAAAGCGGGTGACTTGCGCCATCCGGCCAAACATCCTCCCGCAGTCCAAGGCAAGGCTTAACCTAGCTCGTATTTGGCGAAACGGTGCGGTAGCGCTCATCAACCGCGAGTCAAAATAGTTTTCCTCTCGCTCACTTGTGATAAGCCCTGATAGCGACGGTTGACCTTAGGGCAGACATTCCCTTTATCTCGCAGTCGGGCCATATTTGCAGGGGATTTAAGCCGCGTTAGCACGTGATGCGGCTTTGTGTATCTCGTCTGCCTGGGACCGCCAGGTTACTCGTTCAATGGCCGGTATCAGCCTTTCCGATAATTCGCTCCTCATCACGTATTCATCCACTAACCACAGTATTCGCTCTGGCATACAAGCGTACGCTGAAAGAAGAATGATCGGTATGCTGGGAAAGCGCAGCTTAACATGACTGGCTACGGCCTCCGCGTCCATGCCTTCAGTTTTGTACTCCAGGAGAACAGCGGCCACTGGCACATCCTGAAGTATCTTCATCGCGGTATGGCCGCTTAAGGCCATTCTGACACGATAACCGTGGGATTCGAGAAACGCTTTGCGGAGTTCCAACAACTGAGGACGGTCATCAACACACAACAGTGTAAGAACGTCCATGACCACATCTCCCTGGGGAGTCCCCGCACACTAACCCTGTAGGCGTAATGTATGCCGATCACGATGCGAAGTCTGTGTGCACCGTCACAACCGCGATCTCGCCACTCCGCCAGCCCTACTTCATCACCTGCGCCCGCCGAGAACCGAAGGCTTGCCGCCGTCAATTCATGAAATATCGCGGTCACACTCATTCACCAGGTCGTGACAACCCTGCCTTACTCGTTTGGGATGGAGGGTCTTCAGGAGCCAGGTGCGCAGGGTGTGACTCAGAACCGTTCCTTACCCCCGCCCCTTTTTCTTGATCTCGATATTGTGCCGGCCGCGCCGTATTGATCAGCGCCGTACGTGATCGCACCAGTCCGGTTCGCGTCGGGATCACGGTCAGATCCGCTTGCGCTTTCGGGCTGCGATGTTTCACCGGTGCCAGGTTCTACCGCGATCTCGCGGTTTAGAGAGGGAAGGTGCGCGAGAGCAGCGACCGCAGCACCGCGTGAGGGATGCGGGGGCTCACGGGGTTACGGTCAGCGAGACCGACGTCTGTTGGCTGATCGTGCCCGAGGTGCCGGTCACTGTGATGGTGAAATTCTGTGTCTGAGAGGGAGGAGGATTGCCGTTGCTACCCCCACCCCCGCCCCCACCCCCACCGCAACCGGTGTGCATTCCCAGCATGGCTGCCGTCAGGACGACCGCGAGGACGAGGCCGCCCCGGTTCCTTCTTGTGCCGGGCAAAGTATGACGCGTGGCGAGCAGGCCGATTGCCGGCAGGGCGAGCCAGAAGGCGAACCACGGTCCGGGCACGCCAGGTCTGGCCAACCGCGCCACGTTGGTGGTGGCGACCGTGAGCGTGGACGACATGGGTGCGCCGCCGGGTGTGACAGTGGCTGGGGAAATTGAACAGGTTGGCTCGGCGGGCGCAACCCCGCACGAGAGAAAAATCGGATCGTTGAAGCTGCCCAACGTCGGAGTGACCGTGATCGTGTAGCTGGCTGGTGAACCATGCGGCACGGTCTGGCTGGTCGGATTGGACTCGAGCATGAACGGCGGCGTGGTAATCGAAACTGTTACTGGATCTGAGGTCCCGCCTCCCGGCACCGGTGTAAATACAGTCACCTGTGCCGTGCCCGGCGACGCGATTTCGGTGGCTGGAATCGTGGCGGACATGGCAAAACGAACCGACGAAACAGGAGCGTGGGTGGTCGGCCTATCACTCCCGTTCCAACGAAGTACTGATGTCTGGTTGAAGTTGGCGCCCAACGCCCACAGGGTGAACGCCGGGCCTCCAGGCTCCACGGACGCGGGTGAGACGAAATCGAGCCACGGGATAGGATTGACAATTTCCAACGTCAGTGCATTCGAACTTCCTCCGCCAGGCACGGGGTTAAACACGGATACCTGAGCCGTTCCGGCGGCCCAGGTATCGACCGCATAAGGGCTCATTTCTAACTGTGTGCTCGAGATGACCAGGTTGGACCCATAGAGATCAAAGGGCCGGTCAACGCCATTCCAGCGTACGACCGAAGAGGAAACAAAGCCGGTGCCGGTCAGCGTTAGCATCATGCCCAAGTCCGCCGAGAACGGGTCGGGGGCGATGCCGGTCAGAGTTGGCACTGGATAGGAAGAGTAGATGTTGAAGGATGCCGGAGTCGAGATTCGCCGCCACCGTTCGGCGGCGGGTTGATGACGGTTACTTGCGCGGCGCCGGTCGCGACCAGATCGCCGGTAGGAATGGTCGCCGTCAACTCACCGGCCTGGACGTATGTAGTGGGACGATCCGCTGCCGTTCCAACGGACCACCGCACCCGGCAGAAAACTCCGACCGGTCACCTGAAGTGAAAACCCGGGAGAACCAGCCAGCACGCTAAGAGGGGAAAGTTGTCGGATGATAGGTGTTTGATTGCCGAGCTGCCAGAGGATCGACGAGTTATCGGTCAAGCTGGGTGTCAGGAAACTGAACTGGTTGGCCAAGTTGCTGCTGGACTGCACGCCCACGGTGGCTTCGGCTCCCCCGTACACGAATTCGTAGCACGGGCCGTCGAACGGGTCGAATGCGCCGCCGAATATTACGTCCGCATAGTTGAATAAAATATCGCTCGATCTTTCGAAAAAGACGATCTGAAACTTTGCTGTCAGTGCCGGGAATATACTTGTCGCACCAGGTGTGGTGGATGTCGCGCCATTCGATTACGAGTTCACGGTCGGGCGCGGTGCCGGTTACTTCCCACAGTACTCTGCCACTCTCATAGGTTGTCAGGTCATCCCAGAAAGGAGCAACCAGCGTGGCGGCGGACGAAACTGGGAGCGGCGAGTTGAACCAGTCGGTGAACGGCCCGAAGAAAGCTGAGGTTGCCGTTCGTGTTCACATTCAGTGTCGGGAAACTGAAGCCCCCGAACTGAATGGGGAACGGCGGACGAATCGTGGCGCTGTCGTCGTCTCCCAGACCCAGATCCGTTCCCGCGATGTCGCGGTAATGGAAGGGAACGGTGGTGGAATAGGTATAAGAAGCGAGCGGGGGGATGACGTGGACAGTGACGACATCACTGTTAGGAAAAGTCAGGGTGTGATCCCCGACTTCGGAGATGAGCCATTGCCGCTGGCCCACATAGACGCCGTCATGAGCTTCTAGATCGTGCGTCACGCCGTCATCAGCCAAGGTGACTGTTTCCGGGCCGCCATCCACGGGCACTTCCAGCGTGCCGTTGGGAGCTGCACAGTTGATGTTCAAGACCGAGAAGGTGAGCGAGTCGCCGGCCCATACATAAGCATCGTCGTCCATCGGCAGCAGGCGTGATTGGAGCACGGAGTTGGAGCAGGTCATCGCGCGGTACGCGTCGAGCCGCCTCTGGGCAATGGTTTCCGAGAGCCTGGGAACGATGTCGCCACCCGCCAGAATCAGATTCTTAATGGCCTTCCAATCGCGCGCCGCATCCTGGGCTTGCAGAAGGGCGGCAACACCGGTGACGTGCGGAGCGGCCATGGACGTGCCGGAGTACTCCGCATAGGCATTTCCGGGAATGGTACTGAGTATCTCTTTGCCTGGCGCGCTCAGATGGACGGTGTGGCGGCCGAAATTGGAGAAGTCCGCGAAGGCATCGCTGCGATCGCTGGCAGCCACACTGATCATGTGCGGAAGCCCATACTCGGCAGGATAGAAAGGAGTGACATCGTTGTTGGCGTGGGCGTTGCCCGCTGCCGCGATGAACAGAATGCCGCTTTGACGGAGGGAGTCGATCGCGTCCATCTCGGATTGCGAGAAATCAGTGCCACCGTAGCTATTGTTGCTGGCCACAAGGTTGACGCCTCGGTCTTTCATGACCGTGAGATATTCCATGCACGTAATCTGGTCTGCGGTGGTCCCCCAGCCAAACTCATCAAGAAACTTGCAGGCCATCACCTCCACCTGCCAGCTGACGCCCACCACGCCCGTACCGTTGTTACCGGTGGCGCCAATCGTACCGGCGACGTGAGTGCCGTGACCGTTGTCGTCCGTGGGATCGCACGTCTGCGTAATCGCGTTGAAGCCATGCGTGCCGGCGGCACAAGTAATCGATTTGCCATTGAGCGTCACCGTGTAACTGGTGGGACTGGACGAAGCGTTCGGCGGCAAGATCCGGGTGGCTATAAGCAATCCCGGTGTCGACGACGGCCACGACCACGCTCGAGCTGCCGGTGGTTAGGCTCCAAGCTTCGGGCGCGTGGATATCCGCGCCGGGCGTACCTCCGGACTGCCCGCCGTTGTGCAAGTTCCACATCTCCGGGTACCGCGGATCGTTAGGTGTCACCGGTTGCTGGCCGATGCGGCGGATGTAGTTGGGCTCGACGTATTGAACGTCGGGGCGGGCTCGATAGTAGCGCTCGGCCTGTTTCACCGACATTCCCCCGGGGAGACGGATGAGTTGCAGATTCTCAACGACGCGGAATTGCTTAAGGACTTCGGCGCGGACCAGGGCGTGGGTCGCCTGAATCCTTTGATTACCGATCCCAACGTGGAAGCGGACGAGCAGTTGGCTGCGCACATACTTCTCGGCACCGTGCGGCACCCTTTGGCCCGCGCGTCCGGTGTGTTAGCCACCAATGGAAGCGGGCTACCGTATGCGGTTCCGAATAACAGCGCAGCCATGAGCACGCCCGCGAGCAGAAAACTGATAATGTCGAAGCATCTCACACCCCCTGGTTAAGCGTCGGTTTGTGAGTTCAAGCGTGGGTCTTTGTAAGGACCATCGCCTCAAGGGGTGGTGCGTCCCACGGTGGGAAGTGCTTTTCGGGGAGGCGAGACGTATTCCAGATGCATTAATACTGCGCGGATGAGTTGCGTCATGTCAGTGACATGGGTCACATCCGATGTGCGGTGATCGCCACAGGCCAAACTGTTGCAGAATCGCGGTTGCGCTCATTCGACCAGGTCGTGACCACCTTGCCTGCTGCTGGTTTGGGATGGAAAGTCTTCAGGAGCCAGGTGCGCAGGGCGTGACACGAGAACCGCTCCTTATCCGCGGCCCTTCTTCTTGATCTCAATATTCAGCCGGCGGATTTTCTGGTTCAGCGTGGAGAGCGGCACGTGGAAGCGCTCGGCGGCTTCGGTCTGGTTCCAGTTGCAGCGTTCGAGCATGTCGGTGATGACGCGGCGCTCGACATCCTCGACGATTTCAAACAGCGATGCGTCGGACGGCGGATCGTGCAGCGTGAGCGAGGAACCGCGTCCCATCATGTGAATCGGGCAGCAGGTCCATGCTGATCTCCGGACCCGACGAGAGCACGACAGCGCGCTCGATCACGTTCTCCAGTTCGCGCACATTGCCCGGCCAGGAGTAAGCCATGAGCGGACGCAGGGCTTCCGGCGTGATCCGCGGCGCGGGCCGGCCATTTTCCTCGGCATATTTCTTCAGGAAAAATTCCACCAGCAGCGGAATGTCTTCCTTCCGCTGGCGCAGCGGCGGCAGTTCGACGGTGATTACGTTCAGGCGGTAGAACAGATCTTCGCGGAACCGGCCTTCGCGCACCATCTGGCGCAGGTCGATGTTGGTCGCGGCGATGATGCGCACGTCCACCTGAATTTCCTGAATTCCGCCCAGGTGCATGAAGCGCCGGTCCTGCAGCACGCGCAGAATCTTGGCCTGCGTCTCCAGGCCCATGGTGGCGATCTCGTCGAGGAACAGCGTGCCCTTGTCGGCAACCTCGAACAGCCCTTTTTTCGACGCGATGGCGCTGGTGAAAGCTCCCTTGACGTGGCCGAAGAGCGTGGACTCCAGCAGATCGGTGGGCATCGAGCCGGTGTTCACCGGAACGAACGGCTTGTCGCGCCGCGGAGAGTTCAGGTGAACCGCCTTGGCAATGACTTCCTTGCCCGTTCCGCTTTCGCCCTGCAGCAGCACGGTGGATCGGCTGTTCGCCACCTGCGCGACCAGATCAAAAATCTTCAGCATGGGCTCGCTCTTGCCCACGATGTTTTCGAAGTTGTAGCGCTGCTTGAGGGCGCGCTTCAGTTGGACGTTTTCTTCTTCCGCCCGGCGCCATCCGACTGCGGCGCGGACGTCGGCCAGAAGCTTCTCGTTGTCCCACGGCTTCTGTACGAAGTTGGCCGCGCCCGACTGCATCGCCCGCACAGCATTCTCTACCGTGCCGTAGGCGGTAATCATGATCACGGGCAGACGCGTGTCGTGCGAGCGAATCTCGGAGAGAATTTCCATCCCGTTGCGGCCGGGGAGAGTCAGGTCGAGCAGCACCAGATCGAACGGGCCGCTCCGCCATCTGCGCGAGTCCGTCTTCGCCGGTGGCCGCGGTCTCGACTTCGAAGCCTTCCATTTCGAGCAGGGTCTGCAGAGACTCGCGAATCTCGGCCTCATCGTCAATGATGAGCACCGAGCCGGCCGGCGACGGATTGCCGTTCATCGTGCCTGCGCGAAATGACTGCTGCCTCAGACATGGACTGCCTTCCTGCTCAGGGGGAAATCCAGGGCGAATGTTGTGCCCGACCCCGGATTGCTTTCGACGCGAATCTTGCCGGCATGCTCTTGAATGATGCCGTAAGTGACAGAGAGACCCAGCCCGGTGCCGCGGTTCTGGCCTTCTTTTGGCGCCGTTTTGGTGGTGAAGAACGGATCGTAAATTCGCTGGATATGTTCCGGCGCGATGCCCGACCCGGTGTCGGAAACCCGCACGCTCACCAGGTCGCCATTGCGTCGGTGGCAACGTTGCAGCTGTGCCGCCGCCCGGCATGGCGTCTTTCGCGTTGAGGAACAGATTCAGGAACACCTGCTGCAGCCGCCCGGGATTGCCCTGAATCGCAGAGATCCTCGGAGTCAGTTCGGAGTGCACCTGAATCTTCGCGGTCTTGAACTGGTGCTCCAGCAGCGCCAGCGTGTCGGTAATGACTTTGTTGATGTCGACGTCGGCGAATTCCGTGCCGCTGGTGCGCGAGAAGTTCAGCAGGTTGTTGACGATCTCCGAAGCGCGGAACGTCTGCCGCGTGATCTTCTCCAGCAATCCGGACTTCTGCGGGATCGCCCTGCAATTGCTTGGCGAGCATCTGCGTGTAGGACGAGATCACGGCCAGCGGAGTGTTGACTTCGTGCGCCACGCCCGCCGCCAGCAGACCGATCGACGAGAGCTTGTCGGCCTGCGAAAGCTGGCCTTCGAGTTCCACGCGCTCCGTGATGTCGTCCATGATGACGAGCCGTCCGATCACCTGGAACTTGCGCGTGACCAGCGGCGCAATCGCTACATTGACGGTGCGCGTCTCACCCGCCGGAGTCTGCAGCCGGAACTTGTAGAGATTGTTGATGCCGGCATTTTGCCGCACGCGGTAGAACTCCTCGACAAACTCCGGCGGGAAGATGCTGCGCACCGGTTGCGTCAGCGTCTGCCAGCGCGGCAGCGCGTACATCACTTCCATCTGCGCGTTCCAGCTCTCGATGCGGTCTTCCATGTCGAGCGCCATCACGCCCACGTTGATCGACTCGACGATGTTCTCGTTGAAGTCCTTCAGGCGTTCGTACTCCGCCACCTTCTGCTGCAGCGAAGCGTACAGCCGCCCGTTCTGGATGGCGATGCCGAGATATCCGCCGAGCGTTTCCAGCAATTCAACGTCTTCGCTCGAGAGGTAGTCGCCCTTGGTGGTTTTTCCCAAGCCGAGCACGGCCACGGTTTTCTGCTGCGCGCGGCAGGGAATGTAGTAGTTCAGATCCAGCCGGGCGATGGCTTCCTGCGATCCCGCAGTCTCGCGCGGCACCTGGTGCGTGTTCTCGAAGAACATGTGTCCGGCCGGCTCGGGCCGGGGCGTGCTCAGGAAAGTCAGATCAAGCTTCCCCATGGGATTCATGCCTACCGACTTGGCGAGCGACGAACTGCTCGGCCTCTTCGCCGGCGCGCAGGAAAATCGCGATGCGGTCCACCGCCAGGGTGCGCGCCAGGCGGTCCAAGACGGAGGAGAGCAGCGCGTTCAGATCGGTTTCTGAACCCAGCTCCCGGCCGAATTCGATCAGCGTGCGCCGGTAGTCGTACACCGTGCGATAGAAGAACTGGTCGACGCGGTCCTGAATCCACTTGCGCACCGGGTCAAACAGCAGCGCCGTCACCACCACCGCCAGGATCAATCCGACCGGTCCGGTGCCCGGCTGCTGCGTGTGCACCAGCGTCGGCCACTCCCGCCACCAGCGCGAAATACAGTCCCACAACCGCCGCGGCCGCCAGCGTATAAACCACGCCGCGCTTGAAGATCAGGTCCACGTCCATCAGGCGATAGCGGAAGATGGCGTAACCGAAGGTCAGCGGCAGCAGGCCCAGGGACAGCACCGACAGCTTCATCCACGTGCCGGGCAACCAACCCATCGAGGTAGGGCAGCACGTAAAGCAGCGTGTAGGGCACCATGGCGAGAATCGTGCCGCGCGTCACCCACTTCAATTGCTGCCGCAGGATGGTCGTGCTGGCCAGGCGGTAGCTGTGACCACAGCACGCCGGCCGCAGCGACGAACAGCAACGCGCCGTAGGCCATGTCCTGCCGGTCCATGTCCCAGCGCAGCTATCCGCTGGCCTGTGCCAGCCGCAACGCAATGACGTGCCTCGCCAGAAGCACGGCACCCGGCACATAGGCCAGGGCCAGCAGCCACGGACGCTGCCGCACGAACTCCCGCTTCTCCGGGAAAGGTCAGAACAAAGTGCAGGAACAGCGCCGGCTGCAACACCCAGGCGACAACGTTGCTCCAGTAGATCGCCAGTCGAAATCGTTCAACTTGCCGCGTGTACTTGAACGAATAGGCGATGAACGAGACCAGGCAGAAAATGTAGAAGTGCGTGGACCCCGGCGCCGTCCAGCGGCGCAGCAGAACGTAGACGCCGATGCCCAGGTAAATCAGCGCGATCAGCCGCAGCCAATTGTTCAGCGAGCGGTCGGCGGGAACCAGGATGACGCTCGAATCCAGCGTCACCGACTGGCGCATCAGCGAGTAGATGGCTTTTGACCAGACACCGGTCGCGGTAGAGCTGGCGCTCCAGATCCGGACGTGTTCTTTACTTCCTGGCCATTGACCGAGACGAACTGGTCGTTCGCCTTGATGCCCGCTTTCGCACCCGGCCCGTTGGGCTCAACGCCGGTCGGCCACCAGGCGGCCATCATGCTCCACCCACCACACTCCGTCGTCGGGGACGGAGACTGTCGTTCCTTCTGGAAATTGAAGCCGGCAAAGACCACCGCAGCCACTGTCAGCAGAAACAGCAGGACCGCAACAAACCGAGCTTGGCTTTCCCGATTCATGGGTTTTGGCACTGGCCCCGAACCCCAGGGGGCTGTGGAGGCGTAGGACGACGCTCCCCACTGATCCTCAATGAGCAACTTCGCTGCCACGTCGAGCCCCATTCCCGGATCGCTAAGTCCCGTAGATGAAACCACTTCCGAAATTATAGATGCATTTTCGAACGCCAACTATGTCTTTTTGGATGTTTCTGTGGGATTCCGTATCCTCTTTCCCTTGAGATTCTTGGGCTTAGGGACCGCCAATTCGTTTCACGGATTCGGATGCAGGTTGCGGATATGACGATGCGGAGCGCACTAGTAGAATGTTGGAAGCGACATCTCCCCCGGGTTCTGAGGTCGCGGAGATATAAATGTGGGGACAGTCGCCCTCGGCTGTCCGTCGAGCGAAGCTCGACGCTACTGAACTTTACCCCGCTTTGCGCTCGTCCTTCTTCGCGGGCTTCCGGAAGCGCGGCTTCGTCATCCCACTCAAACGACAGCGCCCGCGCGGTGGTCTCGATGGGCTCCAGTTCCGGAATGTCCTCCGCCACCGACGCCCCCAGTTCGGCGAACTTGCGGGCCGAGACCAGCACGCGGTTTTCAAGCGATCCAACCGCCTGGTTGTAGGCTTCGACCGCGCGGTCCAGGTTGGTGCCGACCCCGGTGATGTGTCCGGCCAGCTTGCGCAGGCGGTCGTGCAGTTCCTTGCCCAGAGCGCTGATCTGCTGCGCATTGCGCGCCAGCTTCTCCTGGTTCCATCCGTAGGCGACGGCCTTCAGCAGACGCGATCAAGGTCGTGGGCGATGCGGGAATCACTCTGCTGCAGAACGCCCTGCTCGATCAGTCCGGGATCCTGCTCGAGCGCCGCGCTGAAAAACGTTTCGCCGGGAAGGAACATCACCACGAACTCGGGCGTGGCCTCGAACTGCTCCCAATAATTCTTGCCGCTCAGCGTCTTCATGTGGTCGCGCACCTGCCGGGCATGATTGGCCAGGCACGCGCGGCGCGCTTCTTCGTCGGTGGTCTCGAAGGCTTCGAGAAACGCCTGCAGCGGCGTTTTCGCATCGACCACGACGTTCTTGCCGCCCGGCAACTTCACGACCAGATCGGGACGCAGTCGTCCGCTTTCGCCGGTCATCGTTTCCTGCTCGGCAAAGTCGCAATACGGACAGCATGCCCGCAATCTCGACCACGCGCCGCAGTTGGATTTCTCCCCAGCGCCCGCGCACGTTCGGAGTGCGCAGCGCGCGCACCAGGTTGCCGGTTTCGGATTGCAGTTCTTTTTGCGTGCGTGATCAGGGATTGCACCTGGGCTTTCAGGTCGCCGTAGGCCTCGCCGCGCGCGATTTCCATCTGCTGAATCTGCGCATCCACTTTGCTCAGCGATTCGCGCACCGGCGTAACCAGATCCGCGACCGCTTTCTGCCGCGCGTCGAGATCGCCGCTGGCCTCGCTCTGAAAGCGCTTCAGCGTTTCCTGCGCGATCTGCAGAAACGAAGAATTGTTGCTCTTCAGCGCGTCCGCGGCGAGCGCTTTGAACGCATTTTGCAGGTCGGTGCGGCGCGATCCCCAGCTTTCGTCAGCAACTCGATCTTTTCGTTGCTGGTCTTTCGTTCCGATTCGAGAGCAGATTCGAGTCTGGCGCGGCTCTCCACCAGTGCCCGCTGATCCTGCCAAAAGCCGCGCCAGATCGGCCTTTGCGGCTGCTAATTCCTTCTCCGTCAACGACAAACGAGCCTGCAGCGCGGCCGTGCGCGAGCGCAGCGCCAGCCAAGCAAGCAGGCAGCCAAACAACAGGCCAATGCCCCCACTGATCCCTAGTTCCATAGACACAGGTAACTTCTCTCTCCCAGTTCCGGCTTCTAGCCTAGCACCAGCAGCAAGTTTGAGCCGTGAACGACCTTGAGCCCGAAACGGCTTGAGCGGAACCGATCCCTCCCAGGATCTCGTTGCGTGGGCCAAAACTGGATGCATAGAGCCCCCAGACTATTGTTGGCGTTCCTGCTCGGCACGGGCGCCGCGACCGTGCAGCCCGCGACTCGCTTGATGGCTTCCCCAGCCGACGGCCCCGGAACCTCAGGCCAGCCGGCTCAGAAAGCCTCGCTGAAGCCGGCCGCCGCGAAGGCTCCCGACATTCCTTTCAACGATAACGAGCTTCAGACCGAAGAAGCAGCTTCTGGCATTAGCCAACCAGTCGCGCCACCAGGCCGGAGCGCCTCCGCTCACGCTCGATGCCGGGCTTTCGCAAGCTGCTCGCATTCACGCGCAAGCCATGCTGGCGGCCCGGCAGCTTTCCCATCAATTTGACGGCGAGCCCTCCCTCCCCCAACGTCTGGCGGCCACCACTCACCTCCAGCTCGATCAGGAGGGAGAGAACGTTGCCCTCGATTACGACGCCGAGCACGGACACGAACATCTCATGCTTTCACCCCCGCATCGCGCGAACCTGCTCAACCCGGCCTATAACGTGGTCGGGTTGGGCGTGGTTCGGAGCGGAGACCGGCTGTACATTGTGCAGGACTTCGGCCATGCCCTCCCCAGCTATTCCGCTACCGAAGTGAAAGACCGCATTGCCGCGGCCGTGAACCAGACGCGCCAGCAGGCCAGCCAGCCTGCGCTGCCAGCGCCGCGATCTGCTCGATGGCCGACGAAGCTGCCTGCTCCATGGCGCAAGCCGACAAGCTCGGAACCTCCCCCGTTCGCAAGCTTGCCGAACGCTTCACCGTGCTCACCTACACCAGCCTGCGTCCGGAAACCCTGCCCACCGGAACGGCCCACGCCATCGCCAGCCGCAATCTGCACAGCTTCTCGATCGGCGCCTGCTACGCGCGGACTGACACCTATCCCACCGGCGTGTACTGGATTGTGCTGTCGCTGGACTGAGTGAAATACATCTCCCCGGAGCGAATCCGAAGCAACAAGCCTGCTGACTGCGGGTGCTCTCCAGCGATGACTCTCGTAAGCTGTCCTGCCAACTGAGGATCGGATAGCGTTGAGGTGTCATGACGCACAAAGTCAGAGGATCGATCGCAGTCTTGACGATTATTGTTCTGCACATCGTGGCGTGTTCGCGGGCGCATGGCCAAGAGAGTCTGCTTCGCATTACATCGCCAGTCAGTGGAGATGTTGTGATGGAAGGACAGCCCTTGCGGATCACGGTTTCCGCCGATGCTTCCGTGCGTGTTCTCGGCGTCCTCGCGTGGAACCCGCTGCCTGATGCTCGTCCCGTAGGTTCAAACCAGTATGAAATGGTAATTCCGAAGACGGTTCCTCCCGGAAGCTACAATCTGACTGCCATTGGCCTCGCTCAAAGGGATGTCGAATCCGAGCCCGTTACCATTC
Organism: uncultured Acidobacteriota bacterium; assembly: GCA_963709865.1. Classification (GTDB taxonomy): domain Bacteria; phylum Acidobacteriota; class Terriglobia; order Terriglobales; family Acidobacteriaceae; genus Sulfotelmatobacter. The sequence continues at coordinate 265,860 of CAVPXW010000019.1, forward strand.
GCGTGGAAAGAGAGGATGCCCCCAGCCTTCTGCAACTGGCGCCTCCTCTTCTGGTTTTCAACGCCACGGGTGATGAGTTTCCCCTTCGGGTCATGGCGCAGTTTGGGGATGGCTCGCACCTCGACGTGACGCAGTCCCTGAAGACATCATTCGAGTCCAAGGACACTCAGGTGGTTCGAGTCGATGGACGTGCGATGGCCATCGCCGTCGGACCGGGGCAGGCCGCTATCATCGCCACGTATGCCGGACCGGTTTCTGTTTACGCAGCCATGTTAGTCCAGGGTCCGCGCCCCGTGCCGCAGGGGCCCGCGCCAGAGATCGACAGCATCAGCCCGGAAACAGGCATCCCCGGAATTACCGACATCACGATCATGGGGCGGCACTTCGGCGATGCACAGGGAAAAGGTGATGTCTGGATCGGTACGCGCGACGCGCAGGTGAAGCGCTGGAGAGATATTCAAATTGTCGCGACCGTGCCGACGGGAACGCGTGTCGGTGCGGTAGGCGTGCAGCAGCGTGGGCTTTACAGCAATGAAATCCGGTTCGTTCCCCTCACGGATCCCGCCATTGACGCCATTCTGAATATGCCGGTTCCCGGAAAGCAGATACGGATCGACGGATCGGGCTTCAAGTCCGCGCAGGGCAGCGGTTACGTGACCATCGCTGACGTCAAGGCAGAAGTTGTCAGTTGGAGCAATGCTGAGATCGTTGTGATTGTGCCCGAGTTCGCGCCCACAGGCTGGAGCTTCCAGGTCGCTGTCCACCAGGACGGAAAATCGGGTGAATTCCGCGTGATCTCTCCTCAGAAGGCGATCGCCAAGTAGCGCTCACCAAGGCACCCATTGGAGACTGAAGATCCGTGGCCCAGTCTTTGGCTTCCTTTGTGCTCTAGTGCTACCCTTGCTTTGCCCTCCGTCCGCGGTTCCCTATGGAACTCACGCCCCAGGTCCGCGTCGGCACGGCTGGCTGGTCTTACAAAGACTGGGACGGCATCTTCTATCCTTCCGGAATGCAGCACCACAAGCGGCATCCGCTCGAATATCTGGCGCGCTTCTTCGACACCACCGAAATCAATACCTCGTTTTATGGGCCGATCAAGGCGCAACTGGCCAAGCTCTGGTGCCGCAAAGTCGCGGCCGTGAATCCCGGCTTCCTCTTCACGGCCAAGCTTTATCGCGCCTTCACCCACTCACCCATCGCCGTGATGGAACCAACCTCTGCCGCCACTATCCGCCCGACGGATGAAGACGAGGCCCGCACCCGCGAGGGCCTCGATGTCCTCGCCGGAGAGGGACGCCTGGGCGCTCTGCTCATCCAGTTTCCCGTCTCGTTCAAGAACACTTCGCTGAACCGTGAATATCTCGACCGATTGCTGCGCCAGTTCATTGAATATCCGCGCGTGGTGGAAGTGCGCGACTCCAGTTGGAACAATGCGGAGACGCTGGCCGCCTTCACGCAAAAGAGTGTCGCGTTCTGCAATATCGACCAGCCAATCCTTGGCCGGTCGCTAGGCCCCACCGAACACGTCACCGCGCCCATCGCGTATGTGCGCCTGCACGGCCGCAACTACGATCAGTGGTTCGATTCCGACAACCGCAACGACCGCTACAACTACCTTTATAACGAGAGGGAACTGGCGGGCTGGAAGGAACGAATCGAAAACGTCGCCGCGAAAGCGGAGACGACCTACGTGATTACCAATAATCACTTCGAGAGCAAGGCCGGAGTCAACGCACTGGAACTGAAGGCCATGGTGACCGGCAAGCGCGTGCCAGCGCCGCCCACGCTAGTGCAGAAATATCCCGAGCTGCGAAGGTTCGCCGATCCCGTCGAGGACTCCGACGGCGCGGCCTCCGGCAATCAGTTCTCCCTGCTCGCCTGAGTGCCGCCCCAGTTCTCACGTGCTTCGGGACGGCCTTTGCCCGGGGCATTCCCACTAGCCTTACCTTGGGCAGAATGATTTCCGGTTTGCCCGGCCATGCATGAGTAATCGATTGCTTCCCGGTTTGCCGACCAGTCGAGAGTTTATGGAGCAGAAAGGCGTTTCCCAGTACCGAGATGAAACTTCCTACAAGCCGACTTCGGGACAACGTCGTTGAACCTGTCAGACGGTTGTCAAATGGCGCCTCTCTCAAGTGCTCCCCACCGCCTGCAAAGATGCGGTTGCCGCAGCTGCCATTGACTCTTGCAGAAGTTCAGGAATATTGTAGAGGTCAAATTTCGGCGCATGGGAGGACGAGACCTGCTCGTTGGTTTCTCGTCTGCGGGGCCTCTGGACGCCGGGGTTTCCCATAATCTGCAACTGTGAGGAGAAGGCGCAACCGCGCCGCCGTCCTTTAACCTGGTACGATTATCTCCTTTGTTTTGTGCGAGCCAGAGGGTGTCATCCGTATTTGAATAATACTAACTTGACAACCATATCCATTTATGGATAATAAAGAGTATGAGATTCGACGAGACTTTACCGACGGCGAGGAAGTGTTGTTTTCGCTTTCGAGCGAGGATCGTGAAACCGTTGAATCTGCGATCGTGCTGCTTAAGAGGGAACCGTGGCCCAAGCAGTTTTCTGCCAAGCCGTTGGGACAGAAAACCGTCAAGATTACGGTCCCGCTCGAAGACGATGAGATTACCGTGCTTTATGAGGTAGATGTATATAAGTCCACGGTCGACGTGATCAAGATTAAGCGGCGCGGCTTGTTTAAGAAAGTAGGTGAATGGCTTGCCGGTCTCACGAAGTTTGAACCATAGGGGAACGCCATGACGACCAGAACGCTACCCGTAAAGTCCGAGAAAGTGTTGCCGCTCGAGAAAACGGACATTCATTATGACCCTTCTTCAGAAGAAGTCTCTATTAAGCGCGACAAATTTGATGCTTTTGTGAAATATGTGCAGACTCTCGAAGAAAAACTGGAAGCAGCCGAAGACGCTCGGGATGTTGCCCAATACCACGCACGGAAAGCTGGCATGACCGCCGACCTCCTTGAAGGCCTGATCCAGGTGGTTGATCAAGCTACCGCAGCAATCCGTGCTTGGCTGAGCTCTCCCGAACATACGCTCCAGCAGCTTTCGGAGCGAACGAGAATCCCATACGCCACGTGCTATCGCATTGTGAATGAGCGACTGGGGACCGAGAGTCTAGAGTTCGGTTATTTGCAAAAAATGCTTTCCGCAGTTGCGAAGAAAGGCGGGCGCGCTATTGAAGGTAAACTTGTTCCAAGATTTGAGCGTGTTCTTTTCGGCTTCGCTAAAAAGGTTCACGAAAATGAAATTGTCTCCTGCTGGAAAAGCAAAGGCAGCGAAGTAACAACCGTGCATACCGGCACCGATATCGCCAAGAAGGTCCAAGAACTGCTCCCCGATCTCATTGTTCTTGATGTAGCAATGCCGAACTTGGAGAGAAGTGGTCTAGAACACTTGAGACAGTTCGCGAAGAACCAAAAGGGAACTATTGTGCTGACGGGGTCAATTGCCGAAGCTAATGCCACGTTGTTGCAGTGTTCCGTCGGGCCAGAACATCTGGGTGGGAAACAGAAGAACGAAACCAAGACTGCCGGAGGATAAACGATGGCAAACGGAACAACTGACTCTCTTCTGGACAAAGCCAAATTCTTTCGCGAACACGTGCAGACGATCCTAAGTCTGGCGACGGGTGCGTTCGTTTTGTCCGTCACATTTCTCCATGACATAACCCCCAAAGCGCAACAGGTGGATTACCTACGCAAGTCGTGGGCAATCTTTGTTTGCACCATACTGCTTGGACTCGCTTACAACTACGTTCTTTCCATCTATGTGGCTGTTGGTGCAAAGAAGTATGGAAAGATTCTCAGCATAACCAGCTTTCTGTTTCACTTTTCGTTTGTTGTCGCGCTTTACTATTTACTGCGTTTTGGGACCGCCAATCTCTAGCCTTAACGCTCAATTTGAAGGATCCAGATCCCCCTCCGCGCAAAAGTCTGCCCGAGGCGTTTCCGATCAAGGCTAGCGGCCACCCGGAAGTTATCCACAAGCGGGTTTCGGGGAAGCGCGCCGATCAGTAACGATAGGTCCGCCAGTAGGAACTGATCTCGCACTTGGCATCGATTCTGGTCGGGTGACGGGCAACCCGGAGGTTATCGGGTCGTCCGCCGGATTAGTACCGACAAACGCCCCTCTGAATTTGGGGCAAGCCCCCTTCCAGCCTAGCTCGCCCTTAAGTTCGTCCATATGTCGCAGTGGCTTCCGGCGATCCGTTTCCTTGCGGGCTGCACAAGTCTATCCTGGCGTGGCAGGCGCTGCGGAATCAAGAGATTGGCCGCTTTGGCAAAAAGTATGGGGGAGGCGCGCGAAGATGTGCCGGGCGCTAACTTCCCGCCCGAATGTTAGCCATTAGTTCGAGGATGCCCGCCGGCGACCCGGCGTCAGGCGCCGACCGCCGCATGATCGGCCATTCGCTTCTTGTTGTAGCGCAGCGCGACGTTCATGAAGACATTGCCCAGGGAGGTCTCGAAGCAGATCATCAACGCTTCCGTGTCTTCGCTGGTCTTGTCGCCCTCCTGCGCCGTGAGGAGGAGCGGGGGATGCACGCGGAAATGGAAGCCCTGGTCATTGAGGGCGCGAGATGGCGTTGCCCACGACCTGGTTCGCCAGTTCGAAGATGGTTTCCTTGATCAGCGCGTCTGACTCCGGCAGTTCGGCGCCCGCGTAGTGGCTGGCCACCTTGACCGCCGTCTGCGGCTCGAGATCGAGAATGATCCGGCCCTCGATATCGCCCGTCAGCGCGATCATGCCCGCCACACCCTTGCGGCGATAGGCTTCCTCTTCCATGGTGAGGTTTCCCACCTTGGTGGTGCCCTGCAGGCCTTGCGACAACACGGCGTCGGCCGCGTTGATGAAAGGCTGGATCAGTTCCATCTTCATCGACGTTAGACTCCCGCTCCGGCCGCGTTGGCCACCGAGCCGTCTTCGCCCAGCACGTACTTGATGACTTCGTACAGCACTTCCGGCTTCACCGGCTTCTGCACGAAATGGCGCGCGCCCCGTTGCAGAGCCGCCACAATGTTTTCCTGGTAGCCCACCGACGACACCATCACGATGCGGGCTTCCGGATGCTGCTGGACGATCCGTTCGGCCGCTTCGATCCCTTCCATCTGCGGCATGGTGATATCCATGAGCACGATGTCAGGATGCGTGCGGTCGAACTCGCTGATGGCGGTCAAGCCGTCCCCGGCCTCAGCCGCCACCTGCCCGCCGAACGTTTCGATCATGCGGGCCAGGTTCTTGCGGGCAAACACGGAGTCGTCCACGATCAAGTAGCGGACCGGCTGCCCGTCCTTGCTGCGTTTTACTGGTGCAAACTGCTCCATACAGACCTCCCCCTGTCTACTGCATATCATGCCCGGCTCGCCCCAACCAGATCACGCTGGTCACAGGTACTTGCCGGGCCCGATCTCTAGTTTCCGGCGCGCACTGCCCGCCCCGTGGATCCCATGGATCCCGAGTTCCGTCCGCAAAGGGCCTGCAAGGTCGCGCCCATCACATCCAAACCGACCACCCGGATGGCGTATCCGCGTTCGATCGCCGCTTTCGGCATGCCGTATACCACGCAGGATTCTTCGCTCTGCGCGATGGTCATGCCGCCTTCTTTCTTCACCGCTCCCAACCCTTCGGCGCCGTCGTCGCCCATGCCGGTCATCAGCACGCCGACCGCCTGCGCCTTGAATTCCTCCGCCACGCTGCGCAACAGCACATCCGCGCTGGGACGATGCCCGTTCACCCGCGGCTCGTCGCTGAGCACCACGATGTCCCCCAGCGGCAGCCGCTTCACTTTCATGTGGCGGCTTCCCGGACAGATCAGCACCCGTCCCGGCTGCAGCAGTCGCCCGACTGCGCTTCCTTTACCCGCAGCGGGCAGACTTCATCCAGCCGCCGGGCAAACATATCGGTGAATCCGTCGGGCATGTGCTGCACCACCGTAATCGCTCCCGGAAAATCTCCGGGCAACTGCGACAGCACATATTCCAGCGCCTGCGGGCCTCCGGTGGAAACGCCGATGGCGACAACCTTGTTGGGCGCTCCCGCGGACCGCCGGCAGTTTCTCCGGCTTCGGCGGAACTCCCGGCAGCATGCGCGGCTTCAGCTTGCACTCGGCTGCGGCCTTTACTTTGGCGATCAGTTCCCGGGCGATCTCCGCCATGTGCGCGGTGGCGTCTTTGGGCTTGGTGACGAAGTCGAACGCGCCCAGCCCCAGCGCCTTCATCGTGACCGACGCGCCTTCGGTGCTGTGGGAGCTGAACACGATCACCGGCACCGGCTGCCGCCGCATGATTTCTTTCAACGTTCGATGCCGTTCATGCCCGGCATTTCCAGGTCCAGCGTGACCACGCTGGGCTTCAGTTCTTCGATCTTCTTCAGGCAGAACGTGCCATCCATCGCGGTTCCGACCACCTCGATGGATTCGTCGGCTGCCAGCATCTGCGGAATCAGCTTGCGCATGAGCGCGGAATCGTCGACCACCAGCACGCGCACCGACCTCTTCTTCATGCGCTGGCCTCCCTCGGTCGGTACTCGAGCCAGCCGCACGCGGTCCATGTGGGTCAGCAGCAGCCCCGAGTTGGACTGACCGGTTTCCTGCGGCCGCCAGCGCGCAACGTGCTCGACCACAGCGGGCAGGTTCAGAATCAGCACCACCCGCCCGTCTCCCAGGATCGAGGCGCCCGACACCAGATCGGTCGAGAATGTCTGGTCGTCCAGTGCCTTGATCACCAATTCTTCTTCGCCTTCCAGCGCATCGACAATCAAGCCGTACTTCCTCTCTCCCACGGTGATGACCAGCACAAACAGCTTGGACTTGCGATCCTCCTCGGCCACGCGGCACGTCCCAGCCGCAGCAGCGGCAGAACCTGGTTGCGCAACTGCAGCACTTCGTAGTTGTCGACCTGGTGCACTTCGGATTCGAAGGTGCGCGCGATCTCCAGCACGGCATTCAGCGGAATGGCATACAGCCGCTGCTCCACCCAGAACAGCAGCGCCTTGATGATGGCCAGGGTCAGCGGCAGCTTCAGCCGGAAGGTGGTGCCCTGCCCGGGGCGCGTTTCCACGCTGACCGAGGCTTTCAGCCGGTGCAGCACGCTCTGCACCACATCCATGCCCACGCCCCGCCCGGAGACTTCGGTGACCTGCTCGGCGGTGCTGAAGCCGGGCCGGAAGATGAAGTCGAGGGTTTCCGCTTCGGTCATGCGCGCCGCTTCCTCCGGCGTGGTCAGCCCCAGTTCGATGGCCTTGGCGCGAATTTTCTCGGCGTCGATGCCGCGGCCGTCGTCGGTGACTTCGACGACGACCTGGTTGCCGTGGTGATACGCGTTCAGCCGGACGACTCCCTGCGGCTTCTTGCCCAGCTTGCGGCGCTCTTCGGCGGGCTCAATGCCATGGCTCACCGCGTTGCGCACGAGGTGGGTCAGGGGCTCGGCGATGGCGTCGAGAATGCCTTTGTCGAGATCGGTGTCCTGCCCGCTGATGTCGAGCTCCACTTCGCGCCCGCATTGCCGCGACACGTCGCGCACCATGCGCGGGAAGCGCCGGAACAACTGGTCGACCGGCACCATGCGGATCTTCATCACCGAGCGCTGCAGATCGTTCAGCACGCGCGCCTGAAAGGCCATGGCGTCGGCAAACTTGCCGCGCAGCAGCTCTTTCGGATAGCGCTTGGAGAATTCGTTCAGCGCCTGCTGCAGCATCGACTTGCCGATAATCAGCTCGCCTACCAGGTTGAGCACGTTGTCGATGCGTCCCGCTTCGACGCGCAGGATGTTCTCCTGCATGGCGGCAACCGTGACGCCGGAGGTCGCGGCGGCAGCCGCGGCGAGCCTCAGCCACTCGACTCGCGCTTCCGGCAGAGTCGCGCCCGCGGAGGCTTCTGTGCAGCCGCATCGGCTCGTCTCGCTGCCGGTGCTGCGGAGCCGGGCTGGGCGCGAGCATCAACTCGACCGTCACTTCCTCGGCGATGGTCGGAATCCGTCCCTTGGCCGAAATCTGCTCCACCGTCTGCGCGCTGGCCAGCACGAACTCGACCTGCTTCGACGCGGCCGGCGACTTCGCATCGGGATGCACCGCAATCACCTGCCCCACAGCCGCCCAGAGCGTTGTGAATCAACTGGCGCCCCGCGATGGGCATGGCGCAGTGCGGATCGATCTTGACCACCACGTGATAGACGGCCAGGCCGCTGGCCTGCGCCTTGGCCATGGCCAGCTTTTCGTATTCGGTCCAGCAGCGCCGCTGCCTTGGCAGCGATCGGGCTGCCGCGGTTTTGGCGGTCGGCCGTCTTGCCCGTGCGACTTCTTCGTCCGCCGGGTCTTTCCGGCCGGGGCGGCGGTCAGGTCCTGAATCTTCTTGCTCAGACTCTTGGTGGAGGGCAGCTTTCGTGCCGCTGCGGTAGGCCGCAATCATCTCCGTAAACACGTCGGCGGCGGCAAAGGCGATCTCCGCCACGGCCGCTTGCGTGGCCGTGCCCTCGATCGACAGCGCATCTTCGAACTGGTGCGCCAGTTCGCTCAACTCGCGCAGCCCGCAGGCCGCCGAGTCGCCTTTCAAGGTGTGCACCGTGCGCCGGATGCCGCGCACGATTTCCTCGTCGCCGGGCTTCTTCTCCAGCTTCAGCGCTTCTTCATTCAGCGCCTGCAGCAGTTCCTGCGAAGTCTCAAAGAAGAGCTCCCGCAGTTCCGCGCCGCGCTCGTCGGGGGAATTCGTCATGCGTTACTCCCTCACCTCAAGCCGCTGGTAGGCCGTGCCGCTGTCCTTGTGGACCATCTGGAACTTCTTGGTCAGGCCCAGCAGGCTTTCCGCGTGTCCCACAAACAGATAGCCGCTGGTGTTCAAGCAGCGGTAGAACTTTTCGATCAGCCGCTTCTGCTCGGCTTCGTCGAAGTACATCATCACGTTGCGGCAGAAGATCACATCGTTGCGCTGCGGCAGGTACTCCGTCTTCAGATTGTGAAAGTCGAAGTGCACCATCTCTTTCAGCGGCTTCTTGATGGCGTAGCGTTCGCCCACCTTGTCGAAGTAGCGCAGGCGGTAGCCGTAGTCGACCATCGACATCTGGTTCTCGCTGTAGGTGCCTTCCTGCCCGGCCCGCAACACGGAATAGCTGATGTCGCTGGCCAGAATCTCCACCCGCCACGGCGGCGGCACCAGCGGCTTGGGCAGCGGCAAATCCACGGGCAGAGGATTGCGCAGGTAGTAGTAGGCCAGCGCATCGGTGACCAGCATGGCCAGCGTGTAGGCTTCCTGTCCGGTGGAGCAGCCCGCGCTCCAGATGCGGATCGAGTACTCGCGCCGCGAACTCTTGCTGCTTGAACAATTCTTCCAGCACGGTCTTCTGAAACAGATCCAGTTGCGCCTTGTGGCGGAAGAAGCTGGTCTCGTTGACCGTCAGGTTCTCCAGCAGCTTGGCCAGTTCGTCCTTGCCCTGGTGGCTGATCAGCAGCCGGTAGTAGGCGTAGAAGGAATCGGCGCGGCATTCCTTCAGGCGGCGCAGCAGCCGGTCCTGAAGAAAGTGGGTGCGGCGCTCGTCGAAGTGCATGCCGCACTCCTGGTAGACGAGCGCCTGCAGCAGCTTCAGTTCCGCTTCCGTCAATATGGGAGCAGGTGCCGCTCCGGATGTGCTCATGCGTTGTCTCGTTCTCGCCTGACGCTGAAATTTCAAAGATCTGCAAGTCTCGACCCTGCCCAGTCCCTGACCTTGCATTACCGTGCCGCCGCGCCCCGCGCCTCGGCTTTGCCGCCGTCTTCTTTTCGCCCGGCTCACTTTTGACTTGCAGGCTGCCTGGAGCCAGCAGTTTGCTCATGTCGAGCAGCACGACCAGGCGTCCTGCGACCTTGCCCAGTCCCGTCACGCAGTTCAGGCCGCCTTCCTGAAACACTGCCGGCGGAGCTTCCACGGCGTCGGCTGGAATCTTCAAGACTTCGGAAGCCGAATCGACGATCAGCCCGGCCAGCCTGCCGGCGTGCTCGACCACCAGAATGCGATTCTGTTTCCGCAGCGTGGCCTGCTTTTCTCCGAAACGCTTGCGCAGGTCCATGACCGAAACGATCTTGCCGCGCAGGTTGATCACGCCCTCCAGATAGTCGGGCGCGTCGGGCACGGCAGTGATCTCGGGCACCCGCACGATTTCGTGCAGGGAAGTGATGGGCACGCCATAGGTCTCGCGTCCCACCTGAAAGCCCACGATATGGAGTTCACGGCTCATGATTTTCAGGCTCCTCAGGCCTCAGCGCTCTAGAACTGCGCTCCTGCCGCGGCACGGCGCGCGTTGCGCCCGGACGATATCGCCGCCCGCATTGCGCTCGCGAAGCTTCTGCCAGGGCGAAGCGGTCGATCGAATCCAGCAGGCCGCGCGACATCTTCGACATCTGCTCCGAGGAAGCCGCCAGTTCGGTCGAACCGGAGGTGGATTGCTGCACCAGTTCGCGCATGCGTTCCATGGCCTTGACCACGGCCTGCGCTCCCGATGCCTGCTCTTCCACGGCCGAGTTGATTTCGTGGGTGATTTCGTTGAGCCGCGTGGTGGCGCGCGCGATCTGCGACGAGCCGTGCGACTGTTCGTTGGTGGCCGCGCCGATTTCCTGCGCGAACTTGTAGACTTCGGTGACCACGTTGGAGATCTTGCGCAGCGCGCGCGTTCAGCTCTCCGCCCAGTTCCAGGCCTTCGTTGACGATGCGTGGTGCGAGCGGTCCATGTTCTCGACCGCCTTGCGGGCTTCCTTCTGAATGCTCTGGATCAGTTCCGAGATTTCCTTGGTGGACTGCGCCGATTTTTCGGCCAGCTTGCGGACTTCGTCGGCGACCACGGCAAAGCCCAGTCCATGTTCGCCGGCGCGGGCCGCTTCGATGGCGGCATTCAAGGCCAGCAGGTTGGTTTGCTCGGCCAGATCGTCGATGACTTCGATGATCTTGCCGATATCGTCGGCGCGCTGTCCCAGGGCGCCGATGATCTCGCCCGAAGAGTTGATGGTGGTGTTGATGCGGTTCAGGCCGTCGGTGGCCTTTTCCATGGTGCCGATGCCGCTGTGCACTTCCTCGCGCGAACGGTTGGAGATGTCGAGCAGCACCTTGGCGGTGTCGGCCACGCGCTGAATCGAGGCCACCATCTGATCGATGGAGGCGGAGGTCTCGCTGACGCTGGAGGCCTGCACCTGCGTGCTCTTCACCATGTTCTGCACGTTGACGCTCATCTCGTGCATGGTGCTGGTGACTTCATCGATGGCGGAGGACGCCTGCAGCCCGATTTTGGCCGAGTCGTCGGACGCGCCGGCCACCTGGTTGGAGGCGCTGGCCACCTGCGACGAGGCGTCGCGAACGCTGCGCACCAGGCCGGCCAGTCCTTCGACCATGCGGGCGAAGGCGTTGCCCAGCGTGTCGTGCGAAGAGCGCGGTTTCACTTCGACGGTCAGGTCGCCTCCCGCGATGGATTCGGATACGCCCGCCATCTCCTTGAGGTAAGTGACCATCTTGTGGAAGGTGCGGGCCAGTTCGCCGATCTCGTCGTTGCGGTTCAGGTCGATGTTGTGCTCCAGATCGCCAGTGTTGCCGATGCCGCGGGCGACGTTCATCAGGTTGGTCGAGCGGCTGGGTAATCGACTTGGCCGTGCGGTAGGCGATGACCGCGCCCACGACGAGCGCGAGCAGCGTGCTGAACAGCGAGACGATGATGGTTCCAGGTCGCCGCGGTCTCATCGGAATTGCGGCGTTCATCGACCAGTTTGCGGTTCTCGCCGTCGGCGACGTCGAGCGAGTCGGTGGAGTTCTTGACCCAGGAAGAAGCGTCCTTCTGCAGGTAGTAGATCTGGAGTTCGGCGACGGTGGCGTTGCCGGAGTCGACGTCTTTCCGCTTTTCGATCAAGCGGCTGGGCGAACTCTTTGCCCCAGGACTGCTCCAGCTGCTGCACCTTGGTCAGCGCGCTCTTGACCTGATCGGAGTTGGCCAGCGTCTTGCCCTGTTCCAGTTTCTCGTTCAGGGTGCGCAGGCCTTCGTTCATGCGGTCGACTTCGCGGGTGTCGCCGCTGAGCAGGTAGTTGCTCAGGTAGAGCCGGTTCTGCATCATCTGGAAGCGGACGGCATTGGTCGTGTCGGCCAGTTCCAGCGACTGCTGCGCGGCCTTCTTGGCGTCGTGCTCGCGCTGCACCGCTCACCAGTTCACCAGGAACAGCACCAGCACCATCGCCAGGATGATGCCGAAATTCAGTATAAGCTTTTTGCCGATCGTCATGCCCTGTCTCCTCCGCGGCCAGGCGCCGCTACCGCGGCTCAAACTTGAAGTCGATTACTCCCGTGCTCTCTCTCGATGCCGGTTCAAAGCGCCACTTCTTGGCGGCATCCAGCGCGGCGCTGGCCAGCACCGGATGCCCGCCTACGACGCGGGCATCTTTCACTGTGCCGTTGGGCGCGACCACAACCTCGATCTTGACCGTGCCCGCAATATTCATCTTCCGCGCCAGTTCGGGATAGGCGGGTTGCACTTTGCTTTTTGCCCGGCGGACAATTTCGTCGTTCTGGGTGCTTGTTGCGCTCCCGCATGGAACGGGCCCCGCTGTCACGGCCAACGTCAGCGCGGCCAACAACGCCGCCGCAATTCTTTGAGACACAAGTCCTCCTCGGGTACAAGAAGCTCGGTAACCCTGAGCGTGCAACGCCCGGGCCACCGCAACCTTCTTGAAAAACCAAAGTAATGAGCTGTAGTATACTCAAGTAAATGCAGCAGTTAGCACCTTGCGCAGCGAGTGCCCAGAGGGCCAGCTCAGAATTAGGGTTGTCTCATTCCGCGTCGAGAACCTACGTTTCTCACTGTGAGACGAAATCTCACTCCCGTCTCGGGATTTCACACCAAGGCACCCCCGTCCCCCATTTCCCTTGACTCAAATTGAGATGACAGGTAGTTTCCCAATAGATTCAAGCACTTGTGAATCACGAACACTATTCCTCCACGTTTCGGTGCAGCACTCGAGCATTTCTGGTGGCGGTCCAATCATTCCCCCGGAAAAGAGTTTTGCCCCGGGCTCCGATGAGGGCTTCCAGAAACTTCTGCTGCGTATTGCTGCCAAGGCGGGCGAGCGCTCCGACGCTCGATCCTTGATCCAATTGTTTTGTCAGGCTACTCGCGAGTTTTTTCAGGTGTCGCGGGGTATATTTTTGGCGCTGCGATCCGGCCGACGAGTTGGTCGGAGAACAGGCGGATGGAAAATTGGCGGAGCGATTTGTCGGCATCCGTGTGCGACCGGAGCAGAGCGCGGTAACTGCCGAAGCGGTGCGCCAGCGGCGCACAATCTTCGCCAATCACGTGAAGTCCGCGGCCTTTCCGGCGGCGGCGGAATTCGAGGCGCGCTCGCTGTTGGCTGTGCCGCTGATGGTCTTCAACGAAGTCATCGGAGCGGCTACGTTTCTGCACGATTCCCACGACAACTTCTTCAACGAAGATTTTGCCGCCAAGGCCACGATTCTGGCCGGCCAACTGGGCAGCCTGCTGGAGGCCGCCCGTCTGGGCGAGGCTTCGCGCGAGGAGCACCGCCGCGCCGAGATTCTGGCGGATGTGGCCCATGCCCTGCATGGGACGCCGGATGTTGCTGCGGTGATCGAGGCGCTGGCGGATCGCCTGCGACTGCTGTTGCGCACCAAACTGGTTTGCGTGCTGCTGCGCCGCGAGGGACCGTTTGAATTGAAGGCGGTCTCGGCGGAGACTCCGCAACTGGCGAATTCCGCCCGCGCCCGCCACGACCGGCAAACGCTGCGCTTTGCGGCCGATCTGGCGCAGCGCGCGGTGGCCGCGGGAGAGCTAATCACGCTCTCGATCGGCGCCGATGTGCATTCCCTGGGCAATCTGGTCTCTCCCGGAATGTTGATCGCGGCGCCGTTCCGTACCTCGCGCACGCAGGGAGCGATCCTGCTGTATCCGCGCGCAGGATGGCGTTTTCACCGCGGAGGAAAAGGCGCTGGTCGCGGCCATTGCCGGCTTCGGCGCCGTCGCGGTTGCCCATGCCGAACTCCATGCCACCGCTCATGCCCAGGCCCACGAACTGCACCAGTTGCTGGAGATTTCCTCCGAACTCAGTTCCAGCGGCGACCTCGAGCATTTTCTGCAGGCCTTTGTCATGCGCGCGGCTGATTTTCTTGGGTTCGGGCGCTGCTTTATTGCGCTGCTGGAAGACGGCCAGTTCCAGGTTCGCTATGGAGTGGAAAAAGGCGAACCGCGGCGGGTGCCGGGCCGGTTCCGGTTCCCGAAGGGGTCGCCACCCGCGCCCTGCGCGCCAAGGAAGTTTTCTGGACGGATGAGGCTAGCCGCACTCCCGGGGTCAACCTCGACGCGGTAACGAAATATAAGGTGCACCAGATCCTCGCCGTGCCGCTGCTGGGCACGAGCGGGCAGGTTCTGGGAATGTTCGGGGTGCTCGACCGTCTGGACGGCACCGGAATTTCGCAGGAGGACATCCGTCGTGCCCGGGCGCTGTCGAATCAGGCCGCCGTCGTGCTGGAAGTTGCCAGCAATCTGCATCTCTCGGAGCAACACCGGCGCCGCGCCGAGGCCCTGATCGAGCTGGCCCGCGAAATTGATGGCGCACTGCGCTTGCCCGAGTTTGCCCGCCGGTTTGTCTGCCGGACTGGCTGAACTTACCGGCTCCCGCGCCGGCTTGCTGGCGGTGTTGCAGGAAGGACGCTGGCAGGTAGCCGCATTGCACACGTCCGGGAAGCTTCCGCCAGACTGTCTCTGAAGGTTGCGCTGCCGGCAGATCAGGCACCAAAGTTCCGCCGCTTGAGCATGAGGACGATCGGCAGGGTCCGCCGTCCGCGGGTGCGGCGGCGAAGCATCATCCCGAGGCCGCGCTGGATCATGGGCTGGATCGGCCTCTGGCTGCGGCTCTGGCCGAGTTTGTGGCGCGGCATAATGAGACTGTGGTTTCCGGTTCCGCCGAAGAGATGTTGGGTTCGCAAGCTGCGTCCAGCCTGCGTTGGGCGGATTGCACGCTGGTGCGGTTGCCGGGCGCGCAGCGGGGAATTGGTGGGACTGCTTTGTCTTTCCGGACGGTCCCGTCCGCTCGATCGCGGAAGATCGCGTGTTCCTGGAAACCATGGCGGGCCACGCCGCAATGGCGCTGGAGAATGCCCGCCTGTTCACTCGTATCGAGCAGGCCAATCGCCACTGGATGGAGATCTTCGATGCCATCTCCGATTTCATCGTGGTGCACGATCAGCCGGAGAAAGTTCTGCGCGTGAATCGTTCGCTGGCCGCGATGATCGGCGTGCCGCCAGCGGAATTGATCGGCGTGAATATGCGGGCGCTTATGGCCCTGACCAGCGATATCGCGTCTTACTCGTGTCCGTTCTGCCGCGCCATGGCGGACGATTCGGACGAGTTCGCGCATCCGGTGTTCGATCGCACCTATCTGGTCTCCACCTCGCGCGTGCATGGCGCGTCCGACGAAGGCCTGCAAACGATCCACGTCTTGAAGGATATTTCCGACCGGCGCGAGGCCGAACGCCGTTACCGGGAACTCTTCGACAATATTCAGGAAGGCTTGTTCTTCAGCACGCCGGGCGGGCGTTTCATCGAAGTCAACGATGCCATGGTGCGGATGCTGGGCTACAGCAGCCGGGAGGAATTGCTGCAGATCGACATTCCCACGCAGCTCTATTTTTCGCCCGAGCAGCGAGAGCACCACTCCGAAGTGATGAAGGAGAACGGCCACCTGCGCAATTTCGAAGCGACCCTCCGGCGCAAGGATGGTTCGCCCATTCACGTCCTGATCAATGCGTTTGGAATGTACGACAATCTGGGCCGCCTGCTGCAGATCCGCGGATTGATGCTGGATGTAACCGGGCTGCGTACCTACCAGTCGGAACTGCATCGCGAGCGCGATTTCTCCAGCAAGATCCTGAGCAATACGCAGAGCCTGATTCTGGTTGCGGATACGGCGGGCCTGATCAGCTATGCCAATCGCCGCTGGTATGACGCGGGATTCGAGCAGCGGGAATTGCTGGGGCGTCCCTTGCTCGAGCTGGCCGCACCCGGTTTCGTCCGGCCCCTTGCCGATGCCCTGCAGAGCACGCTCAACGGCCAGCAGGTGGACAATCTGGAATTGCAGATCGTGCGGGGCAACGGCGCGGCCGGAAAGTTTTCCGCCAATCTCAGCCCCATGCGCGACGAGCAGGGAACGGTGACCAGCATCGTGGTGGTGCTCACCGACATTACAGATTCCGCCGTTTTGCGCGACAAATTGGTGCACGCCGAGAAGATGGCGGCGGTCGGCCAATCTGGTCTCCGGCGTCGCCCATGAAGTGAACAACCCGCTGACCGCGATTCTGGGATTTGCCGACCTGTTGATGGAGAATCCCGATCTGCCCGAGACGGCCCGCAAGGATATGCGCGTGATCCTGCAGGAAGCCCAGCGCACCAAGCAGATCGTGCAGAACCTGCTCAGCTTTGCCCGCCAGATGCCGCCGCAGCGCAACGCCGTGCAATTGAACTCGATTCTGCGCCGGACGATCCAATTGCGGTCCTATGACTTCAACAGCCACGGCGTCGATATCGTGGAACATCTCGACGAGGGACTGCCCGAGGTGATGGGCGACGCGCACCAGTTGCAGCAGGTCTTTCTCAACATTTTGAACAATGCCTACGATGCCGTGCACGAAGTCGGCCGTCCCGCGCGCATCGAGATCATGTCGACCAAGTCTGGCGACGCGGTCGAAGTTTCGTTCTGCGACAACGGCAACGGAATCTCCCATCCGGATAAGATTTTCGACCCGTTCTTCACCACCAAAGAGATCGGCAAAGGCACCGGCCTCGGCCTCAGCATTTGCTACGGCATTCTGAAGGAGCATGGGGGCGAGATTCTTTGTCACAACAACACTTGCGAGGCCAGGCGCGACGTTCATTGTCCGCCTGCCCGCAGCGTCCCACACCGCGTCGTTGGGTGTGGCCGCAGGAGTGAAACAACCATGAGCCTCCCAGCCCTGAGACCCCATCCTTTGCCCGTGCTGCTGATCGAAGATGAGCCCGCCGTCATGGCATACGTCCAAGCCGCTCTCGAGCGCAGCGGATATCCCGTGGTCTGCTGCGAGTCGGGCGTGGATGCCCTCCGCCTGCTGGAAAACGGCGCATTTCTGGGGGTGGTGTCGGACATGCGCACGCCCGGCGGGGTGGACGGAGGTCAGGTGCATGCCTGGGTGGCCGCACACCGCCCCGATCTGGCGTCGCGAATCATCTTTATTACGGGAGATATTGCCAACGAGGAAACCGTGGCCACTTTGCGCGCAAACCGGCGCTCCTTGCGTGGAGAAACCGTTCCGCGTGCAGCAGTTTATCGATGTCGTGTCCAAGACGTTTGGGAAGGCCGAGTGAGTAGCCCAGGGAACAGAGAAGACCTTCGCATTCGCCTGCTGATCGTCGACGACGAGCAGAGTATCCGCAAACTCTGCGTCACGGTCGGCGAGGCTCTCGGATTTGTCTGCCTGGAAGCGGAAAGCGGGGAGTCCGCGCTGGCACTGCTCGAGGAGCAGTCCGTCCACATGGTGCTCACCGATATGGTGATGCCCCACATGTCGGGGCTGGAGTTTCTGGAGAAAGTAAAAAAGCTTCTGCCGCGCACCGAAATTGCGCTCATGACCGGGCACGGCTCCATCGAAACCGCCGTGCAGGCCATGAAGCTTGGCGCTTACGACTACATCACCAAGCCGTTCTCCCCGCTGGAAGAACTCCGGCTATTCCTGCGGCGCATGGCCGATAAGGTCCGCCTGGTCGAGGAAAATGAATTTCTGCGCCAGCGCATGGATTCGGAAACCGCGGTGCATGGCATCGTCGGCTCCTCGGCGCGCGATCCAGGAAGTCCTGCGCATGGTGGCGCGCCTGAAGGATACCCGCACCCCCGTGCTCATCTACGGGGAAAGCGGGACGGGCAAGGAATTGGTCGCCCGCGCCATGCATTTCCGCGGCGCTTTCGCCGGCCGGCCTTTTGTCGCCGTCGACTGCGGATCGCTGGTGCCCACGCTGATCGAAAGCGAGCTGTTCGGGTACGAAAAGGGAGCCTTTACCGGAGCGCTGAAATCCAAGCAGGGATTGTTCCAGGCCGCCGACGGCGGCACCATATTCCTCGACGAAGTCGGCGAACTGCCCCTCGAACTGCAGGCCAAGCTGCTGCGCGTGCTGCAGGAAAAAGAAGTGCGTCCGGTGGGCAGCAACCAGAAGATTAAGGTGGACGTCCGCGTCATCGCAGCCACGAACCGTGATCTCGAAGCCGCGTATAAGAACGGAACCTTCCGCAAAGATCTGTACTTCCGCCTCAACGTCGTGACGCTATATGTTCCCGCGTTGCGCGAGCGCCGCAGCGACACTCCGATGCTGGTGCATTGGTTCCTGGAACGCTATGCTCCGGGATCAGAGTTGCACGTGACCAACGCCGCGATGAAGGCCCTGATGCAATACGACTGGCCGGGCAACGTGCGCGAACTGGAAAACTGTGTGGAACGCGCCGTCGCACTGGGGAACGGGCAGATCATCGACCTCGGCGACCTTCCGCCCGCAATCGCTTCGGGTGCTACGGCAGCGGGAGCGGCCTCGGCCCCGGCGGCGGAAAGGCGGACCGTGCTGGATCCTGATCTGGCTGGCGCCCACGCCGCACCCGAATCGCCGCGTCCTCCTTTGTCCACCACCGATCTTGAAGACATCGAACGCGCCACCATCCAGCGCGTCTTCGAACAGGTCAAAGGCGATAAAGCCCTTGCCGGCCGCATGCTGGGCATCAGCCGCGCCACGCTGTACCGCAAGCTGAAGCGCTACAACATTGGCGTGGGATCGTCGGGATCGGGTTCTTCGAGCCATACGCTGCAGTGACGGACCTCCGTCTGCTGTCAAGAAGTGATGCCTGATCAGGCGTCTTAAGAACAGGCTAGCCACACGGATTGTCTTCCCCACCTGGATTTCCGAACACCCGACCGCCTGCGCGATCGGAATCCAGCAAGAGTGCCGACTGATCACCTCAGGGTAAGACGCGGGCGGGGCGCCCGCGCCACACAAGGAATGCATCGACAAGCAATGCATCGACGGTTGCCTTCCGGTCGATCGTTCCCTATCATGAACTCATTTCCCTGTTCCTTTCGATTTTGTGGGCCTGCTTGCAATAATCTGTCAGTTTCCGTCCAAGGCTTTTAGGGGATACCCGCATGCCAGATACTCCCGATGACAAGACTCGAACGGCTGCATCCGTCCGCGCGTCTTTCGCCAGTGTGGGTCCGTATCGGCTGATCCAACGATTGGGCGAGGGCGGCATGGGCGAAGTATGGCGCGCCGAACAAACCGAACCCCTTCACCGCACGGTCGCGCTCAAGCTGATCAAAGCCGGCATGGACACCAGGTCCGTGGTGGCGCGGTTCGACTCCGAGCGGCAGGCCCTGGCCCTCATGGAGCATGCCAACATCGCCAAAGTCTTCGACGCCGGCGCGACCGCGGAAGGGCGGCCGTATTTCGTGATGGAGTATGTGCCCGGCCTTCCTATCACCGATTTCTGCGACGAGCACCGGCTGACGATTAAACAGCGCCTGGAATTGTTCATGCGGGTCTGTGAAGGGGTGCAACATGCCCATCAGAAGGCGATCATCCACCGCGACCTGAAGCCATCCAACGTCCTGGTCGAAGAAGTCGACGGAAAACCTGTGCCCAAGATCATCGACTTCGGGCTGGCGAAGGCCATTGGTCCGCGGCTGACCGAGATCACGATGTTTACTGAAGTCGGAGGGGTGGTGGGCACGCCCGACTACATGAGTCCGGAGCAGGCCGATCGCCTCGATCGCAGCGTCGACACCCGCACAGATGTGTATTCCCTGGGCGTGATTTTGTACGAATTGCTGGTGGGTGCCTTGCCCGTGGGAGCGCGAGAGCTCCGAGAAGCCGGCATGGAAGCCATGCTGCAGAAAATCCGCCAGCAGGAGCCGACCCGCCCCAGCACGAAGATCAAGTCCCTGGGCGACTCCGCCCATGACTCGGCCGTGAAGCGCCGGGAAGAACCCACTTCGCTGGAGCGGCATCTGCGCGGCGAGCTCGACTGGATCACGATGAAGGCGTTGGAGAAAGACCGGACCAGACGTTACGGTTCTCCTTCCGACCTGGCGGCCGACATCCAACGGTACCTGCGAAATCAACCGGTGCTCGCGGGGCCGCCGAGCGCGGTCTATCGCACCAGCAAGTTCGTCCGCCGGCATCGATTCGGAGTTGGGGTAGCGGTAGCGGCGGTGGCTTTGCTGGTTGCTTTTGCCGCCACCATGGCCCTGCAGACACGGCGCATCGCCAAAGAGCGCGACCGCGCCAACCGCGAGGCCGAAACCGCGAAGCGCGTGTCAGAGTTCATGTCGAACATGTTCAAGGTGTCGGATCCGAGCCAGGCCCGAGGCAACAGCATCACGGCGCGCGAAATCCTCGACAAGGCGTCGAAGGATATTCGCACTGGCCTTGCCAAAGACACAGTGGTCCAGGCCCAGATGATGACCGTGATGGGTGGGGTGTATGACAACCTCGGACTCTACCCGCAAGCGGAATCCCTGCTCACCGACGCGGTCGAGATCCGGCGTCGGGTTCTGGGGCCCGAGAATCCCGACACCCTGTCGTCCATGCATGCCCTGTGCCGGACTCTTCGAGAGCAGGGGCGTTACGCTGAAGCGGAGAAGCTGCAACGCGAAACCCTCGATACCCGCCGCCGGATTCTGGGGCCGGAGCACCCGCAGACATTGGCCTCCATGAGCCAGCTTGCCAGCATTCTCTATGACGAGGGCCGCGACCCCGAAGCCGAGAAGTTAGGCCAACAAGCGCTGGACAGTCAACTCCGCATTCTCGGACCCGAGGACCCGAACACGCTGTGGTCGATGGTCATCGTTGCCAGCATCTTTTTTGACGAAGGTCGGCTGCCCGACGCAGAGAAGCTCTACCGCCAGGCGCTCGACATTCGGCTCCGGATCCTCGGTCCCGATCATCCCGACACCCTGTCGTTGATGGACGGATACGCTACCACCTTGGCCGAGGAAAAGCGCCACGCTGAAGCCGAGAAACTGCTGCGCGAGACACTCGACGTCCGCCGCCGTGTCCTTGGGCCCGACCATCGCGACACCCTGATGTCGATGAACAACCTGGCCAACATCTTGTTTCTCGAAGGCCGTTACGGTGACGCCGAGAAACTCGAGGGAGAAGCTCTGACCATCCAACGCCGCGTACTCGGGCCCGATCATCCCGATACGGCGATGTCCACCTACAATCTGGGCGGCATCGCGCTGCATAAAGGAAAGCGCGACGAAGCCCTCTCGCTCTTGCGTGAGGCCGTCGACCACGGACTAGCTCCCAATATCGCCTTACATCTGGAGAACGATCCCGATCTTGCGGCCCTGCATGGTGACCCGCGCTTTACGGCTTTGATCGCGCACGCGAAGGAACGCGCCGCAACGGTGCAGAAGCCAAAATAAGTTCCGGCTCGTGGGCGAGTTCTTGGAGGTGCGAGCGGCTGATTGTGAGACTGCGTGTCTCATCGTGAGATGCCAGTTCAGCCGTAGCCTCGAATGCACCCTCGGAAGAGGTGCTAACCCGCTGAAAATGCATTCACCTGAGTGCTAGACCTTCCGTTCTCAGAGATGGCTGCCGCGTTGCTCCTTCTTTTCTGAACCGCGGATTCCGGCTCCCCACAGCTCTTCCTAACCGGGAAGAGGGGGAGCCCGACCGCATTTCAATCGGGCAGAGCGAAGTCTGGGTTAGGGGATTCTCATCGCTTGGCGCAACCAGCCACAGCAACGGCACGCAGCGCGCAGAACGCCAGCACACGTGGCGGGACTGGCCCGCTTTTTCCCGGAGGCGTCGCCCGTCCGCATGCCGGTTCAACTCGCCCGCGTCCTGCCGGGCAGCGACCCAACCGCAGCTCATTTCACCGAAAGTATCGTCATCGAATTTGGCACTCCCCGCGAAGTCCTGTTTGAGTGCAACACGCCCTTGGAGTTCGGCGATGATCTTCGCCTGCGCAACTCCGACGGTTCGTTCGATGTCGCTGCCTCGGTCGTCGCCGTGCAATATCACCCCGGCAAAACCGTGGTGGCCGCGCGCTTTCGTGGAGAAGTGCCCAACTGGATCGTGAAATCATGACTCCTACAACACCCGTACAGGATCTCGCCACCCAATGGAAGACCGCGCTGCCGCTTGTATCCCATTTATTTCGAGCTGGCGCGGGAGTTCGCCATCGACGTGAAAACCTTCGCCGATCTTGAGGCCGGTGTCGACACGCCCGGCAAAGAGACGGTCGAACAGGCCAACCGCTGGCTGGAGGAGATGGACCAGCTCATCCAGGTGCACCAGTTGCGCCAGTTCCTGCAAACCAGCTCGCTGGTGAATCCGGACGGGCTGGTGAGCCTGCTGCAGCACTTCCTGGCGAAGACGGCCAAAACCGACGCCATCCGCGACAAGATTGATTTTCTGCTGGTGCAGTATTTCAGCCAGCTGGCGCCTTCGGGAGTGAATGATGCCGAGGTCGATCTCGCCTATGTGGCGCAGTCGCTGGAGCCGGTTTTGGGCCCGGTGGAGCTGAAGGCGCCGGTCTGGTTGAACGCGCTGGACCGCGTGCTCGAAGTCGGCGCAAACGCTGCCGCTCCCTGGACGAGCTACTGCATGGCGGTGTTCTCGAACAGGGACGCAAGGCCAAGGGCCAGGCCGGGGAACTGTTCTACCTGCCGGTCGCGCTGGTGGCATTCACCCGCTTCGGATACCTGATGCGGCGGGCTTTTTTCCGCCTCATGCTGGGCGATCTCAACACGATTCTCGACGGATTGACGGAACTCGAAGACAAGGGCGTCGAGACCATCGACTGCCGCCGCGCCCAGTTTTCCGCGCAGGAACCGATCATTCGCCTGCGCATGATCTGCCAGTCGTGGAAGGTGATGTTTCAGGCAGAGTACTCCTCGGGATCACCGTTGCGCATGCTGGTCGATCTGCGGGCCTCGGTCGAGTACGCTCTCGGCCGCGGCAAAGCTTCCGAAGCCGAGGGGAAAGCCGGCGTAAAGGCCGACGCGACAGGGAAGTCTGCGCCCGCAGGGAAACCGGCCGCAAGCCCAGCCGCGGCTAGCAAGCTCGCACCGCTGGCGGCCAAGGCGTCCGCGGTGGCGGCAGCGGCGGGTGCCCCCAAGCCCGCGGCCAATTCTGCGGTGGCGAAGCCCCCGGCGGCAAAGCCGAAGGCCGCGCCCGTTCCGCCGAGTGCCGATGCTCCCGAGTTTGAAATATCCGGCACCCCGGGCTGGGATGCGGACTCCGATTCGCAGCCGGGGAAGAAGAAATAAATCGTTGCGCAGAGATTTGAGTCACACGAACAGCGATAGACCGAATTACCGGGCCGAAGGCAAAGAGGAACGTGGCAAGTGGAAGCGCCGACCGTACTGATCATTTCCGACGAAGTCGATTTTTCACGCCGCATCACCGCCCGCTGGCAGATGGAGCGCAATGTCCCCACGTTCACGCTGCTGAGCGGCGACTTGTGGCCGCGCTTCGCCGTGGACGTATTTGACGTGGCCATCGTTGGGGAGTTGCGGCGCGACCTGCTCTCCGTGGTCCTGGAGCCGCTGCATTCCACCGGTCAGCCGATCTTCTGCGTCTGCCACGACGGTCCGACCGCGCAACTGGTGCACGAGCGCTGGCCCCGCATTTCCATTCTGCGGCGCAGCGAACACTGGCTCGAAACCCTGGTCCTGGCGGCCAGCGAGGCGGTGCACCGTTCGCGCGCCGAATCCCGCGCCCGCACGGCCGAGATCTCCTGCGCCACGCTCGATCGCCAGGCGACTCTGGGGCGTTACATGCTGGAGATGCGTCACAACCTGAACAACGCGCTTACGTCGGTGCTGGGAAATTCGGACCTGCTGTTGCTGGAGCCGGGCAGCCTGTCGGCCCAGACTCGCGCCCAGATCGAAACCATTCGGAATATGACGCTCCGCATCCACGAGATCATGCAGCGCTTTTCGTCGCTGGAAAAAGAAATGAACGTGGTTGCGCAGCAGGCAGAACAAGATTCAGGCAAGTCGTACGCGGCTGCTGCCGCTGGCGATTAAAAGTATGAGAACTCATCCTCCCCTCCCACGACGCCGATTTCGCAAGCTTGGGCACAGGAAATTCGACGCACCCTCCCGGGGGAAGGATTTATGCATAGATTGATGGCGGGCGTTACCATTCTCGAGCACGAACTTTCCGAACTGCGCCTGCTGGTGGAGCGCCAGACTGGAATCCTGCTCGACTGTCCCAACAGCGCTCTAGCCGCCCACGTGGCCGATTATCTTGAGACCCACGAACTGGAATCTCCCGCCGCCTTGCTGGACCGCCTGCGCGCTGCGGATCAGGATCCATCGGGGCTGCCGGCGTTCCTCGACGGGGTGCTGAACGTCAACACCGGTTTCTTCCGTCATCCCGGAGCCATGAATGCGCTGGCCCGGCAGGTGATTCCGCAAATCTATGCCCGCAAGGCGAATGACGGCCCTTCCACTCTGCGCATCTGGAGCGCGGGTTGCTCCACCGGCGAGGAGGCCTACTCGATTGCCATGGCTCTGTGCGAAGCCCTGCCCGGAGCGAACGGGAACGGCGCCAGCAATGGTTTGAGCAATGGGAACGGCAGCAAGGACGCGAAGGACAAGAGTGCCGCCAGCCGGAACGGTGGCATTGCCGAAAATTGTGGCCCAGTTCCCGCGGTCCAAGGTACGAGAGACTGGTCGATTCACATTGTGGGCAGCGACCTGCTGCCTTCCGCGATTGAAGTTGCGGAGCGCGGGTTGTATCCGCAGTCGGCTCTAACCGGCTTGCCGCCCGCGGCCATCCGCGCCTGCTTCTCGAAAATTGGCAGCCCCAACGGAGGCCAGAACGGATCTCCGGATGGAGCAGCAAGCGCACCGACGAATGGATCGGGCAATGGGTCAGGGAATGGATCGGGCAATGGCTCAGGGAATGGATCGACGAACGGTTCGGCCAACGGAGTGCACCTGCTGGTCAAGCCGCGTCTGCGCAGCCTGGTGACCTTCAATACCATGAACCTGACCAAGCCGGTCTACATCGGTCGTTTCGACTGCATTTTCTGCATGGACGTGCTGCCCCACCTCTCGCGTGCCCAGCGCACCGCGCTGATGGAGCGCTTGCATCTTTATCTCGAGCCCGGGGGATATCTTTTCCTCAGCCAGACCGAGAAGCTGTGCGCCCCGAACTTGAACTTCCGCTCCGAAACTTACGACGGGTATACCTTTCACCGGAAACCGTTGGCGGCCAGCGCGGCTTACGGACGATAGGATAAAACGGGTAACCACAGAGGGCACAGAAACGCGCAGAGAATTCTGAACTCCTCTGTGATTCCCGGTGTTCTCTGTGGTTCAGGTCTCGACGCTACGCGAACAAAAACTCCTTCGTTCTTAACTCCTTGATCGCGTCCCTTAGCTTCGCGGCCTTCTCGAACTCAAACTTCTTGGCCGCTTCGCGCATGTCGCTTTCGAGCTTGCCGATGTAGGCATCCACTTCGTCCTGGGTTTTGAACTCTGGCATGCCCTCGGCCTCGCCGGCGGTCAGGTCGGCATAGTCGGCGGCCACGATGCCCGCCAGGGTCATGTCCAGCGGACGCACAATCGACTCGGGCGTGATTCCGTTCTCCTCGTTGTACGCGGTCTGGATCGCCCGCCGCCGCAGAGTCTCATCCATGGCGCGCTTCATCGAATCGGTTTGGCGGTCGGCGTAAAGAATTGCCCGCCCGTTCAAATGCCGCGCGCAGCGGCCGATGGTCTGGATCAGCGAACCTGAGGAACGCAGGAATCCTTCTTTGTCCGCATCCAGAATCGCCACCAGCGAAACTTCCGGCAGGTCGAGGCCTTCGCGCAGCAGGTTAATGCCGATCAACACGTCGAACTCGCCCTTGCGCAGGTCACGCAGAATCTTCACCCGCTCCAGGGTTTCGATCTCGGAATGCATGTAGCGGCACTTCACGCCCACCTCGGCAT
This sequence comes from uncultured Acidobacteriota bacterium, assembly GCA_963709865.1. GTDB lineage: Bacteria > Acidobacteriota > Terriglobia > Terriglobales > Acidobacteriaceae > Sulfotelmatobacter. The sequence continues at coordinate 291,855 of CAVPXW010000019.1, forward strand.
AGTACTCAGCCAGGTCTTCGGACATGCGTTTGGTCAGAGTGGTTACCAGCACGCGTTGGCCAAGTTCCACGCGAGCGCGAATCTCGTGCAGCAAGTCGTCAATCTGGCCCTTCACCGGACGGACTTCCACCTCCGGATCAATCAGACCTGTCGGTCGAATAATCTGCTCGACCACCACGCCCGCCGACTTGGTCAGCTCATACGGCCCCGGCGTTGCCGAAACGTAGACCAGTTGATTGGTGCGGTGTTCAAATTCTTCAAACGTCAGGGGGCGGTTATCCAGCGCCGACGGCATGCGAAAGCCATATTCCACCAGGGTTTCCTTGCGCGAGCGGTCGCCGGCATACATGCCGCGCAACTGCGGAATCGTCTGGTGCGATTCGTCGATGAACATCAGGAAGTCGCGCGGAAAATAATCCAGCAGCGTGGGCGGAGGCTCGCCCGGCAGCCGCCCGGTAAAGTGCCGCGAATAATTCTCGATGCCGTGGCAATAGCCCATGGCTTTGATCATTTCCAGATCGAACATGGTGCGCTGATGAATGCGCTGCGCCTCCACCAGCCGCCCTTGCTTCTCCATTTCGACTTCCCACCACGCCAGTTCTTTCTTGATCGAATCCACCGCCGACGCCCGCGTTTCTTCCTTCATCACATAATGGGTCTTGGGATAAATCGGGAGGCGCATGTATTTCTGCTTCACCGTGCCAAACAGCGGATCGATCTGCGTGAGCGAGGAAATCTCGTCGCCCCACAACTCGATGCGGTACGCCATGTCGTCGTAAGTCGGGAAGACCTCGATCACGTCGCCGCGCACGCGAAACGTGCCACGCCGGAAGTCCCCGTTGGTGCGTTCGTAGAGAATGTCCACCAGCCTGCGCGTGATGTCCTCGCGCTTGATCTTCTGGCCTTTTTCCAGAAACATCATCATGCCGTAATACGCTTCCGGGGAGCCGAGGCCGTAAATGCAGCTCACCGAAGCCACAATCAGCGCATCGCGCCGCTCAAACAGCGACCGGGTGGCCGACAGCCGCAGCTTGTCGAGTTCATCGTTGATGGTCGCTTCTTTTTCAATGTAGAGATCGGCGGCAGGAACGTAGGCCTCGGGCTGGTAGTAGTCGTAATAGGAGACGAAATATTCGACCGCATTGTGCGGGAAGAAGTTCTTGAACTCGTGATAAAGCTGCGCCGCCAGCGTCTTGTTATGCGCCATGACCAGCGCCGGACGGTTCGCCGCCTCAATCACTTTGGCCATGGTGAACGTCTTGCCCGACCCGGTGACGCCGAGCAAAACCTGATGCTGCTCGCGGTCATACACGCCGCGCAGCAGCGCCTCAATGGCGCGTCCCTGGTCCCCTTGCGGCTTATAGTCAGAAACGAGTTTGAAATCCATGGAGAGGAACCTAACACCTATCGGGGACAGAAACTGTCCTCGATGTCTTCTCACCAAGCTCCCTGGAGCGCTCCCGAGCCCGTGAGAATCTTTCTATTATAGCCGTTGCAGTGGGAAGGTTCCGGCCAGAGGAATAGCGGGCAAGCCTGCGAATCCGTTATTCATTCAGGCTCACTTATGGAGTTCGATGGCAATCAGGTGTGGGGCATCGGATTTGTCGGCGGATTCGACATACTCAACTTTTGCGGGCCTGTTTTCCAAATCGCTGCAAGGTTTGAGATCGCCACTGGGTTCAAAGTTGAGGGCAGTGAATTGAATCTTGTAGTAGTTGTCGGTATGCAGGGCGAGTGTCTTCGCGCCGGAGGCGACGGTCAAGTCGAGGTTGGGAGGGTCGCAATGCACACTTTTCAAGACTCCCACCACGAAACGATGAGGCCCGCTGGGGACGAACTCTTTTCGACGGCTCAGATGCGGCAGATCAGTTGCTGGAGCACCTTGTTCCTGACCAGCCTTGGCTTCATCCCCCAATTGCTCTCCCTCCTCCCCGGTTCGTTGTTGCGCCGTTGAATATTCCTGGGCGTTCATCAGGAGATGGTTGACGGTTTCGACTTCCTGCGGCGACTTCGCGAGTTTTGCAGCAAAGCTGAGCACTCTGACCGCGTTCTGGCCCTGTTCCATGGCCAGTAGAACGTTGGCCACGTTGATGCGATATCCGACATTTGCCGGGTCCAGGGACACCGCGGTCAATCCCATCATCCGCGCTTCGTCCAGGTTGCGGCGGTGCATTCCCAGAAAAGCCGCCAAGCAGTCATAGGCTGGTGCGAACGAGGGATTCAGCTTGATCGCGCTTCGCAGGCTGCTTTCCACCTTCGCTTCGTCCGCCTCAGACAGCGGACTGCGCATTGAGATGGCGGCGAAATAGTAGTGGGCAAGAAAATTCTGGGAATCGAGTTGCACGGCCTGCGCGTAACGCCGGCGCGCTTCCTCGATGTGTCCCTGGCGAAATTCCATGAACCCCAAGGTCTCCTGCGCCGAGACATTATTCGGATCATCCTGCAGTGTGAGATCGAGAAGAGCCTTGGCATCGGCGGGCCGGTCGTTGTAGGCCAGAAAGTCCGCGCGAACCGCATCGGCCTGTGCCGGAGCCAGAACCCGTGCCTTGAAAGCCGAGTCATCGACCTCGGTGGTGGTCGTCATCTTGAAATAATGGAAGCTGCCTTGATGGATGTAGTCCTCAAGGGCCGACTGCAGTTGCTGCAAGTCGCCGAAGGCACGAGTGGCGGCGGTCACCGGATCGACCTTCTGGGTCAGCAGTTCGGCATAGTGGGTCAATCGACCTGCCTTGTCCTCATGATCTTTCACATAAATATAATGAGTGAGCGCCCAGGACTCCGCATAGAAGATGGAGCCTTTGTTTTCCTGATGGTAATAGGGTGATTTCTCGTCGACGGTGAACAGAGTCGTCAAGGGAAGCAGCCGGTTCTGCCGCAGCCACATAATGTTCTCCGCGCTCGCTTCGCCCAGCGAAACGTCCTTCTCGCGGATCTCAGAGTTCTGATAAAGCTCGGCCAGGCCTTCGTTCAACCACAACGGCAACCACTCCGCAGACTTGCTCAAGAGCAGGTGCGTGTATTCGTGGTAAACGACTGCATAGGGATGCTCGCCCTCGGCGTCAAGCCGCAGCAAGACGTAATTCTTGTCGGGAGCCCGCAGGAACAGCCCGCCCAATTTCAGCGAGCCTTTGGCCAGATAGGCCTCGGGCTCGAGCGCTCGAAAGTCCTTCTCGTCCTTGATGGCGAGCACGATGATGGGCGATCCGGGATCGATCTGCAGTTTCGGAAATGCCACATGAAACACCGACCGCATCCGCTCGAATTGATCGGCGATGCGGCGTCCTTGCTTTTCGTTGGAGTTGGTGACCACGGTGAAGTGTGGGCTGCGCACTTCGATCCAGGTCTCGGCCTTGTCCCGCGCGGGGGCCAGCGCGGCGGCGAGGATAAGTAGAAGCAAAAAGAGACACTTCGACATCTCAGTTATCCCACGTTTGGCCGCAGATCCACGTTCTTGGTTGTAATCGTCACCTGGGTGGCGGGCAGCTTCGGTCGCGGATACGGTTCCGTGTAAGCCTCGACCGTGATCGTGCCGGGTGTCCGCGTGGCTTGCACAATCACTTGCGCGAGACCGTTGAACAGGCTGCGCTTCGGCTCTTTATCTGACTCCTGACAGTTGGGGTCGCCATTGCCCACGCCGATCAGCGCGCCTTCGCCGCTCACTTTGAAGCTGATCAGGTTGCTGGCCGTGGGAAGTGCGCGGCCGTCTTTGTCGAGTACCTCCACCGTCAGGACCGAGACGTCTTCGCCGTCGGCATGAATCTCAGTGCGGTCGGCCGTCAAGCGGATCGAGACCGGCTGCCCCGTCGTCGTCTCGCGTCTTTCCGTCAGCACGACTTTGCCGTTTTTCGTGCCGCGCGCTTCGAGCACGCCCGGCTCGTATTTCACCTTCCACTCCAAATGCGTGAGCGGCTGGACATTTTTCGAGCCCTGGCTCGTGCCGTTTAAGAAGAGTTCGACTGAGTCGAGATTAGAATGCACCCAGACGGAGATCGGTTCGCCATCGCGTCCAGCCCAATTCCAGTGGGGAAACAGGTGGAGCACGGGCTCCGAGCCCCACCACGCTTTGTAGTAATAAAAGTTGTCCTTGGGAAAACCGCACATGTCGACGATGCCGAACTGCGAGTTGATTGACGGCCAGCCGTAGGGCGTGGGCTCCCCGCGGTAGTCGAAGCCGGTCCAGGCAAAGCCCCCCGACAGCCATTCCCGGGTGGCGTAAAACTTCCACCACTCTTCGGCCAGCTCGGACCACTCGGTATGATTCAGGTCATAAGCACTGACCCAATTGCGCAACTTGTCGGTCGAGTAGATGCCGCGAGTGGAAACCGTGCTGGCCGTCTCGGAGCCCACGGAGGGTGTTTTCGGATGCGCTTTGTGCCAGTCATCCGGAACCTTCAGGTTGTAGTTGAAGCCCATCACGTCGAGTCGTTCCGGGAAATGAGTTTCGAATGCTGTATTGACCGCGGCGGTGCAAAGCCGCGTCGGGTCGAGCTCGTGAGTTCGCGCAATCATGTCGTCAATGACGTGCACGCCCTGAGGCTGCGGCATCATCGTCCACTCTTCGTTGCCCATAGACCACAGAATGATCGCCGGCGAGTTGCGATAGCGCTTCACCATCGCCTCCAGCTGTGCCATGCCTTCCGGATTTGAACTCATCAGGCGCGTTTCGCACATCATCATCATGCCCAGATGGTCGCACGCCTCCACCCACTCCGGCGTGGGCATGTTGTGCGACGTACGCACCGCGTTGCCACCCATGTCTTTTAAGACGCCCACGCGATACCACTGCAGCCGGTCGGGCAGGGCCGCGCCCACCCCCGCGTGGTCGTGATGATTGCAGGTGCCCTTGATCTTGACCGGCTTGCCGTTGAGGAAGAATCCCTTGTCGGCGTCCCACAGGATCGTGCGCACGCCAAAACTGATTCGTTCGGCGTCGCGCACTTTCTTGCCGCCGGATTCGACCGTTACAACCGCCGAATACATGTTCGGAGTTTCCGGGGACCAGAGTGCGGGATTCGTGAGTTTCGTGCTCGCGGTGAAGTTTGCAGAGCCATCGAAAGGCACCGAATTCGGTTCTGTCTCGGCCGTAGCAACCGGCTTCCCCGCAGCGTCGAAAATCTGCCATCGGACACGGCACGTTTCCGCCCGACTGCCTTCGTTCCTCACCACCGTACTCAGGCCGACCGTTGCTTCGTTACCCTTAGCAAAAGTCCAAACATAGCTGTCCCATTGTCCCAGGTGCAGTGCGTCCGTCTTGGTTAGCCACACATGCCGGTAGATGCCGGCGCCTTCGTAGAACCATCCATCGCCAAAGCTGGCGTCCATGCGCACGACCAGGTAGTTCTTGCCGCCGTAATTCAGAAAGTCGGTGAGGTCAAAACGAAATGGGGCGTAACCATTGTCGTTGCGCCCAATGAAGTATCCGTTGAGAAAAACCAGCGCGCTGCGAAAGGCGCCGTCAAACGCAACCGTGACGCGCCTGCCCTCGTCTTCTTTCGGAATATCGAACGTGCGCCGGTACCAGCCCACGCTGGTCTCAGGGTAGCGGCGTCCCAGCGGCTTGTAGCCGTGCGATTGTAGTTCGTCATCGCGCACAAACGGCAGCTCGACCGCCCAGTCGTGCGGCAAGTTGAGGGGGCGCCATTTGGAGTCGTCAAATTTCTGCGTGGCAAACTCAAACTCTCCCGACTTGGCGAAATCGCCCTGGCCCATGCCGAATCCCAGGTCGCGCAGCGGGTCGGTGCCGTGTCCCTGAAAAAACTTCCAGCCGAAGTCGAACAGGAGATGCTCCCGCGGAGCGACCGCGGACATGGCCTCGGCCGTTGCAACGCCGGGATAGCGGGCAAGCAGCGCCTGGGCGCGGCCTACTGAGCCCGCCAGCAGAGTCGAAGCGGAGAGTGTAAGGCCGGAGCGAAGCAGATCACGACGGGTGAGAGAAGGAAGACGAGAATCCATTCTGCGCCTCACGGGGAGATCGAAATTGGAAGCCTGGCCCACGCGCAGGTCCGGCATGGCGCCGCGCCCTACCCTTGGGACCTCGCATTATAAAGCCGAGGTCGGCAACGGGTGGAGAATAGCGTGCCTGGTTTCTTGCAGTTGGAAAAAGCGGGAGTTATAGGCGGTCGCTCGGCCAGACCGAGCCTAGGGCTGTTCCTTCACCTCGCCCATCCCGACAATCTTCGATGACGTGCGGAATTTCTTGTAGTCGCGATATTCCTGCTCGCCGTCGATATGGTAGCCCTTGAGCAGAGCTACGCGCGCGTCCAGTTTGAAGGTCAGGTGCCGAGGTAGCCAGACTTCATCGTTTACCCGCGTCTGCTCGAGCGTCACGCGCGTGCCCTTGTGGATGCGTGCCAGCACCCATCCGAACGAGACAGTGTCGATGGCCTCGATATCCATCTTGGCCAACTGCAGATCGCCTTTATCGATCCACACCCGCCCGTGAAACTTGGAGAGAAGCTTCGCGTCTTTCATGTGCGGTTCAAATCCCGGACGCGGTTCGGCGTCGATCACCCAGGCCTCACGCCCACCTACATCCTCTGTCCCTACCAGTTTGAAGTTGTACGCGTCGGCCACTTCCAGCACGAACTTCCGGCCCTCCTCGCGGTCTTTCACTTCTTTCTCTTCGCGCTTCTTGCGGTCTGAGTCGGATTCGTTCTTATGCTTGTCGATGATCTTCTGAATCTTCTCTTCTTCCTTGGCGGCTTCCTTGGCATTGAGCGGCTTGTCATCCTTTGCGATGAGCCGTTGCACTTGCTCGCCATAGATATCGAGAACGTCGTAGGTCTTCACTTCCGTCGACTTGGTCTTCCCTTTGCCGTCAAGGTTGTTCTGTAGCTCGCGGTCGATGTAGGTGTAGTCGCGCTGCCGCTTGTCATTTTCGATGTCCTTATCGGCAACCACGCGAAATAGCTGCTGCATTTGTTCCTGGGAAAGCTTGCCGTCGGCTCCCGGCGTGAGATCGAGGGCAGGAGTGGCTGGCGCGCTCGTTACTTCTGCGGGCTTGTCTTCCGAAGGCGAGTTGGACGGCGGCTCCTGCTGCCCGAGCCCCGGCACAGAAACGAAGAGCACGAAAATCAGGGCGAGAGCGCGGAGATTCATAGATGATCTTACGTGCTTAGACGGCACGAAGTTCCGTCGGGATGCACGTTGATCGCAAGCCGTGAACGGGCAGCCGGAAAGGGAGGGGAGGGATATTTCCTAAGCTGGAATTGCCGAACTCGCCGGTGCGCCGGCCGGTGGGAGTTGTTTAAAGCCCCTCATTGCCGGCAACCGGCTGTTCTACTGCAAGATGGCGGCAGGTGCGTCCGATCGTATCCTCCGCCGAGCTGGCTTCCACGAACTGAAAACCGTAGCGGAAGGCGTTTCTCTGGCGCACCGTCGCCAGGACCTCTACATCGCCCAGGGGCAGTGTGAACTCCAGGCGCACTACTTCGCCTACCGGGACCTCCACTCGCAGCATGGCCGAAATACCCGACTCACTGATGTCGACCGTATGCCCACGAACCACGGGGCAATCCCGCGAATAGACGCGGATGTCTACTTCCAGCTTGAATCGAGGATGGCGGCGAGCTTCCACAACTTTGTGATTTCTGGCCGGTTCCGACTGTGCCGCGATCTAGCGGAGCAGACTCGTTCTCCACATTCCGCCTGCCGCAATGCAAAAGCAAGCACAAAGGCCCTACGGGGAGAATCGGCACGACCGGCTCGGACCTTTATGGGAACCTTACATTCAGTCCCGGACCTTGAGGGCTTTCCCCAAGCATTCTGCCTGGAACAGCCGCTCGTCGACCCGGTGCAGCTTTTTCTCTTGCGCTTTCGTCAGCAGGGAATAGTGCTTGATGTCGAACAGGTGATAGACGATAAACCACACGGGCTCGTCGGTGGTCATCCAGTTCTGCCGGTCAAAGCGTTTCAGATTGACCGGACCCGAATACCGCCGCAGCGTGCGCTCCCGCCGCAGGTTGAAATAGGCGTTGAAATAGCTCAGCGCCAGCTCCCGCAGAGTACGATACACCGGTTCGCGCCAGCGGCATCCGGTGTAATTGGATTTGGCCACCGCGCCCCAGCAGCCGTCTTCCCGGTAAATGGCGATCACATGGTCGGTATCATGCTCGGCTTCGAAATCCAGCAGCAGGGGAGGATATCCATTCGCCCGCAGCGCGGCGGCCGCGAAGATCGCTCCCTCCAGGCAGTGCGAAGATTCTTCGGCCAGCACCTTGCGCGGCGACCACGCCGTGTCTTCCAGGTGATACGGCATGTCATCGAGAAACTTCTGAATGCCGTAGGGATTTTTCATGCTGCGCAGTTTGCGCAGTTCGGTTGGAGTGAAGTCTGAGGCAGGGAATCCATTCGGGTTGGCCAGCAATCGGTTCAGTCCTCGCTACTCGATGATAATGGTTTTCTTCTTTTTCACCACGGTTGCGCTCTTTCCGTCAAAAGAAATCGCGCAGCGGGATCCTTGTTCCTCGAACTCCCAGTTGTCGCTCTGCCACTGTCTCTTTTCCACCTTCAGATTGTGCGCGGCCACGATTTTCGAGACTTCGTCCTTGGTCATGCCTGACGAGACTCCGTCGCAGACCGAAGCGCGATGCAGATCCATGTGCTGAGCGGTGACGGCTGGCGATGGGCTGACTGGCGGGATCGCAAGAACTCCGCCTGCGCCGGTGATCTGCCGGCGCCACAACTCGCGGCCGTCGGCGGTGAGCGCGCGCACAAAATGTCCCTGCGGACAGTCCTCCTCCACGTAGAGGTCCGGACCGGTCGCACTGGGTACCGCCTGGGTGATCTTCGCACCCTTGCACCCCGGCAACGGGGCAACCGTCCACAGCAGCGTCCCGGCGGGTGGCGTGGGGCTCGAAAGAATGTCGATCGTAGCTTCCGCGGAGTCGCCTTCCGCAGACGCGGTCAAGGTCACGGTAGAAGGCTCTGATTCCGCCTGTACCACGGCTTCGTCGCCATTCGTGGTGAGTTTGGCCCCGTGTTGGGGAGAGACGCTCCAGCGAATGTTGTGGCGAATCCTGCCGTCTTTCCCGACGGCGCGGAACGTGCGGGTCTCGCCTTGCAACATCGTGACTTTTCCCGGGGAAATGCTGAGCGCCGGGATTTCCTGCGCCGAGCCAGACGTGCTGACGGTGATCAGGATGGCGAGGGCAAACCGCTCCAGCCAGGCCATAAATTCGCTGCTCCTATATATCTTTACTTGTTCTACTCGCGGGCAGGAGACCTCGATAGTTACTTTGGAGGCTGGAAACCCTGAAATCGGCAATGATCTAACGGAACACTTCTTCCAGTTCTTGCGGGACGTCAATCGCCAAGTCTGGAATGGCGCCCCTGAGCGTGTGCGGGGCAAATCCGTATGAAACGCCTATGGTCCACAGTCCGGCATTGCGGCCGGTCTCGATGTCGACGTGAGAGTCGCCCACGATTACAGCCTGCTCGGGCCGAACGCCGCTCTCCTCGAGCAATTGGAGCGCGCCTTCGGGATCGGGCTTCTTGGTGGCAAAGCTGTTGCCGCCGTAGACTTGCGAAAAGAACTGACCCAGCCCCAGCGCCTCGACAATCGCCCGGGAGGGACCTACGGGCTTGTTCGAGAGCACGGCCATGCCCCTCGGCGCGCCGTTCCCGGAGCTTCGAATCGCCGCTAGCGCTTGCGGAATGCCTGGGTAGACCGTCGTGTGATCGAGTTTGTGGGCGCGATAATAAGAAAGAAAAAACTCGAGCCCCTTGCGAATCAACGCCTCGTCGACGGACTCACCTCCGAGTGCCCGCTGGATCAGGATGGGCGCGCCATCTCCCACGTAACTGGCAATGACGTCGTCCGGCAACTCCGGCCGTCCGATATGGCGCAGCGCCGCGTTGACCGAATGCACCAGGTCCAGGCGCGAGTCAATCAGAGTGCCGTCCAGGTCGAAGATCACCAGTTTGATCGAGTGCGGGTCGAAGGCGCGGTGGGTCCGAATCATCTGCTCTCAGAATAAAGCACTGAGCCCTTAGCCGTCAGTACTTAGGGGATGTGGTTCCGGGTCTTTGACCCGGAAAGACCGAGCAGAGCTCGGCTGTTTCCGCTTGATATTCAGCGCCGCTACTTCGCGGCGGACGTATCCGGCGTGCAAGCCGTGCCTGCACATCAGCTGGCCGGCAAGGCCTAGCATCAGATTGATGGATTTTGCTCGCTGGCTTGGATCGCGAAGAAGCGAGGCTCAGGCCGCATTCGGGCGGCCCAAGCCTCGCTTGACTACTGGCAGGTAATGCTCGGATTATCCTTCGCCAACTCTAAGCACTGCTTGTGCTGCTTTTCTTTTTTGGCGGCGTCAGCCAGAGAAACGCTCGCACTTACCGGAGCCACTGCCGAAACCGCAGCCGGCTGCACTTGCGGCCGCGTCGCTACTGCCGGCACTAGTTGCACGGAAGGTGATAGTCTGCACCGCGGGCTGCACGGTGGCTGGCTGTTGCACTGGAGGCGCTGGTGCTCTTGCGCATTGATGGGGCCGTGAGCCTGCCAATCCGCCAGGATTAAGTTGCAGGCGTCCTTCGCCGCATTTCCGACCGTTCGCGTGGCGTTAGTGCCGATCACGTCGCCAGCCTTATTTGCCACTTGAATCTGGCTGTTGGTTCGCAGCAGTCCCCGGTTCTTTTTGGACTCGCGATTCATCATGACAATGTAGTCGGCATTCGCCTGATTAATCGTGATGGTCGCGCCGGAGCAGTCCTTTTGCAGATCCTTCGTGACTTCCATGCTCTCGTCGTGCGCGTCAATGGTGGACTTCGAGCCCCATGCCGCCCAATGCTGTCCGCCTCCGCCGCTCCCCGTCGAACTGACGTTTTCCGAACCCTTGCCTTGCACAAAAACGCGAGGCTTGTCTTGAGCCTTCGCCGATATCCCAATTGCGATCACACACAACAGTGCACACGTCTTCATAACCTCATCCCTCCCCATGTTCAGTAGAGCGTTCTGATCCCGAGCGGGCGTGTGGTTGCCCAGGAGCATTATGCGGAGCCCCGCCCGGCGACTCAAAGTGACGAACGGCATAGATCAGGTGGGGATCCTCATCAAAGTGGTCTGACCGCTCGACCCCTCTCTACCTGATTTTCCCTACTTTTCCAACCCCTCATTTCCATTTACAATCCAACAGGTTCCGGGCCGGTTCGTGGAATCGCAGGACGGCTGCCCAGAATCTAACCGAAGTAGGACCAGGAACCGGATGGCCACGACAAAGACCGACCCCAAGCTGGCCCTGACGGCCAACGGCGCGAAGAAGAGCAAGCTTTATGAGGGCCTTACGCGCGAGCAACTCATCCAGGCCTACCGCTTCATGTACACCTCCCGGCGCATTGACGACCGGGAAATCCTGCTCAAACGCCAGCAGAAAATCTATTTTCAGATGTCCGGGGCAGGGCATGAAGGTATCGGTGTAGCGGCTGGCCTGGCGCTGAGATCGGGCTATGACTGGTTCTATCCGTACTACCGCGATCGCGCGCTCTGCCTGGCGCTCGGGGTCAAGCCCTATGAGATGTTTCTGCAGGGCGTGGGCGCGGCCGACGATCCCAGTTCCGGCGGGCGCCAGATGCCTTCGCACTGGAGCTATCCCGCGCTGCACATCGTGACCCAGTCATCGCCGACAGGTTCGCAGATTCTGCAGGCCGTAGGCTGCGCCGAGGGCGGACGCTATTTCGCGCGCCATCCCAAGGCCGCCGAAGTTCCCGCTTCTGGTTCCACAGACTACCGGCAGTTCAAGAACGTCAGCTTCCAGGGCGATGAAGTCACTTACGTTTCTCTTGGGGACGGCACTTCCAGCGAAGGCGAATTCTGGGAAGCCATGAACGCCGCCGCGCTGGGCAGGCTGCCCGTGATTTTCTGCGTTGAAGACAACGGCTACGCGATCTCGGTGCCCGTCGAAGTGCAAACCGCGGGCGGCAGCATTTCGCGCCTGGTCTCAGGATTCCCCAATTTCCATTTCGAAGAGGTCGACGGCACCGATCCGGTGGCGAGCTACGCGGCATTCACGCGGGCCACGCGCTACTGCCGCGAAGGCCACGGCCCCGCCTTTGTCCACGCGCACGTGATCCGTCCGTATTCGCATTCGTTGTCGGACGATGAGCGCTTGTACCGTCCCGACGCCGAGCGCGAACGCGACGCCCAGCGCGATCCCGTCACGCGCACGCAGATGTTCCTGCTGCGCGAAGGCATCCTCGACGAAAAGGGCATCAACCAGCTCGAGAAGGAAGTCGAAGCGGAGTTGCAGATGGCGGTGGACCAGGCGCTGGAGGCCCTTCCGCCCGTCCCGGAAAGCGATTACGAAGTTCGTGTACTCGCCTGATCTCGATCCTGCGTCGTCCGCATTCGAGACGCAGGCCGTCGTTCCGGAAGTCCCAGCCGACGGCAAGAAACCGGCGGGCAAGACCATGGCCGACCTGATCACGACCACGCTGCGTGACGAGATGAAGCGCGACGAGCGCATCGTGATCTTCGGCGAAGACGTTGCCGACTGCAGCCGCGAAGAGTATCTGAAGCGCAAGCTGGTGAAAGGCAAGGGCGGAGTCTTCAAGCTCACCTTCGGCCTGCAGAACGAGTTCGGCAACGACCGCGTGTTCAATTCTCCGCTCGCCGAGGCCGCCATCGTGGGACGCGCCACCGGCATGGCGACCCGCGGCCTGAAGCCGGTCGTCGAGATTCAGTTCTTCGATTACATCTGGCCCGCGATGATGCAGATTCGCGACGAACTCAGCGTGATCCGCTGGCGCTCCAATAACGGATTCTCCTGCCCCGTCGTGATTCGCGTTGCGATCGGCGGATACCTGACCGGCGGCGCCATCTACCACTCGCAATGTGGTGAGAGCGTCTTCACGCACATTCCCGGCCTGCGCGTCGTGTTCCCGTCGAACTCACAGGATGCCGCCGGCCTGTTGCGCACCGCAATCCGCTGTGACGATCCGGTGCTGTTCCTCGAACACAAGCGCCTGTATCGCGAGTCCTTCGGCCGCGCCGCTTATCCGGCCCTGATTACATGATCCCGTTCGGCAAAGCGAAGGTCGTGCATCCCGGCACCGACCTGACAGTGATCACCTACGGCGCCGTCGTGCCGCGCGCCCTGCAGGCGGCGCAGAAACTCGAGCGCGAGCAAGGCGTGAGAGTCGAACTGATCGACTTGCGCTGCCTGAATCCGTTCGACTGGGACACGATCGCCGCGTCGGTCGCCAAGACGAACCGCGCGCTGGTCGCCTACGAAGACACGCTCAGCTGGGGCTACGGCGCCGAAATCGCGGCCCGCATCGCCGACCAGCTGTTCGATCAAGCTCGATGCCCCCGTCCGCCGCGTGGCCGCGAAAGACGTCTTTGTCGCCTACCAGCCCATCCTGGAAGATGCCATCCTGCCTCAGCCCAACGATCTATTCCTGGCGATGAAGGAACTGTCGGAGTACTGAGAGACAGTGACAGAGCGAATCTTTGGCCACGGATCTCGCGCGGATTCTCACGGATAAAGCTCAGAATTGTTCTTGGTTTATCCGCGATATCCGTGTGAATCCGTGGCGTCTGGTGATCTCGACCTAGTGCGCCGGATTTGCAGCATGTTCCTGGTTGTAGGCCTTCCATGCGCCGTCGATCACGTAGGCGTGAATCGCGTCGGCCTGCTGCGGCGTCATGCGTAAATGCGGAAACGCAAACTTAGGCGGATTCAGAGAATCCCGGCATACCCTTGTCCCAATGGGTTCCGGCTAACACAATGGCGTACCAGTCGTCGATGCACATCGGGCGGAGCGTAGCGCAGATCGGGAATAGCGCCGTTGAGGACCCAAGCGCTGCTGCCGTCCAGATGAGGCGAGTGACAGCCGTCGCAGTAGAAAGTCTTGTAGAGCTTCTCGCCTTCCTGAATGGAGGCGGCGTCGGCGGTTTGCTTCGGGGGCTTCGGCACCGGGGGCACGATATCCGGAGGCGTGGGGAAGGGAACGCTGCCGCCCAGCTTGAAGGCAGCAGGCGCGACGGGACCGCGCTTCGAGCGTGGAGTGGCCATCGTCCAGGAGGGAGCGAACAGCCGCGAGCCCGAGCCCCATCCCACCGGCACCAGCACGTACTGCTCGCCCTTCACGGAATAGGTCACCGGAATTGATTCGATGGCCGAGCCCGTATCGATCGACCATGCTTTCTTGCCCGTGTCCGCGGTGAAGGCGGCGAATTCTCCGTTGCCCTGGCCCTGAAACACAAGATTGCCGGCGGTCGAAAGCACGCCGCCATTGGTGGCAATTTCTTCTTCCACCGACCAGCGCTCCGAATGGTTCACCGGATCCCACGCGATCAGCTTGCCTTCGGTCTGCTGCATCCACTCGCCGGTCTCGACTTCGGAATGCGTATTGGGCTTGCGATCGGTAGCGGGAATGTAGACGAGGCCAGTGCCCGGGTTGTAGCTCATCGGCCACCAGTTGTGGACGGTCCACTGTTTGCCGCCGCCGGCTGACGGAGGAACTTCAACCGCTTTCCCGGTGGTCAGGTCGATCGAGGTCGCCCAATTCACCTTCACGATGGGCTTGGCGGAGAGCAGCTTTCCGGTCCACGCATCCAGCTCGTAGTAGAAGCCATGCTTGGGCACGGTCATCGCCACGTGCCGCTTCTCGCCATCGATCGTGAGATCGGCCATGACGATGTGATTATTTTCCGTCTGCAGCCCTGGTGAGCTGGTCTGGTAGTGCCACACATACTCGCCTGTTGTTGCCTTGACGGCCACAATACATCCCGCAAAGAGCTTGTCGCCTTGTGCGCGCAGCGCCGAGAGTTCTCCATAGTCGGCGCCTGCTCCCGCCGTCCCGAAGATGACGAAGTCGGTCACTGGATCGTAGGTAATCGCCGTCCAGACGTCGGCGCCGCCCATCTTCCATGCGTCTCCGGCCGGCCAGGTCTTCGCCGCGATGTCTTTCAGGGCCTTCGATTCGAATGGCTTGTGTCGGATCCCCCGGAACGGTCCAGAAGCGCCAGAGTTCTTTGCCCGTGTTGGCATCGTAAGCGGCAATCGATCCGCGGACTCCGTCATCGGAGCCGTTGTAACCCATGAACACCATGCCCTTGGCCACGTGGGGCGCGTTGGTGATGCCGGTCTGTGTCGGTTCGCAAACCGGAGACTCCCAAAGCTGTTTGCCGGTAGCCGCATCGATCGCAACCAATCGGCAATCGCCCGTGCCGACGAAGACTTTGCCCTCCCACACGGCGACGCCGGCGTTGGTGCGCGCAGAGTAAGAACCGTTGAGCGCCTGATCCAGTCGCACTTTGGGATCGAACTTCCAAATCAATTTCCCCGTGGCGGCGTCCAAGGCGTACACCTTCGACTGCGGAGCGCTCACGTAGGCCACGCCATCGACGACGATCGGTTCGGAGACGATCCCCATGGCGCTGTCGATGTCGAGATACCAGGCCAGGCCCAGGCGGAGACATTTTGATCGTTGACCTGTTTGAGCGGGCTGAAGTGCTGGCCTTCAAAATTGCGTCCGTTGAGGAGCCAGTTGGCGCCGTCGGTGTCGGCTGCGACGCGAGCGGCATTTACGTTGCCGATCTTGGCGGGACTGTCGGCCCGGGTGGAGGACAGGACGATCATTGCTAGCGCAAAACAGAAAGCGATGAAAGAGGGTATTTTCCAGCCGACAAAATACGATGGTTTCGACACGGTCACCTTCCGGGGAATGGGTTGCCAGCTACCAAAATACCGGGCCCGGATTCGATGGATTGCCCAGGATAAACAAGAAGGGTTTCTCAAGCTTTATCTGTGACAATCCGTGGCCCGGTTTTCTTACTCAGAGAACAGCATGCTGTATATCCCGCCCCCCAGTGCGCCGCCAATCAACGGCGCCACCCAGAACATCCACAGCTCCTGCAGTGCCCAGCCACCGGCGAAGATGGCAGGGCCGGTGCTGCGCGCCGGGTTCACGGAGAGGTTGGTCACGGGAATGCCGACCAGGTGGATCAGCGTCAGGCAGAGTCCAATGGCAATGGGCGCGAATCCCTTGGGCGCGCGCCCGTCCGTTGCGCCCATGATCACGAAGAGGAAGAATGCCGTCAGCACGACTTCGGCAACGAAGCCCGCCAGCAGGGAATACCCTCCGGGAGAGTTCACTCCGTAGCCGTTGGAGGCGAATCCTGCGTGCACGTCAAAACTAGCCGTGCCGCTGGCGATGATGTAGAGCACGCCCGCCGCCGCAATCGCACCCACAACTTGGGCGATCACATAGGGCAGCAAATCGGAAGCCGGGAAGCGCTTGCCGACGACCAGCCCCAAGCTCACCGCCGGATTCAAATGGCACCCGGAGATGTGCCCGATGGCAAAAGCCATGGTCAGAACAGTAAGTCCGAAGGCGAGGGCAACGCCGGCGAATCCGATGCCGACGGAGGGAAAAGCCGCAGCGAGCACGGCCGCGCCGCATCCGCCAAACACCAGCCAGAACGTTCCAAAGAATTCCGCTGCTGCACGTTTACCGATGGGCATGGGGGACCTCCTCAGGTTTCACGCATAGAAGTATTTGGTTACGTAATGCGGGCCGAGTTCGTGCGAGTCCAGAAGGGTAGCACAAGAAAATCGGAATCAGAAGGGCTCCTGTGGCGTCGCGGTCCGGGCGGTGACGGCGCGCGAAGCTCGTCCTCCCTCGGGTTACGAACGCTTTCCCCGCAGGCCGATCGTGATTGTCCGTTCCCCCGGACAATGCTAGGCTCGGAGGAAGTGGGTTCTGCGTACGCCAATCCGTTGAAATCTAGCTCGTCGGTGCCTGGCCGCCTGGCCCAGTGGCTGCAGTCGGCCTCGGCAGAGGTCTGGGTCAAATTTCTGCTCGCCTTGGTTGGACTGGGGCTGGCCTTTGCCACGGCGCTGTTCTCGACCGTGTCGCGCGACGCCGGCAACCTCTGGGCCACTGTGATCCTGGCCTCGACCTCGTTGCTGCTGGCCACGCTGGTGGGACTCGTCACCGTGCCCTACCTGGCGCGGCGCGTGGCGGTCGAGCGCCTGCGGGAGTCCTTCGATTACGATGTAACCCGTGCCGGCATCGTCTACGCGCTGGTGACGCTAGTGATCGGCATTGCCGCGCTCAACACCGGCAACAATCTCCTCTACATCGTGGTCGCGGCCATGCTGGCGGCGATTCTGGTTTCCGGAGTCGTCTCCGCCTGGGTGCTGCGCTGGTTGGAACTGGATGTCCGGTTACCCGAGCATGTCTTCGCCGGACGCCCCGTGATGGGCTGCATCGTCGTGCGCAACCCGCGCCGGTATCTGCCGTCGTTTTCCATCCGCGTCGTTTCCACCCGCAAAAAGAGAAAGAAGCCGGTCAAGCAGTGGCAATGGGAACCGACCACTTTTGCCTTCCCCTTTAACCGTCCGTCCGAGGAGCAGTGGCTGCGCCTGCCCGACCGGCGCTTGCGCCGCGTGACTGTGCTGCCACCGCCTCCCGGAATTTTTCAGGGGATGGCTTATTTTCCCTTCGTTCCTCCGCAAGCCGAGTTGTCGGCTGACCTGGAATTGAGATTTGACCAGCGCGGCCGTTATCGCGAAGACAGCTTCGGTCTGGCCACGCGCTTTCCCTTTGCGTTTCTCACCAAGACGCGGCATGTGTCTTTGCCCAGGGAAGTGCTGGTCTATCCGCGGATCGAGCCCACCGACGAAGTCTTCGAAATCCTGCCCCTGGTGCGCGGGGAGTGGGAGAGCTTTGTACGTGGCCGCGGTTCCGACCTGTACCGCATTCGCGAATACATGCCCGAAGACTCGGCCCGCCACGTCGACTGGAAGGCGACCGCCAAGTCGGGCTCGCTGAAGGTGCGCGAGTTCGCCCGCGAGGACGAGCGCAAATTGTGCATCGCTTTCGACAATCCCGAGCCGGGGCTGATTTCCGAGCGCGCCTACGAAAAGGCAGTCGACCTTGCCGCGTCTCTTGCCTGGCATTTTTCTACGCAGGAGGCGGAAGTGTCCTTCGCCGTCCCCGGACGTCCCCGGACCCGCGATCTGCACGAGTTTTTGGCGTGGCTGGCCGTGATTGAACCAGGTATGATCGAGCCGGCAAAGATAGACAGAGAAAAGATCAAGCCGGGCGCATCCAATTCTGCCAACTCAGGGCCAGGCGATGCGTTGCGCGAGATGAACCTGGGAAGCTCGGATGACTTCAATATCGTGATCACCGCCCGCCCGCGCGGAAGTCTGCCCACGGCCCTGTGGAACTCTTCGTACTTTGTCTTTGCCAGCGACGAGGCGACACAAGAGCTCCTGCGCGCTAATCCCCTCCCGGCGTCTGGTCCGCCCAATTTCCTCCTGAGTTTCTTTCTCCAACCTTTTTTGCTTTCTTTCCATCTCCCTTTCGGCATATACTCCCGCCCCGTCAGATGCTTTTTGGACAGCTCGGAATTGCGCGTCCCGGAGGTTGTCACATGCGGATCTGCGATCTGATTAAGGAACAGGACACCTATCAGGCGGAACTCGGCCATACCGTCCTTGAAACCGTGCGCATGATGGTCGAGCGCAACATCGGCGCCGTGCCGGTTGTGCACAACGGCAAACTGGTCGGAATTTTTTCCGAACGGGACCTCATGAGGCGTGTCGTGGCGGAAGGCCGCGATCCCCGCGGCACCTGCCTGGCGGAGGTCATGACCGACGATCCTCTCACCATCAACATGAACGAAGATCTGGAAACCTGCATGGCCCTGATGCGGCGCCACAGTTTCCGCCACCTGCCGGTTTGCCACGAGGGACACTTGGTGGGCATGGTGTCGCTGCGCGACATCCTGTTGCACGATTTGAACGAGAAGGATGACGAGGTGCGCATGATGCGCGCCTACATCCACTCCATGCCCGACGCCTAACCCGCCTCCCGGCCGGCCTCCCACCGGGGAACGCTTCCCCCATGGCCTGGCGGGGCCGTTTTCCCAGGCCCTCCCAGCCCATCTTCCCGGTTGCCCCGCCCCCTTCCCGGACCTAGCACGAAGGTAACCTTGCGCCCCAGGGTACCTCCAACGGTAACGTTACTGACGATTACTTCAGTGCATTGAACACTGGGTTAGGAAAGGCTAACGTTGCTTTACAACGCCGAAGAATCGCGGTTCGAGCAGATGTGTCCGGATAGGCGTTTGTGATTGTTCCTGTTCAACTGCCCAAGGCGGCCTTGCCGGCGAGCGAGAAACGATGAGCGAGAAAATTAGGATTCCTCTATTACACGCTCTGGATTGCACATCCTGTCCTCCAGATGTGCATCGCTACGATTATGCTCAGGCGGGGGCTCCACCGCAAATTCAAGTTCTTCTTCGGTTACATCTTGACTCAACTGGTCACCTTCGCCGTGGTCTTCCCCGCGTACTGGGCACAGTTACACCACGTGTTTCTACCTGTACTGGGTGTGTGACGCGCTCAGCGTGGCTTTCGGCTTTGCCGTGATTCACGAGGTCTTTGTCGATGTTTTCCGTGCATTCCACACGCTGCGTGATCTGGGCACGGTGCTGTTTAAGTGGGCGGGCCTGGTCATGCTGCTGGTGGCCGGAGTAGTTTCAGTTTCCGCCAATTCGTCCGAGATCGCGCCCTGGATGCAGGCCATCATTACGTCGCAAAGGTGCGTACGCATCATCCAGGTCGGCATGGTTCTTTTCCTGCTCTTCTTCGCGCACTACGTGGGCATCAGCCGTCGCCAGCAGAGCTTCGGCATCTCCCTGGGCTTTGGCTCGTATGCCATGATCGAACTGGTGCTGATCTGCTCCTGGGTCGGCAAACACCTGGGCAACTCCACGGAATTGAGCATACTCAACATGGCCGCCTTCAATGGCAGTCTGCTGGTATGGTTTGGATATTTCGCCCTGAAGAGTCCGGCGCGGGATGCCTCCCTGTCTCTGTTGCAGCCACAACGCTGGGAGCAGAGCCTGACCGATATTCATCACCCGCTTCCCGCCGACTCTCTGATCCCCATGTTCGAAGGGATGGTCGACCGCGCGCTATCCCGCACCCAACAGGATGGCCCCGTCGCCCAAGAGCGACCGGGCGCTTCACCTGTGGCCCGCGGCGCAGCCGCAACCGGCGACTAGGTTCCCGCAGCGTCCCTAAGCTCTGAGCCGTAGCCTTAGACGGTGGGCGCGGTGCGGTCCTCTACTTTCTCTCCCTGACTTTGTTCCGAATTTGTAAACCCTTTCCGGCGAACTACCTCTGGGCTGATCTAGGCGGGTACTAAAAGAAATACTTCATGGATAAGTTGGAATGCCTGTAATCCAAGATCGATAAGATGGGAGCTATTTTGGATTGCTAGGGGATAGGCAGGCGTAACCGATTCGCCAAGTGAAAATTGTTGCACTCGAGACTTGACACGTGTCCTATAATGCGGCTCCGCGAAAAAGTTCCCGCCAGGGGAACCACTACGCGGAAATAGGAGACGAACCCATGAAACGCACAATCAGGATCTCGATCCTGATGGTAGGACTAGTGGGCACATTCATTGCGGCTGCCGTCCAACAGGTTCCC
Organism: uncultured Acidobacteriota bacterium; assembly: GCA_963709865.1. GTDB lineage: Bacteria > Acidobacteriota > Terriglobia > Terriglobales > Acidobacteriaceae > Sulfotelmatobacter. The sequence continues at coordinate 312,305 of CAVPXW010000019.1, forward strand.
GCCGCGGACGGCGGCCCGCTGCTCTTGTGCCCACCCAAACAACCAAACTGCCAGTCAAGCTTGCCACCGCAGTAGAACGCGAGGCAGGGTTTGACCGCAAGGTAACCAAAGTAACCTGTCGTAACTGTATCTTGGGCCAAGAAACTAGGGCTTGCAATCTTTGGGCTGACGGGACTCATACTAACCCGCCAGCCCTCATTTTTTGCCCGCTGGGATGCTTCCTGGTGGAACTGCAGATGAGCCCCCGTAGTTCTTCTGCAGGGCCGCCTGCAGCGCTTCTCCGCAGTTCCGCAGCATCGGTCACGGGCGGTTGGCAGGCGGATCCCGAGCACAGGACAGCGAAGGATTTTCCCGAGCCTCAAGGCGGGAAGGTTGGGAATCGTCGCCGCCAGCCCGGGCGGAAGATTCTCCGCAACCGCCTGATTGGCAGCCAACCGCAGCGTGGTCTTGTTGAACGCAAAAGGCGCGACCGCTGCCGCACACAGTTCTCGGCCGAGTCCGCATCTCCGTCTTCGGCAATCACCACCACCTGCACTGGACTCTCCAGTAGATGGACGACCGCAATCCCGTAGGTGGCGGCGAAGATTCCGAATTGTTCTGCGACGCCCGCAAAGGTTTCCAGCGTCTGCTCCGCCTTGTCCCGATAACTGGCGTCGCCGGTGTAATGATGCAGCCGCGTGAGCGCAATCGCCGCCATGGGATTTCCTGCCGGTGTCGGTGAGTCCTGCAGCGGCTTGCGGCGCGTCGCCAGCACGCCCAGGTTCTTGCCGTCGGCGGCCGGTTCACTGTCGAAGAATCCGCCCGAGGTGGCGTCGTAGAAGCGGGCGATCATGGCGTCGGTGATGGCGCGCGCAAATTTGAAGTAACTCAGGTCGGCCGTCGCTTCATAAGCATCCAGGCAGGCCAGCGCGGTGAACGCATAGTCATCCAGCAGCCCCGCCACGACGCGGTGAGCAGCCGCAGGGTCCGAGTACGAGACGACGTGCAGCAACAGCCCAGCTTGGGTGGCGCGGACCTGCCCTGAGCGCGAGTCGAAGGGGCCCGCGTCTGCTTCCTTTCCGGACGATGTCTTCCAAGCCTCGGCCAGCACCCGATCCAGCGACCGCAACGCAAACCGCCGCGCCTCCGCCAGGTTGAGCACTTTCGCCGCCTCCAGGTAGGCCGAAACGCACAAGCTGTTCCATCCCACATACACCGTCTTGTCCACATAAGGAGTCGGCCGCTGCAGCCGCGCCGCATACATCTTCTTCTTCGCCGACGCCAGCAGTTCTCCCACGCGTCCCGGCGCCAGCTTCATGCGCGCAGCGATCTCCTCCACCGCAGCCCGCACGTACAGCACATTCTTCGCCGGATTGTGGTGCATCTCCCCGACTTCATTGATGTCGTAATGCAGCGCCGCCACCTGCGCCTCTTCTTCGGTCAAGACGGCGCGCGCCTCCTCGAGCGTCCAGGTGAAGTAGTCGCCGTCGTCGTCCATGGAAATGTCGGCATCCTGCGAGGCATAAAACCCGCCCCGCTCCCGATCGCTCAGCCACTCGTCCATCCAGCGAATGATGTCGCGCGCCACGTCGGCAAAAAACTCCTCTCCCGTGGCCTGATAGGCATGCACGTAGTTCTTCAGCAGTTCGGAGTTGTCGTAGCACATCTTCTCGAAGTGCGGCACCACCCAGCGCTCGTCCACCGAATACCGGTGAAACCCGCCCGCCAGTTGGTCGTAAACGCCCCCGTTGGCCATGTGCTCGAGCGTGGTGACGATCAGGTTGCGCAGTGCGCATCGTCTGTTCTGTGGGGACAGCCGCCCCCGGCTGTCCGGCGGAGCGAAGCTCCGCTGCGTCCTCCGCTGCCCGCATACCGCTCAATCAGCAAATCCAGCGCCGCCGGATGCGGAAATTTCGGAGCCTGCCCAAACCCTCCGTGCTGCGGATCAAACATCCGGAACGCCGACGTCTGAATCGCCTGAATGACCGCCAGCCGAAACCCGCCCGTCCTTTCCCGCAAACGATTCCGACTGCGCAATCGCGCTCTCTACCATCTTCGCCTGCTCGACTACGTCGCCGTTCTTTTCCTTGTACGCATTGGCAATGCTCAGCAGCACGCGGCGGAAGCTGGGACGCCCATACCCATCGTTCGGCGGAAAATAAGTCCCGCCATAAAACGGCTTCCCGTCCGGCGTAAGAAACGCCGTCAGCGGCCATCCGCCTTGCCCACTCACCGCCTGCACCGCCGCCTGGTACCGGCTGTCAATGTCCGGACGCTCGTCCCGATCCACCTTCACCGCGATGAAGTGCTCATTCACAATCGCCGCAATCTCCGGATCGTCATACGACTCGCGGTCCATCACATGACACCAGTGGCACCACACCGCCCCAATATCGAGCAGCATCGGCTTGTTCTCGCCGCTGAGCCGCCGCAAATGCCTCCTCGCCCCACTCGTGCCACTGAATCGGCTGATGCATGGCAGACCGCAGGTAGGCGGAGGAGGCGCGGGCGAGGGAGTTGAGGGTCGTGGTAGTCATGAATTAAGTGTAAATCGAGGAAGGAGAAGGGAAGCGTGATACAAGGATCCGGATCGCAATCGTCACATGCCGAATGTCATACCCAAGTTTTTCTTCGAGCGCATTCGCACCGAGCTCATACCGTCAACCGTGGCGCGCTCACTCACCCCTCCGCCACCTCATCCAACCTCGCTAGCGTATCCGGATACCTCCGCACCAGCAACACCAGCGCCGCTGCCTGAGGATTCGGTTTCGCTCGCCCCTGCTCCCATTTCTCCAGCGTTCTTTCGTTAATCCGCAATTTGCGCGCAAACACCGCTCGCGAGTAGTGCAGTTTCTTACGCGTGTCCCGGATGAGCTTCGAATCCACCTTGGGAAGCGGTGTCGCATCGACTTTGTAACTGCGCAGCGTGATCTTGCCCTCGCGATGGGCCTTCATCGCCACTACACCTTCCATCAGTTCCGAAAAAACATGCCTTTTTGCCATTAGTGTGTCCTCCGTAGCCGACGGGCGACGTTCGTTCGTCTGGCCGCTCGCGCCTTCAGTTCGTTTTCCATTGCGGTTTTCAAAGCCTTCTTTTCCTTCGCTGTTAAATCGGAAGCTTCGTTCTTGTCGTAGAGAGTCATCAACCATACCTGCAGATCGGACGGGAAATAGGTATAGATGATCCTCAGTCCGCCTCTGCGCCCTTTGCCGCGCCGCGAATCTGCCCAGCGCAGCTTCCGAAACCCGCCCGTGCCTGGCATCAAATCCCCAAGCTCCGGGTTGGCGGCGAGCCTGGTCTGCAAGTCTCTGTAGTCATCATCGTTCAGATAGCTCGACAGATGACGGGTAAAGGCCGGCGCTTCGACGAACTCCATAAACTGAGTACGCTAATAGCGTACACTGTGGAACTCTACGCCATTAGAGTATAGATGTCAACAAGCCCACGCCCCCGCCATCTCTCCCAAAGCAGCTTCGTAGTTCAAGTAGAGGATCACAACGAACAGACATCCTGCTGCCATTGCCACGCATCTTTCGAACACAAGTACTCTGTGGTCTCCGATCAGCCAAGAGGAAGGCCTCCAATGAATTCGGAAGCGGAGAAGGTCGTCTTTGGCGTTGGGCTTGTACTAATTTTTGTACTCTGCGGGTCAGTGCATGCGCAGGCGGCAACCACCACTTTCTCTGGCGCTGTCAGAGACTCGCAGGAAAGGTTCTTTCCAACGCCAAACGCGGGCGGCAGAAGTGGGTCCGCCATTCCTCATGAACCAGCCAACACGCACCCCTGCTGCGGAGCATGACAAGCCCCACAATCCACTCCTAAGGCTGTGGGCTGAGCGGTTCGGCCTGTCACTGCTCTTGCTGGTCCTGGTAGCGCTTTTCTCGCTCATTCCTGTAGTGCGCGATTCTGAAGTGCGTCTCACCGATGCATTCTTTCGTCTGGCACCGCCGCCCTCGCAACGATCCGTGGTGGTACTGGTCTTGATCGACGATGAGAGTTTGCGGCAATACGGTCGTTGGCCATGGTCGCGCGATCTTCTGGGAAGGCTGATCACCAAGATCGCAGACAGTGGGGCGGGCGTGATCGGCCTTGATGTCCTGCTTTCGGAGCCCCAGTCGCCCGCCGCGGACGCCGCCTTGCAGACTGCTCTGAAAGCCAGCGGTGGTGCCGTGATTGTGGGCAAGATCGGCGCCTTTCCCGACGGGCCTCACTGGGTCGAACCCTTGCCCCCATTCTCACAAGCGGCAGCCGCTGTGGGGCATGCCCACGCGGTTCTCGATCACGACAGCATCTGCCGCCGCTTCCCGCCACTGGAACTCACCATCGATGGCCCACGCTGGGCGTTCGCCGTGGAGGTGGCCCGGCGCACCGACCAGCGCCGCGCGAAGCTGTTCCTCGATCAATACGGCATTCCCAGCGCGGACGACGCCGCCAACGTCAGTTCCGCCAAGCCAGTCCTGGTCCGCATCCCCTTCCGGCGTGACGAGTTCGATACCATTTCCGCTTCCACGGTGCTCCAGGAACCGGATCTGAGGTCGCGATTGGCCGGCCGTCCCGTGCTGGTCGGCTTTGGGGGTACCGAGATCAGCGATCGGCTGAATACTCCGCTGGCGACGGAATTACCCGCGCCGGGCGTCGAAGTGCACGCCCAGATCCTGGACGGCATTTTGGCTGGACGATTGCTCAACGATGTTCCGGCGGGCGTTGCGACGTTTCTTTTGGCACTGACTTGCCTGGTGGTTGTCGTGGTCTTTCGCAGGTGGCATGGCTGGGTTTCGGTGACCTTGCTGGTCGTACTCGGCGACCGCGGTGTACGCCTTCGCGTTCTTCACGTTTCTGTGGGTTTCTCGCATCGTCCCCGCCGGAGCGATGGTGGTCGCAGTGATTGCCGGTCCCTTAGTCGTGTACGCGGCAGACTTCGCGCTGGTCGAGCGTAGCGTGACTCGCCAGTTGATGGGATTACGCTCCTGGCTCACCCGGCATGCCCTGGACGCTCCTGCCCCGGGGAACGAAGAGCTTTCCTGGAAGCTGGCGTTGCTGCAGAAATTGGAGACCGAACTCGGGTCCCTCTATGAACTGCATAAGACCCTTCTCGAATCGACCCAGGATCTGGTCGTGATCTTTGACGAAAACGGCAATCTCCTCTTACGGAATCAGGCTTTCGCGAGGGCTGTCACTCCCGCCAACTCCGGCCTGACTCTGGAGCAACTCCGTGCCCGCTGGACTTCAGAAGACGATGCGCCCCTGTTGCCCGCCAACGCCGGACAGGAGGGAGAAGTTCATCTGAACGGTAGGCTTTACTCGGTCCGTATCGTGCCCTTACCGCCGACTCGACTCTCGCCGGGCGGAGGAACCGTCCTGACGTTCACCAGCCTGCAGACTCGAGTTGAGCGCGACCGGGCTCGTGCCGAGGCCTTGGCGTTTATCACTCATGAACTCCGGACGCCGCTGGCTTCCATCCAGGGCTTTGCCGACCTGATGATTCGCTATCCCGGGTCCACCGATTGTGAGGGTGCGCCTGAAACCATTCTGTGGGAAGCGAAGAGGTTGCTGGCGCTGATTAATAGTTATCTCGACGTGCTGCGCCTCGATGCCGGCGCAAAACCGGTCAAGTCCGACGTCCTGGAACTCCATGACATCGCCCGCCAGGTTTTCGACATCTTGCGCCCGCTGGCGGCCGCGGCGAACATGCAACTGGTTCTGGAAAGCGATGCGGCCGTCGTTATGCTCGGCGACGCGACCCTGGTCAGCGGAGCCGTTCTCAACCTCGTCAGCAATGCCATCAAGTATGGCAGGCCCGCGACGGAAATCGAGGTGCGCTGTTACACTTCCGGAAATGACGTGGTTGTCTCCGTGCGGAATCAGGGAAATCCCATCGCCACGGGTGACATTCCCCATTTATTTGATCCTTACTACCGGGCCCGCGACGTCGAGACTGCCAAGCCGGGTTGGGGTCTTGGACTGGCCTTCGTCAAACGCATAGCCGAGAAGCATGGGGGTTCGGTGCAGGTAAAGAGTGAGCAATCCAATACGACGTTCGAAATCCACCTGCCGGCCAAAGCGGGCGTGCATGCTTCATCGGAGGTGACGAAATGACCCATTCCCAATGGATTCGTAGCGCAGTGATGATGTCGATGTCGATGGCGTTGGCCGTCGTGGTCCTGGTGGCTGCGCCCCAGGTTGCTCCGCCCCAGCAGACCGTCCTCCCCATCGGTTCGGCGGTCGTCACCGAGGTCAAGGGCGAAGTGGTGTTTACTTCTCCCGAGGGCGCTCCCGTCCCGGCGCAGCGTGGATCAACTCTTAGCGCTGAGAGCAAAGTAGAAACCGCTAAAGGGAGCGTACTGCTGGAACTCCAGGATGGTTCCCAGGTGCTGATCAAAGCTCATAGCAACGTGGTGCTGAAATCCCCCGACCAGGGAAAGGGTTTCTCCCTCGAGCTTTTCATCGGGAAAATCATCGTGAGCGTGCGCAAGCGTCTCGACGAGTCTCCTTCCTTTCGGATGGGGACTCCCTCCGCGGTGATCACCGTGCGGGGCACTCGCTTTCAGGTGGAAGTCAACAAGAAGCACAAAACCTACGTCGACGTTTACGAGGGACTGGTAGAGGTCGAGGGATTGATGCAGGGCTCTCCGCACCGGCTGATCAGGCCGGGATTCTACACCGGCGTGGATCCGGATCGCGCTCCTGACGAGCCTCGCGAATCCAGTCCGGGTGGCGAGGGCAATGGACGTGAGGGTGGTCGTGAGGGCCAGGCTCCCGGAACAGGCCGGAGCCCCGACGACCGAACCCAGCCCACGCAGGCGCCCCCGAAGCAAGGCTCGGAAGGCAAACCGGACTAGGCGGGGGAGAACGGTGGAAGGAATCCACCAAACTCTGTGGCGAAAGACTGCCCACGCGATCCGCCCTCAGCCTAGAAGTTGCTTCGCGATCTTGCAGTACAAATCGATTGCCTCAGCCAGTTCCTGCTTCTCGATGCACTCGCCGTCGGTGTGGGCCACGTGAATCGAACCCGGACCAATCAGCAGCGGCTCGCCCCAGTTCGTGAGCTTGGGAATGTCCGTGGTAAATGCCGCGATCATGGTCGGCAATCCCTCCACCGTGCGCAGGCGAAGAAAGGGAAGTTCCAGCGGAAACGTCACGTCCACCGGATCGCCCGCGGTGGCGAGAATCTGTCGCCGCAAATCCTTCGAAGGACCAACCAGACGGTACAGCAAATCGGCATGCGCGTAGTCGGGAATTACGTTGGGCGCGCGCCCGCCCTCGATCAGCCCAATGTTCAGCGTGCACGGCCCAATCTCCGGGTCAGAAGGCAGCGGCATCGCGCGCAGGCGCACGAGGGCGGGAATCAGCTTGTCAATCGCCGACTCCCCCAACTCTGGATACGCCGAGTGCGCCATGCGTCCCTTGGCGGTGACTTCAACCCGCAGCGTTCCTTTCGACGCCAGCGCAATGTGATTCTCGGTCGGCTCGCCGTTGACCAGGAAACGGCATCCGGAGGCCTGGCCGTTCCCGGCATATTCATTCGCGATTTTCGCGCCCAGGCTGTCGCGTTCTTCGCCCACCACAAACAGCAAGCCAACCTGGATGCTTTGCTGCCGCAATCGTTCCGCCGCCGCGATTTGCGCCGCGATGATGCCCTTGGCGTCGCACGATCCGCGTCCGTAAATGCGTCCCGCATCCTCCGACGACGCAATGAACGGCGGAACCGTGTCCATGTGCGTGGAAAACACCACTGCAGGGTGCGGCTGCTCTGCCGACGTGGCATACACGTTGAAGCGATCGCCCTCAACCGGCATCTTTTTGGCCTGATAGCCGAGCCGGCAAAGTTCTCCGTATAGATAGTTCCCAACCGCCGCTTCGTTGCCGCTGATGGACTCAATGTCGACCAGTTGCCGCGTGAGCGTAACAGCGTCCATGAAAGAGAGAATAGCAGACCGCAAAATCACTGCAGACCTCAGGCCGAAGACCCCAGACCGGTTCTTTGTGTACTCTAGAAAAGTGATTGCCGCGAACTCATCCATCCGTTCGCTGTTTCTCGACGGTCCGGCGGGACGCCTGGAAGCGCTGCTCAACGCCGGAGCAGACAACGCCACGCATGCGGCGGTGGTTTGTCATCCTCATCCGCTGTTTGGCGGAACGCTGCACAACAAAGTCGTCTTCCACACCATGAAGGCGCTCAACAGCTTTGGCTTTCCGGTGTTGCGCTTCAACTTCCGGGGAGCGGGATTGAGCCAGGGCGAACACGATCAGGGCAACGGCGAAGTCGACGACGTTCGCACCGCGCTCGACTGGCTCGACGCCGAGTATCACTTGCCTTTGCTGTTCGCCGGATTCTCGTTCGGCGCAGCGGTCGGACTGCGCGCCGCGTGTGCCGACTCTCGGGTTCACGCGGTGATCGGCGTTGGCACCCCGGTTGGTCCAGTGGTGGCAGGGAGTCAAGTGCCGCGCACGTATACATTCGACTTCTTGCAGGAGTGCATGAAACCGAAGTTGTTTGTCAGCGGCGCGCGCGACCAGTTCGGTCCGCGAGTCGCCCTGGAAGCGCTGGTGGCGTCGCTGCCGGAGCCGAAGAAACTGGTCCTGATCGAAGGCGCCGATCATTTCTTCGAAGGACGCCTGCGCGAGTTACGGGAAACGATTGAAACGTGGGTCAAAGAGCGAGTGATTGCATGAGTGCTGCTCATTTTTGTTTTTCTCAGCGATCTCTGCGTCGCCTTAGCGGACTCTGCGGTTAAAAGCTTCTACCGCAGAGATCGCGAAGTCCTCGCTAAGATCGCAGAGCAACCGTCTCTCGATCCTGGATCCTGCGTGCAACTGAGCGGTCTTTATAATCTTGCCTATGTCTGACGCCGATCGTGACCCGAAGGTCCTCAGCATGCGCGAACACGCGCGCGGGATTTTCCAGCAAGCCCTGGCGGAAGCATCGATTGGCAGGGGATTTTCGCGGCACGTGCATTGCGAGCGCGGAGTCTTGCGGGTCTGCGAGGATCTGTACGACCTGCACTCGTATTCGCGCGTGCTGGTCGTGTCCCTGGGCAAGGCTGGACACACGATGGTCGAAGCCCTGGCCGCTCAGGTCGGAGCTTCTCTGGAAGGAATCGTGGCCAGTTCGGTGCACCCTGCGACGCAGCTTCACGGCTTCCGGTATTTTCGCGGTGGACATCCGACGCCAAATTCGGAATCCATGCAGGCGGCGAGCGCCATGTTGCGTGCGCTGCAGGCGCTGCCGGCTTCGGCGCTGGTCATCTTCCTGCTCAGTGGCGGGGGATCGTCGATCGTCGAACAGCCCATCGACGACGAGATTTCGCTCGACGATCTCGTCGCGACCTATCGCGCACTGGTGCATTCCGGCGCGCCCATCGCCCAGATCAATGCGGTGCGTAAACATCTTTCCGCCGTGAAAGGCGGACGGCTCGCGCAGGCGGCGTTTCCGGCGCAGCAGGTATCACTGCTGGTTTCCGATGTGCCTGACAACACGCCCGATGCGCTGGCGTCCGGCCCGACCATGCCCGATTCGACGACCGTCGAAGATTGTTACCGCATCGCCGAGAAGTACGACCTCCTGAAACAATTTCCGCAATCGACGCGGGAACTGTTTGAGCGCCACGCGTTCGACGAGACGCCCAAGTCCGACGATCCGGCGTTCCACCGCGCCCGCTGGTGGCCTGTGCTCTCGAACCAGACCGCGATTGAGGAGGCCAGCCTCGCGGCGGAGCGAGCGGGCTTCATCGTGCACGTCGACAACTCCTGCGACGACTGGGACTACGAAAAAGCGGTTGACTACTTGCTGCAGCGCGTGCGCGACTTAAGGAAACAGTTTTCTCCTGTATGTCTGATTTCCGGCGGGGAAGTGACGGTCAAAGTCACGAACGGCGGAGTTGGGGGGCGCAACCAGCAGTTTGCGCTGGCCTGTGCGGAGAAGATCGCCGGGGAGAACATTTCAGTACTCAGCGCCGGGACCGACGGAGTGGACGGGAACAGTCTGGCGGCTGGAGCGGTCGTGGATGGCACGACACTGGAGCGGGTTCGAGCTTGCGGGTTAGACGTCCGCGCTGCGCTCGGCAAGTTTGATGCCTACCCGCTGTTCAAAGCGCTCGGCGATACGATAGAAACTGGACCAACGGGTAACAATCTCCGGGATTTAAGAATCCTGCTGGCGTACTAGCTCGAGCCCAATGCCGGGGCGTTGCCCCGGCGGGACAGCGCGCCAACCAGCTGTGGCAAATGGATTTCAAAGGCTCCAAGGGCTGGGGATGGGACACGGCGGTGGGCTCGTTGTCGGTGCTGGACGATCACAGCCGTTATCTGATCGCGCTACGCGGGACTTGGGATGACCAAGGCGGAAGCGGTGCGCGAGCAACTGCAATCCGCTTTTGAGGAATGTGGAATGCCGGAAGCCATGCTGATGGATCATGGCACGCCGTGGTGGAACGCGAAGGCGCCGACGGGGGCGACCTGGCTAACGGTGTGGCTGATGCGACAAGGCATTGAGTTGCACTGGAGCGGCTACCGTCATCCCCAAACCCAGGGCAAGGTGGAGCGGTTTCATGGCTCGCTGCAGCGTGCCCAAAAACAACGGGGTGTACCGGACCAACAACGGCAACAGTGGCTGGACGAGTATCGCCATGAGTACAACCATGTGCGACCCCACCAAGCTTTGGGCATGCATACTCCCGGCCAGTCGGTGGAGCAAGAGTATTCGAAGCAGCCGAGGCGGCTGTCCCGCCGTGAGCTTTTCCAACATAGGGAGTCAGGCGGTCTTCTGCATCTTCTCCGGTTGCTGCATCTTTGCCATGGCTTCGTCCATGCTGCGCTTCATTTCATCCGCGGACATGTCCTTGGTGTGAGTGGCGATCGACCACTTGTGGCCGAAAGGATCCTTCAGCTTGCCGTAGCGGTCGCCCCAGAACTGGTCGCTGACAGGCATATCGACACGAGCGCCGGCTTTGACGGCCCGATCGAAAGCGGCGTCTACACCGTCAATGTAAATGTGCAGTCCCATGCCGGCGCCGCCGCTGCTCAACGGGGAGAGAGCCCCGAATTCGGGCCATTCGTCGCTCAGCATGATGATGGAGTCGCCAATCTTCAACTCGGCGTGCATGACTTTCCCGTCCGGGCCTTTCGTGACGCCGCGTTCCTGCGCACCGAATGCCTGTTTGTAGAATTCGATGGCGCGGACCGCGTCGCGGACGGTGAGAAATGGGGTGAGAGTGTGATAGCCCTCAGGAATGGGTTTTACGGACATGAATGACCTCCTAGGCGGGAATTTTCGCAGCAGTGTACACCAGTAACGGACCGATTGTCAAAGAGGACAGGTGCGCACAATTTTGCGGGTACAGGAAATCGGATGTTCATTCCAACAGCGGACAGAGATGCCGGCACTACGAGTTGCTGCTAGAAGAATCGGGTCACGCCTTCTTCCATGACGACGACGCGGTCTTTGGTGCCATTGGCGCGGGCTTCCTGCTCCAGCAGTTGCAGCGGTTCGTCGACCGGTTCGTGCGAGAGGCGGAAGGTGCCGTAGTGCATGGGAACCATCCAGCGGGATTTCAGGTCGAGGAACGCACGCATGGCGTCGGCCGGATTGGCGTGGACGTTGCGGAACTGCGGCGGATTGTAAGCGCCGATGGGGAGCAGTGCGAGTTCGGGAGCAAGGCGGCGTCCGATTTCACTGAAGCCCGCGAAGTAGGCGGTATCGCCGGCGTGATAGACCGAGTGTTTGCCGGCCTTGAGCACAAAGCCGCCGTAACCGCGATGCGAATCTTTCAGAATGCGAGCGCCCCAGTGCCGCGAAGGCACGTGGGTGACTGACAGGCTGCCGCGTCGCGAACTCTTCCACCAATCCAGTTCAATGATCTCGGAAAAGCCGAGATCGGAGACCAGATCAGAAACATGGGTTGGAATAATGATGGCGGGCGCAACGCCGCGGGTGCGCAGGTTGTTCTGCACCAGGGCGCGCAGCGACGGGCGATGCAGATGATCGAAGTGGGCGTGAGTAACCAGCACCACGTCGATGGCCGGCAGGTCGGCGATGCGCAGGCCCGGACGGCGCAGGCGCTTCAACACAAACAGCCAGCGCGCGAAGTTGGGATCGATGACCACATTCTGTCCGCCAATCTGCACGAAGAAACTGGCGTGGCCGATGAAGGTGACGCCGAGTTCTCCGTTGGTGACGAGGCGGGGTTTGTGGGTCTCGCCGCAGCGCGGAGTGACTGCGGAGCGACGCACCAGGCGTCCAAACTGAGTGGCGCGTTTACGAAGGGCCGGATTGCGAAGCGTTTGCTTAATCATCCTGCTACGGAGCCCGGAGATTGGACCGGAAGCGATCCCAACCCCTTCATCTTAGTCCTGTTCGCCGCGGGAACAGCGTAATAACCGCAATGCGGTTCATTTATTTACCAGCTGTTAATGTTAGATGAAGGGAGGGGATTGCGGGCTGCTTTTTAGTTTCACGGCCAGTAACGGCGGTAATGTGGCGCATGCGATGCTGTCAAATGACAAAGAACCGCCGGCAAGTTGCCGGCGGTTCAAGGGCCCACGCATGCACTATGGGGCTTTGGTGTTTGTAATCCAGCGCGAACGCGGAATCTGGCGATGTCCCTCGTCGTCGTAGAAGAATTTCATCTTGTGATCGGACTTGGCGCCGGGGACCGGTTTGTCGTCGACAGAACTAAATTGTGGAGAGTCATAGACCACCGGCAGCGGAGCCTTGGTCGTAAACATGGATTCGGAATAGGTCGTGCCCACCAGGGCGTGCGCCAGGGCGAACACTCCGAAGGGATTTCCGTTCACATAAGAAACACCGATGTAGTCGGCCACCATGGGTCCGTTGTCGGAGTTCGGGAGCCATCCCACTTTCATCGGGCCAGCGATTTTTGCGCCGGCAGTCCAGGTTGCGCCGCCATTGGTTGAGGTGGTGAAGCCCACATCCAACTGGCAGGTGCCGGTGGTGCAGTTTGCGCTGGGGTAGTAGTAGTACACGATGGTGATGTGTGCAGTGCTGCCGGAGGTTGCCGGATCGACGCCGATGCCGGGGATGAAGTGATCCACGGAACTGGTGGTTGCGTCGATGGGAATTCGGGTAACCTTGCTCCAGGTTTTGCCGTCGGCGGAAGTACTCATCACGATGTCATTGGAAGTGCAATGGGTCCGGAAGCGGCAGTCCGACCACACGACATATACTTTTCCGGCGCCGTCAATGCTGGCCGAGGGAAGATCAGGGTTGCGCAGTCCGGCGGCGACACCGTGGCTGATGATGCTGGCAATCGCCTGGCTCGCGCCCCAACTCTTACCGCCGTCGGTGGAACGGAATACATCAATCCCGCCACCTTCGAAGGGCACAATGACGGTGCCGTTGGGTTGCACGACCGGTTCGCCTCCGAGGCCGCCGGCATGATCGGAAGAAGCGAGGCCCGGGCCCCAGGTTTGTCCGCCATCGCTCGAAACACTCATCAGAACATCACCAGTGCCGAAAGCCTGGTCCCACTCCGTGTAGCAATTGCCGTAGTGGGGGCTGGTCGTGGTGTTGTCGCAGACGGTCCAGTTCTTGTCGTCGAGGTGAGTGCTGTCGATGAGGATGGGATTGCCCCAGGTCAGCCCGTTCGTCGACCGGCTTACGGCTACGTCTCCGATCAGAGAGCAGCAGTTCAGTCCGGCGAGCGGGAGCGTGGAAATCAACCACTGGCCATGCTTGGCGTCGTAGGCGACGGAGGGGTCAGCGGCGGCGCCATAGGTCCCGCTTTTGTAGTTGACGGTGAGGCCGGGGAGATCGCCGTAGTGCCAGGTCGTGCCGCCGTCGGTCGAGGTGGAGAAGCCGATGTCGCCGCTGCCCCATCCGACGGAGCCGGGCCGGCGCGCAACGTGGAAGGCGCTGACGATGGTGTTGCCCCACGCGAAGGTTGAGGGTTCGACTTCAGTTTTGTGATCACTGTCGGTGTTCGTAAGGTTGTCAACGCTGATTCTGACCAGCGAGGTCTGAGCCGAGGCGGGCGAGGCGAGCGCCCACAAGAGCGCTAGGACCGGCAGAACCGTGAGGAAGGGCAGCGAGCATGGTCGACGAAAGAAATCTGGCAGCGTCATCGGCATAGTCCTTGGTGCAGGGGTTCAATCGTTCTCGAGGAGGTGGATCGATGCAACCGAGCCGGGATTATCCGGCGGTTGCTATCGGCGCACTATATCCGATCGCTGCGAACGTGTCGAGGTGAAGGATATTTCACACGGGTAAGTGTGCGTGGATGGTTTTCGATTCGTGCTCCGTGCTTGATTCCTCTCAGCGGAGCAATCTCTGCCATCCTCGCCTTGACCTTGATCGCGCCGGTCATATCTAATCCGAAGGCGTTCTTTTTGCGCTGTTTTTCAGGACGAAGGAGAAGCCGGCATGCGAGTTGCGTTTGTGGGGTTGGGAATCATGGGGCACGCCATGGCAACGAACCTGGTGAAGGCGGGCCACGAAGTGACCGTGTGGAACCGCACGCCAGGCAAACTGGTGGAGGGCGCAGGGATCGCGCCGACTCCGGCGGCAGCCGCGCAGGGCGCCGAGGTAGTGTGGATGTGCGTGTCAGACACGGACGCGGTCGAGAGCGTGATCTTCGGGGCGGATGGAGTGGAGGCGTCGCTGACCCAAGGCATGATCATCGCAGACTCGAGCACGATTTCTCCGTCCGCCACGGTCCGGTTCGCCGAGCGAGTGGGGACCAAAGGCGTCGATTGGGTGGATGCGCCGATGACGGGGTCGAAGATCGGAGCGCGGGATGGGACGCTGGTGTTCATTGTGGGAGGAAGCGAGGCTCCGGTGGAGCGGCTCAAGCCCCTGTTCGCAGCGATGGGGAAGAAGATATTTCGCATGGGCGAAACCGGCAAGGGACAGGCCACGAAGCTCGTCATGAATTTGCAGATCGCGCTGATTTTTGAAGGATTCGCCGAGGCTCTGACCCTGGCCACCAAACTCGGGGTGGACACCCAACAGTTGCTGTCGCTGATTGAGTCCACCATGGTGCGGTCGGGGGTGGTGGACTACAAGGGGTCATTTATCCTGGAGCGTGACTTCACCCCGAACTTTCCGCTGCGGCTCATGCATAAGGATATCCGGCTGACGCTGGAGGCGGCGAGAGAGGCACGGGTGAAACTCCCGGCGCTCGAAACGGTGGAAGAAATTTATGAGATGGCGTCGGAAGAGGGGAACCAGGACCTCGACTATGCCGCCACGCTGACCCTGCTGGAGAAGTGGGCGGGTGTGCAGGTGAAGGGCAAGGCCGCGTAGAAAGTCGGCGAAACGGATGAGACGGCAATCGCTTTCCAGCGCCGGAGGCGGCCCTATGTGCGGAACCGAGCGACCCGTCGAAGGCCAGATTCGTAAAATACAGGGCCCAGAATTGGCCGTAAAACCGGCCTGAGAGTACCTGACCGTTACCGCCGTAATCCGCGAAACCCCGCTATTACACAAGTATTACAGTCACCTTATCCGTCCCCTTGGTAGGTTAGCTATGAGGTTGATCGAACTCAAACGACCACGAAACGGGGACCTTCCTTGGATATGGAACTGCAAGATCTGGAAAGACGGCAAGCAGGAAAAGGTGAAGTGAATTGGATCACGGCGGGATTCATGGCGGCGTTTCACGTGGGAGCCATTGCCGCACTCTTCTTTTTCACCTGGAAGGCATTGTTTGTCGCGATGTTCCTGTGGTGGGTTTCGGGCAGCCTGGGCATTGGGATGAGTTATCACCGCCTGCTGACGCATCGCGGCTATAAGACTCCGAAGTGGGTGGAATACTTCCTGACCGTTTGCGCCACGCTCGCTCTGGAAGGCGGGCCGATTTTCTGGGTGGCGACGCACCGCATTCATCATCAGTATTCGGATCAGGAAGGCGACCCGCATTCGCCGATCGACGGCAAATGGTGGGCGCACATGGGATGGATTCTCATGGGCAAGTCGATGCACCACGACACGACCACGCTGGCCCGCTACGTTCCCGACCTCGCCAAAGACAAGTTTCACGTCTGGATTACGAAATATCATTACGTTCCCATGATTGTGCTGGGCGTGATTTTGCTTGCCATCGGAGGACTGCCCTTCCTGATGTGGGGCATCTTCATGCGCACCGTGGTTGGACTGCACGCCACCTGGCTGGTGAATTCGGCGACCCACTCCTGGGGAACGCGGCGCTTCGCGACTCGCGATCTTTCCACCAATAGCTGGTGGGTGGCGCTGCTGACGTTCGGCGAAGGCTGGCACAACAATCATCATGCGCATCCGACGGCGGCGCAGCATGGCTTCAAGTGGTATGAAGTCGACATGAACTGGTATGGGATCTGGGCGTTGAAGACGCTGGGGCTGGCTTGGGACATTAAGCGAGTGAACCTGGCTGAGGTCGAACGGGGTCTGGTGCCGACGCCGAATGGGCGGCTGATCACTGCGGCAATGCCGGAAGGCTCGATCGCCGGCGACTAAGCGCGTCTTTGAGTTCGAAGAAAATAAGCCCTGGCCTTTTCGGCCAGGGCTTTTTTCGCAGGCGAAATATGCGTGCCCTTGCAGGTCCGGTCGAGTCACACGCGGATGATCATCACTTCGGTGGCCTTGATCAGCGCGGCCGCGGTTTGTCCCTTCTTCAATTGCATTTCGCGGGCCGAGGTGGCGGTGATAATCGACGTGATCTGCTGGCCGCCGATCGAAATCTTTACTTCCGCCATCAGGCCGCTGATGCGCACAGAATCAACCCGGCCCACTAGTTGGTTCCGTCCGCTGACCCGGCGGATGACCTGCTGCCGTTCCTTTTCCGTATTCCCTCTGGTTCGGAAGAGCAGTTTATCCACTTCGTGTTGCGGGATGCGATGGTGTCCTCCGGCCGTCCGGACACTGCGAAGCTTGTTCTTGTAGATCCACTGCTTGATGGTAGGGAAGCTGATCCCTAGCTGCAGCGCCGCGTCCCGCAGCTTGAGCATCCCTTCGTCATTCTGTGACGACTGCAATTTCCCGCGCATCGGAATGAAATCCTACAGTGAGTGCGAGCAACGGTCAACCGGGCGACTTCGAGCCAGAATGCGTCAGAAAGCGAGATATAAGCATTGATCTGTGTAGATTTAGACAGCATAACCGTATTTCATGTACACTTCACACTTCTTGACTCAATTCTGATATTGGGGGTTTGAATGCCTCGCGTTGGCCTTCTAATCGCAATGATGGTCCTCTGCCTGTCGTCAACGTTGTCGTCAGCACAGGATGGATTTCCCGCCAATTGGTTGAACATGGTGTCCAAGACGCAAGCCGAACAGCCGCACTGGATCACTCCCCTCGCCACGACCACTCCCCGGCTCGAACAGGAGTTTCGCTACGACATTCAATGGCAGACCCACAATAGCGGCGTTACAACCGACAATTACGGAGTAAGCAAGGGGCTGGAAATCATCCCAGCAAAGAATGTTGAGGTCATCCTCGCCGTGCCTCCGTATCTCGTGAACAATCCGGATTCCAAAGATGGATTTGGGGACTGGCAGTTCCTGGTGAAATATCGAATCGCTGCTGGCAACGAGGAGCACGGAAACTACATCCTGACGGCCTTCTTCCAGATGAGCTTTCCGACTGGGCAGTATAAACAAGGGGCAACAACTAGCATCATCACACCCACGCTTGCCTACGGAAAAGGTTTCAAGGATTTCGATTTCCAGGGCACGTTGGGGATCAGCATGCCTACCGGGAACGAAAACAGAATTGGACACAACCTAACGTGGAACAATGCGTTTCAGTACCGGGTCTTCAAGAAGATCTGGCCGGAGACGGAAGTCAACTTTACCCACTATTACCAGGGGTCGCACGCCGGCAATACATCGGTGTATCTTACGCCGGGCATCGTGTTGGGCAGGTTCCATGTATGGAATCGCGTCGGTTTCACCGTCGGCGGAGGGTTCCAGATCGCGGCGACGTCGTTCCATCCCACCAACCACATTCCGATTTTCTCGGTTCGGATTCCGTTCTGAGTTGACCGCGGGATCGTTCTGTTGATGCCGCGGATCCACCCTCCTCGGCTTTGGTAGCGGATTGCCGCGAACGCGGTAAAATCGGGGCTGAACTTCCATGCGCATCTCGAGCCGCCGCGGAACCATCGTTTTCTTTCTCTGCCTGGGCATTGGCCTGGTAGCGCTGGCGGTTGCGCTCAATGTCGGCTGGATCATTCTCAACTGGCGCGAGGGCGTGCTGTTGTTTTTCGGTATCGTCTTTTTCGCACTGATCATTGCGGGGATGGTGGTGAATACGATTTTTCTGGTGCGGGAACTGCGACGCAGTGAGCAGCACGACAGCTTCATCAACGCGGTTACGCACGAATTGAAGACGCCAGTGGCGTCCATCCGTCTGCACCTGGAAACCTTGCAGCGCCGCGAGCTGCCTGAGGCACAGAAGCAGGAGTTTTACCGGCTGATGCTGAACGATACCGACCGGCTGACGGAGACAGTGGAGCAGGTGCTCCGCGCCGGACGGGCAGGTGACAAGAAGGCGGGACGGGATAAAGCAGAGGTCGATTTCGGCCAACTGGTACGCGATTGCATGGACGCCACGCGAGCGCGGCACCACCTGCAACCGGAGGCCATCCGGTATGAGGACGCGTCGAGCAATGGGAATGGGCTGCAGGTCCGGGGCAGCGCGGAAGATTTGCGCACCGCGGTCTCGAACGTGCTCGACAACGCTGTCAAATACTCGGGAGAGAGCGTCGACGTGAGCGTGCGACTGGAGACGCCAGACGAAAAGCGCATTGTGCTGCGGGTGCAGGATCAGGGTGTGGGTATACCTGCCGACGATATGAAGCGCATCTTCAAGCGCTTTTATCGCGTGACGCATCGTTCGCTGGCGCATGTAAAGGGTACCGGGCTGGGTCTGTTTATTGTGAAAGCGATCGCGCAAAAGCATGGTGGGAAGGTCTTTGCCGAAAGCGGCGGGGAAGGACATGGGACCACAATCATTCTGGAACTGCCGAGGTGGGAGGCATGAGCCGGGTGCTGGTAGTGGAAGATGAAGCGCATCTGGCGCAGGGGTTGCGCTTCAACCTCGAAGCTGAGGGGTACGCAGCGGAAGTGGTAGGGGACGGAGAGGCGGCCACCGATCGCCTGTTGGAGAAGAAAGAGAATTTTGACGCGGTGGTGCTCGACATTATGCTTCCGGGAAAAGATGGATTCAGCGTGGTTTCAGAGCTGCGCGCCGCACGGAATTATGTTCCGGTGCTGAT
The DNA here is from genome assembly GCA_963709865.1 of uncultured Acidobacteriota bacterium. Taxonomy (GTDB): domain Bacteria; phylum Acidobacteriota; class Terriglobia; order Terriglobales; family Acidobacteriaceae; genus Sulfotelmatobacter. The sequence goes on from CAVPXW010000019.1 coordinate 331,496, forward strand.
GCTGACGGCTCGGGGACGGCCGGAAGATGTGCTGAAGGGTTTTGCCTCCGGGGCGGACGACTATCTGGCGAAGCCGTTTGATCTTTCGATTCTGCTGGCGCGGTTGCAGGGATTGCTGCGTCGCAGCCAGTGGATTCGCGGCGGCGCGGCGTCGGGACCGAGCGAGACGCGGGCCGACGCCAGCGGCATTGGAGATTTCGGGACATTTTCATTTGGCGGGAAGACGATTGATTTCGGTGCCCTGGAGCTGCGGTCCGGAGAGAGCACGATTCATTTGACGCTGATGGAGTCGGAACTCCTGCGGCATCTGGTGCGCAACGACGGGCGCATTGTGTCGCGCAAACAGATTCTGGAGGAAGTGTGGGGACTGCACGAGGACACGGACACGCGCGCCATCGACAATTTCGTGGTGCGATTGCGGCGCTACATCGAAGATGATCCGGCGAGTCCGCGTCATTTGCTGACGGTGCGCGGCGTGGGGTACCGGTTTCTGGCGAGGCCGGAAAAAAAATAGCAAACCAAGGGCCGGCGCGTCCTATGCCCGGCACAGCTCCGCCACCAGTGTCTCCCTGCGCTGCAGAGCGATGCTGTCGAGGCGTCGCAGAATGACGATGTAAACCGGGATGGAGATGGCCGAGAGCACAAGAAACAGCAGCGTGGCGATCCACAGATTATTGTAGAGACGCGCGATGGCAAACGCTGCGGCCCCTACGCCTACGATTACGATCTGCACGCCCAAACTTGCCAGGAGGGTCGTCTGGGAAACGTTCTGGCGTCCGAAAGTGGAGAAGTCGCGTTTCTTGGGCGAATACATCGACAGGAGATTGCCGGCGGTGAAGTTCAAGGGCGTGGCGAATAGCAGTCCCGCCAAGGTCGCAATCGAGACCGCGAGGCGCGGGGTACCGTAAAGATAGGAGACCGCGATCCAGGCCAAGGCAGTGTTGGCGACGAGGATGCTGGCATGGGTAAGATTTTTTGCCAGCATGATCTGGCGGAAATTGACCGGGGACGCGTAGAAAAACTGAACGCCGGCCCCATCGCCGCCAAAACTGTTGAAGACCAGGTTGGTGAGGATCAGAAGCGCGTAGGCAGCTGCGCCGGGGAAAGCCATGTCCGGCGTGCGACTAAGGAAGTTGGACTGCCGCATAGGATTCATCGGCCCCAGGCGCAGGATCAACAGCATAAAGATCGGCATGATCAAAGTAAGCAGCATGGGGCCGCTGCGCGCCAGGTAGCGCACTTCCTTTTCGAACACCGCGGCGACTGACTGCGAAAATCCCGGCAGGTCCCAGCCCACTTGCACGGTCTGTACTTGTGCAACGGTGGGGCGGGCGGCGGCTTCGCTGAGACTCTCACCACGAAATTGCGCGCGCAGGCGGATGTGGAGCAATGACCCAACCGCCGTGGTCAGCGTTGCCAGGAAAAGCAGGGAAGCCAGGCCGACGAGGGGCTGGGCATGAGAAGCCTGCGCAATGGCATCGGCGGCGAGGCCCGGAGGCAATACTGCTTGGGCTTGGACTGCGACCTGCCCCGCCCGGCTGAACTCGGGGTGCGGCTTCTTTCCGATCCGCTCCACAACCGGGCCGATCAACTGGAAGCTGAGCATGGTCAGGATGAAGAGCACACCCAGAATTTCGCGGGTGCGACGCTGCGCCAGCCAGCGCTCCAGCCAGGCGAAGACCGTCTGCATCAGGACGAGGTTAAAGAGTGCGAAAATCAACAGCACCAGCAGCGCCCAGGGAAACAACAGCGGGCGCGCAGAGCTGACGCCCAGCAGAATCCCAAACAGCGCAAGCGTGCCGAGCGCGCTGGCCGGATCAAAAAAGCCGTACGCCAGACGGATCAGAAAATACGAACGGTAGCTGAGAGGGAACCGGAGCAACTCCGCCGAGTCGGGATTGTTGGTAAAAGCAGTCGCCATCACGGGAAAGATTTGCCAGAAGAAGAAGATTGGCCACAACAGAATCGCCAGATACTCGGCCTGGCCTTGCGAGACAAAGTACCAGGCAAATCCGGTGGCTGCGGTGAATCCGCCGAGACCGCCGAGGGCGAAGGCGAGGGTCACGATAATGCGCGAGGCCAGTTCCATTTTGCCGCGCTTGCTGCGCAGGCCATTGACGAACATGCGCCAGCGGAGTTCGGCGATGGAGGTGAGCTGGGTGGAAACTTCTGGACGCGTCATTTCGTGTCACCTTGATTCTTACATAGTTGAGTGGGATGTACACCGAGTATGAGACATTGAAGCTGTACCGTTTTCCAGCGCAGCAGCGCGGCGATCGCGCCGCAGCGATGTCCTGCCGTGATTGAGGTCACAGATTGTGATGGGGACGCTCATGGTCAGGCGGCGACTTGCCGAAGAAGCTTGAGAGTGGATTTGGAGGTAGTGAAGGTCATGGCATCGGAAGGAATTCCGCTGTGGGAAACGGTTACGCATCCTTTCGCGAGCGCATTGGACTTTGCCTTCGGTTGTCACCATGGCAAACTGAGCCGCGTCTTTACGCTCGACGGCCACAGCTATAAGGTCTGCTGCGATTGCGGCGCGCACTTCGATTACTCGCTCCGCACCATGTCGATGACTCCTCATCACAAACTGTTTCCGACGCTGAGACGCCTGCGCGCTAGCCGTATCCACCGTCGACGAAAATTGCTGCGGCGCCCTGCCAACTCCTGAAAAGCAACTTCAGCACGCAGGAATTTACTACCCCAGCCACGAAAGCTCCTGCTCGGTGCGGCGCTCTCCGCCGACGATGCGCAGGAAGAGTTGTTCCAAAGTCAGCTTCTCGCCGGAGGTCGCAGTGCCATCGCCCGATCCGGTGGGCGTTTGGGCTTCGACTCCGGCGCGCAGTTCTTCGAGCGAGCCCTGGGCCACCAGTCGTCCCTGATGAATGATAGCCACATGGCTGCACAGCCGCTCCACAATTTCGAGCACATGCGAGGTCAGGAAAATGGTGGCTCCACGGGCAATCATGCCTTGCAGCATGGATTTGAGCGTCCCGGCGGCGATCGCGTCCACACCCTCAAATGGCTCATCGAGGAACAGTACCTTGGGCCCGTGAATCACGGCAGCGGCGAGCGCCAGCTTTTTCTGCATGCCGTGAGAATAGTCGGTTACGAGCTTCTTGGGCTGGTCGGCGAGTTGCATGAAATCGAGCAATTCGGCGGCGCGTTTGGCCGCGGTCGTCCGGTCGAGGCCGTACATCCGCCCGGCGAAACTGAGGAACTCGGCGCCGGTGAGGCGGCCGAACAGCGCCATGCCTTCGGGTACGACTCCGATTTGACGTTTGACTTCAACGGGATGAGCGTTGAGATCGACGCCGAGAATCTCAATTTTCCCGGAACTGGGCGCGAGCAGCCC
>CAVPXW010000020.1:0-199396 GCA_963709865.1 uncultured Acidobacteriota bacterium
CCGATCTGGCGTGAGGGATGAACACGAGCGACGTCGGCTTCTGTCGCTCATAACTGGGAGTTCGGCGCGCAGTTTCCTGGTGGCGAGCCTTGGCAAGCCGGGCGCCACCTCGCGCCCGGGCCAGCGGCGTACGGGCGCTGGGCGTGGCCTGGCAGGCCGGGCTGCCGGCCGGGGGCCGGTGGGCGGGATGATGGCATGAGGAGATGAGTCATGCGAGTACTGATGATCGCGCCCCCGGGCGCGGGCAAGGGGACTCAGGGCGAGCTGATCGCCGCGCACTTCGACATCCCGCACATCGCAACCGGTGAACTGCTGCGCGATCACGTCGCGCGGCGGACCGCGCTCGGGCAGGCCGTCCAGGCGTATCTGGACCGCGGCGAACTCGTGCCCAACCAGGTCGTCCTCGACATGGTGCGGGAGGCGATGGTCGCCGCGAAGGCGGCCGGAGGCGGGTATGTCCTCGACGGAATCCCGCGAAACATGCAACAAGCCCGGGCGACCTACCTGATCGCCCGCGAGCTCGGGATGACCGCGGATGTGGCGCTGCACCTGCAGGCCGGCGATGCCGAGCTCATGCGCCGGCTGCTCGCGCGCGCCGCGCTCGAGCATCGCTCCGACGACACGTCAGACATCATTGCCCAGCGCCTGGCCCTCTACTATGAAGTGACATCCCCCATCATCTCGTGGTACCGCGGCCGCGGAATCCTGGTCTCGGTGGATGCGATGCGTTCCGCGCAGCAGGTCGGCCGCGAAATCCTGGCCGCCCTCGAAGCGATGCGCCCGTTCCTGGACCAGGTGCCCGCGCCGGCACGGCGCTCCGTTGACCTCACTGGCCTGGGGGACGCATTCGGCGCCACCGGCCCCACCGCCGGCACATCCGGCTGAGCCCTCCGGCCGGCCACCAGTGCCGGCCTGGCCGGCATGGCCGCTGCCGGATATCAGCCACGGCAGGACCTGCTCAGCGCCGCCGGGAAACCGCTGAGGATACTCCGCGAGACTTGACGGCCGGTTCCACCTCGACATGGACAACCCGCCCCGGCCTCGCCAGGACGGCAAGACAGACAAGGGATCGCCGTTCCCCCAGCCACTTTCCCCGCGCGGTGCGATCAGAGGCCATGGCGCAATCACGGAACGTGAGCTACTCGGGTAATTGCGCACACATAGAGCCGCCGATCTGTATGGCGGAGCCTGTTCGACGCTGGTCCTGCTATGGGGCACAGATCAGGCGATTATGTGGCCCACAAGGACATCGCCGTCACAGCGGCATCAGCCCGTGCAAAGGGAAGACCGCCTCGCGGGTGGCCATGATCGCCCGGTCGACCGGCTGGCCTGGGTCGTAGCCGGACTCGAACGGCTCGAACTCGGCCAATGCCCCGTCGGTCATCTGCTCAGGTGCCTGCAGACCGGTGCGCCGCGCAACGTACTCACGCCACCCGGCGGGGGTCTGCGTCCCTGGGGCGATCGGCTGGCCTGCGGCCTCGGCGAGCAGATGGGTCCAGGTCCGCGGTACCACCTGGACCAGCTCATACCCCCCGCCGCCGGTGAACAGCCAGCGCCCGCCGGCGGCTTCGTGGGCGAGCGCGTGGATCGCGGTATGGGCGGCGCGCTGCGCATCGATGCTCAGCTCCAGATTGGCCAGCGGATCCAGCCGGTGCGTGTCGCAGCCATGCTGGCTGACCAGCACCTGCGGCCCGAACTGCCGCAGCAGCGGCGGGACGATCGCGTGGAAGGCGCGCAGCCAGCCGGCATCCCCGGTTCCCGCGGGAAGCGCGACATTGACCGCTGCCCCCTCGGCGCCGGGCCCGCCGGTCTCGGCGGGCAAACCGGTGAACGGGAACAGCGTCGCCGGGTGCTCGTGCAAGCTGATCGTCAGTACCCGCGGATCGGCGTAGAACGCGGCCTGCACCCCATCGCCGTGGTGCGCGTCGATATCCACGTAGGCCATGCGCTCGGCGCCGTGTCCCAGCAGCCAGGCGATCGCGATCGCGACGTCGTTGTACACGCCGAACCCGCTGGCATACGCGGCCATGGCATGATGCATGCCGCCCGCGATGCTGGCCCCGTGCCCGGCCGAGCCGGACCAGACAGCGCGGGCCGCTGCCAGGGTCGCCCCGGCCACCAGCGCCGACGCCTCGTGCATGCCGGGGAAGACCGGGTTATCCTCGGTGCCCAGCCCGAACATCCGCGCGACCCGGAGCTGGGTCCCCTCCAGGCCCTCGCTGGCATCGGGGTGCTCAGCCCAGCGGCTAACCGCCTCCACTGCCGCGACGTACGGCGTGTCATGCACTAGCTCCAGGTCCGCGCCGGCGGCCGGGGCTGGAACGGCCACGGTCACCCCGGGCTGGCTCCACAGCCCGAACTCGTGCGCAAGCCGCATGGTCAGCTCCACCCGCAGCGGTGCCATCGGATGGCCCGGCCCGAAGTGATAGTCGGTGAGCCGCTCGTCCCAGGCCACATGCAAGGTGCAGGTCATCTGCCACAACCTCTCTGCCGCCACGGGCCGCCGTGCCGAACGCAGCGGATGACGGTCTGCTGCACACGCTGGCAGATATCCCGGGCCTGGTCCAACCCTCCGGAACCGCCAGCGCGATTACCGGCACGCCCGGACCGGCGTACTGGCCTGGACTGCGACTGGGCTACCGGGTGAGGTGGCCGGATTGCTCGATCCGGGCGCGGCATTCGGCCTGAACCTGGTCGTTCCAGGGAATGTGCAGCCGGCCGCGGACCAAGAAGGAGAAGCGGAAGGAGCCGTTCCGCTCGCCCATGTCATCCGGGACATGGCCGGCGTCGAGTCCCTCCACGCCTTCGAGGGCACCGAAACGATCCAGACCCTCATCGTCGGCTCGGAATTCACGGGCGCTGGCGCGTTCAGCTGACCGCACGGCAACAGAGCTTCGCTAGGATTCGCCTCAGGAGGAACCATGCGGGTCCCCGCGGAATCTCTGTCCGGCAGTTCGGTGCGGGACAAGGTCGTCACCGCCGCCGAAGCGGTGCGGCTTGTTCATGACGGCGACTCGGTCGTGGTCGATGGGTTCATGGGGCAGTGCTTCGCCGAGGAGCTGACGCTGGCGCTGGAGCAGCGGTTCCTGCTGACGGGCACTCCCCGCGACCTCGGGCTGGTGTTTACCATGGCCGCGGGGAACCGGCTTGGCCGGGGGCTGGACCGGCTGGCTCATAAGGGCCTGCTGAACCGGGCCGTGGGCGGTCATTGGGCCTTGTCGCCAGAGCTGGGGAAGATGGCGGTGGGCAACGAGATCGCGGCGCATAATCTGCCGCAGGGCGTTATCTCGCAGCTGTTCCGTGATACTGCCGCTGGCAAGCCCGGCCTGCTGACCAAGGTTGGGCTGGGTACGTTCGTTGACCCGCGGCAGGGCGGCGGGAAGATCAACGAGCGGACGACCGAGGACCGCGTGGAGCTGATCACCCTCGGTGGCGCGGAGTACCTGTTCTACAAAGCGTTGCCGCTCGATGTGGCGTTCCTGCGCGGCACCACCGCGGATCCCGGGGGGAACATCACCATGGAGCGCGAGGCGCTGATCATGGAGGCGCTCGCCGTGGCCACCGCGGTGCACAATGCCGGCGGCCTGGTGATCGTGCAGGTGGAGCGGGTCGCCGAAAGCGGCAGCTTGAGCCCGCGCGAGGTGAAAATCCCGGGCATTCTGGTCAACTGCGTCGTCGTTTCGCAGCCCGGGCACCATTGGCAGACTTTCGGCACGCCGTACTCCGCGGCGCTGAGCGGAGAGCTGCGGCGGGTCCGCAACGTGGTCCCGCCGCTGGAACTGACCGAGCGGAAGGTCATCGCCCGCCGGGCGGCGATGGAGCTTCAGCCGGGCAGCGTGGTGAATCTCGGCATCGGCCTACCGGAAGGCGTGGCCAATGTGGCGGCCGAAGAGCACATCCTGGACTACCTCACGCTGACCGCCGAACCCGGCGCGATGGGCGGCATGCCGACCGGAGGGCTGGATTTCGGCTCGGCGGTGAACGCACAGGCCATCCTCGATCAGCCGTCCCAGTTCGACTTCTATGACGGCGGCGGTCTCGACGCCGCGTTCCTGGGCATGGCCCAGGCGGACCGTCGGGGCAACGTCAATGTCAGCCGGTTCGGGGCGAAGCTGGCGGGCTCGGGGGGATTCATCAACATCAGCCAGAACGCCAAACGGCTGGTGTTCACCGGGACCTTCGTCGTGCCGGGCCGCTGCCGGGTGCAGGACGGCCGGCTGGTAATCGCCGACGGTGTCGTGGTGCCCAAGTTTCTCGCCGAGGTGGAGCAGCGGACCTTCAGCGGTGATTACGCGGCCGCCGCCGGACAGCCGGTGCTGTACGTGACCGAGCGGTGCGTCTTCCAGCTCACCCCCGACGGCCTGGAACTCACCGAGATCGCCCCGTGGGCGGATCTCGAGAAGGATGTCCTCGCCCACATCGGGTTCGAGCCCATCATCCGCGGCGAGCCGAAGCTGATGGACGCGCGGATCTTCGCCGCTGAACCCATGGGCCTGAAGGAGGATCTGCTGACCATTCCGCTCGAGGCGCGGTTCGCCTACGACGCCGAACGCAACATGTTCTTCCTGAACATGGAGGGCATGTCGCTGGTCACTGGGGACGACGTCGAGGCAATCGGGACCGCGGTGGGAAAGCGCCTGGCCGCCATCGGCAAGAAGGTGCAGATGGTCGTCAACTATGACAACTTCTACCTGGACCCGGCCCTGACCGACGACTACGTCTCCATGGTCCGCAGGCTCGCCGAGCGGCACTACGCCAGCGTGACCAGGTACACGACCAGCTCCTTCATGCGGCTCAAGCTCACCAGGCAGCTGCACCACCGGGACCTGGCCCCGCACATCTATGAAAGCCGCCAAGAAGCCATGAACTGGCTCGAGGACCACGTACCGAGATCGTCAGTACAGAATCGAGAAGGACCGGAAGCGGGCGAATGAGCGTGCTTACCGCGTCACCGACGTGATCGGCGTAAACGACGCAGCGCGGGGGAGAGAGAATACCCGCAGCTGAGCGGCGGCCAGTTCCAGCGCCAGGGGGTGCCGTCCAGCCGCCGGCACAGCCTGTGGATCCTGGTGGTTAATTCGAGTTCTACGCGGCGAGACCGAGTTCGAGGCGTGCCAGGTGGCTGGTTCGCTGCCGGTCTCGTGGCGTGCCGGTCCAGAATGCCTCCACCCGGAGGAGATTGAGCGCGCAGGCCATGTACACGTGGTCGAGCCGGGTTGTGGGCAGGCCGCGCCGCGGTAGCGGGCGCGTCGCACGCCATGGCTGGCGGCCTGGTGCATGGTGCATGGTGCATGGTGCCTTTGACGCCGCCACAGGGCATCCATAACTGGACGATCTGCACCGGGCCAGTCGTACTACCGCCACAATTGTCGCGCGCGCCTATTCGGCGATCTGCGCGGGCAACTGGAGCTGTTTTCCTTCGGCGATTTCGTCGAGCGCCTGGCCGAGCGGTTCACCGTGATCCGCTATGACAAGCCCGGGTGCGGCCTGTCCGACCGGGACGGGATCGATCTGTCGTTCGACGGGCAGGTGACCGCGGCGCTGGCGGTGGCCGACGCGGTCGGCGCCGGCCGCTTCCGCCTGTTCGGGGCCTCCCAGGGCGGCCAGCTCGCCGCCGCGATCGCGGCGCGGTACCCGGAGCGGGTCGAGGCGCTGGTGCTGTACGGGATGTGCGCCAGCGGCAGCGATCTGGCGCCTGCCGGGGTCCGGGACTCGGTCGTGGCCCTGGTGCGGGCCCATTGGGGCCTGGGGCTCAAGGCGCTGAACGGGGCCTTCATCACGGACCCCGCCGCTGAGGACGTGGAGGCGTTCACCCGGTTCCAGCGGGTCAGCGCCTCGGCCGCCGTGGCGGCCCGGCTGCTGGAGGTCTACTACGACACCGACATCAGGGCCCTGCTCCCGGCGATCCGGGCGCGGACGGCGGTGCTGCACCGCGAGGCGGACAAGGGCACCCGGTTCGGGCTGGGGCGGGAGGTCGCCGCGCTGATCCCCGGCGCGACGCTGATCCCGCTGCCGGGTTCCAGCCACCTGTTCTACCACGGCGACTGGCTCGCGGTCCTGCACGCGGTGCTCGGCTTCCTGTGCGAGCCCGCGAGCCCGGGGCCGCAGCTGACCGGCCGTGAGCTCGAGGTGGCCGGGCTGATCGCCGAGGGGCTGACCAATCACGCCATCGCCAGTCGCCTGTCCGTCGCGCCGCGCACGGCGGAGGCGCACGTGGAGAACATCCGGCGCAAGCTGCAGGTGCACTCGCGTGCCCAGATCGCGACGTGGGTGACCGAGCACCGGCTGGGCCGCTGAGCGGCTAGGTAGTTCGCCCTCCGCACGTACGGGGGACCACCGCCCTGGCCAGGGGAGACGGCGGATTTGCCGGTAGTTCACCCGATAGCCGCCCCAGGCCGGGCGGTCGTAGCGTCAAGGCATGTCACACGCCACGAAGCCGGCCCGCCCTGTGGCGGCCGCTGGGCGCCCGCAGCCGACCAGGATGCCTGCACTGATCATTCTGGTGCATGCGGCGGCCGTTTACCCGCTCTTGCTGGCGGTGCTCGGTTACGCGGTGGGCTTCTTCGCGGCTTTTGCCGTCCCCAAGGGCATCGACCAGGGGCCGCGCGCTGACGTGATCACGCCGGCAGATCCCGGGTGTGACGAGGCGCCCCGGTCGGGGAGCCAGCGATGCTGACCGCCACGGAGTTCGCGGGTTTTGCCGGCGCCGGGCTGGCCGGGGCCGCCTACGTCCCGCAGATTTCCCACCTGATCAGGGCCCGCTGCTCGGCTGGCATCAGCCGGCTGGCATTTGCGGTATGGCTGCTGGCGTCCGTTCTGACCACGGCACGCGCGGTCGCCATCCACGCCGGCGTGTTCATCGTGCTCGGCGGGATCCAGATCGTGGCCACGGCGCTCATCATGGTCTGTGCGATCCGGTACAAGGACATGCCCTGCCCGGTCCATCTGCCTCGCCAGCCCGCGGCCACGACAGCCACGGGGGCGGGCACCTCAGGAAACGAGCCCGGGTCCCGGCGTCCGGCCGGCCGGACGCCGAGTCAGCCACACCCGCCGGGCACGGCGGGGCACCGCGCCCGTACATCCCGGCCCTGCGCCCGCATTCTGATGCGGTCACCGCCCGGCCTGGCCGGGAACCGGATGTCCAGCCGGTCCGCAGCCGGCCACGGCCACAGATAGCCGCTGCGGCGCCTTGCGCCAACATTGCCAGGCCGGGCAGCAGCCGGCCGTGCACCGAAGTCCAGACGACGCACCTGAAGGAGACGACATGAGTGCATCAGCCGGCACTGCCACCGCGGCGCATGAGGAACCGGCTGCCGCCGTGCGCGGGGAAACCGCCGGGGCCCAGGCGGCCATCGTCCTCGTCAGCCGTGACCCTGGCACCCGGGAGATCCTGCACCGGGAGCTGTCCAAGCGGTACGGCACGGACTATCAGATCCTCGCCTGCGACCGGCCCGCAGAGCTGGCACCCTGGATGCGGGACCTGCCGAAGGCGGGCCTGCCGGTGGCGCTGGTCATCGGCGGGGTCGGTACGCAAGACCCCGATGGCATCGAGATACTTGCCGCGGTCCGCGCCATCGACCCGACGGCGCTTCGGGTGGCCGCGGTCCGCTGGGGTGACTGGGCATCGAGGCGGTCCGTCTTCGACGCGGTCACCGTGGGCACGATCGACCACTGGGTGACGCGCCCGGTGCAGGCCCTAGATGAGGAGTTCCACCGCTCGATGACCGAGTTCCTGCGGGAGTGGGGCAGCGGCCGCGGCGGCGGCTTCGAGCCGGTGCAGGTGATCGGCGAGCGATGGTCGGCCCGGTCGCAGGAACTGCGTGACCTGTTCGCCCGCTACCGGGTCCCGGCCGGCTTTTACGACGCCACCTCCGGGCCCGCCCGGCAGATGCTGGGCGAACTCGGCCTGGCCTCCCCGGACCTGCCGGTGGTCGTGCTCCGGTTCGCTGCCGGGCAGCCGGCGCTGGTCAACCCCTCCAACGCCGAGATCGCCGACGCCTTCGGCGTCATGACACCGATCCCGGCCGGGGAGGTCTTCGACGTGGCGGTGATCGGCGCGGGCCCGGCCGGGCTCGCCGCCGCGGTCGGCGCGTCCTCCGAAGGCCTGCGGACCGTGGTGGTCGAGCACGAGGCCGTCGGCGGGCAGGCCGGGACCAGCTCGATGATCCGCAACTACCCCGGCTTCTCCCAGGGCGTCAGCGGCGCCACGCTGGCGCAGGAGACCTGGCAGCAAGCCTGGACCTTCGGCACCACGTTCCTGTACATGCGCCAGGCCCAGAGCCTGTCCAGAAGGGACGGCCACTACCGGCTGCGGCTGTCCGACGGCAGCGTACTCACCGCGCGCACCGTGATCATCGCGACCGGCGCCACCTACCAGCGGCTCGGCATCCCCCACCTGCAAGCGCTGCAGGGCCGGGGGGTCTTCTACGGCGCCGCGGCCAGCGAGGCACCGGCCATGCGCGGGCGGAACGTGTTCGTCGCCGGAGGCGGCAACTCCGCCGGGCAGGCCGCGCTGCACCTGGCCAAGTGGGCCCACCAGGTGACGATCCTGGTCCGCGCGGAATCGCTGGCCGACAGCATGTCCGACTACCTCATCCGCCAGATCGGCTCCGCCCCGAACATCGACGTCCGCTACCACGTGCAGGTCGCCGACGGCACCGGCACCGGCACCGGCCATCTCGAATCGCTGGTCCTGCAGGACACCGCCTCCGGGGCGCGGCGCAGCGTCCCCGCCGGCGCCTTGTTCGTCCTCATCGGCGCACAGCCGCGGACGCAATGGCTCGGCGATGCCATCGCACGCGACCGGCAGGGGTTCATCCTCACCGGCCCGGACCTGCCAGCCGGCACCCGCTGGCCCCCCGGCCGCCCGCCGCTGCCACTCGAGACCAGCCTGCCCGGGGTGTTCGCCGCCGGCGACGTGCGCGCGGGATCGGTCAAACGAGTCGCTTCCGCGGTCGGCGAAGGCGCGGCCACCATCCCCCTGGTCCACCGCTACCTGGCAACCACCGCGGCCGCACCAGCCGCTGCCTACCCACGTGACCGGCCTGTGCTGAGGGCCGGAGATGAGGAGCACCTTGCCACACAAGCAGGAGGCGGCCATGGAGCCGCTTGACGACGTGGTCGATCACGTTCGCGGCTCGCCAGCCGGTCGTCTGATTGTCGAGTACGGCGACTACGAGTGCCCGTACTCGCGCCGGGCGTTCCGGGAGATCGAACGCGTCGAGAGACGACTGGGCCCGGGTGTCCGCTTCGCCTTCCGGCACTTTCCGCTGACCGGGATCCACCCGCACGCCTTCGCCGCAGCTGCCGCGGCCGAGGCAGCCGCGCTCCAGGACCGGTTCTGGGACATGCACGAGCTGCTCTTTCACCGCCAGAACGCGCTCGAAGAGGACGACCTGCGGCGGGATGCCGCCGGCCTCGGGCTGGACGTCGCGCTGTTCGACGGCGACCGGGCCGGCGCTGGCGTACTGAGGCGTGTACGCCGCGACGTGGAGAGCGGAATGGCGTCGGGTCAGGTGCGCGGCACGCCCACCCTGTTCATCGATGGCGTAGTGCACCGGGGAGCCTACGACGCGGCTGCCTTGCTGGAGGCGCTGGCCAGATGAGCGCGATACGCTCGCACACCGGCCGCATCAAGATGATCAACAGACAGATGCACCGACGGGCAAACCCCGGCCTCCTGCCTCCAGCTGCAGCGAATGGCGATCGTTGACGATGCGCACCGGCCCGCGCCCGTCGCCACCCGACGGCGGCGTCACCACGACGGACCTGCCCACAGGAGGTGGAGCCCGAACACGACGAGCGGCCACCGCGACCCCAACTGCAGCCGTGCCTGGCCGGCGCGGTGGTGAACACCTCGGTGACGCTACAGAATTGGCGAATCGGCGCGCCGAACCAGATAACGAGCTCGCCGCCACAGCGTGCGCGTAATCGGCGGTCTGGAGCATTTTCTCGGGTGGTATGCCACGCCCGACACTTGCCCGCTGGTGGCATAGCGTGACCAGGCACGACGGCTTACGGTGGGTTTCCGCTTAACCGCTGGGACCCGCAGCCGGCCCAGCCCAGCCTCCTTCGGGTCTCAGCCCGGCCAGGAGGTGCCCGATGACCACTGCCACCCCATCCACCGCGCTCGCCACGATCCAGCCTGCCTTCACCGATCCCGAACGGCTCGCCCTCGCCGGGTACCTGGCCGGATACCGCGGCCTGACCCGCGAGGCATACGCGCTCGACTTGCGCCAGTTCACCACCTGGTGCCGGGCCCGCTCCCTCAACCTGTTCGCCGTCCGCCGCCCCGACATCGAGTCCTTCGCCCGCGATCTGGAAGCCAGAGGCCGTGCCCGCGCCACCGTCACCCGGCGGCTGTCCACCATCGCCGGGTTCTACAAGTACGCCGTCGAAGAAGAGCTCCTGGATCACTCACCCGCCGCGCACGTCCGCCGTCCGCGAGTCGATTACGAATCTCACGCCGTCGGACTTGACCGCAACGAGCTCGGCGCCTTGCTCGTCGCCGCCGGTCTCGGGCCGGCGACAGAGCACGCGCTGATCTCGCTGCTCGCGCTGAACGGGCTGCGGGTCTCGGAGGCCACCAGCGCGGACATCGAGCACCTGGGCCTGGAACGCGGGCACCGGACCCTGACCATCAGCCGCAAGGGCGGCAAGGTGGTGACCATCCCGCTGGCGCCGCGGACCGCCCGGGCGATCGACCTGGCCGTCGGCGAGCGCACCGGCGGGCCGGTGTTCCTGGCCGCGGACGGCCGCCGGCTGGACCGGCACGGCGCCGGGCGGATCGTCCGCAAGGCCGCCCGGCGCGCCGGGATCGGCAAGGCGGTCACGCCTCACACGCTCAGGCACGCGTTCATCACTGCCGCGCTGGATGCGGGGGTCCCGCTGCGCGACGTGCAAGAGGCCGCCTCGCACGCCGACCCGAGAACGACGATCCGGTATGACCGGGCCCGAGACAGCCTGGACCGGCACGCCACCTATATCGTCGCCGCCTACGTCGCAGGCGCTGCCCGGTAACAGGCGTACCGGCCGGGAGAAGCTCCGCCTGGCGGTGGGAGCCGCCAGGCGGAGCCGCCTGCAGCCGCCGATACCAACCACCACCCGCGGTGACGCACCGCGACCTCAGCGCGAACGCGAACCGCCGATATGGCGCCAGTCTCGGCAGGCCGGGATGGTCGGCAGCGCCACTCAAGAATGGGTGATCTGAGCGTGCTGGCCGGGCCGACGATCCTGCGCGGCGGTGTGGGCGAGTGCCAGCCGCGCCGACGTAACTGGTCACTTCGCGGGCCGTGGCACTTCGTGCAACTCGCTGCGGGCGAACGCGACCCGGAGCGCGTCCTGTTGGGTTATGAGCAATCTGGCGAGCGGGATCGCCGCGGCTTTGACGTGGGCGCCGTGTCCGGGGGATCGGTCGCGGCGCGGCATTACTTGAGTTCAACGCGGATCGCGTGGCAGCGGTACTCGTCGATGTTCTCGACGGAACGCGGGCCCTCGGGCTCCATCCAGCGCACCCGCGCGCCGGGCGGGGACTCGAAGCGCTCCTGGGACTCAAACCGCAGTGCGTCGCCCGCGTAATACCTGATCCGGGCCGGCTCGTCGATGATCATTACGCTCGGCGCCTGGTGCGTGTGCTCGGGTTCGCGGGTTTGTGGCTCGATCACCACGTCCAGCACCCGTACCCGGTCGTTCTCCAGCAGGAGGCGATGTGAGGCTGACGCAGCGAGCAGCGCATCCATCGTCTCCGGCCATGGCCATGGCTGTTCCGTCGTCATGCTGCGGCTCATTGCCCGGCCAGGGCGGCCTTGACGTCGGCCCTGCGATGGGTCTCGGCGCCGAGCAGCCCGACGACGAGCGCGGAGCTCACGTCATCCCGTCCCCGCACCTTGTCCAGGAAAGCCTGGTACGCCGCGATGATGATGTCGATGTGCCGCAGCGCATGTTCCTCACCCCGTCGACCGTCAAGGGCGGGACGATCTCATACATCGTGCCCATGGTCAGCCATGTCGACCACACGGAGCACGACGTCCACGTCATCATCACCGCGCAGGGGCGTAGCCGGCCTGCACGGCTTGCCGCCGCGGCGCCGCGCCCAGCAGGCCATCAACCGGTGCGCGCATCCCGGCTACCTGCCCGCACGGCAGGACTATCTGGACCGCACGACTGTCACCGGGCCCGGGAAGCACACCCCGCACCTTTTTGGCGAGGCATTGTCGTGGCATGTGCGCTGCCTGCACGAGGGCACGATGCGGCCCGGCTGAGGCAGCCCACCCGGACCGGTGGCCGGCCTGTCGTTTGCGGCAGCCGGCCCGGACCAGCGGCGGGGCCTGTCATGCGAGGCGGCCGGCCCGGGTAGATAGCCGGGCGGTCAGTGCAGCCGGCGGAGGTGGGCGTCGGCGGGGTCAGCGGCCTGCAGGCGGATCCGGGCATCGACGGCCTGAATGCCGTGCGGGCGGGCGAAAACCGGGCTGAGCTCGAGTTCGGCGATCTGCGGCAGGTCATCGGCCATCCGGGAGACGCGCAGCAGCAGGTCCCGCAGCGCGGCGAGATCGGTGCCGGGGGCGCCGGGGTGCCCGAGCAGCAGCGGGGCGGCGCGGATCGACCGGATCAGCTCGTCGGCGTCGGAGTCGGTGAGCGGGGCGAGCCGCGCGGCGCGGTCAGCCAGCATATCGGCGGCCGCACCGCCGGCCCCGAATAGCACCAGCGGGCAGGCGACCTCTTCCTGCAGCACGCTGATCATCACCTCGACGCCGCCGGTGACCATCGGCTTGACGATGACACCGGCCAGCCGGCGGCCGAAGGTTTCCTGCAGCGAGCGGAACCCGCGCCGGACCTCATCCGCGCCGTGCAGATCGATGAGCAGGGCGCCGGCGCCACGCGCACGCACCAGGCCGGGCACGTCCGCCCGGAGCGCGACCGGGCCGCCGAACCGGGCTGCCGCCGCGACGGCGGCGTCCTCGGTGACGACCCCGATGCTGTCGGCCAGCGGTATCCCATAGCAGGCGAGCAGTTCGGCGGTCGGGTCCAGCGGCAGCCAGCCGCAGGCCGGCCTTGCGGCCAGAAATTCCGCGGCCAGTTCCCTGGCCCGGTCCGGGCGCAGGCCGTCGAGGTCGGGCACGGTTCCCGGCGGGATCGCCCGCCACATGCCGTAGCGCGCGGCGTGGCCGAGGGCGTGGGCGGCGGACTCGGCGTACGCATAGGACGGGACGGCGGGGGAGCCGCCGCCCGGGGCCCGGAGCAGCCGGGCCACCTCCACCTGGTCCAGCACCGCGGCGGCGATCGGCACCGGCAGCCGCGCGGCGCTTACCTCTGGCAACGGGTCGCTGCCCGCGCTCGTGGTCGTCAGCGCCAGCACCGCGTCGACGCCCGGATCGGCGCCGGCCAGTTCCAGGCACCGGCGGAAGATGCCGGGGCCGATCAGCAGGGTGGTGTCGACCGGCCCGGTCACCGTGGCGTCGCGGGGAAGCAGGTCCCGCAGCGCCCGCTGGGTGTCCCCGGCCAGGCGGGCGACCTGCAGGCCCGCGTCGCCGCAGGAGTCGGCGGCGAGCACCGCGGCGCCGCGGGTGTTGGACACCACGGCGACCCGGGGCCCGGCGGGCGCCGGCTGCGCGGCCAGCAGGACCGCGGTATCCAGCATCTCGCCGAGGTTCGCGACAGCGATCACCCCGGCCTGCTCGAACAGGGCCTGCCGGGTGAGCAGGGGGGTAGCCGCCGTGGCGCGGGCCCCGGCCAGGCGCCGGCCCGTCACGGACCGGCCCACGATCACGGTCAGGACCGGCATGCTGTGGCCGACGCGGCGGGCCGTGCGGGTGAACTTGGGCGGGTTCGCGATCGACTCCAGATACAGCAGGGCCAGCTTGGTCGCCGGGTCGGACTCCCACCACAGCAGCATGTCGTCGCCGGCCACGTCGTCTTTGTCGCCGAGCGAGACCAGGGAGGAGATCCCGACGCCGATCCGCGACAGGTGCTCGGCCAAGGCGAAGCCGGCGCCGCCGGTCGACTGCAGCGCCAGGCCCGCGCTTCCCGGCTTGGGGTGGTGGGCCGCGAACGTCGCGTCGAGCCCGGCATTGGTGCCGGCCACGCCGAAGCTGGCCGGCCCGACCATCCGCATGCCGTGGCGGCGGCAGATGCCCAGCAGCTCCACCCGGGCCGCGCCGTCGAGTCCCGCCGCGAGCACCACCAGCCCCTTGATCCCGCGCTGCCCGCATTCTTCGGCAATGCCGGGTACGGCCGCGGCCGGCGCGGCGATGACCGCCAGGTCGACGCCCTCGGGCAGCGCGGCCGCCGACGGCACGCAGGGAACGCCGTCCAGTTCGGCGGCGGCCGGGTTGACCGCGTAGACGGGGCCGGGGAAGCCGCCGGTCACGATGCTGCGCAGGATGGCCCGCCCGACCGACCGCGGCCGTCGGCTCGCGCCGATGACCGCGACCGAGGCCGGCGCCAGTACGTGCCGCAGGCTGGCCACGCCAGCAGACCGTTCCCGCTCGGCAACCGCGTCACGGTAGGCGCCGAGGGTGACGTCCTCCTCGCCGGCGGGCAGCGGGAAGGTGAGGTCGTACACACCGTCGGCCAGGGCGCGGTGCGCCTGCAGCCCGGCGTCGGCGAACACTCTCAGCATGGCCGCGTTCTCGCTCAGCGTCTCCGCGGTGAAGGCGTGCAGGCCGCGGCCGCGGGCCAGCGAGATCAGGTGCTCCATCAGCAGCATGCCGACGCCGCGGTTGTGCATGTCATCGGCGACCGTAAAGGCGATCTCGGCCGAGAGGGACCGGGCAGCGTCGTCGCACTCGTAACTGCCGCAGCCGATCAGCTCGCCGTCCATCACGGCCAGCAGCGCGACGTGGTCCGGCGCGGGCTCACGGCAGAGCCGGCGCGCCTCCCGTTCGGCCGCGCTCGGGCTCATGCTGAAGAAGCGCAGGTAGAGACTGTCCGGGGTCAGCTTCTCGTGCATGTTCCGCACCAGGTCGAAGTCGTCAGGCCGCGCGGGCCGGATCTCGATCGTGCTGCCGTCGGTCAGCAGAGCGTAAACGTTAGGCTCGGCGTCTGCGCTCACGTCGCCCTCCCCGGTTTTGTGACGGCTGACGGCGCCGCACTTACCAGCATTATGGGCTATCGGGACGCGGCCTACCGGGGGACTCCGTCCGCCGATCCCGGCCCTCCGGGCGGCTAGCAGCCCGCGCGCGGTCACGAAGGCGTACCCGGCGCCGGTCATCGACGCGGCCAGGCGATCGAGTTGCTGCATGAGGGTGGCGTTCGGCTGCGGGCCGCCGTCGTGGGCGAGCACGATGCTGGCGGGGGAGGCCCGCCGCGGTGCCTCGCCGGCGTCGGCGCGCGCGTTGCCGCCGGTGGCCCCTCCGACCACGGCATGACCTCGTAAGGCAGGCTCGCGCACACGGCCAGCCCGACGCTGCCGATGCGGCCGTCCGGTGCCCGGCGCAACGTGGGCGCCCGGCCGGCCAGCCGGGTCAGGAGCTCGTCGGTGCGTTCCAGGCTGGCCCGGCCAACGGAACAGCCAGTCACAGTAAGCGGCTGAGTTGATCTTGGCGGTCCATCTCGGCTCAGCACTTCTGAAGCTACGGCGGACCGAGTGATAAAGCGGGTTGGGGGTCTCCACTTAACCGGAGCTGCGCAGGTCAGCGCCCTGCCGCGAGAGTCGGCGTGGCCGGCCGAATCCCGGTCTGACCTGCGGGTTCTGTAGTGTCGGCCGCAGATCTACTCCGGTAAAATGGAGACCCCCGAAGCGGGTTATCACCCGGTGCCCTCCGACATTTCCCGGTCTCTCGGCCGTCCGGGAGCGGGGCGTCATCTCAGCTCTCATCGCGGGATCCTGTCCCGCCCAGGCCGGTGCGCCCGGGTTAGCTCGTCCGGGCAGGTCTCGCGCTGGCTGGCTAGGAGGCCAGCGGGGTGAGCAGGTCGCGCACCTGTGCGGGTGCCGGCACGCGGCCGGACACCACGACCTTCTCGTCGACGACGAGGGCGGGGGTGGACATGATCCCGTAGCCGGCGATGGTGGGGTGGTCTTCGACCTTCTCGATCGTCGCGTCCAGGGCGAGGGCGTCGACGGCCTGGCGGGTGACGCGTTCGAGGTTCTTGCAGTTGGCGCAGCCGGGGCCGAGCACCTTGATTATCATGAGCGTTCCTTCAGTTCGGGCCTGGGGTCAGGCGAGGAGGAGGTTGAACAGGTAGCCGACGGCGATGATGCCGGTGGCGACGACGCCGGTGAACGCGGCGAGCAGCTGGGGCTTCAGGACGCGGCGCAGCAGGATCATCTCCGGCAGGGACAGCGCGACGACGCTCATCATGAACGCGAGCAGGGTCCCCATCGGCAGGCCCTTCTCGTAGAGGGCCTGCACCATCGGCATGATTCCGGCGGCGTTGGAGTACAGCGGCACGCCGATCGCGACCGCGACAAGGACGCCGAAGGCGTTGCCCGGGCCGGCGTAGGTGGTGAAGAAGGCGGCGGGGGCCCAGCCGTGGATGATCGCGCCGAGGCCGATGCCAACGAGCAGGTAGGGCCAGATCTTGCGGAGGATCGTGGCGACCTCTTCGACGCCCATCTGGATGCGCTGGTCGAAGGTCAGCCCGGCGGCGGAGTCGATGACCTGCCCGCCGAGCTTGGTCTCGAACACGAACGGCTCGACCCATTTCTGCACGCCTATCCGGCCGAGCACCCAGCCGGCGGCGATCGCGATGGCCAGCCCGGCCGCGATGTAGAGGGCGGCGATCTGCCAGCCGAACATGCTGAACAACATCCCGATGGCGATCTCGTTGACCAGCGGGCTGGCGATCAGGAAGCTCAGTGTCACCCCGATCGGCACGCCGGCGGCGACGAACCCGATGAACGCCGGCACCGCGCTGCACGAGCAGAACGGGGTCACCACCCCGAGCCCGGCGGCCATCACGTTGCCGGCGCCCTCGCGCTTGCCGCCGAGCATGGCGCGGGTGCGCTCGATGCTCATGTAGGAGCGCAGCACCGTAATGATGAAGATGATCCCGGCCAGCAGCAGGGCGATCTTGATCGTGTCGTAGAGGAAGAAGTGGATCGTCTCGGTCAGCCGGGCGGCCGGCGCCATCCCCAGCGCGTCATACAGGAACCGGTCCCACAGCCAGCCGTTCACCCAGTAGGCGGCCACCCACGCGGCCGCCGGCGCGGCCACGGTGAGCCACCGGGCACGCCCCGGGCCGGCAGCCGCCCGGCGATGCTCATGCCCGGCACTTCCACAATTTCCCGCAGGGACGATCCTGGCGCGCATAGAATTTCTTCACGGTCGGGATCATCCACAGCATCATGAATGTCATGAACATGGGAAAGAAAGCCAGCGGCTGTAGCCACCACGCCCACGTGTTCACGTGCCACCAGGATTGCAGGGTCGCTGCGAACGCGAGACGTAGCGCGTAGGCCACTATCCAGCCCGTTAGCAGCCACTGTATTACTCGTTTAACATTCATGCTGCCCTCCGGATTGACTCGATCCCGATTGGCTGGAAATGGCTGCGGCCGGGATGCCGGGGCGGGCCTTGTGGCGGCCCTGGCGTTGTGCCGTTGCTCAGCCGGCCGCCGCGTAGCCGGTGGCCGGCGCGGCGTCGCGGGCGGCCTGGCAGATGCCGCAGCGGATGGTGCGGGCGGGGGGCTCGACGGCCACGATGCGGTTGAGCAGCATGGTGCGGGTCAGCCAGCGGGCGGTGACGTGCGCGTGGTCGTGGCAGACGGCGGCGCCGCAGTCGGCGCAGACGGCGACGGCATCGGCCGGCTGGCCGAGCGCTGCGCAGTCGAAGCAGTTCACGGGGCGGCCTCCTCAGTGGTGTAGAAGCGGCGGCGGGCCCACAGCGCGACGTAAACCAGCGCGACCATGACCGGCACCTCGATGAGCGGGCCGACAACGCCGGCCAGGGCCTGGCCGCTGGTCACCCCGAACACGCCGATCGCGACCGCGATCGCCAGCTCGAAGTCGTTGCTGGCCGCGGAGAACGCCAGCGCGGCGGTGCGCGGGTAGGACAGGTGCAGCCGGCGGCCGATCGCGAACCCGGCGAACCACATGATCGCGAAGTAGGCCAGCAGCGGCAGCGCGATCCGGACCACGTCCAGCGGCTCGGAAGTGATCTTGTGGCCCTGCAGGGCGAACAGGATCATGACGGTGAACAGCAGCCCGTACAGCGCCACCGGCCCGAGCCTGGGCAGGAACCGGTGCTCGTACCAGTCCCGGCCGCGGGCCCGCTCGCCGATGGTGCGGGTCAGGTACCCGGCGGCCAGCGGGATGCCGAGGAAGACCGCGACCGTGCCGGCGATCTCGGCGATGGACACGTGCCAGCTGGTGGCCGACAGGCCCAGCCAGCCGGGCAGCACCTGCAGGTAGAAAAAGCCCAGCGCGGCATACAGCAGGACCTGGAAGACGGCGTTCAGCGCGACCAGCACGGTGGCCATCTCCCGGTCGCCGCGCGCCAGGTCGGTCCAGATCAGCACCATCGCGATGCAGCGGGCCAGCCCGACCAGGATGACGCCGGTGCGGTAGGCGGGCTGGTCCGCCAGCAGTAGCCAGGCCAGCGCGAACATCACCGCCGGGCCGATCACCCAGTTGAGCAGCAGCGAGGCGGTCATCATCCGCCGGTCCGCGGTGATCCGCCCGATCTCGGTGTAGCGGACCTTGGCCAGCACCGGGTACATCATCAGCAGCAGCCCGAGCGCGATCGGCAGGCTGGTGCCGTGGACCGCGACCTGGTTCAGCGCGCTGTTCAGGCCCGGGACGAGCCGCCCCAGCAGCAGCCCGGCGGCCATCGCCGCCCCGATCCACACCGGCAGGAACCGGTCCAGCCGGGACAGCCGGGTCATCACCGGCCGCTGCCCGGCCGGGCCGGTGACCTCGGTAGTCCTCGTGTCAGTCACCGCGGCACCCCCTCTTCCTGGTGGTCGTCGCACGCCAGCCGGCGCCGCCCGGTGATGACGCGAGCGCAGGGAGGCGGCACCCCGGCCGCGGAGGCCTGCGCCCGCACGGTGGCGGTCCCGCGCAAGGCCTCAAGGTTGCCGGGGTTGTCGTAGCTAGCACCGCCGGCATCGCGGTGCCCATCACCGCGGCGAACCAGCCGGGGTCCAGTCCGCGCAGGCGGGCCAGAGGCGCTATCGATTCCCTCGCCGCGGGTGGGGCTGACGTCATCGGGTACCCTCCTCGGGTCTCAGCGCCGAGGCTGTGGACGCGAGGGCTACGCGGACTGAGGGGCGAGCAGCTGGCGGACCTGGGATGGGGGGCACGCGGACGGAGACCAGGGCCTTCTCGTCGACGACGAGGGCGGCGATGGACATGAACCCGTATCCCGGCGCCTGAACCGCTGCCGCCGGTGGGCGCGTGCCGGGTGTCTTGACCACCTCAGCACACCGGCCTGGAGGCTCGCCCCGCGGCCGCGGCAAATTCCGGTGAGCGGGCCGGGATCGGCAGGGCGGCGGCCAGCCGCAGCCCTGCGTCATCGGCCAGCCGGTAGTCGACCCACCGGCCGCGTTTTGTGCCCTCTACGAGTTTCGCGTCCCGCAGCACCTTCAGGTGGTAGGACAGCACGTTCGGCGCTACGGCGGCGACCGGCTGCAGGTCACAAACGCATCGGGGCCCCTCGCCGAGCATGGCCAGCAGCCTCCACCGAACTGGATCCGCCGCCGCCGTGAGCAGCTGGGCTCGGGCCGCCGCCGGGTCGATCTCAGTCCGCATCATGACGCGTGGCCGGCGAGCTCCCGGTCCGCGTTCTCTTCGCGCTGCGAAGGAACAGCGGGCGCCCGGGATCCGGCGGGAGCACCGCGTGACCCATCCACGGCGCGGAGCGGCTTGGTCTCGTCGACCACCAGGCCGATGATGCCCTCATGCGTGGCGCGGGGCTGGGTCTCGTCGACCACCAGGCCGATGATGCCCTCATGCGTGGCGCGGGGCTGGGTCTCGTCGACCACCAGGCCGATGATGCCCTTATGCGTGGCGCGGGGCTGGGTCTCGTCGACCACCAGGCCGATGATGCCCTTATGCGTGGCGCGGTTGCTGGGACTCATGGTGGACCTCCTCCATCACATCGATGGATCTCGATTCAAAATCCATCGATCTAACTTGAGTATTCGCTCGGCCCCGGCCGCCGCGCAGGGGCTATAGCCCTGGGCCACCGGGACCTTGTGCTCCAAGTTGCCAGGCGGCGCACCCGCCAGGCCCCGGGTGGTTCATGCGCCGTCCTGTGTGAGTCCCCCCAGCACGGGCCTAAATCCAACAAAGTAGCCGCTGACCTGCACTGATGCGGAGGGTGCAGGCTGGGGGAGCTTTCAGTGCTTGCGGCAGGGCGGGCCGAGGTCACCACCCTGCTCGACCCCCCGCGCCGCCGAGGCTGAGCAGCGCCTCCTACCTTGCGGCTGGTCACACCTTCGGGGGCTCTGGGCCGAGGACGACGGGCGCTGCGGCGGCTGCAAGGCGGAGATCACCCGTGCTGAGGCGTACTTCGATCTCTGGGCCAGGAGCCCGGGTGAGCAACAGTCGCCGGGTTCCTGAGGTTGCGCGGCGTTGATCTCGCTTTCCACCTTCCGCTCCGCCCGGACGCTGATCTTGTGGATGAGCTGGATCAGCAACTCCACCAGACCGTCGGTTCGCGCAGCCAGGTCATCGCATCCAGGAAGATCGCCTTCGGGCCGTCCCCGGACGTCCACGCGCGGGCGGCCACCCACCCGGCCAGCTCAGCCTCGGCATCGGCGAAGTCCCGCAACCCGTACTTCCGCCGGATCTCCTGCTGATGGTCGAACTTCGTCTTCACCCGCTCGGCGTACTGCTTCACGACCGACGGGTCCGCTATGCCCAGCTGCCCCGCCACGAAGTCCAGCACCTCGCCCGGCACGTCCAGCGGGTCCTCCAGGAACGTCCCGAGCCAGCGGACATCGCGGTGACGGCCGCGGTGACCTCGGGCGCGTCCGCCGCGAGCGCCGCCACCAGGCCGAGCAGGGCCTCGGACAGACCCAGGCGCTCCCCGACCCCGCTCCAGCCGGGAGACCAGCAGCCAGCTCACCGCCAGGCTGATAACCGCCCCGGCCAGGAACGCCGCCGCCGCGCCCGCCGCTGACATCACCGCCGGCCCTCATGACCCGGACACGCACCCCGCGCCAACTCGCGCGCCGACCTAAGCTAAGGTGCAGTAGCTGATAGAGTTGTAATGCACTTATTGCAGTAGGCAAATAAAATGGGGTGCGCCGGGCGTGACGGAGCAGGTGGCGGACGAGGCCGCGGTGGACGCGGTGCTGACCGCGAGCCGCACCCTGGTCGCGGTGGCCACCCGGTCGCTGGGTGCTGCGGCGGAGGACACGACGATCGCCCAGTACCGGGCGCTGGTGGTGCTCGCTTCCCGGGGGCCGCAGCGGGTGGGCGACCTGGCGGCGGCGCTGGATGTCACGCCGCCCACCGCGGGGCGGATGTGCGACCGGCTGCTGCGCAAGGGCCTGATCCGCCGGCACCGGGCCCGCGCGGACCGCCGCGCGGTGCAGGTATCGGTCACCGCCGCCGGCCGGGAGGTGGTGGACCAGGCGACTGCCGCCGGCGGGCGCTGATCGCCGATATCTTGCGCAGGCTCCCGGCCCGGCAGCAGTCGGCGGTGGCCAGCTAGTCCGAGCGGATAACGCTTGGGTTCGTAAGGCGGGATCTCACCCGGGTCGAGGGCAGGAACAGGTTCGTCCTCCAAAGGCTTCACTTTGCCACCCTTCGCCATGATCGTAATCGCGCTATAAAGCAGGAAGCCGGCAAACAATCCTTCCAGGGCGTTACGATTGAAGTAGCCCACCAGGTATGCCGTAACCGCCGCCCCGAACGACGTTGCCAGTTCAAGAGTCATGCCCAGTCGGATGTCGGTGGTGTGGCGCTGCAAGTGCACCGAGGAACTCGCCGCCGAGGTGGTGATCACCGCGACCAGGCTGGTGCCGATGGCCTGGCGAATGGGGATGCCGAAGTGCAGCGCGAGAATGGGAGTGAGCAGCACCCCGCCGCCGATTCCGGTCAGCGCGCCCAGCAATCCGGCGAAGAATCCAAGAATCACCAGCAGGAGGGTCACCACCGGAGGAGGAACCTCCCGTTGCCGACTTTTTCGATGGAGATACTAACCCTGCAATCCGTGTTCTTTGGAGAAACAACGTTGGCGGGGAACCCCGTCTGCCGCAAGCTACGACACCGCCCGCGGCAGCGCAGCGGCATCAGCGTGCTCGTGCGCGTGATAGCTGGACCGCACCAGCGGCCCCGACTCGACGTGGCGGAAACCGAAGCGCAAAGCTTGTTCCCTCAGAAAGGTAAATTCCTGCGGCGCGTAGAAGCGGGCGATCGGCAGATGATCCTTCGACGGCCGCAGATACTGCCCGACGGTGAGAATGTCCACGCCGCGCGCGCCCAGATCGCGGAAGACTTCGACCAGTTCGTCCGATGACTCTCCGAGGCCAACCATCACGCCGCTTTTGGTCACCATGCCGGGAGAGAATTTCTTGGCGTTCTCCAGCAGCGTCAGCGTGCGCTCGTAGCGCGCGCCGGAGCGGACCGCGCGATACAGCCGCGGCACGGTCTCGGTATTGTGGTTGAGCACGTCCGGCTTGGCGTCGAGCACGATGCGCAGCGATTCTTCCAGGCCCTGAAAATCCGGGATAAGCACTTCCACGCGGCAGTCGGGCATCAGCTCGCGAATCTCGCGGATGGTTTCGGCGAAAATTCTGGCGCTGCCAATGTTGTCGTCGTCGCGATTCACGCTGGTCACGACCGCATGCTTCAGCCCCAGCGTAGCTACGGCTTCCGCCACGCGCCGCGGCTCGTCCCAGTCGATCGGCTCCGGACGTCCCTTGGGTACGGCGCAAAAACCGCAACGCCGCGTGCAGATATCGCCCAGCAACATGAACGTCGCCGTCTTGTGGTTCCAGCATTCGCCAATGTTGGGGCACTGCGCCGACTCGCACACCGTATGCAGCCCCATGCCGCGGGCCAGCTTTTTCAGATTGTGGAAGTTTTCGCCCACGGGAGCTTTCGCCCGCAGCCACTGCGGCTTGGGCGTCCGCAGCGGAGGCGCCAAGCTCAATCTGAATCAGTTGGGAAGACCCTGCCATCTTTTCGATTCTATCAGTTCGGTTTCGCAGCCAAGCGCGTATCGGGTGTTAAATCTTACTGCGCATCAGGGATAGACGAGGTGGAGCGGGGCATTGATCACAGGAAACGCTTGGAAGGAAGCGCCAAGGCGAATGATTACGGAGTCCGTCCTACGGAGCTTAGTGGACCTCTTGGTGCGTACCACAACCGTCGACTTGATCAACCGCTGCGACGACGCCAGCGTGTACGGCTGTCGCATCGGGGAAGGCGTTTTCAGTGCGGCGGCAGAGGCACTGCGGCGAATTGTAGAAAGGTCATAAGGATTGATTTGCCCGTTCTTGATCTTCTCGCTCATATTCCCTTTCCCTATTCCGAGGGCTCTAAGTAAAAGTTCCAAAAGCTATTCGTTAGCATAGCATCCCCGGTCATTACACGGAAGATCGAATCTGAAACCGTTTCTCGAAGCAGGTGGTATTCGACCTTCTCGATCAGCTTCTTTTCGATGCGGAATTGAAGGGTCCGTGTGACGATTCTGTAAATCAGCTCGGCGCAGTCCGAAACCTTCCGGATGACTAGCACTCCGTTCGCTACGCCGGTGTCCAAGTTCACCTGAATGCCTAACGGATGGCTCTCCCTTAACGTCTCCGCTCGCCTGTCGTAGTGTTCACGAGTTGTTTTGACCAGCAAGGCCAATGCAAGTTCGCGATCCATCAGATCTGGGCGCGTCGAGCCAACGACGAACCAAGGCATCGCCCCAGGCAAGATTGGGAGACAGTGTCTGAAGCCGTTCGAGGATTACTGACGCCTCGGTTCGCGAGTAGAGGCTCGAAAGCCGATTCACAGAACTCAATACCTCTTCGTCCGTGGGTGAGGGCACATACGCAATAACAGGCTTCCCCTGGGCCAAGGTGGAGGCGAGTTCCGAGTCTTTTCCGAGAATATCCGATTCTTGAGCCAGGTATAGAGTGCACTTGGCTCGCTTAAGCATTAGTGCCTCAGCCAAACCTTATCGATCCGATCCTGACAATATGCCTGTGTAGGGTCAAACCAACGAAGCTTTAGGTCCTTAATCCGCTCGTGTTGGAAAACCTGGTGGGCAAATTCGGCGACCTCGACATACTCGTGCCTTCGCCGCATTGACGTCGCGACATAAACATCCAGATGATCGGAGACCAGATAGGCATGCTGGTTCCGAATACCTTTGTCACGCACAGTCTCTAGCGCCCGCTTCTCCGACAAAGCGACGTTGTCGCTTGGGTCTTTCTTAAGCCTATCGTCCAGTTCTTTCTGAACCACGTACCCGAGATAGTAGGTCTCGGCGGACGGAATTTGATCCACCGGATGAATAGGCTCGTGTCGCTGCTTGAGAATCTCTGGATCAACAGGCTGAGTGGACCCATGATAGAACGATAGCTCGTCTGTGTCGCGCGCAAGCTTCTTGAAGCCGAACTTGACGTTGCCGAAAAAAAGTAAAGACAGCTGTCTTGCCCGTTCGACGCCCGCTTCGAGATCCTCAATCGATCCTAGCTCGCAGCCAGGTTGGTAATCCAGCGTTCCATCGACAAGAAACTGGAAGAAAGCGTGCGTAACCCGGTCATATCCGAGGAGCAAAAGGAGTTCGTTCAGTTGGCTGTACCCGAGACCCTTCCTCGGAAAGGACGGAACAAGTTTCGAAGCCTCAGGGAGTGGAGGGCGCTGGCTGGCGAGGGCCTCAAGCAGTTGACTAAGTCTTGGCGATTCGTCGATTGCCACGACATAACCTTTCCAATGATCATGCTCAGCGTAGCTCTCCTAGCCCGCTAGAGCAAGGATTTCTCGGGCGCGCAAAGCAGTTCACTGACCGTCAGCCGACTTCGACTAACCCATACGTGTGCTGCCAGAGCGCCCGCATGTGCACCAGAGCGCGGCTGATTTCTTCGGCGGAGATTTCGGCGTTCGGCCCGGCGATGACCGCGGCGGCTTCGCGCTTGGCCGCTTCCAGCAATTGCGCGTCACGAATGATGTTGGCCACGCGGAAGCTTGGCGTCCCCGCCTGGCGCGTGCCGAAGAATTCGCCGGGGCCGCGCAGTTCAAGGTCGAGTTCGGCGATCTGGAAACCGTCGTTGGTGCGCACCATGGCATCGAGCCGCCGCTGGCCCTCTTCCGTGACTTTGCCCCCGGTCATCAGGATGCAATACGACTTGGCGGCGCCGCGGCCGATGCGCCCGCGCAGCTGGTGAAGCTGCGCCAGGCCAAAGCGCTCGGCGTGCTCGATCACCATCACGGTCGCGTTGGGCACATCCACGCCGACTTCGATGACCGTGGTCGCGACCAGGATCTGCAGCTCGCCTTTCTGAAACATGCGCATGACCTGGTCTTTCAGTTCGGCGTCGAGGCGCCCGTGCAGCAGGCCCACTTTCAGATCGGCGAAAATCTTGCTGCTCAACTCGCGGTACATTTTGATCGCCGCCTTGAGTTCGCTCTCTTCATTCTCGGCGATGACGGGATACACCACGTACGCCTGATGTCCGGCAGCCACTTGCTTGCGGACGAACTCCCACACTTTCGGTGACTCGTCGTCGGCGCCGCAGCGGGTGACGATCGGCGTGCGGCCCGGCGGCAGTTCATCGAGCACGCTGAGATCGAGGTCGCCGTAAAGAGTAAGCGCAAGCGTCCGCGGAATGGGCGTCGCGGTCATCACCAGAACGTCGGGCTCGCCGGGCGCTGAGCTGGTGTGGGGACGGGCGCCGTCGCCCGTCCCGCCGAACGAAGTTCGGCTGTCCTCATCCCCCTCGGAAGTCTTCCTCATCAGCTTCAGCCGCTGCAACACTCCAAAGCGATGCTGCTCATCCACGATGACCAGCCCCAGCTTGGCGAACTCCACTTTCTCCTCCAGCAGCGCGTGCGTGCCAATGACCAGCTGCGCATTGCCCTGCGCAATGTGGCGCCGCACTTCGCGCTTCCGGTCAGCTTCCAGCGAGCCGGTCAGCAGGACGATGCGGTAGCCGGCGTTCTCGAGAATCCGGCGCGCCGAAAAATAATGCTGCTGCGCAAGAATTTCGGTGGGGGCCATCAGCGCCACCTGGCAACCATTCTCGATCGCAATGATGGCGGCCTCGAAGCCCACAATGGTCTTGCCCGATCCGACGTCGCCCTGCAGCAAACGCCGCATGGGATAAGGCTTTTCCATGTCCGCCGCAATTTCCTTCAGCACCCGTTTCTGGGCGGCCGTGGGATGAAACGGCAAAATCTTCTTGATCGCCGCCCGCACCCGCTCGTCCAGGCGGAATGCGATTCCGGTCTGCGCCTTCTGCTGGCGGCGCTTCAACTCCAGGCCCAGTTCCACGAAAAACAGTTCGTCGAAGATCATCCGGATGTGCGCCGGCGTCCGCGATGACTGCAACGCGTCGAAACTCTCTCCCGGCTCCGGCCAGTGCACGTTCCAGAGCGCAGCCCGCGCTGAGATCAAACCTAAATGGGCGCGCACCGCGGCGGGAATCGGCTCCGGCAAGTCGGGCGTCAGATTGTCGAGCGCGGTGCGGATCGCACGCCGAAACCAGCGCGGTGTAAGCCGTCCGATCGCCTCATAGATGGGAACGATGCGGCCGATCTCCAGCGATTCCGCGGCTTTCTTTTCCGCGCCGTTCCCGCCGTCATCGCTGGCATCTCCCAGAATCTCAAACTGCGGCTGAATGATTTGCAGTTCGCGGCTGCGCTCATCTTCCTCCACTTTGCCGTACAGCGCGATCATCTGGCCGGGCGTGAACTTATCCTGCAGGTACGTCGCATGGAAAAAAAGGCAGCGCAGGCGCGCCCGCCCTTGCCCGACCGTAAGCTGGAAAATCGGCATCTTGCGGGTGCGGAACAGCCCGGAGTTGCGCACTTCGCCGACCACCGTCGCCATCTCTCCCGGGCGCAGTTCGGAGATCCCCCGCGGGTTCAACCGGTCTTCGTAGCGGAAAGGCAGATAGTGGAGCAGGTCGCCAACCGTGTGAATTCCTTTGCCGGCAAGAACCTCCGCGATGCGCGGACCAACTCCCTTCACATATTGGACGGGGGTGGAGAGTTCGAGCATTCGTTTGGGTTCCGTAGGCTGAAAAAGAATGTTAGCAGGAGCAGGCGAATGCCCGCTCGTGCATCCCAAAAGCTGCGCCCAATTATCCAGACTCGCCTCACTCGGGGTCATACCTGTTGCAATTGCCAGTTGTGCGGCGCCTGGACCTATCGATAATGCACTTGTGGCCTGTGTGCCACAGAATTCACGAGCATGGCGAACCTCATCCACCACGGACGGATCTTCGTTCTCAATGGGTCGAGATCGCCGGGGTGGTGGTGAAAACCATGAATTTCCTCCCCATAATTTTCTTGTTAATCTGTGTCGCGCCGTTCCCCGCGGCCGGGGCGCACGAGCCCGCCCCGAGTGGAGCAACCATGGTGGCTTCGGCTCAAGCGGCCCCACCGCAGAATGCGGCAGCCAAGATCCCGGGCTCGGGTGCGCCGGCAGAACAAGATAAATCGGTTTTCACGCTGCGTACGACGGCCGACGAAATTCACCTGGTCTTCACCGTCACCGACAAGCACGGCCACTACATCAAGGATCTGAAGACAAGCGATTTCAAGATTCTCGACGATAAGAAGCCGCCCGAACAGATCCTCAGCTTCAACAGTGAGACGGATCTGCCCCTGCACGTCGGCCTGTTGATCGACGCCAGTGAATCGGTGACTGCTCGCTTCAAGTTCGAGCAGGAGGCGGCCATCGAGTTCCTGAAAGAGACCATTCGACCGAAGTACGACCAGGCTTTTGTCATCGGCTTTGACCTGACTCCCAAGGTCACGCAGGACTTCACCGACGATACCGAAAAGCTTTCGGCAGGCATTGGCATGCTGCGACCGGGCAGCCTTACAGCAATGTACGATGCTCTCTACTATGCCTGCCGGGACAAGTTGATGAAGGAATCTCAGGCTGGCCCTGTCCGGCGCGCCATCATCCTGTTGAGCGACGGGAATGACAACGCGAGCTCAGTGAGTCGCGAAAAAGCTATCGAGATGGCGCAGCGGGCCGAAGTCTCGGTGTATACCATCAGCACCAACCCGGCCGGCTCCCACGGACGAGGCAACAAGAACTTGGAACGCATTGCGGATGCGACCGGCGGCAGGTCGTATGTACCGTCCCAGATCGCCGCCGTAGCCAACGCGTTCACAGCCATTCAGGAAGAGCTGCGCAGCCAGTATGCAGTGTCTTACAAAGCAGCGGACTTTAAGCCGGATGGGCATTACCGCACCATCCAAGTTCAAGCGCAGAACCAGAAAGGCCTGCGCATCCGCAGCCGTAAAGGCTACCGCAGCCTTGCGGCATACGACTCGCCCAACCAGTAGCGCGGCTTACTCGACCCGCCTTAAAACTCATGACCCCGGTTCTCCCAAAATCCTTGCAACCAAGCGGAAACCCGCGTAAATAAGGGGTATCCGAAGGTACCCTGTATGGTGTCTAAACCATCGGTGCTCACGAACTTTCTCCAGACTTTGCTCGCCATCATCCTGGGCAATGTCGTGTACTTCGTCCTGGCCCCTTCCTTGCCGCCGGTGGCCCGCCACCGCCCTCTGCGACTCGATCTTGGCATGGTGGTGGACTTCTGGTTCTGCCTGGTCGCCTACGGGTTGATCCGCACCGCAAGAAAGTGGCGATAGCCTGAAAGAACGGCTACTCCTTCTTGAGCTCGGTTACTTTCGGAACCTCGGTAACCGCTGTTCCCCGACGTACAATTCGTTCGACCATGCCGAAAATCGCGGTCCTCTACGACGCGGGCCAGGCGGTACTGTCCACCTTCGATTTGGACGAGGTGTTGCAGAGAATCCTGGCTATCGCGCGCGACTATTTTCATCTGCCGAACGTGGCCATCCTGCTGCTCGACCGGGAGACCAAACAGTTGTGCGTCCGTTCGCAGATCGGCTGGGACGCCGGCAAAGACACGATTTGTTTGGGATATCACGACGGGATCACCGGAGCCGCGGTCTTAAAGAAGCAACCGGTCTATGCGCCCGACGTAAGCCAGGACCCGCGCTATGTCTGCGCCGCGCAGTCCACCCGCTCGGAACTGGCGATTCCTCTCATGGTGCGCGATGAAGTCGTGGGCGTGCTCGACTGCCAGAGCGACCGCCTCGATCGCTTCGACCATGAAACCATCGAGCTGCTGACCCTGTTTTCCACCCACGCCTCCATCGCGCTGCAGAATGCGCGCTTGTACTCCCTGGAACGGCAGCGGGCGCGGCAATTGGAAGCCATCAATACCATCGCGCAGCAAAGTACGGCGGTCATGGAGCTGGAGGATCTGCTGGCCCGCGTCTGCTCCATCATTCAGCGGGCCTTTCAGGTTTCGCACGTGTCGCTTCTATTGCGGGAGGAAGGTGACCTGGTTATGCGGGCACATCAAGGGGATCTCACCCCCTGTACCCCGCCGGGTGGACGTTTGTCCGGCAGTCCAGGAGCCCTGGTCGCGAGTGATCGCCACCAGCGGCAGTATCATCGAGAAAGATCTGAGCGGTACCCCTGAGTCCGACCGGCTTTTCAAGGAGTCCGCCTCGCGGATGAGCATTCCGCTCATTTCATTTGGGCAGACCCTCGGGGTGCTCACGCTGCACAGTTCGCAGCCCAATGCATTCCGCGAGAACGAACTACAGTCACTCGAATCCGTCGCCGACATTTGCGCCAATTCCATCCAGAATGCGCATTACGTGGAGCGAGTCAAACAACTGGCTTACCTGGATGGTCTCACCGGCATCTTCAACCGGCGCTTCTTCGAGCTGCGGATCCTGGAAGAAATCGAGCGCGCCCGCCGCTACGGAACCGGCATGGCCGTGATCATGGCCGATATCGATGGGTTCAAGAAGCTGAATGATGAGTTCGGGCACTTGCTGGGAGACGAAGTGTTGCGCCAGGTTTCGTCGCTCTTCCACCAGTTGCTGCGCAAGATCGATGTCGTGTGCCGCTACGGCGGAGAGGAATTTGCCATCCTGCTGACCCAAACCAATGCGCCCCAAGCCCTGGCCATCGCCGAAAAATTGCGGCGATCGGTCGAGGCCTTCCAGTTTCCCGGAGTGCCCCGGACGGTGACCATCAGCGCTGGGGTTGCGGAGTTCCCTGCTCATGGCAAGAGCCGGGATGAGATGATTCGCGCTGCCGACAACGGCCTCTACGCGGCCAAGCAGGCGGGTCGGAACCGGGTCTGCCTCACCAGCCTGGTTAGCGCTGCCTCCAGCGGCCGGTAACAGTCCGAAATCAATCCCCCCTAAATGTCCATCCAGGTCCGGAAGACGACTGCGTTCCGGCGCATCCGGTCCAGTTCCCGTCGGAGTTCTTCCCCTTGCTTTCTGAACTGTTCCCGTTGCTTCGCGGCGCCCTCCCTGAGCTTCTTCTGCTGGTCGCAGAGGGACTTACGAATCTCTTGCGCGGACTTGCGGTAGCCTTCGGCAGCCAATTCCAGGTTGGGCTGCAAGTTGGCAATTTCATTCTGCAATTCGCTCAGTTCCAACGCGGAGTCAGCCTCCATCAGCGATTCCCCGTCAAAACTCTCTTCTTCCAGAAGTTCGCCCGTCTCCTTGCGGTCCGGCAGAGTCAGATTCAGGTTCTGCTCTTTTTTATCGCGGATCACGCCCACGGTGACGGACGCGCCACTGCGCGAGCGCACAGCGTGCGTGAAATCGCTGGTATCGTGCACGGGGTGGTCATTGACCTTCACGATCACGTCTCCAGCGCGCAAGCCGGCCTTCTCAGCGCGGCTGCCTTTCTCGACCGAGCGCACCAAAACTCCATTGCCGTTCTTGACCCCGAAGAACTCTCCCAATTGCGGCGTAATGTTCTCTACCATCAGCCCGCTGCGCGCCGAGGAAGTCACCACCACCATGTTGATCGATGGGATGTCGATGTCCGGCACGTGGATCTCAGGAATCTGAACATTGAAATCGCCCGGCTTCGGGTTGATGCGGACAAACTCATTATGTTTGTCGGCCAGTTGCACTTTGAGCGTCACCGGCTGGCCATCGCGGCTCAGGCCGAAGCTCACCACGCGCCCGGGCGGCATTTCGTGGATCATCCTTCGCAACTGCGCGCCACTTTCAATCGAGGTGCCGTTCATGCTGAGAATGACGTCGTGCTCCTTAATGCCAGCCTTGCCCGCCGGAGCATCCTGGTCGACCATCGTGACCTCAACGCCTTTTTCCTCTTTCAGCTTCAGCGCGCTCAGACGTTCGGTGGTCACATCCGCGACATCAACTCCAAGATAGGAACTGGTGCCGCTGTCCTCGCTGGAAAACACCCAGGGCTGTCCCGGCGGATCCACCGACCAGTTCTGCGCGGCGTGTGAAAAACTGAGGAGTAACGGCAACAACACGATGCTGGTCAAAACGTATTTGCGCATGGTCATTCCCTCATCCCGCATTGTTTGAGGCTCGCGGATTCAGGGGGCCACCAAGCCTTACGAATCCGCGCGTTCCACATTCCACTTGCAATGGTTCTCAATGGCTGGCGCGCTTGAAGCAGATGTCGCCAGTCGAAGTACGCACCTTCAGCGTGGGGCCGCCTCCATTCAGCTTGCCTTCGGCAGTGAGCGTCTTCGGGCCCCATTTGTCGCCCTCGCTGCTGATGTGGATGTCGGGAAAATCGGAAGTGATGTGGTGTCCGTTCCCCATATCCACGCTGGCCCGCACATCGACGGCTACGTCGGCTGCCAGGTAGACCGTGATGTCGCCCGCGCCCGTTTCCAGATCGGAATCGTTGCGCTCGCCGCCAGTATTCACCAGCTTCACAGTGATGCCGCCCGCGCCCGTTTCGGCGCGCGCCGACGGCACTCCATAAAGCTCAATGCCGCCGCCACCCGTCTCCGCGTGAACGTGGCCTTTGGCCGAGGTCAGGCGGATGCTCCCGCCCCCGGTTTCGATCTCCGCCGGGCCGCCAATGTCGCTCAGGTCCACGCTGCCGCCGCCGGTAGAAACTTTCACCTTCCCGTTGCACTGGCGCACTTCCACACTGCCGCCGCCGGTCTCGATGGTCGCGCCTTGCGCCCCAGCTTGAATCTCGACGCTGCCGCCGCCGGTTTCAGCGATCACCTTGCCGTTGGCGTGACGAACCTCGATGGAACCGCCGCCGGTATGCAGTCCGAGATCGCCGCTGACGGTGCCCACATCGATCGACCCGCCGCCGGTCTCGGCGCTCACTCCTCCGCCAATGTCATCGAGCTTCATGCTGCCGCCGCCGCTCTCCGCTTCCACCCGGCCCGCGACTCCTGTTGCGTCCACGTTGCCGCCCTCGGTCTCAAGCTTCACCAGCGCCATTTCGCGCGGAACCATGACGGAAAACTCCGCCGAAGAATGGCGAGGCCTTCTCCCGCCCTGCCAATCCCCCACGATCCACGCGGTATCACCCTTCACATACGCCGTGATCTTGTACTGCTCGAACTGGCGGCGCGCATCTTGCTCGGAAGAATTACCGAAATGAGTATGAACGACATAATTGATGCCCTGCTGTTGTCCGCCACGCACCACCACGGAGCCCATGTCGACTTTCACTCTCAAGTTCTTAACCGCTGCCAGCGAACCCGTGATCTCCTGACCCCAGGCTCCGCCTTCGCGGGATACATGTGTTTCCTGCGCCCAGCCCTTCGGAAGAAGGGCCAGCGGCGCAAGCAGGGCCAGCACACCAGCCAGCCCGACGATTTGTAGCGCACGTTTCAAAATAGCCACCTCGTTTCTCGCCATGAATCAGCGAATGCTCTCATTTCTTGCACCTTGCACCCATCCTTGGATCCGCTCTTGTATCGCCGGTCGCTTTGCATCCGCCCTCGGATCCGCCTTTGCATCCGCCCTCGGATCCGTTCTTCCATCCGTCCTTGCATCCGTATCAGGGTATGCCTTCAGGCATACCGATTACCGCTCAAAACAACCGCGCCTTCAGGCGCTGTTTCTAGTCAATCTCCGGCAACTGGGCCAGCATGGTGCGGGCCTGCGACTTGATGTACGTGCTCTGATCCTTCGCCGCCAGCGCCATCAGCACACCGCGCACGCTGCCGTCGGCCTTCACCGGCTCGATCAGCCGTAGCGCTTCGATGCGCACACCCGAATTCGAATCATTCACCAGCGCCCGCAGCACCGAGTCGCGTACGTTGGTATCGTTCTTGACGTAATTGCCCAGCGCGTCCAGCGACTTCAGCCGCACTCCCGGATTCGTGTCATTCTGCAGCGTATACATCAGCGCTTCCCGCACCTGCATGTCGCCGCTCTTCTGCGCCAGCAGGTCGACCGAGTCCACCCGCACACCGGAGTTGTAGTTGTTGCGCGCCGCGTAGAGCAGTAACTGCTGGATCCTCTCGTCGTTCAGCGATCCCTGCGCTTCCTGGGTCGATACGGCGTTGTACTTGATGCTGATCTGATTGGTGCCCGGGTCCTGGACGATGGAACTGATGCTCGCGATGGAGGCTTCGGTGGGAACAGCGGTCGGGTTCGTTGTGTTCGTAACCCCGGCAGTTGTCGTGGGGCGCGCGATCTCGCGCATGGTTACAATTCCGCCCAGCAAACCCAAGAATCAGAATCGCCGCCGCCAGCGCCGGCGAGAACTTCATCTGCAGCAGCCAGTTCGCCGGATCGAATGCCAGCCGGCTCCAGAAGCTGCCTTGCTTGGCCGTCTCCAGCGCTTCCTGCAGGCGCATGCGCGAAGCCGCCACCAGGTTCGGCGAAGCATCGACCGCGCGGTCCTGGGCGAGCAGCGCGTGAAAATCCTGCTCCGCCTTCAGTTCGGCTGCGCAGTCGGCACAGCGGGCCACGTGCTGCTCCAGTTCGTGGCGGGCGTCATCGGCCAACTCGCCATAAACCTGGAGCACGATATTTTCTCGAACCCATTCGCATTTCATCGTTGCACCTTCATCAAGCGACATCTCGTGTGGGGACGGGCGCATTCGCCCGTCCGGCCAAGGCGAAGCCCGGCCGCTCAATCCCAACTCCTATCTCATATCCGCCAGCGCCCCGCGCAATTTCTGCGTGGCGCGGAAGAGGGTGTTCTTGGCGGTCTCTTCCGTGGTCTGCAAAATCTCGCCCACGGTGCGCAGCTTCAATCCGTGGTAATGCTTCAACTCAAACACCATGCGCTCGCGCGGCGTCAGCTTCTCCAGCGCTCCGGAGATGCGCGCACCCAGCTGCCGCCGCATCAAGTCGCGCTCCGGATTCGCTCCTGCGCGTACGTCGGGCACCTGGTCGAGCAAATCGTACTCGCCGCCCGACGGATCCTTCGCCACCGGCGCGTCTTCCTTGCGCACGTTCCTCTTCCGCAAGTGATCGAGGCACAGGTTGGTCACGATCCGGTAAATCCACGTGTAGAAGGAACACTCGAACCGGAAATTCCCGATGTTCTTATAGGCTTTGAGGAAGGCGTCCTGATAGACGTCCTGCGCGTCCTGCTCGGTCCCGGTGAGATGGAGAGCCAGGCGCAACACCGCCTGGTCGTAGTGACGGACGAGTTCCTCGAAGGCGGCGCGGTTTCCGCGCTGGGCCTCCCGGATCAGCATCGTGTCGTCTATGCGGCGTTCTTGCCCAGCCATGCGGCCCCGCGCGGGGTCCTGGTTCTGACTGACTCTCTCCACCCTCTCGCTTTTCTGTCTTCGAGCGGGCCCTGTCGCCAACCGCTAGTGGTAGTGCCCATACACCGGCCGGCATCTTTGTCCTGTCCTCAGCCCAGTATTTGTGTGTATCCGGGCTTGCACAGGAATAGACGGGTGGTCAGTGGAACCGTGAGCAGAAATTATAGGCGGTACGGGGATTTTTTGGGGGCCTAGGTGGTTCTGGGGCAAAGATTTAGGGGGAAACAGAACAACCGCACACAGGCTCTGCCTTGGCTCTGGCACAGAAATTGCCCTGTTTGCGATGCAGTTTCTAGTAGCGCCGGCATCCTGCCGGCTGTCGCTGGGCGTCTCGCCCACGCACGCTGCGGGTACGCCACTCGTGGCCATTGAATGCGCGGCGTAAAACAGCGCGGCCCGAGCGAGCGCCCGGGCCGATATGCTCGAACCTCTACTCCGCGACCGCTTCCTTCTCGATGACGACCTTCAAGTGCGCGGTCACGTCCTTGTGCAGCTTGACCGGGACGGTGAACTCGCCTACGGTCTTCAGCGGCTCGTGCAGCTGGATCTTGCGGCGATCCACGTTGAAGCCCTTCTTGGTCAGCGCATCGCCGATGTCGCTCGACGTGACCGAACCAAAGAGCTGATCGTGCTCGCCCGTGCGCCGCTGGAACGACACCGAGACGCCATCAAACTGCTTGGCCAGTTCCTCGGCCTGCGTCTTCTCCTTGGCGGAGCGCCGCACCGAAGCGGCCTTCATCTGCACGATGACGGCCTTGTTGCCTTCGTTGGCCTGAATGGCCAGCTTGCGCGGCAACAGATAATTCCGTCCATATCCTTCCGCGACCTTCACCACGTCGCCGCGGGATCCCAGCTTCGCTACATCTTCTTTCAGAATGACTTCCATGATAGCTCCTGGCTTCTAGCTGCTAGCTCCTAGCC
The DNA here is from genome assembly GCA_963709865.1 of uncultured Acidobacteriota bacterium. Lineage (GTDB taxonomy): Bacteria > Acidobacteriota > Terriglobia > Terriglobales > Acidobacteriaceae > Sulfotelmatobacter. The sequence continues at coordinate 35,572 of CAVPXW010000020.1, forward strand.
AATCCAAGACTTCCGCCCCGTTTAGCTAGGGGCTAGAAGCTAGCAGCTAGGAGCTGCATTTCTTACGATGCCCGTCCCGCAAACGGCAGCAGGGCGATGTTCCGCGCCTTCTTGATGGCCGCCGACAGACGGTGCTGGTGCGGCGCGCACACGCCGGTCAGGCGCCGCGGCACGATCTTGCCGCTCTCGGCCACGAACTGCCCGAGCATGCGGTAATCCTTGTAGTTGATGTCCTCAATTTTCTCGACGCAGAACTTGCACACTTTCTTGCGCCGGAAAAACTTGCGTCCGCCACCGCCTTCGCGCGGAGGACCGCCCGGTCCGCGTCCGCCGCCACCAAACCGCGGACGATCTCCCCCCGAGCGCGGACCTTCGCTGGAACGCGGCCTCTCGCTCGGCGGCGTCGATTGCTCTGGTGCTTTCGTTTCTTCAGCCATAATTCTCCTCGAATCTCTTTTCTCTGCCAGATGTTTCTGATTCCCGCAAGCTGTTCTTCGCGATCTTTGCGCTTTCTCAGCGTCCTCCGCGGTTAAAAGCTTTTGCCCGCAACGTTCTCTAAGACCTGCGCGCAGAACGCAGAGCAATGCGGGATTACGCCGTTGCCGGTGCTTCCGCCGCCGGAGCCGCAGGCTCTTCCGCCGCCGCCGCCGCTGCGCGCCGGCTGCGCGCTGACCTTCTTGCGCGCGTCGCGCAGCTGCTTGATCTTGTCCAGCCGCTTCTGCTCCTCATCAATGCGCACCGTGAGGAACTTGATGACCGGCTCGGTCACGCGCAGGCGGCGTTCCAGTTCGTGGATCACCGCGCCGCCGCCTTCCACGATCATCAGCACATAGATGCCTTCATGGAACCGGCGTACGGTGTAGGCCAGGCGGCGCTTGCCCATCTTGTCGACGCGTTGCACGTTGCCGCCCGAGGCCGGCACCACGCCGCTCAGAGTCGCAATCAGTTTGTCCAGATCCTCTTCCGTCATATCCGGCCGAACGATAAACATCAGCTCATAAATACGATTCATTCTTTTCTCCAAATCCTTGGCCACTGATTCTCACGAATCTTCACGGATAAACCTTCAAGAATTTGTCTTGATCCGTGAGAATCCGTGAAATCCGTGGCTAATCTTCTTGCTCCGGCTCTTTCCGGTTGAAGCGGTTCATCGCCGCCGCCGGACCTTCTTTCAAAATCACTTTCACCGCTTCTTCGGCGGTATCGAGCATGCCGTCCGCAATCGCCAACTCCGGCTTGCGCATCGGAGCCAGCAAGTACGTAGCCCCGTCTCCAACTTTCCGATCCGGCGCCACGCCGATCCGGATGCGCAAAAAATCCTGCGTGCCCAGCGCCCCAATGATCGACTCGATGCCGTTGTGCCCCGCCGAACTGCGCCGCGTATGAATGCGCAGCGTGCCCAGCGGAAAATCCAGCTCGTCCTGAATCACAATCAGGTCCGACTCCGGCTTCGCCTCGTACTCCTCGACCAACTCCCGCACCGAGACGCCACTCAAATTCATGAACGTCTCCGGCTTGGCCAGCAGCACCGTCTGATCGGCGATCACCGCCCGCGCGGTCAGCGCCCGGCACTGCCGGTTCCTCACGTCCACCCCCAGGCGTCCTGCGATCCGATCAATCGTCAGAAAGCCCAGGTTGTGCGGCGTGAATTGATACTCGATGCCAGGATTGCCGAGACCGACGATCAGTTTCACGCCACCATCCCAACCCACGTAGCAGCGGACGCATTCGTCCGCCCGGTTTCGTAGTGCCCAGCCCTCGAGCGGGCGGCCGCGCTTCGCGCTCGGCCGGACGGGCGAATGCGCCCGTCCCTACGCGAGCTATTTCTTCTCCTTCTTCTCGGCCTTCTCCGGCTTCGCGGCCGGAGCCTCGGCGCCTTCTTCCTCGGTCTCCTGCTTGCCCTTCTTGATGACTTCGGGCTCGGCCGGAGTTGCCGCTTCCGCTGCCACTGCTTCCGGCGTGGCCACAACTTCTTCCTTCACCGACGTCACGTGCGCCACGGGTTGGTTCGCATCCGTAATGAACTTGATCTTGTCCGAATGCGGCAACTCGGAAACGCGCAGCACTTTGCCGAAGGTGAGATGGCTGACGTCGGCATCGATGTGGCTCGGAATGTCCGCGGGCAGGCACTCGACCTCGACCTCGCGCAGCATCTGTTCCATGATGCCGCCCTCCTGCTTCACGCCCGCGGCCTCGCCTACTAGGAAGACGGGCACGCTGACCTTCAGCACCTTGTCGAGAGCAATGCGCTTCAGGTCGATGTGCAGCAGGTGGCCCTTGATGGGCTCGTACTGCCAGTCGACGATCATCGCCTTGCTGCGCTCGCCGCCGCTCAGGGCAAGATCGAAAATCGTGTTGTGACCGGTCTCCGAGTTCAGGATGCGCGCCACGTGCCGCGGATCCACGCTGATGGAGAGCGATTCCTTGCCCGCTCCATAGACTACGGCCGGAATCTTTCCGCCACGGCGTACCGCGCGGGCGTCGTTCTTGCTGCCCGCTTCCCGCGGTTGCGCTTCCAGTGTGTTTTGTTCTAATACAGTCGCCATATATTTAAAGTCCTTAGCTGTGAGCTTCGAGCTACGAGTTGCGAGCAACCATGTTTGCTCCTAGCTCACCGCTCGAAGCTCATAGCTGATTTCTTACGTAAATAACTTGCTGACCGAAGTCTCTTCGTGATTGGCCTGAATCGCCCGGCCAATCAATCCTGCAATGGAGAGGACGCTGATCTTGCCTCCCTTTTCGGTTCGTGCCGCATCCGCCTCGGCCGTGAGCGGGATCGTGTTCGTGACCACCACTTCCTTGATGACCGAGTTCCGGATGTTCTCGACCGCCGGCCCCGAAAGCACCGCATGCGAGGCACAGGCGTAGACCTGAGTCGCGCCGTTTTCGATCAGTGCCGCCGCGGTCTTGACCAGCGTTCCCGCTGTATCAATCAAGTCGTCGATGATCAAGCACGTACGGCCGTTCACGTCGCCGATCACGTGCATGACTTCGGCAACGTTCATCTCGACGCGGCGTTTGTCGACGATGGCCAGAGCCGCATCAACTTTCTTCGCAAAAAACCGCGCCCGCTCCACGCCGCCCGCATCCGGCGAAACCACCGTCAAATTCGGCAGCGCCAGCTTCCGAAAATGATCCACCAGCACCGGTGAAGCGAACAGATGGTCCACCGGGATATTAAAAAATCCCTGCAACTGGGGCGTATGCAAATCCACGATCAACGCCCGGTGCGCTCCCGCCGTGGTCAGCAGATCGGCCACCAGCTTCGATGAAATCGGGCTGCGCGGCTTGTCCTTGCGATCCTGCCGGGCATATCCGAAGTACGGCACCACGGCCGTGATGCGCCGCGCCGAGGCGCGCTTCAGCGCATCGATCATCAGCAGCAACTCCATCAGGTGCTCGTCCACCGGACGGCACGTCGGTTGCATCACGAACACGTCGCAGCCGCGCACGTTCTCCTGAATCTGGACGTAGCACTCGCCATCCCGGAAGCGAATGACCTGCGCCTGTCCGCGCTGCATGCCGAGAAAGTGGCAGACTTCGTCCGCCAAAGGCTCGTTTGCCGTGCCGCTGAAGATCTTAAACTTTTCATCCACGCGCGGACGCTGTTTCCGCTCGGCCTTCTCGTCGGTCACCGGCGGACTCTTCTTTTCCACTTTCTCCGTCTTGTCGGTCGGCGTCACCAAAGTAGCCATAGGCAGTTCTCAGTTCCTGGTTCTCAGCTCTCAGTATTTTGCGTTCGGCCAGTTCTAACTGAGAACTCAGAACTGGCAACTGAGAACTGATCTTTGGCTGGGCCGCTAGGATTCGAACCTAGACAAAGTGCTCCAAAGGCACTTGACCTACCATTAGTCGACGGCCCAGTAAGCCATTGTGATTGCCTGATTGTTGATTGGACCCCTAACCGGGGCACAGTTAGATTTTCAATCAACAATCAAAAATCAACAATCAAAAACTCGTGGCTCACCACAGACCATGTGCCACGGACCATGTGGCACAGACTATGTGGGGACGGCCGCCTCGGCCGTCCAGCGAAGCCGAAGGCGAGCGCCCAGAGGCACAAGCCCCGCCCACACGCCCTAGCCCACAACAACCCGCTTCCAGTAAGCCCGCCGCGTCAGCGTTGCCGTGGCCTGCGCCGCCCAGCCTTGCTTCCGGAGCCTGGCCGTCGCCTGCGCGGCCGCCTGTCGCGAGGCAAACAGCCCGTAGATCGTCGAACCGGAGCCCGACAAGGACGCATATTTCGCGCCCGCACGCACAAGCGCACGCTTCCCTTCACTCAGCTCGGGATATTCAGGAAAGACGACCTGTTCGAAGTCGTTTTCAATCCCAGCCCGGACAAGCCAGAGAAGCGGATTCTCGGCCCGGCCCCCTCTCGCCAAGAAATCAGAAGGAGCACTGGAGTACAGCCCGCTCAGCCACGCCGACAACCCGCGACCAAGCTCATTCATTCTATCGGAGGCGGCACATACCGTCAATTTCGCAGTGGTTCTTGTAGGGACAGCCGCCCTCGACTGTCCAGCCGAGCGCAGCTCGGCTGGCTGTTCGCCGGAGGACACTGAGCCGCCCGCCTTCGCGGTGGAAGAGCGGCCCTTTAGGGCCGCGTCAGCGACATCCGAAGAACTGGGCTTTAGCCCCTGTCTGTTACCACATAACCGATCCCAGTCCGCGAACGCCTTTGGCGTCGACACCCCAACCTGCGGGGTCACCACCACGCACGCCAGCGACGGCAAATCCGGCAGCGGATACACCTGCTCCCCCCTGCCCACTCCGAGAACGGTCCCGCCCACCAGAAATAGCGGAAGATCCGACCCGACTTCCGCCGCAACCCGCAGCCTCTCAGCCGCCGGCAGGCTCTTCTTCAGCGCCCGCTCCAGCCCCAGCAGGCTGGCCACAGCATTTGCAGAAGCTCCCCCCAGCCCGCCCTGCACCGGCAACCGCTTCTCAATCTCGATGACCACGCGGCCCTTCGCGCGCAGCGCTCGCATGGCTTTCTCAACCATGCGAAAGCAGGTATTGGATTCATCCTTGGGCACGCGCGGGTCGGCGCACCGAATCTCGATCCCACTCCCGCGCCCCACGCTCACGCGAATCACATCATGCAGCCCGATCGTCTGGTAGACGGTGAGCAGTTCGTGGAATCCGTCGTCCCGCGCCGCGCCAATGCGCAGCCCCAGGTTGATCTTGGCGAACGATCGCACCGTCACGGTCATGGAGGGATGATTGTAAAGTCTCGATTACAAATTTACGATGCCAGCTCTCTTTGGCCGGGTTAAGCTGAACAAGCAATGAGACACTGGGACCCTTTTAACCTGCTGCCCATCGTGAAAGATGTTGCGCTGCTGCTGATTTCGGCTAGTGGTGGAGCCTGGGCCTGGTACAGAACGCTGCCGCGCCCCTTCCTGGCCTTCCGCGCAGGGAACCATCATCGGGAGCACGAAGTGCGGTCCAGCACCGATTCTTATATCCGCCCTATGGGTCGGCGACCTCAGCTACAGCTACATCCGTCGATGGCGAGTACTACTACCTGGAGTTTCACCGAAATCCGCGCACGCAGCGATGCGCCGGGCAACGAAGGAAAAGATCGCAGGCTCGGAAGGGCACGGATGCGTCCGATCGTGCAGCTACTACCCGGCGGTCGCCAGCATGAGCCCTTTCCACCTCTGCTCGCAAGGTGCTCACCGTGACCAATCCCTGGTCGGGTAACCTTCTCCACACTTTGCGGCAGATCCTGCCACAACCCGCACTGGACACTATCGATGCCGCACAATAGAGACGTTATAAGCTTGATCCGTGGAAATCCGTGTTGATCCGCGGCGAAGAATTTGCCTTACCCCCGCCGCTTGTAGAGCACCGCAAACTCAAATCCCGTGTTGGGCGGAAACAGCTCCGCGACTTTGCGCAGGCGCTCGGCCAGCGCGGAAGGCGCGAGCAGCGGATAGTCGCGCTCCCGCAGATCGTAATAGTCCACGTCAAGATACAGCGACAGCAGATAAATCGAAATCGTGTCAGCGAACGTAGCGTCGAGATATTCGTTCTTGAAGCGCTCGGCGTCCGGGCCTCCGGCGGTGGCCAGTTTGCGCGCGTCCCAGGCGTCGAGAGAAGTCTCGCCGCGTACGCCCGCTTCCACCTGGCTCCATGCCAACTCGCTGAAATCGCGCGAGACTCCGGCGCGCTCGACCAGGGCGTGGCCCACATTGATATAGAACTCGAAAGCAACGGAAAACTTGTCGTCCATCAATCGCGTCGAGATAAAGACACACTGCGAGTCGCCCAGGTTCAGATTGCGATGACAGACGGCGTTGTCGCTGAGCGCCACGTCGTAGCGGTCGGCGATCACCGTCTCGTCTCCCTGACTTACGGTCAGCGGCACGAAGTAGTAGGCCTTGCGCTCGAGTGCAGCCGCGACCTTGGTGGGGACAGCGGCAATCATGCGCTCCAGGTCAAACGAGTTGACCGCAACCTCGCCGGCGGCGGCGTAGCAGATGCCATTCGGCGCCTGCGAAACAGGCGTGAGCCTCACGACTTCGGCGGGGCTGCGCGTAATGGCTGGGGCTGCCTGCGACATCTGCCCTATTCTACACACACCGGAATGGCGCTCCGGTCATTGCCAGGTTGGCCGATAAGGGGCGGCCGCAACCACACCCAACTGGCAGTCTTTTCCACAGCCTTCCACAGCAAGCATCGCAATTCCTGTGACGAACAACCTTTACCGAGAATTCTGGATAGCGCAAGCTCACTACATGCGAGAGGGCTCTACCAGCTTCGTCGTCCCTACTCACGCCCCGCGCAGCTCCATGTCCACATCTAAGTCCTTATTCCAGAATATTTTACCTGCAAGTCCTTTTCGCTCAATATTTTGCCGACAGAGGGCCACACCCTCACCCTCTATCCCCAACAAAATCAAGATCTTAGCTCAGCGCCAAGAAAAAAATCGGGAGGGATATCTCAAGTGCCGGCACTCGCAGCACGCTCTGGAATTAGCATGGGTGATCTCAATGCGAAGGAGCATCTCGCGGAGTAGAGCAACTATGTGATTATATATAAGTTCTTATTCCGGAATAATTTACTTGCAAGTCGTTTTTGCTCAATATTTTGCGGAAAGAGGGCCACATCCCTCACCCTCTATCCCCAACAAAATCAAGATCTTAGCTCAGCGCCAAGAAAAAAATCTGGAGGGATATCTCAAGTCCCCGCACTCGCAGCACGCTCTGGAATTAGCATAGGGAGAATCTCAATCGCCAAGGAGCATCTCGCGGCTATGAAGGAATTTCCGGAGTTCATGAAGCAGCCGGTCAACCGAATCGCCACCAGCAGCCAGGCGACTCCCGGGGTCGAAGGGTATGTGTTTGATGGAGCGGATGGGAGCCAGATGGCGTTCTGGACGTGCTCCGAGACGACGCCCTCGGCGCCGCATGTGCACGAGTTCGACGAATACATGATTGTGGTCGAAGGCTGCTACACCTTGATCATTTATAAGGCGAACGGCGGCGACGAGAGGATACCGATCCGGGCGGGAGAGGAATGCTTCATTCCCCGCGGCGTGCGGCATGGCGGGGAAGTGGAAGCTGGGACTAGGACCATCCATGCATTTGGCGGGCGCCGCGCGAACCGGATCAACGAGAGCGCCACCCATTAGAATCGATGCTGAACTTATGACATCCGCAGGTATATCCCGTGCGCCCCGCTGGTACACCATTCCGGTGCGCGTCGGTCTGGTGACCTTCATCGGGACGCTGCTTTGCTTCGCGGTGAGTTTGCTGTTCGCGATCCTTGGAACCGTAATTCTTGCCTCGCTGCGGGGGGTGCATCCGGACATGCGGATCGCGTACCGGCACATCGCGCTGCCCATGGCGCTGGTCGCGGGCAGCATTATTTTCGTGCTGGCGTTGGTCATGGAGATACGCCATTACCGCCAGGCCAAGACCTTGTCGGCGATTGAGAGGCTGGGCTAGGACATGGCGCCGCGCATTGCCATTCCGATGCCGCATTCTACGGACCGCGAGTATGGGGAGCGGGCAATCCCGCAGTACGAGCGCGCGGTTACTCTGGCTGGAGGAGAACCGGTTCGGGTAGCGCTCGATCAGCCCGCGGACGAAATCAGGAAAGTGGTGGAGCGCTGCGACGGAATTCTGCTGCCGGGGAGCAAGGCTGACGTCGATCCGGCGCGGTTCAAGGCTTTGCGGTCACCGCATACGGCGGCTGCCGATCCGCGACGCGATGCCGTCGACGATCTTCTGCTGGAGGAAGCCTACCAGCAGCGAAAGCCGGTGCTGGGCATTTGCTACGGGTTGCAGAGCCTGAACGTGTACCGGGCGGGATCGTTGGTGCAGCACATTCCGGATTTCCTGCCGGAAGAAACGCGGGCGAAAGTAAATCACGAGGCGGGCAAGAAGGTCGCGATCGCGCACTCGGTTGAGATTGAGTTGGGCTCAAGGTTGGCGGGAATCGTGGGCGCAGAGATCCCAAGTCCGCAGTCTGAGGTCCGACGCCCCATCGTCGTACCCGTCAACTCTTCGCACCATCAATCGGCCGACGTGATCGGCGAGGGCCTGCGCATTGTGGCCCGCTGTCCGGACGATGGCATTATCGAAGCGCTGGAAGGAACCGCTCCCGATCATTTTGTGCTGGCGGTGCAGTGGCATCCAGAGCGCTCGGTGGACCAGGATGCGGCTTCCCGCGCGATTTTCAGCGCGTTGATCTATGCCGCAAGCCAGCGCCGCGAGAAACCGGCAGGGAAGCTTGAGACTGTGTAGTCCCGGCGTCACTTATCGAGCGCGAAGTTCTGCCCGAGTGCGCCGCCTTACTTCTTGGCGGAATTTCCTTCCGGCAAGTACTCCGGCGGCAGAGGATTGTCAGGGCGCTCATCATCCCATATATTCGAGGCGACCCACCAGCGTTTGCCGTCATAAAACAACTCAATGCTGTTGATGCCGCGGGCAATCACCGGGCCGCCGGCCTGCCGCCGGCTTTCGTAGGTGCTGAAGACGTGCGCGATATTGCCGAATTTCTGCGTGACCCGGTAAATCTCACTTTCGTAGAACCCCTCTTTCACCAGGACCGGGTTGGCGTAGTCGACAAATTGCTGGTGGCTGGCGATCTGAGCGACGGGATGGCCGGATCTGTCCTCGGACATGGCGACGAAGCGGATGTCGGCAATATAGAGAGTGCGGTCGCGCGACCATTGCCGCGGCTGTCCCGCTGGGCCGGAAATGACATCGTAGAACGCCTTCATGATCCCGTCGATGCTGGCGACGTCTTCCGCACGCGGCGAAATCGCGGGCACGTCAACATGTGACGGCGGCGCTGGGGATGCTGGTTGTGCGGCAGCCAGAGCTGCGAAGAGAAACAGGACGAGGGCAACGGGGAAAAGCCGCGCGGACACGTGCATGAATCCTCCTATGCAGCGAAAGTAACTCGCGTTTTCCAGGGCGCTCACGACGTGATTACTTCTTTTTCCGCGATTTCTTTTTCTGCCGCGGAATCTTCTCCAGCAGCACGACCACGTGCGCGATGGCGGCATTGTCGAGATTGAGCCCTTCGGGCGTTTTCGCCTTCAGGCCGACGCAATTGCCGGGCAGACCGAGCAACGCCGCGACGCGGGCGCGAATCAACCCGGCGTGTGGTCCGATTTTCGGGGCGGCCAGAATCAGGCTGGCATCCACATTGGCCACGCCATAACCCGCGTCCCGTACGCGCTTCAGGGCCTCGCGAAGGAAGATGACGGAATCCGCGCCCTTCCATTTGGGATCGGACGGAGGGAACAGCGCTCCGATATCGGGCGCCGCGATGGCTCCGAGCAGCGCGTCAGTGATGGCGTGCAGCAGGACATCCCCGTCGGAGTGGCCGCCGAGACCCTTGTGGTGGGGCAGCATGACGCCACCGATCTTCAACGGGATGCCGGTGTGGAACTCGTGCGAGTCAAAGCCGTAGCCGATTCTCATGCAGAAACCTTGGCCACGGATTCGCACGGATTTCCACGGATCTTTTTTCGGTCGTTGTCAAAAAGCAGCCGGCGAAATTGGGGCTCACGCCGAAGTTCAGGAGCAGACCCACTTCGATTTCGGTGGCGCGCAGGTAGTGCAGAAGTTGCGCCTCGTGGGCCGAATCCAAGTTGCGCGCGGCCTTTAGTTCCAAGCAAGTACTTTATCGTCTACCACCATATCGGCAAAATATTGCCCGATCTTCTTTGCCGCGGAACCACACCGGCACGGAAACCTCCCGTTCGCCTTCAGTCCCGCCTGATATCAGCGCGATGACCATGGCCTCTGCGTAGATGGACTCTCCAGAAAACCGTATCCGAGTTCGTTGTAAACATCGTAAAACACGCCGATAATCCTCTCGGTGAACTGCGAAGTGTTTCAGAGCTCTGCAGGGACTTCACACCAGCGAGTTTACGCCGCTGAACCAGCGTATGATCCGTGAAAATCCGCTGCGAAATCCGTGGCTCATTTCCTTAAGTAGAACTCCGCCAACTCCATGTCGCCGGGGCTGGTGATCTTGAGGTTTCTGGGTGAGCCCATGACGACGGCGACTTCGTGGCCGGAGCGTTCGGCCAGAGAAGCTTCGTCGGTGCCCATGAATCCGTCGGCGGCGGCTTCGTCGAAGGCTTTCTTGATGACGCTGTAATGAAATCCCTGCGGGGTCTGGGCCAGCACCACGCCGGCGCGGGGAATGGTGGCTTTGACGATGGCGCCTTCGGAGGTGCGCTCGACTTGCTTCACGGTGTCGACGGCGGGCAGGCCGGCGATCGCCGCGCCATATTTTTGAGCCGCCGCGATCACGTCGCGAATAATCTCGGGCGTGACCAGCGGGCGCACCGCGTCGTGTACCAGGACCACGTCATCGGCCGCGGCGGAAACAGCGTTGAGCGCGTGCTCGACGGACTGCTGGCGGTGCTCGCCACCGGCGACGAGTTCAACTTTTTTCCTGAGCACGTCTTTGGATTCCCTGGCCAGGCGTTCGCGGAAGCCTTCAATTTCGTTTTCGCGCAGGGCAATCCAGATTTCACTGACGGCATCGACGGCCGCGAACTTGCGGAGAGTATGAATGAGGATGGGCGTGCCTGCCAGATCGGTGAACTGTTTCGAGGGATGGGGCTTCTTGGTCTTCGCGTCCATAGCGCTGGGCATGGGAGCCATGCGCGTCCCGAGACCTGCAGCCGGAATAATGACGATGACCTTCATAGCGGGCTGTAAGTATACGAGTGCGGAGGTGGGAGTTCAAATCAAGGACACCTGGTGCTCGCCGATATTCACAAGTGGGGATCGATGCACGAGTGCTACCACGCGGAAACGGGCGAAGGCTTGGCGCCTACCGCGGAACAATCGAAAGATAAGGTCTTTCCAGGATTTGCCGGCTGGAATCTGCTGGTTCAGGACATGTTGCCGTGCGCGGCAAAGGGCAACTGCTTTTTGTTGGAGTGGCCGGGAAAGAACTAGCGTAGACGAACGCACTGAATCGCCCGGATTACTTTCCCTTCGGCGCTTCCCACAACTCAATCCTGCTTGCTGGCCCGGTCCGAAAGCGCTGACCGCGTAGTCGATTTCCTCGCACACCACCGAGTCACTCTGGCACAAGCGCTCAGGGGGAAGTTTTTTCCTGGTTCGGGCACCCCGCGGGCCCTCGAACCTCTCGTCCTAATTCTGCAAGGCTAGCCTTGTCAGCAATTTAGACGCGCACTCTGGCTGGCATGTGGATTGCGACGGTAAGAGTGCCCGCCTCGTCCAATCTTTCGAGCCCCGCAGGGGCCCGGCCCGCTGTCTGGAGAACTGTCATGAAAGCGAATCGATTCTGGATCGAGATCGTCGCACTGGGCACCGCGATTGCGTGCGCGCTCGCGCTTCTGATCGCAACTCTGGGAGCCGCAGCCGTGGCGGTCGCGGAACATTCCAAATCAGGGCACACGCAATCGAGACCGGGTGAAGCGAAGCCAGCCGCGGAATCATCTTCGGCTTCGGCCTTGCAGCAGACTCACGAGGGAATGGTGACCTGCTCCCGCTGCGGCGCGAAACATTCCGCCGATCTCGACAAGACTGCCGGGGACTGCACGCTCCAGTGCGTACGCGGCGGAGCGACGTTCGCGCTGGTGGACGGCGACAAGACCTACGTGCTCGACGGCGACCTGGCGCTTCTGGAGAGAGTTGCCGGGCAGCGCGCCCGCATCGTGGGGACGGTTCGCGGCAACACGATCACAGTATCCTCGACCGCGGCCGCGAGCTGACACGACTGGGCGGAAAATTTCACCCGGGCCACTTGATCGCCAGGCCACCCCGCGGGTGTAGACCCCAAGCCTCCGAGAGCACGGATATGCCACCTCCCACGGGGTACTACGACGACGGCTTGGATTCGGTTCCCGGAGAAACGGATGGCCCCGCGCTCGCCACCGCCACAGGCACCGGCGGAGCAGACGCCGGAACCGGAGCGGGTTGCCGCGAGTAGGCGGCGCGCTCGTCCCACTTGCCGAAGATCATTTTTCCCGCAGTGGTCTGCAGGACTGACGTTACCGACACGTCGATGGTCTTGCCGATCATCTTACGCGCGTTGTCGACGACCACCATGGTGCCGTCGTCGAGGTAGGCAACGCCCTGGTTATATTCCTTGCCTTCCTTCAGGATGAAGACACGCATGGTCTCGCCGGGAAGCACGATGGGCTTCAGCGAGTTGGCCAGTTCGTTGATGTTCAAGACTTCCACGCCCTGCAATTGGGCCACTTTGTTCAGGTTGAAGTCGTTGGTGATGATCTTGCCCTCGTAAAGCTTGGCCAGTTCGATCAGCTTGAGATCGACTTCGCGGACGGCAGGGAAATCGTCTTCCACGATCTGGATGGTGAGGGTGGCAACTTTCTGCAGGCGCTGCAGGATGTCGAGGCCGCGGCGTCCACGGTTGCGCTTAAGCGAGTCGGCGGAATCAGCAACCAACTGCAACTCGCGGAGGACGAACTGCGGGGTCACGATGATGCCGTCGAGGAATCCGGTCTCGGCAATGTCGGCGATGCGGCCGTCGATGATGACGCTGGTGTCGAGAATCTTGTAGCTTTTTTTGCCCTGCTTCTCGCCGCCGAAGATGCCTCCGAGGGCCGCCAGGTTCAGCAGGTCGCCCTTGTTGGCCCCGACGATGAGGCCGACATAGGCCATCAGGAGCATGACCAGAATCTGGAGGAAGCTCTGGGTGTGTCCTTCGGGAATGCTGTTGCGGATGACGATGGCGAACAGGTAGGCGCCACAGATGCCGAGGAAGCTTCCGATGGCAGCGCCGATGAGACGCTTCAGGCTGACCATCCGCAGCTTCCATTCGAAGACGACGATCGCCAGCCCGAGCAATGCGCCCACGCCCGCATCCGCATTGCGGGTTAATCCGAAGGGCTCAATGACGAAGCAGGTAACCGCTACAACGATGACAAAAAGAAGACGTACAAAGATGATATCCACGGTAAACCTCCCCGCGGATGCAGCTGGCCCGTACGGCGGGCGATGCACCCGTGCCAGTTCCGCGCAGCCCCGGCGGGAATCGGCCTTGCGCATGCGGGGCGCGCATGAATTAGGGGATGAATGTACGCCCCGTCCCGGCCGGTTGGGGCTCGGCCGGACGATCAGTAAGCCAACGCCAAGAGTATATACCTGCCGGTAGATGGCGGGGGGAAAACTGGGGTCCGACTGTCGGACTTTGGCGGACGCCGGAGGTGCGAGAAGAAACCTCTTCTCCGAAGCGCCGAACTTTGCCCAGGTTTGGACGGCCGAGAGCCTGCCCTGAGGGAAGTGGAAGGGCGGCCGTCGCCACATGAGTGGGGTGCGGGATTGGAGCTTGAAGGCCCGACCGTTTAGGTTGGAATCGATCCTGCTAAACTTTTCCCATGAAAGCACTCGTCCTCACCAAGTTGTCCGGGCCGGAAGGGCTCGCCCTCCTTGACGTCGCCGAACCCGTACTCAAGGCCGGCCAAACGCTGGTCCGCGTCGGGGCGGGGGGGCTGAATTTTGCCGACGTGATGACCACCAAGGGAGGCTATCCGGGAACTCCGCCGCCGCCGCTGGTCGTGGGGCGCGAGTTTGCCGGAGTCGAGGAGAGCAGCGGACGGCGCGTGATGGGATACGCGCAGTGGGCGGCTTTCGCCGAGAAGACTTCTGCCTACTCCAACATGGTGTGGCCGATCCCATCGCAGTGGACCGATGAACAAGCCGCCGCCTTCCCGGTCAACTACTTCACTGCTTACCTGGGATACTGGCAGGCCGGCATGACACCACAGCCCATGTGGGGACAGCCGCCTTCGGCTGTCCCGCGGAGCGCAGCTCCGCCTCGCGTCCTGATCCACGCAGTTGCGGGAGGGGTGGGTACCGCGGCGGTGCAGATCGGGCAGTTGCTCGGCGTCGAAATGTATGGGACGTCATCGTCAGACGAAAAACTCGCGCGCGTGGAAAAGCTTGGCCTGCAGCACGGCATCAACTACAAGCAGAACGACTATGAAGAGACGGTGAAGAATCTGACCCACGGCGAGGGCGTCGACGCCGTCTTCGAAATGCTGGGCGGAGAGCACACGGCCAAGAGCCTGCGCTGCCTGCGCGACTTTGGACGGGTCATCCAGTACGGCACTGCGACCGGCAAGGCGCCGCAACTCGATGTGCGCGCGATGTACGCGAAGTCAGCCAGCGTGCAAGGGCTGTGGCTGACGTATTTATCGCAAAAGCGCGAGATCATGGACCCGGCGTGGCAGCAGCTTTCGGCATGGATTGCGCAGGGCAAGCTGACTCCGCAGATCGGACATGTCTTCCCGCTGGAGCGCGCCGTCGAAGCTTACAAGCTGCTGGAGGATGGCAGGAACTACGGGAAGGTTGTGCTGAAGATCGCGGAATGAGCCCGGGCCGCGGCTTTCTTCCGCCTTTTCGGTGTGACACTCCCCACTGGTGAAGGACTGCGCTCGAGTGCAACGATGTGCAGAGCTAAGTGAAGATCGCCTCTGCTCTCCTGGAAGGATCGCGGGCGGGGCGCCCGCGCCACACAGACTGAGTTACTCTCCCTCGAACACCCACTCCTCGCTCACCAGAAAATTTGCCAGCGAGCACAACGCGATGGCGATCGCGTTGGCGAGGAGATAATTCATGTGGCCCTGGCCGACCATCACTTTCATCAGTGCCAGGTTACCGAGGATGGAGACGGCGCCGTTGGTGAGGTTGAAGCGCAGGAGCCTGGGTAGCGACCGGCGCCAGCGGGGCTGCACTCGGTCCGACTTTGTTCTGTCAACCCAAGTGAACTGCTCGTGCCAGACGAAGTTGTGGACTACGGCGGCTTCTACTGCGATCGTGGTCGCGAAGAGGTAGTCAAAGTGCAGCACAGTCTTCAGCAGGAACAGCGCAACGAACTGCACGGCGATTCCGATTCCGCCGACGAAGTTGAACTTGCACCAGCGCACGAGTTTGGAGGGTGGCGGATTGTGGCGATAGGAATCCGGGGTAGTTGTCCTCATCGTCATTGCGGGATCCTCTCTTCGTGGTAGAGGCGAATCGTGTTTTGCAGGGTGAAGACGACGACCATCAGGCCCATCCCTGCCAGGCCGATGGCGCCGCCCACGTCGAACAGGCGATAGACTCCGACCCCGCCGAAAAGATGCACCACCGGTTTCCAGAACAGGGCCAGGTTGCCGGTCGCCAGAAGGATGCGCAGCTCGGTCGGGCCAAAGCGCCAGAACGAGATGCGGAATTCTCCCAGGGCGTGGGTCGCCAGATACGACTGGATTGAGAGCATCAGGAAGGCGATGAGCAGGCCGATGGCGATCCCGGGATGCATGTACCCAGACAGGGCGAGGCCGCCCATCAGGGCAAGAGCGCCGAAGCTGTCGACCATGTGGTCGACGTAGAAGCCGTAGCGCGGGCGCAGGCGCTGGCGGACGCGCGCGAGGGTGCCGTCGAGCGAGTCTCCGAGCCAGTTGAGCGCGAGGCAGGCGATGACGGCGAGCAGCGCGTAACGGTTGAATGCGGCTAACGCGTAGAACACTCCCGCGCCGATCTGGGCGGCCAGGCCTAGGAGTGTCAGGTGGTCGGGACTGATGCGGTCCGGAGTACGGGCGGCAAGCCAGAGGAGAGAGCGTTTTTCGGCGGCGGCGACCCAGCTTTCCTGCACGCGCAGCATGTCGGGGAACGGCCGGGTGCGGCGCATCTCCAGCAGTACGCGGGGGTTCACCTGCTCGCAGAATTCGGTCATGGTTTGGGAATTCGGACTTGCCATAGTGGCCTCCGGTTTTCGCATTGAGTGGCTCACGCGTCCAACTTCGCGCAGACCGCGGCGGGGGACAATGCACTGGAGCTCAAGAAGCGATCAAACGCAGATCAAGGGGCAAGCGATTGGAAACAATGGGGCGAAGGAGGAGAAATCAACTGGCGAAGATGGTGCAAGAGTGAGGCGCGTCAAAGACTTTAACCGCAGAGATCGCGGAGGATTCGCAGAGTTCGCAGAGACGGAATCGGAGTTGAACAGTGTTTTAGCCTGGTTCTAGCGGAGAGATGAATGCCCTTCGCGGATGGAGGCGGACAGTTGATCGACCGACCAGGCGATCTGGTCTGACGTGATGACGGCGGGGGGAGCTAGCAGGAGGTGGTCGCCGGAGATGCCGTCGACGCTGCCCTGCATGGGGTAGACCAAGAGGCCGCGCTTCAAGGCCGCGGCCGCGACGCGTGCGGCGAAGTTCTGATCGGGCGTGAAAGGGCGCTTACTGGATCTATCGGCGACGAATTCTACGGCCCAGAGCAAGCCGATGCCGCGAACGTCCCCGACTGTCTCTTCGTTGCGCAGGGTTTGCAGGGCTCTGTTGAACTCAGCAGCCGGAGAGCCGGGGCGGTTGGAGTCGGCGGCTTCGACTAACTTTTTCTCTTGGAGATGGCGCAGCACGGCGCGTCCGGCGGCGAGCGAAATGGGGTGCGCGTTGTAGGTGAAGCCGTGTAGAAACGCGCCCGAGCCGGCCGCGATCGCGTCGACAACTTTCTTGCTGGCGATGACGGCGCCCAGCGGGGCGTATCCACTGGAGAGGCCTTTGGCGGTGACCAGGATATCGGGCGCAAGACTCCAGTGCTCGACCGCGAACGTGCGGCCGGTGCGTCCCATGCCGGTCATGACTTCGTCGGCGATGAGCAGAACGCCATGACGGCGGCAGATGTCAGCCACAGACTGCAAGTATCCGGGCGGAGGAACGACTGCGCCGAGGGTCGCGCCGCTGACCGGCTCGAAGATGAAGGCGGCGGCCTCGCCCGGGCTGGCTTCGATGGCGCGCTCGAGTTCGGCGGCGTATTGCTGGCCGCAGTTGCGGCAGCCATCGGTGCAATCGAAGTCGCAGCGGTAGCAGTAGGGCATGCCGACGTGCGCGAACTCGCGCACCATGGGCAGGTAGATGTCGCGACGGCGCTGGTTGCCCGAGACCGATAACGCGCCGAGTGTGGAGCCGTGATAGCTCTGCTGGCGGCTGAGAATCTGGTGGCGGGCGGCCTGTCCAATTTCAACTTGGTACTGGCGCGCCAGCTTCAGAGCGGTTTCGATCGACTCGGAGCCGCCGCAGGTAAAGTAGACGGCTCCGCCGCGGAAATGTTCTCCGGCGAACGCGAGCAATTCTTCGGCGTACGCTTCGGCGACCGGCGTGGTGAACTGGCTGGTGTGGACGAATTCGAGCTTGGAGGCTTGCTCGGCCATGGCGGCTGAAATTTCCGGCACGCCGTGTCCGATGAAGTTGACGGCGGCGGAGCCGGCGAGATCGAGATACCGGTTGCCATCGGCGTCCCAGACGTAGACGCCTTCGCCGCGGACGGCCGCGGGAAAGTCTTTGCGGAAGGAGCGGCGCAGGACCGCGGAACGAACTGGGATGGTGGTGGAGTCCGGCACTTTTGAATTATCGCACCAGAATTATCGCAACCGGAATCATCGCAGCCACTCTCGCACGCATTCGCCTCACCAGTGATCCGCATTTGACTTCACCATGCCCAGCCGTTAGATTCTTGGGACGGCTGCTTCTGGTCGTTGCAGTCGCTCTTTGTCATGTCGTACGGAACGCGCGTCTTTGCCGCTGGGCGAAGACAGGGAAGCGGGTGGAAATCCCGCGCTGCCGCGCAACTGTAAGCGAGGAAACTGCCCTCGGCCACTGGGAGAAGTCCCGGGAAGGCCGCGGGCGTGACCGGATGGGGAAACCATCCTTACTCGCGAAGCCAGGAGACCGGCGTGCTCCGTCTTACTTCAACCTCTTTCGCGTGCAAAGGAGGCAGGTATGCGCGTATTCTTGGCGTTTTTCTTGGAGTGGTTCTCTCTTTTTCCCTGGCTGCTGCGGCGGCCGATCTCAAAGTGAAAGTGCTGGATCCGCAATCTGCGGCCGTGGCCGGGGCGCAGGTGTCGCTGCATCGGCGGGAAGGACAGCAAAGTTCTGGCCACGCAGAACACATCGGCGGAGGGAACCGCCCTGTTTCGCACCTCGGGCGAAGGACGCTATCAGATTCAGGTTCTGGCGCCGGGATTCGCAGAGGAAACGGTCGAGGTTATTTCCCAGGCGGAAGTCACTGTGAGCTTGCGCCTGGCGACCGCGTCGGAAACGGTGGTGGTGAGCGGGACGCGCACTCCGGTGCCGAGCGACGCGGCGGGAGCGGACGTTGACTCTCTCAGCGCAGCGCAACTGACGACCATACAGCCGCTTGCCGCCAGCGATGCGATCCGCTTTCTTCCTGGTGCGATCGTCAACAATGCGGGGCAAAGGGGAGGGCTGACCTCGCTGTTCGTGCGCGGGGGGGATTCTCGCTACAACAAAGTGATTGTGGATGGGGTCACGATCAACGAACCGGGCGGAACGTTCGACTTCGGCACGCTGCGGCTGGACCAGGCCGACCGGATGGAGTTTGTGCGCGGAGCGCAAAGCACGCTGTATGGATCGGACGCGATGACCAGTGTGGTGCAGGTTTGGACGCGGGCCGGGAGCACGCAAGTTCCGGAATTGACGTTTGGCGCGGACGGGGGGAATTTCGGGACGGCCAGAGGTTACGCTGCGCTGGCCGGCGCGCGCGGGCGCTTCGATTACAACCTGTTCGGCAGCCAACTCAATACCAGCGGCGCGGGCATCAACAACGCGTATTCGGATTCGCTGGAGGGCGCGAACGTGGGAGCGGCGCTGAACGATCGGACTTCCCTGCGCGTGCGGGTTCGTCACTCCAACAGTCATACGGGGGTTCCGGGCGAATGGAACTTCAACGGGGCGGCGTTGCAGCCGCCCGATCCCAGTGACTGGTCGCAGCTGAACAACCTGCTGGGCAGCGTGGAACTGGCGGTGACGGGCCCTCGGGATGGCAGCATCGCCTCACCGGGTTCGACTATGTGTATCGCTACAACGAACTGAACCTGAACGGAGATCCGAACCGGACTTTTCGATTTTCCGTCTCAGCGAAGTGGACCACATCAATCGCGCGGGGTTCGACTACCAGGGCAACTATTCGGAAAGAAGCTGGGCGCAGACTACGTTTGGATATCGCCTGGAGAACGAGAATGGGTTTGTCGGCAACCTGGCCTATGGGTCGCAAACGCATGGCCAGAGGCTGAGCAACGACCTCTATGCGCAACAACAGGTGACGTGGAGAAGGCTGTCGGCGATTGTGGGCGGGCGCTTCGTTCACAACAGCGCTTTCGGCAACATTGGAGTGCCTCGGGTGGCGCTTGACCTGGCAGGCGCTGCGCGGGGGTGAGATTCTTTCCGGGACGCGACTGCGTTTTTCCTATGCCACGGCCTTCAAAGAGCCGCGGCTCGAAGAGACATTCAATGGAATTCCGGCGAACCCTTACAACATTCCGAACCCGGGGTTGAAACCCGAGCACACACGGGCGTTCGAAGCCGGAATCCAGCAGGATCTGATGCAGGGCAAATATGTCTTCACCGCGACCTATTTTAACAACCTGTTTCATGACCAGATCAATTACGTGACGGTCGATCCGGTCAACTTTGTGGGGGAATACTCCAACGTGAATTCGGCGCTGGCGCATGGAGCGGAGGCGGGAGTGCAGGCCAAGCTGATGGCTCGGCTGCTGTTGAACGCGGCTTACACGTACACATCGACGCAGATATTGGAGAATCCCGCGCCCATCAATGCGCTTTACAACCCGGGACAGCCGCTGCTGCGGCGGCCGAAAAATTCGGCGACTGCGTTGTTGTCGTACCTGGGGACGCGTTGGGGAGGGAGTCTTGCGGGGAGTTTCGTGGGGCCGCGGCCGGATTCGGATTTTCTGGGCTTCGGCATCGATCACGCGGCGGGATACGTGCGCGTGGATTTGGGAGGATGGTATGCGGTGCGGCCGTGGGTGACCGCGTATGTGAACGTGGAGAACGGTCTGGACCGGAGGTATAACGAGGTGGTGGGGTATCCGGCGCTGCCGGTAAATTTTCGGGCGGGGATGCGGTTTCGAATTGGGGGAGAGTAGTCGCCCTCTTAATAATGCGACTACCACACAAACGGGGCAGGCTTGCCTACCACCCGCTTCAGAGCCATGGGCCCGGCCTACATCAGGGATGCAATCCGCCGAGGGCCTGCAATGTGACTTGGAAGCTGCCGGAGGCCGAGGCGTAGGTGGAGGGCCTTCCGTTGCTGTCGAGCTTCACGACCATACCTTGAAAGCGTCCGCCGACCTCGCCGGTCTTGGGATCGTAGGAGGTGATTTGAGTGTACCCTTGGGTCGGAGTCGGGTTGCATTTGTTGCTTCCATGCGGCAGGCAATCGCCGGTGGAGTACATTTCCGGTCCTGAGCTGCCCGCGATCGTGAGCATCACAGTGGTCGCCGAGTTCCCGGGCAAGGTCCAGTTGAACTGTCCGGGGGAAGTCCCGGCGATCATCAGAACCATAGTCCCGTTGGAATGGGATTTCGCACCGCCTCCGGCGCCTCCCGGCTGCATGGCGCCGACATTGACCATTAATTCAGGTCCTGCCGTGGTCGCGTGCGCCAGCATGTTCCGCACTGCAGGTGCCGAGAAGCGATCGTCCAGTTCGAAGTAGTCCTCCGATCCACCTCTTCCGGAGATCTGAAAATTGTTGCTTCGGTCGACGATGGTGATATTGCAGACCACGGTTTCCTTGGTCTTGCTTCCCGGAGTCGGATGAAACGAGAGTGCGACCGCCACCGGATTGACCTTCGGTACCGTATGCGGCGCCGTGTAAGTGCCGGTTGTAGTCGGCATCCCCGTCCGGAACTTACCTTCCGACGGGTCAAGCTGACTGCTGTCTTTCCCGTTGATTGTCCAGCCCTCGGCATCAGTTGAAGTCTGATGAACTCCGCCGCCAACATCGAGAGTGATCAGCGACAGGTTCACCGAATTGTCGACCGCGAGAGTCACCTTGTAGCCAGGCGCCAGAAAGTAATCGTCCTGCTGTTGACCACAGGCGAACGATGTAACTCCAAGCAAAACTGCCAGCATGCAAATCCCCGTGAATGTCTTCACCCCGAGCCTCCCCTTTCGTCTCTCTCCGGAAAATTCGCCCTCTGATTAAGTCCAACAGAACCAAAAGCAGGTTTCTCGACTCCGCAGAATTGCCCGAAAGACGGGCAATTCCGCTGCGCTCGAAATGACAGCTCCAAAGTTGATCAGATCTCCTCTAAGGCTTTTCCGTCAGCGCACTATTGACTTCGTCCCATTTCACCGTCTTCAGCAGTTGATCGATTCGCTCCGGTGATCCGTCGATCTGGATCACAACGTTCTCGATGGCCGGTTGATGTGCAGCATGCTTGAACTTGTAGCGCGCGCAGCCATTTTCTGCGTTCCACGTCGCGGTTTTCCAATTGCCAAACATGAGCACAGCTGCTGCCCCTCTCCCCAACTTGGCTGGCTTGATGTGGTAGGCCATGGAGGTTCCTGGAATGTGCAGATCCGAGCCCGTCGCCGGGGCCGAGTCCAGTCCCACACACAGCCGGTTGAAGTGCACTTCAGTGGCCAGGTTGGTGACCTTCCTCTGCTTGGCAAGGCGGGCCATCTCGTTTGGGTCGGTGGTCGCAGTCAACTTCTCGGCCAGTGGAGCGACTTCCTTTTGGTACAACGCCGAGCCCCGACGGATGGTGTATGAGCGCTGGATCATCTCGTTGACGTCCAGGGGCACGTCCGGGTCGCCGCTCACCGACACATCGTCGGTCATCTCGTAATCAAGCTTCTCTTCCCAGTCATCGCTTCGAAATTGGTCGAGGACCTTGCCGATCACTTCCCTATAGTGCATCAGGATTTGCCGTTCCTGCGGGTTCGGATCCCGCAGTCCTCCCTCGCTGGCCTGTTGTCCCGCCGCCTCAAGCGACAAGACCAAAGCCAGCGTCATGAGGGCTACTCCGAGGTACCTTGGCATCCGCATCGCGATTTCTCCTTGGGATCTCAGTGCTTAACCAGTGCTGCGCGATTCTTGGCGCGACCGTCATCGGGTGACGCTGACTGCTGTGGCCTTCTGAATTTGCGGGACAAATGTAACGGCTACCGCGTTACTGCTTGGCTAGTTCCACGCGTCGATTCTTGGCGCGGCCAGCTTCGGTGGAGTTGTCGGCGACCGGTTTCGTCTGGCCGAATCCTTTGGCGGTGAGACGGGCGGCGGGAACCCCGTGGGCCGTGAGCCAGGCCACGACAGATTGAGCGCGCTTCTCAGACAGCGCCTGATTGGCACTGGCGTTGCCCTGATTATCGGTGTGGCCTTCGATGCGGAGTTTCAGAGCGGTATCTTGCTGCATGAGTTTGACGATCTCGTTCAGCGTGCTTTCCGAGTCGGGAAGAATGTCGGCCTTACCGGTGTTGAAGTGAATCCCGTAGACAGCGACGTGACCGTTCTGCTTGATTTCGTTGTCCATCGTGGCGGCATCGGCGACGACCTCTTGCTGCATTTCCTTTAGATGGACGATGGTCTGGTAGTAGAAGCCGGCATTCATGTTGTCCATGAAGACGTAATCCGAACCCTTGTGGGCCGTGATTTGCCCGTTGGGGCTCTGGAAGTCGATGGTCCAGTTGGCCTTCTGCAGGGCATTCAGAAAGTTGCGGTAGACCTGGACATCGCTCAGACCCTCCCGATTGGTGAAACTCCAGGACCATACTTCGCCTTCGATGTTCTTGGTGACCGGATCGCCGTCCGCATTTTTTCCGACGGGCATCTCGACGGAATCGAATTCCTTATGGTCGCAGGTCGAAAGGGTGCTGCCCGGCATGCGTTGGATCAGAGGCGAGTCTTTGCAGCCTTCGGCGTCCTGCTGCGCGAAGGCCAATGACAGGCTGAACGGCAATGAAAGTCCGAGTACCAGGGCCCAATACCTCATGCGTTGAAGTTCTCCTTGTATGTGGCGTAACGACACAAGCCGCACAGCATACAACATTTTCGCCGGGGAAGTGAGCCGAACAAACACACAGGGCTTGTTTGAGTAAATACCCTAAAAGGCCACCCAAGACCGTAGACCTACCTCGAGAAGTGTCACTCGATTGCGCGAGCCCCATAGAGTCCAATTGGGCATGTAACCGCGCAAGGAGGAATTCTGCGGTCCCGTCGGAGTAGTGAGCTAACTGACTTTTTGCGGGGCTCGGGGCAGGGGCATGGCGGCGGCGATTTTTGCGCCAAAGTACTTGGTGCGGGCCAGGAGGAGCTTTTCGATTTCCACTTCCTTCAGGGGCTGCTGGCGTCCGAGCAGGTGCGTGACCAGG
Source organism: uncultured Acidobacteriota bacterium (assembly GCA_963709865.1). Taxonomy (GTDB): domain Bacteria; phylum Acidobacteriota; class Terriglobia; order Terriglobales; family Acidobacteriaceae; genus Sulfotelmatobacter. The sequence continues at coordinate 59,222 of CAVPXW010000020.1, forward strand.
GCGATCTGGGCGAAGTGCTCGACGGTTTCCATCTTCATGTAGGCGTGTTCGAGAGTGTCGCCGTAGGTGACGACGCCGTGGTTCGACATGAGGATGGCGTCGTAGGTGGGAACGTAGGGTTCGAGAGTCTGGGCCAATTCTGAGGTGCCGGGCGTGCCGTAGCGGGCCAGCGGAATGCAGCCCAGGCCCATCACCACTTCGCAAACCAGGGGCTCGGTCAGCGGGATGCCGGCGGCGGCGAAGCCGGTGGCGGTGGGCGGATGGGCGTGCACGATGGCCTGGACATCGGGGCGCATGCGGTAGATCAGCAGGTGCATGCCGATTTCACTGGTTACATTGCGGCGGCCGGCGACCTGCTGGCCGTCCAAGTCAACGATGACCATGTCGGCGGCCTTCATGGCGCCCTTGCTGATGCAGGTGGGGGTGACCAGGATGCGGTCGCGCTCGAGGCGGACGGAGAGATTGCCGTCCATGGCAGCCACGAAGCCGCGTTCGTGCAGCATGCGTCCGTAACGGACGATTTCTTCCCGGTGTTTGCGTTCCGTAGGCATGGTTACCCTTGGGGGAGAATGATAAAAAGCAGGCCGCAGCTCTGACACTTGCATAGTACCAGCAGGCGGCTGGCAGAGACAATCCAAAATTTCGAGAAAAAACGGACGATTAGCCCGGACTGCGGTCCGCGGATCTCGCCCGTTGTCTCCTGTAATCTGGGTGGCGTGCTGGTCTCGGATTTCCATTACGAACTTCCGGAAGAGTTGATTGCGCAGGAGCCGCTGGCGGATCGTGCGGGGTCGCGGATGCTGCATCTGGATCCGGGGGCGGGGAAGTGGAGGATCGGCAGTTTCGCGAGTTTCCGGAACTGCTGCGGGCCCGGCGATCTGGTGGTGTTCAACAACACCCGGGTGTTTCCGGCGCGGCTTTATGGGCGCCGGGGCGGGGTGCGGTCGCAGGCGGTGAGTGCGCGCAATCCGGCGGCGCGGGATTTTCTGCAGGGACGGATTGAGGTGCTGCTGACGCGGCAATTGCAGCACGGAGCCGAACGAATGGGAATGCCTGGTGCGGCCGGGGCGAAAGATCGGGGTGGGGGAGCAGCTGTTCTTTGGCGAGCACGACGAGCTGCAGGCCGAGGTGATCGCGCGGGGGAGTTTGGGGAGCGGAGGATTCGGTTTGCGACCTGGCTCCAGTCAGAACGATTTTCTTCGGCTGGTGGAGAGGATCGGGCATATTCCGCTGCCGCCTTACATTGCGCGCGACGATTCTTCCGGCGATCGGGAACGGTACCAGACGGTATATGCGCGGGAGCGGGGGTCGGTGGCGGCGCCGACGGCGGGGCTTCATTTCACTCCGGAGATTCTGGCGCGCATGCGGGAGCGCGGGATTGAGACCGCCGAAGTTACGCTGCACGTCGGGCCTGGGAACTTTTCAGCCGGTGCGGAGCGAGCGGGTGGAAGAACATCGGCTGCACTCGGAGGCGTATTCGATTTCGGCGGAGGCGGCGGAGAAGATCAACCGGGCGCGCAGCGAGAATCGCGGCGGATCGTGGCGGTGGGCACCACGACCGTGCGGACGCTGGAATATGCGGCGCAGCAGGGCGCGGGCAGAAGTACGGGCAGGTTCGGGCGAGGCGAATCTGTTTATTTATCCCGGATACAAGTTTCAGGTGGTGCAGGCGCTGCTGACGAATTTCCATTTGCCGCAGTCCACGCTGCTGATGCTGGTGTGCGCGCTGGGCGGGAAGGAGAATGTGATGCGGGCATACGAGCATGCGGTGGGCGAGCGGTACCGGTTTTATTCGTATGGGGATTGCATGTTCGTAGAATAGGCGCCCCGGCCTCGTGCCAGGAACGAATCGAATTCATTCGGCGACTTCCGGACCGCTCGCGTCAGTCGAAGGCTCGATGTTGGCCCGCAAGAGCCGGCGGTAGGAGTCAAGCACTGACGGCCGGCTCAACACCGACCCACCATTTGGGAAACGGCTGCTCATCGAAACCCGCTCTTACGGCTTAGCGAATTGACTTGCCCAATGCGGCAACAGTTTGAGCTGGACTGAGGCGCACCGCAAACTTGTCCTCGTTGCCGCAGCTGATGACCGTGATCTGGCCAGGGTATTCTCGAACCCAAATCACGCGGTCGGGATTCACAAAGACTTCCATGCCGTCCACATTTTCAAACATGACAAATTCCACGTCGCCTCCTTTTGGCAATTCCTACTCGTCATGTTCGCACCGAAGACTCTGCAGCTGGTCGACGACGCGCGGCCGACCTGGCCGTAGCCGCGAACAACAAAGTGGTCATGCAGGCGATCGACGTTCACTTCGTTGACCATGGTTCTCCATGCCTCCACGCCGTGACGGCTGAAAATGGTGAGCAAGATGCGCTCTGCGATCCAGATCTGCAGCGCGAAGACTCCGGCGTACACGAACATTGAAAAATCGGTGGACTTGTGCACTGCGCGGTATTCGATGGAATGGGGATGAATCACCCAGAAGAGGGCATCGAGCGCGCGCAGTCCTTCGACCCGCATGTAGAAGACGACACACACTCCCAGGAAGCCCGCCAGGACCAGCAGCGGCAGCCACAAGCGCCGGAGGAACACGAGGAGGGTGCGTCCGATGAAGTTTACGTGCCTCTACCCTTTGGAAAAAGGGGACAAGTATATCAAGGGATGGAAGGAACCGGGATAGGAGATTCCCCTGCAGCGCGGGCGGCGGACGCCCCTTCGGCAGGCTCAGGGCAAGCTCGCGCTACAGGCGCCGGGACGGCGGCGCTACTTCTTACTGGTAAAAAGAAAACGGGCATCCTCGCGGATGCCCGCTTGCTGAACATCGGTGGCAACCAGCCAAAATTCGATCTGCGCGAACCTTACGCTCGGGCGCCGACCGCGGCCGGCTCAGCCGCCGGAATCGACTTGTCTTCGCCGTTGGCTTTCTGCTGCTGCGGCTGTCCACCTTTGCGGATGTCGATGCCGCCCTTGAAGAAGGCGCCGTCTTCAATGGAGATGCGAGCGGCGATGACGTCGCCGGTAAGCGAACCGTCGCTGCGAATATCGACGCGATCGCTGGCGGTGAGGTTGCCGCGGACTTTGCCGAGGACAACGATCTCGCGCGCATTGATGTTGGCGGCAACGACTCCATTGCGGCCCACGGTGACGCGATTGCCGGAAAGGTTGATGGAACCTTCCACGCGGCCGTCGATGTAGAGCGACTCGGAGCCGGTCACTTCGCCTTTGATGACCAGTGACTTGCCGATGGTAGCCTGGTCCGCGGTGGTGGTGGTTACCGGCCGGGGAGCAGCGGGCTCAGCGGACGCCATCGCTGGCGCGCTGGGGGTAGACGTAGTTGGGCGCTCCGGCTCGGCGGGCCGGGCAGGAGTTTGAGGCTGATTGGTCGGCTTCCACATGGGGTAAAAGATCCTTTCCTAGTTGGGATTAGGGGTCACTGGCCGCACTTTCGTGACCAAAACCGATTGTACTCCCGCGTCTCAAAGTGAGCCCTGTGGAAAATCCTTTATTTTCAACGGGAGTTCCTCGAATGGACTCGGCTGGGATGGAGTTGGCAGGCGCGACGAACTCGGAGTCTGGCTGTCTATCTTTCTGCCCAGTGCAGTGTAACGATTCCCGGAAAAAATTGCCGGACCGTACCCTTCCACAGGGCCGGGGAGTTATGCTTCCAGGGTCGAAGATTTATCGAAAACGGAAACTGGGATGGGGAGTCTAATTCCTCAGAATCTTGCTTCGGAAATCGGCCTTAGGGCAGATTCTATATTGGAGCAGAACATGTCAGAACCAGCCGTGGTTACCTGCAACAGCATTCACGATCGCCCGGCCTGAGCCGGGCGAATATGCGCCATATTATGACCGCTACATTTCACTGGTAACGGGGACCGACGTTCTGGGGACACTCGACGCGCAGAGGCGGCAGACGATGATGCTGCTCTCGGGGCGCGACGAGAGCGATGGAGATTTTCGCTACGCGCCCGATAAGTGGAATGCCAAGGAAGTGCTGGGGCACGTGTGCGACACGGAGCGCATCTTTGCCTATCGCGCGCTGCGGATTGCGCGCGGCGACCAGACGCCGATCGAGGGCTTCGAGCAGGACGACTACGTGCGCAATGGTCCGTTCGGGCGCGCGCCGCTGGCGGAGATCATTGAGGACTACATTGCGGTGCGGCGGGCGACGATGACGCTGCTGCGCAATCTGGAGGAAGCGGCGTGGACGCGGCGTGGCGTGGCGAACAAGAATGAAGTGAGCGTGCGGGCGCTGGCCTACATTATTGCGGGGCATGAGTTGCATCATCGGAGAATTCTGGAGGAGAAGTATTTCGTGGCGAGGTAGCGTTGCCAACTTCTTGGCCGCGGATTCACACGGATAGACACGGATATTGAAGGCGTTCTGAGCGATGAGGTCATTCTGAGCGAAGCGAAGAACCCATGCAATTTACCGGCGGCGAGAGTGCACAGGTCCTTCCCTTCGCTCAGGATAACGGGGCTGTCTTCGTTTCATCTTCCATGTCACAGCGCGCATTAACAGAACTGCTTCGCGGCAAGGGCGCGCACGTCGATCCTATCGCGTGCGTGGAAGATATTTCTGCGGAACTGGCGGGCGGAGGTTGCGGGATTTCCGCACTCGATCGGGCAGCTCGTCTTCCACATGAATTACTGGATGGAGTATGAGCTGCGGCGCATTCGGGGCGAGAGGCCGAAATATCCCGAACACAATTCCGAGAGCTTCCCGCCAGCGTCGGCGCCCGCGATGCGCAGGAAGACTGGAATCGGCTGAAGACCAGTTGGCGGCGCTGCTGGCCGAGTTTGCCAGGCTGGCGAAGTCCTCTCGCGACAGGAACTGCATCGCGAAATCGAAAGCGTGCACGACGGCGACAAGAAACTTGCTGGAACGCTCGAGGCCGTGCTCTGGCAGATGGTGGCGCACAACAGCTATCACGTGGGGCAGATCGCGATGGTGAGGCGGGCGCTGGGGGCGTGGCCGCCGCGCGGGGGCGGGGATAGCTGGTAGATGAAAAACCGGTGTGTCATCCTGAGGTCCGCAACTTTTCCGGGCCGAAGGCCTGCCCTGAGCGAAGTCGCAGGGACTGGTGCGGAGTTACATGGGTCCTTCGCTTCGCTCAGGATGACAGGCAAATTGAATCCATTTCCAGCGCGTGCGGTATGCTGAAGGCTGATAGCTGACAGCATAGCCATGCTTTCTGATTCCACCATTCTGAAACACATTGCGCGGCAGCCCAAGCGGGCGGCTGGGTTTAAACAACTGGTGCGCGAACTGGGGTTGCATGGGGACGAGCGGCGTGAACTGGACTCGCTGCTGCAGAAGATGGTGGCGCGGGGGATGCTTCTTCCGGTTGACTCCGATCGGTATGCCCTGCCTGCCGCTGCCGCGGACAAGAACCTGGTGGCGGGACGCCTCACCATGCACCGCGACGGATTCGGGTTTGTCATTCCTGACTCGAAGTCGCTGAGTCCGGCCCTTAAAGCAAAGCTCACTGGCGATATCTTCATCGCCCCTCATCTGATCGGCAATGCGATGCACGGGGACCTGGTGCTGGTCGACATCAGCAACGTGCGTCCGGACGGGCGCGCGGAAGGGCGCATTGTGCGGCCGGTGATGCGGGCGCATCCCACGGTCGTCGGCATTTTTCACTACGGGAGCCGCGGCGGGTATGTACAGCCGATCGACAGCAAGATCACGCAGGAGATTTTGATTCCGGCGGGCATGGAGCGCCCGGAAACTTCTGCCGCGCCGCCAGAGGAAACCAAAGCTGAACCACAGAAGACGCGGAGGACACCGAGGAAGAAGTCTGTCGATCGCGTGTTGGGCGATGAGGTGGTGCGGCGGACGGAGTGGGATGATCTGGAGGGAGTCGCCGTCGATGTTGAGATCACGGACTGGCCTTCGCCGACGCAGAATCCTCGAGGACGGGTGATTGAGATTCTGGGACGCGAGGATGATTTCGGCGTCGATGTCGAGATCACGATTCGCAAGTTTCACCTGCCCCATCATTTTCCGGCAGCGGTGCTGGAGGAAGCGCAGGGTACCTCGGCGGTGATCCCCGCGCGCGAATTGCACCGGCGCCGTGATTTTCGTTCCCTGCCGGTAGTGACGATCGATGGGGAGACAGCACGGGATTTCGACGATGCGGTGTACGTGCGCATGCTGGCGAACGGGAATTTCGAATTGCAAGTGCATATTGCCGATGTGGCACAGTACGTGACGCCGGGATCGGCGCTTGATCAGGAGGCGCGGCTGCGCGGCACCAGCGTTTACTTTCCTGACCGCGCCGTGCCCATGCTGCCGCTGGAGCTGTCGACCGATATATGCAGTTTGCGGCCACAGGTGGAACGGATGGTGCTGTCGTGCGTGATGGAGATGGACCATCGCGGCGAGATCGTGAGTTACGAGTTGAGCGAGGGCGTAATCCGGTCGGTGGAGCGGATGACGTATACCGCGGTGAACGCGGTGCTGGAAGGCGATGCGGGCGCGCGGGCGCGCTACGCGCCCCTGGTGGCGACGTTCGAACTGATGCGCGACCTGGCGCTGATATTGAACCGCAAGCGACAGCGGCGCGGATCGATCGACTTCGACTTGCCGGAGCCGGTGATCGAGTTCGACGAGTTCGGGCTGATGAAGAGTATTGCGCGTTCGGAACGCAATGTCGCGCACCGGCTGATTGAAGAATTCATGCTCTCGGCGAACGAGTGCGTGGCGCACGATCTGGAGTCGAGGCGTGTGGCATCGCTGTATCGCATCCACGAGAAGCCGGATGCGAAACGAGTGTACGACTTTGAAGTGATTGCGGCGACGTTTGGGTATTCGCTGGGCGTGGGCGCGCTGCCCATTCATCGCGTCCAGATGAAAGCCGACCGGCGGGCGGCTTATGGCACGGGAAAGCGGGTACGCGACATCGAAGTGCCGAAGGAAGTACACATCACGCCGCGTATGTATCAGAAGCTGACAGAGAAGATCGCCGGCAAGCCGGAGGAGCGAATTTTGAGTTACCTGATGCTGCGCTCGCTGAAGCAGGCTCGTTATTCGGAAGAGAACCTCGGGCACTTTGCACTGGCGGCGACCAGCTATACCCATTTCACTTCGCCCATTCGGCGGTATCCGGATTTGATTGTGCACCGGATTCTGAAGAACGTGTTGAGCCAAAGTCCGAGTCAAAATCCCGACCCTCAGTTGGGGGAAAAGCCTTCGCCTTGGTCGAAGCGTCGAAGTGCAACCGACGGAACACCGGCGGAGGACCGCGCGCCACATGAGCCGTTGGGCGGGCCGATTGGGATGGAAGAACTGCATGAAATCGCGGAGGAGTCGAGCCAGGCCGAACGGCGCGCCGACGGTGCCGAGCGCGAACTCATGGAGTGGAAGAAAGTGAAGTTCATGCAGGACCGCGTGGGCGAAGCCTTCGATGGGCTGGTCACCAGCGTGACCAAGTTCGGGTTCTTCGTGGAACTCACCGATCTGTTTGTCGAAGGCCTGGTGCCACTGAACACCTTGACCGACGACCGGTATACCTATCACGAGAACACGCGGGAAATCATCGGGCAGCATTCGCGCCGGAGCTACCATTTGGGGCAGAAGATCCGCGTGCTGGTGGACCGGATCGATCCCGTGGAGAAGAAGATTCAGTTTGCCGTGTTCGAGGAGGAGCCGCCGCGGGTGGCGGGACGGCGCAAGCGGCGATAGGAGCAGAGCAGCGAGGCGGACGGCCTGAGCAGGTCGTGCTCCGCTGATTCCTACCCGTCGAGTTGCGCTCGACGGACAGCCGAGGCGGCTGTCCCCACATAAATTACTCCAGCTCCCACCTGACTTTCGCTCGCAATCCCTTGCGGGGCGGGGGAAGTGCTGGATTTTCACAAGTCAGAAATCGAATCTTGGATCGCTCTCGCATCGATTTCGATCAATACAAAGAGCGAAACTAGCCGTCTGGCGCTGGTTCTGCGAGGAGTGCTTTGCGGAGCTGCACCAAATCTGGTCAGGGGGTTGTGGACGGGCTGCACTCGATTGAAAATACGTGTACTTACAACCTCGTATTTTTCGTTGACGGAAATAATAGAAGGAGTACAACAGGATCGTTCTTTGACAGCTTCTTAAGTTTTTCCGGTTGGTGCGGCGTCCGGGGCTCGAGCGGAGTCACTTTCCTGATCGCGAGATTGGGAAGGAGGGTGAGCAAGGGTCTATAGCAAAGCGCTGGTCGAGGAGAACGGAGAAGACCTGTTGAAGGCAAGATAGAGTTCCGAGGCGTAGGGTAGGTTTATCCGGTTGGCGGTGAGCCCGGAGCCCAAGCGAAGATCGCGCGGTGCAGCCCCGCAAGGGAGACACGATAGCAGGTCGAGCAAGGGTCAAACGCGAGCTACTGGCCGAGACGAATGGACCTTACACCACCTCGGAACTCTTAGTTTTTGTCGGAAGCATTCAGTCTTGGCCTCGAGCCTGGCGTAGCTGCTCGGCTTCAGCTGACCCAAGAACGAACCCCTCCCGGCGAAGTCAGGCCTCTCGTTCTTCTCAGCAGTTCGCGATCCGTGCAGATCCGTTGAATCCGTGGCGAAGAAGTTCGCCTTACTTTCCCGCATTTCCCGGCCCGCCTACCGGATAAATCCTGGGAATCCTTTGCTCCAAACCCGGCAACGACGGAAAGGCCGCGTGCGGCTCCGTCTGATACCAGTACGCGACCGAGTAGTAGTTGTCTGACCTGTGGTTCGCGTGGCCGTGCTCGATTGTCGCGCGCAATGATTTGGTGAAAGGAATCGGCGAGTCCAGGTGGAAGCGGTAGACCGATGTTCGGCTGCCAGCGAGTTCCTGGCCTTTCACGGGCGCGCCGAAAAGTGCGTAGGCGAACGGGCGGTCGCCAAAGTCCCACGCGCCCAGAAAATAATCTTCCGACCCGGTGCCGTTGATGGAGGGCGTGGTCTCACCATCGATGAAAAACATGTCATCGCCCTCGCCCCACCAGCCGTCCTGATTCTGCAGAACCGACATGGTCACACCCGCGAAGTGGCCTTTGCCGGTCGCTTCCATCCAAACGTAGTTGCCTTCCCCGTTCCGATTCTTCTTGCCCTCGATCAACGGGTCGCCGTTCGTGCGCCATTGATTGGTCCAGCCCTTCGCTGGCGCGGCCTGGCGATACTGCGCGTGGAAGTAAAGCTGATCCGCGGGCAGAGGCTTGTTGTACGCGCGATAGTCAATGTTGAAATAAAACGCGTCGGTTTTGCGTGCGCCTTCATTGGTCACCGTGATGCGCGCATGCTTCTGAAACGGCATGGGGAAAAAGCAGTTCAGAGCCTTGTCGGAGCCAACCGATAGAGGCAGAGACTGATAGAGGTAATAGTCTCCCAACCCGAGCCCGAAGAAGTCGCCAATGGGAGTCTCCACGCTGGGCGTGGCTTCCCCGTCCCAGAACATGCGCAGGACCAGAGCTTTCAGATGGTTGGGATCGTCGCTGGCGATCGTGACCCAGATGTGGCTGATGAGGCCGGGGCCGGGTTCGTCGAGAAGCGTGAGAGTCTCTCCGGGGGCGATCGTGCGAGCGTCTGCATTGCCGCCGCTGCGGTCGTAACTGGAGACTCGCTTTTGAACGTAGTCTTTGGCCTGAGGGAGGGTCGAGAGCCAAGTGGCGGAATCCTGGAACGAGAACTGCAGTAAACTAAGGAGAACAAAAAGCGAGTAGAACCAGTCGCTTCATAGCTTCTCGCTTGACAGTGCTCGTGTCTTGATAAAGATCAATGCCCCCAGCAGTGGTTCTATCGAAAGAACCCGTGCCAGGGCATCCTGCAGCATGGCTGTTCGAGGCAGACCCGTTCGTACCCACGACTCAACGTCCCTGTCTTCCGTAGTAACCCAACCTGAAATTATCCCGCCTAATCCAGTCTATGGCGCGCTTGGTGAGCACCTGACGTGTGATGCCGTGACCATTACGACCCTTCGTCGCACGCTGGACGTCGATCGACAGCAGAAAGTTCGCGCACTTCGCTCAGTTGAAGGATTCGGTTAGGGCCAAGCGCTTGGCTTGCCAGACTGACTTAATTGCACCCGGTATTTTGTCTTCGTGACGGTTCCAGGTCGATACGTCGGTCCTTCGATGGTTGAGTGACGTCAACTTTCCAGCCCTCTCTTCCAGCAACGCTCCAATCATTTCCTCGAATTTTCGCAACGGCATCTCCGTGACGGGCGCCCTTCTCGCAGAAATCTGCTCCGAGGATAAGTGCGCCCGGAGCGGTTGTAAGCCAGCCCGGTTTCTCCGATTCAGAGGGCCGCCACAAGCTGGACGCTACCGCCTGTGGAACAACGACTTTATCTGCCCACGGCAAATCAGCGGCGAGCCAACTATTGTTTTTGGCCCAGTCTGCAAGATCCTTGCGAAACTTGCGAAGCCAATCCTTGGAGGTGCGAGCCGTGCTCGCGCTCAATCCGAGGAGTCCTGGCTGAACAAGATTGTCCTGGGTTTCCTCGTCCAGGAGAGGGTTTGTCATGAGGAATTCATCAATTTCCTCATCTGGTGGGCGCCCTTTCGGACGTTCGTAGATTCCCGCTCGTTAGATTCTCTTGACCCCCGGTGAATCTCAATTACGCGGCAATCGCGTCCTCGTCATGTCTCGCAATTGTTGAGCAGTGACGATTTGCCTTGTGAGAGTACGTCTGGTCCAATGTTACAGCGGTATATTCCCGTGCTTCTTCGGCGGGTTCTTATCCCGCTTGGTCTCCAGCATGGCCAGCGCCTGAATCAGCTTCTTGCGCGTCTCGCGCGGCTGGATGACCGCGTCCACGAAGCCGCGGTCGGCCACCACATAAGGGTTGGCGAAGCGGTCGCGGAATTCGTCGATCTTTTCGCGGCGCGCCTGTTCGCGGTTGGCCGCTGCGTCGAGTTCGCGTTTGTAGACAATGTCGACCGCGCCTTCCGGTCCCATGACGGCAATTTCGGCGGTGGGCCACGCGTAATTTACGTCCGTGCGGATGTGCTTCGACGCCATCACGCAATAAGCTCCGCCATATGCCTTGCGCGTGATTACGGTGACCTTGGGGACGGTGGCTTCGGCGAAGGCAAAGAGCAGTTTGGCGCCATGCTTGATGATCCCGCCGTATTCCTGCGCGGTGCCGGGCAGGAATCCCGGAACGTCTTCAAACGTGACCAGCGGGATGTTGAAACAGTCGCAGAAGCGCACGAAGCGCGCGCCTTTGACGGACGCATTGATGTCGAGCGTTCCGGCCAGCACGGACGGCTGGTTGGCGACGATCCCAACGGGGCGGCCATCGAGCCGCGCGAATCCCACGACAATGTTTTTCGCGTAATGCTCCTGCACTTCGAAGAAATAAGCGTCGTCCACTACTCCGTGGATGACGTCCTTGATGTCGTAGGGCTGGTTCGACTGTGCGGGAACAATTTTGTCGAGCGCAGCGTCGGCGCGGTCGATGGGATCGGTACAGGCTTTGCGGGGAGGCTCATCCAGGTTGTTGGAGGGCACAAAGCTCAGCAGCTCACGCACCATCGACAGGCATTCCGCGTCGTCGTGCGCCAGAAAATGCGCTACGCCCGAGGTTTCATTGTGCGTCATGGCGCCGCCAAGCTGGTCCTTGGTGACCTCTTCGAGCGTCACTGTCTTGATGACGTCGGGCCCGGTGATGAACATATATGAGGTCTTGTCGACCATGAGCACGAAGTCAGTGATAGCCGGCGAGTAGACCGCGCCCCCGGCGCACGGCCCCATGATGGCGGAAATTTGCGGCACGACGCCGCTGTAGAGCGTGTTGCGCAGAAAAATGTCCGCATAGCCCGCCAGCGACATCACGCCTTCCTGAATCCGTGCTCCCCCGGAATCGTTCAGTCCAATGACGGGTGCGCCCATTTTTGCCGCCAGGTCCATGATCTTGACGATTTTCGCGGCGTTGGTTTCTGACAACGACCCGCCGAACACGGTGAAATCCTGGGCAAAGACGTAGACCAGCCGGCCCTCGATGCGGCCGTAGCCAGTGATGAATCCGTCACCGTAAACTTTTTGCTCGGCCATGCCGAAATCGTTGCAGCGGTGAGTAACAAGCTTGTCCGTCTCTTCGAACGTGCCCTCGTCGAGCAGGAATTCGACGCGTTCGCGCGCCGACATTTTGCCTTCTTTATGCTGGCGCTCGCGGCGCTTAGCGCCGCCGCCGTCTTCAGCCAGCTGGTTCCGTTTCTTGAGTTCGGCGACTTTTTCTTCGAGATTCATGGGCAAGGATTATAGCGTCTAGGTGGGACTGTAGGTGTGAGGGGTGTCACGCCTGACTTTTTGGACCACGGCCAACTCTAAAGTACGGAAATCACAGGGAGTACAGGTGTTGCGGGGGAATGGCGCGCGTCGTGGCCGTGGCCTACCGTAATCTGTCACCGATGCGCGCCGTTTCGTTAGGCTGGTCTTTTGGGATCCATTTAGGAGGAGTGCAATGTCATCCAAAACCTGGCTTCGAGCTGGAGCCACTGCTGTTTTGTCCTTGGCCCTCTCGACCACAATTGCGGTCGCTCAGGGAAACGGGCACGGCCACGACAAGCACGACAGCGACGCTCGCGACGACGGTGATGACCGGGACCACGGTCACGGCCATGGCAAGGGCCACGGCGCAGGTCATGGCCATGACCGCTATGACGATCATGACCGCGATGCGGCCCGCGGCTGGTATCGCACTCATTACTCGCATCTCCCACCGGGCCTCGCCAAACGCGATCGGCTTCCGCCCGGATTGGAGCGCCAGTTAGTGGTTCGTGGAACTCTTCCACCGGGCCTTCGCGACAAAATGCAGCCATGTCCTCACGAACTGGAAGCGATGTTCCCGCCTCCACCTCCGAACTACGCCCACGTCGTGATCGGGGGCAATGTCGTCTTGGTCAATCGTCTGAACTTTCAAATCGCGGACGTTTTGCATCTCGACATCACCTACTAGAACTCCGTAACCCTCTGGTGCCTCCACCCTTCTCGCGTGTTTTGCGAGAGGGTGGGGCTTTGACTTTCTTTTCTGTTGTCCCAATATCAGTCGATAGCGCCCTGCAGCGTTGCATGCCCCCGAAGCTGGCGGCATCGCCTGCACTTCCCCAGCGGCACCCCTTCCTGCTGTACACTGCCCACAATGTCTTCCCTCACCGATCAGATGGGGTTCAACTTCCGCCCGGCGGGCCGACGGGTGTGGAAAGTTCGCGATCTGGTTGCGGCGGTACGTTCGCATGTCGAACGCGAGTATGCCGACGCGTGGGTGGAAGGCGAGATCTCGAATTTCCGCGCACCTGATTCCGGGCATCTTTACTTCACGCTCAAAGACGGCAACGCGCAGATTCGCGTGGTGATGTTTCGCTCGTCGGCGCGACTGTTGCGCTTCCGCCCGGCGGACGGCCTGCAGGTGGTGGTGCGCGGGCGCGTGACCGTGTATGAAGACCGCGGCGAGCTGCAGATTTCCGCGGAGTACATTGAGCCCAAAGGGGCCGGTTCGCTGCAATTGGCGTTCGAACAGCTCAAGGGGAAACTTGAGGCGGAAGGACTGTTTGCGGCCGAGCGCAAGAAAGCGATTCCCACCCTGCCGTCGCGCATTGGCGTGGTGACGTCGGCGCAGGCGGCTGCCCTCCGCGACATTCTGAATGTGCTCCTGCGGCGGCATCATTCCGTGAATGTGCTGATTTATCCGGCGCAGGTGCAGGGCGAGGCGGCGGCGCACGAAGTGGCGGCGGGTGTGCGGTTTTTCAACCAGCACGCCAAGGTAGATGTGATCGTCGTGGCGCGCGGCGGGGGCTCGGCGGAGGATCTGGCGGCGTTCAACGACGAAGCGCTGGCCCGCACGGTGGCTGCGTCGGCGATCCCGGTCATCTCCGCGGTGGGACACGAAACCGATTTCACGATCCTGGATTTTGTTGCCGACCTGCGCGCTCCCACGCCTTCGGCGGCGGCGGAATTGGTGATCCGCTCACAACAGGAAGTGGAAGAGTACGCGGCCGCTCTGCACGAGCGCCTCAGCCGCGCCATGCGCTACCGCCTGCTGATGGGCCGGCAGGCGCTGAGCGAACTGGCGCAGCACGGCGCCTTCGCCCGCATCATGGAAGTGATCCGCCAGCGCCAGCAGCGGCTCGACGATCTGACTCACCGCGTGGAACTGGCCCAGAGGCAACTGCTGGAGCAGATGCGCCGCCGCTGGGAAATGATTTCGGCGGCGGTGCGGCATTACGATTTGCGACTGGTGCTTTCCGGCGTGCGCAAGGAACTGGAGAGCGGGACATCCGCACTGGTCTCGGTGATGCGCAATGTGCTCCTGCAGCACCGGGTGCGCAGCGAACGGCTGCAAACCGCGCTGGAGTCGCTGTCTCCTCTGGCGATTCTGGAGCGCGGATACGCGCTGGTCTTTGATTCCGAGGGCAAATTGCTGAAGGACGTGCGGGCGCTGCAGGTGGGTGACGCAATTTCCGCCCGTCTGGCGCATGGCCAGATTCAAGCCGCAGTAACGAAGAAGCAGGAGTGATCCGTTGCAGCACGCGTGCAGCGTCAGGTAAAACTTCGCCTGACGGCTGAAGGACGAAAATCCGCTGCATTACAATGGGTTCAATACCAGACCTACACCAGGAGCGATTCGAGTGACGCCGCCAGTCATCACGTCATGGACACAAGGCGCATGGGTAGCGCTCGACATTCTGCTGGTGGCGCTGCTCATCTACCAGGTGCTGGTGATGATCCGGGGCACGCGCGCGGCGCCCATGCTGGTGGGACTGTTAGTGGTCGCCGTGACGTTCTACCTGGCGCGCATCGGCGAACTTACCACGCTGAACTGGGTGGTAAGCAATGTGCTGCCTTATCTGGTGTTTGCGCTGATCGTGGTGTTTCAGTCGGAGATCCGGCATGTGCTCGCCGATCTGGGCAGGCGCCTGAGTTTTCTCCGCGGCTCTTCCACGGAGGGCGACTCCTACGACGACATTGTGCTGGCCGCAAACCTTTTTTCCCAGCACCAGACGGGCGCGCTGATCGTCATTGAGCGCGAAATTGGTTTGCGCACGCACATCGAAAGCGGCGTGCCCTTGGACGCGCGCCTGTCCTACGATCTGCTGGGCACGATTTTTCGCCCCAGCGCTCCCCTGCATGATGGAGCGGTCATCGTACAGAAAGACCGCATCGCCGCTGCCGCGTGTTTTTTGCCCCTTTCCATGAACCCTCTGCTCTCCACGCAACTGGGCACGCGTCATCGGGCCGGCATCGGCATCACGGAAGAAACGGATGCGATTGCGGTTATCTGTTCCGAAGAAACGGGCGCGATCAGCCTCGCGATCGGCGGCAAAATTGAGCGCGACTTGACCGTAGAGCAACTGCGCGAGCGACTGGGCAGCGAGTTGCGGCGGTTCATGGCTCCGGTGACCCTGCCAACCTCGATCGCGCACGGGGATGACGAATCGGATTTGCGTTTGGACTCCCCTCTGCGCGAGCCCGCGGCACAGCGGAAATCCGAAACGGGCGCGGAATCGGAGTCACAGCCATGATCGCCTTCTTCCAGCGCTACGTGCTGCATAACTTCGGGTTGAAGGTGTTGTCCCTGCTGCTGGCGACCGGGCTGTGGTTTCTGATCTCACCCGATGAGCAACCCGCGGAAGTGGCCTTGCGTGCGCCCATCGTCTTTCAACACGTTCCATCGCAGCTGGAGATCAGCTCGGAAATGATTCCCGAAGCCCAGATCCGGGTGCGCGGGCCGGAGCGGGTCATCCGGCAACTGCAGGCGAACGAGATCCACGCGGAAATCGAACTGGCCGACGCCAAAGCGGGCGAGCGCACTTTTGATCTAACCTCGCAGCAAGTGCGTCATCCGCGCGACGTCACTGTGGTCCAGGTAGTGCCCAGCCAGTTGCACCTGTCCTTTGATACCCGGCTGACCCGGGAGGTCGAGATTCATCCCCGAGTCGCGGGGAACTTCGCCGATGGGGAACAGATTGTCAAAGTCGATGCCGATCCGCCGCGGATTACCATTACCGGCCCCCGGCATCATGTGGAGAAAATCGACGCAGCGACAACCGATCCGATCGACGCGACCGGCACCCGCGGCAGTGCGGTGTTCAACACCAACGTGTACGTGTCCGATCCGCTGGTGCAAGTGGTGCAGACGACCTCGATTCGTGTGACCGTACTGGTAGAGAAAGTGGGGACTGCGTCTGCGCATTAAGTAAGCAGGTCCGCGAGCGGGTGCTGGGCGGCATTCTCATTTATCATTTCTATTCCTCATCTTCACAGATTCTCCGAGAGTTGTGTTATGACCCAGCCCAGGCAGTTGTTCGGAACCGATGGGATTCGTGGTGTGGCGGGAGAATTTCCGCTGACCAAACAGAGCACGTATCTGATTGGCCGCGCTCTCGGTCATGATCTGGTGCGCACGACGCAGAACGCCCGCGCCGTAATTGGACAGGACACCCGCCAGTCGAGCCGGTGGATTGCCGACCGCGTCGCCGAAGGACTGGCGGCGGTGGGCGTAGAGGTGCACAGTGCGGGCATTATAACGACTCCGGGAGTGGCGTTCCTGGCGCGCTCGCGCGGGTCGCCGCCGGGGTGGTGATTTCCGCGTCGCACAATCCCTGGACCGATAACGGCATCAAGGTTTTCTCCGGCGACGGGTTCAAGCTCACCGACGCGCGCGAACTGGCGATTGAAAAAGAAATCTTCGCTCTGCTGCAGAATCCGGCCGCTGCCGACGATACTGCGCTTAAGGTTCCGAAACCGTCTCTCCCGGGTGAGGCTGAACTCCGTCATGCCTACGTCAAATCGCTGGCGGCAGGCGTGTCGTCCGATTTGACCCCACTGCGAGTGCTGGTGGATTGTGCCAACGGCGCGGCCACGGCCGAGGCGCCGGAACTGTTTCGCAGCCTCGGCATGCGGGCCACGTTCATGCATATCTCACCAGACGGAAAGAACATTAACGAAGGTTGTGGGGCATTGCACCCCGAAACGCTGGGAAAGATGGTGGCGGAGTCTCCGGGCCGGTTTGACCTGGGCGTGACCTTTGACGGCGACGCGGACCGTGCCCTGTTTTGCGATGCCGAGCGGCCGCGTGGTCAATGGGGACGGCGTGCTGCTGGCCGCGGCTCGCGACATGCAGGCACTGCGGAAAGTTGCAAGCGATACCGTGGTCTCCACCACCATGTCGAACATGGGTCTGGAGATGGCGCTGAGAAAATCCGGCATTCGCATGTTGCGGGCCAACGTCGGCGACAAGTATGTGCTGGAGGAGATGCTGCAAGACCGGCGCTACTCTTGGCGGCGAGCAGTCGGGCCATATCATTTTTCGTGACGGAGACGGGACCACCGGCGACGGCCTGCTGACCGCGCTGCGACTGATGGATATTATCGTGCGCAGCGGGCAAGCCGCTGGCGGAGCTGGTCGGTGACCTGAAAGTGTTTCCGCAGAAGATCCAGAATGTGCGCGTGCGCGAGAAGATTCCGTTCGCCCAGGTGCCGGCGGTGCAGGCGGCGATTCAAGCAGCCGAACGAGAACTGGACGGCAATGGCCGCGTGGTCGTGCGCTACTCCGGCACCGAGGCGCTGGCCCGCGTCATGGTGGAGGCGGAGTCCGAAGAGAGGATGCGTTCGCTGGCTACTGGAATTGCGGCAGAAATTCAGAAAGCGCTCGGAGTATAGCGCGGAAGTCCGGTTCGCTCCACGATTCAGCCAATCTCCACCTTTTCGTCCGCCAACCGCTTGTCGCTCTCATCCGACCCAATCAACTCAAATGAGTTCGTCACCGCAGCCTTCCCTTTTTCGACTCCGGTGATGACATAGGAACATCCGAACCAGTGGGCCTCGGCCAAGTCGGTGGACGACCAACGCGCGGGATGGTCGGGATGGGAATGGTAGAAACCAACGATGTCCTCGCCGCGCTTGCGACCTTCCCGCTGGATGCGTACGAGTTCCTTCGGATCGATGTTGTACCGGTTGTGGGCGGAGTCAGTGCGGGTGTTGCCAGCACGAGCAGTAGAAGTGACGATGCGTGTGCCGTCGTCGTCTACCTGACCCAACAGGATGCCGCAGCATTCATAGGGGTAGGTTTCTTCGCCGTGGCGGCGAAGGGCATCGTAATCGTGGTGGGTTAGTTTTAGCATTTCCGATTGGAGGGCGAGGGCCCAAAGTCAAAAGACCCACCCTCTCGTAAAAGGCGCGAGAAGGGCGGAGACACCCAGATTCCTTCCCCCTGAATCCCTACCCCTCCGACCAGAATCTCTCACTCAGGTATTTGTCGCCGGAGTCGCAGAGGATGGTGACGACTACGGCTTCGTGGCCCTTCTTCAGCGGCAGGTGGCGGGCAATCTTCAAACATCCCACAACCGCGGCTGCGGCTGAGATGCCGACCAGCAAACCGGCGGTGCGGGAGAGTTGCCGCGCCATGGCGTACGCGTCTTCGGTGGCAATTTCGAGATTCTGATCGGCGAGTTGTGGATCGTAGATCCTGGGCACGATCGCGCTGGCCATGTGCTTGGCCCCTTCAATGCCGTGAAACGACGAATCCGGCTGCAGCGAGACGCACTGCACGGCGGGATTCAGTTCTTTGAGGCGGCGGGTCGTCCCGACAAACGTTCCACTCGTTCCCAGCATGGAGACAAAATGGGTGATGCGTCCCTGGGTCTGCTGCCAGATTTCGTTGGCTGTCCCGTGATAGTGCGCTTTCCAGTTCGCCTCATTGGAATACTGGTCGGCGTAGAAATACTGGTCGGAGTGTTGGGCGGCCAACTCGCGGGCCATGCGGATGGCGCCGTCGGATCCGTCCGCCGGATCGGTATACAGGATGTTGGCGCCGTAGCCCTGCAGGATCTGCTTGCGCTCGCGCGAAACGTTTTCCGGCATGCAGAGCGTGACCGGGAATCCTTCGGCTGCGCCGAGCATGGCATAGGCAATGCCAGTATTGCCGCTGGTGGCGTCGAGCAGAATCTGTCCCGGCCGCAGTTGACCACGGCGGCGGGCTTCGGCAACGATGTTGGCGGCGGCGCGGTCCTTCACCGATCCACCGGGGTTGTACCATTCGGCCTTACCCAGAAGTGCTACGCCCGGCAGATCAGCGGTGAGCGCGTCCAGACGCAGCAGGGGAGTGTTGCCGATGCGCTCGACCAGACTGTGGCCCAGCGTTTCGCCCAGTCCTGAAGCCACTTCCCGCGATCCCTGAGGTTGTGCTGGAATCGACATCGCCGCCATTTTTGGAGATCCGTACGCCATATTTGAACCGAAACGCCGTGACCAACGTAATGTGCTATATAGCCTGAAACGCGGTATGTAGTATTTTGATTAGATGATCAGTTTCGCCCGGCGATGCAGCTCGTGTAAAGTTACGCTCGATTCTCATAAGTCATGCATCTAATAAACGAGCATAGGCCGGCAAGGAAAGGTTGAAGTAAAAAGCAATGTCTAAAACAATTGAAGCACGAACCTATGAAGAAGCGCTAGCCTGGCTGCGCGATCACGGGTTCGACGTAACCGACGCACCGGGAACCACGGTACGCGTCTTCCTGCGCAAGTATAACGTGTCGGCTGCCATCCAGAAGGCAGCGGACGATGGCGTCAAGATCTTTGCCTATCCCGGCTACCTGATTGGCAGCGAGATTTCGAAGTTGGTGAACCGCGGGTACCAGCAGTTTCTGAAGACCTCCAAAACCGAGGTTCCGGCAACCGCCGACCACCTGAAGGCCCTGCAATCGTTCGCGGAGGAATTGAAGGTGGGGCTTGGCCTGCCCAGCCTGTACAACGAATCGTTGGGAACGGTGAGCGAGTCGTACCACTACGATCGCATCGAAGACCGCGACAAGGCAGCGGTGGACCGCCCGAAGCGTCCTTGGGAAGTCGCTGGAAAAGAGGCTGCAGTCGCGGCCAAGAAGGGCCGGGCTTAGGGAACTCAGGTTCGACCAGTCAAGGAATCGCAAGCCAGTGCCAAAGTCAGGGCGGGCACTGATCGCAGTGCTGAAGCGCTGCGCCACCCAAAATCGGGGCTTCCGCCCCTGCTACTACCTCAGTCCGTCGTCAACTCATCCAGGATAGTTCCGTCAGGTGCGACCAGGCGAATGGTCATGGCGAGCAGGCCCGAGGCGTGGGTCGAGCAACTCAGGCAGGGATCATAGGCGCGCACCACGGCGGACACACGGTTCAGCATGCCTTCGTTCAGCGTGGTTCCGTCAATAAAGTGCTCGCTGACCTGTTGCACGCTGCGGCCGATGGCGAGATTGTTGTGGCCAGTGGCGACGATCAGGTTGGCCCAGGTGATCGCGCCTTCTTCGTTCACTTTGTAGTGGTGAATCAAGGTTCCGCGGGGCGCTTCGATCATGCCGACGCCTTCGAGAGCATTGACTCCGGCGGTGGCCCGGACGTGGGTTTCGAGAATCTGCGGGTCGGCCAGCAGTCCTTCGATCCGCTCCATGGCGTAGACAATTTCGATGAGCCGGGCATAGTGGTAGAGGAAGGCACTGTGCGCCACCGCTCCGAAGCGCTGGTGGAATTCGCGGAACTCGGCGTCGGCGTTGGGAGTGCCGCACTGGTCGGCGGCATTGAGCCGTCCCAGCGGCACCGACGCGATACACGCCGGCGGGAAATCCCTGCGGCTTGAAGAACGGGGCCTTCAAGTACGATTCGCGCAGGCTGGCCTCGCCGATCCATTGCGTGTAGTCGTCGGCGGGGATGTGGTCTTCGACGATCTCGCCGGCGGCCCCGCGGAAACGCAGGTCGCCATCGTAGAGCTGCAGGTTCCCTTTGCGGTCAACCATTCCGGCGTACATGCGTGGGAAAGGAGCCGAAGAATTCGATTTCTTCCTTGTAGTTGTCGAGCGCGCCCTTGAAAAAGCGGATGGTGCGCTCGGCGATGGCTTTGGCCGCGGGCAATTCGGAAAGAATACGATCGCGCGTGGCGCTGCCGAGTGGAGTCGCTACGCCACCGGGAACGATCCAGGAGGGATGCACGCGTTCCTGGGCGAGGCCCTCTACGATCTGCAGCCCGAACTTTCGCAGCTCGATGCCGTCGCGCGCCAGCTCCGGGTGTTCGGCGATGACTCCCAGCACATTGCGCGAGGCAGGATCGGAATCCATGCCCAGAAGAAAATCTGGAGCGGAGAGATAAAAGAAGCTCAGGGCGTGCGATTGGACAATTTGCGCAAAGTGCACCAGCTCGCGCAATTTTTTCGCGGCCGGAGGGATTCGCACCGCCATGATGGCGTCGCAGGCCTTGGACGAGGCCAGCAGATGGCTGATGGGGCAGATCCCGCAGATGCGGGCGGTGATGCCCGGCATTTCGTAGAAGGGATGTCCCTCGGTGAATTTCTCGAAGCCCCGCACCTGGGTAACGTGAAATTCCGTTCCCGCGACGTGGCCCTGATCATCGAGCTGGATCGTAATCTTGGCGTGTCCCTCGATGCGGCTCACGGGTTCGATGGTGATGCGCTTCATGAAACACTCCTTACCCGAACTTCACCTTGTGGGTGGCGTCGGGTTTCTTGCCATCCAGCAGGTCATTGATCACGCCGACAATTGCCTTGGAGGGTGGAGGACAGCCGGGCAAGCAAAGGTCCACTTTGACGAATTCGCGCAACGGGCGCGCCTGCTTCAACAGGGCGGGAACGCGATCGGAAGGAATGACCTTTCCTTCCTGCGCTCCGTCGACATAGATCCGTTGCAGTAATTTCTGCACGGGAATGGAATTGCGCATCGCGGGCACGTTGCCGGTGACGGCGCAGTCTCCCAGGGAGATGAGGACATGGGTGCGCTGGCGGATTTTCTGGATCCTGTTGAGATCATCCTGCGAGCTGACCGCGCCCTCAACCAGGGTGACGTCCACGTCTTCGGGAAACTCCTGCGCATCGACCAGGGGACCGTACACCAGGTCGATCTTGCGGGCCAGAGAAATGATGGCAGCATCCATGTCGAGCAGAGACATGTGGCAGCCGGAGCATCCGTCGAGCCAGACCGTGGCTACTTTCACCTTCTTCATACCTGCACTCCTCTGCGATGCACCAGCGAGGTGACGGCATCGATCTTTTTCACCATCTCCTCCACCGCCCAGCCTTTTTCGGCGAGCGCGCCGGTGGGGCAGGCGTGCACGCACTTGCCGCAATTGGTGCAGGTCGTGGCTTGTCCCCATTTCTCATTCATCTCGCTGACAATGCGGGCGTGGATGCCGCGCGAGGTGAGGTCCCAGACATGAGCGCCCTCGAGTTCCGCACACACCCGGACGCACCGGGTGCAAAGAATGCAACGATTGTGATCAAGCACGAAACGCGGGTGCGACATGTCGATGGACAATTTGGGGAAGTTGTAAGCCAGGCCCACAGTGCTGATGCCCAGGGCCGTGGCCATCGCTTGCAGCTCGCAATGTCCGTTGGATACGCAGACCGCGCAGACGTGGTTTCGTTCGACGAGCAGCAGTTCCACGGAGATGCGGCGATAGCGGGTCAATTTCGGCGAATTCGTCGTCACCGACATGCCTTCCTGGATCGGAGTGGTGCATGCGGGGAACAGCCGCTCGGTGCCGGAGACCTCGACCAGGCAGATGCGGCAGGCGCCGACGGCCGTCAGGCCGTCCAGATCGCAGAGCGTGGGAATGTACTTGCCGTTGGCCTTGGCCGCCTGCAGGATGGTCTGGCCCTCGACCGCGCTGATCAGCTCTCCATCGATTCGGATCGATAGCTTCTTCTGTGGCAAGATACACTCCTTTCCGTGCTCACCCTGCCCTAACTCGCGTTGACGGCGGTTACGTCGCAACGCAGGCAACGGCAGGTTTCATCCAGAGCTTCTTCGTGGCTCGAGTCCGGTCACCACCTCGTCCTGCGAACGGACGCGGGCACTCGCCGCCAGCGCGTGGCCCGAGTGACGATGGCTCGGACTGGGCTCCTCCGGCGGCGTCTGTTCGTATTCCACATCGGGGTAAAGAGTGTTCCAGCGGTCGGTTTCCATCAACTGCAGATCGATGCTTCGCGCCGCCTGCTTGCCATAGGCCATGGCGTTGGAAACGTTGGAAGCGCCCGTCACCAGGTCACCTCCGGCATAGAAGCGGGGGCGGCTGGTCTCGAGAGTGAAGCGGTTCACTTCGATGGTTCCGTTCTCTTTGAGGACGAGGCCAGAGGCTTTGGCGAAATCCACGTCAACCGTTTCGCCCACGGCAAAGATGACGGAGTCGCAATCGAAGCGCTGAATCTCATCGGTGGCGACCGGCTTCCGGCGGCCCGAGGAGTCGTACTCTCCCAGACGTGTTTTCACGATTTCGATCGCTTTTACGCTGCCCTTGGCATCCCCGATCACGCGATGCGGAGCGGCCAGGAACACAAACTTCGCTCCCTCGTCTTTGGCTGCCGTGATTTCTTCGTCGATGGCGGGCATATCTTTGCGTTCGCGGCGGTAGAAGACGGTCACTTCGCAGCCCTTGCGCAGGGAGGTTCGTGCCGAATCGATGGCGGCATTGCCTCCGCCAATGATGGCTACCCGGCGGCCCAGGTTCACTTCCTGACCGGCGGCAACGGCTTCCAGGAAATTGAGCGCCGGATACACGCCTTTCAGCTCCGTGCCCGATTGATACACCCAGGATTCTTTCCAGGTGCCGATGGAAAGAAAGATCATGTCGAAGTGATCGTCGAGGTCGTTGAGCGCCAGATCGACGCCAACCCGGGTATTGAACGTGAACTTCACTCCCAGGCGCTCAATGAGTTCGATCTCGCGGCGCAGAATTCCTTTCGGCAGCCGATATTCCGGCAGAGCAAAACGCAGCATGCCACCGGCTTCAGACTTGCTGTCATACACCGTGACGTCGTGGCCCAGCATGGCCAGATAAAACGCCGCCGTGAGTCCCGCAGGTCCAGCGCCGACAACGGCGATTTTGCGTCCGGTGGCTTCGAACCTGCGCGCGGCGATAGCCTGCACCATCCGCTCATACTTGTCGGACTCGAAAATGGAATCTGCGATGAAGCGGTGTACCTCCCGCATATTCACGGCCTGGTCGAGGGTCTGCCGGCGGCAGCGGCTGTCGCAGGGATGCTGGCAAACCCGTCCCGTCGAAGCCGGAAGCGGATTGTCCAGGATCACCGACAAGAAGGCATCCTCCAGTCGATTTTCTTTGTACAGCTGCAGGAAGCGCGGGATGTTCATGTGCAGCGGGCAACTGTTTTCGCAGGGCGAGAGCGCCAGTTCTTCGCACACTCCGGCGCTGCAGCGGCGGGCGAGAATATGATCCTCAAATTCATTGCGGAAATGCCGCAGCGTGGTAAGCACAGGATTGGGAGCGGTCTGTCCGAGGCCGCAGAGCGAACAGTCGCGGATATAGCGGCTGAGTTCGTCCAGGATTTCGAGATGATGCGTGGTCCCCGCGCCTTCGGTCACGCGATTCAGAATGCGCAGGCATTTGTTGAGGCCCACCCGGCAGGGAATGCATTTTCCGCACGACTCCGAGTGCGTGAACTCGATGAAGTAGCGGGCGACGTCGACCATGCAGTTGTCTTCGTCCATCACGACCATGCCGCCCGATCCCATGATCGAACCGAGTTGCTGCGAGATTCTCGTAATCGACCGCCGTGTCGAACATCTCGTGAGGGATGCAGCCTCCGGAGGGTCCGCCCGTCTGGATGGCCTTCACTTGACGCTCTCCGACAGCGCCTTCCCCAATGTCGTAGATAAAAGTCTTGAGCGAGGTGCCCAGGGGCATCTCGACCAGGCCGGTGTTCTTCACTTTACCGACGAGGGAGAAGACTTTTGTGCCTGAACTTTTCGGGCTCCCGGTTTCGGTGAACCAGGCCGGCCCGCGCATCACGATGGGCGCGATGTTGTACCAGGTTTCAACGTTGTTGATGTTGGTGGGCTTTCCCCAGAGTCCCTTCTGGGCGGGGAACGGCGGCCGCGGGCGGGGTCTTCCCGCTTCTCCTTCGAGGGACGCGATCAGCGCAGTCTCTTCACCGCAGACAAAGGCTCCCGCCCCTTCCACCAGTTCGATATCGAACTTGAATCCACGGCCCAGGATGTTCTCCCCGAGCAGTCCGTATTCGCGGGCCTGTTCGATGGCACGCGATTCAGGCGATGCACCGCCAGCGGATACTCGGCGCGCACATAGATGATTCCTTCGGTCGCGCCCATGACGTAGGCGCCGATGATCATGCCCTCCAGCAGCGAGTGCGGATCGCTTTCAATTTCGTTGCGATTCATGTAGGCGCCGGGATCGCCTTCATCGGCGTTGCAGATGATGTACTTCTGCTCGGCCTTGGCTTTGGCGAGGAATTCCCACTTGTTGCCGGTGGAATATCCCGCACCGCCGCGGCCCCGCAGCTTCGAGGCCTTGATTTGCTCGATCACGCCCGCCGGGTTCGCATCAATCAGCACTTTATAGAGCGCCTGATATCCGCCGACGGCAATGTATTCTTCAATGTCATCGGGATTGATGATTCCGCAATTCCGCAGAACGATCTTCTTCTGGCCTTTGAAGAAGGGCACGTCACTCCACACGGGAACTTCGGGGTAACCCTGCCCGTAGCGGACGTGCCCGGTGATGTGATCCCACTCTTCGATCTTGCAATAGATAAGATCCGGACTGAGATTGCCATTGGCCAGGTCGTGCAGAACGCGAGGGGCATCATTGGCCTGCATGCGGCGCAGAATCACCAGAGGGTTCCCGGGCAGACGCACGTTGACCAGCGGCTCCTGAAAGCAGGCCCCAAAGCAGCCCACCGGCGCCAGCACGAGATCGGCGCCGCTGTTCTCGATGGCCTGTGACAGAGCGTGGTACAAACCTTCTGCGCCGTTCCCGCGGCCACAGGTTCCCATGCCGACGGCCACGCGCGGAACCGGCGGCACGAGCTTGGCCAGGCCCGCCTCGCGCACGGCGTTGAACGCTCCAATGTCCAGAATTCGAGGCATTGCTTACTCTCCTGCTCGAATGGTTGCGATCTCCCGCTGCAGCGTACGCTCCGTGGCATGCCCGCAGATGCGATGATTCACTTCGACCACGGGCGCCATCGCGCATTGTCCAAAGCAGGCCACGGTACGCACGGTGAACTGCCGGTCCGGTGTAGTCAGCAAAAGTTTGTCGGCTTCGTTTCCGTTGCTCTCTCCGTCCTCGAGACCCAGTCCCAGGTCGAGGCGGGCGCCCTGCAACAGGTTGCGCGAACCGCGGGTATGACACGCCGTGCCACGGCAGATGCAGATGGTGTTCTCGCCCTGCGGTTGGAGATTGAACAGCGCGTAGAAGGTGGCGACGCTGTAGATACGCGAAAGGGGCATTTCCGTCTTGGCCGCGATGTAGCGCAGCGTCTCCAGGGGAAGGTATTTGTAGCGGTTTTTCTCCTGCGCGGCTTGCAGGATGCCGAGCAGGGCGCCGGGGCGTCCCCGGCGCTTGCCGATCACTTTGTCGATGAAAGACCTGCTCATCGGTGGGAAGGGTTCCAGGCGAGGGTGTTTGCATCACACACTCCTTCAAACGATTCACTCGCACTCAGATCAATGTAGCG
The DNA here is from genome assembly GCA_963709865.1 of uncultured Acidobacteriota bacterium. Classification (GTDB taxonomy): domain Bacteria; phylum Acidobacteriota; class Terriglobia; order Terriglobales; family Acidobacteriaceae; genus Sulfotelmatobacter. The sequence continues at coordinate 85,652 of CAVPXW010000020.1, forward strand.
ATTTTCAGCAGGAACCCACCGTCACCGGGAACACAGTGGAGGGTGACATCAATCACAGGGGTGCCAGAACGGGAAGGGGGAGCCAACCTCCCGCAGGGCAACGGCTTAGCGAACCCCGAGCAGAATGTCGATGGTCAACTGGTCGAGCATTTCATAGGGCAGCCGTTTCAGCAGGATCGCGTCTTTATCGAAGACGTGCGAGAGCAAGGATGCCGTTCCTTTGGCGGAGTAGCGGCCCACTTTCGGAGTTCCGGGAGAGGTAGCCGAGATTTCCTTGAGAATGGACTGGATCTCATCGTTTGAGTTCCAGCGGCTGGCCTTATCTTTAAGAATCAGGTAGGTGCGCATGCAGCCGCGGGCAAAATCTTTGACCCCGTCGTAGTCTTCGGTACGGTACGCGTGGGCATCGAAATGCCGCGGGCCGTCGTAGCCGACATCTTCCAGGAACTTCACCAGCCAGAAGGCGGATTTGGGATTGGACGAGCCGAAACGCAGATCCTGGTCGTAACGCCCGGGGGCCTGATCGTTCAAATCGATATGGAATAGCTTGCCGGCCTCCCAGGCTTGTGCGACGCCATGCATGAAGTTGAGGCCCGCCATCTGTTCGTGCGCGACTTCCGGATTGACTCCGACCATCTCGGGATGATCGAGCGTAGGAATAAATCCCAGGTAGTGGCCCGTGGTGGCCATGTAGATGTCGCCCCGTGGTTCGTTGGGCTTAGCTTCGAGGGCGAACTTGTATCCATAGCCCTGAGCTATGCTGTACTCGCACAGATAGTTGACGGCCTCACGCAGGCGCTTGACGGCCTCATCGGCGCGGCGGCAGGCATCGGTCTCGACGCCTTCGCGCCCGCCCCATAAGACAAAGATCTTCGCGCCCAGTTCCGCGCCCAGGTCCATGGCGCGCAGGGTTTTCTGCAGAGCATAGGCGCGCACTTCGGGATCGTTGGCGGTAAACGCCCCATCGCGAAACACGGGATGAAAGAACAGGGACACGGTCGCCATGGGGACAACGATCCCGCTTTGCTGACAAGCGCCGCGGAACTCGCGCACGATGCGGTCGCGCTCGGCCGGGCAGGCATCGATTGGGACCAGGTCGTTGTCGTGCAGGTTGACGCCCCAGGCGCCGATCTCGCCCAGCACCGACGCGATCTCGGTGGGGGGCATGGTGCGGCGCACGAAATCACCGAAGGGATCGCGGCCGCGATTCCCCAGCGTCCACAGACCAAACGAGAACTTGTGCTCCGGCTTGGGTTCGTACGGACTGCTCGCATTGCTCATCGACTTCCCTTTCGCTTTTGCAGGCACGCTATCTGACCTCCGATGGATTCAAGGCAGGTGGAGAGGAAGAAGTCTTCCCCACCAGGCTGTCCTCTGCCTTCTGGTGCAATTCCTGTGCTTTGTGAAGTTCCTTCTCCGCGTCCGCCGGTTTCCCGAGCGCCTGATACAAACGGCCGAGCTGGTAATGGGCATCGGGCAGGGCAGGATCGAGGCTCACAGCATGAAGAAGAGCCGTCTGAGCCTCTTTATAGTTTTTTTGCTGCATGTAGATCGCGCCCAGGTCGACATAGACAATGCGCACGTCCTTCTGGGCGCTCATCGAGCGCTGGAACAGCGCGAGGGCCGCGTCGGGATGGTTGTTCTTCCATTCGATGTCCCCGAGGTACGCCAGGGCCTGGGCGTGCTTGGGATCGAGGGCTAGCTCCCGTTCGAACTCCTGCCGGGCTTCGTCATACTGCTGCGACTTCCAGTGGAGATAGCCCAAGCCGAAATGGACGTTGGGGTCGTTGGGAGCAATCTTCGCGGCGGCCTGGAACTCGGTGATGGCCTCCGGGGTCCGGCCCAAGCCATCGAGCGCTTCGCCGAAGAGAACGTGGGCTGGGGCTGAATCCGGATTCTGCTCGAGGATTCGCCGGAACTCCTCCTGGGCGCAGGCAAACTTCCGCGCCCACAGGCAGCTTTGCGCCAGCAGGCGTTGCAGTTCGACGTTGCCGGGATCATTCTTGGCCACCGGTTCGAGGTATTTGATGGCTTCCGAGAACCGCTTGAGCCCGTAGTAGCTGAGTCCCAGCAAGGTGCGCGCCTGGTTATTGGAGGGGTCGGCTCGCCAGGACGAGATGAAGGGCTGTGGCTGCCGCCTGGAAGTGACCCTGTTTGAACTCCGCGAGACCCAGGTTCAGTTCCACGCCGGGCAGCTTGGGGTTGAGGGCCAACGCCCGCCTGTAGGCGGCGGCCGCTTGCGGATACTTCTGTTCCTTGGAGAGCACCACGCCGAGGCTGGCGAAGGCTGCGGCATCGTTCGGATTGCGCTTGGTCACCGCGGTCCAAGCCTGGGCAGCCTCGGGCAACTTGCCTTGTTGCTCGAGCGCGATGGCCTCCGCCGGGCCCGGCGCCTGCGCCACCGCCCAGATCGGAAATAAGAGCGGCAACAGCAGCGCAGTGAAAACGAATTCTGACTTTCGCTTCTTCATACCCGATACTCAGCGCCAGCGATCTTACTAAATCGAAACCTCCGAGCCTTCGGCTGAGCGAGCTAATCCATGCACCGGACAACGCCACAGCTTTCTGATGCCGGCTGAGCACACTGAGTCTGCGAGGCGGATACAAGGGAGGTGAGCAAGCAAATAAGCCCCGCTCGCCTCGTGTTGAGTGCGAGCGGGGCCCGAGGTGAACTCCCGAAGCCGACTAGTACATCAGCTTCAGAGCGAGTTGGAACTGCCGGCCGTCGAACGCGCTCGTTATAGCGCCAAAATTGCTGGCGCCAACGTTGGTGCTAATGCCGCCGTTATTGTAATCACCCTTGAACTGTGTGTGATTCCACATGTTGAAAGCGTCCGCACGGAACTGCACGTGGAAACGCTCGGTGACGGCAAAGTTCTTGAGGAGCGACATGTTCCAGTTGTCGCGGCCAGGACCGCGCACCGCATTATGCCCAAGGTTACCGTAGCAGTCTGCGCCGGAACCGCCGATAGTGCAAGCGGGGGCCGAGAATACCGACGGATTGAACCATGCGGCAGGAGTTTTTGGATAAGAGATCGAGCCGTTTACGTTCGGACGATCTCCGGTGTTGGAAAGCACGCTGCTGATGTTGCTCGAGTTCACTCCCATGTTAAGTGGCGCTCCCGACTGCATGGTGACGATGCCCGAGAGAGCCCATCCGCCCAGCGTCGCCTTCAGCAGGCGACTACCGTTCCTGAAGAGCGGGATATCGTACACGAAATTGACGAACAACACGTTGGCGCGGTCGTAGATGCCGGGGCCGCTATCGTACCGCCAGCCTGCGTAGGGGTTCGTCACGTTTTGTAGGTCGCCGCCGCTACCGTTGGAAGTGGCTGCGTCCACTGCTTTCGAATAGGTGTAGCCAGTCTGCAACTGAAGCTCCTTGGTGACTTGCCCGTGCAGGTCGACCTGGAGGGAGTTGTAGTGCCCGTTGGACTCGTTTTGACCCATCCGGATACCGCCGAAGCCAAGGTATTGGACAGCCTGGTTAAGACCGGCTCCTTTGTTCGCCAATAAGGTCGGCAGATCGGCCATCGGCGGAAGGTTGGTCTGGAGGTAGTCGTTCTGATGCCGCGCCTGGCTGCCTACGTAAGAGGCCGACAACACGGCTCGAGCTCCCAGCGCCTGTTGTAAACCAAGACTGTACTGGTAACTGACGGGCAGTTTGTAGTTGGCATATTGGATCCCGGTCTGACCGACTGCCAGAACCGGCAAATTCGCAGACGAGATGACGCTGCCGGTCGTGATGTCCAGACCGGGGTTCGAAAGCGAGACGTTGTTGAGAACCGGATGCGCGTCGAACGGAGTATTCGTGGCACCGTTGTACATGTCGTTGCCCTGAATCCGTTCATACATGATGCCGAATCCGCCGCGCACAACCGTCTTGCCCTGGCCGGTGAGGTCATAGGCAAAGCCAATACGTGGGCCGAAAGCAGCCCAGTGGTTTTGTACCAACCCCTTCGGAATACCATTCACGCCACCGATTCCGATGCCGTTGGTGTAGAAGTTCAATCCAGCGAGAATCGGGTTCGGACTCGTGCCCAACCCCGGGCTTACTCCGCCGGGGCATGATCCGACCGGAGAGTTCAGGCTGCAGATGTTCCCGTTGGAATCAAACGTGGCTGCATTCGCAGGGTTGTATAGGTTGGGATAGAAGTTCGCAGACTGCTGGTTGGCTTCGTAGGTATGCGGAACACCATCCCAGCGCAATCCAAGGTTTAATGTGAGGCGGCTGTTTACGCGCCAGTTGTCCTGGATGTAGGCCGCCCACGAAACGTTATTCCAGTGGCCGCTGGACTTAACGGCGTCCTCGTTATAGGACTGACCGTAGCCCAGGAGGTAATCGCCAAAATCAACGCCGGTGTAAGCGCCGTTGAAGGTGAAGTTGCCCTGCGTGTTGGCGAAATAGTCCTGAATCTTCTTGTAGAGTGCCCAGCTCGCACCCATCTTCAGTTGATGTGCACCCTTGGTCCAGGAGACGTCGTCTCGGATCTGGTAATCGTCAGCCTTGTTGATCCAAGGCATCCAATTGGACGTGTATTGGGACCCCACCGTGCCACTCAATGCGATCGTGGGGATGCGGCTGTCGACGTTCGGTCCCGTAAATAGGCGGTTGAATTGGAAGGCGGATGGAGCCGAAACCAAGCCCGCCGGAATAATGTTGATCCGGTTGCCGTTGTAGTTAAAGGAGGCTTCGTTCAGCAACGTCGGACTGATCACATATGTGGTGTGAACCACCGCGCTGTAGGAGGGGTTTCCGAACGTGTTGCTGATGGCAGGGGAACTGTCACCGCTCCACATCGTAGTCCCGTAGGTCTGAGAGATTTGCTCGGAGACCCAGTGACCAAAAACCGAGAACTTGCTGCTGAAGGTATGGTCGACTCGGGCGATTTCTTCCGTCAGACTTGTCGGAGCATTGTTGCCGCCCTGGAATTGCGTGCCATTGTTCGGCTTCGGGAAAATGCCGCCGTACGTGCCTCCAGCAGTTAGCAGTGCCGCGGCGTTGGGGTCGATCATGCAATCGGGGATGGTGTTATTTGGGAAGGGCTGACCCGGCACGATGCCGGCGGGAACCACGCCGCCGGGACAATTGGCACCCAAAGTAGCAATCCCGGTTGGAACCGTAAGGATGGCTGACTTGGTGCCGAAGGTCGCTGGGAATACCGCGCCAGTTCCGGCGCCATTGGCGTCAGGATACATACTCCCGAGAGGGAAGGTGTTGTTGAGCAGGCCGCCGTCAACTTCGCGGCGCCACTCCTGATTGTAGAAGAAGAAGGTCGGGTGCTCCTTCCACAGCGGAACCTGACCGCCGAGGTTGAAGCCGTAGATGTTGTAGCGTAGCTCGGCAACTTTCTGAGGTGCGGGATTGAAGTAGTTACGCGTATTGAGGGCATCGTTGCGGAAGTACTCCCAGGCCGACGCGTGGAACTGCTTGGTACCCGACTTGATGACCGTGCTGATGGTCGCTGCGGAGGACAGGCCGTACTCGGCGCTGTAATTGGAAGTCATGTTGCGGAACTCGGCGATCGAATCGATCGAGGGCATGACGCTGCCGCTGCTGCCGCCGCGGTCGAGGTTTTCGCCGCCGTCGAGCAGTTGCAGGTTGTGACCAGCTCGCTGTCCGTTGAGGCTGACATTGCTGTCGCCACTGACCGGCGTGAACCCGACACGGTCGGTCTGAATGCTCGACGCGCCTGGCGCGAGAGCGAAGAGCGAGTACAGGCTGCGACCGTTGATACCAAGGTTCGCCACCTGTTTTCCGTTAATAACGGTATCCACTGCGCTGCTATCGGTTTGCACAGCGACCGCGTTCGCTTCGACAGTCACCTGCTCCTGAGCGCTTCCGATCTGCAGCTTGAAATCGATACGGCTGCGGTCTCCGACGGCGAGGACGACATTCTTCTGCTCGGTCGCCTTAAAACCAGTCGCGGTCACACGAAGGACATAGGACCCGATGTGGAGGTCGGGCGCAACGTACTGGCCTTCGCCGTTGGTCACGGTGTTCCGCGCCACTCCGGTGTCGGTGTTGGTGATGACGATGGCCGCGTTGGGAACCGCTGCGCCGGTGGGATCCGTCACTGTGCCGAGGATGGTGGCTTCCTGGGCGAGGGCTGAAGCGGCGAACATTACAAAGAACGCCGCGAGAACAACTGCGAGACGAGAACCGCTACGTCTCACAGCTGAAGCAAAACTCCCGGCTAACGTGGACGAGAGAGATTTCATGTGAAGCCTCCGAATTAGGTGCTCGCGACTAAGCTATTCGCGGATATCTAGGGCTGGGACTACCCCTGAAATAGTAAACGTTTACGGTGTTACATCCACCCAATGACCGTTGTCAAGAACAAAATCGATATCGTACGGGAGTTATGCCGGTTTTCAGGGCTCGAACCGGCATTCCTTGCCCGACTGGGGGTATACTCTGGCCGGACGGTTTCTGCGCTGCCAAAGAAAGAAATACGCATCCTTGAAGAGCCCCACTGGGGCAGACCGGCAAAGGGGTGACGCCATGCTCCCTCGGACGAGGGTAGTACCACACTTGGTACTCAGTGTTTTATGTTCCGCCGTTTTGCTCGGGCAAGAGAAGCCAGCGGCTTCCTCCACCCCGTCCGGCGTGCAGGAGTTTCCCGTGATCCTGCAACAAAGCGTGGCCGCGGGCAAAACTCCTGCTGGGACCAAGATCCAGGCGAAACTCGTTGTCGCTACCTTGTCGGATGGAACCGTAATCCCGAGGAATGCGGTCCTTTCCGGGGAAGTGATCGAGTCGGTTGCCAAGACTGCGACTGAGCCGTCCCGCTTCGCGCTGCGCATGGATTCGGTGCAGTGGAAGAATGGGTCAGCCTCCGTAAAGCTGTATTTGACGGCCTGGTATTACCCCGCAAGGAATGAGACGGGGCAGGACCTGCAGTACGGACCCCAGCAGCCCGCGAACCGGACCTGGAACGGAGAGGGCCAGTACCCCGATCCGAATTCAAAAGTCTACAAGCCATTTCCGGGCGGGGACTCCAATCCAGGCGCCTCGGTCCCTGACACTCCGACCGCGGTCACCTCCAATCATCGCGTCCTGATGAAAGGGGTGGAGACGGCGAGCCGTAATGATGGGACCGTGGCACTGGTCTCGAAGCGGAACATCAAATTGGACAAGCTCACGACCTATGTCCTGGCCAGCGGCGGCCTGTTGCCGGCGAAATAGCTCCATCGCCATCTTGGGCCCGGCATGCCGTCAGGAACCCTAACTCGCTGGCCTTCTTGACCGCACGATTCCACTGTGCTACAAGCGACGGTCGACCGTAATCGTTAACGGAACTACATCCTATCAATCCATAGCGCTCTCGCGGCGATTTGACCGCGCGGGTTGCGGAGGAGAATCTTCCATGGAAACGCGTACTCGAACCACCCTGCAGGTTGCCCTTTTTCTGGGTCTCATGCTTGTCCGTGCTGCTGCCCAGACCGCCGGCGGTGCGGTCTATCTGGACCCTTCCCAGCCCATCAACGTACGCGTCGATGATCTGATCGGAAAGATGACTCTGGAGGAGAAGGCTTCCCAATTGGTGAACCAGGCCCGAGCCATCCCCCGGCTGCAAGTGCCGGCCTACGACTGGTGGAGCGAAGCCCTGCACGGGGTGGCCAACGCCGGAACGGCGACGGTTTTCCCCGAGCCCATCGGATTGGCGGCCACGTTTGACGACCCTTTGATCCATGACATGGCGATCGTGATCGGCACCGAAGCTCGCGCCAAGCATAACCAGGCCGTGAAAGCCGGACGGCGGGACATTATGGAAGGGCTGGACTTCTGGTCGCCGAACATCAACATCTTCCGCGATCCGCGCTGGGGCCGCGGTCAGGAGACCTATGGTGAGGATCCTTTTCTCACTGGCCGCATGGGTGTCGCGTTCGTAACCGGGCTGCAGGGAGATGATCCGAAATATTTCCGTGTGATCTCGACGCCGAAGCATTATGCGGTCCATAGCGGCCCGGAGACCTCGCGGCACAGTATTGATGTCCAGGTTTCGAAGCACGATATGGAAGACACCTACCTGCCGGCGTTCCGCGCTGCGGTGACGGAGGGCAAGGCGGAGTCGGTGATGTGCGCTTATAACCGCGTCAACGGCGAGCCCGCCTGTGCGAATACTTTCCTGTTGCAGGACCAGTTGCGCGGGGCGTGGAAATTCAATGGCTACGTGGTATCGGACTGCGACGCGATCGTGGATGTGTATGAAGGACACCACTTCGTGAAGAGCCAGGCCGAAGCCGCGGCGGTCTCGCTGAAGAAGGGGATGGACAACGAGTGCGCGGACTTTTTCACGATCACCAAAGACGACCATGATTACAAGCCTTACGTGGACGCGGTGAAACAAGGACTGCTCACCGAAGCCGATCTTGACGTTTCTTTGAAACGGCTGTTTACGGCGCGCATGCGGCTGGGAATGTTCGATCCTCCGGAGAAAGTTCCGTACGCGCAGACGCCGGAATCCGAGATTGACAGCGCCGCGCACCGGGCACTCGCGCTGAAGATCGCGCGCGAATCCATGGTGCTGCTGAAAAACGACGGCGTGCTTCCGCTGGCCGCGAGCGCGAAGAAGATCTTAGTGGTGGGGCCGCTCGCCGAGTCTGCGCAGGTGCTGCACGGCAACTATAGCGGGACGGCTTCGCATGCGGTCACCGCGCTGGAAGGCATTCGCAAGCAGTTTGCCGGGGCTAAAGTCTCGTTCCAGCCGGGAACAAACTTCCTGCGCGAGCATCCTGTGATTCCCACTTCAGTGTTATCCACGGATGACGGCAAGCCCGGGCTGAAAGGCGAATACTTTTCCGGGGGATTGTCTGGCACTCCGCAGGTAGTGCGAGTCGATCCGTACGTCGATCTTGAGCTCTCTCACCCCGATGCCCATGCGCTCCCGGTTCCCGCCGGCATGAAGGATTTTTCGGTCCGCTGGACAGGATTTCTGACACCGGCGGAATCCGGCATGTACCAGATCGGTCTGATGGGTTCGATGCAGCGCCTGTGGCTCGACGGGAAGCTGGTTGTGGATGACGCCATCCTTCACGATCCCAATCCTCAAGTGGCGACCCTGCAGTTGACGAAGGGGCATCGTTACGCGGTCAAAATCGAGTACCTGGCCGGTGGGCGCACGGACCAGGCTGATCTGGCTCCCGGTGAACTCTGATCCACTCGTAGAAGCCGTATCCGCGGCGCGGCAGGCCGACGTAGTGGTCGCGGTGGTGGGCATCACTTCGAAGCTTGAGGGCGAGGAAATGAAAGTCGACGTGCCCGGATTCCGGGGCGGCGATCGCACCAGCCTGAATCTACCGGCGGAAGAGGAAGCGCTGCTGGGAGCCTTGAAAGGCTCGGGCAAGCCGCTGGTCGTGGTTCTGATGAACGGCAGCGCGCTGGCCGTGAATTGGGCCAATGATCATGCCAACGCAATTCTCGAAGCCTGGTACTCGGGTGAAGAAGGGGGAACGGCCATCGCCCAGACTCTGGCCGGCGCGAACAACCCTGGCGGCCGGTTGCCCGTGACTTTTTATAAAGGAGTCGAGCAGTTGCCGGAGTTCGAAGATTATGCGATGAAGAACCGGACCTACCGCTACTTCAAGGGCGAGCCCCTGTATCCCTTCGGCTACGGGTTGAACTACTCGAAATTCGAATACAGCAATCTGAAGTTGTCGAGCCCCGAGCTGGACGCTGGCAATCCGCTCGCCGTCGAAGTGGATGTAAAAAACACGAGCCAGCGGGCGGGAGACGAGGTGGTGGAACTGTACGTGAACTTCCCCAAGTTGCCGGGGACGCCCCTGCGGGCGCTTCGCGGCTTTACCCGCGTTCACATCGACGCAGGCCAGGTGCAGCATGTGAAGCTCGCGCTGCAGCCGCGTGATCTGAGTTACGTGAACGAAGCTGGGGATCGCATGGTGGCGGCAGGAGACTATGTGATTACCGCCGGCGGAGGACAGCCGGGAACCACCGATGGGCAGGCGGAAGCGCGTCTCTCCATTCGCGGGGAGCAAAAATTGCCAGAGTAAGCAGTCAGTGCTGGTTTGATCATGCAGTGACGGTCGCCCGAGCCCTCAGTGGTAGCGATCAGACCGTCTGCGCCAAAGACAGAGGGTAACTTCGGGCCGGGGTTTTGAGCGCCAGGCCTGATTTCGTCAACTGAGAGTTTGCGGGAGGCGCGACTACTCGCAACGTAGCGCAACTATCGGATCGACTTTAGAGGCGCGACGTGCCGGTATCGCGCAGGCCAACGCAGACACCAAGCCCAGGATAATCGTTCCGGCCAAGAGAATGACGGGATCGCGCGGGTTCCCTTGTGCCCACTTCGCAATGATTTGGCTTAAGGCCAGCGAAAGGACGACACCTGCGAGGATTCCGGCGCCCAGGCTTACCGATGCCGACCTGAAGACCATTCGCAGCACGTCCGCACGCTGCGCGCCCAGCGCCATACGAATCCCGAATTCGTTGGTCCGTTGTGCCACTGTGTAGGACACGACGCTATGTAGCCCTACAGCGGCGAGAGCCAGGGCGAGCCAGGCAAAAATGCCAAAAATCCAGGCCGCGACATGCTCCTGCTGCCACTCGGGTTCATAAGTGAGTCGAGTTTCGAGATCATAAGCGCCACTGATCTGATCCGGGTTAATGGCCCTCAACTGCTCGCGCACGGCATGTTGCAGCGTAAGGGGCGGAACCTCAGAGCGAACCAGAATCTCCGTGCCCTCTCCCATGCTGAATGTATAGGGCACGTAGACTGATGGTCTAGGGGCACTTCGGAGTCCATCATTGCGGGCGTCCCCGACGATGCCCACAATCTGGAACCAGGTAGCTCCGATATTTGGCGGCGACAGCACTGTGGCGGGATTGCCTTCGAGACCTCCCGATCTCAGCGAGTGCCCAATGGCATCGCCATTCGGAAAGTAGCGCTGCGCCAGCGTACGGTTGATCACGGCTACATGTGCGCCTTTGTTATTCTCGGCGTCGCTCCAAATCCGTCCTTGCAGCAGGGGAATGCGCAAAGCCGCAAAGTACTCCGGGCTAATCAGGTTGACCGATCCGATCTCAGACCCACTCGAATCAAAAAGCGCCCCTGCACCAGGGGCCATGGGTTTGCCCAGGACTTCAAATCCCATAATCCATCCATTCCGCGGCGGCGTCGCATCGGTGGAAATCGCCGCTGTGATCACTCCCGGTGTCTCCGCGACTTTCTCTCGCAGTTGCTCAAAATAGGCTGCACGCGCCGGCCAAGTGCCGTAGGAGCTTGCGCGTAAAGGAATTCCTATCGCCATCACGTTGTGCGGGTCGTAACCGAGGGGCTGGTGGATCAACTGGGCGAACCCCTTCATTGAGGAGCCCGCAGCTGCGAGCAACAATAATGTCAGCGCTACCTGCGCGGTGATCAGCATGCTGTGGGCCTTGCGTCCGCGGACACTGCCGGCTAACCGGCGCGCGCCAGACTGCATGATCTCCCCAATGTGCGTACGCGAAAGTTGCAGCGCTGGCCAAAGCCCGAACAGCACACCCGTTCCGAGCGCGACCGTGACGCTGAAAAACAGAACCGGGAGGTTGATACGAATCATGGCCTCGGAGGCGAACGTAGTTTGGGGCACCAGACGCAGCGTCAGTACCAGAGCGCCGTAAGAAGCTAGAACACCGAGCAACGCGCCAATCACCGCGAGAAGGAGCGACTCTGTGAGCAATTGGCGAATGATTCGGAAGCGGCCCGCGCCGACTGCGGTTCTCACAGCCAATTCATGTTGCCGCGCCGTACCCCGTGCCAGCTGCAGAATCGAGACATTTCCACATCCAATCACCAGCAGCAACATCACCGCGCCAAAAAGCAAGTACAGTGTCCCGCCCAAGGAGCTAACTACCCAGTCGTTCAGCCCATGCACATGGACCCTGAAGACATCCGGTAAATCAGTATGCCTGGAACTGGCGAACTGTTCCACGAGGGGCTGCAGTGCGGCTTCGGCTGTGGCGCGACTGACGCCGGGCCGCAGAAGCAGATCGACGATAGATGTGCGCCCCGGATCTTGCAACAGCTTCAGCGGGAGATAGACGTCGCCGTCATACCAAGTAAATCGCGGCGCCGCGACGCCTACGATCTCGAAGTTCCTGTGATCCAGTTGCAGAGTGCGGCCCACGACATCCGGACTGGACAAGTACTGTCTCCGCCAAAACCTGTAGGAAAGAAATACAACAGGTCGTGGCTCCTGGCCGTCCACTGCGTCGGATGGCCAAAGTCCGCGACCCAGCAAAGCGGGCACGCCGAGATCCTGGAAATTATTCGAGATGAGGCGCACGGCGTGAATCGTCTCCGGAAGATCTTGCCCGGTCAGCATCAGAGCGCTGTTGTCCGAAGCCAGAACGCTTTCGAGCACTGGTGATTGCCGCAAGGTCTGAATTTCGGCGCCATTTAGATAGACGGGGTCCCCGGAACCCGCTACGCTGTCGACCGTGAGTCGTACTATTCGATCCGCGGCAGGGTAGGGATAGGGATGCATCAAGACGGCATAAATCACGCTAAACACAGCGGTGGCCGCTCCAATGCCGAGCGCCAACGAGATCACTGCCGTCAGTGTGAATCCTGGATTTTTGATGAGCTGCCGTGCGGAATAGCGGAGGTCCTGAAGGAAAGTGTGCATGACTCACTCCTTTCGCTCCCTGCGGTAAGAGAGATGCGCTGATGGTCTCATGGGTATCGCGATTCGGGAAAGTTAACTGTTGAAATATCGCGATTTCACACCACCGACCCACCAGACGCTCCGAGCAAGCCTCGACGGTCGCTTGTCGTGGCCACCCGGGTTAAGATGGGAGCAGGGCACATGCGCCCATGGGAAAATGAACATTCGCAGCGTTGCCGGTTCGCTGACACTACTGCCTTTGCTCGCGACCTTGCTGCAGCAACCGGCTCTGCATCCGCAGTCGACGGCGAAACCGCTCACACCTTCGGCTGAGCCCGCCACCACCGATAGCCCGATCCGCTTCACCTACCAACCGGTCGACTTCAAGCTGGACAGCGATGAGACGCCCGAGCGCCACGCGCCGGAGACGATGGCCGGCGGCGTAGCGGTCTTCGACTACAACAACGACGGCAAGCTCGACATCTTCTTCACCAATGGTGCGGACATCAAGACGCTCCACAAGACTGCCGCGAAATATTCCAATCGCCTTTTCGAGAACGACGGCCACGGACACTTTACTGACGTAACCGAGAAGGCCGGGCTGGCCGGGACTGGATATGACATGGGCGTCGCCATTGGGGACTACGACAACGATGGATACGAAGACATCTTTGTCGCCGGCGTGTACCGCAACACGCTGTATCACAACAACGGGAACGGGACCTTCACCGACGTTACCGCCAAAGCGGGTCTGAATAAGCCCGATCCCGAGTACGGGCCGCTTTGGTCGGTCGCGGCAGCCTGGGTCGATGTGAACAACGACGGCCGGCTCGACCTCGTGGTCATCAACTATCTGAAGTGGGACTTCGACCACGAGCCCGTGTGCGAGGGGTACGGGCACCGTGACTACTGCCATCCCAAGATGTACAAGCCCACTCCTAACCAGTTGTTCATCAATAACGGTGATGGGACATTTCGCGATGCTTCGGTCGAAGCCGGTTTCCGCGCACATCCCGGCAAGGGAATGGGCGTTGCCGCTGCCGACTCCGAACTCTCCGGCAAGATGGACCTCATGGTCACCAACGACAAGCTGATGAACTCCTTCTTCCGCAGCAAGGGAGGCGGCAAGTTTGAGGAGGTTGCCTTCGACGAGAACGTCGCGCTACGGGAGGACGGTGTCTTTATCTCGGGCATGGGAGTGGATTTCCGCGATCTCGACAACGACGGCTATCCCGACATTTTCCTGGTGGCTCTCGATGGGGAAACCTTCCCTCTCTACCGCAACACAGGAAAAGGAAGCTTCGTGGAAGTAACTCGGGAGAGCAATATGACGAAGCTGAGTTTGCCCATGGCCGGGTATTCTCCGACGATTGCCGATTTTGATAACGATGGCTGGAAAGATATTTTCGTCACGCGCGGACATGTACAGTCTTTGCTGGCACAACCGAATCTGGCGGTGGAGCAGCCCAACACCGTCTTCCGCAATCTTGGCGGCATGAAGTTCTCGGCTTTGACTGCGGAGGCGGGATTGACCTCGCAACCTCCCTCGCGACACCGGGGTTCCGCAGTTGGGGACTTGAACGGGGATGGACGGCTTGACGTGGTGGTGAGCGCGATCAACGCGCCCGCGGAAATCTGGATGAACCAGAGTCCGGGTAACAATCATTGGCTGGAATTCAAGCTGCAGGGGACCAAGAGCAACCGTGACGGCATCGGAGCGAGAATAAAAGTGGTGACCAAGTCTGGGGCCCAGTATAACCACATGACGACCAGCGCGGGTTACGCATCGTCCAGCGCGGCGCCAGTTCATTTCGGCCTGGGGGCCAATGCGTCCGCGGATCTGGTCGAGATTCGGTGGCCTTCGGGGATTGTTCAGCAGATGCGAGACGTTATGGGCGACCGAGTCGTGCTGGTAAAGGAACCGGCGCAATAGACCGCGGAGAGCCAACGAGTGCGGGCGGAGTTCCTCTGTGTCCTTCGCGAATGCCTTGGCGGACCTTGCAGTTCCAGCTATTGGCGGGAACTGGCGATAAGCCTTTGACCGCAGAAGGCGCGGAGTGCTTGCGGAGAACGCAAAGAGAACCTGCCCTTTGGCATTGCGAGTCCTTGGCCTATTCGAATACCTGACGCAGCGCTGGATAGATCTTGCGGTAGGTGCCGTAGGAACGCTGCATCGTGCTCGACGCGGCCGGATTGGGCGCGACGCGTGACGCCACGCGAACTACTTTGTCGCAAGCTTCATCGACGGAACTCCACGCACCGACTCCGACACCCGCGAGAATAGCAGCGCCGTAGGCTGCGCCTTCCTCCGCGGCGACGATTTCGACTTCGTGCGCGTAGACATCTGCCTGGATCTGCCGCCACAGAGGCGATCGCGCGCCGCCGCCACCCAGCCGGATCGACGTCACCGGAATTTGCATCTCGTCGAAGATCGTGAAGGTATCTTTCAGGCTGTAGGCCACGCCTTCCATGACAGCGCGAACGATGTGACCGCGGGTGTGGGAGGCCGTCAATCCCACCAGCGCTGCGCGGGCGTTGGGATCGAGATAAGGCGTGCGTTCTCCCATGAGATAAGGCGCCCAGAATGCTCCGTCAGAACCGGCAGGCACTGACGTAGCCTCCTCCGCGAGAATGTCGTAGGGATCGCGCCCGGCGTTGGCCTGCGCACCAGAAAGCACGCCGAATCGATCGCGGAACCAGCGCAAAGACAATCCCGCAGCCTGCGTCACCCCCATCACGTGCCAGCGTCCCGGGATGGCGTGACAAAAGGTATGCAGCCGTCCTTGAGGATCCAGTGCCGGACGATCGGTGGCGGCAAAGACGACACCGGAAGTTCCAATGGTGGCGCTGACCGCGCCGGCGCGCGCGATGCCCATGCCCACGGCGCCTGCCGCCTGGTCGCCCGCTCCCGCGACGACGGGAGTTCCCATTCGCAGCCCAGTAGCTTCAGCGCCCGCCGCGGACACGTTTCCGCAAACTTGCGGCGACTCGTAGAGCGCCGGAAGCAGATGGCCATCCACGCCAGACTTGCTCAATACTTCGTTCGACCAGCGGCGGTTGGTTACGTCCAGAAGAAGAGTTCCCGACGCATCCGCCATGTCGATGGCTCTGTCTCCCGTGAGGCGGAATCGCACGTAGTCTTTGGGCAGCATCACGTGCGCGACCCGGGCCCAGTTCTAGGCTCAGTCTCGCGCACCCAGAGCAGCTTGGTGAGGGTGAAATTCGTGAGCGGAGGATTGCAGGTCAGCCGGATCAAGACGTCCCGGCCGAACAACTGCTCAAGCTCGCGGCTTTGTGCTTCGCTGCGCTGATCGCACCAGATGATCGCGCTGCGCACGACCTCATCGGCGGAGTCGAGCAGGACTGCGCCGTGCATTTGGCCCGAGAACCCGACGCACGCAATCTCGTCGGCGCGCAGGCTTGACGAATGCAGCGCCTTCCGGACCGCCAATCCACAAGCGCGCCACCAGTCCCGGGGATCCTGCTCGGCCCAACCCGGCCGCGGGCTGACGAATGGTTCGTGCTCTTCCGACCCCGACGCGACCACCTTCCCTGTCCCGTCCATGACGAGCGCTCGCGTGCCCCCGGTACCTACGTCGATACCCAGATAAGCGATGGTGCCTCCTCAGATGTTTGCGCCCGCTGCGCCGGCGCTAAGCGAAATCCTGCGCCATCTCGCGCTTTGGTTCCCGGAGTTGATCGGCTTTTTCGTGCGCCGATTCCTGGGATTGCCGTTGCAGAAAGAAATCCAGGTTCCCACGCATCACCAGGTGCGGCGCGAGCGCGACTTGATGGGATCGGCTGGCGCCCTCCACCAGGAACTCATGCAACATGCGGAACGCCATCTGGCCTTGAGCGCGCGGCCGCTGGTAGATCGTCGCGGCCACGGCCCCGGATCGAATCTGCGGAACCAGGTCGGGAAACAAGTCCGTTGTAATAATGGTCAGGCGTTCCAGCATCTTTAGGTCGCAGGCCGCCTTGAGCACTGGAATCGAGGCCTCGGTCGTCACGTAAAGGCCAGCCAGGTCCGGACATTTTTCAAACAGCTTCCGGCATTTGCCATACGCTTCCTTCTCGATGTCGTGATCTTCGATGGGTTTCTGCAAATGCAGCTTGGGATAAAAGGACCGCAACGTATTCTCGAACGCGGCGTACTTCTCCGCATGCTCGGTGATCGCCATATCAAAAAGGGTGACTGCGACCGATCCCTCGTGCCCGTTCAGAAATCTTCCCATGAGGTCGGCGGCGATCGATCCGCTGGCCAGAGTGTCGATGGCTACGATGCCCAACCGGCCGCTGCTGGGGGCGTCGGTGGCCACGCAAACGACAGGGATGCGGGCGCGAGAGGCGCGGCGGATCCAGGGCCGCAAGACCTGAGGGCGGCTCGGGAAGGTGATGATCCCATCCACTTTGTCGCGGATGGCCGTCTCAAAAGCCTCTTCTTCTCCTATCCCCAAACCGGGATAGGTTCGGAACTCGACCTCGACATTCTCCAGCAGGA
Organism: uncultured Acidobacteriota bacterium; assembly: GCA_963709865.1. Classification (GTDB taxonomy): domain Bacteria; phylum Acidobacteriota; class Terriglobia; order Terriglobales; family Acidobacteriaceae; genus Sulfotelmatobacter. The sequence goes on from CAVPXW010000020.1 coordinate 102,762, forward strand.
TGGAGGCGGCTTCCTGGCGAATGCCGGCCCGCACCTCGTCCCAGAACGATGTGGTTCCCTTGAGGGTGTTGACCGAGATGCGCAGAGTTTTCTTGGAAGACAGGTATCTGGCCGCAAGGTTCGGCCGATACCCCATGGTTCTCGCCATCTGCAGAACCCGGGCTTTGGTCAGCGGACTCACGCCAGGGTTATCGTGCAGCGCGCGATGCACGGAACCAATCGAAGTGTCTAGAGCCTTCGCGATGTCACGGAGAGTAGTGGGAGGTTTGCCCATTTTCTTGGCCCGTGCTCCTGCCAACCAGTCAATAGGGTGGGGGAAGCCACTCCGGACCTCAGAACCGTAAACGTTAACGGATGTCGCCCAAATTCGCAAGGCTTCCCAAAATTAAATATGGCGCTTACGGATTTACCAGGTCGGGGTGCGGAGTGCGCCAAATCTCGCGATCACGCCAGCGACCACTGAATTACCGCATAGGACCGCGCCGGCAAGTTCCAATCCGCTGCGCGAGCCCCGGCTCGAAGGCACAGAGAAAGCCTGCGGAGCCACCCGCTGCGGCGCCGCAAAACTATTCGACGCTTTCAGGTCATCGCCGGTGAGCAACCACGACGCCACGACTTTCGCAGGGGACCGGTCCTGCCATTGCAACTCGATGGTCCGGGACTTTGACAAGTCGCGATTGAGAACGAAGAGTGTGACGGTTCCTCCACTTTCGTCCAACGTTCCGGCCACATCCACATAAGGGACATGGTCAAAGCCCGGAACCGTGTAGCCGGCGGACTCCACCAGAAGACTCAGGACCGTTCCCTTGGCATAGCGCAGCGCCCAGCTATAGGGATAGAAGATGGTTTGCCGGAACATGCCTTCCGCGCTGGTCATGATGGGAGCGATCACGTTCACCAACTGCGCCAGGCACGCGATCTTGACCCGGTCCGCGTTGCGCACGAGAGAATTGATCAGTCCTCCCACCAATAATGCGTCCTCCAGGTTGTAGATCTCCTCGAGCAGCGGCGGCGCTTCTTTTCTGTGACCGTCGACCGCATCTCCGCTGTTGGCGCGATACCAGACGTTCCACTCGTCGAACGAGAGCCACAACTTCTTCGACGAGCGCTTGTGGCCGCGCACCATGTCGCAGACCGCCGCAGTTTCTGCGATTTGGCGCTCCATGCTCAGGTTCATGGCCAGGAATTTCGCGGAGTCCCCGCCGGTGTCGTTCTGATTGTTGCCAAAGTAGCGATGCAGGGAGAGTCCATCGACGTAGTCGTAGCACTGCTCCAGCACTTCGCGGTCCCATTCGAGATACGTCGGCATGAAGGGCCCGCTTGACCCGCACGCCACAAGTTGCAGCGACGGATCCACACTGCGCATTTCGCGGGCTGCATCCGCGGCCTTGAATCCATATTCGGTGGCCGACATGTGTCCGATCTGCCAGGGTCCATCCATCTCATTTCCCAGGCACCAGTAACGCGCCCCATAGGGATCGGCGATGCCGTGCTGCCGCCGCAGTTCACTCCATTTCGTTCCCTTCTCCACGTTGCAATATTCCACCAGCGCCGCCGCCTGTTCGGGAGTGCCGGTGCCCAGGTTCAGCCCCATCAACGGGAGCGCGCCGACCGCCTTGCACCATCCCATGAATTCATTGGTGCCGAACTGATTGGTTTCGATTGAGTTCCACGCCTTGTCCAGCACGCGGGGGCGATCCTGCTTCGGCCCGACACCATCGAGCCAGTGATAGCCCGAGACGAAGTTGCCTCCCGGATAGCGGACGATTGGAACTCCGAGTTGGCGGACCTCATTGAGCACATCTTTGCGGAAACCGTTCGCATCGGAAAGCTTCGATCCGGGATCGTAGATGCCTCCGTAGATGGCGCGCCCCAGGTGCTCCAGAAAAGAACCGAAAAGGTTGCGATCCAGCGGTGCAATCGTTCTTCTGCTGTCGATGTAGACCCGCACTGGCGCGGTCGGGTCCGACGGCGATTTGGTTTGCGCCAGCGCAGCCAGCGTTCCTGGCCCGATCACGATTCCGGCGGAACCGGCGATGGCTGCGCCGGAGGCTTGCTTCAGAAAAGATCGTCTGGAAGGAGAGAACCGGTTCATGCGCGAGCTCCAATCGGAGTCCAATCTAACGCACATTGCATGGTTTGCGAAATGCCGCGGTCAGCGCCGGGCCAGATTTCCAACACGGCCCTTGTCATCTGGAATCCCCGAGAGGCGATGAATCCACTTGCAGATGGCATCGCGCCACACTTCCGCTTCGCCCGCCTGGTACTGCAGGCGCGCCAGGATGTCACGGTAACGTTCCGCATCGATGTGGCCCTCGAGCGCCTTCCATTGCGAAACAGAATCTCGGGCACGTTCTGCGCCGTTGTAGTGCGAATCGTAGATGTGCTGGATTACCGTCTTTCCCGAGTGCAGGACGTAGGTATAGGGCACGTGGTGGAAGAACAAGAGCAAGTTGTCGGGGCAGTCGGCGAGTGGCTCATACAGTTTCTGAACTGCTGGCGGATATTGGCCGATGAATCCGGTGCCGGTCGCAACGGTGCGATCCATGCCGATGCCCGCGTGATCGGCGCGGTGCCATTGCCCCCAGCCATTTTCTTCCGAGGACTCCGGCCCCGGATCGTAGTGATTGCCGAGAATGTTGGTCAGCGTTCCCGCACCCAGCGGGCCGGTGTAACTCTCATAAACGTGCCACGAGGCGAGCTGCATGGCGCCCACCGTCTTGACCACGAAGGGATCGCCGCCGAACGTCAGGCGGGTCCACTCATCGATGATCGTCTCGGCGCTGAGGTTTGGATCCCATGCCAAACGTCCAAAGCCGTAGAGATTGGCCATGGCTAGCGGGCTTCCCAACCAGTTTGGGTCCATGCCGACATTGGCGACGCCGACGAAGCCGCCGATGGGCCGATGGAACACACGGCCCGCGACCAGATCTTTCACGGGCGCGGCATTTCCGTCGACGCGCATATCGAAGTCCAGCGCTTCTTTCCACATCGGAACGAGAAAGCAGAGATGCCGCTGCTGTCCGGTATATTCCTGCGTGATCTGCAGTTCGATGCTTTCATTGGTGCGGCGCAGCCCGGCGAACAGCGGGGAAACGGGTTCGCGCACCTGAAAATCGATGGGACCATTCTTGATCTGAATGATGACGTTGTCGTCGAATGCGCCGTCCAAGGGATGAAAATTGTCGTAGGCCGCTTTCGCGCGATCGTTCTTTAAGTCGTGCCAATCCAGATGATGGTTGTAGACGAAAGCGCGATAGAACACGACTCCGCCGTGCGGCTTGAGGGCGCGCGCAATCGTATTGGCCGCGTCGGCGGCGTTCTGCCGTAGGTGGAGGGCCCGAGCCGGCCCTCGGAATCCGCTTTGACGACGAAGCCCCCGAAGTCGGGGATGTGACGGTAAATCTCGTCGACCTTCTTGCGCCACCACTCCAGCAACCCGCGGATCCAGGGGATCAAACGTATCGAGACCGCCGATCACTTTGGGGCTGCCCAGGTCGACGGAGACCGAAAGCTGCACGCCCCAGGGACGGAACACATCCGCAATCCGGCTGACTTGCGCGATGAAACTGTCTTCGAGAATGCCGGGCGCAGCGTTCACGTTATTGATCGTGCACCCATTGATGCCGATCGAAGCCAGCAGGCGGGCGTACTGTCCGGCGCGGGTCAGGTCGCTGCGGACTTTTCCATCGGCGAAGAAGATGGAAGGCCCGCCGTATCCCCGCTCGATGCGGCCGTCGAGGTTGTCCCACTGGTTCACCCAGCGGATGGGAGCATAGGGCTGCTGCTCTTCATCGATGGCAGTAAGAATCTCCCCGCGAGCGATTTTGCTCAACAGCGCGAACACGCCATAGAGAACACCGCGGTCGGTGGCGGCGGTGACGAATAAACATTCAGATCCGTGGATGCGTGCACTCTTCAGCCAGTATCCATCCGCTCGCAGAGCTTGCGGAGGATTCAGCCCCGGGGCAAACGGGTCCAATTGTGCCACCGTGCCCAGAACGATGGCGCTCTCCCAGGGAGAGTTGGCGCCCGCGCGCAAAGTCTTGCCTAACATCTGCGCAACGCCCCCGACCAGTTCCTGCTGGGCGGTCCTGAGTACCAGGGAATCGCCGAGCAGCACGGTCTTTCCCGGGAGTCGCTCGTAGGTCTTCGCCGCTTGCGGGCTCAATGCGGAATAGCGCAGCCAGGCTTCGGCTCCGGTCTCGGCGGGAACGAGCAAAGGAAATGCCGTCGCCCAGAGAAACGTTGCTCCCAGTACCGCAATCCGCAGCACCGCCGTTCTGGACTGGGTCGATTGCATCGCAAACCTCTCCTCGAGTACTCGAGTATAAGAGCAGATCACGTTGCGGTGATTCACAATCACATTGCTTTTCCCGCGCTGGAAGCCTACTATTCGCGGAATGGAGGGCCTGCTATGAGTACCTCCGCCCTGATTTTCCACAACCTGCTGAAGCTGGCTGCCATCACCTTTCTCGCCACTTCCGCTTTTGCCCAGGCGCCCCCCAAATACGACACGGCCACCGAAGCCACGGTTAAGGGAGTGGTAGAAGAGTTGAAGCTTGTTCCGCCCTCGGGCGGTAAGCCCATGGCATACCTCGTTATGAAGAGCGGTTCGGATGCGGTACAGATCTTTCTGTGTCCCAAGAAATTTCTTGACGACATGGGGGTGGAGTTCAAAGCCGCCGACGCGATTGAGGTCACCGGCTCAAAAGTGAAGCAGGACGGCGCGGACCTGACTCTGGCCCGCGAGGTAGTCAAGGGCGGAGACACTCTAACGCTGCGCTTCAAAGACGGCAAACCCGCCTGGTAGATGGCCACAACCATGTGGCGACAGCCGCCTCGGCTGTCCCGCGATGGCGAAGCCGAGCGGCCCTGAAAACCGTAACCGGCATCCCAAGACGAACAGCTCCCATCCTTCCTGATAGTCTCAAGCTAGACCTTCATGCGAGCTTCAGGAGATCGCACTTCTTTGCCGCCGCTGATTAATGTACGCAGCATCTCGAAAGCCTTTGGAGCCGATCCGCTGTTTCAGAACGTTTCCTTCACGGTTTCCGAGCGCGATCGGATCGGGCTTATCGGCCCCAATGGCTCGGGCAAATCGACGCTGCTGCGAATTCTTGCGGGCACCGAAGATACGGATGATGGCGAAATCGCGTTCCGCAAACGGATCCGCCTCAGTTACGTGGAGCAGGAATCAGAATTCCGGCCTGGGGCCACGGTGCGGTCGGTGGTCGACGCGGCATTGAAAAGGTCTGCGGTGCCCGAGTCGGAGCGCGGAACACGATTCGCCGAGACGCTGGGACGTGCGGGCTTCGTGGACCTGGAAGCTGAGGCGAGCGCCCTCTCGGGAGGCTGGCAGAAACGCCTCGCGATCGTCGAGGCTCTAGTGCAGGGTCCAGATATTCTGTTGCTCGATGAGCCCACGAATCATCTCGACCTGGCAGGCATCGAATGGCTCGAAGAAGTCTTGGAGCAAGCCGGGTTCGCCTGCGTGGTCATCAGTCACGATCGCTACTTTCTGGAGAATGTCGCCACCGAGATGGCCGAACTCAGCCGCGTTTATCCAGACGGATTGCTGCGGGTGAAGGGACGCTACAGCACCTTCCTGGAGAAGAAAGAAGAATTCCTGCACGCGCAATCGAAGCGGCAGGAAGCGCTGGAGAATCTGGTTCACTCCGAGATTGAATGGCTGCGGCGCGGGGCAAAAGCGCGCACCAGAAAATCCAAGGCGCGCATCGACAAAGCCGGCGAGTTGATGGAGGAACTGGCGGACCTGAACACGCGCACCCGGAGCGGGACCGCGCAAATCGATTTCTCCGCTACCGACCGCAAGACCAAGCGCCTGATCGAACTGCAAGGCGTGTCCTATGAAATTGGAGGACGACGGCTGTTTCAGGGGCTGAACTTCATTATTTCCGCGGGACTCAGGGTTGGGTTGGTCGGGCCGAACGGCAGCGGCAAGACGACTTTGCTCCGCCTGCTGCGCGGAGAAGTGGCTGCGACCACAGGAGAGATTCGTCGCGCCGACAAATTGCGCATTGTGTACTTCGACCAGCGTCGCGAGCTCGATCCGAATGTGACTTTGCGCCGCGCCCTGGCTCCGGAGGGCGATTCGGTCATTTATCAAGACCGTGTGGTTCACGTGGCGTCGTGGGCGGCGAAATTTCTGTTCAAGAGCGAACAGCTCAACCAGCCGGTCGAGCGTCTCTCCGGAGGCGAACGGGCGCGAGTACTGATCGCCCAGCTGATGCTGCAGCCCGCCGACGTTCTGCTGCTGGATGAGCCGACCAATGACCTCGACATTCCGACTCTCGAGATCCTGGAAGAGAGCCTGCTCGAGTTTCGTGGCTCGCTCGTTCTGGTGACGCACGATCGTTACATGCTCGATCGCGTATCGACCGTCGTGCTCGGCCTGGATGGGCGGGGCGGCGCCGAACGATTTGCTGATTACTCGCAATGGGAGACCTGGCAGGCGGAACGTCTGCGCGCAGCGGAGAGCGAAGCACCTGGCACTCCGCGAGCAGCGACGCAATCGACGTCGTCGAAAAAGAAGCTGTCGTATCTCGAAGCCCGCGAATATGCCAGCATCGAAGAACGCGTCGCCGCCGCAGAACGGGTACTGGAGGCAAAGCGCGCCGCCGCTGAAGACCCGGCCATTGCCAGCGATGCCGCGCGTCTGATGAGCGCCCATGCGGACCTGGAAAAGGCGCAGCACGGCGTGGATGAACTGTACGCGCGTTGGGCGGAGCTGGAGAAGAAGCAAGCCTGAAGCAAATCTGATCAGGATGCGAGGCAGAAGGCGATGATCGTATTCCCTCGCTTGCCGGTAGACTTCTCAAGTTCCTTGAGCAAGCGCGCTTCCAGGTCGTTGGGATCAGGCTTCATCTCGCAGGCGGCAATTTGCTTGTCCGACGCGCCTTGAAAGCACAGTTCGCAGACGCCCAACCCATCCTCTGCCTGCACCGGAGGGCCGAAGACGCGGCAGGTCATGGGGCGCGATTCGTAGAGTTCGCAGAGTCCCGTCTCCGGATCGAGCACCGGGCAGGGTTCATCGTTCGCAAAATCGGTGAACTGCCGCTCGGCCTCTTCTCCTTCGCGCAATACACCACTGACGGGATCGCCGGGAAACTCCGGCGTCAGGCGGGCCACCGATTCACGCGCGCGCTGGCGGATTCGTTCTGCACGCTCCGGGGCGCGCTTTTCCAAGTCGGCGAGGCCTCGCTGCAAACGCAGAGCGTCGAGTTGATTGATGGGGAACACCCCGATGCAGCATTGCGTGCATCCGGGGCGGCAGGCCAGCCATTTCCCGCTGCGTTGCGTGGCATCGGCCAGCGCGGAGTCCACGATCTGGATCAGCTTCCGGTCCCGGGATGGAAGTCCGCTCGCCATCTTGTGAGAATAGCGCACGTCTCACCACGAAGGGCACGAAGTATCACGAAGGAAACTCTGGCAGAAAGCCCTTCGTGAACCTTCGTGCCCTTCGTGGTTGAGTGCTTCTCGCTTAGATTCCCAGCAGATTGTTTTGCAGTTTGGCGTAGCCGTGCTCGCGGGCCCAGAGGTCGAGGGGAGCCGAGGCGAGCTCGTCGACCAGAGGTTCGGCGCGTCCATTTTTCGTGAGGTCCACGGTCTTGATGTAGGTCTTGCACGAGTCGCAGCATTCGACGCGAATATATTCGAAGTCGCTGGCCGTGAAGACCGCCAGCTTCTTGTCGTTCTCCTCGCTACATCCGGGACAGATGATGCGGCGGAACTCCCACTCGGCAAGGCAGAAGGAACAGATCATGGAGCGCGCGCCGCCATCGCCCATCTGGCGCAATACGCCGAGGGCGGGCTTGCGATGACAGAATGGACACAGAGCGTACGAAGTCTGACTCGGGCGTAAGCTGGGCAACGCGAACGTAGCAGTTCGGCGTAGGGCTGGAGGAAAGCCTGCGCTAGCAGTCCCGGGGCGTCGGATGGGGAGGGTGCGATCCAGCCGGCTTGCAGCAGATCAGACCAGCCGTCGCGACCCTGAGCGCGGAGTTCATGGCTCAGTCCGGCCAGACGGCTTCGGCCCGTGCGCTTCAGCCATCGACAAGAACGGTTCAAATTTCGAACTGAGTTCTGACAGTTCCGAAGCCGTGAGGTCGAGATCCGCAGAGGCCACCGGGAATTGCAGTGCTGCGCTCAACCGATGATGCAGCTCTTCCTGAAAGCGGGCGACGTGGACGTAAAACCCGAGAATTTCTGCGGCGAATGGATGTTGGCTGGCGAGTTCTTGTGCGCGCTGGATACGCCGTTGCCAAGGGGAGACGGGCATCGGGTCATTATCATCGCCGTCACGAATTGGAGCAATCTTGCGGGACAGCGATGCCCCGCGCGAGATCCTTCACTTCGCCTGAAGAACGGCTCCATTCAGGATGACGCCACGAGCCAACATACTCCGCTGGCCAACAAACCCGATACTACGACTTCTTGCGGATTGACTCTATCCCACCGTGGAGTTATAGTCTCCGAATTCTGTCTGGGTGCGTCTCGGTTGCCGGGAGTAAGTATTGCGGCGGCCGCAACCTTCAACCTCCGTCTCACATCCTAGTCGACCAGGGTCCGCATCGCAGTCGAACGCGCGCGGTAGTTGCTGGAGGTTTCAAATGGAATTCTCCCGCAGGACGTTTCTCAAAGGCACCATCCTCGGCGGTGCCGGCCTCTCCGTCCTCGGATTCGATCTCACTCCGGTCTACGCCCAAACGCAGAACCTGAAAATTTCGCGCGCCAGCGAGACGCGCAGCACGTGTCCTTATTGTTCGGTGAGCTGCGGCGTCATTATTTACACGCTTGGCGACAAGGCCAAGAACGCGATCCCGCAGGTGGTGCACGTCGAAGGCGATCCCGACCATCCCATCAATCGCGGAACGCTTTGTCCCAAAGGATCGTCGCTCGAGCAGGACATCATGAATGATCGCCGCCTGCTCAAGCCGCAAGTGCGGCGGCCGGGCGCAACGGATTGGGAAGACATCTCGTGGGATCAGGCCTACAACGAGATCGCGCAGAAGGTGAAGAAGACGCGCGACGACACCTTCCTCGAGAAAGACGCGAACGGCCATACCGTCAACCGCTGCGAAGGCATTGCCTTCACCGGCGGATGCACCGACACCAACGAGTTCAATTATCTGGTGGTCAAGAGCATGCGCAGCCTGGGGGTCTGCTACCTGGAAAACCAGGCCCGGGTTTGACACGGCCCTACGGTCTCCAGTTTGGGGCCAACATTCGGACGCGGGGCAATGACCAATGGCTGGATCGACATCAAGAACACCGACATGATGTTGATCATGGGTGGAAATCCAGCCGAGAACCATCCTTGCGGCTTCAAGTGGGCGATTGAAGCCAAGATTCACCGCAACGCCAAGACGATCGTGGTCGATCCGCGCCTCACGCGGACCGCCGCGACTGCGGACATGTATCTGCAGATTCGCGCGGGCGCCGACATTGCCTTTCTCGGCGGCTGATCAACTACGCGATTGCAGAACAACCGCATCGCCCACGACTATCTGGTCAACTACACGAATGCGGCGTTCATCATTAAAGACGGATTCAAGCTGCCGGACGACGGGCTTGTACTCCGGCTTCGATCCAGCAGAAGCAGGTTTACGACAAGGCGACCTGGAACTACGAAGAAGGCGGGAATTTAGAGGGCAAAGCGGCTGACTGCAGGAAATGTTCAAGCTGCGGCCAAGCCCGCATCACCGGGCAGCACGCCACCTCCACCCGCGCTGCCGCCAAAGACTGCTTACGATCTTTCCCTGCAGCATCCGCGCTGCGTGTTTCAACTGCTGAAGAAGCAATACGAACGCTATACGCCGGAGATGGTCGAGCGCATCACCGGCATTCCGAAAGATCAGTTTCTGAAGGCGGCCGATCTGTTTACCTCCGTGCGCAAAGACGGCGACATGAAAAAGGTCGCCACGATTATTTACGCCGTGGGCTGGACGCAGCATAGCTTTGGCACGCAGATCATCCGCACAGCCGCGATGTTGCAGTTGCTGATGGGGAACATCGGACGCGCGGGCGGCGGTATGAATGCGCTGCGCGGACACTCGAATATTCAGGGCGCGACCGACATGGCCGGCATCTTCGACATTCTGCCGGGCTATTTGAAGATGCCCAATCCGTCTGACGCGGATCTCGCAACCTATCTGAAGCGGATTACGCCGACGACCTCCAAGCCTGATCCCTGGGACTCGTTCAATTACTGGTCGAACACGCCGAAGTTTGCGGTGTCGTTCCTCAAGGCGATGTACGGCTCCGCGGCGACCAAAGAGAACGACTACGCGTTCCACTACCTGCCGAAAATCGACCGCAACTATTCTTGGGTGAACATCTGGAATGACATGTACGAAGGCAAGGTCAAGGGCATGTTCGCCTTCGGCATGAATGGCGTGATGATCGGGCCGGACTCGGAGAAAAACATTAACGCCCTGAAGAAGGCCGACTGGCTGGTGGTTTGCGAAATCTATCCCGATGAGACCAGCGAGTTCTGGCGGGCTCCGGGCATCTCAACGGACGAGATGAAGCAGATCAACACCACGGTCTATCGCCTGCCGGGCGCGGGCTTCGCCGAGAAGGACGGGACGTTCGTAAATTCGGCGCGCTGGCTGCAATGGAAGAACGTGGCGCTGCCGCCGCCGGGTCAGGCCCGCCTCGATCAGGAGATTCTGGCGACGATCTTCCTGAAAGTGCGCGAGCTCTACAAGAAGGACGGCGGGAAGTTCCCCGACCCGGTCCTGAACGCATCGTTCGCCTACACGAATCCGTACAGCCCGTCGCTGTCGGAAGTGGCGAAAGAGATCAACGGAAAAGCGCTCGCTGACATCACAGATCCCAAGACGAACGTGACCATCAAAGCCGGCCAGCAGCTTCCGGGCTTCTCCTGGCTCAAGGATGACGGCACAACCCTCTCGGGCAACTGGCTGTACTGCGGATCCTGGACCGAGGCGGGCGCATTAACGCAGCGTCGCGGGCACGGAGGATCCGTCGGGCCTTGGCGTGTATCCGAACTGGGCATGGTCGTGGCCGATGAACCGGCGCGTGCTGTACAACCGCGCGTCGTGCGATGTCGAGGGCAAGCCCTGGGACACGCCGCGCCGTCAGGTTTGGTGGGACGAGGCAAAGCAATCGTGGGCCGGGGTTGACGTTCCCGACTTCAAAGCCGATTCGCCGCCCAAAGATCACATGGGACCGTTCATCATGAATCCTGAAGGCGTAGGACGACTCTTCGTGCCGCTTGGGGCTATGGCCGACGGGCCTTTTCCGGAGTTCTATGAGCCGATCGAGAGCCCGATCTTGAATCCGCTGCATCCCAACCAGTCCACGAATCCGGTGGTGAAGAAATACAAAACCGATGCTGACAAATACGCGGTGACTGGCCAGGAATACAAGGTCATCTGCACGACGTACCGGCTGACTGAGCACTATCACTACTGGACCAAGAACAATCCCATGAATGTGCAGCTGGTGCCGGAGCCATTTGTGGAAGTGCCGTTCGAACTCGCCGAACAGATGCAGCTGAAAGGCGGAGAGAAGGTGCGGGTGACCAGCGCACGCAGCCATTACATTGCGAAGGCGATGGTCACGCGGCGGATTCGTCCGATGAAGATTGACGGGCAGGAGATGTTTCAGATCGGCATCCCGATTCATTGGGGATTCCGTGGCATTGCGGAGGACGAGGGCAAGACGGCCAGGACTCTCACGAATCAGCTGACACCGACGGTGATTGATCCGAATGCGTTTACGCCGGAGTTCAAGGGGTTTTTGGTGAAGATCGAGAAGGTGTAGGGTCACCGTGGACGGTGCGAGGCCAAGATGGCCTCGCGACAGCCGGCGGGACGCCGGCGCTACGGAAGAGCCACGTATGAGCGACCGCAAGACACTTCAGATTCGGCAAATCTCGGGACACTCCGGACCGTCGGCCGGATTCGACATGCAGCGCGATCCGGAAGTGTGCAAGCTGATTGACACCACAATTTGCATTGGCTGCAAGGCCTGCGAGGTCGCGTGCGTCGAGTGGAACGACATGCCGTTCAGTCCCACCACGTTCGACAACACCTACCAGACGATGCCGGAGACCCGCTGGAATTTCTGGAACCTGATCAAGTTCAACGAGCACCAGCGCGAGGATGGAACGATCCAGTGGCTCATGCGCAAGGACCAGTGCATGCACTGCGCCGATCCCGGCTGCCTGCGCGCCTGTCCCGCGGATGGCGCGATCGTGCAATACACCAACGGCATCGTCGATTTCCAGCAGGAAAACTGTATCGGCTGCGAGTTCTGCGTCTCGGGATGCCCCTACGACATTCCTAAATTCAATCCCGCGACAAAAAAGGTTTACAAGTGCACGCTGTGTTCCGACCGCGTCGGCGGAGGTTTGGAGCCGGCTTGCATCAAGGCGTGTCCCACCGGCTGCCTGAAGTTCGGCACCAAGGACGACATGAAGTACATCGCGGAAGAGCGGGCGAAACAACTTCGCGAGAACTTCGGATTTGAGCACGCCGGAGTGTACGATCCGCAATCGATCGGCGGCACACACGTGGTTTACGTTTTGCACGATGCCGAGAATCCGGAGCGCTATGGCGGCCTGCCCAAAAACCCGGTGATCCCGTGGAGCTACACCGTCTGGAAGTGGCTGTTCAAGCCAGTGCTGGGAACGTTTGCGCTGTTTGGGTTGGTGGGAGTTCTGCTGCACTACGTAACCATAGGACCCCGCCGGCCGCAGCCGGAACCACCGCTGAAGAAGGAGGAGGCCTGATGTCCACCGCCGTTGACCGTTTCGACGACAAGGCGCGCGCCGCCTTCGACCAGATCGGGCAGAACGAAGTTTACGAAGGCGAACTGCTGCGTCACCGCGTGTACACGCGCTTCCTGCATTGGATGGTCGCCCTCTTCTTTTTCCTCGCGTTGTTCACGGGATTTGGGATTTATATGCCCTGGCTGTTCCGCTGGTTCACTCCCATTTTCGGAGGCGGCCCGCTCAGCCGCGAGATGCATCCCTGGTTCGGCCTGGGATTTGTCGTCTTCTTCGGACTGCAAATGCTGAACTGGATCCAGCCGATGAAGTGGACCGCGGCCGACACGAAGTGGATGCGCAATCTCGGGAAGATCGTCGGCGGCAAGGAAAAGCACGACCCGCCCGACACCGGCTTCTTCAACGCCGGACAGAAAGTGCAATTCTGGGAGATCGTCGGTGGGTGCGCGGTTTATCTGATCACTGGAACTATTCTATGGATGGGCGCGCGCACCTTTGGACGCTGGCCGGTCGCGATCAGCTATGTGCTGCACGACATTTCCGCCGTGATCATGCTGGGCGGAATCTTCATTCACATTTACCTCAGCACCATCGGCGAGCCGGGCACCTTCCAGGCGATGATCCGCGGCGCGGTGAGCGAGGCTTGGGCGTGGACGTTCCATCCTGCCTGGTACAAAGAAGTTACCGGGCGCGATCCGCAGCAAGCCTGCGAGGAAGCGCGGCGGCGCGGCTAGAATTCTGGTGGGTAGCATTGCGCCGGCAGGCTGCCGGCGCTACGAGGCCGTTCCCCGGAGCGATTTCCCACGCTCCAGGATGCGGAACAGCAGCAGCCACCGCTTCACGTTGGTGGTCATCAGGAAGTTCTCCTTCACGTGCTCTCTTGCGCTCGCCCCGATGCGCTTGGCGAAATCCGGATGCGTCAGCAGGTACCGGATCTGAAAGGCACATCCTTCCACCGAGTGCACCAGAACGCCCGTGAGTTTGTGAATGATTTGGTTGGGGATGCCGCCCACGGCGGCGCCGATGGTGGGCTTCCCCTTCCACAAGGCCTCGGTTACGGTCAGGCCAAACCCTTCTTTCAGCGACTTTTGCACCAGGATCGTGGAAGCTCGCTGAATGGCGTTGATCTCCAGCGCGCACCAGGGTGGTAGATCAAGAATGATAATGTCCGGGTCGTTCCCCGCTGCCTCTTTCACTTCCTGCAAGACGGCTGCGCCTTCTGGATCGTCCGACGCGCCGCCACCCGCCAGCACCAGCTGGCAGTCCGCATACTTCTTCGCGAGCTTGTAGGCCTGCACGACTCCCACCGGATCTTTCAGCCGGTCGAACCGCGACACCTGGGTCACGATGGGCCGGGAGCGGTCGATGCCAAAGTCATCGCATATCTTCTGCACCAGCCCGTCCGGCAGCTCCTTGTTCTTCTCCGAAAGCGGATCGATACACGGGTAGAAGAGAAATTGCGGGATGGGCAGTTGGCGGGCGAAGGACTGCGAAGAAAAAATGGCAGCGTCGTACTGCTCCACAAAGGGCCGCAGAAATTCCCACACTCGCTCATCGGGATTCGACACGTCAATGTGGCAGCGCCAGACCCAACTGGCTGAAGTCTGGTCGCGCGAGCGGATCAGGCCGACCGGCTGCGGGTCGTGGATCACCACCATGTCCTCGCCGAACTGCAAACGCTCCCGATTCTGCTCGTTGTACATCAGAAAGATTTCCTGGGCCGCCTTGGTCAGCTCGTAGCGGCTGCCATGCAGCGCGTTGTGAAACGCCTTGGTGACCTCGAAGAAATCGTTGCCGCCGGTAATGACGTCCCAATGGGTAGGCACCTCCAACTCCGAGAGCAGGGGTACCAGGCGATTCAGCATCTCCGCCACGCCGCCTCCAACCGCGGTTGAGTTCACCATCTTGATCGACTTACCCTTCAGATCGCCGGCCAGAAAACGCAAAGCGTCCAAATGCGCCTGCCCAATAATGTTCCGGTAGTCGTCCAGATGAGGCGGCGGCGCAGGCGCCGGAGGCCTCAATACACCGGCGGGAAGCGGCCGGCCATTTCCGCGAGCCGGGACCGTACGCACCGGCTCCGGCGCTTCGATCCCTGCACCGGTTTCGGAAGTCTCAGCTCCAGCTCGTAAGTCCGCGCTGGAGCCTGTGTTGGCGGCGCGCTGATCTTCTGACTGTGACTTCATTCGTCTCGCTGTCCTAGTTCAAAGCTTGCTCGACAATGGTGGCGATCTGCTGGCGTACGCCTTCCATCGTGTTCGTATAAATGTCGATGCGCTCAATCGACTCGGCCGCCTGGTGCAAGCCCACTTCTTCTTCCAGCCATTGGGAAAAATCGTTGGACATCAGGTGCAAACGCAGCCGCGCTTCAATGAAGTGATGGTGAATCGAATGCACGCTGACTTGCCTGAGACCATCGAGAAACCCTGGCAGTGAGTCAGGCGCGAACGGCGTGGGCAGCACCACGATCGAGGAGGCGCAAAAATAGAATGGCTCATGTCCCGGCTTTGAACCCGACCGGGGATGCTGCTGCAGAAACTCATCGACGATTCCGACCATCCTCCGGCGCAGACCTTCGATCGCAGTGAATTCCCGCACGTCCACGCCGGCCAACTGTTCCGCCAGGACCGGCTCGTTGCACGCGGAAAGACTCCAGTGCGCGAAGTCGTTGGAGAATCCCTGCCGGATAAAATGATGCTCCTGCAGGGTCCGGAAAGTGTGCTGGAAGATCGAGTCGTCGGGACAGGTCTGCAGCGCCTGCCACAGTTCGGAGAGAGTGGTGGCCTTCTGCCTGCCAATTCGCATCAGGTGTTCCGACGTGTTGAAGTAAAACGGCTTGTCCGGTTTGCGCACAAAGCGCTCGTCAGCGATCAGCATTGTCTCTTAAATCGGAAGCGCTCCCGCCCAGTGAGGTTGCCTCCCCCTGCGCACCGTCGGCTTTCACAACAAAATCCAGGACTTTCCTAGCCCACAGAGGCGCCCGCCCGGAATTTGTTGCCGCCTCCTTCCGCAACGTCCAGGCGCACCTCGCAAAGTTCGCCAATCAGGCTTCCCGCCCAGCGATATACGTTGTGTTCGCGCACCAGTTTGCGCATCTGCTGCATGCGCATCTGCTTCTCGTCGGGTTTCATTTCGAGGGCCGCCCGAATCGCCTCCGCCGTCTGATCGATGTCGTAAGGATTCACCTGCAGGGCGTCCCGCAATTCGCGCGCCGCTCCGGTGAAGCAGCTGAGAATCAGCACTCCGCGCTCGTCGTGCCGGGTGGCGACGAATTCCTTCGCCACCAGGTTCATGCCATCGTGCAACGAGGTCACCAGGCACAAATCGGCGGCGCGGTAATAGGGCGCGATCTCTTAGTGACTGTGCTGCCGGTTCAACAGGACGATCGGCTTCCATTGATCCGCCTGGAATCGCCAGTTGATGCGGTCCGCCTCCGCCTCCACTTCGGCTTGCAGATCGTGATAGCGCTTGATGTGGGTGCGGCTGGGAGCGCCGATCTGCACAAAGGTAAACACGCCCTGGTAGCGCGGATATTTTTCCAGAAAGCGCTCCACGGCCAGAAATCGCTCCAGAATCCCCTTGGTGTAGTCCATGCGGTCGACGCCCACACCCATCATGACGGCTTCTACACCGAGACTCTTCAGCAGTGCCGCTCGTTCCTCATAGGCCGACTCGCGCGGGGGATCGGCTACCTCTGCCGGTGCCACGCTGATCGGGAACGGCCGCACCGTGGTGGGATGGTCGAGACGCTGAACGGAAAAATGCTCCCAGTCGATGCGCGATTCCACAATCCGGTCGACCGTCTGCAGGAAGTTGGTGCAATGCGACTGAATATGGAACCCGACGAGATCGGCACCCAACAGCCCATCCACCAATTCGCGCTGCCATGGGCAGATCCCAAACGCCTCCGGATTCGGCCAGGGGATGTGCCAGAAGATGGCCACGCGCGCATCGGGCCTGCTCTGCTTGATCATTCGAGGGAGCAGCGCAAAGTGATAGTCCTGCACCAGCACCACCGGCCGGCTGACATTTTCCATCTCTTCCAGCAGGGCATCCGCGAACTTTCGATTGACTTCCTGATAGTGCTTCCAGTCGCTGGCGCGGAACAACGGGCGCGTGTGCGCGATGTGACAGAGAGGCCATAGCCCCTCGTTGGCAAACCCGTAGTAATACCCTTCCTCTTCTTCTTTCGTGAGCCAGACCCGCCGCAGGATATACCGCGGATCATCGGGAGGCACCAGCAACCGGTCATGCGCATCCACCGTCTCCAGATCGGCGTCGCCCGACCCGTGCGCCACCCAGGTTCCATCGCAAGCGCAGAGCACCGGCTCGATCGCGGTGACCAGGCCGCTGGCCGGCACGTTGACTGCGATCGATTTGCCGCGCCGGACGTGCAAATACGGCTCACGGTTTGAGACCACGAAAAGCCTGCCGTCTTGCAGACGGGCGCGAACGTGCACTGCCAGCCGGTCGGCCGTCCACATGGATTCCCCGGTCTCACGCAGTCGAGCTTCCAATTCGGCCGCGGAACGGGCGGTGTTCAGGCTCTCCGCAAAGGTCGCGACTTCGCGTGCCAGCGGACGAAACATCTCCAGATCGGGAACTTTGATTCGTACCACGCCTCGACCCGTGCGCAACGCCTTCATCCAGTGCGCCGTCCGCGCGATCGGGCCGGCAATGCTCCAGCGCACGATCAACAGCGTGATCAGCACAATCAGCACCACATGCGCCAGCGCGCTAAGGAACGTTTCCCGCCAGATGCGCAGGCTTTCTCCCCGGATGTAGCCCGAGTCGTGCACGATCGCCAGGCTGCCGATCAGGGTATCCCCGCGGTGCAGGGGCAAAGCATAGATATGGATCGAGGCGCTTCCCATCCTGAGAAAAGCGCTCGTATCATGATTTTCTTTGAGGGCTTGCAGCACGATCGCGGGCGCGCTCGCCATGAGTGGCTGAAGGTTGGTCGTGACGGCAATGGGATGGCCCTGCGGATCATAGACGGCCAGGCCCGCCAGATGTTCCCGATTGGCGAATTGCTGGACGGTTCGTTGCAGGGTCTGTTGTGCGTCCCGCTCCAGGTCGCGCTCCACATTCCTGGCCAGGCTCTCCCCCAGCACCTCGGCGCGCCGCTGCAAATCCTTCTGCAGTCCCCGGTTCAGCATGAGAACCTGGTAATAGGAAGTGCACAGCGATACCAGTGTGACGCCGATGATCAGGGAGACGATAAGTCGAGCGCTTAGCAATCGCATGACGCGTCCTCGAAACCCACAATTCAGCGGGCGGTCCTACCCCAAGCACATCCCGGGAACAAGCGACACTGCTTTGCGATTCCGACTACGGGCCAGAGCGAAAGCCTTCAGACACTCTTTGGCTCCGTCTTGAAGACGGGGTCAGAAGACGAGGGCGGTTCCCGGAGCCGACTCGAGGACGCAAACCTGCGCCCGTCGCTTTGGCGGCAAAGCAACTAGCCTCCTTCTGAGGACGGGAACAGGAAAAGGGTTGCACAGCACATGCCAAAACCTAACGTCTTTTTTTTCAGCGGGCTGGCGCACTGCCCGGGCAAGATGTGGAATGTAATTCTTTCACTCGGGAGCTGATCTCAGCATACGCCCCAAAGGGGGCACATAGGTATTCCAATTTAATTGTCCCGACTACCCCCGAACGAGAACAAATTAGGGGCTCAGCTCCACGACAGCGTAGTCACGGAATCCGGCGCCAGGGAGAGCTCGGCGGTCTCTGTCGGCCTGCTGCAACGTCGCGGTTTTCGCGGGCCCGGAGTTCGTCACGACCAGCACCTTCTGCCCATCGGGATTCTCGAAGCCCACGTGCTCGATGCCCGTCAGTGTGCACGTCGATTCGAACCGCCTGCGCGCCTCGCCGGACGTGCCGCGAGAAATGCGCAAATGCCCAATACTGGCCGCTGCGCGTGATTTCCTTCGGTCTGCGAATGGATCGTGACCATGCCGCCGCAGGGAAAAGGCCCGATGTTGGGCCGGCCTTTTTCGTCCAGCGCCAGGTTCCAGCCGGTGAGCGCCTGGCACCAATTGCGCAGCGCCCGCGTGAACGTCTGCCCCCACTTCGCCCAGTCGGTCAGCATAGTCGGGAGCGGTGTAGTCGGGCCCGCCTTCGGTCCAGTACATTTCCGCGTCAGGATGCGCCTCGTGCACCTTGCTCATCATCTCCGGAGTGCCCACATATCCGTGAAATGCGACCGCATTGCAGTATTTGCGCAGCCCTGCGTCATCGAGTTCGCAAATCGCGCGGCCCCACAGGTTGTAGTTGTGGTCGAGAATCCAGATCTTCGTGGAGAGGCCATGTCTGCTGGAGCAGTGGTCCGAGGTGATTCTTCACGAAACCGATTTCGTATTCCTGCGGCCACAGGCACGCGGGCATGCGGCCATCCTGATCGGTGTCCACTTCGTTCTGCACCGTGACGGCCTGCACCGGCACGCCTTCGGCGGCATAGGCCTGCAGGAACTTCAGGAAATATTGCGCGTAGGGACCGAAGTAGCGCTGGCGCATCGAACCGCCGAGCATCGAACCTCCGGCCTTCATCCATCCCGGAGGGCTCCATGGCGACGAGAACAGGAACAGGTCGGGATTCGCCTTCCGCGCCTGCCGCAACATCGGGAAGAACATAGGCCTGGTCGTGCGCAATCGAGAATCGCTTCATTTCAGGATCGGGCTCGCCTTCGTCGTAGCTGAACATTTCGGTGGAGTAGTCGCTCGATCCGATGCAGGTGCGGCAAACGTTGAGTCCCATCTCCGAGGGATGAAAGAGTTCGTGGAACAACTGCGTCGCGCGCCGGCGCCGCGAAGCTGGTTGAACGTGTAACAGGCAGCGTCGGTGAAGGCTGCGCCGAAGCCGAGCATCTCCTGAAATTTCTTGCCGGGATTGAGTGCAATGGCATTCTTTCGCTGTCTTCGCCGGCGGTTCGCCAGGTCAAGGCCCTCCGCCGCGGCGTAGCGAAGTTTGCCGCTGGTCACCCGAACCGTGATCTTCTCCGGCCGGCGCGGCGGCGCTGGATGGCGTGAACGCGGACGCCAGGTCCGGCAGTTGCCGTCGCGGTCAATCCACCGCGGATAATTTCAGGAAGTTCGTCTCGTCTGTTCGTTCGACACGGAGTTCTCCTGGCACGAATCGTTTCGCTGTGAGTATAGTGCGAGAGTACGGTGCGTGAGTATAGCGCGAAGTATAGTCGGAACGATGCTCAAGTCACGGGAGCATCAATGAGATCCAAATGGCAGTGCCCTGCTTTGTTCGC
Source organism: uncultured Acidobacteriota bacterium (assembly GCA_963709865.1). Classification (GTDB taxonomy): domain Bacteria; phylum Acidobacteriota; class Terriglobia; order Terriglobales; family Acidobacteriaceae; genus Sulfotelmatobacter. Next base: position 122,805 of record CAVPXW010000020.1, read on the forward strand.
AATGATTCTATTGGCCGGCGTGTGCGTTGTCTCATCCGCGGCGGCCCAGGCGCCGGTCCGCAATCCGCCAGTCCCGCATGGAAGCTGGTCTGGAGCGACGAGTTCAACGGCCCCAACGGTCCGCCGGTCGACGCCTCGAAATGGGTAATTGAAACCGGCGGCGAAGGCTGGGGCAACGACGAACTGGAGTACTACACCAGTCGCACTCGAGAACGCCTCCCAGCAGGATGGCAACCTGGTCATCAAGGCAGTGCAGGAGAAATACACTGGCCCCGACGACGTCACCCGAAACTACACCTCGGCGCGCCTCAAGACCCTGGGCAAGTTCTCGCAGGCCTACGGCCGTTTCGAAGCCCGCATCAAGATTCCGCGCGGACAGGGAATCTGGCCCGCCTTCTGGATGCTGGGCGACGACATCGACAAAGCCGGCTGGCCCGACCTGCGGCGAGATCGACATCATGGAGAACATCGGCAAGGAGCCTGCGCATCGTTCACGGCACGATTCACGGACCCGGATATTCCGGCGCGAACGGCATCGGCGCGCCCTACACCCTCTCCGGCGAGCCAGCGCTTCGCCGATGACTTTCACGTCTTCGCGGTGGAGTGGGAGCCGAACGCCATCCGCTTCTACGTCGATGATCATCTCTACGCGACGCGCACTCCCGCCGACCTGCCCAAGGGAGCGAAGTGGGTCTACGACCATCCATTCTTTCTGATGCTCAATGTGGCGGTGGGCGGCGGCTGGCCCGGAAATCCGGACGCCTCCACCGTCTTCCCGCAGACCATGCTGGTGGACTACGTGCGCGTCTATGCCCGCGCCGCTGCGCCGGCTGCCAGCCAGGCGCAACCTTAGCCGGATTTCACTCAGCCTTGTGGCACCTGGGCCAGCTTGATCACGCTCCAGATCACGTATGCGGCCATCATACCCACAATGCACGCCATCACCAGCGGACGGTGAGGCGTATCCAGCAAGTCAGCCAAAACTCCCGAGACGAAGATGAAAAGGAACGGAACACGCTGCCAGCAGAAATCCCGCGCCCGCTACGTGCGGATGCGCCATCCCCAGCAGCAGGAACAGCACCGCGACCAGCAACGGCGCGGTGTTGCCAAAGTAGCGCGTGCGCCGCCACACCGCATACGTGAGTAGCGTGACCGGTAGCCCAAGCTCAAGCGCGGGACACGCGCGAACGATCCGTACCGCGACCTGCTTGTAGACTCCGAAGACGGTGAATCCCCGCCAGGTGGCTCCCCAGAACATCGCGTGCCGCATGCTCTCGGCGAAGGCGTGGGCATGAAAGAAGTACACCGCAAACAGCAGGGCCAATCCCACCACGCACGCCGCGATCCAAATGACCAGCCCCGCCTGCCGCCGCACCGGAGCGACATAGAGCAGAAAGCCCAGCGCCATCGGCACCAGGACGATCATCGAGAACTGCGATCCCACCGCGATGGCCAGCGAAACTCCCAGCAGCACGATGCGCCGCCAGTTCCACAGCACCACTTCGCGGGGAGCATACAGCGTGTGCGCAACCGCGATCGCCGTGAAGATGGTTCCAAAGGCTCCCCAGGCCGCGACGATTTCGGGTTCGGTATGCCAGACTGCGCTGGCCTGAATCATCGAGGGAGAGAAGCAGTAGAAGGTGAGTGCGATGAAGCCTCCGGTGTTGCCGCAGAGGCGACGGGCGACGTACCACAACGACGCTCCCAGAAAAAGTCCACAGGCCAGAAACGGAATCCTCGGGAGCCAGCGCCAGTACGTGTCCAAATTGTTGACGTAGTTCTGCGGCCAAGCCAGCAGAGGAGCCGCAGAAACCAGGTACAGCAACGGAGAATGCTCGCTGTCAAAGCCGTCGTTGTCGCTGCGAAACGGGTCGTGGGCAGTGACCGCCTCCATCAGCGGAGCCGCTGCCATGCCCCCTCCATGCCACTGCTTCCATCCCTCCCCAATCCGGATTGCTTCCCCACCGTCAGGCTGTCCAACAATCCGCAGCTCGGAATAAACCAGCCATAAGACTTGAGCGAGAAAGGCCAGCAGCAGCAGTCCGGCGAGAAACTGGGGACGTCCGAATCGTTCGCGCGTGAAATATGGGCGCATAAGGTCGAGCCGAGTGTTTTACCATGTCGGAGGCTGTTTGCGGGAAAGTTTGACAGCGGGTCAGTTGACAAAGAAGGCATCGTACCAGTGCATCGCTTGACATGTTTGCTGAAAAACTCGCGATTCGTATCATGGCATCGCTTGAGAAATGCCGCCGGAAGGTGTGAGAAGTAACGGCTTCAGCCGCCGCTTTGTCCAGCAACGACCGCAGCGGTTAATCTGGTAGCGTCCGACGTTGCCGATGTGGCACGCCTGCAGGCGTCCCTGATACGTCTCTCCGTCAAAACCGCAGGCTGCGAAAGTTAGCAGGAGATTTGCAGGGAAAGATTCTGCAATGCATAAACTCGATATAAACACGGAAGGCAGCCCCGCGCCGAGTCCGGCGCCAACGCACTCGGGCCCTGACTTCGCCGTCGCGACCCAGCCTTCCTACGCCCGCACCCTGTTTCTGGGCTCTCAAGGCCTGCGGCCCGGTTGGGGGCTCGCTTTCTATGCGCTGCTTTTCATCCTGCTGCAGAGGCTGGCCGTAAATTGGGCGTGGTCGCGGGACCTTGGCGCCAGTGGACTGTGGTCGATGATGCTGGAGGAGTTCGGCAGTCTGGTCGCCGCGGTGATTCCAGCCGTGGTGTTGGCGCGAGTGGAACGTCGTCCGTGGAAAGTGTACGGGTTGCCGACGAGAGATTTATTTGGAAGACTTTTTTGGCTGGGCAGCTTGTGGGGATTTACCGCGATCACCCTGCTGATATTCGCGCTCTGCGGACTCCACGCCTTTGCGTTCGGTCACGTCGTGCTGCAAGGGTCGCGCCTGGCGAGACTCGCCGCTTTCTGGGCGCTGATGTTTCTGTTGGTCGGACTGTTCGAGGAATTCCTTCTGCGCGGCTACACCCAGTTCACCCTGGCGCGTGGAATCGGCTTCTGGCCCGCGGCCTTGGTCTTGTCGGGCGCCTTCGGATTGATCCACCTGCGAAACGGCGGCGAGCAGTGGAGAGGCCTTCTGGCCGCCGCGCTCATCGGCTTCTTCTTCTGCCTGACGCTGCGTCGCACCGGCAATCTTTGGTTTGCCGTAGGCTTTCATGCCGCTTGGGATTGGGGCGAAACCTTCTTCTACTCCGTCCCGGACAGCGGAATGGTCTCTCCTGGTCACCTGCTGAGTTCGTCCCTGCGCGGCGCAGACTGGCTCAGCGGAGGATCGGTTGGGCCGGAAGGCAGCGTACTCTGCTTCGTCGTGATCGCGCTGGCCTGGATAGCATTCGACCGAATGTATCCGGCAGCGAGTGGCGGTGCTGCTACGAGTAAGGGCGCAATCTGAGTTTCTGCCGCCTTCTTCGCGCCCTCCGCGAATTCTTGGCGTGCTTTGCGGTTCAAGATCTTCACCGCAGAGTTCGCAAAGAAGTTGATGTTCTGATCTGCACCCTTTCCAACCACAAATCCTGCGACTGCCGACAGCAGGTTCCGGTTCGGGAGGTGAAAACACCAAAAATGCAGAGGCGCAATCCGCCGGCTTCCAGTACGCCCTATACTTGATTTCATGACCCCGGACGCCGACCTGCTGACCCCGTTGCGTCGCTACTGGGGCTACAGTTCGTTCCGGCCGTTGCAGGAGCGGATTGTGCGCAGCCTGCTGGCTGGACACGATACCTGCGTCGTGATGCCCACCGGTGGAGGCAAGTCTCTCTGCTACCAGTTGCCCGCAGTCGTCTCGGAACGAACCACAGTGGTGATCTCCCCGTTGATTGCGCTCATGCAGGATCAGGCGGCGCAACTGGCGCAGATGGGGATTCCCGCCGCGGTTCTCAACAGTTCGGTCAGCAACCAGGAGCAGGCTCGGATCGTGCGGCAGGCGCAAGAGGGCGCGTTCCGCCTGCTCTACCTGTCGCCGGAGCGATTGCAGCGCGGCGATACGCTGGTATGGCTGCAGCATGTGCCCATTTCATTTTTCGCCATCGATGAAGCCCACTGCATTTCCGAGTGGGGGCATGAGTTCCGTCCGGAGTACCGGCAGTTGAAGAGCCTGCGCGGGAAGTTTCCGGATCGCCCGATTGCGGCGTTTACGGCGAGCGCGACGCGCCACGTGCGTCACGACATTCTTACCCAACTCGAGTTGCGCAATCCCGACAAGTACATTGCCAGTTTTCATCGCCCGAACTTGCGCTATCTGGTGCGGGAATGCGGCAGTGGAGAGCATACGGCGCTTTTGGTGGCCGCGCTGCGGAATTACAGCGACGGCAATGTGATCGTCTACTCGCCGACCATCGCCAAAGTGGAAGAGACGGTGGACTTTTTGGAAGATCAGGGCATCGCGGCGGTGGGCTATCACGCCAAGATGGATTCCGCCGACCGGCGGCGCAATCAGGAACGCTGGATGTCGGATGAGGTGCGGGTGCTGGTGGGCACGATCGCATTTGGGTTGGGCATTAACAAGGCCACGGTGCGGGCCGTGATCCACATGGCGCTGCCGAAGTCGATTGAGCAGTACTACCAGGAAGCAGGGCGGGCGGGGCGCGACGGAAATCCGGCAGACTGCCTTCTGCTGTGGCGAAAACAGGACGCCGGGCTGCTGGGATATTTTGCCAACCAGATTCTGGATTCGGCCGAGCGCGATCGAGCCTGGGAGCGCTATCACATCATCCGCGCGTTCGTGGAATCGGGGAAGTGCCGGCACTGGCGGATCTGCACACATTTTGGAGAGACGCCGAAGTGGGCATCGTGTGGGGGTTGCGATATATGCGTTCCCGCTCCGGCGTGGATGGCACCGACGTTTCTGCCGGATTCGAGGAAGAGACGGAAGCTCGGCCAGGCACCGGCCTTGCCGGTGGCGGCGGCCGGAGTTGTCGATCCCGGCTCGGGGCGGCGAATTGCGCCGCCGCCGGCGAACGCGGAGGAAGGTGAATTGCGCGACTATCTGCGGGAGTGGCGGCGAGCCGAGTCAAAGGAGCGCGGCACGGCCACGTTCATGGTGATGCATGACTCCACCCTGGAAGAGATCTGCCGCAGGAAACCGAAGTCTCTGAGCGAATTGCGGCAAGTCACCGGAATCGGGGAACGCAAGGCGGAAGCCTATGGGCAGATCTTATTGGACGCGCTCTCCCGTTTTCGAGACGGGGCGCGGGCGACAGCCGAGCCCGAGAAGAGAACGGCACCCGCCTTGGAAACGATGCAGCTTCTCGCCCAGGGCAAGAGCCTGGAGGAGATCGCGCAGATTCGCGGGCGCCAACTCGGAACGGTCGTCAACACGGTGGCGGGCATGGTGGAGAACGGTCAGGTGGAATTTCGCGCGGAGTGGATGGATCGCAACCGGTTGGCCGTGATTGAAGCGGCCTGCGCGAGCCTGGGCGTGGAGCGACTGGAACGTCTGAAGACGCTGAAAGACGCTCTTCCTCCAGAAATTACCTACGAAGAAATCCGGCTGGTCTTGTCGCGCCTTCGGCGCGAAGCGAGCAAGAAAACCGCATCCATTCCCGCGTGACCGAGGCGATTCCGGCCAGTGTTCAAAAGTGAACACCTCCCCTGCTGCACATAAGACTAAAGTGATAAACGTTGGAAGTGTGTTCAGGGAGTGTACAATTCTGTGGGTTCTACATTCTCACCAACATCTTTTCGTAAACATAAGTAGATACGCCAGTTCTTGGCATCGCTCGTGACGTTTGCGTGCGGTGAGGCACGTTCCTGCGTACGTTGACGTAGGCCCGCTCCCCGAGGAGGGAGCTGTCATGAGAATTCTGCTCTATAACCCCGACAATGGTGTGACCCGCAATTTTATGCCGCACCTCTGGATGTTCTTGCTCCAGTCGCTGACTCCGCCGGGACATGAAGTTCTGCTGATTGACGGCAACGCCAAGCCCATGGACGAGGCGCAGATCGCGCAGTACGTCCGCGACGAGAAGATCGATTTAGTCGGGATCGGCGCCATGACGCGCATGATTGCGAAGGCCTACCGCATCGCCGACGCGATTCGGGCCACTGGAGTGAAGGTCGTAATGGGCGGACCTCACGTCACGGAACTGGCAGACGAGGCTCTCGGTCGCGACGGCGGCCCGCGCCACGCCGACGCCGTGGCTCTGGGCGAGGCCGATGAAACCTGGCCGCAGATCGTCGAACGATGCGGAACGTGGAGTGCTCAAAGAAGTCTATACGCCAGTCGACGAGACCGGCAAAGAGCGCAAGCCGTCGTTGAAACAATATCCCGTGATTCCCTGGCAGTCGATCGATCTCGAACAGTTCAATCTCGTACCCAAAGCCGCCTTTCCGCTGCTGAAGAGAGTCGGGGAAGGTTGGGGGACGTTTCGCATCATCCCGGTCGAGTCGGGGCGAGGCTGTCCGTATGGCTGCGAGTTCTGCACCGTGACGGGATTCTTCGGCGACTCCATTCGCTTTCGCACCAATGAGAGCGTGGTCAACGAGCTGCTGCTTTTGAAGGCGCGTGCGCGCAAAGAAAAAGGGCAGATGGCGGTGTTCTTCATTGACGATAATTTCGCCATCAACGTGAAGCGTACCAAGTCTCTGCTGCGCGACATTATTGCCGCGGGAGCGCAGGTGCACTGGGTGGCCCAGATCAGCGCTAACTTGTTGCGCGACGAGGAACTGGTCGACCTGATCGCGGCTTCTGGGGGTAAGTGGGTGTTCATCGGCATGGAGTCGATCGATCCGGCGAACCTGAAAGATGTCAACAAAGGATTCAACAAGCCCAGCGAGTATGCCGAGGTGCTGGAGCGGCTGGCGAAACGCAACGTGTACGCGATTACGTCGTTCATTTTCGGTATGGACAATGACACGACCGGCGTGGCCGAGCGCACCCTCTCGCAAGTGCGCACCTGGCCGCCGGGCTTGCCGATTTTCGGGCTGCTCACGCCGTTGCCGGCAACGCCGCTCTACAAGCGACTCGAGGCTGCCGGGACGGCTCACGCGGGTGAAGCACTGGCAGGAGTTTATCCCCTTCGCCATGGCACACACGCCGCTGAAGATGAGCATCGAAGAGGCGCATGCCGAAGTGAAATACGGATGGGCGCATGCCTACAGCCCGGAAGCGCTGGCGCAGGCCGTCGACTCGCTGGATGATCAGCCTCTCGGATATCGCATCAATATCTTCCTGGCGCGGCTATGCTTCCGCGGAATTTATTTCCCCATGTTGGGGAAGTTTGCTTGGCTGAAAGTGGTCGCGCAGAATCGGCATACCATTTTCAAGCTCGTGCAGGAGGCCGCGTTTGGGCGCAAGGCACGGCGGCGGCAGAATCCCGAGGGTGATGCTGCGTATGAAGAAGCGTCGCCGGAATCGCAAGTCAGCGCGTAGGACTCCTGAATCCACACGTGAGCGCTAATAGTTCTTGCTGCGATCGCTTTCGCGTGTCGCCGGCGGGCTGCCCCGCCGGGACAGCCGAGGCGGCTGTCCTACATGAACATTCTCAGATACGCCTCTACGAGTTGTTTTGCGGCGTCCCTGCCGGAGCGGACGCAATCTGGCACACCGATGCCGCGGTAGGCGTTGCCGGCAAGAGCGAGACCGGGCAACTGCTGGCGCAGACGTTCGATGCGGTCAAGGCGGTCGAGATGTCCGACTCCGTATTGCGCCATGGCGGACTTCCACTTGTAGACGCGCGCGAACAGAGGCTCGGCGCGCAGGCCAAGGATCTGCTGCAGCTCGTTGCGCACGATTCCGATGATCTGGTCGTCGCTGAGCTCCCAGACATCTTCCGCATTCCTCCCCGCAAAAAAACAACGCAGCAGGGCGCGGTCTTCGGGAGCGCGGTGGGGGAACTTGTTGTGAACGAAAGTCGCGGCCAGCAGGCGCTTGCCTTCGCTGCGCGGCACGAGGAACCCGAAGCCCGGGGGAAGCGACTGGCGAACATCTCGGTCATAGCCGATGCCTACCGTGATGGAGGAGCTGTACTGAATGGCGGCGAGTTCGGCGGAAAGCTCGGGACTGACCATGCGCAGCACCTGAGCGGCAGCGGGCGCGGGCAGCGCGATGATGACCGACTCGAACTGGTCGGATTGCAGTCCAGCCGAAACGACCCAGCTTCCGGCTTCGCGTTGAATGGCCTGCACTGGCGTGCTCGTGAGCAGCGCTGTCGGGGTGAGGCGCGAAACCGCAGTCTCAGCCAGGTGCTGCATGCCGTTCTTTAGCGAAGTGAAGAGCGGCGGCGCGGGCTTGCGCGGCCCCGCGCGGCATCTTCTTTCGCGCGGCGAGCATGGCGCGGCCCAGGCTGCCGTGAGTGCGCTCCATCTCCGCGAAACGCGGAAGCACGGCGCGGACACTGAGGCTGGCGGCCTCTCCGCCGTAGACGCCGGAGAGCAGCGGATCGGCGAGGCGGTCGACCATCTCGGAGCCGTAGTGGCGCTCGACGAAGGCCGCGACAGATTCATCGTGATCGACGGAGCGCGGCGGGTGAAACAGTTCCTGCGTCATGCGCAGCTTGGTCTTCCAGGAGAACAGGGCCGAGAGTCCGGTGGGCAGAATTTTTGTGGGGACCATGAACATCAGTCCATCGGGCATGACCACGAGGCGACCGCGAGTCAGAATGTAGGTTTTGCGGTCGGCGTCGTTGGAGCCGATGAGTTGGTCTCCCAGTCCTAAAGCGCGGCACAGATCGGCAGCCCATGGTTTTTCGGTGATGAATGAGTCGGGGCCGGCTTCGACAAGGCATCCGTCGATGTGCTCGGTACGGAGCACGCCGCCGAGACGCGCGGACGATTCGTAGAGAACGTAGTCAACGTCGGCGCCGGCGCGGCGGTGCTCTTCGAGGGCAAAGGCGGCGGCGAGGCCCGAGATTCCTCCGCCGATGATGGCGATGCGAGTCATTGGAGTTGCTCTTTCTACCGCCACTGCTGAATACTTGCTCCGCTGCTGAATACTTTGCCGAAAATCTCGCTTTTGGGTGGCGCAGCGCTTTAAGCGCTGCGATAAGGCCTTTCTCTTCTGCGGGGCTTTAGCCCCTGAGGTCCGGTTAGCCCTTCACGACAGAAAACTCCTGTACGAAGCGAGCCAGGTTCTTCACATTCTCAACCGGCGTTTCGGGCAGAATGCCGTGGCCGAGATTGAAGATGTGGCCGGGGCGTCCGGCGGCGCGGCGCAGGATGTCTTCCGCCCGCGACTTGAGTTCCTTCCAGTCGGCGAAGAGCAGCACGGGATCAAGATTTCCCTGTACCGCGCATTTGTAATCGAGTCGGGCCCAGCCGTCATCAAGAGGGATACGCCAGTCGAGTCCGATGACATCGGCTCCCGTTTCTTTCATGGCAGGCAGGAGCGTGGCGCTGTCGGTGCCGAAATAAATGATGGGCGCGCCGGTTTTCTGCAACTGCTTCACCATGCCGGTGACGTGCGGGAGCACGTAGCGGCGATAGTCTTCCACGCTGAGGCAGCCCACCCAGCTGTCGAAAATCTGGATGACGTCGGCCCCGGCGCGCACTTGATCGGCGGAGTATGCGGCGGTCACGGTCACCAGCTTGCGCATCAGCGCGTCCCAGTCGGCGGGAGAGTTGTACATCATTTTCTTGGCGTGGACGTAGTTGCGCGAGCCTCCACCTTCGATCATGTAGCTGGCCAGGGTGAACGGAGCGCCGCAGAAACCGATCACCGGCAGCCGGTTGCCGAAATGCTTCGCGACCAGGCCCACGGCCTCGGAAACATAGCCGAGTTCGGCGGCACGGTCGGTGCGCAGGTTGGCGATGTCTTCTTTGCTGCGCACGGGCTTCTCGATGACCGGGCCCTCGCCGGCAGAGAAATGAAAGGGCAGGCCCATGACTTCCAGGGGCAACAAGAGGTCGGCGAAGATAATGGCGGCGTCGATGCCGAGAATTTCTGCGGCAGTGATCGTGACCTCGGCGGCGAGCGCGGGCTTCTTGCAGATTTCGAGCAGCGAATGCTCCTTGCGGACCGCGCGGTACTCGGGCATGTAGCGTCCCGCCTGGCGCATGAACCAGACGGGTGTGCGATCGACGGATTGAGATTTGCAGGCGCGAACGAAAATGGAATTAGGGGCAGACATGAATCTTTGAATGTAGCATTTTTGGCGGGGTCGTGCTGTGGCGGCAAGAAGAAGCATGACCACCAGAGGGCACGGAGGAAAACACCGAGCTGTAGAATCACGGCATGGGTTACCGCTTTCTCGGCGTGCTGTCTTTAGCGGGGCTCGCGGTTTGCTTTTGTGGGGCTGGCTGGCAGAAAACGGGAGCGGGTCAGCCTCCCACCTTCTATAAGGATGTGCTGCCCATCTTGCAGGATCACTGCCAGAGTTGCCATCGAACGGGCGAAGTGGCGCCCATGCCACTGGTAACGTACGCGCAGACCCGGCCGTGGGCCGCGGCGATGGCGCATGCGGTCGAGATGAGGATGATGCCGCCGTGGTTTGCCGATCCGCGGTATGGGCACTTTGCCAACGATGTTTCTTTGAGCCCGCAACAGATTGCGACGATTGTGGCGTGGGCTGCGGCGGGTGCGCCCGCCGGCGACGCGCACGATGCGCCGCCACCGCGAAAATGGGCTGAGGGATGGAACATTGCGTCGCCTGATCTGGTGGTGAAGATGCCCAAGCCGGTGGCGATTCCGGCGCGGGGAGAGGTTGAGTACACCTACGAAATTGTTCCCACGCATTTTGCCCAGGACCGGTGGGTGCAGATGTCGGAGTTCCGGCCGGGAAGCTCCGGCGCATGTGCATCATGCCGTGGTCTACATTCGTCCGCCGGATTCGCAGTGGCTCCGGCATGCGCCGGTGGGGGAGCCATTCACAGCGTCGACCTTGAACGATCCGCTGGAACGGCGCGAGGCGCACGAGACCACCAGCGACCTGCTGCTGGTGTATGCGCCGGGCAGTTCGCCCGATCAGTGGCCGGACGGGATGGCGAAATTTGTGCCGGCAGGATCCGATCTCGTGTTTCAGATGCACTACACGACGAATGGTTCCGCGGATCAGGATCAGACCAGCATTGGGCTGGTATTTGCGAAGACTCCGCCGAAACAGCGGGTGATCACATTGCAGTTGAACAATCATGCGCTGATCATTCCGCCGGAGGCGGATGACTTTCGCGTGGAGGTACAGGGCACGCTGCCCAATGATGCGACGCTGCTCAGCCTGTTCCCGCACATGCATTTGCGCGGAAAGCGCTTTGAGTACGACATTGTGCACGACGACGGCAGCGTGGAAGTTCTGTTGCGCGTGAACTATCACTTTCACTGGCAGCTGAGTTACCGGCTGGCCGAGCCGCGCCTGTTGAAGGCGGGAACACGGCTGCGGGCGATCGCCTGGTATGACAATTCGAAGAATAATCCGCACAATCCTGACCCGGAGAAGACGGTGACGTGGGGGGATCAGACATCCGACGAAATGATGGTGGGTTTTTTTGATGTGGCGGTGGCAGCGGGGATGGATAAGTGGAAATTCTTTGTGCGGCACGGGGAAGTAAAGCCGGGAGACGAAAAGAAACAGTAGGGATGCACCGTCTCTTGCGATTACCGCTTGTCCTCTGTAACACTTGAGTGGGTCACGCCCATTGAGCGCTATTTCCACGCCAACAATCTCTGAAGCATCGAATCGCGTGCCGCAGCGGCTGCGGGTTGCGTCGTATTGGGCGCTGGCGGTCGTGTTTGTGGCGGTGTATTTCGGCTCGCTATTCTCGCCGGCTTTGCTCGACGATGCGGACAGCACGCATGCGGAAGCAGCACGCGAGATGTTCGTCAGCGGGGACTACGTCACGCTGCACGTGAACGGTGTGCGGTATCTGGAGAAGGCGCCGCTGCCCTACTGGCTGGTAGCGATCTGTTATCACATTTTCGGAGTGAATGAGTTTGCCTCGCGGCTGCCCATGGCGCTCTCGGTGCTGCTGCTCGGAGTCCTCGCCGTGATTTGGGGGCGGCGTGCATTCGGAGAGCGGGCGGGAATTTATGCGGGCCTGTGCGTGTACACGGGCGCTGGCGTGTTCTTGTTCACGCGCATTCTGATTCCCGATGTTCTGCTGAGTCTGCTGATCGCGGCCTCGCTGTATTTCTTTCTGACCGCCCTGGAGCCGGACGGGCGCAATTGGCGATGGTATGCGGGATATGCCTGCATGGCGCTGGGTGTGCTCACGAAGGGGCTGATCGCGCTTGCATTTCCCGGAGGCGCGGCGTTTTTGTACCTGGCGCTGACCGGGGAGTGGCGACGGTGGCGCGAGTTCCGGTTGACGTCTGGGCTGGCGCTGTTTCTGCTGATCGCTGCACCCTGGCACATTCTGGCGGGGCTGCGAAACACGGGTGGTCAGGACGGCCATGGATTCTTCTGGTTTTATTTCGTCAACGAACACTTTCTGAGATTTCTGGGGAAACGCTATCCGCGGGATTACAACAAGCTGCCCTGGGCGCTCTATTGGTCCCTGCATCTGGTGTGGCTGTTTCCGTGGAGTTTGTATCTGCCGGCAGCGATCCGCACGGCCATCGACGAACGCAAAGCGAGGCCGCGAAGTGATTTCGCCGCGCGCACTCGACTGCTGTGCTGGCTGCTGGCCGGACTGGTGCTGGTCTTTTTTGCGATTTCCACTAACCAGGAGTACTACACGTTCCCGGCCTACTTCCCGCTGCTGATGCTGTTGGCGGATGGAATTGCTCGATGTGAACTGAGCGATTGCGTACTCGGCGTGCGCAAGGGATGGCTCAGGGTCTCGGCAGGAGCGCTGGCGGTGGTGGGGTTGGCTGCGGGCGTGACCCTGCTGACGCTTCTGTGGCAGTCGCGGCATCTGCCGTTTGAGCCCGACATCGGGAACGTGCTGGCCACGCACAACATGGATACCGATACGCTCTCGACGTCGCACATGCTGGACTTGAGTTATGCGTCGTTTGCGGCGCTGCGTCTTCCGGCTGGGCTGGCGGCAGTAGCTCTGATGCTGGCGCCGCTGCTGTCGTTTTTCCTGCGTACCGGACGGCGGCACTACGCTGCGACTTGGGCACTGGCGGCGGGGATGGCGGTATTTCTGGTGGCGGCGCACATCGCGCTGGGACGGTTTGGGCCGTATTTATCGTCGAAAGATCTGGCGCGCGAAATTGCAGCGCGGGCGCGTCCAGAAGATCGAGTGATGATTTACGGTGACCAGGCATTTGGATCGTCACTGCTATTTTATTTGCAGCGGCCGGTAGAACTGGTGGAGGGGCGGACGACTTCAATGTGGTTCGGGTCGACGTTCCCCGACGCTCCGAAGATCTATCTGAGCGATGCTGACTTACAGCGGGATTGGGCGGGGCAGGGGCGCGTATTTTTGTTCGTGCCTCCTCATCTGAAGGCTAAGGTGGACGCGTTGTTGTCGAACCGGGTTGTGGTGGCGGAGGTTTCGGGGAAGTACGTCTATACCAACCGGTAGTGTGGGCATCGACCGCTGTTACACTCTGGGGCGGCAAGGACAATCATGATCTTAAGCCGCTGAGAACGCCGCGCAGCTGCGCACAGATCGCGAAGAGCCTGAACTGATGAATTGTTTATATTCCAAGTGAGGGAAAGAAATTGATGAATGCAAAGCGGAAGGTAATTACGGAGATCGTGGGACTTCTATTTGTGGGCTCATTCGGAATCAGCGGAGCTCACGCGCAGTCAGGCGCGACTGGTCACGCCGCCACCAGTGCGCCAGTTACGCAAGGGGGTGAAAAGAAAGCCGAGGAGCAATTCAAGAATATCCAAGTGCTCAAGGGCGTTCCGGCGGAGCAGATCTTTCCCACCATGCAGTTCATCACGGCCTCGCTGGGGGTGGAGTGTGAGTTCTGCCATGTGCAGGGCGCGTTTGAAAAGGACGACAAGAAAAACAAGCAGACTGCCCGCAAGATGATGGAGATGATGTTCGCCATCAATAAAGACAACTTCGAGGGACACCGCGAGGTGACGTGCAATTCGTGCCACCGCGGCAATGCGGTGCCCCAGGCGATCCCGGCCGTGATGACCGAGGAGCCGAAAGAGCCTATAGGCGGACCCAAGCCGCCGGAAGCGAAGGAAAATGCAGGACCACCGGCCGATCAACTGCTCGACAAATATGTGCAGGCCGTGGGCGGGGCGGCGGCGATCGAGAAGGTCACGAGCCGCGTTATGAAAGGCACGATCGATTTTGGCGGGCAATCACTGCCAATCGACATTTATTCGAAGGATCCGGACAGGCGCATATCGTTCGCGCACACCCCTGACGGGGACAGTGTCACAGCGTTCAACGGTCACGACGGGTGGTTAGGCGCGCCGAAGCGCCCTTTGCGCGAGATGCACGGCAGCGAACTGGATGCGGCGTCGATGGACGCCGATCTGCACCTGGCTACGCACTTGAAACCCATGTTCAGCGAGATGCGCGTGCAGGGGACGGAGAAGATCGGCGATCGCGAAACTTATGTGGTGGTGGGGCAGCGCGAGGGGAAGCCTCCGATCCAGCTGTATTTTGACCAGCAATCGGGATTACTTCTGCGACTGGTACGCTTCGGAGAGACCGCGCTGGGACGGCTGCCGACGCAGATCGATTACGCGGATTACCGGGACACGAGCGGAGTGAAAATTCCCTACCGCTGGACCCTGGCACGGCCGAATGGACGGTTCACCATCCAGGTCAGCGAGGTGAAGCAGAACGTTCCGGTAGACGATGCGAAGTTTGCCAAGCCCGCTGCGGACGAGCAAAAGGGGCCGGGGAAATAACGCCGACCGTACCGGGACGACCGCAGAGGCTTGCTGAACCTTCGGCGGATGGCATCGATTCGCCCGAATTTGGCTGAACCCTCTTTCAGGGCGCTTTCAGGTTCCGGCGCTATCCTCATGATTGGGGCGCGCAGACCGAACCACCGTCAAGGATAATCGCTCTTGAACCGCCGCTGGCTCATTCTATTCGCGCTGCTGGGTATCTTGTGTCCGGTCCCGGTGCGCGCCCAGAAAGCAGATTCCCCCGCCCTCCCCGCCCCTGCCGGCGACGAGCACGCGGCGAATTCGATCACGGGCATCCTATTAGATCCTTCGGGGGCCGCAATCCCCAAGGCGCAAGTCACTCTACTCGGAGCCGGGACTGTTCTTGCCCGGACCATGACAGACTCCGTAGGCGCCTTCCGCCTCGACAGTATCGCTCCCGGAAAGTACACGCTGGAGTTTCATGCGGAAGGTTTTCGTGACGCCCGCCTGGTGGCCACGGTGACCAACAAACGGTTCTCCCCGATCCGCATGGTCATGCAGATCTCTGTCGATACCGAAAACGTAACTGTGGCAACCGGGATCAATGTCCCCCTGGTGAGCACGGAGACCTCCGAGAACCAGAACGCCAACGCCATCGATCGGGACGCGCTTGACCGCGTCCCTGTGTTCGACCAGGACTACATCACCACCATGTCGCGATTCCTGGACGACAATGCGACCGGCACGAACGGAGTGACCCTGGTGGTCAACGGGATCGAAGCCAATGGGCCCGGCGTCACACCCTCAGCCGTGCAGGAAGTGAGGATTAACAACAATCCCTACTCTGCGCGCTTTTCGCGTCCGGGACGCGCCCGTCTGGAAATCATCACGAAAAGCGGATCTCCCAACTACCACGGCTCGCTGAATTTCATGTTTCGCGATTCTGTCTTCGACGCCGCCAACGCCTTCGCGGTGGTGAAGCCCCCGGAGAGCCGGCAATACTACGAAGGCTCCGTGACCGGGCCCATCGGGCACAGCAAGCGCACCAGTTTCCTGCTGGCGCTTGACGAGGACCTTCTGGATCAGCAGGACATCATCGACACCAACGCCATCTCTGCCGCGCGAGTCGCTGGGCTTCGGCCCGATTGCCCAGACTGTTCCCAACCCCACGCATCATTTCTTCGGGTCCGGCCGCATCTTTCATGATTTGGCCAATGGAGACCAGTTCTGGATCGGCTATTCCTACGAACACCGCTCGGCGCAGAACCAGAACGCCGGCGGCACCATCCTTCCCAGCGCCGCCACCGACACGCATTTTCTGGAACACGAAATCAACGTCAGCTATCTGCACCAGTTCTCGTCGCACTGGTTGAACCAGGCCAGATTCCTGGTAGGGCACTTCGACAATTCGGTGGTCAGCGTCACGCCTGACGCCCAGATCGCAGTGTCGGGACTGTTCACCGCGGGCGGGGCGCAAGCCGACTCCCGCCGCACGGAATACCATTTCGACGGCACCGACTTCGCCACATACGCCAACGGCAAGCACCAGCTGAGCTTCGGCATCGACATCCCGGACATCAGCCGTCGCGGGCTCGATGACTTCACTAACCGCGCCGGAACTTACACCTTCGCCAGTCCCGCCGACTACACCGCGCGGGACGCCGGCAACCTACCTGATGCAGACCGGACAGGGGCACGTGGCCTTTCCTGGAAAAAGTCATTTGCGCGATTCGTGGAAGACAACATCCGCGTGATGCCGAATTTTTCCCTTTACCTGGGAGTCCGCTACTACTGGCAGAACTATTTCCACGATGATCCCGACAACTTCGCTCCGCGCGTCGGCTTCGCCTATGCGCCCAGTGCCAAAGGCAAGACCGTGATCCGCGGAGGCGCCGGCATCTTTTATGACCGCACCGGCCCCAGTCCGATCGGCGACCTGCTCCACTTCAACGGCGTCAACCTGCTGCGCTTCATCGTGGATCCTCCGCTGCGCACTATCCCGTCAATCCCGCGGTCCTGTCACAAATTCCCAGCCAGCGTGGTCGTGCTCGATCCGCGCGCGCATATTCCTTACGTCCTGCAATACAGCATCGGGGTGGAGCGCCAGGTGACCAGCAAAGAGCACATTCAGCGCGGTCTACATCGGCAATCGCGGCATCGGCTCTTTCCGCTCCATCGACGCCAATGCACCCATGCTGCCGGCGGGAACTGGGTGCGTCCGAACCCAGCGCTGGGCCAAGTCCGGGAAATGCAATCCGAGGGATATTTGAAAGGCAACGCGCTGGAAGCTCACGTTCCGAGGCAAGCCCAGCAAATATTTCTCCGGCCAGGTCCAGTACACTTTGAGCCGCACCGACAACAACACCAGCGGCATTACATTTTTCCCCGCGAACAGCTACGACGCCGCGGCCGACTGGGGCCGCTCCGACAACGACCGCCTGCACAAGTTCGACCTGCTGGCGTCGTCCCAGCCGACGAAGATTCTTCACCCTGGGCGTCGGGCTCTCTCTCTATTCGGGCAAGCCGGTCAATATCACCACCGGCAGGCGACAACAATCACGATGGCATCCTGAACGATCGCTCCGCGGGCATCGCGCGCAACACCATGCCCGGCCCCGGCATGATCGGCCTCGACCTCAACTTGTCCCACGATTTTCCTTTGTCGAAGGCCAAGAAAGAGGCTCGGATAATCTCGGTGGCGCTCAATTCCTTCAACGTCCTGAATCACCCGAACTACGTCACCTTACATCGGGGCGCAATCGTCCTCACTGTTTGGCCAGCCGGTTGTCGGCCCTGCCTCCTCGCCGGATGCAACTGGATGTGCAATTCAAGTTCTGACGCGAATCGTACCCCGGCAATTCAATAACAAAACCTGATAGGGACGATAAATAGTTTCGATTTCCGGGAACCGGTCACGGACGGTAGAGTGAGGCGGTCCGGGATTGTGAGCTCGTGGCTTTGAAATCCTCGGGCGGGAGCAAGGCAGAAGTGTATATCGGGAAATCGTTAGTCGCCGGCTTGGTAGCCGCTTTGCTGGTGTTAACCTGCGTGTCCGTTGCTGTGCGCGCAGAATGCGGCCGCAGCGCCGGGTCCGGCGACGGACACGAGTCGCGCGTCTGGCCAAGCTGGAACAGCAGGCCGCCGACGCGAAGAGTTCCGCTGATAACGCGTGGATGCTGACCAGTTCGGCGCTGGTTTTGATGATGACCGGGCCCGGGCTGGCGTTGTTCTATGGCGGCCTGGTGCGCAAGAAGAATGTGCTGGGCACGATGATGCAAAGCTTTGCCCTGATGGCGGTGATCACTGTGCTGTGGGCGCTGTTCAGTTACAGCTTGTCGTTCGGCTCGGGGAACAGCTTTATTCGGAGGACTGCAGAAATTTTTCTGAAGGGCGTGGGAGCGGCGCCCGATGCGGATTACGCCGCCAACGATTCCCGCGCAGACCTTCATGGTCTACCAGTTGATGTTTGCCATCATCACTCCCGGCACTGATTGCGGGAGCGTTCGCCGAGCGCATGAAGTTCAGCGCCATGCTGTCGTTCACTGTCTGTGGTCGATCATCGTGTATGACCCGATGGCGCACATGGTCTGGGGCAAGGGTGGGCTGCTGAATGCATCGCTGGGCGGGCGGTTTCCCACCCTCGATTTCGCGGGCGGGACGGTGGTGCATGTTACGTCGGGAGTGTCGGCGCTGGTGTGCGCGCTGTATCTTGGAAAGCGCGTGGGATATCCGAAAGAGCCGATGCCGCCGCACAGCGTAGTACTGAGCTTCATCGGCGCCTGCCATGCTCTGGGTGGGATGGTTCGGGTTCAACGCCGGCAGCGCGCTGGCGGCTGGAAGCCTGGCGACAGCGCGTTCGTGGCGACCCATTTTGCGGCTGCGGCCGCGGCCGTTGGTTGGGCCGGAGCGGAGTGGATTCGCAATGGCAAGCCCAGCGTTCTGGGAGGAATTTCGGGAGCGGTGGCAGGACTGGTGGC
The DNA here is from genome assembly GCA_963709865.1 of uncultured Acidobacteriota bacterium. Lineage (GTDB taxonomy): Bacteria > Acidobacteriota > Terriglobia > Terriglobales > Acidobacteriaceae > Sulfotelmatobacter. The sequence continues at coordinate 141,461 of CAVPXW010000020.1, forward strand.
CATCACTCCAGCTTCTGGTTTTGTGAAGCCGATGCCCGCGTTGGCGATCGGGCTCATTGCCGGCGTCTTCTGTTACTGGATGGTCGCCAGGTCGAAGGCGAGATTCGGCTATGACGACTCACTGGATGCGTTTGGCGTCCACGGTGCGGGCGGGACGCTGGGAGCGATGCTGACCGGCGTTTTCGCGGTCGAGCGCAGTGAATCCGATCTTCAAAGACTCGCAGGGGAATGTGCTGGCCTCCGGCTTGCTGGAGGGAAACGCATCACCAGCTGCTGAACCAACTGATGGGCGTCGCGATTGCCTGGGTTCTGGCGATCGTGGGAACGCTGGCGATCTTGAAGATGGTGGATCGTGACGATCGGGTTGCGAGTGTCGGAGGAAGAAGAAGTGCAGGGACTGGATCTCTCCCAACACGGCGAAGAGGGATATTATTGGGAACGCGGCGTTCCGACGTGAACGAACGCAGAACAGGACTTGACGACATTATGACGAAGATTGAGGCGGTCATTCAAAACTCCAAGCTGGAAGCGGTCAAAACTGCGCTGCACGAAATCGGCGTCGAAGGCATGACGGTGATCGAGGTCCGAGGCCACGGCCGGCAGAAGGGGCATACCGAGGTCTACCGCGGACGGGAGTACAGCGTGGATCTGATTCCCAAGACCAAGCTGGAGATGGTGCTGGCCGACGCGATGGTGGAGAAGGCGGTGCAGGCCATCCTGGGAGCGGCGCGCACGGGGAAGATCGGTGACGGGAAGATTTTTCTGTCGCGCGTGGATGAGGCGATCCGCATTCGCAATGACGAACGCGGCGAGGGAGCGCTGTAAGTTCTGCGCACCTGCTTCCGGAACCCATGCTGGAAAACGTTTGTGCGGATAAAAGCTTATGTGGGGACAGCCGCCCCCGGCTGTCCGGGCGAGCGTAAGCTCGCCTGCGCGGCTGGTGAATTGACCTTCATGATGGCAGCGTCCTCATTGATCAGCGAGCTGCGAGGTTCCCTCAGCGACGAGTCGGCGCGCATCCAGCGGGAGTTCGAGGTCTCACGGAGACGGGCGCGCGGCCGTGGCGCATCGCACGCGACTGGTGGAAGAGATTCTCGCGCGGCTGTGGCGCGAGATCGTTTCCCCCGACGCGGCAAGCCTGCCAACTTCGCGCTGGTCGCCACCGGAGGATTCGGCCGGGGTTGGCTGTTTCCTTATTCCGATATCGATCTGCTCTTTCTGTTCGGCGATCGCGACGCCGAGCAAGCCTTCAGAGATCCCGTTCGCCGTTTTTCGCAGGAACTGTGGGACCTGCGGCTGAAGCTCAGTCCGGCATCGCGCACGCTGAGCGAGTGCGACCGCTACGACCCCAACAATACCGAGTTCACCATTTCCCTTCTCGACTGCCGCTATCTCGCGGGCGATCACGACCTGTTCCGGCGGCTCCACGACAAGGTCATTCCCAAGCTGGTGATGCGCGAGTCCAAGGCCCTGTTGCAGGGGCTGGCAGAGGTCACGCGCGAGCGGCATGCGAAGTATGGGATGACGCTTTACCACCTGGAGCCGAACTTGAAGGAGGCGCCCGGCGGATTGCGCGACTGCAACGTGGCCATCTGGCTGGCGCTGATCTCCGCGATGGATAAGCTGCACGACTGGCCGGATGCGAGTTCCCTGCGGGCTCCGGTGCGCAAGCAACTGGACGCGGCGCTGGATTTCCTGATGTCAGCGCGATGCTTTCTGCACTTCCGCCATGGGCGCGACGACAACACTCTGAGCTGGGAGGCGCAGGACGAAGCAGCCGCCCGGAAAATTGGCGCCGCCGATCGCGAGGAACTTTCGGCCGCCGACTGGATGCGGATTTACTTCGGCCACGCGCGCGCCGTGCAGCGCACCGTCACGCAACTGCTGGAGGAAATTCCGGAGGCGTGGTCGGCGCTGTACCGGCAGGTGCAGAGCTGGCGCTCGCGGCTCACGACACCGGATTTTTCGGTGGTGGATGGCCTCGATCTTTCTGCAGCAGCCCTCGGCTCTGCAGGATCCCGAGGTGCTGCTGCGCCTATTCCACTTCATGGCGCACCACGGCCTGAAGTTGAGCGCCACCACCGAGTACCGCATCGAGCAGGCGCTTCCGGCGCTGGCGGCGATGCCGCCGCGGGGCGCGGAGTTGTGGCTCTACCTGCAGGAGACGCTGCTGCAGCCGCATGCCGCCGACGCGCTGCGCGCCATGCACTCGCTTGCGCCTGCTGACGCTGCTCCTGCCGGAATTGAAGCTCATCGACTCGCTGGTCGTGCGCGATTTTTATCATCGCTTCACGGTCGACGAGCATTCGTTTCTGGCGATCGAGAGCCTGCACCGCCTGAAGCAGTCGAAGTCGGAGTGGGACAAGCGCTATGCGGAACTGCTGGGCGAACTGGAGGATCCGGAATTGCTCTATCTGGCCCTGCTGCTGCACGACACTGGCAAGGGAGTGCCCGGCGGCAACCACGTGGACGCCAGCCTGGAAATTGCGGGTAGCGCCATGGACCGGCTGGACGTGGATCCCAAGGAACGCGAGAAGTGTTGTTCCTGATCGGCAGCCACTCTGGAGATGTCGGCGGCGCTGCGGCGCGACATTTTCAATCCGGAAACGGTGGCGGCTTTTGCGGACAAGGTGGGGACACCGGAGCGTCTGAAGATGCTGTGCCTGCTGACCTATGCCGACATCAAGGCGGTGAATCCCGAGGCGCTCACGCCGTGGAAGGCCGAGAACGTATGGCAGCTCTACATGGGCGCGGAGAACTACCTGAACCGCAGCGCCGACCAGCGCGTGCATGCCGATGTGAACGATGAAAAACTGGCGCGGCTGCGCTCGCTGGCGCCGGTGACCAGCAGCAAGTTCAAAGAGTTTCTGGAAGGATTTCCGCAGCGGTATTTGCTGGTGCACGCCGCCGAAGAAGTGCTGCGGCACATGCAGATGGCCGACGAGTTGGGCGAAGATCCGGTGCAGGTCGAATTGAAACGCGGGCGGCACTGGTATGAGTTGACGCTGCTGACCACGGACCGGCCTTTTCTGTTTGCCAAGCTGGCAGGCGTGCTGGCAGCCTGGGGGATGAACATTGTGAAGGCCAACGCGTTTTCGAACCAGGCGGGAACGGTGGTCGATACGCTCTACTTCACCGACCGCTTCCGTACGTTGGAGCTGAATCTTTCCGAGTGGGAGCGGTTCAAGCGCAGCGTGGCCGACGTACTGCTGGGCGAGGCCGACCTGGAGAAGATGCTGCGCGACCGGCAGCGCTCCGAGAAAGGCGCGATCGCCAAAGTCAAAGTAGAAACGAAGATTGAGTTCGACGATTCGTGCTCGTCGACCAGCACGCTGGTGCAGGTCATTACGCAGGACCGTCCGCGCCTGCTGCATCGGATTGCGTCGTGCCTGTCGGATCAGGAGTGCAATATTGAGATCGCGCTGATCGATACCGAGGGGCAGATGGCGATTGATACCTTCTATCTGACGTCCTGTGGGAAGAAGCTGGTGGCGGAGCATCAGCGAGCAGTAGAGAAGGCGCTGGTGGAGGAATTGAAGGGCGAGTAGTGCAGGGACCACTTATTCGATCCGTCCCGTAAGGGACGTCTGACAGTAGCCCGCCGCTTCGAGCGGCGGGTAGCTAGACCCTTCACGCCCCCGTGCCGGAGGCACGACTGAACCCTTCCTGACTGCGTCTGCCCCACTCAGCCGTCCCTCCGGGACGGAGATTCCACAATCATCGCGCGGACCCGGCGTTGAAAACGCCGGGCTATTGTCAGGCATCCCTATGGGATGCCACTCTTTCAACCATTCTCACTTCGTCGAGAACTTGAACACCGTCTTCGACCGGAACGTCTCCCCCGGCTTCAGGACTGTCGTCGGGAAGTCCGGGTGATTCGGCGAATCCGGAAAGTGCTGCGTCTCCAGGCAGAAGCCGTAGCGGCGCTTGTACACGTGGCCCTGCTTCCCGGTAACCGTGCCGTCAAGAAAATTTCCCGTATAGAACTGAACTCCGGGTTGCGTGGTCGAGACTTCCAGCACGCGGCCGCTGGTGGGCTCGTACATGCGCGCGGCCAGCGTGAGGCCGTCGCCTTTTCGGTTGATGACCCAGTTGTGGTCGTAGCCGTGGCCCAGGACCATCTGATCGTAGCTGTCATCGATGCGGGCGCCCACTCGGGTGGACGTGGTGAAATCCAGCGGCGTTCCTTTGACCGGACGAAGCTCACCAGTGGGGATCAGATTCTTGTCGACCGGAGTGAATCGGTCCGCGTTGAGCATGAGTTCATGATTCAGAATGTCGCCGGTGCCTTCTCCCGCCAGGTTGAAGTAGCTGTGCTGGCTCAGATTGAGGACCGTGGTCTTGTCGGTGGTCGCTTCGTAGTCGATGACCAGCTCGTTGTCGTTGTTCAGAGTGTAGGTGACCTTGAGCTTCAGATTGCCGGGGAAACCGTCGTCACCGTCTTTGCTGAGGTAGGTGAAAGCCACGCCAGTCTTGCCTTTCAGGGGCTCACCATCCCAGACCACCTTGTTGAATGTCTTGTCGGTGCCTCCGTGCAGGGTGTTGGGGCCGTCGTTCTTGGGCAGGGTGTAGGTCTTGCCGTCGAGAGTGAAGGTGCCGTTAGCGATGCGGTTGGCATAGCGGCCGACGATGGCGCCGATGTACGGCGGATTGGGAATATAGCCGTCGAGCGTCTCATGGCCGAGAGCGATATCGGCAAACTGTCCCTTGCGGTCGGGGACACGGATAGAAAGAATGATGCCACCATAATTCATCGCATCGATTTCAACACCGTTTGCGTTGGTGAGCGTGTACAAGTTGACGGGCCTCCCGTCCCGCGTGCCAAAAGGTTTCTGCTGAACTCCTTGCTTATGTTTGGTGGCGGCCTGCGCGAGGGCAAGTCCGCCGATCATCAGGCTGAGCAGGACGGTAACGCATACGGTAATCAAGTGTCTTGGCATCATGCCGGAAGTTTACTACGGCAGCAGGGTCTGTGGCGTGACGGCCCGGGACGGTAGTATCTCAACTCGGTAGTCGTGCCTGAAAACCCAGTCGAGCGTAGCTCGACTGGACAGCGGCGGCTGTCCCCACACCAAGTCTTGCCCCCTCACTTCTTATACGGCCACTGCGCCTTGGTAAACAGCGCGCCATCGATCCAGATGGTCTGTCCGCTGATGAACGATGCTCCCTGGCTGGCGAGAAACACGACTGTGGGCGCAATATCGGCGGCCGTGCCCACACGCCCCAACGGCGTCAGCTTCGACCAGGTGCCCGCGTAGTCAGGGTCCTCAGCTCGCGTGCGCTCGGACTCAATCGACCCGGGTGCGATGCAGTTTACCCGGATCCCATACCGGCCCAGCTCGACGGCAGCTTCTTTGGTGAACATCTCAATTCCGCCCTTGCTCGCGGTGTAGGCCACCAGCGACGGGAACGCGAGCTTGTTGCAGCCGGAGCCCAGGTTCACGATCGAGCCGCCTCCGTGGTCCTTCATGTGCCTCGCCGCTTGTTGCGTGCAAAGGAAACATCCTTTCAGATTGGTGTCGACGACCAGGTCCCATTCTTCTTCGGTCACTTCGAGAAGTGGCTTCCAAGTCTGCACTCCGGCATTGTTGACCAGGAGATCAAGCCGCCCGAAAGCTCCGATCACGCGGTCGAACATCGCACTGACCTGGCTGCTGGAGCGGATATCCGCCTCAACGGGTAGCACTCCGTCTTGCGCTGGGGCCTGCAGGGCGCGAATCTCAGCCACGGTCGCATCCACCAGAGACGCGGGATCGTTGTAATAATTCACCGCGACGCGGTACCCATTCCTCGCCAACTCCAGGGCAATTTCCTTCCCGATCCCCCGGCTGGAGCCGGTCACCAGCGCTGTCTGGCCTGGCTGCATAGTCACCTCGATGGACTCCTCAAGATCACGGCGAAGAGATCATAACGAACAGGAGCGATGAAAGGGGTAAGAGTCAGAATTGCTGACGGGATGAGATCGCGACTCAAGCACAGCCCGCTCCTGAGATCCCTCCTCCGGCTGAACTGCGCCTGCTTCGGGATGACGCCTCCAAAAAAGACCAAGAGTCCTGGTCACGCGCCTGCGACAATAATTGGTTTTGCCTTCAAGTCCACCTGCGCCCGGCAGGCCTCGCACAGCGACGTTTCCCGCAGGTCAATCCACTCGACGGAATGAGAGGACGCCATGACGCAGCGGTAATCCTCGCAGTGGCGGAGACTCAGCGTGTGACCCAACTCGTGAACGGATTCTTTCAGCAGGCGCTGGCTGAGCAGGGCGTCGTCGCGGTCGAGGCCGTAGAACTCCTGGTGCAGGCGGTGCGCGGAAACGATGGCGCACGGGCCAGCCATCTGGGCTTCTCCGAAAACGTATTTCAGGATGGGGATGTAGAGATCGACGTCGGCCACCGCCAGCAGGCGCCAGTCCCGTGGCTGCACCAGGGACTGCATCCGTTGCAGGATTTCGGAGGAATGATACTGCTCGCGCTCGGCGTGATAGGCCGGTGCCGGATCGAGGGCAACCGGGAGAATCTCGCAGGCCACGGGCAGCCACTGAGGAATTGCGGCGCGCAAGTCCTGCAGCAGTGAGACCTCCACCTTACCGACCGGGAGCAGGTGCACCAGATTCATAGACCAGCTTCATCGCGCCTCGTTGATCAACCTTCAACAACGAGTTTCCACCGGAGTGCGGGTCCAGCCGTAACGCTTGAGCTTGTGATGGAGCGTGACGCGGTCGATGTCGAGGACCTCGGCGGCGCGGCTCTGGTTTCCGCCGCACTCCTCCAGCACCCGCAGGATGTGGGCTCGCTCGATTTCGTCCAGACTCCTGCCGCCAGCAGCGGCGGTGGGCTGCGACTTGAAAATGAAATCCTGCTCGCGGAGTTCCGGTTCCTGCGCCACGACCATGGCGCGCTCAACGGCGTTTTCCAGTTCGCGCACGTTGCCCATCCACGGCTGCTGCTGCAACTGGTTCATGGCGGCGGGAGCGATGCGGGTGACGTGTTTGTTCATGGCCAGAGCGAACTTGCGCACGAAATGCTCGACCAGCGGCGGGATGTCTTCGCGGCGCTCGCGCAACGCGGGCAACTCGATGCGGAACACGTTGAGCCGGTAAAACAGATCGGGACGGAAGGTGCCCTCCTCGATCATGCTTTCGAGGTTCTTATTAGTGGCGGCCACGCAGCGGAAATCGACGTTGATAACCTGGTTGCCGCCCACGCGCGTGATCTCGCGCTCTTGCAGCACGCGCAGCAGGTCGGTCTGAGTTTTCAGGCTGATGTCACCAATCTCGTCGAGAAATACGGTGCCGCCCTCGGCGATCTCAAATTTCCCCTTCTTGCGGTATTGTGCTCCCGTGAAGGCACCCTTTTCATGGCCAAAGAGTTCGCTTTCGAGCAGCGTTTCCGTCAGGGCGCCGCAGTGGATCACGACCAGCGGATGGAAACGCCGCATGCTGGCAGCGTGAATCGCGCGCACCACCAGCTCTTTCCCCGTTCCGCTCTCACCCGTGATCAGAACATTGGCATCGGTGGGACCGACGGTCTCGATGGCTTCGAGAACCTTGCGCATGGCCGGACTCTGCCCCACTAGATCTCCGGGGCGTGTGATTTCCGCGACGGTGGCGCGCAGGCGGACGTTTTCCTTCTCCGCACGGTGGTGGGCCAATGCCTTTTTCACCAGATGGGCGATCTCGTCGGGATCGAGCGGCTTGCTGACATAGTCATAGGCGCCGTTCTTGAGGGCTGTAACCGCGGTTTCCACCGAGGCGTAACCGGTCATCATGATGACGATCAGGTCGGGATCCATCTCGTGCAGGCGGCGCTGCAATTCGATGCCATCCGTGCCGCGCATCTTGATGTCGAGCAGGGCCAGGTCCCACTTGTTCTCGGCCATGCGGGTGAGCGCGTCACTGGCGCTTTCGGCGGTTCCGATCTCATAGCCTTCTTCGCGAAACCATTTTCCCAGCGAATCACGGACGCTGAGTTCGTCGTCGACGATCAGTAGTTTGCCCTGTGTTTCCACGGTGCATCACCTCCCGCTAGCGGTAGCGGCAATTTCGTTGGCCGGGGATGCGGCAACTTCGCTTTCCTGATCCCACGGCAGAGTTACGGTAAAAGCGGTTCCACGTCCGACTTCGGACTGCACTTCGATGTTTCCGTTGTGCCGTTCGAGAATGCTGTGGCTGATGGCCAGGCCCAGGCCGACGCCGCGCCCCGTCTCTTTGGTCGTAAGAAAGGGTTCGAAGATGCGCGGCAGGATTTCGGGTGGAATGCCGGAGCCGTCGTCGCGGACCACGATGTGGACCTGATTCTGCTCCCGGCTGAAACCGGTCGTGAGCCACAGATTGCCGCCTTGGGGCATGGCGTCCAGGGCATTCATCACCAGCGCCAGGATCACCTGCTCGATCTGGGCGGCATCGCAAAGAACCTGGGGCAGATCGGGATCGAGTTGCGGCTGCACTTGAATTCCGGCGAGGTCCAGCTGGTGTTGCACCAGGCGCAAGGAGCGCTCGACCACCTGGTTCAGGTTGGCGGGCTGCAGGTTCATGGGCGTGGTGCGGGAAAACGTGAGCAGATTCTTGACCAGGTCGCCGCAGCGGCGGCTTTCGGAGGCGATCAGGTCGAGGGAGTCGCAGATATCCTGGCGGCGCGTGCGGCCGGCGTCGTCGTGGGGCGGTTGTTCACGATCCGTCCACTTGCGCAGCAGCTTGGCGTAAGTCAGGATGCCGGAAAGTGGATTGTTGATCTCATGCGCGAGCACGGCAGCCATCTTGCCGATGGAGGCCATCTTCTCGGTGTGCAGCGCATGCTCGTGAGCGCGCTTGAGCTCCCGCGTCTTTTGCTCGACGCGCTGTTCCAGGGTGCGGGTCCAGGCGACGTTCTCATCGTGCTCCGCGTGCAACTGCCGGCTCATGCCGTTGAAGGAGCTGCGCCAGTTCGCCGATTTCGTCCTGCGATTGCACATCAATCTGGTATCCCAGGTCGCCCGCGGCCAGGCGTTCGGTGCCGCGTTCCAGCGCTTTTACCGGACGGCCAACCACCTGCCACACAAAGAACCAGCTCAGGAGCGCGATCAGCAGCAGGGCGCACCCGGTGTAAACAATCATGCGGCGGCTGCTCTCGGCCACCTGGACGTCGGCTTTGGCCAGCGAAAGATTGGTGTCGAGCACGCCAAGAATCTGTTGCTCCACCGGATGCGCATGGCAGGCGGCGTTGGAGCAGGCCGGCTGATTCTCGATGGGAGTGATGATGCCCAGAACGCGGGCTCCTGCGGCGTTGCGGTAAATGCGGAATCGGTCTGGGCGATTCAGGCGTGCCAGAGGTTGCGACTGGGCGTGGCAGGCGTAACAGGCTTCGGCGGTCTTGTCGACGACGTGGTTCTGTTCGGCCGCATTGGTGGTGTAGGTGATCCTTCCTTCCTGATCGAAGATGCGGATCTTCTCCACGCCGGGTTCGGCCGCCATAGTCTTGATCGAGTGGTAGAGACCTTCCTGATCGTTGCGCAGCATGTATTCCGTGGTGCTGTGCTTGATGACGTCGCTGACGCGCTCCGCGCTGAGCAGGGTATTTTGTTCCAGATGCTGGCGGTGCAGGCGGACATTGAGATAGCCCAGCAGCGCGAAGATCACGATCATGGCGCCGAGCAAAAGGATGTTCAGCTTGGCGCTGAGCGTAAAAGTCAGCCGCAGCCAGCGATTGCGGGTTGGTTCAGTCTCCTGCATGCTCCATGACCGGTGAAATCTCCGGCACCGCGGAGTCCACCTCCGTGGTCCTCTCCGCCACCAGTTCCTCCTTGGGGAAAATCGGCAAGTACTTCACCGCCAGGCCGAACAGCGCGAAGCCGGCGGCGATGATCATGCCGGTGACCGCCAGTTCACTCCATTTGGGGAAGTAGCGGACTCCCGTGGAGCCTTCGAATCCCGTGATACTCACGTTCATGCGGTTGGTGATGAACCCGAGAACCACGAGCACCGCCGCAAAGTACAGCCCGTTGGCGCTGGATCGCACCTTTGGCTGAACCAGCAGCAGCAAGGGCAGGATGATGCAGAGCGAGATCTCCAGCCAGAACAGGTACATCTCGTATCCCGGCTGCAACGTGAGTTTGAGCGCGCCGCGGTTCGCCAGGTCTTCGAAGCGCAGGATCCCGTAGACGCCCAGCACCACTACCAGAACCCGGCCCAGCTCCTGCAGCACCGGAAGTTCCAGTTGCACACCAAAATGCTTGGAACTCAGCGACGACTCAAAGATGGTCATGGCCAATCCCACGGCGATGGCCGAGAGAAAGAAGAACACCGGCAGCAATGGGCTGTACCAGAAGGGATGCAGCTTCTCGGGAACGATCAGATACAGCGTGCCCAGCGAAGATTGATGCAGCGTGGAGAGAATCACGCCGCAGATCACCAGCGGTATCAGGATGGCGCGCACCACCTTCAAGGGCTTTTGCAGGTTAAAGCGCTCCAGCACGATGGGTGAGAACTCGAGCGCCAGCACCGTGGTGTAGAGCATCACGCAATACGCCACCTCGAACATCACGGAGTGCGGATTGCGCATGATCAGGGGATGCCATATGTTGTAAGGCTTGCCCAGGTCAAACATGAGGGCCGCGCACACCAGGATGTAGCCGAGAAATGCAGTCAGAATCGTGGGCCGGATGATGGAGTGCAAGCGCTTGATGTTGAGAATGTGAACGGCGGCGGTGAGCGTGAAGCCGCCGGCAGCCAGCATGACGCCGCATAACACGTCGAAGCTGATCCAGATGCCCCAGGGAAATTGATCGCTGAGGTGGGTGGATGCGCCCAGACCCTGGGTGAAGCGGATGAACGTGGCGTAAAGGCCGCCGGCCATCAGGAGAAGGAAAACGAGTTTCCAGAAAGTGAGCTTGAACGTCGCGGTGCGGGCCATTTATGGCTTCCTCCCATTCTTCTTGTCGGCGGCCTTGGGGCCTTCGGCCAGGGCTACTTCTTCGCGCCGGTGTGTGATCCACCAGATGCCGCCCAGCACCATCCCACCCAGAGGAACGAAGTCGGGAATGTGGGACAGGACCCGGTAGGTGAGCATGGGCATGGGATCTTTGGAAAGGCCGGTGTGATACCCGAAGGTCTCAAATGGAACGGCAGACAGCAGCAGAACTGATGTGCCGCCGACTTCTTCCAGCCCGTAAATGTGGTCCACATAGTTGCCCGGGTTGTCGCGGATCCGTTTCTGAGCCTCGGCGATCAACTCGTCCCGCTCGCCGAACTTGGTGGCGCCGGTAGGACAGATTTCCGCGCAGGCCGTCGGCTTTCCCTGGCTCACCCGATCGGGGCACATGGTGCACTTCTGCACCTTGGGAATGAGCTTGCCCCATTCGTATTTGGGGACACTGAAGGGGCACGCCACCATGCAGTAGCGGCAGCCCATGCACTTCGAGGCGTCGTAGGTGACGGGCCCAAGGGCGGTCTTCTGCAGCGCCCCGACGGGACAGACGGACGCGCAGGAAGGATCGTTGCAGTTCATGCACAGGCGGCGCATGAACTTGTCGCCGCGCGTGAGCACGACCGTCAATTTGTGGTCAGACTGTATCTCCTCGGCGGCGATGGCGTCGTCGTAAGGAAGTTTGTTTTGGCCTGCGCAAGCCTGCTCGCATTGCTTGCAGCCGATGCAGATCGTGGCATCGTATAAGAGTGCTTTGCTCATGAAGTATTTCTCCGGACGTGGCTGTCCCGGGGGACAGAGCCGCCCGGAAATCCTTTCGTCCGACGCCTGAGCTGAATGAGGAAGAAGGAGCGATTACCGGCGTAACCGCAGACGGAAATCGGACCGCTTACAAGCTGCTTACCTCATCAGATCGGAGGCTGTCGCGAAATTCAGCAGCTTCAGACAGCTAAGATTCTCATCAATGACGAGCCTTTCAGCCGTGACCTGCATCACCTCTGCACGTGACGCCGGTCAATAGTTCTGCGGGAGCGGCCTGATGCTGTTTACGTTGCTTTTTGCAGCAGCGTCATGATGCAGATCGCAGCAGACCCTTGATTTGAGCCAAGTCGCTGACAGCACGCTGGTTCGAATCGGCACCATCCCGCAACTCTCACAGACTGCCGCATTTGCTGTTGCGTTGTTCATCGTCGCGCGATGCTGTGTTTCTCCGCAGGTCTCGCGTCAGCACCGACCTGCTTTCCGATATCTCATTCCCAGTGTTAGGGATACACGCGGCCTCCTGCCTATTCCTCCGACCCTTTGAGTTTGGTCTGGCGATTGCCTTTAGGAAAGGCGTGAGTGACCTAGAAGGAATGGGAACTCCGGGCGAGGTGGGTTATGACAGTCATCATGGTACTTCTTACATTCGCAATCTTTCTGCTGATTGATTACGTGCGTGGACAAAAGCAACTGGCAATGCAACCCGCGCTTCGGACGGCGAATCGTGAAGCGGCGTCGCGCGTCGTTCCCGCGATGGTCGCAGGCTTCCAGGTTCCAGAGAATGTGCGCTACCACGCCGGGCATACCTGGGCGCTGAGTGAGAGCCGGGAGCTGGTGCGGGTAGGCATCGACGATTTCGCCTCCAAGCTGGTGGGAAAGATTGAGAGCATTGCGCTTCCGCAGCGCGGACGTTGGGTGCGCCAGGGACAGAAGATTTGGACGATTTTCCGCGACGGCAAATCGGTGGACATGGTTTCGCCCATCGAGGGCACTGTTACCGCCATCAACGAAGCCGTGATGAAAGATCCGGAACTCGCGCGGAAAGATCCTTACGGAGAAGGCTGGCTCGTGACCGTGCAGGCCCCCGATTCGAAGATCAACTTCCGCAACCTGATGGGAGGCAAGCTGGCGCGATTGTGGACGGAAGAGTCCGCGCTGCGGCTGCAGAAGCAGGATGCCGATGGCCGTGGGCGCCCTGGCACAGGATGGCGGCGTGGCGGTCGATGACATCACCGCTCACCTGCCCGACGAAGACTGGGCCACTCTCACCAAAGAGTTCTTCCTGGCATAGAAGCGATCCCACGGTCGAGGCAGGCCTCGCCCGGCCTCCATGCACAGCCGCCCGGGGTTGATCCCGGGCGGCTTTCTTGGTTGGATGGGGGCTTAGTCGGACAACACTTCTTCCGGGACAGGACGCGAGAAGCAACGAAGAATCCAGGCGCCGACGCCGACGGCGCAAGTCAGCATGATGACGCGTAAATACTGGGCCGAGGGCAGAGCAGCGTCTCCGAAAATCGTGCGCAGCAGGCCAAAGGTGGCGCTGCTGGCGCACAGCGCAAAATACGCCCGCTCTTTCGCGCACCGCGCCACACAGACCAGCCAGGTAAGGATCGATGCCACCGCAAGGTAAATCCCGATCAGAACTAGATCGGCGGTTCCATGCAAACCGGGAAGCAGGACTCCGGCTTTGGGCGAGGCGAAGCCGTACGTCGCAATCCCCAGGAAGACAAGGGAATGTGCGAGGGCGATCAAGGCGCGCTTGCGATTGGTGAGAACCCCAAAGTCGTTCATACGTGGCTGATTTAGTTTCGCCGGTCAGACGCGAATTATCGTGTGATCTGTCTTACCGTAGCCTGTGATTTGCGTCACAGGAAGAGAGTAGCGCCGGCATCTTACCGGCTGGCCCGGAGAGCCTGCCCTGAGTTGTCGAAGGGCGACCCAGACCTCGGCTCGGCGGGCGAGACGCCCACCGGACAGCCGCCGGGACGGCGGCGCTACTCTACAGCTCTGGTATCGGCTGGATTCGGAGTGCTACCATCGCGGGCGATATGACCAGCCGAGCCCTCGCTCTAACCGCAGTTTCTCTCCTGTGCTTGATTCTCTCCTCGAACGCCGCAGGCCAGTCCCAGCCCGCAGAGGCTCACCCGATCGTGCTGCACGCCGCGCGTCTGCTGGACATTAGAACCGGCCGCATGGTCAAACCCGGCGAAGTCCTGGTGCAGGGCGACCACATCGTCGAGGTGGGAAATGCAGTCAAGCATCCGGCCGGCGCGGAAGTGATCGACCTGGGTGACCGCACCCTTCTTCCCGGCCTGATTGATGCGCACATCCATCTTTTTCTCCATCCCGGCGCGGAAGATCTGCAGACCGTGCAGGAATCGGTGCCAGAGCGCACGATCACGGCCACGCTGGCGGCGCGTGATGACCTGATGGCCGGATTCACCGCGGAGCGCGACATGGGAACCGAAGGTGCGGGATCGGCTGACACCGCGGTCCGCAACGCGATTAACGCAGGCCGCATCCCTGGCCCGCGCCTCCGCATCAGCGGCAACGCGATCAACATTCTTGGCGGACACGAAGACGCCCTCGGCTACAACCCGGAGCAGCACGTCCTCCCCAACGCGAACTACGCCAATAGCGCCGACGAACTGGTCGCGGTGATGCGCCAGCAGTTCAAGGAAGGCGCCGACTTCATCAAGATTTACGAGACCGGGGCCGATTCGCTAAAGGATGGACGGCTCTCTACTCCGTATCAGTACACCGAGTCGCAACTGGACGCGGCGGTGAAAGAAGCAGCGCGAGTGAGCAAGCGCGTCGCCGTACATGCCACCGGAGAGCCGGGAACGCTTTTCGCCGCGCAGGCAGGAGTGGTTTCGATCGACCACGCCGACCAGTTGAGCGACGAGACCATGCGGCTGATGAAGGAAAAGCAGATCTTCGCGGTGCCAACCTTCACCATCTTCGAATATTTCGCCGACCACGCCGCCACGCCCGAGCAGGGCGCGCGCCAGCGCCAGATGCTCGATGTGAAGGCCCAGGAATTCAAAAAGCAGGTCGCGGCGGGCGTGCCGATGGCGGTTGGATCCGATGTCGGTCCCTTCCCTCACGGCACGCAGGCCCGCGAGTTTGTCCTGATGGTGAAGTACGGCATGTCGCCGCTGGCGGTGTTGCAGGCGGATCTGGTGAATGGGGCAAAGCTGCTCGGTTGGAGTGGGCAGATCGGGGCCTTGGAACCCGGCTATCTGGCGGACGTGATCGCAGTGCCCGGCGATCCGATTGCGGACATTGCTGTGCTGCAGAGCGTGGCCTTCGTGATGAAGAACGGCGTGGTCTATAAGAAATAAGCGCGCTCTCTGCTCAACAGCGGTAAAACGCCGGCGCACACCTGCAAAAGAGTGCACAGCCGCCGCGATTCTCATGAGAGATACAACCTAAAAGGTTGATTCTGAGCCGCTTGCCACCAGTCTAATGTTGGCTGCGTGGCCGCCCAATTGCCCCTTCCAGAGTGCTACGCCGGTCTCGGCGGGCACTTATGACCTTCAGCAGATTTTTTGCACTCTTCCGATTGAGTCCTGTAGTCCTGGCCGCGAGCATGACCCTCTGTCCGGCTGTGAGCGCCCAGGCCCCGCATGACCAGGTTCTGCTCGCACAAGGACCGCTTCCGGACGCGCCGACCCCTGCGGTAGAAGCGGCGTCGCCGGTGGTCATCACACCCACGATCACAAGCTCCGAACACAAGTTCTTCGACAAGCAGAATCGCGTCTTGTTCGTCGCCGCGGCAGCCTTGAATGGCGCCGACTTCGCCGTAACTCGCGCCAACCTGCAGAGCGGCGGCCGGGAACTGAATCCCGTGGTTCGCGTATTCGGCCGCTCCACGGCGGGCCTGGCGGTAAACTTTGTCGGGGAAACCGCGGGCGTCATCGGCCTCAGCTACTTCTTCCACAAGACCGGCCATCACAAGCTGGAACGGGCCGTCTCCCTGATCAACATTGGAAGTTCCGCCGGCGCTGTCGGCTACGGACTGGCGCACCGGTAAGCCCGCCGGAACCGCTTCGAGATTGCCCAAGACTTGATACGAAACTGCGGCCGCGCCCAAGGCGCGGCCTTTGCTTTGAAGGAGCGCCGCAGGGGCGTTCCCGCTCGCCATATACCAGCTTGTTGGTAGTATTGCTGGTGTAAGGAGCGGTCGTGAAACCGCGACGCCCGCAAACACTTGGAGACGCGCACTGACTATGAGAATCGCAAAGGATGTCACCGAGTTGATTGGCCGCACGCCACTGGTGCGGCTGAATAAAGTCACGAAGGGTTGCGTCGCCGAGGTGGTGGCGAAGCTGGAGAGCCAGAATCCCGTGGGCAGCGTGAAAGACCGCATCGGGGTCAGCATGATTGTCGAGGCCGAGCGCGAAGGAAAAATTCACCCCGGCAAGACGGTGCTCATCGAGCCGACCAGCGGCAACACCGGAATCGGTCTCGCCTTCGTCGCCGCGGTGAAAGGCTACAAGCTGATTCTGACCATGCCCGAAACCATGAGCCTGGAGCGGCGCGTGCTGCTGCTCGCCTTTGGCGCGGAGATCGTCCTCACGCCCGGTCCCAGAGGAATGCCGGGCGCGATTCTCAAAGCCAAGGAAATTCTGGCCAACACTCCCGGCGGCTACATGCTGCAGCAGTTCGACAACGCCGCCAATCCCAAGATTCATTTCGAAACCACCGGCCCTGAGATCTGGAATGACACCGACGGACGCGCCGACATTCTGATCTCGGGCGTGGGCACCGGTGGCACCATCACCGGCATTTGCCAGTACATCAAGCCGAAGAAGCCATCGTTCAAGGCCGTCGCCGTTGAACCTGCCGACAGCGCGGTCCTCTCCGGCGGCAAACCGTCTCCGCATAAGATTCAGGGCATCGGCGCCGGATTTATTCCCAGCATCCTGCGCCGGGACTACATCGACGAAGTCATCACCGTGACCAACGACGAAGCCATCGCCATGGCGCGCCGGCTTCCCCTTGAAGAAGGACTGCTGGTCGGGATCTCCTCCGGAGCCGCGGTGGTTGCGGCTCTAAAAGTGGCGCAGCGACCGGAGAATGCGGGTAAGCTGATCGTGGTGATTCTGCCATCTTTCGGCGAGCGCTACTTGAGCAGTATTCTGTTTCAGGAGTTGCGGGACAAGGCGCTGCAGATTCCCACGGCGGAGCTCCCGGCCTGATCCTGTCGGATGATCCATGCCGCACCTGCTGTCGCTAATTCGCGAAGACGTGGCCACCGTGATGGAGCGCGATCCCGCGGCCAAGTCCCGCCTGGAAGTGTTGCTGTGCTACTCCGGGCTGCATGCCGTCTGGTTCTACCGCATGAATCACTGGCTGTGGAACCATCGTCTCTTCCTGGTGGGACGATGGCTGTCGCAGGTGGCGCGCCTCCTGACCGGAATCGAGATTCATCCCGGCGCGAAGATCGGCCGGCGATTGTTCATCGATCACGGCATGGGCGTGGTGATCGGTGAGACGCCGATCGTGGGCGATGACGTAACTCTCTATCAGGGTGTGACTCTTGGGCGGCACGGGCAAAGAACACGGCAAGCGCCATCCCACGATCGAAGACAGCGTGGTGGTCGGCGGCGGGGCAAAGATTCTGGGCAACATCACGGTTGGAAAAAATTGCCGCATCGGCGCGGGCTCGGTGGTGCTGCGCAACGTTCCCGAAAATTCCACCGTCGTCGGCGTGCCCGGGCACATCATTTTCCGCGAAGGCAAGCGCGTGGTGATCACCGATCCCAAGCAGATCAACGATCCCCTCTCGGAAGCGCTGGCGGCGGTGGCGACAGAAGTGAACAGGCTGCGGGAGCGGGTCCAGCAACTCGAAGGCTCTGAGGCGAAGGGCGAACCGATGTCGGCGTCGCTGCAGAGCATTATGGAAGACATCGACTACCAGATTTAGGCCGTCTGGACGTAAGATGAACCGCTGAGACCGCCAGGTCTTCAGCGGAGGACTGCGATCGTGAAATGTTTCCTTTCCCTCATTCTTCTTTTTGTTCTCACCTCACTCTGTCTGGCGGCCGACAAACAAAGAGGAAAAGCCCAAGCCCGCCCAATCGATTGAAGAACTGCAGCAGCAACTGGAGAAAATTCTAAAGGACACGCATACGCCCGGTGTGTCGGTCGCCATTGTGCATCGCGACGGACCGGAGTGGGTTGCCGGACTGGGCACGGCCGATGTGGCCAGCGCCCGCGCCAACACCGCGGACACACTGTTCCGCATCGGCTCGACCTCGAAGGCATTTGCTTCCTTGTCGATCCTGATGCTGGCTGATCAAGGAAAACTGTCGCTCGATGATCCCGTTCACAAACTGGCTCCCGACGTTTGGTTTGAGAACCGGTGGGAAGCCACCGATCCGATCCGAGTCGTCAATCTGCTGGAGCACACCACCGGCTGGGACGACATGCACCTGCGCGAGTACGCCAAAGACGCCCCGGGCATGTCTTTGCGCGACGGCCTGGACTACGACCACCACTCGCGCATTTCCCGCTGGCGCCCTGGCACGCGCATGGCCTACTGCAATTCCGGCCCACCCGTCGCGGCCTACATTGTCGAGAAACTTACCGGTCAGCGCTTTGAAGATTTCGTTGAGCAGAATCTATTCCGTCCCATCGGGATGAAGACGGCAACCTACTTCCAGTCCGCTCCGGGCACTGCCACCACTCTCTACCACAACGACGGCAAGACTCCCTATCACTACTGGAACATTCTTTTGCGTCCCGCCGGATCCATCAATGCTTCCGCCAATGACATGGCCGCGTATGTGCAGTTTTATCTGAATCGCGGCGCGGTGAGCGGCAAAGCGATTGTGCCCGCCGCCAACATCGATCGCATGGAGAGTCCTGCCAGCACCTGGGCGGCAAAAGATGGAATGAAGGCCGGATATGGCCTGAGTAATTACTGGAGCATCGAAGACGGATTCGTCTATCACGGGCACAACGGAGGCGTCGAAGGTGGTCTCACGGAGATGGCCTACATGGCCGACTACAACGTGGGCTACTTCTTCAGCATCAATAGCGGAAACGGAGACGCCTTCGAGAAGGTCGGCAAAGCGATTCGCGCCTACATCACGAACCAGCTGCAGAAACCTCCTTTGCCCCCGGTTGCATCGCTCCCGGCGGGCGCGGCCGAATATGCCGGCTGGTACGTCCCGGATTCGCCGCGCGTCGAACTGGCGCATTTTCTGGAGCGCCTGTTGGGCGTCACTTTGGTTCGCGTCAAGGATGGCAATCTGGTTCTCAACCTTCTGGGTGCATGGAATGACACCTACACCCCAGTCGCCGGTATGCAATTCCGCCACGTCCCGAAGAAGAAGGAGGATCTGCCCGATCCGGTGGCAACGCTCGCATTGCTGACCCCGAACGAGGAAGGCCGGTTCCTTCAGGCCGGGATGCAGACAGTCATGAAGCGCATCCCCGCCTGGCTGGCGATCACGCAGATTGCTGGAACCATCTTCGTGCTTCTCTCCATTGTGGCGATCCTGGTGTATGCGCCGTTCTGGATTCTTGGTGGACTCAGCAGGAAGCGCCGGCGCCCGGCGGAACGCGGCATGCGCCTCTGGCCTCTCGTCGCAGTGCTCAGCCTGATCGCCTTTGTCGGCATTTTCATCGTGTGCAGCGATGACCTGATCGATCGTCTGGGAAATCTGACGGTTTGGTCGGCCGCCATATATGTGACGACTGTTGCCTTCGCCATTGCCTCACTCGGAAGCGCGATCTCTTTGTGGCGGGCGCCGGTAGACGCGGTTCGTCGCGGCGTTCGCAGGTTTTCGCTCACGGTCATGGTGGCCCTGCTCATCGCCGCTGCCTATCTTGCCTACTGGGGCATTATCGGATTGCGAACCTGGGCCTAGTTGGGTACGCGTGTGCATCGACCGTGCGCTGTGCGTCGACCGTGCGTGTGCGTCGACCGTGGAAGAGCGGCCCTTCGAGGGCCGCGTCGCGAATTGCGGAGGCGAAGGCCTTTAGGCCCTGTGGTCGCGGCGACGACTCAAATGCGAGAGGATCTAGTCGCGACATCTCTCCGTCGAGCATTCGCCAAATGCCCAGCGGATTTATGTTCTTGAGCGCATCCGGCAGCGCGCTGTCAGGAAATCCCTGGTAGCAGACCAGGCGAGTGAACCGGAAGATGGCCTGGCTCCCCACCGACGTGGAGCGTCCATCCGAGGTAGAGGGATACGGGCCGCCGTGCACCATGGCGTGCGTGACTTCCACTCCGGTCGGGAATCCGTTGAAGACGAGCCGTCCAACTTTGTTTTCCAGAATCGCAATCAGGTCGGCAAACTCGCGCAGATCCTGTTCCGTCCCATGAATCGTGGCGGTCAGGTGGCCTTCGAGGGACCGGGCAATCGCGAGAACTTGATCGCGGCTGGAATGTTGCACCAGCAGAGTCGTGGGACCGAAGATTTCTGCATCGAGGTCGGAACCGAGAAATGACGCCGCATCGGTTTCAAACAGCGCGGAACTCACGGCGAAACTCGCACCGGCAGCGGCCTGCGGACCCTCGGCAAGCAGCCTGACGGACGCGTCCGCCTTGCGCGTGGCAACCGCGGAATCATACGAAGCGTGAATCGTCTTGGTCAGAAGATGGAACGGAGCCGATCCATCCACCAACTGGTGCAGCTTATCGCGCAAACGCCGCGGCATCGGAACCTTGCGGCAGAAAGACCATGCCCGGCTTGGTGCAGAACTGGCCGGCGCCCAGGGTGAACGACCCGTGCAGTCCCGCCGCAATGTTCTCGCCACGCTCCCGCAGCGCGCCCGGCAGGATGAAAACCGGATTCGTGCTGCTCATCTCCGCATAGAACGGAATCGGCTCGGGACGCGACGCCGCCACGTCCATCAGGATTCTCCCCGCCGCGCGCGAGCCGGTGAAGCCCCCAGCCTTCACCCGCGGATGCTTCATCAATGCCAGTCCCGACCTGCGGACCGCTTCCAAACAGAAGCGAGAACACGCCTTCCGGCAGGCCGCATTCCCGAACGCTTTCCTGCACGGCTCGTCCCACCAGTTCGCTGGTGCCCGGATGCGCCGCGTGCGCTTTCACGATCACGGTGTTGCCGGCCGCGAGTGCGGACGCGGTATCTCCTCCCGCAACCGAAAACGCCAGCGGAAAATTGCTGGCGCCGAACACCACCACCGGTCCCAGCGGACGCAGCATGGAGCGAATGTCGGGCTTGGGAGCGGGCTTGCGATCAGGATCGGCGCGGTCGATGCGCGCCTGCACCCACGATCCCTCTTCCGCCACCTGCGCAAACAGCCGAAGCTGGGCGCACGTGCGCGCGGTCTCGCCTTGCAGGCGCGCCTGCGGCAGAGCCGTTTCCTGGCCGGCACGCTCGATCACGTCGCCGGCAATCGACTCGATCTTCGCCGCAATCGTGCGCAGGAACGCGCCCCGCTCCCGCCCCGAAATGCGCTGGTAGAGCTCGAAAGCCTCTGCCGCCAGGCGAACCGCCAGTTCCACTTCTTCCGCCGTTGCCGGAATGAAGCCGGGCTGCAAGCGTTGTCCCGTGATGGGGTCGGTGGCATACATCGCCTCACCCGCACCCTGCGCCTTCGCGAAATCCGATCAGCGACCGTCCTGCGAGTTTTGTCGTGGATGAAGACGCCGGCATTTTATTTCCTCGTCGGCAACGCATAGCTGGCCACGGATTGCGGCCGGGACTGCAAAGCGTCACGGATAATTTTCCTGGTTTGTTCCAGTTCCTGCCCCGCCAACTCGAGGCGTGGCGGCCGCACTCGCGCATTGCCAATCCCAACTTCCGCCTGCACCAGCTTGATGAGTTGAACGAAATTTGGAACCGTATCCATGCGCAGCAGCGGCAGGAACCAGCGATACAACTCGAAAGCCTTGTCGCTCTCTCCGTTCATGCCACAGTTGAACAGCTCCACGGACTCGCGCGGCAGCGCGTTGGCCAGGCCGGCAATCCATCCGGTGGCTCCTGCGGCAATGGCTTCCAGGACGGCATCATCCACGCCCACGCAAATCTCGAGCCGCGTGTCCAACAATGCGCGGATCGCCGAGACGCGCCGCACATCCGTGCTCGATTCCTTCACCGCCGCAAGGTTCTCGTGCTCCGTCGCCAGCTCCCGAATCTGCTCGGGAAGGAAATCCGTGCCGTAGGCCACGGGATTGTTGTAGAGCATGCAGGCGAGAGGCGTGGCGTTGAACACCGCGGCCACGTGGGCCTTCATCTCGCGCCAGTCTCCCTTGTACACATACGGAGGCAGCACCATCAGGCCGTCGCAGCCCACATCTGCCGCGGCTTTCGCCAGCGCCACGGCCTCCGAAGTGGACAGCGCCGAGATGGCAGCCACCACTGGGCTGCGTCCGCGAACCGCTTTGCCACAGGTACGCAGGATCGCCACCTTCTCGTCGAACGCCAGGGTCGCGCCTTCTCCCAGCGATCCGAGGGCAACGATGCCGGTGCAGCCGTTGTCGAGCAGCCAGCGGCAGTGTTCCACCATGAAGCCGTGATCGATGCTGAGATCGTGGTTAAAACAGGTGGTGATCGCGGGCATCACGCCCTTCCAGTTCATTCAGAGCCTCCTGGAACTGCACTGTGCTCCGGCTCCGCGCGCTCTGCCAGGCCGGCCAGACTCTCCACGCGGGCGGGAAATACCGGCGGCCGCACCGATTCCGGATTCCATTGAAACAGAAATTCCGTTGCCGGTCCGCATACTCTGCCCTGGCACGGGCCCATTCCGCAGCGCGTGTGCAACTTGGCCGCGCGCCACGACCGGTGCTCCTGGAGGCGGGAATAGGGAACGTCCTCGCAGCGGCAAACCATCGTTTCAGCGGAGGGCAGACTCCTCAATTCTGCACGCACACGGAATGTCCGGTCCAGCATGCGCGCGAAGCGTCGCGCCTTCCTGCGTTCGCTAAATAATTTTCGAGCTTTTGCTGTTTCGCCGGCCGCAGCCAGGCCGGCGATCTGTCCCTCGACCAGCGCCAACTCCACGCCTCCGATGCCGGTAGGCTCGCCGGCACAGAAAACTCGTTGGACCGACGTTTGCTGGAAGTCGTCGACCTGCACGCAGCCGCGCGCTCGATCCTGCAACCCAGCAGCAACGGCAACTCCATGTTGGGCACCAGATGAAATCCGCACGCCAGATAGTCGCAGGGGATGACTTCCGATCTTGCCCCCTCGTGAAATCGTAACGCTTTCGAGCATCTGCCGGCCATGCGCTGCCAGTGGCCAGCTGTTCGCGGCGAACGGAACGTCCGCGAGTTCTCGCTTCAACTGAAGACCCTGCGCGATTTTGCCTGGGTAGCCCAATAGCGCAGCACCGAACCGAGCCAGCCTGCTCCACGAAGCCTGCTCGCAAATCATAGGAATCTCTGCGCCCTGCTTGCGCAGATATGCCGCGACCGCCAGCAGCAGCGGGCCGCTTCCCGCGACGACCACGCGCTTGCCGCGAATCGGCAGTCCGGACTTCACCATCGCCTGCAGGCCGCCCGCTCCCATCACATTCGGCAGAGTCCAGCCCGGAAAGGGCAGAAACCGTTCTCGCGCTCCCGTCGCCAGCACCAGATTCGTGTAGCGCAATTCGCAGAGATCATCGACTCCTTCCGCCAACAGAACCCCGGCTTCCGGCTGGTGAAAAACTCTCTTCCCGTACAACTTCGTGACGTCTGAACGTGCGCAGCCGCTCGCTCCATCTCGCGGCGTCTTGGCTCTGTCCGCCTTCCGACGCTCCACGCCAGATCTGCCCGCCGCAGGGTCGCATTGTCATCCACAATTCCAACGCGCGACCCCACGCTCCGCTGCCCGGACCGCAGCCGCCATGCCTGCCGGGCCTCCACCGATCACCAGAACGTCGAAGCGCTGTTCGCGAATCCCTATCCATCGGTTTTCACTTCCATGCCCGGCTCGCAAAGGATCTGGCAACTTCGGCAATGCGGCGTTCCATTGATGGACACGCGGCACTCAAAGCAGATTCCCATCCCGCACAACGGCCCGCGCGGTTCGCCGGTCACCGAGGTTCGGCACGCTTGCCCGGCGATCGGCCACGGCCACCGCAACGGTGGCACCTGCAGGCACTGTCACGGGCGATCCGTTCACGATCAACGTCACCGCACTCGACGTGCGAACTAGGCATGGGCACATTCCTTCCCCGCTCGCGACGGCAAATACGGCTCAATCGGAATCTCAGGCTTCGCGCCCGTGATCTGGTCCACCAGAATTTTCGCGGTTGCCAGCGAGGTCGTGATTCCCAGTCCCTCATGCCCCGTCGCCAGGAACAGAGACTTGTCGCCCGGCCACGGACCAATCAGCGGCAATTTGTCGGGCGTGGCCGCGCGAAACCCAGTCCAGGTGCGCACCGCCGACATCGGCCCAAGCCCCGGCATATATTGCTGGGCGCGCCGCAGCATGCGCGCCAGGATTTGCTGGTCGACATCCTTGTGCTCCGCTCCGTACTGTCGCGATGAGCCGATCAGAATCTGCCCGGTCCGCCGTGGTTGGACATTAAATGCAACCGAATCGCTGCGTGACCGAGTGCGCGCTCTTCAAGTATCCGAGCTCCACCAGTTGATGCCGCAGGAACCCGGGATAACGATCGGTGATGACCAGGTGTCCCTTGCGCTTCTTGATCTCAATCCGCCTGTCAGTTCCGGCGCCCAGGCTCCCGCCGCATTCACAATCATCTTGCCGGTGATCTCACCCCGTCGGACAACCGCACCCGCCCTTGTCCGATCTCGAGCGACCGAGGCACCAAGCCGAAGTTCCGCCCCGTGTTTCTGCGCGCGCTCCATGAGAAAGCGCGCCGCGCACGGGGGATACAGCACCGCATCCTCCACCACGAGCAGGCCGCCTGCCAGGCCATCGCGCAGGTTCGGCTCCAGCTGCCGCAATGCCTGCGCAGTCGAGCACCGTCGTGGGAACTCCGCGCCGCCCGTAGTACGTCGTGCTTGCGCTGCTACCTCGGCCATCTCTTCTTCGTCGGCCGCCACCCAGATCGTTCCGCACTGTTCGTATTCGACATCGGCTGGCAATTCCGGCCGCAACGCCTGCCAGAGTTGCTGCGAATAGCGGGTCAGGGCAAACTGCGCCTCGGAGTCGTCCATGACGACGATGTGTCCCATCCCGGCCGCAGTGGCGCCGCTTCCCACCACGTCCCGGTCGACGACCGCGACGCGCATGCCGCGCCGCGCAAATTCGTCCGCGCAAGCCGCGCCCACGATCCCCGCGCCAACGATGACCACGTCATAGGCTGCGGTGCTCATTGCGGTCTGAGCTGCGCGCGCGAATATCATCGACGCCGGCCGTCAGCTCGACGTTCCGCCAATTCGACGATTAGTGTAGACAATATCCATCAGCCGATGCACTCGGCTACCATCGGACAGGGAGGATCAAGATGGCTCACTTCGAATCATTGTCTCGCAGGCATTTCTTAGCCGCAGCCGCCAGGCGCTGCCGGTTCGGCGCTGCTGCCCAGAGTCGTGCTGGCCCACCCTCCGCAAGATCCGGTCGTGAATGCGACCCAGAAAGATGGCAAGCCCGTCAGCCGCGAGAAGATCTCCTGGAGAGCGCTCCCGTTCCCCATGAAGCAAGTGCGCCTGGGAGAAGGTCCCTGCAAGATCGCGATGGAAGCCGACCGGCAATATCTGCGTTCGCTGCCACCCGACCGGCTGCTGCATACGTTTCGGATCACCGCCGCATTCCCTCCTCGGCGCAGCCGCTCGGAGGATGGGAGGCCCCCGACTGCGAACTCCGCGGCCACTACGCCGGTGGCCACTACCTCTCTGCCTGCGCGCTCGATGTACGCCGCCTGCGGAGATGAAGACCTCAAGAACAATGCCGCCACCGTCGTATGCCGGGCTCGGCAAATGCCAAGCGCGCATTGAAAAGCGGCTACCTGAGCGCTTTCCCCGTGGATTTCTTCGATCGCCTGCGCGAGCGCCAGCAGGTCTGGGCTCCCTTCTACACCATCCACAAGATCATGGCCGGGCTGCTGGACATGTACGTGTACTGCGGCAACGAGCAGGCTCTCGACATGGTCCAGAAGATGGCGGCCTGGGTCGATCTCTATACCGAGTCCCTCAGCTACGAGCACATGCAGCGCGTGCTCGGCACCGAGTTCGGAGGCATGGGCGAAGTCCTCTGCAATCTCTACGCGCGTGACCGGCAAGCAGGATTACCTCGACGTCGCGCAGCGCTTCGACAAGAAGCAATTCTTCGATCCCCTCGCCGCCCACCGCGACGAACTGAAAGGCCTGCACGTGAACACGCACATTCCGCAGGTGATCGCCGCCGCGCGATATTACGAACTCACGGGTGAACGCCGTTATCGCGACATCGCCGAATACTTCTGGAATGAAGTGGTCAGCGAGCGCTCCTATTGCACGGGCGGCACCAGCAACAACGAGTCGTGGAACACCGATCCGGGCAAGCTCTCAACCGAACTGGGCCCGAGCACAACGGAATGTTGCTGCGCCTACAACCTGATGAAATTGACGCGGCATCTGTTCGGCTGGTCTCCCGATGCCCGCCTCATGGATTACTACGAGCGCACCCTGTTCAATCACCGCCTCGGCACCATCAATCCCGACGACGGCACCATGATGTACTACCTGCCGCTCGCCTCGGGCTACTGGAAAACTTTCGGCAAGCCGCTCGACGCCTTCTGGTGCTGCACCGGAACCGGCTCGGAGGAATACGCCAAACTCTCCGACACCATCTATTTCCACGACGACGACTCGCTCTACGTGAATCTCTACATCGACTCGCAACTGGAGTGGCCGGAGAAAGGTCTGCGTCTGAAGCAGGAGACTCGCTTCCCCGAGGAACAGGGGAGCACGATGACTATCAATGCCAAGAGCCCGGCGCCACTGGCAATCAACCTGCGCATCCCGTACTGGGCGCAGGGCGGCAGCGTGAAAATTAACGGAGCTACGTTACCGGCGTTTGCCAGTCCCAGCAGTTATCTGACTCTCAATCGCGTCTGGAAAACCGGTGACAAGATTGAACTCAGCCTGCCGATGGGCCTGCGCATCGAAAGCATGCCCGATGACCAAACCATCCAGGCTGCGATGTACGGCCCGCTGGTGTTAGCGGGCCGCTTCGACGCGGTGACCAAAGACATGACGTACAGCGGCTACGGTCCGAAAACTGGCACCGAGAGCAAGGTGCCCGACATTGTGGCGGACCGAGCCCACCCCACTGCATGGATCGAGCCCGACTCCAGGCAACCGCTCACGTTCCATGCGGTTGGGCAGCCACAACCTCTGACGCTCGTTCCTCTGAATCAAGTGATCCACGAACACTACGCGGTCTATTGGAAGGTGAAAAACAAATCGCTGTAAGGTGCATCAGAAACGCCTTCTCACGTCTCCCTGGTAGCGCCAGACGGCCTAGCCCGCCGAAATCAATTGGCTGGCGCCTCCGGTTTTGCGGGCTCGGCAGGCTTCGATTCCTTCAGCTTGCCAAAGGATTCCTCCACCCGCTTCCTGAAATCGCCACTGTCGTTGTGCTCAAATCCGCTGTAGTTCGACTTGATTTGCATCTCACACTCGGTACCCTTTGATACCAAGGCAACGTGATTGGCGCGCTGGAGGACGGCTCCCGAAACGGTGACATGAGCCGCGTGCTTCACCTTGTAAGTAGCAGCCATTAGGCTGTCATTACTCTCCTCGACGTTGTAGTTTTCCGCGTTGCCAAGGACGTCTTTGACCGCGCCCCACAACTCGCCGCAAGGAACGGGATAGGTATTCTTGGAGGTCTTGCCGAACGCCGGCAGGGCAAGAGCAAGCGATACTAATGTCACAATCAGGGTTCTAGTTTTCATCATGGCCTCTCTGAAGTACAGATGTGTTTCTTAGACTGTCAAAACTGAACCGCGATCCCCATTTTGCGGGACCAGGTTAAAGATAGCCCCTCGAAACATTTTGTCAGTGCGCAACGTCACGTTAGAAGCACCGGCCGCGTTGATGGAATGACGCTCGCAGAGATCATTCGGCTCAGTATCACGGAGAGTGCAACTTCGACCGAATCACATCAACCCAGGGACACACCAATACCGGGGGCCGGCCGGCTGTGATTCTGAAGATGCGTGGTCAGGGATTGACGGTTTCAGGTAGGTGTAGGAAAGGTTCTCTCTGAGCTGACGACGGGTCGTTCATTACTGCTCCGTCGATTGGCAGATTTAGCGTCAGTCGGGGCAGGACTCGCCCCTTAGGCAGCCTTAACACTGACTGGAAGCTTCACCTGGTTCTCTTCTTTCCGGGAGGAAGTTGATCCAGATTCGCCGCCTCGAAATAGTTTGCCATACATTACGCCGCCTTCTGGTTTGACGAGTGGCGTTCCAGTTCTTCCGCGAGGATCGGCAGGCTCAGATTGAAAGTCTGCACCCCTTGAACGACGCAGAGCTTCAGAACTTCCATGATTTCCTCCACGGTCGCACCTGCTTTTAGGGCGTTTTGGATGTGGCGACGAGTGCCCGGCGCATACATGTGCGTGACCGAAGCGTCGAGGGCGATGCTTAGGAGTTCGACCTCCTTGGACGACATAATTCCGCTCTGGTACAGGCCCGCGCCCATCGCCATGTATTCGTCCGTGAATACCGGATCGAGTGCGAAGAACGGATCCCACGCAGTGTTCCACTGTCCCATCTTCCGCATCGCATCGCAGGCCGGGGTCGGCTCGGTGTTGGCTCGTGGAGCCAACTGCACGTTGGCAGCTTTGGCTTCTTCCAGAACGATGGGAGCGGCCTGGCTGCAGCAATGAATGGACAGGATCGATCCGCACTTGAGGGCGAACAAAACCTCCTCGCGAGTCGCGCCCGCTTCGAGTGCCGCCCGAATGTGGTGGCGCGTTCCCCTCGCATTGAGATTTGTGCAGGCGGCATTCAAACTGACGCTGACGAGCTCGATAAATTTGCGCGGCAAGACAGAATGAGTCCATGGGTTGGTGCTCATCTTGAAGCAGAGTTCCGCCCACTGCGGATCCCATTCGCGCAGCGTGTCTAGAGCCGAATCCCATGGACCCGCGGGCGGATCGGTCACCCCAACCG
Organism: uncultured Acidobacteriota bacterium; assembly: GCA_963709865.1. Lineage (GTDB taxonomy): Bacteria > Acidobacteriota > Terriglobia > Terriglobales > Acidobacteriaceae > Sulfotelmatobacter. The sequence continues at coordinate 170,159 of CAVPXW010000020.1, forward strand.
CGTTTGCGTTAAAGTGCCTTGTGTCGGCGCTCATGATTTCTCCTTTTGCGCGGCATTTGGCCGACGTTCAGTCCGGTTCCGCGACCAGCCTGTCTAACTAGCCGCCTGTTGTCCGTCGTAGATACCCAAACAATTTAGACAGCATGACCGCCGTCAGCAGGCCGCCGACGCCCAAAACGAGCACATCGGGGATGCCACGGACGCGGAACTCTCCGACGTGGCACACAAGCAAATACCCCACTGCCAGATTCACGGAACCATAGAGCACGTTGACCGTTGGCGAAGACTGTCCCTTGCCGAGCGGGGTAGCGAATGGCGTCGGAAGCGGATGCCCGGAGACTCCGTTCGTCAAGTGCGGAATCGAGTTCACAAGAAAAACGCCTCCGAAAAAATAAGCGACATACGTATACCACGGCACGACTCCCCCTTTCACTGCGACGGCACCTGCAAAGACCTTCGATTCCCATTAGGCAATTCGCTGGGTGTCCCAAATGACTCAACGTGTTCTCTCGTTCGAAGGAACTGCGACCACGATTTTTCCCTCCACAACCTTCGCTGGGTAAGCAGCGACACCGAAGTCCGAAGTGCCCGCGAAGCATCCGGTGGTGACATCGAACTTCATTCCATGCACCGGACAAGTTACGATCTCGCTGTCCAGCTTTCCCATTCCCAGAGAGCCGCCAGCGTGCGGACAGGTATCGGAGATGGCAAAGATTCTTCCGTCAACATTGAATATGGCGATCTCCGTGTCTGCGATGATGAACCGTGATCCGGCTCCGGGCCGGATCTGCTCAAGACTGGTTACTTCGATAAAGTCCACCATCGTTGTCGCCTGCAGAATCAGAGTGGCCTTCGCATTCTGAAAACGCGCTCCATGCCCCCTGAGTTTCCAAACGCGGCGGCCTATCACGCCGCCGTTTTGATCTTGCCTGGCACCACTTCATCAAACGAGGGCAGAGGCTTAATCAGCGGTGCGAGTAGTTTGCCAGCTTGTTCTGTCGTGAGCACGTCGGCCGGGTCGAGCTTGATAAGCTCACCCACTTCAGGCTCCCAGACATCTTCGCCGATGAGCCTTCCTCGATCGTCATAGGGCCATACCATCTCGATCGTCATCTTGTAGAGAAACATATCGTTGTCGTTGGCCTTGAAGTCCCCGGAGGCCAGCGCCTTCTTGAGGATTCGATCGGCCAAACCATGCGGAAGATGGGTTAACACCTTGGTCTGTTTGAGTGACTTCCCGGCAACCTGCTGGTAGCCCGAAGTGATCGTGGCGATGAAGTGATCCGCGATTGCAACCTCCTCGGCATCCACGTAGAAGACGCACTGGTGAGTTTCCGCCCACATCCGATAGAGGCTTTTCACCTGATCCTGTCCCTTTAACGTCGCCTCCGTCACATTGTGAAAATGATATGCAGGACTTGCACTCATCATCTCTGGTGCAAAAATCTCCTCGTAGCGTCCCGCAACCTCCAGGTAGCGGTGACGGCTAAACGCTTTTAGCATGAAACGGTGCCTAGGGTTCTCCGTGGTTTCAAGCAACTTGTCGATGGCTACGTTCAATTTCGTGACATCATACTTAGGCATCTTCGTATTCTCCTTTTCTGACTTACTGCGTTGTTATGGCGGGCGGCTTCCAAGTCCCGTCAATGATGGATGGTGGGGTGTCTAGGGTGGCATAGATTAGGTCCCAAGGCTGAGTCCTGCCCCCTTCCGCCAGAGCAGGACTCGGCCTTTAGGCAGCCTTAACTGTACTCGGAACGTCCAGTTTCTCCTCCCACTCGCCTGCGTGGATGTGTCCACATCCCCCTTGGGCCGCTGGATGGTACATTCCATCGGTCTCATGCACCATAAAACCCATGTTGCCCGGTCTGCGGTTCGGCGGCAGGCCGAGGTTGGCGAGTGTTTCTTCGGTGGATTTGTAGGTCACGCCGATCTTTAGCATTTGGCGCGCCTGTTCGGTCGTAGCGATCGGCCTTCCCAGCTCATTGGCTATGCGAACATCGCGCTCGATCATTTCGATCGTCGACATACGTACGCCCTTCGTGGTGTTCCAGAGGTTGTCCTCAATGCCCGCGCGGGTATGTTGCCCCAGCGCAATGCAGATCGCGGCGAGCGAGTGGGTCAAACGGAAGGTCGTCTGATAAGTGAAAACGGAACCGTGTGGGGTGCGGCGGATGAGCTCCATAAGGTCGAATGGATTGGCGCCGCACAGACCGCCGGCGCCGATGCTGAAGAAGCCATTCACCGGCCCCATGTAGTAGCCCTTGCGAATGAGACGCTCTACGAGTTCCAGGCTGTGGACGTCGCCGAGCGCGAAGTAAGGCTGAATACCGTGCTGAACCATCCGCTTGATGTTTTCCAGATAGAAGTCCGGTGTCGAGTCGGCCACCATGTTGGCCATGGCGTGGAGCATCGCCGGATTCGTAAAGCGTGTCCCGGCAAATTCCTCCACCGCATGTAATGCCGTCAGGTCAAAGAGGCTCGTGCCACATAAAATCGTGACCTGATCCGGTTTGGGATCGATCTCGGCCAGCTTGTGGCGCGAGTCGTAGCTTTGGAACTTGGCCTCTTCACCCGGCTCCGGCGCAAAGGAAATCGAGCCGCCAACCTGCAGGATCATCTTCGGTACGGCTTTGCGCAGTCGGGCAATCTGTTCGTTATATTCACTGAGTTTCTTGGAGATGTGGCCGGTCTTGGGATCGCGCACGTGGATGTGCAGGAGCGTTGCACCCGCGTTGTAACAATCCACCGCGATTTGCGTCTGCTCGGCCCATGTGACCGGGAGTTTCTGTTCGGGCGTGCAATCCCCCGGCAACCACATCGGCCCATAGGGTGCGGCGGTGATCATCAGCGGTGCCAGATTCTCAGGGAGCAGTGAGTCATCGGTGAAATACATAAGTTGCTCTCCTTCTTGACCTCGTATGGCTTTCGTTGGCCTACGCCCTCGTTCACACGGCGCGCGAACAGGCGGAGACGAACTGAGCCCTAACGTGAGACTAGTAGCGGTGGGAGATCTGGCCTACTGGCAGAAAATACAGTAAGGACCGGAACGCAATTGCCCTTGGAGGCTTTGACAAAGGCATGTGGGTCCGTTTACTGTTCCGTTTGCGTAAACGTTTACGAAAATGATTTTGCCGGCTTTGAGTTTGAGCGTTGAGGATCCCTTATTTCTCCCCCAATGCTGCTGAAGACACTGCGCGAAGAGGTGCTGGAAGCGAACCTGGAACTGGTTCGCCGCGGCCTCGTGCTCTACACCTTCGGCAATATCAGCGGGATTGACCGCAGCCAGGGATTGGTTGCCATCAAGCCCAGCGGTGTTCCCTATGAAAGCCTCACGCCGGAACAGATTGTGATCTCCGATCTCACGGGCAAGATCGTGGACGGAGCCCTTCGTCCGTCCTCGGACCTGGCCACTCACCTGGAGTTGTACAAGAGTTTTCCCGACATCGGTGGCGTGGCACACACCCATTCCGAATTTGCCACCGCCTGGGCCCAGGCGGAGACGCCGATTCCCTGCTTCGGCACCACGCATGCGGACTATTTTCATGGGCCGGTTCCGGTCACGGAGCGGCTGCGCGCACCCCAGATTGCTGGTGACTACGAAATGGAAACCGGCGCAGCGATCTGCCGCACCTTTGCCAAGCTCGATCCCAACGCGATTCCGGCGGTGCTGGTGGCCGGGCATGCCCCATTTTGCTGGGGCAAGAACGCGGCCGAAGCCGCCCACCACGCCGTGATTCTGGAATACGTGGCCCGCATGGCCTATCACACGCTATCCATTAACGCTGAATCCCGGCCGCTGGCGCGCGCAATTGCACGACAAGCATTTTCTGCGCAAGCACGGCCGCAATGCCTACTACGGACAGGTCAAAACCAAATGAATCCTGCTCTGCTGGTGTTGAGTTCCTCTTCCACGCTGGTGCATTTGTCGCCAGTCGACCTGGTCATCATCGTTTTCTACTTCGCGCTGGTGCTGGCCATCGGCCTGTACCTGAAGGAACAGGCCAATACCGGCGAAGACTTTTTCATGGCCGGCCGGGAAATGACGGCCTGGGTGGCGGGCCTCGCCTTCCTTTCGGCGAACCTGGGATCGCTGGAGCTGATGGGCTGGGCGGGCAACTCCTACAAGTACGGCATCCTCGCGGCTCACTGGTACTGGGTCGGCGCCATCCCCGCGATGCTGTTTCTCGCTCTGGTGATGATGCCGTTCTACCACATCTGCAAGACCCACTCGGTTCCGGGATATCTCAAGTTGCGTTTCGGGCCCGGCGCCCAGGCGCTGTCTTCGATTTCCTTCGCCTTCATGACCGTGCTCATGAGCGGGATCAATATGTACGCCATGGCGGTGGTGATGAGGGTCGTGCTGGGATGGGATATCAACGTCAGCATCTTGATTTCTTCCGTCACGGTCATGATTTACGTGGCTCTGGGCGGTTTGCGTTCGGCGATCTTCAATGAGGTTCTCCAGTTCTTTTTGATCTGGGCGGGCGCGCTGCTGATACCGATTCTGGGGCTAGTGGAGGCGGGCGGCTGGAGCGGCCTTAAGGCAAAGATCCTGCAAAATCTTACGGAACAGCATGTGGCCAACCCCGGCGCGTATACCCACGCATGGTCGACCTTGGGCAGTTTTACAGACAATCCCATGGGGATCAACTGGGTCGGAATTGTTTTTGGCCTCGGGGCCGTCATCTCGATGGGCTACTGGACCACTGACTTTCTGGTCGTGCAACGCGTCCTGGCGGCGAAAGATCTGCGCTCCGCCAAACTCGCTCCCATCATCGGCGCCGCCTTCAAGATGATGGTTCCATTCATCGTCATCCTACCCGGCCTGCTGGGACTCGCGTTGCTGCGCGATCCTCATACCGGCAGCCTGCTGCGGCTTGTGCCCGCGGATGTTGCGTGGTCAGCAGCGGGGCAGGCACAGGGGCTGCACGGTTATGACGAAGTCCTGCCGCTGATGCTGGCCCGCTACTGCGGACCGGGCCTGCTCGGCCTCGGCATTACCGCCCTGATCGCGGGCTTCATGTCTGGGATGGCGGGCAACGTCAGCGCCTTCACCACCGTTTGGACCTATGACATCTACGGTGCCCTGATCAACAAAAACGCGTCGGACGATTCGAAAGTGCGCATGGGCCGCTGGTGCACGGTGATCGGGAGTCATCGTCAGCATCGGGACGGCGTATCTCGTGATGAATGCCCAAAGCATCATGGACTACGTGCAGGCACTGTTCAGCTTCTTCATCGCTCCCCTGTTCGGCACGGTGATCCTCGGCATGCTGTGGAAGCGGGCCACGGCCGCCGGCGGATTCTGGGGACTGTTCGCCGGAACTATGTCTTCGGTCGGCATGTATGTCTGGGTGAAAGTGGATCCCGGGGCGGTGAGATATGTGGCTCTCTCGTCCCAGGCGCAGGATCAGGCGCAGAACATGTTTCGCGCGCTGTGGTGCTGGTTGATCTGTGTTGTCGTCACGGTCGTGGTCAGCCTGTTGACCAAGCCCAAGCCGGATGCGGAGTTGGCGAACCTGGTCTACGGCCTGACGCCGATTCCGCATGAAGAAAAAGTTTCCATGTTCCACAGCCCGGTGTTCTGGGGAGTGGTGGTCGCGATTGTGTTTGTCATCCTGCAAATCATTTTCTGGTAGGGGGAAACGATGAAATCCGGCGGATCGTTGTCGATTTGGTTCTTCATCGGCGTATCTCTGGCGGTGAACGGCGCGCATGATCTTCGGCACTGGGATTTACGAGTTGGTGTCTCCGCCGGCGAATCAGGTGGTGCTCTATAACTTGCACGCCAACGTCTGGTGGGGCGCAGTGTTGCTGATTCTCGGATTGTTTTTTAGCCTGCGTTTTTCGCCCGCGCGGGAACGCGCGCGGATGGCCGGTAATTCTTAATTAACTTCTAATTATAGCGAAGAAGGATTTTTATGTCGGAAAAGAAAATGACGATGGGCGTCATCATCGGGAACCGCGGATTCTTTCCCGATCAGTTGGCGAAGTCCGGGCGCGAAGAGATGATCCAGGCGCTGGCCAAGGCCGGCATGGATTGCGTGGTGCTGGGTCCCAGAGGACAGCAAGCACGGCGCGGTCGAGACTCACGAGGAAGCCAAGCGCTGCGCGGCACTGTTCCAGAAGAATCGGGAGAAGGTCGACGGCGTGATCGTGTCGCTGCCGAACTTCGGCGACGAGCGCGCCATTGCCGACACGCATGCGCCTGGCCCGGCTCGACGTTCCGGTGCTGGTGCAGGCCACGCCGGACGACGCGGCAAATATGACGATCCTGCACCGCCGCGACAGCTTCTGCGGAAAGATGTCGGCGTGCAACAACCTGCGGCAGTACGGCATTCCTTATTCGCTGACCCGGCTGCACACGGTGAGTCCCGACTCGACGGATTTCCAGAACGACCTGGCATGGTTTGCGGCGGTGTGCCGCGTGGCCAACGGCATGCGCAACCTGCGCGTGGGCAGCATCGGTGCGCGGCCGACTGCATTCAACACCGTGCGCTACAGCGAGAAACTGCTCGAAGCCCACGGCATCTCCACCGAGACGCTCGACCTGTCGGAAGTCTTCGGCCGCATTGCCCGGCTGAAAGATGATCACGCCGGAGTGCAGGGCAAACTCGCCGACATTCGGAAGTACGTCACCACCAGCGGCGTCCCCGATGCAGCCCTGGTCAAGATGGCGAAGCTCGGCTACGTCATCGACGACTGGATGAAGCAGACTGACGTCAAGATCAGCGCCGTGCAGTGCTGGACGTCGATGGAAGAATACTTCGGCGTGGTCCCCTGCACCATCATGAGCATGATGAGCAACAATCTGCTGCCCGCGGCCTGCGAAGTGGATGTATGCGGCACGCTGAGCATGCATGCGCTGGCGCTGGCGTCGCAGACGCCCAGCGCGCTGCTCGACTGGAACAACAATTACGGGGACGATCCCAACAAGGCGGTCTGCTTCCACTGCAGCAATCTGCCCAAGCATTTCTTCCAGGACGTGCGCATGGATTTCCAGGAGATCATCGCCGGGACGGTCGGCAAGGAGAACACGTTCGGCACAGTCGTCGGCCGCGTGAAGCCCGGAGCGATGAGCTTCGCGCGCTTCTCGACCGACGACACCGCTGGAGTGATGCGCGGGCTACGTGGGCGAAGGCTCGTTCACCAGCGACTCGCTGAAAACGTTCGGCGGCGTGGGCGTGGTGCAGATTGCCGAACTGCAGAAGCTGCTGCATTACATCTGCGAGAACGGGTTCGAGCATCACGTGGCGGCGAATTTCTCGACCACGGCCGCGGCGGTGCACGAAGCCGCGGTACGATACCTGGGATGGCAGATGCACTGGCACGGGAATTAGAAAGTAATTCCGCTTTTGCGTAGCGTCGCCGTCCCGGCGGCTGTAGCGGGGGCGTCTCGCCCGCGCGCGTGCGAGGCCAAGCTGGCCTCGCGACAAGCCGGCAAGTATGCCGGCGCTACTGTCAGGAGAGATCGTATTCCATGGCCATAGTGGCGGGAGTAGACTTCGGCACGCTCAGCGTGCGAGTTTCGATCGTGGACAGCGAGCGCGGGCTGCTGGCCTCCGCGATCTCCGAATATCCCCTGCATCGCAAGCGCGAAGATCCTGACTTCGCAACCCAATCTCACGAAGATCACATGCGTGCGCTGGCTGAGGCCACTCGGCAGGCCGTGAAGGCGGCTGGAATCACGGGCGATCAGGTGCAGTCCATCGCGCTCGATACCACGGGCTCCAGCGTCATTCCAGTGGGCGAGGGGATGGTTCCTCTCGACGACTACTACCTGTGGTGCGATCACCGGGCAAAGCAGGAAGCGGCCCAGATTACAGAACTGGCGCGGCTGGAGAAGCTTGGAAGCGATCGAGTGGTGCGGCGGGGTCTACTCGTCCGAGTGGGGATTCGCCAAGCTACTGCACTGGCTGCGCCACAATCCAGAGAAGCGCGCGAAGTTCGTGAGCGCCTTTGAGCACTGCGACATGGTCGCGGCCACACTCTGCGGGATCACGGATGCCAAGCGCGTGAAGCGCAGCGTCTGCGCCATGGGGCACAAGTGGATGTGGAATGCCGCGCTGGGCGGCCTTCCGCCGGAGAGTTTTCTGGCGAAGGTCGATCCGCTGCTGGCGGGCATGCGCGCGAAACTGGAGGGCGAGTATGCGACCTCCGACCAGATTGCCGGAACCCTGGCGCCGCAATGGGCCGAGAAGGTTGGGACTGCGCGCCGGCATTCCGATTCCTGTCGGCGCTTTCGACGCGCACTGGGACGCGATCGGTGCGGGCGCACAAGCAAGGCGACGTCGTCAACGTGGTCGGCACGTCGACCTGCATCATCGCATACGCGGCCAAAGCGCAGTTGATTCCCGGCGTATGCGGAGTCGTGCCGGGCAGCGTGCATCCCGCAGTTCACCGGGCATCGAGGCGGGACTTTCGGCGACCGGAGACATTTTCAGCGCGATCGCGCGGCGCGCGAATACCAGCGTCGAAGAGTTGAGCAAAGGATTGATCGAGTTATCGCGCGGGTCAGACGGGACTGCTGCGCATGACCTGGGACAACGGGGACCGCACCGTTCTGGTGAACCCGAATCTTGGGGGGATGACGCTGGGATGGAATCTGCTGCACACCGCGCAGGACGAACTGTTCGCCGCCATTGAAGGAACGGCGTTTCATACGCGCGTGATTCTGGATCGCATGAGCGAGTACGGCGCGCCCACGCAGCGGGTGATCAACGGCGGAGGAATTCCGCAGAGCAATCCAGTCCTGAACCAGGTGTATGCGAACGTGCTGGGGCGTCCGGTGCTGGTTCCGAGCGGCAAGGTGACGGGCTTGGGCTCGGCGATTTTCGCGTTCCTGGCGGCGAGGAGCTTCAGAACGATCGAGCAAGCGCAGGAGAAGGTCTGCCCTTCGTACACCGTCTACGAGCCGCAGGCGGCCACGCAAGATCGTGTATCGAGAACTCTACGAACTCTACCGCAAGATTTATTTCGAGTTTGGCCAACCGGCCGCGGGATCTGCATTCGGGCATGTGCTGCCGAAGTTGATTCAGATTGCGCGTGGGTGATTCTCGAGGCGGCAAGGCTACTTAGGCATCGACCTCTGACGAACCAGCTCCGCGTCGGGCATCACTCCATTGCTTCTGCAACCCTAACTCAGAAATCCATCTTTCCAAGTAGGATCTGTCCAATGCATCCCATCGGATCCTCAATATGGATGCCACGTCCTCAATCTGCCGCTGCGACCCAGCCAGCTTGGCCCATTCGAGCTTCGCCACGATCACATCCTCGGGACTCGCGACAAAAAGATGGAGGCCCTGCAAGTTGACCAGTTGGCGGCGTGTGAACTCTTCCTGACTGAAGGGGCGGGATTTGCGAAAGATGAAGTCAATCTTCCAACCGGTGCTCAGGTCAATTACATTGAACAGAGATTCGCGCCGGTGAGCTTCGAGCGCTGCATCGAAATCGACGTAATATTACTTGACTGGCCAGACTTTGGACGAAGGACCGCAACTGTTCCGTAGTCGCTTCGATCACAAAATCGATGTCCTGGGTTGACCGAGGCGCGCCGTAGTGCGCGCTGGCAAAAGATCCAGTCAGCATATAGGCCACGCCAGCATGATCGAGCGCAGCAGTGATTCTTTGGAATACCTCCGGGATGCTCATCGAAGGCGTGCTGGCAGGGGAGCCGGCAAAAAGGCAAGTCGCAACAATTCTCGGGCAACTTGCGCTTCATCCCACTCCGGGTGGTCGAGCCGAATCCGCTCGCTGGCTAACTCCCGGGCGAAGAGACTCATCTCGAAGGCCAGAAGAAGTCGTTGCTCTCCGGACATGGCACGCTGAACCCGGAGCTGTACTTCGTGCGCCGCGAGGCTAGTATCAGTGATGGACACGATAGAATGGTATCACGCAGACTGGCGCGTGGGTGATTGGCCGCTAGCCGCCGGCGATGGCGCCGACAATCAGGAACGGTTCTTTCCCTGACGCGACCGCTTCGGGTAGCAGGGAGTCAGGCGACTCGTGAGACAGATCTTCCTCACAGGCAAAAAATCGCAGGAACGCCCGCCGTTGCAGCGTGCCATGGTCGCGGATGGTGCCGCGCAGCATGGGATAGCGGGCCTCGAGCGCGTCCAGCACCGAGCGTTGCGTAACCCGTCCTTCGACCTTGAATTGGACCTCGCGGCCGACGTGCGCCAGCGTCCGAAGATGTTGCGGAAGCTCAACCCGAATCGTTACTGCCATCTCAAGAGCACCTTCATTTCATATAGGTCTCTTGCATGTAGAGATCTTTCCATTCATTCCCGTCACGAACCCAGACCTCTCCGAAGACGCTCTTGGCCTTGGAGGTCTCACCGCCGGATTTGCCCTCATACTGCGCAATGTAGGTAACCAGTGCGGCATGCGGTCCGATCGATTTTACGGTGAAATCACTAAGCGTGTAGCTGATGAGTTCGAACTCATCCACGGCGTTGACTTCCGCTTTCTTGTCACCGAAAGCGCTCTGGCCCTCCTCGAACTGGCGGAAACCACCATCCAGCAGAGACGAAAGAGCGGCTTTGTCTTTGCTCTTGAAAGCCTCCCAGAGCTTCCGCACCTGCGCTTCGAGTTGAGGAGCCACAGTTCCAGGTTTGGCTGCCTGCTGCTTCTCCTGCGCTGCCGCTGCACTCGCGAATGACAACAACAATGCAACTGCAACCAATGCTCTTTTCATTTTTTCTCCTGGGACAAACCGCAGCGACGCTATCATCCGATACTGGTGAGAGTCAAACGCCATGCTCGCCAAAAGCGCGTGGGCGCCGCGAACGAAGGCGTCCGGGGCTACATTACGCGAGCGTCTGCACTTCCACCGACAGCACGGCGGGAAGGTCGCGGACGATCGGATTCCAACTGTCTCCCGCGTCGGCCGAGCAATACACTTGCCCGCCCGTCGTGCCGAAATAGATGCCGCACTTGTCGAGCGTATCCACGGCCATCGCGTCGCGCAGCACGTTGACGTAACAGTTTTCTTGCGGCAAGCCTTTGGTCAGCGCTTCCCACTCGTTGCCGCCGGTGCGGCTGCGATACACGCGCAGCTTGCCGTCCATCACATAGTGCTCGCCGTCGCTCTTGATGGGGATGACGTAAACCGTCTCCGGCTCGTGGGAGTGAATGTCGATGACGAAGCCGAAATCGGTGGGCAGGTTACCGCTGATCTTCGGTCCACTGGTCGCCGGCGTTGTCGCTGCGCATGACGTCCCAGTGCTTCTGCATAAACAGCACGCCTGGGCGGGACGGATTCATCGCGATGTGATGCACGCAGTGTCCGATTTCCGCTGTCGGGTTGGGAATGTATTTCGAATAGAGTCCCTTATTGATCGGCTTCCAGGTCTTGCCGCCGTCATCGGTGCGGAAAGCGCCCGCCGCGGAGATCGCAATGTAGATCCGGTCAGGATTGCTGGGATCGAGAATCACGGTGTGCAGGCACATGCCTCCTGCGCCGGGCTGCCACTTGGGGCCGGTGCCGTGGCCGCGCAGGCCGGGAAGTTCGTGCCAGTTCTTGCCGCCGTCGGTGGAGCGGAACAGGGCGGCGTCTTCGACTCCGGCGTATACGGTATTGGGATCGGTGAGCGACGGTTCGAGATGCCAGACGCGCTTGAACTCCCAGGGATGCTGCGTGCCGTCATACCACTGATGCGTGGTCAGCGGTGCAGCGGCCGCGTCGTAAACGAACTTGTTGCTCTCGGCCTTGGGCGGGGCGCCGGGAGCGGGCGCTTCACCGGGCGGCGTCCCGGGCTGGTGCCAGGTTTTGCCGCCGTCGTCGGACCGTTGAATGATCTGTCCGAACCAGCCGCTGGTCTGCGAGGCGTAGATGCGATTCGGATCGACGGGCGACCCCTTGAGGTGATACAGCTCCCACCCGGCAAAGTGCGGGCCGCTGACCTCCCAGTTTTGGCGTTTGCCGTCTGCAGTAAGAATGAATGCGCCCTTGCGCGTGCCTACCAGGACTCGAACCTTGCTCATGGAAAACTCCTCTCTTTAGGGCACAACAGGCCACGATTTTATCCGAGGTGAGGATGCGGGAGTCAACTGCGTTGGCCGGATTCCCTTTGCTCAGCGCTCGAGCGCTGGGGAAAATTGTATGGTCTCATCGCGGGCCGCGATTCGCCTCAGGTGACACTCGACAAGAATGAGGAGTGAGGTAAAGTAGGGAACCAAATGTTGTGTGGAGAAGCTCATGCACAAGACACCTGCGGTTTTGCTCGGGGCACTTCTGGGTGCTGCCCTGTTACAGCCATCGTCCGCACAAGAGGCGTCTGGCTCGCCAGCTTATAAGAATCCCAGTCTGCCCCTGGAGCAGCGCGTGAACGATCTGGTGTCGCGCATGACGCTGGAGGAAAAAGTGTCGCAGTTGACCCATGTGGCGGATGCAGTTCCGCGGCTGGGGATACCCGGATACAACTGGTGGAATGAAGGGTTGCATGGCGTGGCCCGGGCGGGAACGGCAACGGTGTTTCCCCAGGCCATCGGGATGGCAGCGACGTTCGACGAGCCATTGCTGCGACAGATCGGAGACGTGGTCAGCACCGAATTTCGCGCCAAGTTCTACGCCAGCGTCCACGAGGACGGATCATCGGACTGGTTTAAAGGTCTCACGGTGTGGTCGCCGAACATCAACATTTTTCGCGATCCGCGCTGGGGACGCGGCCAGGAGACCTACGGCGAGGATCCCTATCTGACGTCGCGGCTGGGCGTCGCGTTTGTGAAAGGGCTGCAGGGCGACGATGCGAAATATCTGAAGACCGTGGCCACGCCGAAACACTATGCCGTGCACAGCGGACCTGAATCCACCCGTCACGCCGCGGATGTGCCCGCGTCCCGTCACGATATGGAGGACACCTATTTGCCTGCATTCCGCGCAACGGTCACTGAAGGCAAAGCCAGTTCGGTGATGTGCGCGTACAACTCCGTCAACGGCCAGCCGGCGTGCGCGAACGAGGCACTGCTCAGTGAACACCTGCGGGGCGATTGGGGATTCAAAGGCTACGTGGTATCGGACTGTGGCGCGGTGACCGACGTTTCGCAGGGACATCATTACGCCAAGAGCGTGGCGGAAGGTTTCGCCGTGGCCATCAAGGCGGGCACGGATCTGGACTGCGTAGCGCCTTCGCACCCGGTGGGGGTGGATCGCGACGCGCTGCTGCAGGCGGTTCACGACGGTCTTCTCCCCGAGGCCGATCTGGATCGGGCATTGCACCGCCTGCTGGTGGCGCGCTTTCAGCTGGGCATGTTCGATCCGCCCGCCCTGGTGCCGTACTCCAGGATCCTTCCCGTGGAGAACGATACGCTGGCACACCGGCAACTGGCGTTGAAAGCTGCACGGGAATCGATCGTGCTATTGAAGAATCAAGACGGATTCCTTCCGCTCAAGAAGAAATACGGAACGATCGCCGTGATCGGGCCCAACGCCGACAGCCTGGATGCCCTGGTGGGCAATTACAACGGAACTCCGTCGCATCCGGTGACTGTACTGGCGGGGATTCGCAAGCGCTTTCCGCAATCGAAGGTGGTGTATGTGCAGGGCACCGGTTTGATCGCGCCCGCGAACCAGGCCGTTCCCACCACCGTGCTGTACACCGACCGCTCGCGCGCCAGGCATGGATTGAAAGCTGAATATTTTTCCGATCCCAAGCTGGAGGGTTCGGCTGCGTTCACCCGCACCGATCCGGCGGTGAACTTCGTGTGGGGATTCTCCGGGGTTTCGCCGCAGCTTGCGAAAAACTATTCCGTGCGCTGGACAGGAGTGCTGGTTCCGTCGGAAACCGCTGACTATGTCATGGGCTTCACTGGTCAGGATGGTTATCGGGTGTGGCTGGACAATCAATTGATTGTGGAGGACTGGACCACTCACCGGCCCGCTACGACCGGGACGAAACAGCTTCACCTGGACAAGGGACAGGCATATCCCATCAAGATCGAGTATTTCCAGACCATTCGCGGAGCTGAAGCTCGACTGACGTGGAGCATCCCGGGCCGACAGGAACGGCTGGCGGTGGAGGCGGCGCGCAACGCGGATCTGGTGCTGGTCGCCATGGGGCTGACGGCGCGGGTAGAGGGCGAAGAAATGAATGTGCATGCCGACGGATTTGCCGGAGGCGATCGCACCAGCATCGATCTGCCCAAACCACAGCACGAACTCCTGGAACGCATTGTGGGTGCGGGCAAGCCTACGGTGCTTCTGCTGCTCAATGGGAGCGCGCTCGCGGTCAATTGGGCGGATGAAAAGCTCCCGGCGATTCTCGAAGCGTGGTATCCCGGGGGCGAAGGAGGAACGGCAATCGCCGAGGCCCTGGCGGGAGATTACAGTCCGAGCGGACGCCTGCCCGTCACGTTTTATAAGTCCACGGACCAGCTTCCAGCGTTCGAGGATTATTCCATGGCGAAGCGCACCTACCGGTACTTTGCGGGAGAGCCGCTTTATCCTTTCGGATTCGGCCTGAGCTATACCTCCTTCGCCTACGGCAACGTGAACGTGGATAACGAAGTCGGTTCCTGCCGGCGGCAGCGTGAAGATTTCCGTGGACGTGACCAACACCGGTGCGAAGGCAGGGGACGAAGTTGTGCAGTTGTACCTCACTCACGTGGGCGTGGCGGGAGCGCCCATCCGGGCGCTGCAGGGGGTGCAGCGGATGCATCTGGGGCGCGGGGCGAAGCAGACGCTCACCTTCACCCTGCAGGATCGCGGCTTGAGCATTGTGGACGAGGCCGGAAAACGTCGGGTTGTGCCGGGGACAGTCGAGGTTTGGGTCGGAGGAGGTCAGCCGGTTGCGCGGACCGGGCTGCCGAAGACGTCCGGTGTAGCGACCAGGTTTTCAATCACCGGCGAAGCGACTCTGCCGGATTGAAATTGCCTTCGCCCATATTGATTTAGAATCAGTGCGCCAAGAACGGACATCCTAGCCCAGAGTTAGGCCGCCGCAGGAGTGTGGAACGTGAGAACTCCAGAAAATGTCGCAGTCAACCCGGCGGACTTCGACATCCCCACACTGCGGCTTGAGCGTTCGCACAAGCCAGGGAGTCGCGGCCAGCGGGAGGGGAGCGCCTTCTTCGTCCTCATTGCATTCACTTCAATTCTGCTGCTGGGCTGTGGCGTTGGCGTGGCGCAACCGGACGACCTGGGCATATTTACGAACCAGGGAAGCGTCGGACAGACACCTCCGGGAGTCGCGGCTCACTACGATGCGGCGAAGGGGGAGTACCGGATTACGGGCGGCGGCGCTAACGTGTGGGGCATTGCCGACGCGTTCTATTTTGTGTGGAAGAAGGCCTCGGGGGATATGACGCTCACGGCGGATGTGCAATGGGTCGGCACCAGCAGTGCGGAACATCGCAAGGCCCTGCTGATGGTCCGGCAGAGCCTGGAGCCGGGATCGGCATACGCGGACGCGGTGTCCCATGGCAATGGACTTACCTCGTTGCAGTTTCGAGGCGCGGCCAATGAACAGACCTATCAAGTCATCACCCAGGTCGATGGACCGGTGCGACTGCGCATCGAGAGGAAAGGCAGCCGCTTCACGATGTATGCGGGGAAGCCAGGAGAGGAACTGAAGCCGGTGGGTCCGGTTGAATATATTGGGCTGCAAGATCCTGTCTATGTGGGGCTGGGAGTCTGCTCGCACGTTGCCACTACTCTGGAAACGGCAATCTTCTCCAACGTAAAGCTGGAGGAAGCGGCAGTGAGCAAAATAGGCCGGGAGGGGAAAGCATGCGGAAGAGTTTCGCCAGCGTGATTTGGATCGGCATCTTGAGCGCTATGCTCGTGCCCTTGCTGATGCCCGGGCTCGCCGCTGCGGCGCAAAAGCCGATACCGATTCTGCTGGTGGACGGACAAAGCGGCGGGCCTTATCACGTGTGGCCACTGACCACAGCCGTCCTGAAAAAAGAGCTGGAGGAGACCGGACTGTTCCAGGTCACGGTGGCGACCGCGCCTCAATCCGGGGCAGACTTCAGCAATTTCAAGCCGAAGTTCGGCGACTATCAAGCGATCGTGTGGAACTATGACGCTCCCGACTGGCCGGCGGATCTGCGCCAGCAACTGGAAGATTACGTGAGAAACGGCGGAGGGCTGGTCATCGTCCATGCGGCCGACAACGCGTTCCCCGATTGGCCAGCCTGGAATCAGATGATCGGGATCGGTGGCTGGAGAAATCGATCGGAGAAGTCCGGTCCCCTCTGGTATTTCAAGGACGGGAAACTGGTTTCCGACACGTCTCCGGGATCGGCGGGGTCCCACGGCGCCCGCATTCCTTTCCAGGTCGTGACTCGACAGTCCGAACATCCGATCATGCAAGGATTGCCTGCGGCCTGGATGCATGCTGGCGACGAACTCTATGCGACGCTGCGTGGTCCGGGCGCGAACATGACCGTGCTGGCAACCGCTCACTCGGATCGGGAGAACAAAGGCACGGACCGCGACGAGCCGATGCTGATGGTTCTGGCCTATGGAAAGAGGAAGGATTTTTCATACCACGATGGGTCACGATGTGGCCGCGCTGAGCTGCGTCGGGTTTATGACGACCTATCAGCGCGGGACGGAATGGGCTGCCACCGGCAAGGTCACGCAGAAAGTGCCCGCCACGTTTCCAACAGCCAACACGGTTAGTTTTCGGGTGGACATCGCCAGGATGGATCCGGCGTTTCTGACCAGTGCGCCGACTGCTGCCCCACCTCCGCCCGCGCCGAAATGATCTAAGCGGGACGGGCATCGGTAAAGAATCCCGGGCATCACTAGAGAATCCGTATCTAGGAGCTTATGTTGATAGCGCGATGGATGCGATTTGTCCTTATTTTCTTCGCCGTGATTTTGTTCGCCGTGCTCGTCCAACTCCCGAACGGGTTCTCACAGGCAACGGGCGCGAACCAACCCGCGCACCTCACGGCCGAGCAGGATCATCAACGCCTGATGGATCTGCTGCGCATCAGCTCGTTGCGGAGAGGCGCGGACGGGGATCCGAAGTCGCCGAATGCCGCGAATTATGACGAGTCGAAGGCCAATCCCTTCCCCAAGCTTCCCGACCCGCTACGATTGAACAATGGAGAGAAGGTCACGACGGCGAAGCTGTGGTGGAACCAGCGGCGCCCGGAGATCGTGGAGGAGTTCGACCGCGAAGTCTACGGGCGCGTGCCGAAGAACACGCCCAAGGTGAATTGGGAAGTGATCAGCACGACGAAGGAGATGAATGGGGAGGTTCCGGTCATCACCAGGAAATTGGCGGGGCACGTGGACAACTCGAGCGTATCCCCTGGTGTCGGTGGACATCGACGTAACTCTGACGACGCCCGCCAATGCTAGCGGTCCGGTGCCAGTGATCGTGGCCTTCAGCTTGAGCCCGGAGGTGCAGGCAGCGCTGGCCAAGCGATTCCCGGAGATGACTGCACTGGGCCCGGGACCCACATGGCAGCAACAGGTGCTGGCGAGGGGCTGGGGTTATGCCGTTTATATCCCGGTGAGCGTGCAGGCGGACAACGGAGAAGGATTAACCTCTGGGGTAATTGGTCTCGTCAATAAGGGGCAGCCGCGCAAGCTTGACGATTGGGGCGCATTGCGTGCCTGGGCGTGGGGCGCCAGCCGGGTGCTCGATTATTTCGAGACTGACAAATCCGTAGACGCGAAACAAGTCGGAGTGGAAGGCCACTCGCGCTATGGCAAGGCGGCACTGCTGGCGATGGCTTATGATCAGCGGTTTGCGATCGCCTACATCAGCTCGTCCGGCGAAGGCGGAGCCAAACTCTTCCGGCGCAACTTTGGCGAGCAGGTGGGGAACGTGGCGGGAACCGGCGAGTATCACTGGATGGCGGGCAACTTCCTGAAGTATGCGGGGCCGCTCACGGAGAACGATTTGCCGGTAGACGCGCACGAGTTGATTGCCCTGTGCGCGCCGCGGCCTGTCTTCATCGGCGCCGGCGCGACGAACGGGGATGGGTGGGTCGATGCCAAAGGAATGTTTCTGGCCGCGGTCGGCGCGGGTCCGGTGTACGAACTTTTGGGAAGGAAGGATTTGGGGACCAGCCAGTTTCCGGCGATCGAGGTCGCGCTGGTCGAGGGAGATGTTGCGTTCCGTCAACATAGCGCGGGGCACACGCCGGCGCCGAACTGGCCTGCGTTTCTGGGGTTCGCCGGGCGGTATCTAAAGGCGCCTGCACGGTCGAAATGAGGAGTGTAGGGGAGCCTTCGCTCTACCGACAGCTTAGAAGCTTTTAACCGCTGAGGTCGCAAACAGGGGCCGCGGAGTTCGCGGAAAAAGGCCGCAATACGATGAGAACGAGTATGTGGTGGACGCGGTGACGTCTTTTATTTTGGCGGCGAATGCTGCCCATGCCGAGACCAGGAGCGCAAAATGAGCGCTGGGAGCCGGTTCGCTCGACTCACTTCTGGTTCAATGCTTTGATCTGCTGAACCAGCGTGTCAATCTCTTCCGCTGTGAGTTTGCCAGCGTACTTCGGCATGTGGTGCTTGCCGTTGGCGATGATGTTGCGCAGATCGTCGGCGGAGGTGGCGGTGGCTTTTTCGGCAATGAGAGACGGCCCGCCGAAAAGGCGGCCCTCGGCGGTCTTCCCGTGACACTTCGCGCAGTTTTTCTGGAAGACGGGTTCCCCGTCAGGCTGTGGTCAGAGGGTGGAGTTTGCGCGAAGGCCCCGGAGAGTGCGAAGCAGACACAACACATTGCGATGGCGAGCCGGGATAATTTCAAGGCGAACCTCGTTGTGATTGCTCGTTGAGATTGCACGTTCAGATTGATGGACGCAGATATTTTAGATGCTGGCAGACGGTCCGGCGTCATCCAGGAGATAAAAAATGCGCCGCACTCCCTCCCCGGAGAGAAGTGCGGCGCGACCCGTTTAGGCGCCTTCAGGCGAATGCAGAACCCGGAAGGTGTTGCCGCCGTTGGACCAGACCAGCAGCAATGCATCTTCGCCCTTGGCAATTTTGGACAGGGCTTCCTTCACATCGCTGGCGGATTGGACTTTGTGGCGGTTGACTTCGAGGATGACGTCTCCCTGCTGCAGTCCAGCGTTATCGGCGGAACTGCCCGGTTGTACCTGCTCGATCACGGCTCCGTGAATGTCTTTCGGAGCCTGCAGCTGATCACGCAGTTCGGGCGTGAGGTTGCCGAGGCCGATGCCCCAGTGCATTTTGCCTTCGCCGTTGCCGGAGTTTTCGCTGCCCTCAGCGGTGCGGCTGCCCAGTTCCTCGAGGGTGACCGCAATACTCATGGTCTTGCCGTCGCGGAGAACCTTCAGGTTGATCTTCGAGCCGGGCTGTTTCTGTCCGACCAGCACCTGGAGTTCGCCCGCGTCGCTGACTTTCTGGCCGTCGATTTCGGTAATCACATCGCCGATCTGCAGGCCGGCTTTGGCTCCGGGCGAGTCCGGTTCGACTTGCGTGACTACTCCGCCGGTTGCATTGGATTCGTCGAAGAATTTCGCGTTTTCCGGAGTCACGTCCGCGATCCCGATGCCAATATGGCCGTGGCTGACTTTGCCATAGCGAATCAGGGTCTCGACCGTCGGCCTGACGATCTGCGTGGGAATCGCAAATCCCATTCCTGAGAACGAACCCGAGGGCGAGATCAGGAAGGTGTTGATCCCGACGACCTGGCCGCGGGCATCGACCAGCGGTCCGCCGGAGTTGCCGGGGTTGATGGCGGCATCCGTCTGGATGAACTCGCCCGGCTTAGCAGCGATCGGTCGGGTCGGGGTTCGCCCGGTTCACCGCGCTCACGATTCCGCGCGTGACGGTGAAGCGAAATCCGTAGGGATTGCCGAAGGCCAGCACGGTTTGACCGGGCCGCACTTCTTTCGAGTCACCCCACGGAGCGCTGGCGAGATCCTTGCCTTCGACCTTCAGAACCGCGAGGTCGGTCAGAGGATCAGTGCCGATCAGCTTCGCCTTCAGCACGCGGCGATTGCTGGTGGTGACGCGGATGTCGACGGCTCCGTCGACGACGTGATTGTTGGTGACGATGTATCCGTCCGGCGAGATCACGACGCCGCTGCCCATGCCATGCTCGATCTGGGGCTGGCGCTGCTGCATGCCCGGGCCAAAGAACTGGCCGAACGGGCTGTTCTGGCCAAAGAATTGTTGCATGTCGTCCGGCATCTGCTGGCCGGTCATTTCCGGCTTGGTCCGCGAGGTGACGGTGACATTGACCACCGCCGGGGTGACGCGAGCTGCCAGCGTTTCCATGGCCTTGTCGAGAGCCAGCAGAGCACCGACGCTGTCGGCATCCAGTGGCGCAGCCGAGGGCGCGGCATCTGCCGCCTTAGCCGCGGTTGGTTTTGCGAATTCATAGGTTACGAACGAGCCGATCAGGGCCAGTGCCAGCATCGGCACCGCCAGTCGTCGCGTCCATTTCTTGGTGCTGTCTTTCCACTGCGTTCCTACATTCATTTCGAGTTACTCCTTTTCAAGATGGTTACAACTAATTCGTTAGTTTCTAAAATTGGTACTCCGCATCGGTTCGCTGCAGTTCATGTTTAAGTTCGTTTCGCGGGAATTCGGTTGCTGTCGGGATCGACAACCGGGTGCAGAACCATCACGCGCCACATTTGGATCTGCAGGACCGGATGGTCGGAGGGACCAATCTGGCCGCCTTCCACCACCACAAACAACGTCTCGGTGAAGGCCACGGGGGCCAGATCAGCGCTCGTCAGGTGGACCTGGCTGGCCGCGCGTGGCTCCGCCGTCGCGGATTGCATCCCGTTAAAGCCTTCCACTTTGCGGCGAGCCGCGAGCGTGGTCGATGTCGCTTTATTCAGGCGAAGCCGGCGCTGCGGCGCAATCTTGGCGCTTACGGGAACAATTGGCGTGGCGGCCAGCATGCGCCGGGCCGCGACTTGATCCACGGAAGAGTCGATCGCAGAAGCGGAGACCGGACTCGACCCGCTGTCGCTGAATGCGATCAGCCTGGGAACTCTCGAAATCCCGACGACGCAGGTCATGGCGAAAACCGCCACCAGCGACACGGCGGGCTTCCACGAACGTCCGCTGCCGGTGGGGCGGTCCGCGTCGAGAATCTGCGCCACGCGAAGCGACGTCTGATGGATCTTTCCCAGAGCCGCCTGGGCGAAGGCGATGCTGCGTTGAATCAGCGTCTTCTCCGCGAGGTGCGCCAGGCATTCCGCATAGGCGCGCGGGCTTGCGGTTTCTGCTAGAACCGCGTCGTCACAAGCCATCTCGCGCTCCAGAGACACTTTCTTCTCGATCCACCAAACCGCGGGATGGAAGAAGAGGATCGCCTTCACCAGCTTCTGCACGAGGTTGGTCCAGTCGTCCCAACGGCGCAGGTGCGCGATTTCGTGCAGCAGGATCTGATTCAGTTCATCGGCCGAAAGCTCCCGCATCACCCATGCCGGGACGACGATCGCCGGCTTCACCAGCCCGAGGGCTGTCGGCACATTCGTGAGATCGGAGGTGCAAAGGGCAATCTTCCGCGGAGTCTGGTTGCGCGCCAGCGTATTTAGCAGAAGAGGATCTAAGGTCGCGGGATCGATCGCGACGCAACTCTTGCGCAACACATACAGATGCCACAGACCTCTGCCGACACCGATCATGCGCCACGCCGAGATTGCAACCCAGGCCGCGAACAAATAAAGCGCCCAGGTACCGGGCACGGTGAGAGCCGGGCGGGCTGCGACGGCCAACGGATTCGAAGCAACATGCGCCCCGAACAAACCGACGAAAAAGGGCAAAGTCGCGATCGCGATCAACGCCGAGAACCAGACCGCAAAGCGAGTCACCGAACTCCGCCGCCGCATCACCCTTAACAATGAACCCGTAAAGATCGCGATCAACGTGCCCTCAACCAGGCAGTCCACGATCTGAACCGTTGATGCCTGGGCAATTGCGTTCAGGTTGAAGGCGGCGCTCATCGCTGGGTCACTTGCTCCTTTCCAGCAACTGCCGCACGCGGTCGAGTTCATCCGCATCGACGCCGGATTCTTCCAGCACGTTCAACACGAGTTGTTCTCGAGAGTTGCCGAAGAAACGGCTGACCAGGTGCCGCACCTCGAACCGGGTTGCGTCCTTGCGGTCGACCTGCGGGAGATAGACGTGGGCCCGCTGATCTTTCACGTGCTTGGCGTATCCCTTTTTCTCAAGAATGCGAATGATGGTGAGCACGGAGTTGTAGGCCAAGGCGGGCTTGGCGGGTAGGGCTTCCAAAACCTCGTGGACGGTCGCCGATCCCCGATCCCAAAGCACATTCATGATGCGCAACTCGGCTTCGGTCAGGGTCGCGGACTTGCTTCGGGCCAATCCATCCTCCTCGGGTTTCGGTCGCTAGAAGTTTGACGTGGATTAACGGGAAACGTCAACTAATTTCTTAGTTGCGAGAAAATTCACCCGAGTTGCCTGAGGGGTTAGAGGGCGGAAAGGATCAAGCACGGCAAACGGGAAGGCGTTGGCGAGTCTTCCTAAGATATTGCAAACACAGGAGCTACTGGCAATTGGAGGTACCGCTCGGCGTTTCGGTGGCAGATGTCTTGAATCAGCCTTCCCAGGAGGACGTCGTCCTGAGGCAGTTCACCGCGCATCACGTCTTGTCCGACGATATCGCAGAGGATGCGCCGGAAGTACTCGTGGCGGGGATAGGACATGAAAGAGCGGGAGTCGGTGACCATGCCAATGAAACGCGACAGCAACCCGGCATTCGATAACGCTTCGATTTGTGCGGTGATGCCCTGCTTCTGGTCGAGGAACCACCAGGCGCTGCCGTACTGGATTTTCCCGGGCCGTTCTCCTTCTTGAAAGCAGCCAATCAGGGTGGCGAACTGAAATGTGTCAGCCGGGTTCACGTTGTACAAGATCATCTGCGGCAGGGCGTTCTCCTGGGAGAGGAGATCGAGGTACGCGGCGAGATGGCCGGCCTGGGGGAAATCGCCGACCGTATCGAAACCGGCGTCCGCTCCAAGCCTGCGGCGGGCGGCGGTATTCACGTTACGCCGAGCGCCCAGGTGCAGTTGCTTGGTCCATCCCTTTTCCGCATCGAGGCGGCCGAAGAAAAGCATCATGAACGAAGCGAACTGGGTGTGCTCGTCCTCGGTAACCGACTGGCGTCTTCGCGCCTTCGAGAAGATGGCTGCAGCGACTGGCTCGGAACACGGCGTCGCATAGCAATGGTTCAATCCGTGGTCGGAGAGGCGGCAGCCGAAGGAATGGAAATCATCGTGGCGCTTGCGCAGGGCCGCGAGAAAGGCGCTTAGATCGCGGATCTCGACATTCGCCGCCGCGGAAAGTTTGTCGACCCACGCTGCAAAATCTGGAGTATCGATGGCGAGAGCTTTGTCAGGCCGAAAGGCGGGAAAGACGCGCGTCGGCAGCTTCGACTTCGCGATCGCCTGATGATAGCCGGAGGTCGTCGGTGGGATCGTCCGTCGTGCACACAACCTCGACTTTGAATTTCTGCAGAATGGCCTGCGCAGTCAGCGTTTGCAACACCGCATTCGCTCGCTCCCAGATCGACGGCGCAGAAGTCTCATCGAGCAATTCGTCGATGCCGAAATAGCGCTGCAACTCGAGGTGCGTCCAATGGTAGAGAGGATTGCGCAGAGTGTAGGGCACGGTTCGAGCCCAAGCCAGAAATTTCTCATAGGGAGCGGCATCACCGGTGATGTAGTTTTCAGAAATGCCGTTGGCCCGCATGGCCCGCCATTTATAGTGGTCTCCCTGCAGCCAGATCTCGAAGAGATTCGCAAACCGGCGATTCTCAGCAATGTCCTGGGGAGAGAGATGACAGTGGTAGTCGAGGATCGGTTGCGGCGCGGCAAACTGGTGATAAAGACGCCGCGCTGCGTCGTTCGACAGAAGGAAGTGTTCTGTGAGGAAGCCGTCCATGGGCGATTCAAGGCATGAATCATATCAGTTTCAAACGAGTGCTTCCGTCGATGCTGGAATCGAAAAGCCGCAACCACAAAGGACGCGAAGGCTCACAAAGGGATTCATCTGCAGGTATTTCCTTCGTGTACCTTCGTGACCTTCGTGGTTGAATGCCTTTCTTAGCGCCCGATTCACCAACTCCTTGACGGAAAGGCCCTGCGCGATGTCTAGTGATGCACGTCGCCGGTGCGCACAATCCAGTGAACCATCCATCCAGCCCACGCCCCCTGCCAGCCATTGCTGAAAACATCCCGCCTGAGGCGGCAAGTCACGTCGGTGGCCGGCGCTGGTTGATCTGCGCCTTGCTGTTTTTCGCGACCTCGGTGAATTACATGGACCGGCAGGTTATCGCGCTGCTCAAGCCGACCCTGCAACTGCAATTGGGATGGACCGAAGTCGGATATAGCAACATCGTGCTGGCTTTCCAGTTTGCTTACGGGGCCGGATTGCTGTTCATCGGGAAGCTGATCGACAAATTCGGCACGCGCCGAGGATTTTCCCTCGCGGTCTTTGTGTGGAGCCTCGCCGCTATGGCTCATGCCGCCGCAAGTTCTGTCTTGCAATTTGCGGTGGCGCGCTTTTGCCTGGGGATTGGTGAAGCCGGAAGTTTCCCCGCGTCGGTGAAAGCGGTGGCGGAATGGTTTCCCAAGCGCGAACGCGCGCTGGCCACGGGCCTTTTCAACTCCGGTTCGAACATCGGCGCGCTCCTAACCCCCCTGCTGGTCCCCTGGATCACCCACCGCTTTGGATGGCGCATGGCATTCATCGTCACGGGCGCCGTGGGATTTTTCTGGATCCTGTGCTGGATCTCCCTCTATCACCGCCCGGAACAGGACAAGCAAGTTTCGGCAGCGGAACTGGCCTACATCCAGAGCGATCCTCCGGACGAAAGACCTGCCTCGAAGACGGCCGCCCCTTGGCGAACTCTGCTCACCCTCCGTCAAGCATGGGCCGTCGCCCTGGGCAAGTTCTTCACCGATCCGATCTGGTGGGTCTATCTGTTCTGGATGCCGGATTTCCTGAGCCGCAACCTCGGGCTGAGCCTCACCGGGATGGCGTTACCGCTGTTTGTCATTTACAGCGGAGCCTGCGTCGGCAGCATCGGCGGAGGCTGGCTTTCGTCCGCACTGATCAAGCGCGGGTGGACCGTGAACGGCAGCCGCAAAACCGCGCTTCTAGTTTGCGCGTTGGCCGTAACCCCCATCATGATCGCCGCGCGCACCACCGATGCGTGGCTGGCGGTTGGTCTGATCGCGCTGGCTGCGGGAGCGCATCAAGGCTGGTCGGCAAATATCTACACCCTGGCGTCCGACATGTTTCCCCGAAGCGCGGTGGGCTCCGTCGTAGGCTTCGCCACCATGGCAGGAGCGTTCAGCGGAATGTTTGTGGCCAAGGCCGTGGGATACATTCTGCAACGTACCGGGTCGTATGTGCCCGTGTTCGTGATGGCTGGCTTGGCGTACCTGGTGGCATTTGGTTTTGTACAGATGCTGGCGCCACGGCTCGAAGCGGCGAAGGTCTGATCCCCGCGTTAGGCTGGCGTTTTGTATAATTTCCGGCTTCGACGAGAAGCCATCTGTCGCGATGTTTGGAGCGGGCCCCATATGCTAGTCAAAGGATTCCGAGACCAGGCTTCTTTGAGCCGGGCTGCCGCGGAGCAGGCTGCGAGTGCGATTCGGCGCGCCATCGGCGAGGGTCGCCGGGCGCGGATCGTCGCCGCCACTGGGGCATCGCAATTCGAATTCCTGGATGTGCTGACCAAGGCTCCGGGCATTGGTTGGCCTAAGATCGATTGGACCAAGGTCGAGGCGTTTCACCTGGACGAGTACATCGGCCTGCCGGCCACTCATCCCGCAAGTTTCCGCAAGTTCCTGATGGAGCGCTTGGTGAGCAAGACTGGAATGGCCAACTTTCATTGGATCGAAGGCGACGCTGCTGATCCGGCGGCGGTGGCTCGCGATGTGGGCCGGCAACTGGCGTCTGCGCCCATTGACATTGCGTTCCTGGGGATTGGCGAGAACGGGCACATCGCGTTCAACGATCCGCCCGCGGATTTCATCACCGAAGATCCGTACATCATCGTGAACCTGGACGAGCCTTGCCGCCGGCAGCAGGTGGGCGAAGGATGGTTCGCGGACATTTCGCAGGTGCCCACGCGCGCCATCTCGATGTCACCCCGCCAGATTCTCAAGGCCAGGGAAATCGTGGTGGTTGTTCCCGACAAGCGCAAGGCACGAGCGGTGAAGGCGTGCCTGGAAGGAGAGATCGGTCCCATGGCTCCAGCGTCGATTCTGCGCCGGCATTCCAATGCGACGGTCTATCTGGACACGGAGTCGGCTTCGCTTCTGAGTCCTGCCCTGCAAAGCGCGCTGGCTCAGGAGTCGCAGGTTCTAGTGAGTTCGTAAACGACTGAGCATCCCCCGAAATGGCGAGCGCCCGCAAGCCGATCCCGTCGTTACGTTGGTGGATTGGCGGGCTGCTGTTCGCTTCCACGGTCATTAACTACATCGATCGCCAGACTTTTTCTCTTCTCGCTCCCTATCTCAAGCTCGAATATCACTGGACGAATTCCGACTACGCGAATATCGCCATCGCGTTCCGGGTGGCGTATTCCATTGGGCAGACCGCCTTCGGCAAGCTCATGGATCGCATCGGCACGCGGCGCGGTCTGACGCTGACGGTGATCTGGTATTCGGTGATCTCGATGCTGACGTCGCTGGCCGCAGGTTTCTACAGCTTCGCCACGTTTCGATTCTTGCTGGGCGCGGGCGAATCGGCCAACTGGCCTGCTGCCACCAAGGCGGTCTCGGAATGGTTTCCGAAACGCGAGCGCGCATTGGCGACGGCGTTGTTCGACAGCGGGTCTTCCATCGGCGGCGCGGTTGCGCCTTTCATCGTGCTGCTGGATCTATTTCCGTTGGGGATGGCGGCCGGCGTTCATGGTCCCCGGCACGCTCGGCTTTCTGTGGCTGATTGCGTGGCGATGGCTGTACTATCCGCCGGAAGAGCACGGCCGCATCAGCCAGACTGAACTGGCCATGATCGTGGCGGACAAGCGCGAGTCGGACGCGCCGCAAGAGGGCAAGACGCGTCCCCGCTGGCGCGATCTGTTGAAACTCCCGCAGACCTGGGGAACGATCATCGCCAGGGCGTTCACCGACCCTGTCTTTTTCTTTATCACGGAATGGTTCCCCATCTACCTGGTCGCGAAAGGGATTGAGCTGAAGAGCGGGCTCATCGCCGTGTGGATTCCGTTCATCGCCGCGGATGTGGGCAGTTTCTTCGCAGGCGGCGTCTCGGGATATCTGATCAAGCGCGGATGGTCGCTGGGCGCCGCACGCAAAGCGCCGATTGTTTATGGTGGGATTGGAATGACCCTGATCATCCTGACCATCTTCACCACCAACCTGTACGTGATTGCATTTCTGTTCGCGGTCGTGACTTTTACTTACGCCGGATTCACGACCATGGCGAACATTTTGCCGTCGGACTTGTTTGGCAGCGAGTCGGTGGCGTCGGTGAGCGGGCTGAGCGGGACCGGGGCGGGCATTGGGACGATCGTTGCCTTCAAACTGATTGGTTATATTTCCGACGCTCGCCAGGCTACGGGCACGCATTCCTTCGATCCCATCGTGATCGTGGCGGGGCTGGTTCCGCTGGTGGGAATGATTCTGGTGCTGGTGCTGCTCCGGAACACGGAGGCGACGGAGCGAGGATTGGTGCGCCGCATCTGAAGATTTCGTTACACTCAGTACGCAGAGACGTCTGAGGAGATCGCCTGTGAAGATCACGGATGCCAAGGTGTTCGTCAGTTGCCCGGGACGGAATTTCGTCACTTTGAAGATCTCGACCGACGAGGGCATTTACGGACTGGGCGATGCGACTCTGAACGGGCGCGAGTTGGCCGTCGCATCGTATCTTGAGCGACCACCTGATTCCCTGCCTCATCGGACGCGATCCGTTTCAGACCGAAGACGTGTGGCAATACCTCTATCGCGGCGCGTACTGGCGGCGCGGGCCCGTGACCATGACGGCGATCGCCGCCGTCGACATGGCGTTGTGGGATATCAAGGGCAAAGCGCTGAAGACGCCGGTCTACAACCTGCTCGGAGGACAGAGCCGAACCGGGCGTGATGGTCTACGGGCACGCGAACGGGCGCGACATCGCGGAAACTGCGGAAGAAGTTGCGAAGTATAAAGAGCTGGGATATCTGGCTGATGCGTGCCCAGATCGGGGATTCCGGGCCTGCCCTCCACTTATGGCGTGGCTAAGGACAAGCTGTACTACGAGCCGGCGGAGAAAGGCTTGCCGCCGGAAAACGTCGTGGTCGACGGAAAAATATCTTCTGCAGGTTCCCAAGCTGTTCGAGGCGTTGCGCCTGAAGTTTGGAGATGACCTTCATCTGCTGCACGATGTTCATCACCGGCTGACTCCGATCGAAGCGGCGCGGCTGGGAAAGAGTCTAGAGCCGTATCACCTGTTCTGGCTGGAAGACGCGGTGACCGCGGAATTGCAGGAGGGCTTCCGCATCCTGCGGCAGCATACGACGATACCGCTGGCCGTTGGCGAAGTTTTCAATTCGATTTGGGATGCGCACATTCTGATCCAGGAGCAGTTGATCGACTACCTGCGCATGACGGTGGTGCATGGCGGAGGGTTGACGCATCTGAAGAAGATCGCAGCGCTGGCGGAGATTTATCACGTGCGGACGGGCTGTCACGGCGCCACGGACCTGTCTCCGGTGGCCATGGCGGCGGCGTTGCACTTCGATATTTCCGTGAACAATTTCGGAATTCAGGAATATATGCGGCACACACGCGAGACGGATGAGGTATTTCCGCATTCGTATTCGTTCAAGAGCGGGTACCTGCATCCGGGCGACACGCCGGGACTCGGCGTCGACTATGACGAGAAGCTGGCGGAGAAGTTTCCGTACGAGCGGGCGTACTTGCCGGTGAACCGGAAGCTCGACGGGACCATGTTCAATTGGTGATGTTTAACTGGTGATGCTTAACTGGTAGCGGCGCGTCTCGCGTTCCGGGCCGCAGCGCCTGAAGGCGTGATGGATGAGCCGGCGTTTACGCTGTGCCTGAAGGCACAGCCTGATACGAGTCGCGGGACTTTCGAAGCTTGATTCCGAAGCTTGATTTCGAAGATTATTCCGAAGCTTGATTCCGAAGCTTGATAAGGAGTGCTTGAGGGGATATGGGTTACAAACAGCTTGATCTCGACGGCAAGGTGGCAGTGGTGGTCGGGGGAAGTTCTGGGATTGGCAAAACCATCGCGCTTGGTCTGGCGCAGGGTGGAGCCGATGTGGTGGCGAGTGCGCGGCGCA